>NZ_FLQT01000003.1 GCF_900088125.1 Peptoniphilus pacaensis | reverse complement strand
TTCCGGTCCTCGGCACCATCATGGATGATGTATCCATCAGCAATGAATAGCGCGGGATGGAGCAGTCTGGTAGCTCGTCGGGCTCATAACCCGAAGGTCGTAGGTTCAAATCCTGCTCCCGCTACCATTATTTTTTTGAGTTAATCGTCTTGCTTCTGCAAAGCGATGAACTAATTATGGCGGTGTAGCTCAGCTGGCTAGAGCATACGGTTCATACCCGT
Organism: Peptoniphilus pacaensis; assembly: GCF_900088125.1. Classification (GTDB taxonomy): domain Bacteria; phylum Bacillota; class Clostridia; order Tissierellales; family Peptoniphilaceae; genus Aedoeadaptatus; species Aedoeadaptatus pacaensis. The sequence continues at coordinate 1,845,633 of NZ_FLQT01000003.1, read as the reverse complement.
AGTGTCAACAGTTCAAGTCTGTTCACCGCTACCATAAGGCCCCGTGGTCAAGCGGTTAAGACACCGCCCTTTCACGGCGGTTACCCGGGTTCGAATCCCGGCGGGGTCACCATATAAGGGCGCATAGCTCAGTTGGGAGAGCACCTGCCTTACAAGCAGGGGGTCATAGGTTCGAGCCCTATTGCGCCCACCAACCTGGCCTGGTAGTTCAGTTGGTTAGAATGCCAGCCTGTCACGCTGGAGGTCGTCGGTTCGAGTCCGATCCAGGTCGCCATTTTTCTTAAATGGATACAATTCCATAGGGAGGAGTTCCCGAGTTGGCCAAAGGGGACGGACTGTAAATCCGTTAGCTCAGCTTTCAGTGGTTCGAATCCACTCTCCTCCACCATATGCGGAAGTGGCTCAGTGGTAGAGCATCGCCTTGCCAAGGCGAGGGTCGCGAGTTCGAATCTCGTCTTCCGCTCCACTTGTACCACTAGCTCAGCTGGATAGAGCGTCTGGCTACGGACCAGAAGGTCAGGGGTTCGAATCCTCTGTGGTACGCCAAAGCAAGTTTACTTTTTGTAAGCTTGCTTTTTTATTGTGTTCATAGAATAATAGATTTGCGATTTAGGTAAAATTTTTTGGCGATGCGGGGGCGATTATGGACTTGTATTTTTGGTTGTGGATGGGTGCCGGCATCTTCTTCCTTCTTCTATTTATTTACTTGCGAAAAAAATTTCCCTATGTTCCGCCGGAAAATAAGGCTCAGTCGACGGGAGTTGGATCGACAGAAAAGAAAGCAAAGCCAAATCCCACGGACAGAGATCAGATTATTCGCTCCCTGGCTTTGGTGGACACGGGCGAGGAGTTGGATGAAACGATTCAATCGGCGCAGAATTTGTATAAAAGTATCTATGAAGGAGCGATTAAATACAATGTAAGCGAAGAAGTGGCTTTGTTTTTGGCGCAGCTTTCCATTACAAATCCTTTTTTGATTCGGAAGAGTCAGTTTGATTCACTGTGTCGATTGGAACTGCTCATGGAAAAAGGCGTCGTACATAACGAAGACGGATCCCGGTGGAATTTGTATTTTTTAAAAAGGATTTTAAACTCCCTTGCCGATAATTTATTGAAGCAAGTGGCTCCCGGTTTTTATGTCACCGGCGATTATGAAAAGTGCACGGATTTCGGCGTGAAGTTTCAAACCCTGGAGTCGTTGATCAGCAGCGCCGAGGTCACGTATAAAGAGGGCATCGACGAAGATCCTGATTCGGAAGCATTGCGCTTGGAAGAGGAAGAAGCCGAGCGGGAGGCCGACGAGTTCTTTCAACTGTGGTTGGCTCACTACATTATTCGTGAGGAAGAGCGGTTGCGAAAGGAGCGCGGAAATCAAAGTATCTTTACGCACAAAGAGAAGGACGACGATTCTCACGAGCAGGACATTCTCTATGACGAGGGCTACGACGGCGAAGCCGACGAGGCGGAGATCTACGACGATTACGACAGCTATTGGGACGCCTACGATGCAGGCGATGTGGATGATTTAGATTTAGACGTGTAGTGTGATTTAAATAAAATCGCTTTTAGTAATCCTGGAACGCTTCGACGAATGTCGGGGCGTTTTTTAATAGATTTTGTCAGTTGACAAGGAAGACAGAGAAGCGTATTCTATAAGATATGACAACGTGTCACAATGGAGGTAATCATGGCGAAAGCAACATTTGAACGTTTGGATAAGGAAAAGAAAGAGCGGCTGCAGCTTGCCCTGCGAGAGTTTTTTGAAGAGACGCCGGTGGATGAAATCAATGTATCGAAAATCGTCAAGGCTTTGGACATCGCGCGGGGATCCTTTTACCAGTACTTCGAGGACTTGGACGATTGCTATTTCACGGTTTTAAAAGAAGCCACGGGCCACGTTCACCACGTGTTTTTTGATTTATTCGAAAAAAATCACAACGACCCCGAAGCCACTCTTTGGGCTTATCAGAAATTTTTGTTGGAGGATCTTTACGATCACAATTTACGGAATTTGTATCGGCCTCAGTTTTTGGCTTTTGAAAAAAGCACCCTTTCCCACGGAAAAAGTTTCGTGAAGAAGCATTACGGAAAGAGCGAGGCCCATATGATTTTATATATGATGGCGGTATTCCACGAACTGATTAAAGACAGCATGATCGAGGATTACAGCAAGGAAGAATTTAAAGAGGTCTCGACGCAATACATCGAGTATCTACTGGAGGGCATAGGCAATGAAAGACTTTGAGCTGTTTTTTGACAGTATGTATTTGATTTTCGTTTTGTTTCTCGGCATTCGAATTTTGCTTTTGAGAAAGCCGAACAGCGGCCTAATCGGCGCCATGACATTGCTCTTGGGGCTCGGCGATTCCGTTCACTTGATTCCGCGGATCGTGGCTCAGGCGACAGTCGACGGCTTTGAAGTGAATGCCGCCGGATTATTTCTCGGGACGCGTATTTCTGCTATGACCATGTCTCTGTTCTATCTTTTGTTTTACTACTATATTCGCCGGGAGATGAAGAAGACGAATCGCAGCTTGGACGTTCTGATGCCCATTCTCTTTCTGATACGCATCGTGACGGTGATCCTATCCTTTAATCGAGCCACCTCCATGGATTTGATATCCAATGCACCCTTCGCTCTCATGGGCATCATCGATATCGCACTCTTGTATAGAGAAAGAACAAATGAAAATTTCGGCAAGCTTTATATCTTCGTCTTTTTCAGTTTCCTCTTTTACGTTCCCGTGGTTCTGCTTAAAAACATCTATCCCACCATTGGCATGTTGATGATGCCGAAGACGGTGATGTACGTGCTCATCGTCTGGAAGTTGTATGGCAATCTAAAGGGCGACTTCAAAATAAACGACCTGCTTCAATTCGCCCTGGCCTATTTGTTCTTCGGCATTTTCGCCGGAGCCTTTTACCGGGAAATCGGAAAGATTTATCCCGTGGAGGCAAAAATGGCTTTTCTCCACGTCCACTTAATCGTATTGGGCTTTGTCCTCTTGACCCTAGCCTATTTGCTTATTCGGGATCGAGCATTCGAAAACGCCCGCTTGAAAAAACTGCTTACGATTTATAATTTCGGCATGTTTTTCTCCTTCAGCGCCATGTTCCTCCACGGCATGATCGACGGCTACACCCCCGGAGAGGTGACGCGCATCGGCATGGTGGCCATATCCGGCGTCGGACATATACTGCTTACCGTGTCTCTCATATGGGCTGCCAAGTCGGGACTGAAAACCATGGAAGCATAAGAACCTATCGGCACAGAAAAGCCTGTGTCGATTTTTTTATGCCTTGATTTAGTTTCCGTGATCACTATGGTAAATGATCGGGAAACCTGTGCCGTCTACGGATCTGAACTGATATAATAACTATCAGATAGCATGGATGCTTTATAGCTAATGACAGTAAATTATAAATTCGGGTATACTATTAAGCGAGGTGTCATTATGAAAAAAACAAATGCACTGAGGCATTTAGATGCCGACGGCATCCCTTACGAAACCTTTGAATACGACGGAGATGTAGAGGTAGACGGCGTTAAAATTGCAGAACTCAATAACTTGCCCGTGGAGGCCGTGTTTAAAACATTGGTTGCCGAGGGAAAGGACAAGGCACATTTCGTTTTTGTCATACCCGTAGCGGACGAATTGGATTTAAAAAAAGCGGCCAAAGTTTCCGGCGAGAAGAAAATGGAAATGCTCCATGTGAAAGATCTCCTGCCTTTGACGGGCTATGTTCGGGGCGGCTGTTCGCCGGTGGGCATGAAAAAGCTGTTCCCCACCTATATTCATGAAAGCGCCATTTTGTATGACGCCATTTACGTCAGCGCCGGAAAGAAAGGCCTGCAAATGCGCGTCGATCCGGAAGATTTACGTCGATTGATAAAGGGAGAATTTGCAGATTTAACGAAAGAGGGCTGAGATAGTGATTCACGAACGTTTTAATTATTGGAAAGAACTGACCACCCTTTGCAATGAAGATAAAGAAAAGCTACAGCACATGTCCGGGGAAGAATTGGCGGACAGTTTTTATCAGGAGCTGGCATTCGGCACGGCGGGCCTTCGCGGCAAGATCGGGCCGGGCACGAATCGCATGAACGAACAGGTCATCGCCCGCGCCACGCGAGGCCTTGCCGGCGTCATTGAAAAGCGTGGACAGAAAGCCATGGACCGCGGTGTGGCCATCGCTTGGGACGTGCGAGAGCGCAGCGAGCGCTTTATGGAAGTGGCGGCGGCCATGTTGGCCTCCTGCGGCATTCAAGTGCATATTTATAAAGGCATTCGTCCGACGCCCATGCTGTCCTTTGCTGTGCGGGAACTTAAAACCCAGGCGGGCATCGTCGTGACGGCGAGCCACAACCCCAAGGAGTACAACGGCTACAAAGTGTATTGGAAAGAGGGCTCCCAAATTCAAGACGCCATGGCCGACGAGATTTCCAGAGAAATCGCCAAATACGGTTACGATGTGTGGCCTGAAAAATCCTTTGAGGCGTACAAAGAGGAAGGCTTGATTCACGTCATCGACGATGACGTAGAAGAAAAATACTACGCTCTGACGTTGGACAAGGCCGTGGAAGACGATGTAAAAAAAGATATTTCCATCGTCTATACACCGTTAAACGGTACGGGGAATCTGCCCGTACGCCGCATTTTAAAGGAGCGGGGCTTTCACAATATTCATCTCGTCGAAGAGCAAACAGAACCGGACAGTACCTTCGCCTCCGTGGGTTATCCCAATCCCGAGGATTTCCATGCCTTTGAAAAGGCGCTGGACCTGGGAAAAGAAGTGGATGCAGATCTTTTAATCGCCACGGATCCCGACTGCGACCGGGTGGCCATCGTGGCAAAAGACGAAGCCGGTGAATACATTCCCTTTACGGGCAACCAAACGGGAGCCCTGCTCTTGGAATACATTTTGTCCCGTCGCTCGAGCAAAGGCGATCTGCCCACTAACAGCGCCGTGGTCAAGAGCATCGTCACCGGCGATATCGGCCGCAGAATTTGTGAGCATTACGGCGTCGCCATGTTCAATGCCCTAACCGGCTTTAAAAATATTTGCGCCCCGGCCAATCGATGGGACGACACGAAGGAATACGAATTTTTATTCGGCTACGAAGAGAGCATCGGCTATGTTTACGGCGATCACGTCCGCGACAAAGACGCCGTGGTTACTTCCATGATAGCGGCGGAAATGGCGGCCTATTATTTAAGCATCGGCAAGCGCCTGCCGGAAGTGTTGGAAGATATCTTCCGTAAATACGATTATCAGGGAGAAAAACTTCTGTCCGTGGTGAAAGAAGGACAGGAAGGCCAAGCTCAGATTCAAGCCATTATGGAGGATCTTCGGAAAAATCCCATTCGCTCCATCGAAAGCCTGACGGTGGAAAAAGAGGTGGACTACGCCGAAGGCGTGGAAGGCATCGGCACGAGCAATGTATTGGAATATCATTTAAACGACGGCAGTCGCTTTTTCGTCAGACCTTCGGGCACGGAGCCGAAGATCAAGCTCTATATTTACAGCAGCGATAAAGATAAAGACAAAGCAAAGGAGAAAATCGATTGGATCGAAGCAGAAGTGATTCGTCGATTTAACGCATAATGATTTTACTGATTGATACAAATCCCATATTAGAGACGCGGTTAAAAGGGGACAGCTTTCCCAAAGGCGCCACATCCTTCGTGCGGGAAAAACAAATTGCGCCTGACGGATACGGCGCCCATATGGCCAAGCTTGCGAGAAATATCAATGAAAGCGCCAAGCTCATGACATTTCTCGGAGGCAACGCCGGGGAACGTTACGAAAAACTCATGGGCCTTTCGGGCACCGATGTCGTCGTGAAGGCCATTCGCGACGAAACCATGGAGCGTTTGATTTTAGAAGAAAAAAACAGGACCTCGACCATCGAAACTCCGGAACCTCGGCTGACGAGGGAAGATATGGTGGATTTCTACGATCGCTTTTTAAACGAGGCCGACGCATCGGATGTGGTGGTGCTGGCAAAGGGCAACCGCAGGGATGAATCCGAAGCCATGAAGCTGCCCTTGGTACGCTACGCCCGCAAACAGTCGAAGCCGGTAATCATGCTCGCCGAAAGCGGAGATGATCCGGAAGAGACGAGAGAAGCGAGGCCCTTCGGCATCGTCGTTGAGCGGGATGTGTTGGGAGAATTGCTGGACAAGCCCATGAATTTTTTGGGCGACATCGTTCAAGGCCTGGATAAGCTCTATGGCGGCGACATTCCCCTGATTCTCGTGACGGGAAGCGAGCGGGGCTCTATTCTTTATGCCCGGGAAAGCTACTACTTTGCAAAAAACGAAGAAAAAGGCGTGGACTTCGATCTCCACGCCGCCGCCGTGGCTTTGGCGGCGGGCATCGTGAGAAAATACGATGCGACGATGTTATTAAAACTGGCTCAGGCCGCCGCCGTGACGGAACCGGACACGGATTTCGGTATACTAAAAGGTCTGATGAACAAAATAGATGTACAACAAATGGAGGTATAAAATGGATTTTTGCCTAGATAGAGAGAAGGTCATGTTTTTATTTATCGACATTCAGGGCACCTTGGCTGCCGCCGTGGATTCCAACGAACGCGTCAAGCATTATGCGGGCATACTGGCCGATGCGGCCGAAATAATGCAAATTCCCGCCGTCTTTACCACCCAATATAAAAAAGGCCTCGGCGAATTTGACGAAGCCATTCGCGGTAAAGTGACCCGTGGTGCGGATTTCGACAAGAAGGCCTTCTCCTGTATGTTGGATGAGGAAATCGCCGCTTATTTCGACGAAAAGAAGCCGAAGCAAGTGGTGGTATGCGGCATCGAAGCCCATATCTGCGTCTTAATGACCGTGCGGGATCTCATCGCCAAAGGTTACGAAGTTACCGTGGCCCACGACGCCGTCAGCTCCAGAAGCGCCGAAAACGCCCTCTATGCCTTCGAGGAAATGCGTCAAATGGGTGCGTCGATTCGCTCCACGGAGACGATTTTATTCGATTTAAACAGCGTATCCGGTACCGCAGAGTTTAAAGCGGTACAAAAATTAATTAAGTAATGCGTTTTCTGCACACGGCGGACCTTCACTTGGGGCGAAGCTTCCCCTACGAACGGGAAGAGGTCCGGAAGATCGGGCGAAAAGACCGCTTTCGCACCTTTGAGCGCATTTTAAAGTTGGGCATTCATGAAAAGATCGACTATCTTTTCCTCGTCGGCGATATTTTCGAGCAGGACAAGGTCATGCCTGAAGAAGTGGATTACGTCCTGGCCTGTTTGGACCGGGCCCCCTTTACGACCTTGCTGCTTCTGGGCAATCACGATTACAAACTTTACGACTACCTTTCGTCCCGTCTGCCGGAAAATGTTGTTTTGTTTTCCAATGAATCCATGGACCGCTACGTCGACGAAGCGAACAACGTGGCCTTTTACGGCACCAGCTGGACCCGGGCGAGTTACAATAAAATCCTGCAGTTCGACGGCGACGACGAGGTCGATTTCCGGCGCGTGCTCTTGCACCATGGCAATTGGAGCGGCGGTGACGGCTATTTTCCCGTGGACGCCAATCTGCTCTATGCTTTCGACTACATCGCCCTGGGTCATGTTCACAAGCCGACCATGTACGAAAACAAATTGCAAATGTGTGGCACGCCGGAGCCCTTGGATCGAACGGATCGAGGAAAACTCGGCGTCATCTTGGGCGAGTTGGACGATCTTCTTACGACGCGTTACGTGCCTGTGGCGGAGCGGATTTTAAGGCAGAAAAACTATTTGCGAAGAGACGATGAGGATGACGATGAAATCGTCGCCGATGCTCATGCCTTGGCCTCTTCCGACGATGCCGTCTACAGCTTTTACCTTTCCGGCGCCTACAGCGGCATACTGGATAGGGAGCTAAGGAGGATTTTCGACGAAAAAGGCCTATTGTATGAACTTCACTGGGAAAAGAATTTGCCGAAAATTATCGAGCAGATGGAGAAGGAGCACGAAGGGGATTTCCTCGGCGCTTTTTTAGCGCGGGCAAAGGACTACGATGCCGATGAAGAGACGCGCCTCGCCCTATGTGATTTAGGTTTGCGGGCCCTGTTGGGGGAAGATTATGATTCATAAACTTTACATGCGCGATTTTGGATGCTTTCACGACACGACGGTGACCTTCGACGAAGGCTATCAATGCCTCAAGGGTCCCAACGAATCGGGGAAGACCACGACGGCGGCCTGTATTCAGGCCATATTATACGGCTTTTCCAAAGACAGCCCGGCGCGCAAACTCTATTCCTCGGCCTATGACGACTACTTTCCCTTGGAAGGCAGGGATTTTTCCGCCGCCATGGAGCTGGACGTGGCCGAGAAGCGCTATTTAATCGAGCGAAATTTTATAAAAGAGAAAGAATCCCTTCAGATTTTCGATATGGAAAGCAATCGGCTTTTGCCGGATTCGGAAAAGCTCTATACTTTTTCCGGCATTCCGCAACCGGGCGCCTTGTTTTGGAATCTGTCTCAGGGCGATTTTCTGCGCTTTTTTGCCATGGAGGATTTGCAGTCCACGGGAGCGGAGGCGATTTTTAAGCGCATGCAGGAAATGAAAAACTTCCTGCACACGAGCAGCACCGCTTTGGACGTGCAGGGCGCCTTCGATTACCTGGCTAAGGAGAAAAAAGCCTTGGGCACGGCGCGGGCGAAAAAATCTCCCATCGGCGACAATCGTGAAAAGCTCAGGGATTTGGAAGAGACCATGGCGGACTATCGCGCCAAGTCCAGGAGCTACGACGAAACGCAAGCAGACCGGGAAGATTTGCTGCGCCGCCTTCGGGATTTAAAACAGCGCCAAAAACAGGCGAGGGACAAGGAAGTGCTCTTGCCTCGGCTGGCATCGGCGACGGAAGAGGTGCGGGCATGGGACCGCGCCTTGGATGAAAACGAGAAAGAAATCGAACGCTACGAGCGAAAGAGCGGCAAAGGCCTCTCGCGAGGCATTTATTACAAGTTGGCCGGGCTGGCGGCGGTTATTTTGGCCGCACTCACTGCCTTTTTCTTCTCTCGCGATCGCATGGATTTGGCGACGGCCTCGGCGCTTTTTACGGCCTTGTGCTTTGCCGCCACCCTCGTATTATTTATTTTGCGACGCATGACCCTGCGCACCATGAAGCGCTACCATCAGGCCTTTTTCGAGCGGGATCAATTGCTGGAAAAAAAGAACGCCTGCTTCCAATGGTTCGACGCCTTGACGGAAGAGGACATTACCATGGAAGGCCTGGCCGACGCCATGATGCGGCGGGGCAGAGAGCTGGAGCAGATGCCCCTTGATGTGGGTTTGGACGAAAAGATCGAAGCCCTGCAAAGACAAATCGGCCATGTGGACGCGCGCCACGAGGAAAAAGATGCCCTGGACCTGAAGATGAAACAGACGGCGAAGGATTACGAAGGGGAGCGCGCCCGCCAAGAGCAGCTGATGAAAAAGCTCGAGCTCGTGGAAATTTGCGAAGGTATGATTCGAGAGCTCGACGAAGCGGGAAGCGACGATTTTCAGCAGAGTCTGTTAAATGACGGCGCGGCCTATATGCGCGCTCTGTCCGACGGCCGCTACGATAAAATCGCTCTTTCGGATAAGGGCTTCGTCCTTTCCAAGGCCGACGGGCGCTGGCTGAGAGAAACGCAGCTGAGCCGATCCACGGCGGATCTCTTGGTATTATCTTTGCGCCTCGCCGCCATCGACAAAATGGATCCGTCGATTCCCATGGTCTTTGACGACGGCTTCGTTTACATGGACGGAGACAGAAAAGAACGTTTGAAAGAAGTTTTAAAAAAATTAAACCGGCAGGTTATCGAATTTACCACGCCGTTAAAATAGAAAGGAGTGCCGATTGATTTGGGCGATTGGCGATTTACATTTAGATCATAAGAAAGAAAAGCCCATGGATGTTTTCGGAGAAAAATGGGAGAACCATGAGGAGAAGATTTTTTCTTCATGGGAGAAACTCGTCGCCGAGGATGACCGCGTGCTGGTCGTCGGCGATATTTCATGGGCGCTGAAATTGGAAGAAGGAGAGATCGATCTTCGTCGACTGGACGAATTGCCCGGGAAAAAATATTTGATCAAGGGCAATCACGACTATTGGTGGTCTTCCATGAACAAGCTCAAGGGCTTGAATCTAAAGACCATCGAGTTCTTGCACAACACCGGCGCCGTGGACGGCAAGGTGGCTTTTTGCGGCAGCCGGGGCTGGACGGATATCGACGCCACCAGCTTCGACGAACAGGACGAAAAAATTTACAAGCGGGAATTAAACCGCCTGCAATTGAGCATCGACGATATGGAGAAAAAGGCGAAAGGCGAAACCATCGAAAAAAGAATCGCCCTTCTGCATTACCCGCCCTTTAACGCCAAGGGCGAGCCCAACGACTTCGCCGAGCTTATGGTATCGGCGGGAATCGATATTTGCATTTACGGCCATCTTCACAGCTACGGCCATAAATTTATCGTCGAGGGAAAGATCGATGGAATCGAGTACTACTGCGTGTCGTCGGATTACATCGATTTCGAACTGCGAAAGATCGAGGTGTAGGATGGAAAGAGAAATCGAGGTCAAAGTCCTTCACGTGGACTTAAATGAGATGGAAAGAAGGCTCGTCGACTTAGGCGGAGAGAAAATTGGCGAGGAGCGCCAGACCAACTACCTCATCGACTCCGCCGGCCATCCCATTCCCGCAGGGCTCGGCTATCTGCGCATTCGCCGCGTCGAAAAGGACGGGGGCGAAACCATTCAATGCACCTTCAAGGAGAAAAAGTGCGATGAAGGCGTGCGTGCCTACGACGAGCACACGGTGATCATCGACGATGCCCGCGAGATGCGCGCCATCTTCGACCTCTTGGGCTACGGACTGGTAGAAGAAGCGAAGAAGCACCGCATCAGCTATGCCTTTAAGCAGTGCCGCATCGACCTGGACCGCTGGGATCCCGAAAGTTTCCCCGATCCATATATGGAAATCGAAGGGCCGAACAGGGAAGCCATCGATAAGGCAATCGCCGCCCTTTCCATCGATCGGGAGCAGGTGAGTACAAAATCCATCGCTGAGCTGAAAAAATCTCGGAATATATAGTACAACATAATGATGATTGTGTTATAATAAATCTCGAGGAGGAATTCTATGACAGGTTTTAAGTACATTCGTTTTTTTCATGAAATTCGCAAGGACGACGTGGACATCGTCGGCGGCAAAGGTGCCAATCTCGGCGAAATGACCAATTTCGGTTTGGACGTACCCCCGGGATTCTGCGTTACATCCAAGGGCTATGACGCCTTTATCGAATACGCGGGCCTCGACGAAAAAGTCCGTTTTTTAATGCAAGATTTAGACGTGGACGACGTGGATATGCTTACCGCGGCTTCCAACGACATTCGCAGAAATATCGAGCAGGGTGAAATCGATCCGGCCCTGGAAGAAGAAATTGTATTAGCTTATAAAGAATTCAGTCGCTCCATCGACTTGAGAGATCCCCAAGTGGCCGTGCGCTCTTCGGCTACGGCGGAAGACTTGCCCGACGCATCCTTTGCCGGCCAACAAGATACTTACTTACACATTGCCGGAGAAGAAGAGCTGGTTCATCACGTACGCAAGTGCTGGGCTTCTTTGTGGACGCCTCGTGCCATTTACTACAGAGAAAAACAAAATTACGACCACTTCGCCGTTTCCTTGGCAGTCGTCGTACAAAAAATGGTCAACTCGGAAAAATCCGGCGTTATGTTTACGGCCAACCCCATTACCAACAGCCGCGACGAAATGATGATTAACGCCAGCTACGGCTTAGGCGAAGCCGTGGTCAGCGGCACCGTCACGCCCGACGAATACGTCATTAAGAAAAGCGACAAGTCGATTATCGAAAAGGTCATCGCAGACAAAAAGAAAATCGTCGTACAAAATGATTCGGGCATCGGCACCCACGAAGCCGATGTGGAAGATATTTTAGGCGCCGGCGCCGTGAAGGAAGAATGCCTGACGAAAGAAGAATTAGGCACCTTAATCGACGCGGGTCTTAAAATCGAAAGCCTTTACGGCAGCGTACAAGACATCGAATGGGGCATGGACAGAGATACCAAGGGCCTCTACATTTTACAATCCAGACCCATTACCACATTAGGTGAAGCGGAAAGCGCATCGGAAGGCGAGAAAGAGGAAGGCATGAATCAAGCACCTGAAAAATTAAATCCCCTGGTTCGCGGCTTGGCGGCATCGCCGGGCATCGGACGAGGCAAGGTTAAAAAGATTAAAGATGTCAGCGAAATTAACCTGGTTAAAGAAGGGGACATCCTCGTTACAGGCATGACCAACCCCGACATGGTACCCGCTATGCGTACCGCAGCCGCCGTCGTTACCGACGAAGGTGGAAGAACCTGTCACGCCGCCATCGTCAGCCGGGAATTGGGCATTCCCTGTATCGTAGGCAGCAACACCGCGACATCCGTTTTGGAAGACGACCAATTCATTACCGTCGATGCCACTCGCGGCGTCGTATACGAAGGCGATGTATTAAAGGATAAAGCAAAGAAAAAAGACGAAAACGCCGGCGCAGGCGCAGGCATCGGCATTTCCGCCGAAGAACTTCGTCAAATCGTGGCACCGACGACGGCAACCAAGATCTACATGAACTTAGGCGAACCGGCGTTGATCGAAAAATATAAAAACCTGCCCTTCGACGGCATCGGCCTCATGCGCACGGAATTTATTTTCACCAATAAAATCGGCGCTCACCCCATGTACCTGGCGAAGACCGATCAAGGAGACATCCTTATCGATCAATTGGCCGAAGGCATTGCAGAAGTAGCCGGCGCTATCTACCCGAAACAAGTCGTCGTTCGCATGAGCGACTTCCGTACCAACGAATTCCGCGGCCTCAAGGGCGGCGACGAAGTGGAACCCCACGAAGAAAACCCCATGATCGGATGGCGTGGCGTCAGCCGTTACATTTCTCCGGAATACGAAAAGGGCTTCCGTCTGGAATGTAAGGCCATGCGCAAGGTGCGCGAAGATTTCGGTTTGGACAATGTGGTTGCCATGTTGCCCTTCGTCCGTACGCCGGAAGAGCTGGTCGTCGTGAAAAATATTTTGGCGGAAGAAGGCTTGAAGCAATCCAAAAACTTCAAGATTTGGATCATGGCTGAAGTCCCCTCGGTGGTCTTCCAAGCGGAAGAATTCGCCGAACTGGTCGACGGCTTCTCCATCGGATCCAATGACTTGACTCAGCTCACCATGGGTGCCGACCGCGACAGCGGTATCTTGAACCGTATGGGCTACTTCGACGAACGAAACGAAGCCGTGAAGCGCGCCATTAAGATCTTAGTCGATGCCGCTAACAAGAAAGGCATCACCTGCTCCATTTGCGGTCAAGGCCCGAGCCAATACCCCGAATTTGCAGAATTCCTCGTAGAATGCGGAATCACCTCCATGTCCGTCAACCCGGACACGGTGGATTACACCCGTCGCTTAGTCGCCGGCGTGGAACAAAAAATGATTCTTCGCAAATTAAGAGAACAAAACTAAACAAGACAAAAATCCGTCGGAAAGCCGGCGGATTTTTTCATGTCAGTCATTTTGTTCGAGGCAAAATAAAAAATGGCACAAAAAAAGTTCGAGCACGCACTCTAGAGTGACCCCATAAAGTTGGACTTAATCGAGTAAGCATTTCGCTTGCTCGATTTTGTTTTACATAACTTATTTTCTAAGCGGTTTTCATTCGTTCACGGTATTGCTTTGGACTTAGCCCTCCTAATTTTTCTTTGATTCGGTCGTTGTTATAGTAGTGGATAAAGTCTTCGATCGCCCGCACAAGTTTCTGCCGGCTTCGGTAGACGTAACCGTCGTAGATTTCTCTTTTCAGTACACTGAAGAAGTTTTCCATGGGTGCGTTGTCGTAGCAGTTACCTTTTCTCGACATGCTTTGAAAGATGTGGTGTTCTTCTAACATGGCTTGATAGGCGGTCATTTGGTAGCCCCAACCGCGATCGGAGTGGAAGGTGCGGCGATAGGGACAGGTGTTGGTTCGTTCGATGGCTTTTTCTAAGCCTCGTAGCATGGTGACGCCGTTGGGCTGATCGGATAGGACGTAGCTAATGATTTCCAGATTGTACATGTCCATGTATGGATCGAGGTAGAGTTTCTTTGTTTGAAGTTTCCCCGCTTTATCTTCGACGTAGTATTTGAATTCTGTAGTGTCGGTGGTAATTTTTTGGTAGGGGATACAGGTGTTGAAGCGTCGATTGATTCGATTCTTCTTGATCTTACCGACGACGCCTTTGTAAGAGTTGTACTTCTTGTATTTCCTGCCATAGGCACGGACTTGAAGGCCCATGTCTTGAACCAGTCGTTGAACTTTCTTTTTGTTTACCGCCCAACCCCGGTTCTTCAGCTCCAGATGGATCCGGCGGTAGCCGTAGTCTTTGTGTTCGCGCCGAATGGCGAGGATTTCGTCTTTCAACGCTTGGTCTTTGTCTTCTTCGCTCCACTTTTTCTGCCAGTACATGAAGGTGGATTTGGGAAAGTTGATGGCAGCGAGTATCTCTGTTAGTTGGAATTGTTCTCGGAGTTTGGCGACGATCCTCGCCTTTTTCTCATTTTTTCTTCCCTCACCAAACTCCTTAGCTCCTCCAGGTATAGCTTTTGAATGGTGAGTTTCCGGTTCTCCGCCTCTAATTCTTTGATGCGGTTTTCCAATGCCTCACGCGAGGATGCATCAAGAGGCTCCTTCTTAGTTGCAGACTTCGGTGGTTGATTGCAGGCGTCTTTCTTCGTCACAGGTCTCCCTCGCTTATGTGTTCGCAGCCCCTCCATGCCCTCCTTTCGATACTGACTGTGCCATTTGGCGATCATGGACGGATTCGTCAAACCAAGTTCAAGGGCCAATTGTTGGTAACTGCATTCGCTCGTTTCGTAACGTGTAATGGCTTCTAACTTAAACTCTACACTGTACTCACGTTTATTTCTAGAGCGCATTAACCCTTCATCGCCAAATTGTTTGTAATTATTGACCCAACGTCTGATCAGTGATTCATCAATTTGATATTTATCTTCTAAGATGGGATAGCTTGACTCTCCGAACAGGTATTCTTCGACGATTTTCCTTTTTAATTCATAACTGTATTTTGCCATTAAAAGACCCCCAAAGGTTGGATTTCTTGGTCCAACTTTTGGGGGTCAGTGCACTCGAACTTTTTTAATGGATTAAAGATCCACGTGAAACAGCTTGGCGTAATCGCGAAGGCCCGTTTCGATTTCCTTTAAAGAAAAATCTCCTCGCCGCAATTCCTTTTCGTCGATTCTGAGCAGAGATTCGTAGAAGAGAATGCCCGTGGCGAGATCCGCCTCGCCTTCGTCAAAGGCGTCGAAGAGGGCGTCCTCCGCCTCGCCGTATTTGCCTTCCCGAGCGAGGGAATAGAGGGTTTGGGAGAGAGACGTCGCTTGCGTCGCTTCCTTTGCCTCGTCGCTGAAGCCCATGGGATAGGCGAGGCCCAGGAGGAACTGAATCAACTCCTTGATTTGCTGCATGAGAAAGTCGTTTTTAATCATTCATTGCCTCCCATTTTCTTTGCCAATTCCTTGGCATGGTAGGTAATAATCAGCTTAGCCCCGGCGCGCTTCATGGCGATCATGTTTTCGTAAATAATGTCTTCTTTGAAGACGCCGTCGCGAATGGCGTTTTTGATCATGGTGTATTCGCCGCTTACATTGTAGGTGACGAAGTTCGTGTTAAAGCTGTCCTTTGCCCGTGCCAGCACGTCTAAATAGGCGAGGCCGGGTTTCACGATAATAAAATCCGCGTCCTCATCTAAATCCTGGGCGATTTCACGTAGGGCTTCGTCGCCGTTGTGGAAATCCATTTGATAGGATTTTCTGTCGCCGAAGGCGGGGCAGCTGTCGGCGGCGTCGCGGAAGGGACCGTAATAGCTCGAGGCAAATTTCGCGGCGTAAGACATAATGGGCACGTCCTTAAAGCCGCCTGCGTCCAAGACCTCGCGAATTTTCGCCACGCGAAAATCCATCATATCCGACGGCGCGATCACATCGCTTCCCGCCTTAGCGTGGGAGAGGGCGATCTTCGCCATGTACTCGATGGTGGCGTCATTGTCCACCATGCCCTTATCGTCTAAAATGCCGCAGTGGCCGTGGTCGGTGTACTCGCACATACAGACGTCGGTGATGATGACGAGTTCGTCGGTAAGAGCTTTTATCTTACGGCAGGCTTCCTGCACGATGCCGTTTTCGTCGTAAGCGCCGCTGCCTACATGGTCCTTGTGATTGACGACGCCGAATAGGATGACGGCAGGGATGTGAAGGGCAACGAGCTCCTTGATCTCATCATCCAGCCGATCCACGGAAAAGTGGTAAACACCGGGCATGGATGGAATTTCCCGCTTAATGTCTTCGCCTTCCACGACGAAGAGGGGGTAGATGAAATCGGAAACGGAGAGGGTGGTCTCCTCGGTCATTTTTCTAAGCAATTTATTGTTTCGAATTCTGCGCATGCGCATGCTGTGACAGCTCCTTTAATATAGTTTCCAGGAGAGACTCGCGTGTGGCTTTTTCTCCCGAATAAATATTTTCCTCTTTTATTCCCAGTTTGACAAGGCTTTGTTTCGTCGTCTCGCCGATGGCGAAGACCGTCGGGCCGAAAGCCGAGAGACCGTAGGCGGCGTAAAAATTTTTCGCCGCGGAAGGGGAGAGAAAGACCGATGCGTCGGAAATTTCGGTCAAGGGCTTCGGATCTGAGGGGGCGACGGTATGGTAGATGATGCGGTCCGTGGTGCAGGCCATGTCTTTCAGCACGACCCCTAAATAAGGATCGCTCGCCGCGGCGTGAGGATAGTAAAGGCGATCCGTCTTCTTCAGTCGCGTCTTTAAAAATTCCGCCATGTGCCGGCCGTCGTAGATGTCGGGTATGCCGTCGGCGCGAAGGCCGTAGGGGGCAAGGGCCTTGGCGGTTTTTTCGCCAACCACATAGATAGATACGCCGGCGAGCTTTCGAATATCGTGGGCTTTTAAAAATGCGTCGAAGAAATAGTCCACGGCATTTTTCGACGTAAAGACCAAAGTGTCGAAGGAAAAATCCGCGAGATCCTTTTGAAGCACGTCTCTATTCACGGCTTCGGTGCGGATCATGGGCCGGAGAATGACTTGGGCGCCCCATGCCCTCAACGGCTCCGCCATGGCCTCGGGATGTTCGTCGGTTAAAATGATCTTTTGCCCGGTAAGGGGCAAGTGGTTGAAGGGCGTGAGCTCTTCGTGTAGATCCACCACCTCGCCGACGACGATGAGGCCCGGGCTCGTTACCTCGGGCGGAAGGCCTCGGGCGGCAACTTTTTCAAGATCCGTATAAAAGGAAAAACTTTCGCCGTCGTCGGATAGCTTTAACACGGCCACGGGGGTGGCGGGATTTTTTCCGCCGGCCATGAGGTCCCGGACGATGGATGCGGCATTTTTCAGTCCCATGTAAAAGACCAAGGTCCCGGGCACTTTGCCGTAGACGGTAAAGTCATCCTTGCCTTTGGCGCCGTGGCCCGTGATAAAGGACACGCTTTGGGCCACGTGCCGATGGGTCACAGGAATGCCCGCCATGGCGGGGACGGTGACTCCCGAGGTGATTCCCGAGATCACGCGAAAGGGAATATTTCTCTCAGATAAGTATAAGGCCTCTTCGCCGCCGCGACCGAAGACATAGGGATCGCCGCCTTTTAAGCGAATCACCTGTTTGCCCGAGTTGTAGCCCTTTTCCAAGAGCGCGTGAATTTCATCTTGGGACAGGGTGTGATTGCTTGCGGCCTTTCCCGCGTAAATCTTCTCCGCCTTCGGCGCGAAATCCAAAATCGCGGGATCCATGAGCCGGTCGTAGACGATAAAGTCGGCGCGAACCAGGGCTTTATAGAGGGCGAGGGTAATGTTGTCGCGGCCGCCGATGCCTGCGCCGGCGAGGATGACGGGATATTTATTCATGGCCCTTCACCTTCCTAACAAGCTCCAACACATCGTCCATCGCT
The DNA here is from genome assembly GCF_900088125.1 of Peptoniphilus pacaensis. GTDB lineage: Bacteria > Bacillota > Clostridia > Tissierellales > Peptoniphilaceae > Aedoeadaptatus > Aedoeadaptatus pacaensis. The sequence goes on along the minus strand of NZ_FLQT01000003.1, from coordinate 1,827,605 downwards.
CTTTCAGCCGTGGTGGTGACGGTGGCATAGATCAGGGGCTCGTCCACGGTTTCGGCAAAGCAGCCGTGGAGGGCGATGTCTTTGCCGTTCTGCTCCATGTGAATGCCGATAGGGGACTGGCAGGAGGCGTTCAGCGCCCGTTGATAGGCCCGCTCCACCTTCATGCGAAGGGCGGCATGAGAATCGGAAGCTTCGGCAAAAATTTTCAGCAGTTCGCGTCGGTCTTCCGCAAGCTCGATGCCCAAAAGGCCCTGAGAAGGCGAGGGAATAAAGCGTGTCGGATCCAAGGGGGCCGTCACCTTGTGGGCCAGGCCCGATCGGGCGAGGCCAGCGTAGGCGAGGAGAGTGCCGTCGGCCAAGCCTTCTTCCACCTTTTGAATCCGCGTCTCCACATTGCCGCGAATGGGCACAATTTCTACATCGGGATAAAAGTGCTTCAGTTGAGCGATGCGTCGGTTGCTTCCCGTGGCCACGACCATTCGGGCCAGATCCGCCTCTTTAAAGTCCATAGCCTGCCCCACAAAGGCATCGGCATCCGACGGTGCTGCCGGAGGCGGGGCGAGGGTATAGCCGCCCAAAATCTTCGAGGGCATATCCTTTAAGGAGTGCACCGCCAAATCTACCGTCCCTTCTCGAAGGGCCCGCTCCAATTCGCCGACAAAGACGCCGTTTTTGCCGATTTTGTGAATGGGCAGGGTTTTGCAACGATCCCCTTTTGTGGAAATAGTCACCAGCTCAGCATCCAAGCCCGCCTCATTTAAAATGCCTACCACTTCCGTGGCTTGAATCTGTGCCAGTTTACTCGCTCTCGTTCCCACCCTCAGGGTCATACTTTGCCTCCCAATGCGCCTTGCTGATTTTTTCTTCCCGCCACAAATCTTCCATAATTCGAGAAATGTGTTCGCTCTTTCGTTCCAATAAAATTTTTCGAATCCTGTTCATCTCTTCCAGCTTCGCCACGTCGTATCTTTCCAGAAAAGCTTCCATATCTTCCTTTACGTGCTTCGATATGGTGGGATTTTCAGAAGAAACACTGACCACGAGAGGCCCGCGGTTCACCACGGATGCCATGTGAACATCCGATGTTTCGGGATCCGACGTGGAAAGAACCGGCACGGAAGATAGCTTTGCCCGCCGCACCAAGGCGGCATTTAATGCCGCATCGTCCGTGGCTGCGATTAAAAAATCGTAGGCAAAGAAGCGGAAGTCGGCATCCACGGTTTTTTCTTTCAAGAAAATTCGATCCGGATGCTCTTCCGCCAATTCGCACAAGCTCTCGTCGAAGACGGGAGCGAGGCAGTAAAAGCTGAACGACGAAGGGAGCAGCCCCTTCATCTTTGTCGCCGCCGCCTTCCCGCCGCCGACGACAAGCACTTTTTTATCTTGTGTGTCTACCATGAGAGGAAAATATCGCATAGGCCCTCCTAATTTCACAATTGCTTTTACCATTATATCAAAGAGACAGGATAAAACCTTAGGACTTGAAATGAAATCGTAACAGCGAAGGGCTTGCACCATGTTATAATAAGAGCAGGTAGGATTTTTTATGAATTCTAGGAGGAAAAAATGAAGAAAAACAAAGCAAAAACAGTGGCCACTTTGGCCTTAGCAGGCGCATTATTGACATCGCCTTTGACGGCCATGGCCGCCAGCTTCAAAGACGTGAATGCCAATCACTGGGCCTATAGTCACATTTCTAAATTAAGCGATTTACGCATTATCAGCGGTTACGACGACGGTACCTTTAAGCCGACCCGTTCGGTTAGCTATTTAGAAGTACTCACTTTACTGAAAGGGATTCAAAATCCCACATCGGCGGAACTGACACAAGCGATTACCACACAAGGACACATTGCCGATGCCTATAAAGTGCCTAAATGGGCGAAGCCTGCTGTTTGTATCGCTCTTCAAAATAATGTTATTTCGGAAATGAATTTGAAGGCGGCCTACAAGCACGGCTACATCACCGACACACCGAAAGCCGGTCAATTCCCCGGTCGCGAGCTGATTATGGTTTATTATGCCAAAGCATTGGGCATTCAACCGATTCAGGACAAGACGAAGATCAAGGTAAAAGATAACGCTCTTATCGGAAAGACGTCAAAAGACTTAACCGGGGATGTAGATATTAAAGGTTACTATGCCGCAATGATCGAAGCAGGCATTTTCCATGAAACCGGAGATGATGGCTTCTTCAATCCCAACGCTCCTTTAAAACGTGAACAAATGGCGACGATCACTGACTTTAGTTACGACTACAGAGCGGTACAAACCTTTGAAGGCGACGTCGTCGAGAACACGGTGATCAAAAATGAAGCCACCTTCAGCATTAAGGACAAGACGGGAAAAACCATCGGATTCGTTCTCAACTCCAACACCGCCGTCACCTTAAACGGTAAAGTAGGAAAACTTAGCGACATTACTGCAGGAAGCACCGTCAAAGTTAAGGCATTTGCTCAAGGCGGCGGCATTGCTCCTTATAAAGCCGTTTCCGTCGACGTTATCGGCAACGACGCCGAAGGCAAAGGGATCGTCGACAGCCGAAAGAACGACGACATCCAAATTTCCTATTCCACGAAAAAAGACGTCGTCGTCGACAGCAGCTTTAAGCCGGAAAAAACCGCAAGCTTTAAATTCGATAAAGACACGGTCATTACCAGCTTAGGCAAGAAAATCGACAAGAGTGCCATCAATGTCAGAGACCTGGTCAGCTTCAAGTCGCGCAACGGTGTCTTAAAGGAAGTCATGGTTTATCCCTATAGCGGCATGGTCAGCGGTGAATTCGTCAACTTCGAATATAATCGTATCGGCGTTTCCCGTATCATCTTGAAACTTGAAAACAAGCAAGAACAAGACTTCATCGTCAAGGATGAAAAAGTCGCTAGGGAACTTTTCGACCTGTCGCAACGAATCAACAAGGGCTATCCCTTGACCTTGAGCACCAGATACCATGAGGTTGTCGATGCAAAAGAAATGGAAACGACTCTCGAAGGCTTTTATTTAGGCTATTACAATGCTGTAAATGGCTATGAAATTTCCATTGGAAATGGACAAGGAACGAAATTCTATCCCGTTGCTGAAAGAGTCAATTATGTGGAAGGTGATAAGAAGTTCCTGACATCGTTTAATCAAGAGCAGCTAGGAGAACAGTTGAAAAAATTCAAAGGTGCTCAGCGAGTTCAAGTTGTTCTTACCTTAAAAGGTGGAAAAGTCATCGGCGTTCGAGTTATTGGTGTTTTAGATAAAGCTGATATTTATACACCCTTGGATTCCGTTAAGCGTCTCGAAGATGTAACACCTCCTTTCGGACATAATACTTTGCCCGGTTACAAGGCTTATGCTTTCACATTTAAGATTGATGGTAAGACGGAGACGAGAAATTTAATGGTAGCTGAAAAATACGTACCGATCATAGATAAGTATATAAATACATTATCTTTGTCATCCATGTCTTTAAAATATGACGTATACACCACCTTCGCGGGAAGTGGCGAAAAGGTATATGGTAACCTGAGATTGGATACGCCGGAAGAAAAAAATATTGAGCTCTATCGTTATAATTAAACAGAAGTGAGCAACTTAATAATAGCATTGATGCTAAAAGGCCCTATGGTTTGTCCCCATAGGGTCTTTTTTGATATAATAAATTGTTAGTATGGGATAGGAGGTGCTTGGAATGGATCCGTTTTTACGAACCCGTTGGCTCATCGGCACGGAGGCCGTCAATCGGCTGCAACAGATGCGTGTCGCCGTTTTCGGCGTCGGCGGCGTCGGCGGCTTTTGCATCGAGGCATTGGCGCGGGCCGGCGTCGGCGCATTGGACATCGTGGATTACGACCGGGTGGATGTGACGAATATTAATCGGCAAATCATCGCCACGACGGAAACCGTAGGTGCGCTGAAGGTGGATGTGATGAAAGAGCGCCTCGCATCCATCGTGCCCAAAACGGCGGTGCGCACCTACCACCTTATGTATAACGAAGCCACCGCCGATGAAATCAACTTCGGCGATTACGATTACGTGGTGGATGCCGTGGATCAGGTGACGGCGAAGCTATTGATTATCGAAAAGGCGCAGGCGGCCGGCGTGCCCGTCCTATCGGCTATGGGCGCCGGCAATAAATTACATCCGGAAGCGTTGGAGATCGCCATGCTTTCCGAAACCAAGGTCTGTCCCTTGGCACGAGTCATGCGCCGGGAAGTAAAAAAGCGGGGCCTCGGCGATTTCCCCGTGGTTTATTCTACGGAGGAGCCGAAAAAAGTGGAAGGCATCGACGAGCGTTCGCCTGCGAGCATTTCCTTCGTGCCGTCCACGGCGGGTTTGATCGCGGCGTCGAAGGTCATCAGGGATTTAGTCCGAGAGTAGAAAGAGGGTCGTGTTGTTAGAAAATTATAATGATCGTCAGAAAGAAGCTATACTTCACACAGAGGGCCCTCTCTTGGTGCTCGCCGGAGCCGGCAGCGGCAAGACCCGCGTGGTCACGGGCAAGATCGCTTTCTTAATCGAGGAGAAAAACGTTTCTCCCTACCGCATCCTCGCCATTACCTTTACGAATAAGGCGGCGAAGGAAATGAAGGATCGAGTAGCCCGCCAATTGGAGCGAAATATCGATGGCATGTGGATCAGCACCTTCCACGCCATGTGCGTGAGGATTCTTCGTGGCGACATTCACTTCCTGGGTTACGACAAAAACTTTGCCATTTACGACGGCGCCGATCAAAAGACGCTGATGAAAGAGTGCATGAAGGAATTGAATCTCAGCAAGGACATGTACAATCCCTACGGCCTTCTGAGTCGAATCTCCGCGTGGAAAAACGAGGGCACGGATCCGGATGCCGCCATGAAGGAAAATTTCGGCGATTTTCACGGGCGGCAGACGGCGGAGGCCTATCGCCTTTACGAAAAGAAGAAGCGGGAGAACAACGCCCTGGATTTCGACGATCTATTGGTGAAGACCGTGGAATTGTTTCAGCTGAAGAAGGATGTCCTCGCCTTTTATCAACAGAAATTCGATTATATTTTCGTGGACGAGTATCAGGACACGAACCACATTCAGTACTTACTGGTCAAGATGCTGTCGGGGAATGCGAAAAACCTCACCGTCGTCGGCGACAACGATCAATCCATCTATCGCTGGCGGGGGGCGGACATCGGCAATATTCTTTCCTTCGAAAAAGATTTTCCCGGCGCGAAGACCATTTTGCTGGAGCAGAATTACCGCTCCACCACGCCCATATTGGACTGCGCCAATGCCCTCATCGCCAACAATCCCACGTTGAAGGAAAAGAATTTGTGGACGGCCAATGAAGGCGGCGATCCCGTGGTCTATCGGGAGTTTTACCATAACACGGAAGAGGAAATGGCCGTGATCCAAAAAATGGAGCACTTGAATTACAAGGGCACGGCTTACGGGGACATGGCGATTTTGTACCGCACCAACGCCCAGTCACGGGGCTTTGAGGAAGCCCTCATGCGGGAAGGCATTCCCTACCGCGTCGTCGGCGGGCTGCGCTTCTACGATCGCCGGGAGATCAAGGACGTTATCGCCTATTTGGCGGCGGTGGACAATCCCAAGGACGATGTGAATATGAGTCGTATCGTCAATGTGCCGAAAAGGGGTATAGGTGATACGACCATCGACAAGCTGCGGGCCTTCGCCGGCGAAAAGGGCATGAGCCTCTTTGACCTCATGGAAAAATTAGACGACTACCCCGAGCTGAAAATCCGTGCCCATAAAAACATACGCGATTTTGTGAACCTGATTCACCTTCTGCAAAACAAAGCCGCCGAAATCGGTTTGACCGCACTGGTGGAAGCCATTCTGTTCGAAAGCGGCTATGCCGACGAGCTGAAGCGGGAGGACACGGTGGAATCCCGCACTCGATTGGAAAATGTGGAAGAGTTTATTTCCGCGGCGGCGGAATTTGAAGAAGTCAATCCCGATCAAAGCCTCACGGATTTTCTCGGCAATCTAAGCTTAATCTCCGACAAGAATGAATTGGACGACGAATCCCACGCCGTGAAGCTCATGACCATTCACGGGGCGAAAGGTCTGGAATTTCCCGTGGTCTTTGTCGTCGGTTTGGAAGAGCGGCTTTTCCCCACCTCCAGAAGCTACGACGACGAAGAGAGCATGGAGGAAGAGCGTCGGCTTATGTACGTGGCGGTGACCCGGGCGGAAGAAAAGCTCTTTCTTTCCTCGGCCAAGTCGCGCACCCTTTACGGCAAGCGTAACGGCGCCGTCAGAAGCCGCTTCGTGGAAGAGATCGAGGATAAGATTTCCGTCCACGAAGAAGAGAGCAGAAAAATAGACTTAAAGAGTCGCCACGAGATTTACACCGGGGCGGCCATGGATAGAAAGCCCGCGAGGGAAGTGGCGGAAGATTTACCCGAATTACATCTCGGCGATACCATCGTCCACAAGAAATGGGGCGAGGGGATGATCGTTCAGTTAAAAGGGGACGAAGGCGTCATTTCCTTTGAAGGAAAAGGACTGAAGACTTTGAATTTAAAGGTGGCGCCGATTCGAAAGAAGGAATAAGATGGAGAAGATGAGAGAGATCATCGACCAATTAAATACCTGGGCCCACGCCTACTACACCTTGGACGCGCCCTTGGTGGAGGACAAGGCCTACGATGCCCTCTACGATAAGCTCGTCGCCCTGGAAAAGGAGACGGGGGAAGTGGCGCCCGATTCGCCTACTCGCCGCGTCGGCGGCGATCTATTGGATGGCTTCGAAAAGTTTACCCACGAGAAGCCTCTCTATTCCCTGGACAAGGCCCAGAGCTACGAGCGCCTTAAGGCCTGGTGTGATCGCATGCACGAGGCCGGCGCCGACGATATGGGCTATATGGCGGAGCTGAAATTCGACGGCCTTACCATTTCTTTAACCTACGACGACGGCAAGCTCACCCGGGCAGTCACTCGGGGCAACGGCACCGTGGGTGAAGTGATTACGGAGCAGGCGGTGACTATATCCACCGTTCCTTTAAGTATTCCCTTTACCGGGCACTTGGTGGTTCAGGGGGAAGGGCTTATGCCCTATGCCAGTCTGAAAAAATACAACGAGACGGCAGCGGAACCCTTAAAGAATCCGAGAAACGGTGCCGCCGGCGCTTTGCGCAATTTAGATCCCAAGGAAACCAGGCGGCGCAGGCTCACGGCGTACTTATATAATCTCACCGATGCCGAGGGGATGAATTTCGAAACAGACGAGGAAGTGAAGGCCTTTTTAAAAGAGCAGGGCTTTCTCGTTCACCCCATGACCCGGCGCTGCAAAGACTTTCAGGCCATACTCGATTACATCGAAGAGGTGGAGAAGATTCGGGACGATCTGGACGTCATGATCGACGGCGTCGTGTTGAAAATCAACGACGTCACCAAGCGGGACGCCCTGGGCTACACGGTGAAATTTCCCCGCTGGGCCATCGCCTATAAATTCGAAGCGAAAGAAGTGGTCACAAAACTTCTCGACGTGGAATGGAATGTGGGCCGCACGGGCAAGGTGACGCCTACGGCCATACTGGAGCCCGTGGACATCGACGGGGTCACCATTCAGCGGGCCACCTTGAATAATTACGACGACATCCTGCGAAAAGGCGTGCGAATCAACGGAAAAGTGCTTTTACGGCGAAGTAATGACGTGATTCCGGAAATTTTAGAGGGAATCGGCGAAGAAGGTGATAGAATAGAGATGATCACCCATTGTCCCGCCTGCGCCACGGAGCTCGTGCAAAAGGGCGTGCACAGCTTCTGTCCGAACACCATCGGCTGCGAGCCCCAATTGGTGGCGCGGATCGATCACTTCGCCTCTCGCGATGCCATGGACATTACGGGCCTCAGCGAAAAGACGGCGGAGCGATTAATCGCCGCGGGCCTTTTGCACGAGATTCCGGATATTTACGCATTGAAGCGGGAAGATCTCATGACCCTCGAGGGATTCGGCGAAAAGAAAGCCGACAATCTCTTAAACGCCATTGAGGCCTCGAAAAAAATCAGCTTTAAGCATTTTATCTACGCCTTGGGCATCGGACAGGTGGGCATTAAGACTGCCGGCGATTTGGCGGATCACTTCGTCGACTTCGACGCCCTGGCAAAGGCCGATGAATCGGAGCTTATCACCATCGAGGACATCGGTCCGGAAACGGCCCAAGAGATTCATCTCTTCTTTACGGATCCCGTTATCGGCGGCTACGTTCACGATTTAATGGACGCCGGCATGGAGCTGATCTACGAGCAAACGAAAAAATCCGGCGTTCTCGACGACATGACCGTGGTCCTCACGGGCACCCTGTCCCGGCCCAGAAGCGAAGTAAAATCCTTGCTGGAAGCCGAAGGAGCGAAGGTCACGGGCTCCGTCTCGAAAAACACGGATCTGGTTCTCGCCGGGGAAGCGGCGGGGTCGAAAGCGGAAAAAGCGGAAAAATTAGGCGTACCCGTCTTATCGGAAGAAGCCTTTAATAGAAAGTGGGGGAACCTCCTATGAATAAAGACCAAATAAAGCATATTGCGGAAATTTCCAAGCTCTACTTCACGGACGAAGAACTGGACGGCATGGTCAAGGAATTTTCCGACACCATGGATCTCATCGACACGATTAAACAGTCGGACATTCACTGCGTGCCGACCTTCCATACGAACACTTTGCCCAATCGTCTTCGCGACGATGAAATTCGTCCTTCTTTGGATAGAGAAGACGCGACGGGTAATGCCGTGGCCGTGAAATACGGTTACTTCGAAATCATTAAATTTGTGGAATAAGGAGGGCTTATGAATCTGACCCATTTAAGCGGCCTGGAAACCAGACAACTGTTTCTCGACGGAGAAATTACCTGTACGGAACTGGTGGAAGCCTATTTGGAAAATATTAAGCGGGACGACGAGGATCTGAATGTCTTCATCACCCTTACCGACGATATCGCACTGGAAAAGGCGAAGGAATTGGATGAGAAGCGCGAAAAGGGCGAACCTCTGGGAAAGATGGCGGGCATCGTCGTTTCCTTAAAGGACAATATCGCCATGAAGGATGTGCGTATGACCTGTGCATCGAAAATGCTCGCCGATTTCGTTTCGCCTTACGACGCCGTGGTCACGGCGAAGCTAAAGGCGGAAGATGCCATTCTTATCGGCAAGGTGAACCTGGACGAATTTGCCATGGGATCTTCCACGAAGACTTCTTATTTCGGAACGACGAAAAACCCCGTGGACAGAACCCGTGTCAGCGGTGGCTCTTCCGGCGGTAGTGCCGCTTCCGTTGCGGCTCATTTCTGTGCCGTCAGCTTAGGTACCGATACCGGCGGTTCCGTGCGTCAACCGGCGTCCTTCTGCGGCGTCGTGGGCATGAAGCCCTCCCACGGCAGTATTTCCCGCTACGGCGTCGCCGCCATGGCCAACACCTTTGACCAAGTCGGCGTCTTGGCTCACACCGTAGACGACGTTCAATACGTCCTGGAAATCCTCAAAGGATCCGATCAACGAGACGCCACCTGCATCGGAAACGACTCCCTTAACGATGAAGCTGTGAAAGGCGCCAAGCCCTTGAGCGAACTAAAGGTTGCCATTCCCGACACCTTCAAGACCTTCGACGTGGAAGATTCCGTTCGCGAAGCTTTTCAACGGACCGTGGACTTTATGAAGGAAAAGGGCGCACAAGTGGAGTACGTCCATATCGCCAGTCTGGATCTGGCCATTGCCGTGTACCATATTTTGGTCAACGGCGAAATTGCGCCTAACATGAGCCGTTTCGACGGTATTTTGTACGGCTTTATCGCCGACGATTACGACAACATCGACGATCTCTATATCAAGACCCGCAGCGAAGGCTTCGGCGACGAAGTCAAGCGCCGGATCATGATCGGATCCTATATTATGAGCATGGATCACTCCAAGGAATACTTCGAGCAATCTTTGGAAATGCGTCACTGCATGATGGAAGAATTTAATCAGGTCTATAAAAATCACGACGTGATTCTCTGTCCCACCTCGCCGACAGTGGCTGTACCTATCGACAAAAATATGTCCCCGGTTCAAACCTATATGCTCGACCTGTTTACGGTACCCGTGAACCTCATCGGCACCGGCGGCATCAGCGTGCCGGCTAAGGACAAGGACGGGCTTCCCGTGGGCATTCAAATTATTCCGAAGAAGAGCAATGACCATCAAGCCCTTGCCACGGCGAAAGAATTGGAGGGAAATATCTAATGGGTTACAAGACAATCGTGGGATTAGAAATCCACGTCGAATTATCCACCAAGACCAAGGCCTTCTGCGGCTGCGAAAACGCCTACGGCAGAGAGCCCAACACCTGCACCTGTCCGGTTTGTTTAGGTCTTCCCGGCGCCACCCCCGTCTTAAACAAAGGCGCCGTGGAGCGTGCCATTGAAATCGCCACGGCCTTTCATATGGAAATCAATCACAAATCGACTTTCTCCAGAAAGAATTACTTCTATCCCGACTTAACCAAGGGCTACCAAATTACCCAAACCGACGAAGCCGTGGCCAATCACGGTTATATCGAAATCGAAACCGATGAGGGTCCCAAGAAGATCGGCATTCACCAAATTCAATTGGAAGAGGATACCGGAAAGAGTCTGCATACGGAAAAAGGAACGACGCTCATGGACTACAATCGCTGCGGCGTACCCCTGGTGGAAATCGTCTCCGATCCGGACATGGCCTCGGGCCTTGAAGCTCGCCTCTTCCTCGAAAAATTGAGAAACACCTTGCGCTATTTGGAAGTCAGCGACGTGAAGATGGAAGAGGGCTCCCTGCGCTGCGACGTCAATGTCAATATTAAAAACACGGAAACAGGCGAACGCAGTGCCATTTCCGAAGTAAAGAACCTGAACTCTTTCCGTGCCGTGGAAAAGGCCATCGACTACGAAGTGGCCCGTCAAATCGAGCTTATGGAAAAGGGCGAAACGGAATTGCGCGCCACCCGCCGCTGGGACGATGCGGAAAACAAAACCGTAGTCATGCGGGTGAAGTATACGGCCAGCGACTACCGCTTCGCACCGGAAGGAGACCTGGGCCCCCTGTTCATCGACGACGAATGGATCGAAAAAGTGCGCAAGGGCATGGCGGAACTTCCCGATGTGAAGATCGCTCGCTTTATCGAAACCTACGGTCTAAAAGAATACGATGCGAAAGTCATTTGCGGTTCGAAAAAAGTTGCGAACTACTTTGAAGAGGTGGCCAAGCACTTTACGGACTACGATATGCTTTCCAATTGGTTTATGACGGAATTTCTGCGCCGCATCGAAGTCACCGACGACGGGGACATGGAGGTGCCTTTCGAAGGAGAAGACTTCGCCTATCTCTTGGAGCAAGTGAAGTCCGGCAAGATCAACAATAACGCCGGGAAGAAAGTCTTCCGCATCATGTGCGAAGAAGGCAAAAAGCCCAAGGCCATTATCGAAGAAGAAGGTCTGGTGCAAATCGGAGACGCTTCGGAAATCGAAGCCATGGTCAAGGAAGTCTTGGCGGAAAATCCCGAGTCCGTGGAACAATTTAAGGCGGGCAAGGACCGCGTCGTCGGTTTCCTCGTGGGCCAAGTCATGAAGAAAAGTCGCGGCAAGGCCAATCCTCAAATGGCCAACGAAATGCTCGTGAAATTTCTTAAGCAATAAAAAGGGGAATGTTCAGTGGAACGTGTGATTACATCGGCCATTACCAATTACGGATACCTGGCCGTATTCGCATTGATCTTTATTGAAAATGTATTTCCGCCCATTCCATCGGAAGTGATTTTGCTCCTCGGCGGTTTTTTCGTCGGGCGGGGCAATCTCGCCTTTCTTCCCACGGTCTTGGCGGCCACGGCGGGCTCGCTTTTGGGCGCCTACATCCTCTACGGCATCGGACGCATGGTGCCTACGGAAAAGATTTACGACTCCGCCGAACACGGTTGGATGGGCAGACTGGGCTTTAAGAAAAAGGAAATTATGGGCGTGGTCAACAAGTTCGAGCACAAGGGAAAAGCCCTGGTCCTCGTCGGCCGTTGCGTGCCCGTGGTTCGCAGCCTCATCTCTATTCCTGCCGGCATGGTGTCCATGCGAATCTCCGTGTTTTCCCTGCTCACGGCGGCGGGCTCATTTGTATGGAACTGCGTGCTCACCTTTCTCGGCTATAAAACCGGTGAGAACTGGCATGTGATCCTCACCTATTTGGATTACTACAAATATATTATCGTGGCCCTATTGGCGGTCATCGCCATAGGCTATTTGATTTGGCATTTTAAACAAAAGGACGCAGAATGAAATATAAACGCATGGAAGAAGCGATTTTTCTTAACAGGGAAAATCGCTTTATTGCTATGGTAGAAAAAGACGACAAAAAAATACGGGTTCACGTGCCCAACACCGGCCGCTGTCGGGAACTTTTTATCCCCGGGGCGAAAGTGCTTTTAGATGGAGCGGATCCCGCAAGGAAACGCAAGACGCCTTACAGCTTGGTCACGGTGTACAAAGGGGACCTTCCCATTAATATCGACTCCCAGGCGCCCAATCAATTGGCGGCGGAGTATTTCGACGGCGCGCCTTATTTAAAGGGCTTCGGAAAAATTCTTTCCTACGAAAGGGAAGTGAAGCACGGTAACAGTCGCTTCGACTTTTATCTTAAAGGCACAGAAGGCGAAGGCTTTTTGGAAGTGAAGGGCGTCACCTTGGAAGAAGTGGGCCTGGCGAAATTTCCCGACGCGCCTACTATGCGCGGGGCGAAGCATATTCGCGAACTGGGCGACATGGCTACGGAAGGAAAATGCTGCGGCGTGCTTTTCGTGGTTCAGATGAAAGGCATATGGGGCTTTACGCCAAACGTGGAGACGGATCCCGAATTCACTCAGGCACTGAGGGAGGCGGAAGAGAAGGGCCTCCATATTTTCGTCGTCGATACCATCGTCGACGGGGCGGAAATGGAAATGGATAAAGCCGTGCCCTATTTCAAAAAGGCGCCCCTATCCCTCGTAAAGACCCGGGAAGAAGAGCTGCCTGTCGTCGTGAACCTTATCGATTCGGCGCGGGCCGCATTAAAGATCGACGGCGTGGATCAATGGCAGGGCGTGGTTCCTACACCCGAAGAGCTTTTGGAAAATATCAAAGCAGGGTGTTGCTACTTCTTTAAAGACGATACCGTCGCAGGCATGGCTGTGTTAAAAGAAGGGGCGGATCCCACTTACGGAAGCATCGACGGCGAGTGGCTTACGGAGGGCGACTACCTAACGATTCATCAATTCGTCGTCGCCGAAAATAAAAGAGGCGAGGGCATGAGTCGGCGCATGATGGAGCGGATTTTCACCTACGTAAGGTTTAAAGGCATCCCCGCCATTCGCATCGACACCCACGCCGATAATTTCCGAATGAGGGGTTTAATCGAGTCCACGGGCTTTACCTACTGCGGCGTGATTACCGTGGCCGACGGCACCGAGCGTGTGGCTTATGAGCAGGTGATTTTATGAAGCGACTATTATTATCCGCCGGGCACTCCGGCGCGGGGAAGACGTCCATAACCATGGGGATCATCGGCGCCCTGATCCGCCGAGGCATGACGGTGGCATCGGCGAAGATCGGGCCCGATTACATCGACCTTATGTACCACCGCGCCCTGGGGGCATACGGCGTGAACTTGGACCGCCATCTTATGGATGACGATTACATTTTCCACCTTATGGCTCGCCTGGAGATAAAGGACGTCATCGTCATGGAAGGGGCCATGGGCTACTACGACGGCATGTCCACCACGACGGCATGTTCGGCGGCGGAGATGGCGTATTTCACCAAGACGCCGACGATTTTCATCGCATCGGGACGGGGCAAGGGAGCGAGCCTCGGCGCGGAGCTTGCGGGCTTTTTAAATTATAAAGAAAACACCATTGCCGGCGTCATATTGAATCACACGAAGCCTGCCATGGCACTCTACTACGAAAAAATCATCAGAGAAGCCACGGGGCTGACCCTCTTCGGTTGCATTCCCGATTTGGATCGGGACTTGCCCGAGCGTCATTTGGGCCTGCATCGACCGGAGGAGATAAAAAACTTCCGCACCTTTGCAGAAAATTGGGCGGACGTCGTGGAAAATTACGTGGATTTAGATAAGCTCCTCGCGGCTTGTGAAACAGAATCCGTGAGCAGTGAAATAGCCATTAGCCCAACTCGGGAAAAAATTCCCGTGGCGCTTGCGAAGGACGAGGCCTTTTTCTTTTATTACGAAGACGTCCTCGACGATCTTGCCGAGAGAGGAGTGGAATGGATTCCATTTTCGCCGCTCACGGATCCTCTGCCGAAAGGGATCTGCGGCGTCTATTTGGGCGGCGGCTATCCGGAGCTTCACAAAGAAGCCTTGGCGAAAAACACAGGCCTTGCCCGGGATTTAAAATCCTTCGTCGAAAGCGGCGGCGTTCTTATCGCCGAGGGCGGCGGCTTTATGAGCCTTCTCGAAAAAATCGACGGCAGAGAAGCCTTCGGCCTCTTTCCCGGCGAGGCGAAAATGACGGAGCGCCTGCAGCATTTCGGCTATCAGATAATAAATGCGGAAGAGGACGGATTGTTATTAAAGGCCGGCGAGGCCGCACCCGTCCACGAATTTCACTACAGCGCCGCCGATGAAGAGGGGAAGGACCTTCTCATCCAAAAGCCGGACGGCAGGGGAAAGAGGCGCACGGCGTATTGCGGAAAAAACTTTTACGCCGGCTATCCTCAACTCCATCTAAGCGGCAATAGTAAACTCAGGGAAAATTTTCTGAATGCATTAAAGGAGGCGACACCGTGGCAGGGTTAATGGTATTGGGAACGGCATCCAACGCGGGAAAAAGCGCCATGGTGGCGGCGCTCCTTCGCATTTACGCCAACAGAGGCTACCGGGTGGCGCCCTTTAAGGCGCAGAACATGGCGCTGAACAGCGGCATTACCGACGACGGCTCGGAAATCGGGCGGGCGCAAATCGTGCAGGCGGAGGCGGCGCGGATACCCGCCGACGTGCGCATGAACCCTATTCTCTTAAAGCCGACATCGCCGGGGGTGAGCCAGGTTATAGTAAATGGACGTGTCTACAAAAACCTCGAGACACGAGCCTATTACGCCGAAAAGAAAAAGCTCTTTCCTAAAGCCTTGGCGGCTTATGAATCCTTGGCCGACGAATTCGACTTCGTCCTGTGCGAAGGCGCGGGGAGCGCATCGGAGATCAATTTAAAGAGCGTGGACATGGTAAACATGGGCTTCGCCAAGGCGGCGGACATTCCCGCCATACTCATCGCCGACATCGATCGCGGCGGCATGTTCGCCTCCGTTGTAGGCACATGGGAGCTCTTTGACGAGGACGAGCGAAGAAGGCTCAAGGGCATCGTCGTGAACCGCTTCCGCGGCGACGTGTCCATATTGGAGCCGGGGCTTAAAATTTTAGAGGAGTGCACCGGCGTGCCCGTCCTCGGCGTCGTGCCCTACGCCGACGTGCAATTGGAAGCGGAAGACTCACTGGCCATGGAATTTCACGAGGCGAATGACGCAGCTGTGGACATCGCCGTGATTCATCTGCCCCACATATCCAATGTCACCGACGTGGCGCCCTTTCAAATCATGGATGATGTTCGCGTCCGCACCGTCGCCCGAGTTGAAGAATTTGGCGAGCCGGATCTCTTGATCATCCCCGGAACGAAAAACACCATGGCCGACTTAAAATGGCTGAAAGAAACGGGATTCTATTCCCGCGTCCTGCGTCACGCAGAAAGGGGCGGCGCCGTCTTTTCCATTTGCGGCGGCTTTCAAATGATGGGGGACACCCTTTCCGATCCGGAGGGCGTGGAAAGCGGCGGCACCATGGAAGGCCTCAAGCTCTTTCCTATGGACACCGTCTTCTCGAAAGAAAAAAAGCAGTGCCGGTTGGAAACGACGATTACCGCTTCCGAGGGCCTGCTGAAAAATCTGAATGGAACAAAAGTAACGGGCTATGAAATTCATATGGGACTAAGCAAAATAAGAGAAGCGGGAGAAATAGAAAAACTGACGGAATCCGGCGGCATCGCAATAAACGGCCGCCTCTACGGCACCTACATCCACGGCTTCTTCGACGCCCCCCATATCGCCGAGGGAATCGTGGCCGCGCTGAAGAAAGAAAAAGACCTGCCGGTGAAAGAAACCGTGGACTACGCCGCCTTTAAAGACAGCCAGATCGAAAAACTGGCGGTCGTGGTGGAAGAGGCGTTGGATATGAAGAAGCTGGATGAAATCTTGGGCTTGCTGTAAAGGGAGGCGACCATTGAAGATACTGATGATCGAAGACGACGAGACCATCGTCTACGGCGTGAAAACTTATCTGGCTCGGTACGACATGGAAGTGGTGGCGGCGAGTCGATTGGGCGATGTGGGCGAAGAGCAAATTCGCTCCGCCGATCTGCTCATTTTGGATGTAAATCTTCCCGACGGATCGGGTTTCGATTTTTTAAATTGGGTCCGTTCCTTTTCTAAACTGCCCATTCTCATGCTTACGGTAAAAGGTGACGAAGACTATGTCGTGAAAGGTTTGTCTGAAGGGGCCGATGAATACGTGGCAAAGCCATTTTCCCTTCCCGTACTGAAGGCGCGAATTGACAATCTTTTCAAGCGTCGCGTACCGGAAGAAGAGTTGCTGGAATTTAAAGAGCTGATCTTAGACAGGCAATCGAAGATGGCAATCTTGCGGGGCGATGCAGTGGACTTAAATAGACAGGAATTTGATCTGCTGGCCATGCTATTGGCACATCGGGGCAGACAATTGTTGCGAAGCCAATTAATCGACGAGGTGTGGGGCTTTGGCGACGAAGTTAACGATAATACACTCACCGTCGCCGTGAAGCGCCTTCGCAAGAAGCTGGGACCTTACGGCCATTTTATAAAAACTGTGCGGGGCATGGGCTATTTTTGGGAGGACGGCGATGACTAAGAGACAGACCCTGTTGATCCTATCGCTGAATCTCGTCCTTTCCATGGTTGTGGTTGCTTTCTTTCCGCGCTTCGATTGGTTGACCGTCGCGCTATTTTTTCTGATTAACACAGGGCTTTACTTTGCCATCGATCGCTTTGAAGCGAAGGCTTGCATGGAAGTCGAAAAGAAGGTTGACGACATGATCCGTCTCCTACATAGTTCGGATTCGGAGTCTCGAGTCGATGAGGCCGAAGAAGACGATTTTTCTAAGCTGAGAGATGAAATCGTGAAGATGACATCAGAAAATAGGCGCATCACTCAAGAGGCGGAGAGGCGTCGTGTTCAACTGACGGAGTATACGGAAGATATCGCCCATCAAATCAAGACGCCCATTACAGGTACCTTGCTTATGCTGGATCTAATCGACGATGCATCTGACAAAGAGGCCCTTATACGTATGGGCCGATCCATGGAGCGCCTCTTGGGCCTTTCCGATGCGCTACTTAAATTGGCGGCGGTGGACAGTGATGTGGTGGCCATGAAAAAAGAAGCGGTCGACGGTATGGAGCTGGCGACATCCGTGGCGGAAGGATTGGAAAGTGCCTTCGGGAGAGAAAAGATCCCTTGCACTATTTATGGCGAATCAGTGGCTCTTTATTGTGATAAGAAATGGACCTACGAAGCCCTGTTTAATCTGGCGAAGAACGGCATGGAAGCGTCCAAAGAAAGAGGTATCGCTATGACTTTTATAAAAACCAATGTCTACAAATCCATTGTCGTCGAAGATTTCGGCGAAGGCATGGATCGGGACACCTTGGAACAAGCATTTCGGCGCTTTTATAAAAAAGATCCCAACACACCCGGCTTTGGCATCGGCCTCCCCATGGCAAGGGCGATTATGAAAAGACAAGGCGGCGATCTCCTCTATACAAAAAGGAAGGAATCAAATCGATTCGAGCTGCGCTTTTACGAATAAATGAGGCATCGGTACTCGGTCACCGACCGGTCACTTTCACTTGATATCGTAGGCTCAGAAAAGGAGGAACACTATGCCTATTGTAAAAACAGTGAATCTAACGAAAACCTACGGTCGGTCGGTGGAAGTACACGCACTGGACGGCGTGAATTTCCAGTTGGAAAAAGGAGACTTGGTGGCAATCATCGGCGACAGCGGATCGGGAAAATCCACCTTGCTTCACCTTTTGGCGGGCATCGACAGGCCCACCGGTGGCGAAATTTTCATTCAAGATAAAAACATTACCACCCTCAGTAACGAGGAAATGACCATTTTCCGCCGCAGAAATATTGGAGTCATCTACCAATTTTTCAATCTGATCCCCAATATAACGGCGCGGAAAAATATCTTGCTCCCCCTGCTACTCGACGGAAGGAGGGAAGATGAGGCTTATTTTAAAGAGATTATTTCGATTCTCGGGATCGAAGATAAATTGGATCGCTATCCGAAACAACTTTCCGGCGGCGAACAACAGCGAGTGGCCATTGCCCGAAGCTTAATCACGAGGCCCGCGTTGATTTTAGCGGATGAGCCCACCGGAAACCTGGATCGGCGAAATTCCGAAGAAATCACCGCCCTTTTCCGATTGGTCAACGAGCGAACCGGCTCCACCATGGTCATCGTGACCCACGATGAAAAGGTGGCCAACAGCTGCCAAAAAGTTTTTCGCATGATCGACGGAAAACTCTTCCCTTCGGAGGTGTAGACGATGAAAATCATCGGTGAATTAGCTGCTTCCGTAGTGAATACCGGGAAAAAAGACGCCTTGGCGGTAAAAACAAGCATACTGCTTGCCGTGATCCTGCTGGGGACCATTCTGTTCATCACTACCTTTATAAGAAAAGCGGACGTCGATTTTTCCATCGCCAATACAGGCGATTACCACGCGTCCATTGCCGAGGTCGACGCCTCTTTTTACGATGATTTAAAAAAGAATCCGGGCATCGAAAAAATTGCCTTCCATCGCATGGTAAAAACGGACCGAAACGCCGTGATTTACGAGCGAGATGACTATTTTAATCAATTAAAAGGTTACGAACCCATCGAGGGCAGGCGGCCGGAAAAAGACGATGAATTATTGGTGCCCGATTCGTTTTTGAAGCGCAACCGGGATTTGCATCTGAACTGCACATTGGAGGCGGAAGGGAAGACGTATCGAATCGTAGGCGTTTATGAAAATAACGAAATATCATTTGAAGAGTCTTATCTGATCGGACGCTTGTCAGATGTGTCGAAAGACGAGCTGTTCGAAGGATCAAGCGGGACCGAAGCCTATATTTGGTATAAAAATCCACGGGATACCTACACCCTGACGCGGGAGATTTTACAGAAGCGAGGCATCGATCCAAAAGTGGCGGAAAGTCAGGGACGGTTGGGCTACAATACCCCTCTCTTGAATTATAAAATGATCTATCCCAATGGAATTATTCCGCCGAAACCAGTTTTGTCTCGTGCATTGGAAATGTATATTCCCATGAGTCTGTTGGCACTCTTATTTGCCTTTATTATTTACGGCGCTTTTAACGTGTGGAACAGTCGGGATCAGCGGGAGATTGCTCTGTTAAAAAGCGTAGGCATGACGGAGAAACAAGTAAAGAAAATGATTCGCAGGCGTGCTTTTCTTTTGGCGAGGGGACCGATTCTGCTGGGCACGGTCCTGTCCTATGGTGTGGCCAACGGACTTATGTATTTAATGTGGCGCAACAATGCCAAGAGCATCCATGCTGTGGCCGACATATTAAGCGAGCGAATTAAGGCGCCGGATTTTCAAGCGGTGAGCCTTTCGCCCTATGGGATTTTGGCTATTTTAATTTTATCTGTGGCGACGGTTTATCTATCCGCCATGGTGCCGACGAAGCGCTGCGGGAAATTAAATATTATCGAGGGATTAAACGGCCTGTCTGAAAAAGACGGGCGGCTGGGTCCGTCGAAAGTAAGGGGAAAAATCGAAAAGACGTTGGCTAAAGATTATTACGTTTCTTACAAGAGAACCTACCGCACGATCCTTTTGTCCACGGCGCTCTCGGCTGTCATTCTCACCGTGGTTATGGTGTCCGGTGCTTATTCAGGGCTCACTGAAGCCTACGACAAATTTCGCAGTCCCTATTCTTTTTCGTCGGTTATTTACACCCCGGGATCGATGGATCCCCAAATGACCGAGGACCTAAAAGCTCTAAAAGGCGTGGATGAATGGCATGTATATCGCAAGCAAGATTTTAAGTGCTTTGTCGGAGACAACGGAGCGTTCTTTTCAGATTCTATGAAACAGGCGTTAAAAGATGGCAAGAAGTCAAAGGATTTGTATGCCAGGCTGTATGGACTTACCGACGAGGATTACGAGAAGCTTTTGGCAGCGAATGGATACGATAACGATACGGCGTATTTGCTCTTAAATAGAACCGCCGCCGACGACGGAAGTCCCTATGCCTTTCGAAATTACATTCCCGTCACCGATGGAAGCGGGGCCGTGAAGCTGCGCTACGCCGCGGAGGGCAAAGTGATGGCCATCGGCATCGGCGGAGTGATCGACGAGATGCCCTTCGCCATCGAGCCCATGACGGCCCGAGAAGTGTCCTTATTTACGCGACAATCTACCATGGAGGCGTTTTTCCAAAAGGAAGGACACGATCCGTCGGATCCGGTGAACTATTACAATATAAAAATGCGAGCGGACAAAAACGTGGATAAAGTATCCGAAGATTTCGAAAAAGTCATCGCATCTTATATTCCGAAGACCGACCACTCCACCTTGACTCAAGCTATGAGTCGGGCTTTGGATAATGAGGCGGAGAGGAATGTGCGCGTACTGAACGGAGGCATTCAAGGAATTTTAATTCTCATCGCCTTGACCAATGCCTACAATAGTTTTATCGGCAACTTGCGGGCGAGGAAGAGGGAGTTTCAACTGCTTATGACGGCGGGTATGACGGAAAGACAAATGAAATCCATGGTTTACAGAGAAGGCGGCATGCTCTTTTTGCGCTTACTTGCCCTTTACGGCATCTTGCTTCCCGTGGTCATCTTAGGGCGATCGGCGAGGAGCAAATTCGACATTGCTTTCGCCGCGAAACATCTTTTCTTCACGACGAACTATCTGCCCATTGCTTTGGCATTCGTCGTCATGGGCATCGGGATCAGCCTTTCTATTAGAAAGGGTTTAGAGCAAGTATTAGTTGAAGACTTAAATTGAATTACACTAAAAAAAGGACTTCTCAGGTTGGGAAGTCCTTTTTGCATGAAAAAATCGGCACAAGCGAACTTATGCCGATTCGTTATATTATTCGACGGTAACGGATTTCGCCAGGTTTCTCGGCTTGTCCACGTCGTTGCCCAAGAGGACGCTCACTTTGTAGGCGAGGATTTGTTGGGGCAGGACGGCGAGGATGGGGGCGTAGAGATCGGAAATGGCGGGGATTCGGATCAAATCGTCGGCCACTTCGTCGATGTGGGCGCTGAGGTCGTTGGTGATGACGATATTGTAGGCGCCTCTAGCCTTTACTTCTTTAATATTGGAAATGCTCTTTTCCACGAGAAGGGATTGGGTGATAATGGTGACGATGGGAATACCGTCTTCTACCAAGGCGATGCTGCCGTGTTTTAATTCACCGGCGGGCATGGATTGGGCGTGAATGTAGGAAATTTCCTTAAGCTTCAATGCGCCTTCTTTTGCGCTTAGGTAGTCGATGCCGCGGCCCAAGTAGAAGATGGCCGGGTGAGAGGACAGGCGCTTGGCGATGGGATCCAAGGCGTCGACGTTTTCCAAAATGGATTCGATCTTTTCGGGAACGCCGGAGAGTTCTTCGATGGCGACTTTCACCGCTTCTTCGTCGTAGGTGCCCAGCTTGTAGCCGAAGTCCAATGCCAGGAGATAAAGGCTTAGGAGCTGAGTGGAGTAGGCCTTGGTGCTGGCCACGGAAATTTCGGGGCCCGCGTCGCAGTAAATGACCTTATCGCTTTCGCGGTCGATACTGGAGCCCAACACATTGGTAATGGCGAGAACTTTCGCACCGCGCTGTTTCGCTTCACGAAGCACGGCCAGGGTGTCGCCGGTTTCGCCGGATTGGCTCACGACGATGAGCAGGCTGTTTTCGTTTAAGAAGGGCATATTGTAGCGGAATTCCGATGCGATTTCCGCCGTAATTTCCTTTTGCATGGCCTCTTCCAAGGCGCGCTTGCCCACTTGGGAAGCGTGGAAGGCCGTGCCGCAGGCGGTCATGTAGACGTGGTCGAAGGCTTCGATTTCATCTTTCGTAAAGGATTGGTCGCCGAAGCTGACGAAATTGTCCTTCACTTTGCGGCGCAGGCAGTCGCGGATGGCTTTGGGCTGTTCGAAGATTTCTTTCATCATGTAGTGTTCGAAACCTTCTTTGCCGGCGCTTTCCATGCTCCATTCCACAGTTTGCACAGCTTTTTCGATGGCCTTGCCGCCGTTATAGATGGTGTAGTGGCCGCCTTCGATGACCACGAGATCGTCGTTATCCAAATAAATCACATCGCGGGTGTAGGCCAAGAGGGCGGGGATGTCCGATGCGGCAAAGACGCCGTCTTCGGCGATGCCTAAAATCAAGGGGGATTCCCTGCGGGTGACGATTAAGGTTTCTGGATCCTCCGACGAGAGGACGGCCAGGCTGAATGTGCCGCGGAGTTCTTTCGTCGCCTCTTCAACGGCCGCCTTCAAGTCGCCGTGAAGCTTCGATGCGATTAAGTTCGCCACTACTTCCGTATCCGTATCGGAATAGAAGGTGTAGCCTTCTTCCATGAGTCTATTTTTAATTTCCTGGAAATTCTCGATAATGCCGTTGTGTACCACGGCCACCTTTTGATCGCTGGAGACGTGGGGGTGGGCGTTTATTTCACTGGGGACGCCGTGGGTAGCCCAGCGGGTGTGGCCTATGCCGTTGTGGCCTGCCAGGGGATGGGCGCGGAGCTTTTCTTCCAAAGCATCCAAGCGGCCGGCGGCTTTTGTAACTTTTAATACGCCGTCTTCGATGATGGCGATGCCGGCACTGTCGTAGCCGCGATATTCTAATTTTTCAAGTCCCTGAAGAATCCGTTCTTCAGCATTTACTTTGCCGTTAAAGGCGACAATTCCACACATAATATCCTCCTAATCTCGGGAGCTGCCGTATTGATTTTGTGCACAGATTGCTCTGGGTTTTGTACAATACTTAGGTTGCAGACCTATGAAGCATCCGCCGAAAATTTCGATCACTTCATTCCTCGTCCACCTTGTAGGTGCTGGCGCTCATATTCTTCTCCCGCACTAAATTACTAGCGTACATAAACATTATACCATAGCCCTCGGGATTAAGAGAATAGACTCATCTTGACGGAAGAATATAGGATTGTTATGATAAAGTGCAGAGAAAGGCAAATATGCCGCAAATACTAGGAGGTAATCATGACTGAAGAAAATAAAGTACTGGCGTCCATTGGACAAATGGACATTCATCAATCCGATGTGGATGCTTATTTAAAGAGCATGAATCCGCAAATGGCCATTCAATTCCAAGGTGAAGAAGGCAAAAAGCATATTTTAGACGAATTGGTTCGTCAAGAGCTTTTGCTTTTGGATGCCCAAGACAGAAAATTGGACGAAGAGGAAGAATTTAAAAAGGTCTTCGCCGATACGAAGAAGTCCCTTTTGAAATCCTACAACTTCTCAAAAACCATTGAAGGCGTGGAAGTGTCTGAAGAGGACATGAAAAAGTATTACGAAGAAAACAAGGATTATTTCAAAAAGCCGGAATCCGTACACGCCGCTCACATTTTAATCGACGACGAAGAAAAGGCCGCCGACCTCGCCAAGCAAGCACGTGAAGGCGCCGACTTTGCCGATCTTGCCAAGGAACACTCTTCCTGCCCCTCCAATCAAAACGGCGGCGACTTGGGTACCTTCGGTCGCGGTCAAATGGTACCGGAGTTCGAGGAAGAAGTCTTCGCCATGAAAGACGGAGAAATTTCCGATCCCGTGAAGACCCAATTCGGTTACCATATTATTAAACGCTTTGAAGGCAGTCCGGAAGAAGCGAAAAGTTTCGACGACGTTCGCGGCGAAATTCAAATGGAACTGACGCGTCAAAAACAACAACAATGCTATTTGGACAAGGTAGCCGAGCTGGAAAAGAAATACAAGGTAGAATACAAATAAAGAAGTGGCTTCGGCCGCTTTTTTATTGCTTTTGAAAAGAAAAAATATATCTTCAAACCTTTAATTCACAGGCGATGCCAATGGCAAAGAGCGAAGCCTGGATCGTTTTCCGACTTTGTTCTGTGTTATACTAGAGGGTAAGTCAGGGGGAAGATATGGAACTGGATTTATTTAATTTTATCGACCGCTCCATCGAGCTGTTGAACAATAAATACGATCACATTGCGGAGCTTGAGAACGAGCTCGAAAACTTTTTCGAAATGGAATTTATGGAAAACGACCGTTTTCTCGCGGTCAATTCCCGAATTAAATCGCCAAACTCTCTGCGGGAAAAAATTATTCGCAACAGCCTTTACATGCGTTACGACGATCCGTCGAAAATGCTTCGGAATATGCAGGACATTATCGGTCTTCGAATTGAATGTCGCTTTACCGACGACGAGGCGGCCATCTACCGCGCCATTAAGGATCTGTTTTACATTCCCGTCGAAGACGGCTACTATCGCTCGCCGACCCACAAGGGCATTTTCCTCGATATGGAAACGGCCCAGCCCATGATTCAAAAAAACGGCTTCGGCATTTATAAAATCGACGGCATTATTAAAGATGGCGACGAAAATATTAATTTCGAACTGCAGATCAAGTCCTTGGTCAATGTCTTCTGGGGCGAAATCGACCACAAGGTCTTGTATAAGAACTACAATTACATGCTCACGGAAGAATTTTTCCGGGACATTATGCACTCCATTAAGGACAATCTGTCCATGATCGACAGGCAGTTGAGGATTCTTTACGAACACGTCAACGACATGGACTCCTCGGCGGCCTACAGCAATCACAAACAGGTGAAGAGCCTGTTGTCGAAAATCATTCACGACATTTTCGTGGGAAACATTCGAAAAGAGCTGGGCTTCGTCGTGGACTTTAACGAAACCTCGGACATTATCGTGGATTACCTGGATTACAAATGTCAGGAGCTCTTGGACTATAACGAAGGGGAAAACTTCATTCGCCTTTTGAACCGCATCAACCACATCGACCAGCGAGGCTTCAAAGTGTCCGAGAGCGTGGAATTCGATCGCAAACCGAGCTTTACCACAGACTTTACCGAACGGGTGGGCCGGGCGGTTTACGCCGTCATGCCGCGGGAATTCGGATGGAATTTATTCTTCAAGATCATCGCCGTCATCGAGCAATCGGAGCCGCGAATTGACTTCGAAGAGTTTTTCCGCTATTTGGAAAGCCTCTTGGTGAACATGGTATCGAGAGAAGTGGACTCCAGAGGATTTTCCGAGGAAGAATACCAAGTCCTCGTGGATTTCGTTCTGGATTGCTACGCCACCATGGTGGAAAAAGATCCTTCCATGAACCATATGATCAGCAAGTACTACGGATTGAGCAATCATTCCATATCTCAGGTCTTTCGAAATATCGACTCCTTCGAGGATTTTCAGGAAAACAAATCGCGCATCGAGCGCTTATTGAACAGTTAGGAGGGAGCATGGCGGAAATTATTTTGGCCGGCGGCTGTTTTTGGGGCGTAGAAGAATATTTTCGTCGTACGAAAGGTATTACGTCGACTTTGGTGGGCTATGTCAATTCCGACATCCCGAATCCCACCTACGAAGACCTGTGCTACGGCAAGAGCAAGGCGGCGGAAGGCGTCATCATCGAATTCGATGACGACGTTATTTCCAGGCAGGAAATCGTCGATTTGTTTTATAAAATCATCGACCCCTACAGCTATTTTCGCCAGGGAAACGACGTGGGGCGGCAGTACCGCACCGGCCTTTACTATCGACCCGGTGACGAGGCACTGGAGACCTTTTACGAAGAGGACAAGCAGAGGCGACAAAAGGAGTCCCCACGCAAGATTTGGGTAGAGGTGGAGGCCCTTCAAAACTTCACCGAGGCGGAGGAATACCATCAAAAGTATTTGGTGAAAAATCCCGGCGGCTATTGCCACATTCCTTTGCCGAAGAAAAGCGAAAACTAATGACGGAACGGTGTATTTCGTGTAATATAAAGGAGAGGTGATATTGTGATAAAAGGTTTAACCGGCGACTTCCCGGTATTGAAGTACTTTGCTGAAATTACGGACATTCCCAGATGCAGCAAAGAGGAAGAAAAAATCAGCAATTACTTGGTAGCATGGGCGAAAGAACGAAATCTCGAGGTCATTCAAGACGAAGAGAACAACGTCATCATTAAAAAGCCCGCAACGAAGGGCTATGAAAATGAGCCCATCGTCATCTTACAAGGCCACATGGATATGGTCTGCGAAGCGACGAAAGGCCACGAACACAATTTCTGTTGTGACCCCATCGAAGCGGTCGTGGAAGGCGATCGCATTATTGCCAAGAACACCACATTAGGCGCCGACGACGGCATTGCCGTGGCCATGATGCTGGCGATTTTAGACGGCGATTACGAACATCCCGCGTTGGAATGCTTGATCACCACGGACGAAGAGACCGGCATGACCGGAGCTCACACCCTCGACGGGAAGCTCCTCGAAGGCCGTACCTTGATCAACATCGACTCGGAAGAAGAAGGCATTATTACTGTGGGCTGTGCCGGCGGTTTGGTGTCCAATATTGTTTTTGAAAAATCCTTTAAAGCACCGGAAAAAGACGTCTTCCTTCAACTGGACTTCGGCGGATTCCGCGGTGGCCACTCCGGCGCGGACATCGACGACGAACGGGGCAACCCCATTCTTTTACTGGCGCGGATGTTAAGAGAAGTGTCCTTCGAACACGATTTCGAATTGGTTGACTTCTCCGGCGGATCCAAGCCCAACGCCATCCCCAGAGATGCCGAAGCCATTATCGGCGTCGACTCCAAAGATGTGGACGTTGTAAAAGAAGCCTTGAATCGCTCGGCCGACACGATTCTTAAGGAATTCGTCGCCACGGACCCCAACGGCAAGCTGAGTATTGTCGAAGCCAAGGCCGACAAGGTCCTCACCCCGGAAGTAGCCGACGGCATCATCAACTACCTGCTTTTGGCACCCAACGGCGTCAATACCTTCAGCAAAAAAATCGAAGGCTTGGTTGAATCTTCCACCAATGTGGGCGTCGGCGCAAGCGACGACGAAAAAGTGGTTTTCACCATGCAAATCCGAAGCGATGTGGAAAGCAAGATTCATTTTATCGCATTGAAAAACCGCATGGCCGGCGAAGTCAACGGCGGTAAATACGAAGAACAATCTTCCTACGCCGCATGGGAATATGCGGAAGAATCGCCGCTGCGCGACAAGGCCGTCAAACTCTGGAAAGAAATCACCGGCGAAGAAGCCACGGTAGAAATGATTCACGCCGGTTTAGAATGCGGCATTTTGCAAGATGCCATCGGTCATATGGATATGATTTCCATTGGCCCCGACATGGAAGGCGTGCATGCACCGGGAGAAAATCTATCCATTTCTTCCACGAAGAGAGTCTTCGACTACCTGATTAAACTGTTAAATACGAAAGGATAAATATGAGCCACGATCACAATCACGAACATGAACATGAACATGAGGAAATGGACGTCATCACGTTGACTTTAGAAGATGACAGCGAAATGGACTGTGCCGTCATCGGCGTCTTTCCCTACGAAGAAAAAGACTACATCGCCTTATTGCCCTTAAAGGACGACGAGGTCGACGAAGACGCTTCCGTTTTACTTTACGAATACACGGAGCTTGAAGAAGGCGAATTGGAATTGGTCTTTATAGAAGATGAAGACTTTTTCAACGAAGTGGCCGACGAATTCGAGCGCCTCTATGCGGAAGAAGTAGAAGACCAAGGAGTCTAAAATTACGGAACAATTACCTTATCGAAGCTTCAGCGCTTATGCCAATGAAACCTTCGGCATGAAAGTGTACAAGGTGCCCATTCACCTGAAAGGCAGCTGTCCTAATCGCGACGGCACGGCAGGTGTAGGCGGTTGCATTTTCTGTGGCGAAGAAGGGGGAAGCTTCGAATGGATTCACGGAAGCATCGGCGAACAATTTAAAGAAAATAAAGAGCGCATGAAGACCCGGTACAATGCCCGGGGCTTCATCGCCTATTTTCAAAATTTTACCGGCACCTACCTTCCCTTGGAAGAATTTAAAGAAAATTTAAAGGCGGTGGCCACGGAAGACATCCTCGGCGTGTCGATTTCCACTCGGCCCGATTGTGTCGACGACAGTTATTTAGAAGCGGCGAAAGAAATCTTTCCCGACAAAGTCATTACCTTTGAATTGGGTCTGCAATCAGCCAACGAAAAGACCCTGGCCCTGATCAATCGGGGGCACGGCGTCGATGCCTTTATCGATGCCGCCAAGCGTATTAAAGACAAAGGCCTTCGCCTTTGTGTTCATATGATTCTGGATTTGCCTTGGGACAGCCGCGAAGACGTGATTCGAGGCGCGAAGCTTTTGGCTGATGTAGGCGCCGACGAGGTGAAGATTCACAATCTTTACGTGGCGAAGCACACCAAGCTAGCCGATATGTATGAATCCGGCGACTTCGTTCCCCTTCCCATGGAAGAATTTATGGAGCGTGTGATTCTGTTTTTAGAACACTGCCCGCCGGAGATGGTGGTGGGTCGCCTCTTGGGCCGTGCGCCGGAAGACGACGTGCTCTTCGCCAATTGGAACAGAAGCTGGTATTATATTCGGGACGAAATTATTCGTCGAATGAATGAGGAGAATCGGCCGCAAGGTCACTTCTATAGAAAATAGAGAAAGGATGATCACAATGATTCATTACATTTTAGGAGCAAAAGGCGCAGGAAAGACGAAATGGTTAATCGACCACGCCAACGAAGATCACGAAGGCGGCAACGGCAATATCGCTTTTGTCGAAGTCGACGACGATCACATTTTCAGCTTAGATTACAATGTGCGCTTAATTAATGCCACGGAATACGACTTAACGACCCTGGATGAATTCTACGGCTTCTTATGCGGTATGTTCGCCATGGACTACGACTTGCAAAAAGTTTACGTCGACGGCATGTACAAAGTCGTAGATCTTTCCATCGACGACTTAGTCGATTTGGCAAACCGCTTGGAAGCATTGGGCATGGAAAACCGCGAAATTTACATTAACGTCAACTACGTTGAAGCCGACTTCCCGGCAGAATTAAAAGAATACGCACTGGAAGTTTCTTTAGAAGGCTAAGGATTTGACAGGGGATCGGAATGAAAGCAAATAAGACAATTATCCGAATCATCGCAGTCGTTTTATGTGTTGCCATGGTGTTGCCGCTAATTATCAATGCAATCTTTTGACGACGACGGCTTAAAGATGGAACCCATTTGCGACGAATGGTTCCGGCACTTTATGGAAAGACGCAGCGCCTTGATTCGCGCTTACGAGCGAGGCGATTTAAACAAAAAGGAATTTCTGCAGTCGAATTTAAAAGACATGCACAATAGCAATGTGCGCCCTTTTTTAATCATCGACCGATTGGAAAAAGGCATCTTTAACTACCAGTATTACAATGCCCTTGCCAAAAGTTATCGCATGGAGGCCCGTCGCTTGAAGGGGCGCCAAAAGTGTAATCGCGAGTACAGCCGTTGCCTTTCTTTGACCGAAAAATATTACGGAAAGAAAGACGATACGATACTTGAAATTTTGAAATTCGTCGATTGTAAAAATGTGTACGCCTATTTCGTGCACTGCGACGGAAAAAAACTTCAGGACCGCCTGTTCGAAATCGTCTTTATCGAATACCCGGAATATATTTTACATTCCACATCCCGGAGAGTTTACCGGTATTTGCACGACCGCGATATTTTCATGGAAGAAAAGATGCGGTCGAAAATCGACATGTACATTAACGACAGGTACTGAGCCATAGAAGGAGGCAAGGTTTGGAATTCAATCATCTGAAACAATCGGATCCTGCGATCTTTGAGCTGATCCAAAAAGAAATTCATCGTCAGCAAAGTCACATCGAGCTGATCGCATCGGAAAATTTTGTCTCCCGCAGCGTCATGGAGGCCATGGGATCGCCTTTAACCAATAAATATGCCGAAGGTCTTCCCGGTGCGCGCTATTACGGCGGCTGCGAAGTGGTGGATGAAGTGGAGCAATTGGCCATCGATCGCTTCAAGGCCCTTTACGGTGCCGATCACGCCAATGTTCAGCCCCACAGCGGTGCCAATGCCAATATGGCCGTATACCTGGGCCTGTTGAAGCCCGGCGAACGAATGCTGGGCATGAACCTGAGCCAAGGCGGTCACCTGTCCCACGGCAGCCCGGTGAATATTTCCGGTAAATACTTCGACGTGGTGGCTTACGGCGTGGACAAAGAAACCGGCCGAATCGACTACGACGCCTTTGAAGATGCGGTAAAGAAGTACGAGCCCAAGCTGGTAATTGCCGGCGCATCGGCCTATCCGAGAAAAATCGACTTTAAGCGTATGAGCGAGGTCGTGAAGGCAAGCGGTGCCTATTTTATGGTCGATATGGCTCACATCGCAGGACTTGTAGCCACCGGCTATCACGAAAATCCCGTGCCCTACGCCGACGTGGTCACCACCACGACGCACAAGACCCTGCGCGGTCCCAGAGGCGGCGCCATTCTGTGCACGGAAGAGCTGCACAAGACCATCGACAAGGCCGTGTTCCCCGGACTGCAAGGCGGCCCCTTGGAACACGTCATCGCGGCAAAAGCCGTGTCCTTCCACGAAGCGGCACAGCCCGACTTTAAGGTGTACTGCAAGCAGATCATCGACAATGCCAAGGCCATGGAAAAGGTCTTTTTGGAACAAGGCGTGGACTTGGTTTCCGGCGGCACGGACAATCACCTGCTGCTCTTGGATCTTCGCTCCTTAAAGATGAACGGGAAAGAAGCGGAAAAACTTTTAAACGATAGCGGCCTCGCCGTCAATAAAAACATGATTCCCTACGATCCCGAAAAACCCATGGTCACCAGCGGCATTCGCATCGGTACCCCGGCCATTACCACCCTGGGTGCAAAAGAAGAAGATGCGGCCTATGTGGCACAGATTATGGTGGACCTGCTGAAAAAAACCATTTCGGAAGACGAAGCAAAAGACAGGGTAAGGATTTTTTGCGAAAAATTCCCCCTTTACAAATAACGGGAGAAGGACTCGAAAGAGTCCTTTTCTAATATGACGAGAGGAGGCGCCATGAACCCATATGAAATCGACATCGTTCATAAAGCATTAAACACGATCCGCTCCGTCGATCCCGGGTCCATCGGCGAAGAACTGGAAATCGAAGCCGGCGACCGACTCATCGCCATTAATGACAGGGAAGTGCGGGATGTCATCGACTATCGCTACGAATCGGCCAACGAGTACATTACCTTGACCATAGAGAAGCAAGACGGAGAGCTGATCCTTTACGATATCGAAAAGGACGTGGAAGAACCCGTGGGATTAAACTTCGTCACGCCTTTGTTGGATAAACAAAAGACCTGCTCCAATCGCTGTTTGTTTTGCTTTATCGATCAAATGCCGCCGAATATGCGGGACAGTCTATACATTAAAGACGACGATTCACGCCTTTCATTTCTTCAGGGCAATTACATTACCCTGACCAATATAAAAAAAGAAGACTTCGATCGCATGATCGCCTATGGCCTAAGCCCAATTAATGTGTCGGTTCACGCCACCAATCCAGAGTTGCGGGTGAAGCTTTTGAAAAATCCTTCGGCGGGAAAGATTATGGAAGACATGAAGCGCCTGGCTCGTGCCGGGATCGTCATGAACGCGCAGATCGTCCTCTTGCCCAATGTAAACGACGGAGAGGAATTGAAGCGTACCCTGCGGGATTTAGCCTCCCTCATGCCTCAGGTGGCCTCTGTGGCCATGGTCCCCGTAGGTCTTTCCAAGTATCGGGATCACTTGCCGAAGCTTGCGCCCTATACCAAGGAAGAGGCGCGAGAGGTGATCGCCATTGCCGAGGCCTTCGGCAAAAAGATGCGAGAAAAATGCGGTCGCCACTGGGTCTATGCCTCCGACGAATTTTATCTCATCGCCGAGAAGGATCTGCCGGAATCGGAATATTACGACGGCTATCCCCAATACGAAAACGGAGTGGGCCTCATGCGCTCCTTCTTCGAGGAATTTAAAGAAGCCCTGGATGCGGCAGAGGGCGATTACCATTCGAAGATCACCTTGGCAACAGGGGAGTATGCGGCGCCTTTGTTTCGCTCCATGGCGGATATGATAGGCGAAAAGTTTCCCGGCATTCATCTCGACGTGGTCACCGTAAAAAATGAATTTTTCGGCGACACGGTAAAGGTGGCGGGGCTCTTGACGGCGGAGGATGTGGTCCGTCAATTGAAAGGTAAAATCCACGATGCTATAATGTTACCTATGTCTATGTTTCGAAGCGACCGCGCCATTACATTGGACGATGTGACGGTGGACGCTTTGGAAGAAGAATTAGGTGCGAAAATTATTACCGTAAGCAACAATGGCGGGGAATTTTTACAAAAATGTTTGGAGGTGCGTCCTGTTGAATAGACCGGTCGTCTGTATTATAGGTCGTCCCAATGTTGGGAAGAGTACCTTATTTAATGTGCTGACCCGCTCGAAAATATCCATTACAGAGGATACGCCGGGCGTGACGCGGGACAGAATCTATGCGAAGGCCACGTGGCTGGATCATGAATTTACTTTAATCGACACGGGCGGGCTGGATCCTTCCAGTGCCGAGACCTTTATGCCCGAAATTATGGCTCAGGCGGAAGTGGCCGTGGAAAACGCGCAGATTATTTTATTTGTCGTGGACGGCAAGGAAGGCTTAACCAATGTAGACCGCGAGGTGGCGGCCTATATACGCAAGAGCGGAAAGGAAGCCCTTCTCGTCGTAAATAAAATGGATGCCAAGGAATCGGAAGAACATCGCTACGATTTCTACGAACTGGGTCTGGGCGAGCCCTACGTCATTAGTGCCGAGCAGTCCCGAGGTATCGGCGACTTGCTCGATGCCACAGTAGCTTCCTTTCCCAAAGGGGAAGAAGACGATTTTCGCGACGAAATCAAAGTGGCCTTTATCGGCAAGCCCAATGCCGGCAAATCTTCCTTGGTGAATCGCATTTTAGGGGAAGAGCGCTCCATCGTGACGAACATTCCCGGCACCACCCGCGATTCCATTCACTCGTTTTTTGAATACGAAGATACGGATTACGTTCTAATCGATACGGCCGGGCTGAGAAAGCGCAAGAAGATCAACGAAAAAGTGGAGCGCTACTCCGTGGTGCGTACCTTAAGGAGCATCGAGCTCGCCGACGTGTGCGTGCTTTTAATCGATGCCAAGGAAGGCGTCAGCGAACAGGATTCCAAAATCGCCGGCTATGCCCACGACAATAAGAAGGCCATGATTATCGCCGTAAACAAGTGGGACGCCATCGAAAAAGAAACCCGGACCATGAAGCAATACGAAGAGGCCATTCGCAGAGAACTGCCCTTCTTAAATTACGCGCCCATGATCTTCATTTCTGCCCTGACGGGCTCTCGGGTGGATAAGCTGTTGAATATGATTCACGTGGTCAACAACAATTACTCCCTCAGGATCCAGACGGGGGTTTTAAACGACATTATGAACCGCGCCGTCTTAATGAATCAGCCCCCTTCCGACAAGGGCAAGAGGGGAAAACTTTACTACGCCAGCCAAGTGTCGGCGAGACCGCCGAAAATCGTCTTGTCCGTCAACGACAAGGAGCTGTTCCACTTTACCTATCTGCGGTATTTGGAAAACCAAATTCGAGCCTCCTATCGCTTTGACGGCGTGCCCATTATTATGGAGTTGAAGAATCGATGAAAACTTTCCTCGTTCTCTTGGGCTGCTACCTCGTGGGCTCCGTTTCCGGTGCCTATATTTTGAGCCAGCTTTTTCGCCACAAAGACATTCGCGACGAGGGAAGCGGCAATGCGGGAACTACCAATGCCATACGTGTCATGGGGAAAAAGCTGGGCTATGCCACCTTCGCCATCGATGTGGTCAAAGGCGCAGTGGCCATGGTTCTTCTCGCGCCCATGCTGGACGAATCTATGCGTCTCTTTGCCGGGCTCTTCGTCGTCCTCGGCCACGACTTTCCCTTTTACCTCGGTTTTCGCGGCGGCAAAGGCATCGCCACCACCTTCGGTTCCTGGGGCGTCGTCGAGCCCGTGAGTACGGCGATCGGCGCCCTGTGCGGATTCGTTGCGGCAAAGACGACGAAGTACGTCAGCGTCGGCTCGTTAACTTTTTTGAGCATCAGTTCCGTGGCCATGCTCGTCTTATACGGACATGATTTCGGCAATGGATTGGCCGTTCTTTTGGTTTGGCTTTTAGGTTTTGTTCGACATAAAGATAATCTGATTCGCCTGAAAGAAGGCAGAGAAAACAGAATCGGAGGGAGATAAGTTGAAGATCGGAATCATCGGTTGCGGCAGTTGGGGAAGCGCCATTGCCAATCTTCTGGCCACCATCGGCCACGAAGTTCATATGTATACTCAAAGCGAAGAGCAGTATGAGCGGATTCGAAACGTCGGGGACAATCCCGGCTACTTGGAAGATTTTACATTCCACCCGTCCATAGAAATCCATCTTTCCATTGAAGAGGCCATCGACGGGGCAGACGGCATCGTCCTCGCCGTGCCCACGGCGGCGATTCGCTCCTGCTTGGAAGACATTGCCCGCGTGGGGACCGGGGTACGGATCATCAATCTGGCCAAGGGCTTGGAGCAAGGCAGTCACTTGCGCCTGTCACAAGTGGCGAAAGAAGTATTGCCCGGCGCGCCCTATATCGTTCTTTCCGGGCCTTCCCATGCGGAAGAGGTGGCGAAACTTATGCCCACCACCGTATTGGTTTGTGCTGAGGATGAAAAGGACGCCTTGTGGGCACAGGATTTGTTTACTCACGACAGTTTCCGCGTCTATGTTCAAGACGATATGATCGGCGTGGAAATGGGCGGAGCTCTTAAAAACATTATCGCCCTCGGCGCCGGCCTATCCGACGGATTGGGCTACGGAGACAATGCCAAGGCGGCCCTGATGACCCGGGGCCTCACTGAAATTCAGCGGCTGGGTATCGCCCTCGGCGCAAAGCCCGTCACCTTCCAAGGCCTTTCCGGCATCGGCGATTTAATCGTCACCTGCACCAGCGTCCACAGCAGAAATTGGCGTTTCGGAAACCTGGTCGGCAAGGGAACGGCACCGGAAGATGCCATCGAGAAGGTGGGCATGGTGGTAGAAGGGTATAAGACCACCAAGGCCTGCTACGAATTGGCAGGGGAACTTGGCATCGAAATGCCCATTACGGAAAAACTTTACGACGTTTTGTACCGCTCGGCGGATCCGAGACAGGCGGTGCTGGATTTAAT
This sequence comes from Peptoniphilus pacaensis, assembly GCF_900088125.1. GTDB lineage: Bacteria > Bacillota > Clostridia > Tissierellales > Peptoniphilaceae > Aedoeadaptatus > Aedoeadaptatus pacaensis. The sequence goes on along the minus strand of NZ_FLQT01000003.1, from coordinate 1,792,227 downwards.
GCAGCGCCCGAATAAACACGAAAACGAGAAGATCTTTTTACTATGACACAAGGCTCGAATGTTCGAAACAAAATTCGACGTCGACAGAACCGAAAGAGGAAGCGCAGACGGCTGCTGCTTCTGATTCCTTTGCTGTTGATCCTGCTGGGCGGCGTCTATTCTATTTACGACCGCCTGGTTTTTGCGCCCAAAACCGCAAAGCCGACGGAAATTCAATTTCGCGACGTCGCTAAAGGGGATGGCTATTTGCTCTTTGACGAAGACACGGTCTTTACCAAAGCCGGCGGCACCGCCGTCTACAATGTGCGTGAAGGCAAGAAGGTGCCCAAGGGCTTTCGCGTGGCGGATATTAATGTCATGAACGACAATTCCAAAGTAAAGGATCAGCTCATACGGATTCAGGCGGCCATCGACTTTAAAAACGATCGCACCTCGGAAAAATCCAAGGACACGGTAGACGAAGAATACGAAAACGTGATTCGAAACATTCAGCGCTTTATTCGCGACGAAGATTACGAGAAGCTCGTCTCGTCGATTAATACCTTGGATTTAAGCACGAAACATACGGTCAACGTGTCTGAACTAAACGAGCTTTTAAAGCTTTCCATTCCCGCTTTGGAAGAGCAGAAAGATGTGTTGACGGAAAGGATCGCATCCACCAGCGCCGACTACACGGCGCCTGCTTCCGGTATCATCAGCTATACATTCGACGATTTAAAAAAAGACCTGTCTCTGGAAAAGGATGACGAAACCTTCACCCGCTCTTATTTAAAAGCCGTGGACGTGGCGCCGCTTACGAGGGGGAAGAACCACGTGAAAGAAGGCCAGGCCTTTTTCCGCTCCATTTGCGACACGCGATACAAAATCGCCCTTCCCATCGACGACGAACGCCTGGTCAAAGACCAAATCAAACAAACCGTCACCGTGCGTATCGGAAAAGTTTATACTCAGGCGCAAGTGGAAAAAGTGCTTCGCGACGAGAAGGGTGCCGTGGTAATATTAAACTTGCAAGACAAATTGCAAGAAGTTTACACGCCCAGGCGGCAAAAGATTACAATAATTAAAAGTCAATCCAGGGCGCTGAGAATTCCCACGACGGCTATCGTCAAGGGAAAGCACGGCGAAGACGGCGTCTATGTAGACGAGATCCGCCGCTTCGTCTCCTTCGTGCCCGTGCAGGTCCTTTCCGTTCGCGGCAAGGACGCCTATATCAGCATGGGCGGCGAGGACGCCACGATTAAAAATAAAAAAGGCAAGTATGTAACCACCGTTCAGCCCAACGACGATGTCATCGTCGAGCCGAAAAAGGTGGAAAAGAACAAGATAGTCTATTGACCCGAGGAGGTGTGTATGTCGACGATCGGCGACGAATTGTCCCGCGTGCGAGAAGAAATTGAAGAAGCCAGGCGCCACAGTTTGACGGGAGAGCCCGTTCAACTCATCGCCGTAACGAAAACTCACGGCGTCGATATGATCGAAGAAGCCCTTCGACACGGGGTGACGGATATCGGCGAAAACAAAGTCCAGGAGCTTACGAAAAAAATAGATGTCCTGAAAGACCGTGTTCGTTATCATATGATTGGAAACTTGCAGTCAAATAAGGTAAAATATATCTACAATGATGTCGTTTTAATCCATTCACTGGACAGATCGTCCTTGGCGAAGGAAATTCAAAAACGAGGATGCGAATCGGATCACGTGGTCCATTGTTTACTGGAAGTAAATATAGCCGATGAGGCGTCGAAGGGTGGCCTGGCCTACGATCAGGTTCTGCCATTTCTCGAATCTGTCATCGACTACTCCCACTTGAAAGTCGACGGGTTGATGACCGTCGCCCCCAATGTGGATGACGAAGCTTACTTAAGGCAGCTCTTTAGAAAGATGATGGCTTTAAAAGAAGACATCGCTTCTCGCCACTACGAGGGCGTGGACATGACTCATATGTCCATGGGGATGAGCCAAGACTTTCGCATCGCCATTGAAGAAGGCGCAAATATGGTACGCGTAGGCAGTCGCATTTTCGGTGCACGACAATATTAAGGAGGATAACATGGCAGATTTTGGTAACAAATTAAAAAGGGCGTTCGGCTTCGGTGACGATTACGAATACGATGACGAGTACGATTACGCGGAAGACGACGGTTTTCAAACGACTGAAGTCGAACCGATTACCACGACGCACTCTCACAAACCCGTCTCTCCTCGCAGAAAAGACAATGGCAATGTGCTGAGCATTCAAACGAAAGCCGCCATGGTCATTACCATTCACGAGCCCCTGAGCTACGACGAATCCCCGAAGATCGTCGACGACTTAAAGGAAAACAAAGCCGTGGTCTTGAACTTCGAGCAATTGGATTTAGATGTAAAGCGGGAAATTTTTGATTTCGTTAACGGCGCGCTTTATGCCGTGGAAGGCAAGATTCAAAAAGTCAACAAAGACATCTTCATCCTCGCTCCGGCAAATATTGCCATCGACGGGTTGAAGGAAGAATTACAAAACTCGGGCATCTTTCCTTGGTAAAGAGCCTTCGGAAGGATGAACTCCTTCGACACATACGAGAGCCAGAAAAAATCACTATGCTGCGCCACGTTCTGGATTTACCGGAAATCTGTTCGAGAAATTACAGGGCGACAGCTAGTGATTTTTTAGACCCTTATGAACTGTCCCTGGTCACGTCCCTGGCCGTACATTTCCCTTCAGTGGAAACTTTTATTTTCCCCGAGGGGAATTGGGAGCGAAAGATCGTCGTCTTCGCGCCCTATGAGGTGGAGGACGAATTTTTGTCCGCCTTTCATTTGGAAGGCGCGGAGCCCATGGACCACAGGCAGGTGCTGGGTTCTATTTTGGGACTGGGCGTCGAGCGCAGCAAGATCGGCGACATCTCCACCTTCGGCGACGAGGCCTATGTCATCGTCAAAAAAGAGATCGCAAACTTTCTCGCGGTAAATTTAAGAAAAATCGGATCCGCACCCATTCGTCTTAGGGAAATCGCCGCGGAAGCCGTGCCGGAAGCGGAAGAAGATTGGCTCGAGGCCGCCGCCGTGGTCTCTTCCATGCGGTTGGATTCCGTGGTTCGCGCCGTGACCCACAAGTCTCGCGACGAGGTGAAGGGATTGATCGCAAAGGGCTTGATTAAAATCAATTTCAAGCGGGCTGAAAAGCCCCACGAAATCATTGACGGCGGGGATTTGTTATCCGTGCGCGGTTTCGGTCGCATCAAAATCTTCGAGCCTTTGTACGAAACAAAAAAGGGCAAAGTGCGCTTTCGTTACGGAACATTAGACAGCAGATAGGAGCCTTATGGTTACACTTATTATTATTTTACTCATCGCTTTGGATCAGATCAGTAAGCTGGTCGTCTTGAACCAATTGGCGGACGGCACGGTGGTGGATATTATTCCGGGCTTTTTCCGCCTGCTCTATGTAGAAAATCGCGGCGCCGCCTTCGGCATATTGCAGGAAGGCCGCCCGCTTTTTATCGTGATCACCCTGGCAGTCATCGCCTTTTTGCTCTACGGCATTTATTTTAAGCGGAACGAAGTGAAAGGTATGCTTCGCGTCGCCCTGGTGCTGATTCTCGCCGGCGCCGTAGGTAACTTCATCGACCGAGTGCGGCTTCATTTCGTCGTGGACTTTTTGTCTTTTCGCTTTTTCGGACACGACTTCGCCGTCTTTAATTTGGCAGACGCCATGATCGTCGTGGGCACGATTCTCTTAATGGTCCACGTCTTTATAGGCGATGAAAAGAGCAGCCATGCTTCATAAATTTGTTGTAGAGGCTGCCGGCGGTCGCTTGGATAATTTTTTAGCCGACGCCATGGAAATGAGCCGCTCTCAAATAAAAAAGGCCGTGGACGAAGGCCGGGTGACGGTGAACGGCAAGGGGGAGAAGGCGGGCTATAAGCTGCAGGCAAAGGATGAGATCGCTTTTGAAGAAGAGGCCCCCTATGTCCTTAAGGCAAAATACGTGCCCTTCGATGTGCTCTATGAAGACGAGCACCTTGCATGTATCGACAAGCCCTACGGTCTGGTCGTCCATCCCGGGGCGGGTCGTGAGGAAGAGACCTTGGTCCACGGGCTTTTGGACCGCTTCGATCATTTGGCTCAGGGAAGCGATCCTCTTCGCCCCGGCATCGTTCATCGCCTGGACAAGGATACCTCCGGCGTCATGGTGGTGGCGAAGACCGACGAGGCCTATGAGGGCCTGGTGGAAGCCTTTCAAGAGCGGCGGGTGAAAAAGACCTATTACGCCGTTTGTCGCGGCGTCATTCGCCAAAAAGGCATCATCGATACGCCCATCGGCAGGGATCCGAAAAACCGCATTCGCATGGCGGCGGGGGTACACCCTTCGAAAGAGGCGCTGACGGAGTACGAACCCGTTCTCGCCTTTCGCGATTCCACATTGATTCGCGTCGCCCTTCACACGGGCAGGACCCATCAAATACGGGTACATATGGCATCCGTGGGCCACGGCCTCTTGGGGGATCCCTTGTACGGCGCGAAAAACGACAGGGAGAAGGCCCTCTTGCTCCACAGTTATCGCCTGGCCTTTACCCATCCGGTGACGGGAGAGACCGTCGTCGCCATATCGAAACTTCCCGAGCGCATGCTCGCATACATTCGAAAGGAGAGAGGGGATCGATGCACAAGATTTTAGATGCCCTGGCCATGAAACGTGCCACGGCACGGATCGCCAATGAAATAATCGAGCGCAACAAGGGCCTGGACGACGTGGTCCTCATCGGCATCGTGACGCGGGGCGAATTTCTTGCCCGGCGCCTTCAGGAGAAAATGGAAGAGATCGAGGCGACCACTGTTCCGGTCTATGCATTAGATCCGAGCTTCTTTCGAGACGATCGTCGGGAAGAGGCCTTTCTACCCATGGAATTTATGGGAAAGATCGACGGCAAACGGGTTGTTCTCGTAGACGACGTGCTCTATACGGGGCGCACGGTGCGGGCCGCCATGGACGCCCTCATGGTCAAGGACCGCCCGAAACAGGTACAGCTGGTGGGCCTCATCGACCGAGGTCACAGGGAGCTTCCCATTCGCGGCGACTTTATCGGAAAGAATGTGCCTACGGCTCAATCGGAAAAAATCATCGTGCACTTCACGGAATGCGACGGCGAAGATGCCGTTTACGTGTCGGAATAAAAAACCCGGCGGCTTAGTTATATAGCCGTCGGGAATTTTTTTGCTTTATAAAAGATCGATGCGTACCTCGCGGGGCGTTCGATTCGATGTAAAGACTTTGTCAATGGCGCGGACAATGGCGCGGCGCACATCTTCAGACTTGGTAATGGTCATAATCTCCGAAACGCCGGTACAGTAGTTGACCACGTGGCAAATATTGGCGTAATGCAGGCCCAATTCACGAGCGAGAACGACTTCGGGCACATTGGTCATGCCCACCACGTCGCCGCCGATGGATGCATAAAATTTTATTTCCGTGCGGGATTCGAAGCGGGGGCCTTCCGTGGACACGTAAACGCCCCGAGGAAGTGTTTCGCCGAAGGCCTTCTCGAATTCCCGGTTCAATGTTTCGTCGTAGGGCGCGTCCATAGCGATGTGCTTGGCGAATTCATGATTGCCGTCGTAAAATGTATTGGCACGGGTTTTCGTAAAATCCAAAAAGTCGTCGCACAAGAGGACGGTGTCGGGACCGTAAGTTTTTTTTAAGCTGCCCACGGCGCTGATACCGTAAACTTCCGTGACGCCGATTTCCTTCAACGCCCAAATATTTGCCCGATAGGGCACCTTGTGGGGCGGGATCGTGTGGTCCGTGCCGTGGCGCGAGACGAAGACATAGGGCTTGTTTTCGGGATAAATAAGCTTGGCGTCGCCGTAAGGCGTGGAAAAAATTTCTTCTTTAGCGGGGGAGAAGGGGGCTTCGAAGCCTGTACCGCCGATGATTCCGTAATGCATGATAACCTCGTTTCTCTTTGATGATTATGGTACTATTATACATGGAAAGAGAGGGACGTATGCATTTTGATGAAGATTTAGCTTACATGCTTCAGGCGGAGCATGTGGCCTTTTATAAAGACGGCGCGGTCAATATTTTGGATCGGCGCATTTACCCGGTGCGTGTGGAATACGTGCGCTGTAAGAGCCACGTAGAGGTGCGCGACGCCCTGCGCGCCATGGTCACCCAATCGGCGGGGCCTTATACGGCGGCGGCTATGGGCATGGCCCTTGCCGCACACGAAGCGCGAGATTTAAAGGGCGAGAAGCGGCTTCGGTACTTAGAAGAGGCGGCGGAGGTATTGGCAAACGCCCGCCCGACCACGGCGAATCGTATGGCACAGGTGACGAAGGGCGCTTTAGCAGTGGCCAAGGAGCATATCGACGACGGGGACTTGGATTTAATTTTGCGGGATCACGCCCTGCACTCCATGGAGAGACGTTACGCCGCCATTAACGAGGTGGCCAAGCATTTTATGGCGGCCCTTCCGGAAAAGGGCACGGTGATGACCCAATGCTTCGGCGAAACCATTATCGGCATGTTGGGCCGAGAAATAAAGAAGACCGGCAAAGACATCGCCTTCGTCTGCCCCGAGACCCGGCCCTTTTTGCAAGGCGCCCGCTTTACGGCCTCGGTCTTGTCGCAAATGGGCTTCGATACCACGGTGATTACGGATAATATGGTGACGTCTTATATCGAAAATCACGGCATCTCCCTTTTTACCTCGGCGGCCGATTCCATTTGTATGGACGGAAGCATCGTCAACAAGGTGGGCACCCATCAGATCGCCATTGTCTGTGACCACTTCGATATCCCCTATTACGCCACGGGAATTCCCGATATGGACATTCAAAGCGCCAAGGACATTACCATCGAAATGCGGGATCCCGAAGAGAGCCTAAGCGCCCACAGCATCAAGCATACGGTAGAAGGCGTGAAGGGCTATTATCCGGCCTTCGACATTACGCCGCCGAAATTGGTCACCGGCGTAGTGACGGACCTTGGCATTTTCCCTTCTCACGAACTGCAACAATACAAAGAGAAAAAAGGAGAGGGCGATTTTTATTTCGCCGTATAATATGAACGAGAATCTGGAAAAACAAATCGACTTTATATACACACTGGAAAAAATGAAGAGCGTCTATCGCCGCACCCGTCTGCTTCATGCCGATCGTTACGAAAACGACGCGGAGCACAGCTTTCACATCGCCGCCATGGCTTTTCTCTTAAAAGAATATGCGCCGATGGATGTGGACATGGAGCGAGTGGTGTATATGCTTTTGTTCCACGATGTGGTGGAAATCGAAGCGGGCGACACCTTCGCCTACGACGTGGAGAACAACAAGACCAAGCGGGAGCGGGAAGTGCGCGCGGCGGAGCATTTATACGGCATGCTCCCCGAAGCTCAGGGCGAAGAGCTCAGGGCTTTGTGGGAAGAATTTGAAGCGCAAGAGACGCCGGAATCCCACTTCGCTCTGGCCATGGACCGCATCGAGCCCATTCTTTTAAACGCCGCCGGCGGAGGGGGCACGTGGAAGAGCAATGAGATTCGGAAAGAAGACGTCTATGATCGCATCGAGCCGGTAAGGAAATTTCCGCCCTTGTACGCCATGATTAAAGAAAAGGTCGATGCTTATTTTAAATAGAGAGGTGACCCATGACGAAAATATTACTCGTCGAGGACGAAGTGTCCATTCGCAAGTTTATTAAAATCAATTTAGAACGGGAAGGCTTTGAAGTTTTCGAAGCGGGAAGCGGCGAAGAGGGATTGGAAATCGCCGAACGCGAAAAGCCCGCCATCGTCCTTCTGGACATTATGTTGCCCGGGATGGATGGCTTTGAGGTCTGTGATAAGCTGAGAAAATCCTTCCCTCACCTTGGAATTATTATGCTCACGGCAAAGGCGGAAGACTACGATAAGATCATGGGCCTTCAAAGCGGCACCGACGATTATTTGACTAAACCCTTTAACCCCACGGAGTTGACCCTGCGCATTAAATCTTTGGAGCGCCGCTTAGGTACCGACAGCAAGGAAGAGAAAAAGGGCGAGCGCTTCTTGGAGTCGGGAATTTTCAAAGTGGATGTTTACGGCCATAAGTTCTACAAAAACGGTGTGGAAGTTGAACTGACGCCGACGGAACATGAAATCGTCAAATTCTTTATTACCAATGCCAATCGCGCCTTAAGTCGTGACGAAATTTTAAACGCCGTGTGGGGCGAAGAATTTTTAGGCGACAGTAAAATCGTGGACGTCAACATTCGGCGCCTCCGCTCCAAAGTGGAAGAAGACGCCGCCCATCCCGTCTACATCGAAACCGTTTGGGGCGTCGGCTATCGCTGGAAAAACGTCGCGAAGTAACGATGAAACACTCCATTCGAAAGACGCTGACGAGAAATTTCGTCGCGCTGATTCTTTTAACCGTCAGTCTCCTGGACCTGGCATTGATTTTCGGCTTCCGGGAATACACCTATAACGGTGTGAAATACTACTTAAATCAACAGTTGAACAGCTCCGTCTACACCTACGAACGCTATTTTAAAAGCAGCAGCTTGGACGAGCTCTTGGCCGACGATTACGGCATGTTATTTTATCAATTCGGCGGTCAGGTGCAGATGATCGATAAGGACGCCCAATTGGTTTACGATTCCATCGGCGCCATTAACGATCCGGTGAAGGACTATCCTGACGTGCTACAGGCCTTAAAAGGGAAGGACGGTTTTCGCATCGGGCCCGTGCCCTTTTCCGACACGAAAGTCCTTTCCGTCTCCCGTCCCCTTTACTCACAAGACGACGAGGTCATCGGCGTTTTGCGCTACTCCTCGTCATTGGTACCGGCCATTCATTCCGTATGGACACTGAGCCGCTACCTCTTGGTCTTGACGGCCTTTGTCATCGCTATCGCCGTCGTGGCGAGCCGCATGTTGTCAAAAAGCATAACGCGACCCATTGAAGAGATACAATCTACGGCCATCCAATTGGCGGACGGTCAGTACAAAAAACACATTACCATGAAGCGAGACGACGAATTGGGTCAGCTCGCTCAATCCATTAACACCTTGGCGGCGGAAATCGTACGCAAGGAACAGGTGAAAAACGACTTTATCTCATCCATCTCTCACGAACTGCGCACGCCCCTTACATCCATCAAGGGCTGGGCGGCGATCTTGAAAGACACGGATCCCGCGGATACCGACGTCATGAACGAAGGCTTTGAAATTATCGAAAGGGAGACCGATCGTCTGTCGAAAATGGTGGAAGAGCTTTTGGATTTTTCCAGGTACATTTCCGGCCGCATTACATTAAAAAAAGATCGCTTCGACATTACTTCCACCTGCGAAGATGTATTTAAACAGATGAAACCCAGGGCCATGAAGGAGTCCATTCATTTAATCAACGAGATCAACGAAGAAGTGGTGCTGCTTACGGCGGATGAAGACCGTTTGCGTCAAGTACTCATTAATCTCATCGACAATGCCATTAAGTTTACCGACGCCGACGGATGGGTCTTGTTTGAAGCGCGGAAAAATTTCCCCAATTACGAAATGATCATTTCCGACAACGGCGTAGGTATGGACGAAAACGAATTGGCCCTCGCCAAGGAAAAATTTTACAAGGGCAAGCATTCCAATTCCCACTCGGGTCTGGGCTTGTCCATTGCCGACGAAATCGTGAAGTTCCACAGCGGCAGCATACAAATCGTTTCGGAAAAATCCGTGGGGACCACCATTCGCGTGATTATACCTTTAGGAAGCGAGGCGGCAGCATGAAAAAATTAATCCTTGTATTGCTATTGCTACTGACCGCTTGCGGGCCCGTCAAAGGGGACTATCGCATCATCGAAAAGCCCCGGATCAATCGCTCGCCTCTTCAGGGGCGCTGGGTCGTGACGAAAATTCAAACCGTCACCGACGAAAGCAAAGACCTGCGGCCCATTATCGGCTCCGATGCTATATTCGCCCCCAATGTCGCTCTCTTTAACGACCAGCGGGCGGACAATGTAAATTACGTCATCCGAAAAGGAAAGACTGACTATTTAATGAAAGTAGGGTATAATAAAACGAAAGATGACGTGGGCATCGCCGGGGACGATTTGTTTATTATCGACATTTACCAAGACGACCAATTGCTCTTTACCGTTTATCGGGAAAAAGATGACGTGGCATACATGGACATCTACGGAAATCTACTGCAATTAGTCAAGACGAAAGGTACCCTGGACGAGCGTCAACTGAAAAACCTGATGGAAGAAGCCGACCCGAAGAAGACCTATTACTCCCGGGTGCCCGGCAAGTAGGAGGACACGATGTTATCGAAAGTTTCTGAAAGTCTAAATGGAAATTTAACCTATATAGCGATTTTGGTTTTAGGCGTAGTCGTCGCCTTGATTCTAACCTTCGTCATTAATATGATGGGCAAGCGAATGAAATTTCTGCGTTATCTGCCCGGTCTGGCGCTGATCTTTATCGGCATGTTTTCTCTGATCATGGTTTTAAACCGGCTCTTTGAACGCTCCAGCCTGACCAATATTTTTATTTCCGTTGTCTGCATAACGGCGGGCATTTGCTCTTTGCTCTTTGCCCTGTGCATCGGCATTTACAACAAGGACCGCTACCCCGACACTCGCAAGGATACGGATCGCCGTCGAAGAGAAAGCTAAATAGAACGAGAAGAATTTGTCGCCACCTGCGGCAAATTTTTTTGTGGGCTGAATAAATCAACGAGAAGTTTCTTCAAGACCCGTGCCTTAATGCGTGGCGTTGCTGAATTTTTAAGCCCCTTCAAAATATCTCTGATAAAACAATTGTGCTAAAACCTGATTTAGTATATATTATTGAGTAAAGCAGGGAGGAATTATGAACATCGGCGAAACAGGCGAGGTCATCGCTGCGAAGTTTTTACAGAAACAGGGACACGAAATCTTGGAGCGAAACTTTCGTTTTAGGCATGGTGAAATCGATATCATAAGTTTTACGAAAGGCTTCGTCGTCTTCACGGAAGTAAAGACCAGGACCAATGTAAACTACGGCGACCCGAAAGATGCCGTAGACGTCTATAAGCGCCGCCAGATCTACATGACGGCGGAGCATTACCTTGCGAATCGTTCCGCTTTTTATCGCGGAGCCCGTTTCGACGTCATCGAAGTGTTTTTAACGGATCAACCGATGATTCATCACATAAAGAATGCCTTCGACGGAAATGACTTGGGGGAATGACATGTATGCCAGAGTGAAAACCTGTAGCTTAGAGGGATTGGAAGGATTCGTCGTGGAAGTCGAGTGCGATTTAAGTCGCGGGCTTCCGCGTTTTCTTATGGTGGGCTTGCCCGACGCGCAAATTCGCGAGTCAGGCGAGCGGGTCCATGCGGCGATTAAAAATATCGGCATGCCCTATCCGCAGCAGCGGATCACCGTAAATCTTTCCCCTGCCAATCGCAGAAAAGACGGTTCACAAATGGATTTGGCCGTGGCCGTATCCGTCTTAGCCGCAGAAGGCATCGGCGATCCAAAGGTCATCGACGACTACATATTTTTAGGGGAGCTTCAACTTAACGGAGAAATTTCCGCCATTCGCGGCGCCCTGCCTATGGTGATCTCCCTCAGGGAATTGGGCTACAAGAAATTCATCGTCCCCAAGGCCAACGAAAACGAAACCGCCATCGTCCGGGACGTGAGCATTTATCCCGCAGCCAATTTAAAAGAAGTGGTGTCACTTCTTACCGGTGAATCTACCATCGAAGAGGCGACGGTGGAAAATCCAATGGAGCATACGCAATCCTTTGACGTGGATTTTGCCGACATAAAAGGCCAGAGTCAATTAAAGCGCGCCCTGGAAGTGGCGGCGGCGGGGGCACACAATCTCTTAATGATCGGCCCGCCGGGAAGCGGAAAGAGCATGAGCGCCAAGCGACTGCCCACTATATTGCCCGGGATGACCTTTGAAGAGGCCATTGAAGTGACGAAGATCTATTCCGTCTCCGGTCTTTTGGCGGAGAATCGCCTGATGACGGAGCGTCCCTTCCGTTCGCCCCACCACACAGCCTCCGGCGTGTCCCTCATCGGCGGCGGCCGCATTCCCAAGCCCGGAGAAATTTCCCTGGCTCATCGCGGCGTCTTATTCCTCGACGAAATACCCGAGTTTCAATCCAGCGTATTGGAAGTATTGCGCCAGCCCATGGAAGACGGAAAGATTCACGTGGCACGGGCGACTGCGAGCCTGGAATTTCCCGCGGACTTTCAATTGATTGCGTCCATGAACCCTTGTCCCTGCGGCTATTACCAGGATCCCAATCACGAATGCAGCTGCAGCATGCAACAGATTCAGAAATATTTGAGCAAGATCTCTCACCCGCTCCTCGACCGCATCGATTTGCAGGTGGAAGTAAAGCCCATCAGTTACGAAGACATGAAGGACAATGTGAAGGGCGAGGATTCAAAAACCGTGCGGGAGCGCGTAGAGCGGGCGAGAGGCTTTCAAAAGGCCCGTTTCGAAGGCACGGACATCATTACTAATGCGGGCATTCCCGATCGCCATGTGGAGAAATACTGCAAGCTGACACCGAGCTCCCAAAAGATTCTGGACATGGCGTACAAGAAATATAAATTCAGCGGCAGATCCCTTCACAAAGTATTGAAGGTGGCGAGGACCATTGCCGATCTGCGCGACGGCGGTCCCATTACGGATCAAGACGTATTGGAAGCGGTGCGCTATAAATCAGTGGAGGGAAAATATTGGTCGGAATAAGAGAAGATCTTAGAAAACTTTTGATCCGCCTGTCCCTCGCCGGTATGCCCAATGAAGAACTCATCGAACTTTACGGCTATTTAACGGAAGAGGAGGGGCAGCTGACTTTTCTCGAAGGAGAAAACATTCCGCAGAAATTAAGAGAGCGGGCGGCCATGTTTCTGAATCGAGACATCAGCAAGAGGCAAAAAGTCATCGACGCGCAGTGCATTCAGATTTTAGTCGTCGGCGATGATTTTTATCCCGAAAAGCTTGCCCTGACGCCGGATCCGCCCATGGTTATCTACGCCATGGGGAATTTGGAACTTATGGCCAAGCCATCTCTTTCCGTAGTCGGCGCGAGAAAGCACACGGACTACGGTCAAAGAGTATGCAAAAAATTCGTTTCGCAACTGGCCTCCTCGGGCCTCGTCATCATCAGCGGCCTCGCTTTGGGCATCGACAAGCTGGCGCATCAGGCCACCTTAGATGCCGGAGGTGAAACCATCGCCGTTTTAGGTAACGGCATCGGCGACTGTTACCCGAAAAGCAATCGCGCTTGTTACGAAGCCATTAAATCCACCGGCTTAATCTTAAGTGAATACCCGCCCTGTACGTCGCCTCAGCCATTTCGCTTTCCCGAGCGTAACCGCATTATCGCCGCTTTAGGCGACGGCGTGTTGGTGGTGGAGGCCAAGGAAAAGAGCGGTTCTTTGATTACGGCGCGCTTGGCGGCGGAATACGGACGGGAAGTCTTTGCCGTCTGTGGCAATGTGGATTCCATTTACAGCCAGGGAACGAACCGCCTCATTTTCGACGGCGCATCCATCGCCCTGTCACCGGAAGATATTTTAAATCATCCCGTCTATCAGATGAACAAGAAAAAATCTTCACCGGATCTTTCCGATCTCACTTTGGAAGAAAAAACATTGTATGATAGTATAGTGGACGGTCATCAGAATACAGAGACCCTTATGGCTCACGTCGGTTGGGACATTACCGAAGTGTTGAGCGTATTAACCATGTTGGAATTAAAAAATTATATTACAGGTGTCGACAGTGATTGCATCGAAATACTTTAGAGCAGGAAAGGATTTGGGATAGTTTGGCAAGAAATCTGATTATCGTAGAGTCGCCGACGAAGGCTAAGACCATCCGCAAAATGGCGGGAAGCCATTACAAGGTCGTGGCCACGGTGGGACACATTCGCGATTTGCCGAAGTCGAAATTAGGCATTGACATAGAAGACAATTACGAACCGAAATACATCAATATACGGGGCAAGGGGCCGGTGATTAAAGAGCTGAAGGCGGAAGCGAAAAAAGCGAACAAAGTCCTTCTCGCGACTGACCCGGATAGGGAAGGAGAGGCCATCAGCTGGCACTTAACTCATATTTTAGATATGAACCCCGAAGACAATGTGCGTATTTCTTTCAACGAAATTACGAAAAACGCCGTAAAGAACGGCATAAAAAATCCTCGGCCCATTAATATGGAGCTTGTGGACGCTCAACAGGCCCGCCGCATTTTGGACCGCCTGGTGGGCTATAAGATCAGCCCCCTCTTATGGAAAAAGGTAAAGTCCGGACTCAGCGCCGGGCGGGTTCAATCCGTGGTCTTAAAAATTATTTGCGACAGGGAAGAGGAGATCAAGGAGTTCGAGCCTTCCGAGTATTGGACCATTGTGGCAAAGGCATTAAAAAATCGCAAGACTTTTGAAGCCAAGTACTTCGGCACGTTGAAAAGCGGAAAAATCCAATCGGTTCCCTTAAAAGACCGAGGCGATGTGGATGCGGTCCTCGCCCGCATGAACGAAAAGGAGCTCGTGGTTTCCGACATTCAAAAGGGATCCAGAAAAAGGCGCACCTTGCCGCCCTTTACGACATCCACTATGCAACAGGAGGCGAATAAGCGCCTGAACTTTACCACGCGCAAGACCATGCAGTTGGCACAGAGACTTTATGAAGGGATTTCAATTCCCGGCGAAGGTTCCGTCGGTTTGATCACCTATATGCGTACGGACTCGACCCGGATCTCCGAACAGGCCGTAGCGCAAACCAAGGCCCATATTTTAAAGGCTTATGGCGAAGAGTACAGCGCGCCTTCTACTTGGTCGAAGAAAAAAGAAAACACCCAGGACGCTCACGAATGTATTCGCCCGTCGGATGTTAATCGCACGCCTCTCAGCATTAAGGACAGTTTGGGGCGTGACGAATTCCGCCTCTATCAATTGATTTGGTCCCGCTTTGTGGCATCTCAAATGACCGAAGCCCTTTACGATACGCAAAAAGTAAAACTGGCGAGCAATACGGAAATGTTTCAACTGAACGGAAACACCTTGGTCTTTGACGGCTTTTTACGGGTATTTCCCTCCAAGGACCAAAAGGACAAGGAAATTCCGGCCCTGGAAGTGGGGGAACATTTAAAAGTAAAAGAAATGCTGCCCGAACAACACTTCACTCAGCCGCCGGCTCGCTACAACGAAGCCTCATTGATTAAACTTTTGGAAGAGCTGGGCATCGGCCGTCCCAGTACCTATGCGCCGATTATAAACACGCTTCTATCCAGATACTATGTGGTAAGCGCAGAGCGGCGTTTCGTGCCTACAGAATTAGGCGAAACGGTAAACGATCTTTTGACCGAGTACTTCCCCATGTTTGTGGACGAGGCCTTCACGGCAAAGATGGAGCAAAGCCTGGATGCGGTGGCCGATGGAGAGATGGTTTGGCAAGAGGCTGTGGATCCGGTGTACAAACAATTGGCAGAGTACTTGATCCATGCGGAAGAGGAAATCGAGAAGGTCGAAATTCGCGACGAGCCCACCGATGTGATCTGCGAAAAATGCGGCAGAAACATGGTGATCAAAATGGGCCGCTACGGAAAATTCCTCGCATGCCCGGGCTTTCCCGATTGCCGAAACACCAAGGCATTGGTGGAAAAGGTCGACGTGAAGTGCCCGAAATGCGGCGACGGAGAAGTAGTCATCAAAAGGAGCAAGCGGGGACGTAAATTCTACGGCTGCGACAAGTACCCCGACTGCGATTTCGTCTCTTGGGACGAGCCCATCGACGAGCGTTGCCCGAAATGCGGCGATATTCTGACGAAAAAGGTCACGAAAAAAGGCACACGAATTCAATGCCATAATCCGGATTGCGATTACGTGCGTGCTGAAGCAAACGAAGCCAAAGAAAAATAATCATTTAAAAGACGACTTATTTACAAAAGACTGTTTTGGAGGTTAGGATGGACAAGAAATTAAACTTTTCCGCTTCGAAAGGCGGTAGTATCCGAAATAGTCAAACCACTTCTCAAGGTGGCGGCCTTAGTGCGGTCCAATTAAGTCAAACCATATTAAATGATGCCGCCGAAGCGTGTTGTTCCGACGTGCATATCGAGCCTGCCGGCGAGAGCTGGCGGGTCCGTATGCGTCGTAACGGCACGCTTTTTTTGTACGGCACCTATCCCAAAAGCGCCTACTCCGAGTTTGTAACGCGGATCAAATTTCTTTCCTCCATGGATATCGGCGAAAAGCGCCGACCTCAGGACGGCCGCTTCACCTTTGAATACGGCGGGCGAGGTGTAGACGTTCGCGCCTCGGCTATTCCCGTAAAAGGGGATGAGAAGCTGGTGCTACGTCTTTTGGACCGCACGGGCCTGGACTACACGCCGGAAGGCATCGGCTTAGGCGGAAGTAATTTGGAACTGGTTCAAAAATTACTGCGTCAGCCCCTTGGTCTGGTCTTGATCTGCGGGCCCACGGGCTCGGGCAAGACCTCCACCCTCTATACATTTATTCAGCTGTTAAACCGCGTGGAGCGAAATATTTTGACCATTGAAGACCCGGTGGAGTTCGATATCGACGGCATCAATCAAATGCAGGTCAATCCCAAGGCGAACATCACCTTTTCAACGGGCCTTGAAGCCATGCTTCGGCAAGATCCGGAGGTCATGATGGTCGGCGAGGTGCGCTCCATGGAAACGGCGGAAATCGCTCTGCGCTCCTCCATTACGGGCCACTTAATTTTTTCCACTCTACATACGACGGACTCGCCTTCGGCCATGATTCGCCTCATGGACATGGGCGTCGAGCCCTACATGCTTTCGGCGGGAATCATCGGCGTCATCTCCCAGCGCTTGGTGCGAAAGCTATGTGACCATTGCAAAAAAGAAGTCCACACGCAAGACGACTATTTCAAAATCGACGACACCACCTACGAAGCGGTGGGTTGCGAAAAATGTTTCGAAGGTTATACGGGAAGGAAAGCCGTATTTGAAATCATGGTAATGGATGAAAAGATACGTTCCCTCATCAAGCCCGGTGTCTCCTTAGATGCCTTAAAGGCTGCGGCAGTGGAATCGGGCATGATACCCTTGAAAGAAGCCCTCAGAGAAAAGATTCTGGAGGGCAGCATCAGCATTGAAGAAGCATACCGCACCATTATGACCATGTAGGTGAGCCATGAAATACAAATACAAGATGTTCGACGGATCTTCCGGTCTCTTCACAGGAGAAATGAACGCCGACAGCATGGAGGAAGTGAAAGACCGACTTCACGAAGGTGGCTACCGCGTGATCTCCATTGAAAAATCTGGCGGGAGTTTTCATTTAACCAAACCCCGACGAATGCTACCCAAGGGGCAGCTGGCCGTGATGTTTTCTCAACTGGCCCTTATGTCCTCCGGCGGTTTGGATTTAGTTACGGTCATGGAATTAATGGCCAGACAGAGCAAAGGGCTACAGCAGGAGAAGCTGGAATTTATTGTGGATTCCGTAAGGCAGGGAAAGTTGCTTTCCGAGGCTTTTGCCGATGCCGACTGTTTTCCCCGTTTCGTCCCCGGCATGATTAAGAGCGGCGAAGCGGCGGGCACATTGGATGAAATTTTTCATCAGCTGGCGGATTTTTTCGACGACGAGCAGCAAATGCATCGAAAGCTGACCAATGCCTTGGCCTATCCGGTGATCCTTATGATTACTTCCCTCTTCGTCTTGCAAGTCGTGCTTCACTCGGTGCTTCCCGTATTCACCGATGTATTTGAATCTCAGCAGGTGCCGCTTCCGGTCATGACCCGCATGCTCATCGCCATGGCCCGCCACTTTGAGCATTACGGCCTGGTTTACATGATTGCCATATTAGTGGTGGTGCTGGCGATTCTTATTTTGAAAAATCATCCGAAGACCTCGGAAGGCTTTTACAGACGGCTCTACCATATGCCATTGGCAACACCTTTTCATAGAGATCCCTTCGAGCTACGCCAGTTGAGAACCATGAAAATGCAAATGGACAACGGCGTGGATCTTTTGCGAATAATCGAAAACATTCACGTGGGCTCTGAAAACCCTTATATTCAGCGGCAAGCCGGCGAAATGATTCAAGGCTTGATGAAAGGGGAGGAGTTGTCCAAGGTCATGAACGAAAGCGATCTCTTTAAGGAGCAGAACTGCTCATTTGTCGCCTTAGGCGAGGCTTCTTCAGCGGTGAGCGATATGCTGAGCGTGGCGATCCACTTGGAAGAAGGCCGACAGAAGAATCGCGCCGAACGCATCAGCGTCTATATGGAACCGGCTCTGATTTTAATTATGGCCGCCGTCGTCGGATTTATTATTTTTTCTATCGCCATTCCTATGTTTGACATGGTAAATAGTTTTTAGGAGGAAATCATGAAGAAGAAAAAGGCATTTACCCTTATCGAACTGATCATCGTCATTGCGATTTTGGCGCTTCTCATCGCCATTGCCATTCCTAAATATCAAAAATCCAATTTAAGCGCCCAAGCCACGGCACACAATGCCAATGTGCGGGTCTTAAAGAATGCGGCCATTCTTTATTCCATTGACCATCCCAAAGAAGGGAAGATCGAGGAAAAGTTTCTGAAACCTTATCTGGAATCCGGCGAGTATCCTAAACCGGCAAAGGCTTTGGATGAAGACAAATTTACCGTCGAATTAAAGGACGGGCAGGTGATTGTAAAACCGGGTCCGGTGAAAGTCGGTGACAAGAAACTTGTTCCTGACAATTCGAATCAATGATTCCCATCTATTTTGCCGTTTTTTTCCTGGCGGCATCCTTTGTTTCTTTCTTTAACTTGTTCGACGAGAGGCGCAGGCGGGGAGAGGATTGGATCCGCGCCAGAAGCCACTGCAACGCTTGCGGTCGACCGATTCCTTGGCCCTATTTAATTCCCGTCTTCGGCTATTTTTTGGCCAAAGGACGCTGCATCTGCGGCGAAAGAATCTCCCCCTTTCATCCTTTAACGGAAGCCATCGGCGGCATCCTCGTCGTCTTTTTGTGCCTCAACCACGGCATGGACAGCAGAACACTGTTTTGGATTGCGGGAATCTTCATCCTATATCTTTTGGCAGTGGAAGACTGCCGCCACCGGGACGTATACACGAGAGATTTAATCGTCGGCGGGATTGTTTTCGTCCTCAGTCTCTTTCTCAAACATTCCCTGCATCCTCTAAGCGGTCTTTTTATTTTACTTATCATGGGCGTTCTGTATCTTCTCTTTCCGAAGGCCGTGGGCGAAGGCGATATTTATTACGCAACTTTGCTCGCCTTAGGCATTGAGGGAATATGGAACAGCTATCTATTTTTTACCTGCGCCTTTGTTATGGCGGCCGTTGTGGGCGGGGGATTATTTCTTTTGAAACTGACCAAGGAGAGGGCCATTCCCATGTTTCCCTTTTTCCTTTGGGCCTATGTGATAGTAGAAAATTTTTTATTATAGAAATCGGCGGTTTTCCATAAAAATTTCGCATTCATAGGATATAATGCCTGTAGGAGGGTAAGATGAACTTATTTAATAAAAATGAAGCGATTGTATATTTTGAAGATCGCCGCTGTTACGTCTTCAAGTATGGCGATAAAGATGCTAACGGCGAAATTTATTCCTTTGATATACCGTTGAACGTCGTGGGCGACGGTCAAATTTCCGACAGCGCCCAATTACATTATTTGCTTAAAAAGACCTTGGAAGAAAACGGCCTGACCAAGTCCAAGGCATTATTTGTCGTGAATTCAAGCTTGGCGGTGAACCGCACCATGCACGTGCCGTCCATGACGGATAAGGAGCGGGCTTCTTTAATCGAAAACGAAAGTCCGTCCCTGTTTGCCCAAGATTTGGAAGACTACGCCATGGATTCGGTGGATTTGAAGAGCGACGACGATGTCAATCACTTGCTGATCACCATTTTCCCGGAAGCGACCTTGGACGGGTATCGGGATTTGGCGAAAAAATGCGAATTAAAACTTCGCGGCGTGATTCCTTTTTCGACCTTGTGTCTGGAGTACGCCCATTGGTTGGGCGGCGGCCGAATTAATTTCGTCGGCACGAGCCATCTGGGATTCTATTACGGTCACGAAAACCGCTACTTCGACCGCACGGAAGTCAACGACGCCGTGCTTGATTTCATGAGCAGAAACGAATTGGAAGCCGAGGACGTACTGCGTATTAAAGACGATAATTACGACGGTCGCATGAGCGATGTGGATCGTCCCAATGTCATGATGGACATGCAGTCGGCCTACTACGAAGCCCTGGGCCATGTAGAGCATATGGGCGGCGATTTTTCCCTCACCGACCGACAATTTATCGCCGGTTCCTTCGTCGAATGCGGCTTATTCGAAGAATTGGCGGACGACAAAAACTATCGTCCTCTTTTGCTGAGTGATATTTTCTCCTCGGCTATGGATAATCCCGATGCAACCGCTCTGTTTATGAAAAGCAAAGGCTCCGGCGGTCTGGGTAAAAATTATTATATTCCGGCGGCAGGGCTCGTTCTGGCCTTCGTTATCTTGATCGGCTCCTTTATTTACGGCGAAAAACTAAAACAACAAAATCGCGATCTTATTGTCGCGACCCACGAGCAGGAAAAGGAACAGGAAGAAGAAATGCCTTCCATGGAAGACGGCGACCTTCAAAACGCCGTCGATGTGGCCGATGCCATTACTAAAGTCAAATCTTCCGCCCCGGATACATTGACCGTAACGGGTCTGGATTATCAAGGAGGCACCTTAACCATTCGCGGCGAAACAAACGACGCCAATGTGGTTCAATCTTGGTGTAAGCAATTGGAAGAGCTTCTAAATGTAAAAGTGGAAGAAGAGCCGACGGCAACGGTCGCCGATGTGGTGTACTTCCAATTGACCGTATATTTAGCCGGCGGGGAAGGGGACACTTCCTCTGATACCGATTCAACCGAAGGCAATATGAACAATTCAAACGTCTCCGAAACGATGCCGGGCGACGAAGCCAACGGCGATATGGGAAGCATTTAGAGGCTGCCCATGAGAGTTTTCAAGGATGTGGGAAAATTATCCAATGAAGATTTGGATGCACTGATTCTTTCGAAGCTGAAATCGAAGCGCAAGGAAGTTTTATGCGCATCCTCTATTGGCGAGGACACGGCACTACTGGACATGGAAGGTGACTATATCGTCTTAAGCAGCGACCCCATTACCGGCGCCGCCGAAAATCTGGGTGCCCTGGCCATTCACATCAGCGTCAACGATGTGGCCACGAAATCCGCCGATGCCGTCGGCGTGTTGCTCACTTTGCTGCTGCCGGTAAACACATCGTCGAAAGAGATCGAAACCATTATGGCCGATGCCCAAAGGGCGGCGGATGAAGTGAATATGGATATTATTGGCGGTCACACGGAGATCACGGATGCCGTATCAAAGCCGGTGATGATCTCTACGGTGATCGGTCGCGTCGCCAAAGAGCATATGCCCGATTCCGACGCAGTCAAACCCGGTGATGTGGTGGCTATGAGCAAGGTTGCCGGCCTGGAAGGCACGGCGATTATATGTACGGATTGCGCCGATGCATTGAAGGACATGGGCGAGGAACTTCTTTCCCAAGGGCAAGAGCTGATGAATGAACTGAGCGTTCAGAAAGAGGGAGAAGTGGCCGCGGGCTATCACATCCGCGCCATGCACGATGTCACCGAAGGCGGCGTGGAAGGCGCCCTTTGGGAAATGGCGCGAGCCCTCGGCGTCGGCATGTGCATCGAAAAAGAAGCCATTCCCGTTCTCGATTCGACGAGAGCTCTGGCCGAGATAGCCGATATCGATTTATACCGGCTTATATCCAGTGGA
Source organism: Peptoniphilus pacaensis (assembly GCF_900088125.1). Lineage (GTDB taxonomy): Bacteria > Bacillota > Clostridia > Tissierellales > Peptoniphilaceae > Aedoeadaptatus > Aedoeadaptatus pacaensis. The sequence continues at coordinate 1,770,439 of NZ_FLQT01000003.1, read as the reverse complement.
TCCATGTTGGTCGTTATGGACAGAAACGACTTTGAACCCATGAGAAACGAATTGGAAGAGCGATCTATTTTATTTACGAAAATCGGCGAGATCACAGACGATTTTCGCGTCATTTATAAAAACGGAGATGGAGAAGAAGCCATTCCATCGCCCGGTCCCGATGAGTTATATGGCGCTCTTTTAAAGTTACAGTAAAATTACAAAATCTCAGAAGCGTTTGACATTTTAGGGCGAGGCAAGGATAATTAGGGTGACAAATTGTTACGAATTGAAGGAGGTTCTCTTGAAGCGATTCTTACAGAGTCTCGCACTTTGCTTTGCCTTTCTCTTAGTACTTACGGGATTTTCAGAGGCGGCCGGTGCGACCTTGCGAGTCAAAACAAACGGCAATAGCCGCAGAGTCGGCACGGCCAATGTGAAAGTCAACGGATTCGATTTATATTGTGAATACAAACCCTACGTGGATAACGGACGCACCTTCGTTCCCATTCGCGAACTGACGGAACTTATGGGTGCCAATGTAAAGTGGAACCAAAATACGAAATCGGTCAGCATATCCATGCAGGACAAAGACATAAAATTAAAGATCGACAGCTCAGTCGTCTACGTAAACGGTAAAAAACAGAAGCTGGACAGTGCTTCCGTTCCGAGACTGACAGAATATACGGAACAAGGCAAAGCTTGTAAGACCATGGTGCCCTTGCGATTTTTATCGGAGTCCCTGGGCTTTGCAGTAAATTGGGATCAAAGCAAAAAGCTTGCCACCATAGACAACGGCGTGGTGCAAGCGCCGAAACAAACGCCGGCACCGCAAAAGACAGAAAAGCCTGCTGTGAAGGCGAAGGATCCCGCCCCCATGCCGAAAGCTCCGGAGGTCGATCAGGCGAAACCTCAGTCCATGAACAAGGGTCAAAAGAAGGATGTTACCATCGTACTTGATGCCGGACACGGAGGAAAAGATTCCGGCGCCGTCGCTGAAGACAAGACGACGGAAAAATCCCTGACTCTTCGCTTGGCGCCCCGCGTCGAATCCTTATTGCGTCAACGGGGCTACAATGTCATTATGACCCGTACCACCGACGAATTTATTGCATTGAGTGAGCGGGCGGCCATCGCCAATCGCAACAATGCGGATATTTTTGTGAGCATTCACTTTAACTCGGCGGGCAGCTCATCGGCATACGGAATCGAAGTACTGTATGCTTCCGAAAACGATGTGGATCGCAAGATAAATGCAGGCGATCAAACGAGACTGGCCAGAGAAGTGTTAAACGGCGTGCTGAAAGAAACCGGCGCCAATAATCGCGGCATTAAAAACCGTCCGGAACTTGCCGTCCTTCGAAGAACGAATATGACGGCCTGCCTGATCGAAGGTGGCTTTATGTCTAACCCCGACGAACTTGAAAAGATCAAGAGCGACAGTTACCTGGACAAATTGGCCATCGGCATCGTCAACGGCATCGAAAGTTACAATCGCAAATACATGTAAGGAAGGCGGAAAGCCTTCCTTTTTTTAAAGGAGAGCCTATGAACATAATCGTTTCAACGGACAATCAACACAAACTCAAAGAGATTCGCGAACTTGTGGAGGGCAAATGCCACGTCCTTTCAAAGACGGAAGCCGGCTACGGCGCCATTCACCCCATCGAAGACGGGGACAGCTTGGAAGAAAATGCCGTGATTAAAATAAAACCCCTCGAAGGCGAAATCGTCATTGGCGACGATACGGGGCTGTTTGTCCACGCTCTGGACGGCCGTCCGGGCGTCTATTCCGCACGCTATGCCGGGGAAGACGGAAACGATGAAAAAAATCGCGAGAAGCTTTTGCGTGAGATGAAAGGTAAAACCGATCGTCGGGCCTATTTCAAAACCGTCATCGCCGTGAAGCGAGGTGGCGATATTTACACGGTAGAGGGAATTTGTCCTGGCAAGATCACTGAATCGGCAAGGGGAGATGGAGGCTTCGGCTACGATCCTCTCTTTATTCCCGAAGGTTATGAAAAGACCTTTGCGGAGATGACAGATCAAGAGAAAAATGCCGTCAGCCATCGAGGTCACGCCCTCCGCGCCTTCGTCGAATCCTTAGAGCTATAAAACATTTGACATGGATATAAAATGATGTTAATATATATCCATCGTCAAATTTTGTGGTGGGTATGGCCTAGTAGGTTAAGGCGCCAGATTGTGGTCCTGGAGATCGTGGGTTCGATTCCCACTATCCACCCCATAATCCTTCGGGATTTCAACTCGCGAAAGCGAGCACGCGGGAATGGCGGAATTGGCAGACGCGCTAGACTTAGGATCTAGTGTCAACGACGTGGGGGTTCAAGTCCTCTTTCCCGCACCAAGCAGACTCCCCAAGTCGAGTTCCGTTGAGCTCGATGGCGGGTGTCCTATTGACGATATTAACCTTACAACCGTTAAAGGTTGTAGGGTTATTTTTTTTATGCGAAAATTTCTCCACTTTTCTCAAACGGTTGAATGACTAGGAGGATTTATATTACAATGGATTGGATCGAACAGAGGTATTTCACCGAAGGTTTAATATAAAGGGGAATCATATGAAGATAGCTTTTGATTGTCAGGGTGGCGACCACGCACCGGGCGCCATCGTACTGGGAGCACTGAAGGCAAAGGATGCCTACGGCATCGAGCCGTACTTTTTCGGCGACAGGGATTTGCTCGCGGAATTTAACGGCGTAGACGAGGCGCATATCGTGCACTGTCCTTCGTCTATATCACAGGACGAAAGCCCGGCTCTGGCCATAAGGAAAAAGAAAGACAGCGCCATCGTGCAGGGCCTTGCCGCGTTGAAAGAAGGCATGGTCGACGGAATGGTGAGCGCGGGCAGCACCGGCGCCTTGCTGGCCGGCGGCATGTTTATCGTCAAGAGAAAAGAAGGCGTGGAACGGGCGGCCCTTCCCGTATTTTTGGAAATCAGCGGCCAAAAGAAATTGATCCTGGACGTTGGCGCCAATATGGATGCCTCTCCCGAGCTGCTGTTAAGTTTTGCGAAAATGGGTTTGGATTATATGCGCCATGTGGAAGGCGTCGACGATGCGACGGTGGCCCTGTTAAATGTGGGCACGGAAGAAGGCAAAGGCAATCAACAGGTAAAAACCGCTTATGAACTGATGGCGGAAGAGCTGGATTGCTTCAAGGGCAATATCGAAGCGCGAGACGTCCTCTTTAACAATGTGAATGTCATCGTCGCCGACGGATTTGCGGGAAATATCATGCTTAAAACCATCGAGGGAACCGTTGGCTATATTCAACAGGGAATGAAATCTCTGGCGAAGGGAAGCGAACATGGGGGCGAAATAAAAATGCTCGGCCAAAAGATACTGGGCGATTTGGATTACAGCCGTTACGGCGGCGTTCCGCTCCTCGGTTTGGACAAGCCGGTGTTTAAAGCCCATGGCTCGTCGAATGAAGAGGCAATTCTTTCGGCGACGGCGGCGTTGGTTAAAATGGTTCGCGGGGAAGAAAGAGAATAAAGGAGTGTCATGATGAGAGAGAGAATTTTAGAAATTATCGCAGAACAATTAAATCGTCCGGTGGATGAATTGGATCCTTCCATGGATTTCGTCGAAGATTTAAATATGGATTCCATCGAGTTGGTCGAAACCATTATGAGCGTGGAAGATGAATTCGATATTGAAATCGAAGAAGAAAAATTGGAAAGCGTCCACACCATCGGCGACGTTTTGGATTTGCTGGAAGCGTACGATTTCGAGTGATCGATTTTAAAAAGCTAGAAGAGCGCATAGGCATTCACTTTAATGACACGGCCCTATTAAAAGAGGCCTTCACTCACAAGACTTACAGCAGGGAAAACAACACCCATTCATACGAGCGATTGGAGTTTCTCGGCGACAGCCTGTTAAATTTCCTCGTGGGAGACTATCTTTTTTCCAATTCAGAGGAAGAGGAAGGCGCCCTGACGAAGGAAAGGGCCGCCATGGTTTGCGAGGCGTCTTTGAAAAGGGCAGCGGATGATTTAGGTCTTCAGGAGTTTTTTCTCAAAGGAGAAGAGCTGAAGAGGGATGAGAAGTTTAACGTGCCCGGAGACGATTTATACGAAGCCCTTCTCGGTGCCGTTTATTTGGACCAAGGCATGAATGCGGCTAAATCTTTCGTGGAAAAGACCTTGTTAACAGGCGGTTCCGAAGAGGCGACGGACTACAAGTCCCGTTTGCAGGAGATGGTGCAGAAAGAGCATCACAGCAACGGCGTGGACTACCGCTGTGTTGAAATCGACGCCCAAGCCGTCGGCGACGAAGATCGCTTTGAAGCGACGGTCTATATTCTCGGCCGCCCCGTGGCTTCGGGCCGGGGGCGTAACAAGAAAAAAGCTCAAAGCCGTGCCGCAGCGCAGGCGATCAGAAAGTTGGAACATGGCGAAGCGTAATATTATTCCCATTTTTATACCTTTTTCCGGCTGCCCGGTGAAATGCATTTACTGCAATCAAAATCAAATCACCGGCGTATCCGGTCTTCTTTCTGTGAATGAAGTGGAGGAGAGGATTACAAGGGCTCTGGAAAGGAACGGCAACCGACCGTCGGAGGTCGCTTTTTACGGCGGCACCTTTACCATGCTGGCCTTGGAAAAACAAAAAGCCCTTCTTTCTTCGGTACAGCCTTTTATCGAGAGGGGACAGGTCACCGGGATTCGACTTTCTACGCGGCCCGAAGCATTATTTGAAGAAGATTTCGAACGGTTAAAGGTATGCGGCGTCAAGACCATCGAATTCGGCATCCAGTCTATAGATCCTGAGGTGCTAAGGACTTCTATGCGCGGCGTGAATGTGGAGGAGATGGACCGAACGGTAAAATCGGCAAAGGCTGCGGGGATTCAGGTGGGCCTTCAGCAGATGATCGGCTTGCCGAAGGATTCTTTCGAAAAAGATCTGAACACGGCACGCTGGATTGTCAATCGGGGCGATTTCGTGCGGATTTATCCCACGGTGGTATTTCAAGGGACGGAGCTTTATGCCATGTATAGCGATGCCCGATACAAGCCCTTAACCTTAAAAGAAGCTATCGGGCGAACGGCCGCTTTGCTTGATAAATACGAAGCGGCGGGTCTGGATGTTATACGGGCGGGCCTCCCTCAAATGGATCGCAGCGCCTATGTAGCGGGGCCTTATCACGATAATTTCAGGGAATTCGCTGAATCGCGACGGCGAGTGAATAAAATCCTTGCTCGCTACAAGTCGGTGCAGTCCGTGGAAGGAAGCGGCCGGGCGATCAATTACCTGGTCGGCCCTTTCGGCTACGGAAGAAAAGTCCTGGAAAAAACTTACGGTCCCATACTATTTCGAACCATTCCCGGCGAGGGAAATTTGTTGCGGATCGACGGAGAGGAAAAAGATACTTATGCACTTAATTGAAATGGAGCTTTACGGCTTTAAATCTTTTGCAAAAAGAACGCGCATACGCTTTTCCGAAGATATTACGGCCATTGTCGGCCCAAACGGCAGCGGCAAGAGTAATATCGTCGACGGCATTATGTGGGCACTGGGCGAATCCAGTGTCAAACAGCTCCGCGGCAGCAAGATGGAAGATGTTATTTTCAGCGGCACCGATCGTCAACAAGGGGTGAATTTTGCAGAAGTCGTTCTCACATTTGACAATAAGGACGGCTTTTTTGATTTGCCCTACGAAGAGCTGTCCGTTTCAAGAAAATATTTCCGCTCCGGGGAGAGCCAATACACGATCAACAAAAAGCGCGTTCGCCAAAAAGACGTACGAGAAATATTTTTAGATACGGGGATCGGCAAGAACGGCTACTCATTTATCGGCCAAGGGCAAATCGAAGAGATTTTAAGTACGAGGCCCCAAGACCGTCGAAATGCCTTCGAAGAAGCGGCGGGCATCAGCCGTTTTAAATTGCGGAAAGAAGAAACGGTACGAAATCTAAATAAAACCACGGAACACATCGAGCGTATCGACGATATTTTTTCCGAGCTGAAAAGCCGCAGCGGCGAAATGGAAGAAAAAAGGGAAAAAGCACTTCGCTTGGCGGAACTGGAAGTGGAGAAGGAAAGATACGGTTTTGCCCGCTTAACCCGAGAAGTGGAGGCGGCGAAGGAGCGGCAAGGAAAAGTCCTCCATCGTTTCGAAGATTTAGAGACGACTTGGAAGGAACAAAAAGAAGCGAATCGGCAAATGGAAGCAGCCATTGAGGCGGAGGAGGCGGCCATCGATGCCGACGGGGATCGTGAAGCCGCTTTAAACGAAGAGATCATGTCTTTGATCCGCCATAAGGAACACGCCTCCGGCGACCTTCGCTCGAAGATCCAGCGGCGAGATTATTTATCTGAAGAAAAAACACGATTGGAAGCATCTGCAGAGCTGTTGCAGAACGAATTAAAGGACCTGGAATCTGCAAAAGAAAAGCAACAGGAAGAAGCCGACGAGCTGAAGCGGGCCTCCGATGAAAAGGATAGCGCCGTGGAAGCTATGAGCGCGGAATACGACGCCTTCCGGGAAAGAGTCGAGGCCTTGGACCTCGGCGAAAAATCCCGTCGCGAGGCTTTGGAACAGCTTTCCGACCGCCGCCATTCCCTGGAATCCCGTTTGCAAGCCCTCGACTACTTATCGAAAGAACGCAAGGAGCGACTGGCGCAACTGAATCTACGAAAAGATGAATTAGTTCGCGAAACCGGGGAAGTATCGTCTCATGTAGATGAATACGAGAAGAAAGAATCGGACATCCGGCGGGAGCTCGGCGACTTAAACGACGCAATGGAAAAACTGCAAGGTCACATGAAAGAGATCAAAGCAGAAAAAGAACGGGCGGAAGAAGAGATCAAGAGCCTGTCCATTCGCGCCGAAGGATTGGACAGAGAAAAAAGATATTTGGAACGCTTACGGGACAATCACGAAGGCTTTCAATACGGCGTCAAGCAATTTTTAAAAGAAGCCAAGTCGGAAAGCTTTTACGGGGACGTTATCGGGCCCGTGGCGGAGCATTTGCATGTGGAAGAGCGTGATGCCTTGGCCATATCCACGGCCTTGGGCTACGGCGGTCAAAACATTATCTTAAAAGACGATCACAAGATTCGTTCGATTCTGTCTTACTTAAAAAAACACAAAATGGGTCGATTGACCTTTCTGCCTTTAACGAGCTTAAGCTATCGCGCGCTACCCGGTGACGTCAAAGATAAAACATCGGTCCCGTACCGCGTGGCATCGGATTGCGTGCGGGCAAAGGAGGAGCTGCGCCCCGCCGTCGAGTTTCTCCTCGGCCGAATTCTCATCGTGGATACGGTAGATGAGGCGAAGCAGCTGGCGAAAGATCTGAAGCATCGCTATCGCATCGTGACGAAAGGCGGCGACGTCTTTCAAGTCGGCGGCGCCGTGACCGGCGGTCAGGCGAAGAACCAATCCACGGAGCTTTACACTCGAGACGGCGAAATCACGAAAAAAGCCGGCGAGTTAAAAGAGGCATTGAATAAACTGACGAGGACGAAGGAAAACTTTGCATCCTTGGATAAAACCCACGGCGATCTGCTTGGAGAGGAAAAAGAGCTGGCGGCCGATGCACTGAGCCATGAAGAGAGACGCAGAAAATCTTCCGAGCAGCTCTATCGTCTGCGTTCAGCATTGGAATCCGTGGAAGCTCGGTTGGATTCCATTAAAGAAGAGATTCAAAAGGAAACGGACGCACTGGCGCGTGACGACGAAGACCGCAAGGAACAGGAGGCGGTCCTGGAAGGGGTGAGCCTTTCCGAAAAAGATTGGGCTCAAGATGCATCGGAAGATGTGGCCTCGTTCCACGAAAATCTTGAGAAGTTGCGTGAGGAACTGAATGCGGCGAAAATCGACAGACAGAAAAAGATTTCCGCCTATCGGGAATCGGCCCTTCGCTTGGAACAAATCACAAAAGATGCCGAAGGAATCAAAGCCCGACTGGAAGCTTCCGCAGAAGATTTAAAGTCCATGACCGATGAGACGGCAGAATTGGACGATGCCATCGCCTCGGCAGAGCCGGAACGAGCCGCCTTGGATGAAAAGGCGACGGCCCTTGAAGAGGCTTTGGCTGCGCTGAAGAATCACGTGACAGAGAAAAAGCACAAGCTTCGTGAAGAAAAGTTGAACCTCGAAGAGAAAAAAGAGCAGGCCTTTACCTTAGAAAAGGAAATGGTGCGCCTGCAAAATCAATTGGAAGAGGCGGATCGCGCCTGCGTTATTTTTACCGACGAGCTGAGTCAAATGAAAGACCCCGGCGATATCGGCGATCTGCTGGAGATGCCCGTCACCGGGCTACGCAAAAAAGAAGGGGCCATCGATAAAGAAATCGCCTTTATCGGACCCGTAGACGGCGACGCCTTGGAGCAATACGATGCATGGAAAGAACGGGTGGATTTTCTTTCCGAGCAGCGGGAAGACTTGGTGCTTTCCAAAGACAAACTTGAAAAAATGATTAAACGCCTGGACAAAGACATGCGGAAACAATTGGAAGAGGCGCTGATTTTAATCAACGGCTACTTTAACGATATTTTCCGGGAGCTCTTTCAAGGGGGCAAGGCCTCTCTGGCTTGGGACGAAGGCGATATTTTAGAGGCGGGAGTTTTAATTTCGGCACAACCGCCGGGGAAGAAGCTGCAATCCCTGTCCCTCTTGTCCGGCGGCGAGCGGTCCATGACGGCAGTAGCCCTTCTGTTTGCCCTGCTGCGCATGCGCCAGTCGCCATTCTGTATCGTCGACGAAATCGACGCGGCCCTTGACGACGCGAACATTCGACGTTACTCGAACTACGTGAAGCAAATCGAGGATATGCAATTCATAATGATCACCCACAGAAAGCAGACCATGGAAATGGCCAATGAAATTTACGGCGTGACTATGGAAGAAAAGGGAATTTCCCGGCTGTTATTTTTAGAACTAGAGGAGGTTGAATCCCATGTTGGAGTGGCTCAAGCGAAAGATCGGTAAGGAAGACGAAAACGCCGATACGAAGGAAGAGGCGAAAGTCGAAGAGTATTCGGAAGAACGCATCGACGAAGAAGCCTTAGAAGCGAAACCGGCGGAAGAAGTTTCGGAAGAAATCACCGTCGAAAAGGCGGAAGAAAAAAGCGAGGCGGATCCGGTCCGCCATAAAGCCTATGATTTTTCCCAATCGAAAAAGGACGCCGTTGAAGAAGTAAAGCTGGAAGAGGAAAGCCAAGAGCCCTATGAAGAGCCGGCAGTTGAAGAGGAGAAGGCCCCTGAAAGCCAAGAGGCCTTTGAGGCGCCCATGGAAGAAGGGGAAGAGATCGCTGAAGAAGAAGAGGCTTCCGATTCCGCCATTGAAGATGCGGAAGTTGAAGCTCCCACCACTGACTCTTTATCGGATGATGTCGAAGCGCCTGAGCTGAATGAAGCCTTCCAAGACGATAATGAAGAAACAGAAGCGGAAGAGATCGAGGGCGAAGAGCCTATAGAAGAAGCACCTGTTTCCGAAGGAGCCGAAGAAAAAGTCGGCTGGTTCCAACGTTTAAAACAAGGTCTCGAAAAAACGCGAGACGACATGAATTATAAGATCAACGACATCTTAGGCAATTATGTGCAAATCGACGACGACATGATGGAAGATTTGGAAGATCTTTTAATTTCATCGGACATGGGCATGGAAACCACCATGCTTTTAATCGACCGCTTAAAAGAAACCATTCGCGAAAAACAAATCAAGGATCCGAAGCTGGTGAAAGGCCTCTTGGCCGAAGAAATCAGAGCCATTTTGGAAGACGATCCGGCAAAGAACCGACTGAATGTGGAACCGTCTCCGGCGATTATCCTCATCGTCGGCGTCAACGGCGTTGGCAAGACCACCACCATCGGCAAGCTCGCTTATCGCTTTAAAACCGAAGGGAAATCCGTTTTAATTGCGGCGGCAGATACCTTCCGTGCCGCTGCTATCGAGCAGATCGAGACCTGGGGCGAACGTTCCGACACGCCGGTCATCAGTCACAAAGAGGGCGCTGATCCCGCGGCGGTGGTTTACGACGCCATTCAAGCGCAAAAATCCAGAAACATCGACGTGTTGATTTGCGATACGGCCGGACGCCTGCACAACAAGAAAAATCTGATGAACGAGCTTGAAAAGATTCATCGCATCATCGAAAAAGAAGCCCCGGAAGCACAAAAGGAAGCGCTTTTGGTTCTCGATGCAACCACGGGACAAAATGCCATTCTTCAGGCGAAAACATTTAACGAAGTCACGGACTTAAGCGGATTGATCCTCACGAAATTAGACGGCACCGCCAAGGGCGGCGTGGTCTTGCCCCTGGTTCAGGAATTGGATATCCCCATAAAGCTCATCGGTGTCGGCGAAGGAATGACCGACTTACAGGATTTTTCGGGAAAAGATTTTGCCAATGCATTAATCGATGCAGAATAATATGTACAATTCACTCTAACACTTGCAATTTATTTGCGAAAGTCGGATAATAAAGAAAAGAAATTGTTTTGAATTTGTTTTTTGAGGAGGAATTATGAAAATCACACGTCCCGCTTGGCTGGAAATCGACCTGGATCAAGTGAGAAAAAATATGCAGGAAATTCAACGGCACCTCGGCGAAGGAACCGAAGTCATATCGATCGTCAAAGCGGACGGTTATTCCTTTGGCGCCATAGAAATCGCCAAGGCCATGACCGAAGCCGGCGTGAAGCGATTCGCCGTTGCATCCGGCAATGAAGGTGTCGCCCTTCGCCGCGCCATGCCCGATGTGGATATTTTGGTCCTGGGTTATACTCCGGAAGAACTGGCCGACGTGATGATTGAAAACTCCATCGATATGGCTCTTTACCGCGTCGATGTGGCGGAAAAACTAAACGAAGTTGCCGCACGCATGGGTAAAAAAGCCGGCGTGCACATCGCCATCGACTCGGGCATGAACCGAATCGGCTTCAAGCCCACAGATGAAAGCATCGACGCCATCGAAAAGATCGTCAATATGGATCACTTGGAAGTAAAAGGTATGTTTACCCACTTCGCCCTGGCCGATGAAGATCGCGAATTTACGCTGAAACAATACGAACGCTACGATTGGGTCGTTCAAGAACTGAAAAAACGCGGCATTTCTTTGAATCGCCACGTTTCCAACTCCCACGCCCTGATGAACTTCAGAGAATTCGATTTGGAATATGTACGCCCCGGCATCGTTCAATACGGCACCACGGAAGGCGATTCCGGCGGAAAAGATTTCGACGTACACTTTGTCGCCCAATTAAAGGCAAAGATCGGCCACGTAAAGACCGTTCAGGCAGGCGAAGGCGTTAGCTACGGTCAAATCTATGTTACGGAAGGCGAAACGAAAATCGCCACGATCCCCATCGGTTATGCCGACGGCATGGAACGGAGCATGTCTGAAAAATTCGACGTTCTCGTCGGTGGGAAGCGTTGCCCGCAAATCGGTCGGATCTGCATGGACCAAATGATGATCGACGTCACCGGCGTCGACTGCAAAGTAGGCGATGAGGTTGTGTTGATCGGCAAACAAGGGGACGAAGAAGTAACCATCGAAGAGTTGGCAAAGGCCAACAACGAAATTCCCACATCCTTCGTCACCCACTTTAAGAAACGTCTCCCGAAGGTTTATATGAAGGGCGGCGTGCACTATAAAACAGTCGATGAAGTCATGGGAATTGAATATTGACAAGCCGCTGAAAGGATAGTATAATTCACAGGGTCAAGGAATAAACCTGACCCTGTTTTTTATTGGAGTGATCATGGATAAGACAGTACACGTCAATGTTTTGTTGGACTTATACGATCAATTGTTGAGCGACAGGCAAAGACAAGTGATGGATCTCTATTACAAGGAAGATTATTCCTTAAACGAGATTTCCGATCTCTTAAGTATTTCTAAACAAGCCGTTTCCGAACACATTAAACGTGCCGAAGCGGCATTAAAGAATTACGAGATGGCCCTTGAACTCGCCAGAAAAACGAAACGATGGAATGAAGACGGTAAGGCCATTGCCAGATCCTTGGAAGAGCTTCGGCAGTTTTCCTCGGATGCCCGTTTTCAGGACATTATCGATGGAATTGAAACTCGTATAGATAAGGAGGGATACTTTGATATTTGAATCCCTGGGCGATAAGTTGCAAGACACCATCGGCAAATTGCGCGGCAAAGGAAAAGTAACCGAGCAAGATGTCGACGAGGCGATGCGCGAAGTAAAATTGGCGTTGCTCGAGGCGGATGTTAATTTCAAAGTCGTCAAATCCTTTGTAAAAAAAGTAAAAGAACGCTCCTTGGGCAGCGACGTCATGGAAAGTTTGACGCCGGGCCAGCAGGTCATCAAAATCGTTATGGAAGAACTGTCCGCCCTGATGGGGGACAGTGCAGAAAAAATCGATTTTTCCAAAAATCCGACCGTCATCTTAATGACCGGCCTTCAAGGGGCAGGGAAGACGACGACGACGGCAAAACTGGCGCGGCTTTTAAAGAAAAAGAACAAGCGGCCTTTGCTCGTTGCCTGTGACGTCTACCGACCCGCGGCCATTAAGCAGCTGGAAGTCTTGGCTTCGCAAATCCAAGTCCCTGTCTTCGAGCAGGGAACGGATAAAGATCCCGTAGAGATCGCCCGACAAGGGATCGACCATGCGAAGGCGAACGGCAACGACGTCGTCATCATCGACACGGCCGGTCGTCTCCACATCGACGAAGCGCTTATGGACGAAATCAAAGGCATTAAAGAGGCTACGGAGCCTACGGAGATCCTTTTGGTTTTGGACGCCATGACGGGACAAGATGCCGTGAAGGTCGCTCAGGCCTTTAACGATGCTTTGTCTATTACAGGCGTCGTCCTGACTAAGCTGGACGGCGACGCTCGTGGCGGTGCGGCCCTATCGATTCGCTCGGTTACGGATGTGCCCATTAAGTTTATCGCCTTAGGCGAAAAAATGGATGCACTTGAAGTTTTCCATCCGGATCGAATGGCGAAGCGCATTCTCGGCATGGGCGATGTGGTCGGATTGATCGAAAAGGCGGAAGAGTTCGTCGACGAGAAAAAAGCCAAGGAACTGGAGGAAAAGCTCCGTTCCCAAACTTTTACCTTCGACGACTTCCTGGACCAGATGCAGCAGATGCGAAACCTGGGTCCCTTGGAAGATCTGCTGGGCATGGTCCCCGGCATGAACAACAAGGCCTTGAAGAACATGAAGATCGACGAGAAGGAATTTGCACGTGTCGAGGCAATTATTCGTTCCATGACGAAAAAAGAGCGGACACATCCCGAAATCATCGACAGTTCGAGGAAAAAACGAATTGCCAAAGGTTCGGGCACCGATGTCAGACAGGTAAACGCGCTCTTAAAGCAGTTTAAAGAACTGCGAAAAATGATGAAGAAGCTCGGCGCAATGAGTGGCGGAAAGGGCAAACGCAGAATGAAAATGCCGTTTCCGTTTTAAATGAGAAATATGGGAGGACATAATGGCAGTAAAAATTAGATTGAAGAGAATGGGTTCCAAAAAGAATCCCTTTTACAGAATTGTTGTAGCAGACTCCAGAAAACCGAGAGACGGTCGTTTCATCGAAGAAATCGGCTACTACAACCCCTTAACGCAACCGAAGATTTTACGTGTCGATGCCGATAAGGCAAACACCTGGATCAAAAACGGCGCAAAACCGACGGACACCGTGGATCGCCTCTTTAAGGAAAATTCCGTCTACGAAGCTACGGGCAATTACGATAACACCGACGTTCAAAAGGCTAAGCGTGCCGAAGAAAAGGCAGCTGAACAAAAGGCTCGTGCCGAAAGAGAAGCTGAATTAGATCGTTTGGACGAAGAAGCGAAAGAACGCAAGGCAAAAGAAGCTGAAGAAGCCAAGGCTGCCGCAGCAAAGGCTGAAGAAGAAGCCGCAGCTGCCGAAGCTGAAGCCGAAGGCGAAGAATCTGTTGAAGAATCCGAAGAAGCTGTAGAAGAAACAGCTGAAGAAGCGGAAGAAGTTGCCGAAGAAGAATAAAGTTCGAAGCAGGAGGTGAAACCGTGGAAGCATTGATTCAATACATTGTTTCAAAGCTCGTCGTGGATCCGGATTCCGTCGAAGTCGTCGAAACCAGAGACGGCGATGAGGTTCACGTACAGGTTTATATCAACCCCGACGATATGGGGCGCGTCATCGGCCGTCAAGGCAAGATCGCTCGTTCCATTCGCAGCATCGCTAAAGCTATAGGGACGAAAGAACAAGTCATGGTCTCGGTGGATTTCGATGCCAAAGAAGAATAGAGTGCTGGTCGGTGAAATTACATCGGCTCACGGCATTCGTGGCATGGTGAAGGTTTATCCCTATACGGACACGCCGGAACGGTTTCAAACCATCTCTCGCATCTATATCGAGGGCGAGGACGGCCTGCGTTCCGTGGAATCGGCATCAGTTCAAAAAAATATGGCTCTGATTAAAATCGAGGGCATCGATACGCGCAACGCATCGGAGGCGATCTGCAAAAAGAAATTGTTCATTCCTTTTGAAGATCGGAAGCCCTTGGAAGAAGATCAATATTTTATTGACGACTTAATCGGTCTTAAGGTATATACTGTAGATGGGAAACTCGTCGGCGAGCTGACCGATATTATGACACAGCATGGCAACGACATTATGGTCATTCAATCAGGCGGCAAAGAAGTGCTCATACCTTTCGTAAAGGCATTTGTACGCTCGGTCGATCAAGACGGCATCGTCGTCGAGCCCATTGAGGGGATGCTTTCATGAGATTTACCGTATTAACTCTGTTTCCCGAGTTCGTCGATGCGATGAAGAGCTATTCCGTCATCGGCCGTGCGGTAGACAATGGCTTGATTCAACTGGATTGCGTAAATATTCGCGACTATACCACGGATAAACACAACAATGTGGACGACTATAGTTACGGCGGCGGTCCCGGCATGGTGCTGCAGGCGCAACCCGTGACCGACGCTATCTTAAAAAATCGCGGCTGGGACGGTTACGTCATTCACCTTTCTCCCAGAGGGAAAGTGCTGGATCAGGCGAAGCTGGAAACATTGGCAAAGAAAGAACACATCGTGTTAGTCAACGGCCACTACGAGGGCATCGACCAGCGCGTGTTGGACCACTATATAGACGAGGAAATTTCTGTCGGTGATTATGTGCTTTCCGGCGGGGAGCTGGGCTCCATGATTTTAATCGACGGCATCAGTCGATTGATCGACGGAGTCTTGAGCAACGAAGATTCGGCGGTGGAAGAATCCCACAGCCAAGGACTTCTGGAACACGGCCACTATACCAGGCCCTATAATTTCAGAGGGTATTGTGTTCCCGATATTTTATTAAGCGGCAATCACCGAAAAATCGAAGAATATAGAAGAAGAGAAGCTCTGAAAGTTACCTATGAACGTAGGCCGGATTTGCTTAAATCCGCGGAACTGTCGGAGTCGGATAAGAGTTTTTTAAAAACTCTGGAAGAAAAACAAGAGGGGGAAAAACATGGACATCATTAAATCCATTGAACAAGCGCAATTAAAAGACAATCTGCCTGACTTTAAAGTCGGCGATACGGTACAAGTTCACTATCGCATTATCGAAGGTGCCAGAGAAAGAATCCAAGTATTCGAAGGTACCGTCATTAAGCGCCAAGGCGGCAGCATCAACGAAACCTTTACCGTCAGACGCCTTTCCTATGGTGTCGGCGTAGAAAGAACCTTCCCGGTACATTCCCCGAGAATTGCCGAAATCAAGGTATTAAAGCGCGGTAAAGTTCGTCGCGCCAAGCTTTACTATTTACGTGATCGTCAAGGTAAGGCTGCAAAAGTTAAAGAAAAGAAGTTTTAATTGTTAATAGGCATTGCTCTGGCAGTGCCTATTCTTTTAGATTCTATTCGAAACAAAGAAAGTAGCAGGTGCCATGAAAAAACTACTTATTTTACTACTGGTCTTCGCAGGCTTGCTGTTTGGCGGTTACACCGTGTTAAATAAAGCCGGCGGCAACAATCAATATTCCGAAATTTACAAATCCTTTCACGTGATCTATGAAGACGAGCTCGTGCCGAAAAAATACGCCATGCGTGAAGACGGCCAGTACTTCATGTCCTTGGAAGGAATTCAAAAATACATCGACGAAACGGCGCGCTTCGACGAAGCTAAAAATTCCGTCGTCTTTAACAATCGCAGCGGCGAAAAAGTTTTGCCCTTAGACAGCAAGGAAGCGACAATTAACGGCGGGAAGATCGCCTTAAGAGACCCGTTAGTGAAGAAAGACGATCAAATCTTTATCCCGGTGGAAGCTTTTATTCACGATTATCCCATTCGCATGAATTACGAAAAAGATAAAAACGTGTTGATCATGGATAATCGCATGAAGAAACACGCCGTCGGCAGTTTGTCCGGCGACGGCGTCAATCTCCGCGAATCGAACACCACGGATTCGCCCATCGTCGCCACATTAGATGCCGATAGCAAGCTTTGGGTTTACGGCAAAAAAGACGACTGGTATCACGTCAGAGAGCAAGACGGATACCTAGGCTGGATCCGCGAGGATAATATAAAGGTCGAGACCTTGGACGGCGGGGAGTATACTGCGGACAGCGGTCTTGTTCAGCAATCGGCCATTAAAAAGCCTTTGAACATCACCTACGACTACACCTATGCCCAAGTGAAGGACGAGGTGGTTACCGGCATTAAGAAGATCGAAGGGCTGGACGTCGTCATTCCTACTTGGTTCTCTGTAGAAAATCCGCAAGGGGATATTCGCGACCGCGGCGATATTCGCTATGTAGAAAACTATGCGAAGCTGGGCATTGCGACCTGGGCTTATTTGGACAACAGCTTTGATCCGGACTTAACCCATCAATTCCTTCAAAACGAAGAAGCCCGTAAAAAAGCGGTAGCGACTTTAATTAACTTTACCAAGTCCTACGGCATGAAGGGCATTAATATCGACTTTGAAAATATGAACGTGGAAGATCGCGACGCTTTAACGGCTTTCGTCAAGGAAGTTTCCGATGCCGCGAAGGCGGAAAATCTTCTCGTCTCCGTTTGCGTGACGCCGCAGATTTCAAAAAATGTAAAAAATGAACTCTACGACCGAAAAGCGTTGGCCGAATGTTGCGACTACGTCGTTCTCATGGCCTACGACCAACATTGGGGCAGTTCCGACAAGCCCGGATCCGTTGCCGAATACAAATGGGTGGAAGGGAATGTCAATGTCAGCTTAAAAGACATTCCGCCGGAAAAATTTATTCTGTCGGTGCCCTTCTACGCCCGTTTATGGAAAGAGGGAGAAGGCGGTCTGACTTCCAGCGCCGTGGGCATGCAAACCACCTCTGATTACGTCAAGTCTCACAACTTGAATCCCACTTGGGACGAGGATGCAAAACAATACACCATCAATCAAGACGTCAACGGAAAGAGCGAGAAAATTTGGATCGAAAATGCGGAATCCGTGGCATGGAAAGTATCGCTTATGCGCAAATACAATCTTGCCGGGATCTCCTCCTGGCGGTTGGGCTTTGAAACGCCGGACGTATGGACTGCCATGGCGGATCAATTCAGCAAATACCAGTATCCGTACCAATAAAAATTGCTTATTTCGGAAATTTTGATATAATAGCTTAGTAAGTTGGAATAAAGACAAAGGAGTGTTCATGGTACCTGAAACACATCGCATTATAGCTGGTGAATTAAGAGACCGCATCATGCAGGATTACGGCATCATTTTAGACGAATCCAAAATGTTACGCGGGTCCATTGCACCGGATATTTATCCGAAGTACAAATTTATTCCCCATTACTATGACGAAAGCATCGACTATATCGTGGACAAGATCGTATCCATCGTCCCCTATATGTCTGAATTGCTTCGTGATACGGCATGGAAGGATCTTTTAAATCTTCCGGTAAGCTATAAGATCGGCGTCATTAGCCACTATCTTTGCGACTACATGACCCATCCCCACGCGCGGCGCATTCGTTGCACGTCCATGAAAGACTTGCACGCTCATATGAGTTACGAAAAAGAGTTAAATCGCCATGTAAAAAAACACGGCATCGATCGCGACTCTATTCGCGGCTTTGACATGGGCAGCTTTCACGGAAATAAAGACGATTTAAGAGTCTATGTGAAAGATCAGATCGCGTCTTTAGTCGCGCTTTATAAAAAAGAGACCATCACATTTGAGAATGATGCAAATTTTGCCTACATGATCAATGTGTTTATATCGAACGTTATTTGTGAAGCGGCCTTAAGTTACGAAAAGGTCGGACAAGTTCAAATGGCATAACCTTAGAAGAGAAGGGAAGTAGGATCGCTTCTATCCAGCGAGGCATGACGGTGAAAGATGTCTTGAAGCACCTATGGAAAACATCTCGGAGGTTCTGCTCTCAAAAGGGCAGACGGTTTTACCCGTTATTTAGTAATAGAGTATGAAGTACTCGAACAGGTGGCATAGCGAATTTTTCGTCCGTTTGATGAAGAATTCGCTTTTTTATTTAAGGAGTTAGTATGAGAAACAATTCTGAAGCGACAAAATTTACCATTAAAGAAACACAAATCGCCATAAAAAGTTTAAAGGATTACTTTGAACGGGACTTGGCCAATACATTAAACTTAACCCGGGTATCGGCGCCTTTGTTTGTGCGGCCGGAAACGGGTTTAAACGACAATTTAAGCGGCGTTGAAAAAGCCGTGTCCTTTAAGTTGCGTAAGTACGATATCGACGTGGAAATCGTGCAGTCCTTGGCGAAATGGAAGCGCAATGCTTTAAAAGCTTATGGCTTTAATTATTACGAAGGTCTTTACACGGACATGAACGCCATTCGTCCCGACGAAGAGCTGGATGACATCCACTCCATTTACGTGGACCAATGGGACTGGGAAAAAGTGATTCGCAAAGAAGACCGCACCGAAGCCTATCTGCATTTTATCGTTTCGGAAATCTACGCGGTTTTCCTTCGGACGGAGACCTACATTAACAGCGTGTATCCTTATATTCTTACAAAAAAATTGCCGTCGTCTATCTACTTTATGACGGCTCAGGAGCTGGAAGACAGATATCCGGATATGAGTCCCAAGGAAAGAGAGTACGCCATCTGTAAGGAGAAAAAGGCGGTCTTTTTGCAAGGAATCGGAAAAGACCTTGCCGGCGGCAAGCCCCACGACGGCAGAAGCCCGGACTACGACGATTGGGATTTAAACGGGGATATTCTTTTCTATAATCCCACGACGGATGCCGTCATTGAGCTGTCTTCCATGGGGATTCGCGTCGACGAAGACAGTTTAATGCGTCAATTGGAATTGAGCGGTGAGACCCATCGAATGGAAATGGACTACCACAGAGCATTGATGGATGGCAAATTGCCTTACACCGTGGGCGGAGGCATCGGCCAATCGCGGATTTGCATGTTCTTTTTGGAAAAGAAATCCATTGGCGAAGTGCAAGCCTCCGTCTGGCCCGACGACTTTTTACTTGAAGCAAAACTGCGTGGAGAAGACATCCTGTAAAAGGTAGTGAACTCTTTCGCGCTTTATGATAAAATAAAAAGCGATAAGGAGGAAAGGCATGTCCGTACAAAACGCGCAATTGAATCAACAGACGTTGAATTTCGTCGATATGAAAACGAAGCTGACGCAGAAGTTTTTGTATGGTGCGGACAGCTCGGCCATGCAGCTCCTTTTAAATTTGTATGATCTGGAAGAGAAAATTCATAATATTTTCCCTTCATACGTTTCCATAAAAAACCTAAAGAAGGACATTTTGTCTTTTCTGCGTCGTAAAGAGAATCGCGATATTTTTGCCAACAGCTTAACCAATGCCATCTATGACGACATTAACCGCTTTGAACTGGTTATGTATTTGGCAGGTTATAAATACGGCTACAACGCGGCCTCAGAAGCCAATGAGCTTGAGGTCATTGCCCTTCGCCACATCGACTTATGTCATATGTTTGAGCGCAAGGTGTTGTTTCACTACGACATCGAACACGAGGACGTGCGACGCTTTAGGAAGGAAGCCATGGAACGCCATATGAACTATATCGGCGGCGGCAACCGGATTAAAGAAGAGGCGAATCGCTTTTCGAAGGTCGTATTGAGGCGAAAGGTATTAACTTTAAACCACTATGTGGATCGGCAACTGCAAGTCGATTTTTTAAGCCCGAAAAAGTTATACCGCGAATCGGATTACGTCCTTACGAGGGAAGAGCTGATCGGTTTAAATCGCAAGTTAAAGAATTTTTTATATCGAGACGGATTGAGAATTTACTTATCCGCATACTGGCGCGGCATAAATGATTCCGTCTTAAGAAGATATCATCCGTAACCGAAGGGCTCGCAAGGGCCCTTTTTTTAAGGAGTTTTATGAGAGTATTGGGAATCGATCCTGGCCTGGCGACCATGGGCTACGGCATCATCGACGTGACGGGCAACCGACTCACGGCGGTGGAATACGGCACCATCGAAACGGGAAGCAAGACGGACTACCCGAAGCGGCTGTTTCAACTTCACGTAGAGCTGAAAAAAATCATCGAAGATACGAAGCCCGGCGAAGTGGCCATGGAGGAGTTGTTTTTCAACAAAAACATAACTACGGCCATTTCCGTGGCCCAAGCTCGCGGCGTGGAAATTTTAACTTGCATGGAAATGGGGCTTCCCATTTACGAATACACGCCTCTGCAGATTAAGCAGGCCGTGGTGGGCTACGGCCGCGCGGAAAAACATCAGGTACAGGAAATGGTGAAGATGTTTTTGAATTTAAAAGCCATTCCAAAGCCGGATGATGCCGCCGACGGACTGGCCATCGCCATCACCCATATTCATTCGGCGAAGAGCAAGGAACATTTTGAATTAAAGTAGGTGGGATATGATCGATCGCTTGCGCGGCATTATTTTAGAAAAAAGATTGGACGGCGTCGTCGTCGAGTCGGGAAGTTTCGGACTGAGGGTCTTTTTACCCGGGCCGAATTTAGGCCGCCTCGACGAGGGAGATGAGGTGGTGCTTTACACCTATCTTCAGGTAAAGGACGACGGTTTTTCGCTCTTCGGATTTCTTGATGAGGAGGACCGGGAACTGTTTCTCCTCTTAATCGGCGTCAGCGGCGTTGGGCCGAAAGTCGCCATGGGAATTTTCAGTCGTTTTTCTGCAGGCGATGTCATTTACTTTATTCAAAACGGCGACGCAAAATCCCTGACGGAGGCGCCGGGAATCGGCAAAAAGACGGCGCAGCGCTTGATTTTAGAGCTGAAGGACAAGATGAAGGATCTGCATCCCGTGGCACCGACGGCGGACGTGGTGCAAACGAGTAGAGCCGAACCGCAACAAGATGCCCTCGACGCTCTGATCAGCCTGGGCTATTCGCCGAATGAGGCGAGGGATGCCGTCAAGGGCATCGACAGCGACGATGTGGAAATTGTGCTTAAAGAGGCGCTGAAGCGCCTGGCCATGAAAGGGTAAGGAGGGCCTATGGAAGAGGAACGATTAGTATCAAAAACCGTTTTGCCTCAGGAAGAGCGAATAGAGGTGGCCCTTCGACCCAAGTTTTTATCGGAATACATCGGCCAGGACAAGGCGAAGGAAAAGCTGGAGATTTTTATCGAAGCGGCTCGGCGTCGGGACGAATCTCTGGACCACGCCCTGTTAAGCGGGCCGCCGGGTTTGGGGAAGACAACCCTCGCCAATATTATTGCCAACGAAATGCACGTCAATATGCGGGTGACCTCGGGACCGGCCATCGAGCGGCCCGGCGATTTGGCCAGTATATTGACCAACTTAGATGAAAATGACGTACTCTTTATCGACGAAATTCACCGCATTCCTCGCACGGTGGAAGAAATTCTCTACCCGGCCATGGAAGACTTTGCCTTGGACATTATCGTTGGGAAGGGGCCTTCGGCAAGGTCTCTGCGCCTGGACCTCAACCACTTTACATTAATCGGCGCCACCACCCGCTCCGGCCAGCTGGCGTCCCCATTGAGGGACCGCTTCGGCGTGCTCCTGAATTTGGAACTCTACGATGCGGAAAGTTTAAAGACCATTTTGCTTCGCTCCTCGGAGATTTTAAATATACCCTTGAGCACTTCCGGTGCCATGGAAATCGCCAAGCGTAGCCGAGGTACTCCGCGAATCGCCAATCGCCTCTTAAAGCGGATTCGGGATTTTGCAGAGGTGAAACGGAACGGTCTTATCGACGAAGACGTGGCGAAGGAAGGTCTGCGTCTTTTAGATGTGGATGATTACGGCTTGGATGATTTGGACCGAAAGATTTTGCGGACCATGATTTTGGATTACGAAGGCCGTCCCGTGGGAATCGACACCCTTGCGGCGACCATCGGCGAAGAGCGCATCACCATCGAAGACGTCTACGAACCCTATTTGCTGCAAATTAACTTTGTTCAACGGACGCCCCGAGGACGCATGGCCACAAAACGGGCCTACGATCACCTGGGAATCCCCTACAGAAAGGACGAGTCATGAAAAAATTACTAAGTCTTCTCGTGCTTATCGCGTGTCTCTTTATCAGCGTACCGGCTTTTGCCGCACAGGGACCCATTCATGTAAAAGTCGGGCCCACGGCATCGAGCATAACCCTGTCATCCGAAGGCGGCATTATGCGCAACGGATCCCCCGTGGGAAACAGCTTTGTCGCCACGGCTTCCAATGTAACTGAGTCAGATGTGTTTTCATCGTCTTTAGGTTATATCAATATCGGCGGTAAGCCTTATCGGGGCAATGTGCGCTTCGTAAAATCCGGCAATGCCTTGAAATCGGTCAACATCGTAGATGTGGACGATTATATTCGCGGCGTCCTGCCGAAAGAAATCGGCACGACGACCCCCATCGAAGCCTTGAAGACTCAGGCGGTTATTTCCAGAAGCTTTGCCTATGCCAATTGGAATAAGTTTGAGAAATACGGTTATAATTTGGACGATTCCAGCGCATCCCAAGCCTATGCCGGCATGAGCGTGGAATCGCCGATGACGGATCGGGCTGTGGCTGAAACCAGAGGTCAGATTTTATACTACAAGGGCGAAGTGGCCAATACCATTTTCCACGCCACCAGCGGCGGGGAGACGGAAGCCATCGATGATGTATGGGGCGGCAATCCCTGCCCTTATTTAATCGCCATAAAGGACCCTCAATCGGTGAATACCCGTAACGCCACTTGGACGGCGACCCTTTCCTCCGGCGATATTCAAAGGGCTTTTCCTTCGGTGGGACGTCCCACGGCTCTGGAAGTGCTGGAACGCTCTTCCACGGGACGGATTAAATCCATGGCCGTCGTCGGTACGGCTGGAAGAGAAGTGGTGACGGGGAATCAATTCCGCATGAGATTGGGCTCTATCAAAATTAAAAGTGCCAATTTCGGCACCGATAAAATTGCCCGCACGTCCGAAAAGCCTTTGACAGTAATAACATCCAAGGGCGTAAAGCCATATGCCAACGAGAGAATTATTACCGCCAAAAGCATACGCACCGGCAATGCGGATTCGATTATTCGTGCAAGCGGCCTGAGCAAAGCCGTCGGTCAAGTGTCGAGCTTTAGCGACGTCATGCCTATTTCCGGCAGTATCACTCTAAACGGCATAGGCTATGGCCACGGTGTGGGACTCAGCCAATACGGCGCCATTAATATGGCGAAAAGCGGCATGAATTACAGACAGATATTAAGCTTTTACTATCCGGGCACGGAACTAAGATAGAAAGGACAGCATGAAAACAAGCGAGTTTTACTACGATCTTCCCGAAGAGCTGATCGCCCAACATCCGGCGGACAAACGGGATGCGTCCAGACTTTTACACGCCATGCCCAATGGGGAAGTGGAAGACTTAACTTTTCGGGACATATTAAAATTCATTCGTCCCGAAGATGTCTTGGTTATTAACAACACGAAAGTTTTGCCTGCGCGCATCTTCGGCCATCGGCCGGGAAAAGACGAACACATCGAAGTGCTCCTCGTCAAGGAAATTGAAAAAAATCTGTGGCAGTGCATGGTGCGCCCGGGGAAAAAATTAAAAGTCGGGGGCACGATCGAATTCGGCGAGGGCCTTTCCGGAGATGTGGAGGCGGTGACGGAAGATGGCTTGCGCCACATTCGCTTCGACTACGAAGGCGTCTTCATCGAGATTTTAGAGCGACTGGGCGAGATGCCTTTGCCGCCTTACATTCACGAAAAACTAAAGGACAAGAACCGCTACCAAACGGTCTATGCCAAGTACGAAGGATCGGCGGCGGCACCGACGGCGGGTTTGCACTTCACAAAAGAGCTATTGGATGAGATCCGCGCTCAGGGAACGGAAATCGCCGAGATCACCCTTCACGTAGGGCTCGGGACTTTCCGTCCGGTGAAGACCGACGACATCGAAGCCCACGAAATGCACAGCGAGTATTATAAAATCGACGAGAAGTCGGCGGATGTCATTAACCGCGCAAAGGAGAAAGGCGGCCGCGTCATTGCCGTAGGCACTACATCCATCCGCACTTTGGAAAGCTGTATGCAGAAAAACGGGAGGATCTGTCCCGATGCGGATAACACCCATATTTTTATCTATCCCGGCTACGAGTTTAAAATCGTCGATGCCATCGTGACGAATTTCCATTTACCGGAATCCACATTGATCATGCTCGTCTCCGCATTTTACGGAAAAGATGCCATATTAAAGGCTTACGCCCATGCCGTAAAGGAACGCTATCGCTTTTTCAGTTTCGGTGACGCCATGTTTATAGAAAAGAGAGAATCATGAAATTTACATTAACCCATGAATCTTCCGATACGAAGGCGAGACGAGGCGTCTTGGAAACCGATCACGGGACGATTCAAACGCCCATCTTCATGCCCGTCGGCACCCAGGCCACGGTGAAAACCATGACGCCGGAAGAGTTGCGGGATATAAAGGCACAAATCATTTTGTCCAACACCTACCATCTGTTTCTGCGCCCGGGCACGGAGATCATTGAAGAGGCGGGAGGCCTGCACAAGTTTATGCACTGGGACGGCCCGATCCTCACGGACAGCGGCGGATTTCAAGTCTTCAGCTTGTCTCATCGCAGGAAGATTACGGAAGAGGGCGTCACTTTCCGCAGCCACATCGATGGATCAAAACAATTTCTTTCGCCGGAAAAATCCATGGAAATTCAGCACATCCTTGGCTCGGACATTATGATGGCCTTTGACGAATGTGCCCCTTACCCCGCGTCCAGGGAATACATCTTGCATTCCGCGGAGCGAACCAGTCGCTGGGCGGATCGTTGTAAAATTTACCACGACGACAAGCCCGGGCAAAATCTTTTCGGCATCATTCAAGGCGGCATGTATAAGGACTTGCGCCGCAGAAGCGCCGAACAATTGGTGGCCATGGACTTTCCCGGCTACGCCGTGGGCGGTCTTTCCGTAGGCGAACCCATCGACACCATGTGCGACGTCCTGGACCATACAACGGACTTTATGCCCAAAGACAAGCCGCGGTACCTCATGGGCGTCGGAACGCCGGATTTCCTCTTTGAGGCCGTCGAAAGGGGTATCGACATGGCGGACTGCGTCCTTCCCACGCGCAATGCGAGAAAGGGGAGCTGTCTAACCTCCCACGGGAAGCTGGTCATAAAAAATGCCCAGTACGCCCGGGACTTCAGACCTCTGGATCCGGAATGCGATTGCTACGTCTGTCGCAACTATTCCAGAGCCTACATTCGTCACTTGTTTAAGACCAATGAAATCCTCGGTCTGCGCCTGGCTAGTTACCACAATCTGTATTTCTTGTTGAATCTCATGGACAATATTCGAAAGTCCATCGAAGAGGACAACTTCCTCCAATATAAAGATGACTTTTACGAGAATTATGGTTATAATAATAAGAAATAGATAGGAGGTATGTATGGAATTTGGTAATGGTCTTTTCTCCCAAGCGAATGGCGGAAATTCTATGGTCCCTACACTAATCTCTATTGTTTTAATGATCGCTATTTTCTACTTCGGTATTATTCGTCCGAATAAGAAGAAGGAGAAGGAAGCGCTCAAAATGATGGAAAACCTTGCAGTCGGTGACGTCGTTTATACTTACGGCGGCATCGTCGGAAAGATCGTCCAAGTGAAAGCCGACGTGATCGTCATCGAATCGACGGGCATGAAGACGCGCTTGGAAATCATGAAATGGGCTGTTAAGAATGTTACGAAACAGTCCGGACGGAAGGCAGATAAAGAAGACAAAGAGGAAGAAGAATAGGAGTATTTTTATGAAGTACATAAAAACATTGACGAAACGTTCCTTACGCAAAGGTTTAGAAAAAGCCGGCTGCGGCGAATGTCAAACCTCTTGCCAATCGGCTTGCAAGACTTCTTGTACCGTAGGCAATCAAAAGTGCGAAAATAAGGATAGATAAGGTTGTGGGATTCCCACACCTTTTTCTTTTAGAAGGGGAAATTTGTGCGTAAAATTCATCGTTTTCAAGGAAATGGCAAGAATATTATTCTGGATGTGGCGTCCGGTTCGGTTCATGTCGTCGACGATATGATTTTCGATATGGCGGCGGATATGTTGGACATGAGCAAAAAGGCGATTGTAGAAAAATACAAAGCTCGTTACGATTCCGATGCTCTGTCCGAGGGTTATGACGAGTTGGACTACCTGATTGAGGAAGGTCTGCTCTATGCCGAAGATACGCCCGTCGATTTAAGCGGGTTTAATCCTCATTGCCATATTAAGGCCATGTGTTTGCACGTGTCTCACGATTGCAATTTGCGCTGCGCCTATTGCTTCGCTTCCCAAGGGGACTTTCACGGCGAGCGCATGGTCATGGATCTTGAAACCGGTAAAAAGGCCTTGGATTTTCTCTTAGAGAACAGCGGTAGCCGCCGCAATTTAGAAGTAGACTTTTTCGGCGGCGAACCCATGATGAATTTCGACGTGGTCAAAGAGCTGGTGGCCTACGGCAGAGAGCGCGAAAAGGCGTATGGGAAACATTTCCGCTTTACCATGACGACCAACGGGATTCTCCTCGACGACGAAAACATCGAGTACTTGAATCGGGAAATGGCCAATGTGGTTCTTTCCATCGACGGTCGCAAGGAAATTAATGACGCCATGCGTCCCACGGTGAACAAAAGAGGCAGCTTCGATACCATCGTGCCGAAGTTTCAAAAACTCATCGCCTCTCGCGGCGACAAGGACTACTACATTCGCGGCACCTTCACTAATCACAATTTGGACTTTTCCAAAGACGTCATGCTTTTCCACGATTTGGGCTTTGAAAAGACGTCCATGGAACCGGTAGTTACCGATCCCAACGAGGAATACGCCATTCGCGAGGAACATCTGGATCAAATTTTAAAAGAATACGAAAAACTCAGCGAAGAGTACCTTCGCATTCGCAAAGACGATCCCGATTTTCTCTTTTTCCACTACATGATCGATCTTTCAGGCGGACCCTGTGCCTATAAAAAAAGTATCGGCTGCGGCGCCGGCAGTGAATACGTGGCCGTAACGCCGACTGGCGATATTTATCCCTGCCACCAATTTGTAGGCGAGGAAGATTTCCTGCTGGGCAATGTGGGCGACGGCATCGTGAACAAAGATCTGCAAGACCACTTCCACAAGGCCGATGTGTTTCACAAAGAAACCTGTGGCGAGTGCTGGGCAAAATATTTTTGCAGCGGTGGTTGCCACGCCAATGCTTACCACAACAACGGCGATATTTACGAACCCTTCGACATCGGCTGCCAAATGGAACGAAAACGACTGGAATGCGCTTTAAGCGTCTATGCCAACGAACAGAGTGAATGATGAAATATTGGTCCGTAAAAAATGAACAAGCGAAAGAAGCCATCGACTTCCGCGCCATGGGTCTGCAGGAGTGGGAATTTCGCGTCTTAGTCAACCGCGGCGTGGATACGAAGGAAAAGATTTTAAACTTCCTTCACCCTTCTATGGAGCATTTGCATTCCGCCATTACCATGAAAGATATGGTGAAGGCGGGGAATCTGGTTCAAGGCGTCAAGGGAAAAATTCGCATCATCGGCGATTACGATTGTGACGGCGTCATGAGCACCACCATCCTTATGAAGGGGCTCCGGGGTCTCGGCTATGACGTGGATTACCGCTTGCCCCATCGCAGGGAAGACGGCTACGGCATGCAGCCTTTTATGGCGGAAGACTCCAAGCACGACGGCGTGGAGATGATCATTACCTGTGATAACGGCATCGCTCAATTCGACGCCATCGAACGGGCGAAGGAATTGGGTCTGAAGCTCATCGTCATCGATCACCACCAAATTGTGCGTCGGGACGGGGAAGAGGTGCTACCGAGAGCCGATGCCATTATTAATCCTCATCAATCGGCCTGCAACTATCCTTTTAAAGGCTTATGCGGTGGTGCACTGGCCTTTTATTTTGTAAACTATCTATATACCATCTCGGGACAAACGGAAGCCATGGACGAAGACCTTATAGGCTTTGCCGCCCTGGCCACCGTTTGCGACGTAATGGAGCTTGTCGGTGAAAACCGGGACCTGGTCACCTGCGGCCTCGCACAATTGAACCGTACGGAAAATATAGGTTTTAATGCGTTAAGAGATGCGGCAAAGATCAAAGGAGATATCGGCGCCTACCATTTAGGTTTTATTTTGGGGCCGACGATCAATGCGGCAGGCCGACTGGACACGGCAGCCGATGCGGTGGAACTGTTTTTATCCGACGACCCGTCTTTTGCCGAAAAGACCGCCCTTTATTTGCGTGAATTAAATCAAAAGCGCCAAGCCTTGACGACGGAAGGGCTGCTTCGTTTAGAAAAGCAGCTGGCTAATCCCAAGGAAAAGGTGCAGCCCATTTATATTTTAAAAGACGAAACCATCGACGAAAGTATTGCGGGCATTATCGCCGGGCGCATCAAGGGCAAGTATTACCGCCCCTGTATCGTGTTGACGTCAGGAAAAGACGGCCTTAAAGGTTCCGGCAGAAGCATCGAAGCTTACAATATGGTGGAGAAAATTCGCGAGAGCGAAAAGTATCTCACATCTTTCGGCGGCCACGCCATGGCATGTGGTCTGAGTTTACGAAAAGACCAATACATCGCCTTTAAACTGGACGCCATCGAAAAGAGCGATTTGGATCCCCGGGATTTAGTCCCTCGTGTGCGGCTCGATGCCATTATGCCCCTCGACAAGGTGAGTTTTGAAACGGTGGAGCGATTGGATCGGCTGAAGCCCTTTGGCAACGGCAATCCGAAGCCCCTTTTCGGCGCCACCGGCGTCTATGTTTCGCAGTACCGAATTTTCGGTAAGAATAGAAATGTTATTAAGCTCGAGCTTTTCTATAAAAACGCCCGCTACGACGGCGTCATGTTTATGGAGGCGGAGGATTTTATAGCCTTTGCTAATGAGACCAAGGCGCCGAACGGGAGCCTCTGCGTGGACATGGCTTATATTCCCACCATCGATACCTTTAACAATAGGAACACATTACAATTTCAAATCGAAGATTTGAGACGATCTAAAACGGTGATGAAATGATTGAACAATTGATTGAAAAGATTTTGTCTTACAATCCCGACGGGGATGTAGATAAAGTTCGCGAGGCCTATGCCTTTGCCGAAGCTCATCATAAGGGCCAAAAGCGCAATTCAGGGGAGGACTACATCGTTCACCCTTATAATGTTGCGCTTATTTTAGCGGAAATGAATATGGATATTACCACCATCATCGCCGGCCTTCTGCACGACACCATTGAAGACACCGATGTGACCTATGAAGAAGTAGAGGAGCGCTTCGGAGAAGAAGTGGCCGTGGTGGTGGAGGGCGTGACGAAATTAAAAATGCTCTCATACCAAACGAAGCAGGAAAAGCAGGCGGAGAATATTCGCAAAATGGTTCTTGCCATGGCGAAAGACATTCGCGTGGTCATCGTCAAATTTGCCGACCGCTTACACAATATGCGTACCTTGGAATACATGACGCCTGAGAAAAAGCACGACAAGGCCCTGGAGACCATCGAGATCTATGCGCCCCTTGCCGACCGCTTAGGTATGAGCCGGGTGAAAAGCGAGCTTGAGGATTTGTCTCTGCGCTATTTGGATCCGGAAAACTACTATAATCTAGTGGATATGGTTCAGCGACGCCGCAGCGAGCGGGAAGAAATTATCCAATCTTTAATCGACGATATTTCCAAACAGCTGAAGCGCATGGGCATCGCCGCCGACATTAACGGACGTCCGAAGAATTTCTACAGCATCTACAAAAAGATGATGAAAAAAGGCAAGACCTTTGAAGAAATTTACGACTTACAGGCCATTCGCATTCTCGTCGACGACGTGAAGGATTGCTACGGGGCATTGGGCGTAGTACACACCATGTACAAGCCCATTCCCGGCCGGTTTAAGGATTACATTTCCATGCCGAAGCAAAACAAGTACCAGTCCCTGCACACAACCGTTATCGACGACAATGGCGAGACCTTTGAAGTACAAATCCGCACCTGGGAAATGCACAAAACGGCGGAATACGGGATCGCCGCCCACTGGAAATACAAAGAAGGCGCTAAGAAATCCACGAGTTTCGACGAAAATCTGACCTGGCTCAGACAGCTTTTGGAATGGCAAAAGGATCTGAAGGATCCAAACGAGTTTATGGAAACTCTGAAGGTGGACTTTTTTGCCGATGAGGTCTTTGTCTTTACGCCAAACGGCGATGTCATTAACTTGCCGGACAATTCCACTCCCATCGACTTCGCCTATCGCGTCCATACGGATGTGGGTAACACCTGTGTCGGCGCGAAAATCAACGGCCGCATCGTTTCTCTCAGTCACAAATTGAAAAATGGGGAGATCGTCGAGGTCATTACCAATAAAAATTCCGAGCCCTCTTTGGACTGGCTCTCCATCGTCGCCAGTCCTCAGGCCCGCACGAAGATCAGACAGTATTTTAAAGTCAAGGACCGGGACAAGAATATCGAAAAAGGCCGGACCATGATCGAGCAAGAGGCGAAGCGCCTCGGCTACAAACCTGCCGAATTCATTCGTGACGAGTGGATGGAAGAAGTGCGGCAGCGTCTCAAATACGACAATTTAGACGACCTCTACGCACAAATCGGTTACGGCAGCATGAGCGTGCGCCAAGTGACGGCGAAGCTGGAAGAGTATGTCAAGGAAGAAAAGCGCAAGTCCATGGCGGAAAATATGTCTGTGGACGACATCGCCTTGCAAGAGGACAAGAGGGATCATCGCAATACGGGAGGCATTGTCGTTAAAGGCATCGACAATGTCAAAGTGCGCATCGCCAAGTGCTGTACGCCGGTACCGGGCGATGAAATCGTCGGCTTTATTACCATGGGTCGGGGCATTAGCATCCACCGATCCGATTGCATTAATCTGAAAAATAATTTGAACGAAGATCGGCTCATTCCCGTGCGTTGGGAATTCGACGACAGCGAAACCTACAGTGCCGAAATCGAAATCCGCGCCGCCGCAAAAAATAATGTGTTGGCGGATATAGCCAATCGGATTCACGATTCCCGCTTGGATATTCAAAACCTCTCCGCACGAGAGGACAAGGATCACAATTTGATCATACGGACGGTGGTGCGAATTCATCATATCGACGAACTGTCACGTCTCTTGAAGAAACTGGAAAAAGTAGAAAATGTCTATGAAGTCTATCGAGTAAGCGGTTAAGGAGGAATTATGCGAGCAGTGGTTCAACGGGTTAAGAGGGCACAAGTTTCCGTCGAAGCGGAAGAGGTTTCTTCCATCGGTGCGGGACTGATGGTACTCGTCGGCGTCACCGACGAAGACACGAAGAAAGATATGGAATACATCGGCAATAAAATTATGGGGCTGCGAATTTTCGACGACGAAAACGGCGTCATGAATGTCAATGTGGCCGACAGCGGAAAAGAAATTATGGTGGTGAGCCAATTCACCTTGTACGGCGACGCCAGGAAGGGCATGCGTCCCAGCTACATTCGTGCGGCGAAAGGCGACGTTTCTGAGCCCATGTATGAGGAGCTGATTGCATACATCGAATCGAAAGGCCACAAGGTGGCTCGCGGACGCTTTGGTGCGGACATGGCCATCGACATGGTCGGCGACGGGCCGGTGACTATTTTAATCGACAGTGAAAGGAGCTTTTAATGACCATCGATGCTCTTTTGGTGGGTGGAACCACCAATTGCTACCTGGTCTATGACGATGCCAAAAACGGTTTTATCGTCGATCCCGGGGCGGAGCCTGAAAAGATTTTGGATCGCGTGAAACGCTTGGAACTATCCATCGAAGGTATTTTGCTCACCCATGGTCATTTCGATCACATTTCGGCATTGAATAAAGTGCGGGACGACCTCGGCGTTAAGGTCTATATGCACAAGGATGAGTTGGAGAATTTCCTCAATCAATCGCCGCAATTTATCGCCATGATGGGAGGAGAACAGCCCGACAAGAATCCCGATGTCTTGTTAAAAGACGGCGATGTCATTCACTTTAAAGCGGGGGATGTAAAAGTCATCTTCACCCCGGGCCACACTCCGGGCGGCGTATGCTATCTTTACGGAAACATACTGTTCAGTGGAGACACTTTATTCCAAGGCTCCATGGGTCGCACGGATTTTCCCGGCGGCGATGAAACCGCCATTATGGAGTCGCTGGCGAAGCTTTCCAAATTAGACGAAGACTTAAAAGTTCTTCCCGGTCACGGCTTTCCCACGAATATCGGAAACGAAAAGCGTATGAATCCGTTTATGCGGCAGGTCTTATGATACGAGTAGTTAACGGTACAGATTCGGAGTTGCACACGTTCTATGAGCTGCTTCGAATCTATTTTCCTGCATACGAGATATCCGGCGAGTTGTTTTTAATCATCGACACACTGGCCGAAAGCAAGCGCGTGACCTTAATGATCGGAGACGATCGCTACGAGCGCACCTTCCCCGGGACGGATGAATTTGCACTCAAGCGAAAAATCAGTGCATGGATTGCTAAAGAAGTGGATCATCCTGACAAAGAGGCTTCTGCCTGGGGAAGCCTGACGGGAACAAGACCCATTAAATTTCTGCAGAAACATCGTAGACGCTTAGGCGACGACGGAGCGTTCAATCTCTTAACGGAGGATTACTTGGTCGATCCGAAAATGGCTTCTCTCTTAATGGAAATCGCAAAGCGAGAATCTCGTCTTGCCGACGAATACTTGGGAAGGGGCTATTCTCTATACATCCACATTCCCTTTTGTCCCTCCCGCTGTGAGTACTGCAGCTATCCCACCATCGGCAGCGCCAATAAAGAAGCCGTCAATGCCTATATGGACTTCCTTCTGAGGGAGCTTGATTTTGTTCTCGAAAAAGTGGGGCGCCCGCCTGAGACGATTTATATCGGAGGCGGAACGCCCACTTCTATTCCGATAAAGGAGCTTGAGCGGATTTTAAATTGTCTCGATGATTTTAAGCCGCGGGAATTTACCCTGGAAGCAGGAAGGCCGAAGACCATTACAAGAGAACTGGTGCAAAGTCTCGCGAACTATCCCATTACGAGGATCAGCATTAATCCGCAGACGATGGTGGAGCGCACCCTCAAAGCGGTGAAGCGGCCTCATGCTCCGGAGGACATTTTAAGGGCCTACGCCCTCGTCCGGGAACAAACCGATTTTCAGGTCAATATGGATATGATTCTGGGACTGGGTGACGAAGAGGTGGAGGAGGTGGCCTATACTTTGGACCGCCTTTCTGAATTGGATCCGGAAAACATTACGGTTCACATGCTGTCTTTAAAGAACGGTTCGAAGATTTTTGAAAACAACAGCGTGTACGTAAAAAACACGGGTGCCATGCAGGACTACACCATGAATTACTTGGTGGAGAGAGGCTATCGGCCTTATTATCTCTATCGGCAAAAGCGAATTTTAGGCAACGGCTCCAACATCGGTTACGCGAAAGAAGGCACGGAGTCTTTGTATAATATGATTATGATGGAGGAGATCCATTCCGTCATCGGCGTCGGCATGTCTGCTACGACCAAACTCGTCGACCGGGAGGGCAAAACCATTCGTAAGTTTTCGAATTTCAGAAATATGCGGGACTACACCGATCGTTTCGGCGAAGTATTGAGAAAAAAGGCCATGTATTTGGGAGAAGGATTATGATTTTAAAAACACTTTTAGACGGGATTGAAATATTAGATCGAAAAGGCGAGATCGACGAAAATCTCGACATACCCCATATCGCCAACGATTCCAGAGAGATCGGCCAGGGAGATATTTTTGTCGCCATGAAAGGCGTCTTGGTCGACGGTCACGACTACATTCAAAAAGCCAAGGCCAACGGCGCCGTATTGGCTGTGGTCGATCACTTGACAGACGACGATATTCCTCAAATCGTCGTAGAAAATCCGCGGAAAGCTCTGGCGGATTTGGCGTGCATATTTTACAATCACCCGTCGAAGGAATTAAAGGTCTTCGGCGTGACGGCCACCAACGGAAAGACCTCCACCGCCTATATGATTCGAGACATCTTTAAAGCGGCAGGCTATGAAGTGGGCGTCGTGGGCACGGTGGAAGTGCAGTACAAGGACGTATCTATTCCATCAATTTTGACCACGCCGGAAAGCATTCACCTGCAAAAGCATTTGAGAGACATGGTGGATGCCGGCATCGAGGTCGTGGTCATGGAGGTATCCTCCTCTGCTCAAGAGCTTTACCGAAGCAGAGGCATCGACTACGACATCGTCAGCTTCAACAATATTTCCGAAGAGCATTTGGAACAGCACGGCACCTTTGAAAATTACTTCCACTTCAAAAGTCGCCTCATTCGCCACGCCGACGAGAAGACGGCGGTGATTTTAAACATCGATGCGCCCCTTATTGAAGGACTGGTTGATAAGACGAAGGGCGATGTTTTAACGGCAGGGATCGAAAAAGATGCCTCCATCGGCATCGAGGACATCGATTTGTCTACGGGCTTTGCGAAATTTAATTACGTGGTCAAAAAGGCCCATCACAGTTCCCAATGGAATTTGGATCCTGTGGTCCTTCCTATTGAGCTGGAAGTGGCGGGCTACCACTCCGTCCTCAATGCCATGATTGCCATTACTTACGGTTTGCTGGAAGGCGTCGACGGGGCGACGATTCAAAAGGCCCTTCGCAATTTTTCCGGGGTCGAAAGACGCTTCGAATTGATTTATAATAAAGACTATATGATCCTGGACGATCACTTTGCCAACGAAAAAAACATCGCCGTGACCTTGGAGACTCTTTGTCAAATGGATTATAAAAATCTCCACGTCCTTTATGCCGTTCGCGGCGGAAGGGGAGCGGCGCTTAATCGCGACAACGCTTTGGAAATGGTGAAGTGGATGGATAAATTGCCGTTAAAGACTTTTTACGCCACCCGAAGCGAGGAAGTGGTATCCTCGAAAGACGTGGTCACCGATTCCGAACTGGCCGCTTTTTACGAAGTTATGAAAGACGCCGGATACGACGTACCCGTCGTCGACGATTTAAAAAGCGCCATCGCCAAAGTGTGGGACAAAGTCGGCGAGCACGACGTCTTTTTGTTGGCCGGCTGCC
The DNA here is from genome assembly GCF_900088125.1 of Peptoniphilus pacaensis. Classification (GTDB taxonomy): domain Bacteria; phylum Bacillota; class Clostridia; order Tissierellales; family Peptoniphilaceae; genus Aedoeadaptatus; species Aedoeadaptatus pacaensis. The sequence continues at coordinate 1,734,961 of NZ_FLQT01000003.1, read as the reverse complement.
AAGGCATGGACCACGGCGCCAAGTACGTGTGGGAAACTTTAGCCGAACAATCCGAAGGTGAAGAAAAAACCTATTGGTTGAATAAAATAGAAAACAGAATTTGTTAGGAGGCATCATGGGAGAAGCATTGGGCTCTTTAAAACGTAGCCATTTCTGCGGAACATTACGAGAAGAACATATCGGTGAAAGCGTCACGGTCATGGGATGGGTGCAAAAATCCAGAAATCTCGGCGCCATCGTATTTGCCGATTTACGCGATTACACGGGGATTGTTCAAGTGGTCTTTGACGGCGATACGGACGAGGCTATTTTCGAGAAGGCGACGAAGCTGCGCTCGGAATTTTGCGTCGCTGTCGTCGGCAAGGTACGCATGAGAAGCTCTGTAAACGAACAAATCCCCACGGGCAAGATCGAAATTTTGGCGACGGAGCTGAAGATTTTATCCGAATCCGACGTTCCTCCCATTTATGTAAAAGACGACGATGACGTCTCCGACGACTTGCGCCTGAAGTACCGGGCCCTCGACTTGAGAAAGCCGAAAAGCCAGGAAATTTTGCGCACCCGCTCCCGCGTATATAAATTGACACGGGATTTCTTCGACAGCGAAGGCTTCGTCGAAGTGGAAACGCCTATGTTAAACAAGCCGACGCCGGAAGGGGCTCGGGACTACTTGGTGCCCAGCCGTATCCACGAAGGCGAATTCTACGCGCTGCCTCAATCGCCGCAGCTCATGAAGCAAATGCTTATGGTGGCGGGATTCGATCGCTACATTCAAATCGCCCGCTGCTTCAGAGACGAAGACCTGCGCTTTAACCGCCAACCGGAATTTACGCAAATCGACATGGAGCTCAGTTTCGTCGAAATGGAAGACATAATCGACGTCAACGAGCGTTATTTAAAAATGCTCTTTAAAGAGGTTCTGAACAAGGATTTAACCATTCCCTTTAATCGCATGACCTATCAAGAAGCCATGGATCGCTACGGCGTGGATAAACCGGACGTGCGCTTCGGCATGGAGCTGAAAGACGTTTCCGAACTGGTGAAGGATTGCGACTTTAAAGTATTTACCTCCGCAGTGGAAAGCGGAGGCAGCGTTCGCGCAATCGTCGTCGAAGGCGGGGCGGAAGCTTACTCCCGGAAGAAAATAGACAAGCTGGAAGCCTTCGTCAAAGATTTCAAGGCGAAGGGACTGGCCTGGGCCAAGGTGAAAGAGGACGAAATCCAATCGCCTATTTTAAAATTCATCGGCGACGACACCATGGATGCAATTCTTAATCAGCTCGAAGCAAAGGTCGGCGATTTGGTTCTCTTTGTTGCGGACAAAAACGACACGGTTTATGCGGCTCTGGGCAATTTAAGAAATCACATTGCCAATGAGATGGGTCTCATTCCCGAAGATGTGATAGCACCTCTTTGGATCGTCGAATTCCCCTTATTCGAATACGACGAAGAAGAAGGGCGCTACGTGGCCAAGCACCACCCCTTTACATCACCTATGGACGAAGACCTGGATAAGCTGGAATCCGATCCCGGCGCTTGCCGCGCGAAAGCCTACGACATCGTCATTAACGGCGATGAAATGGGCGGCGGCTCCATCCGTATCCACGATAGCGAAGTGCAATCCCGCATGTTTAAAGCCCTCGGATTTACCAAGGAAGAAACGGAAGAGAAGTTCGGCTTCCTCATCGAAGCTTTCCGCTACGGGGCACCGCCGCACGGTGGCCTGGCATACGGTCTCGACCGCCTCATCATGCTTTTAACCGGAGAAAAGAACATGCGCCACGTCATCGCCTTCCCGAAAACTCAATCGGCCAGCGACTTACTCACCGGAGCACCCGTGGCTTTGCCTGAAAAACAACTAGAGGAAGTTCACATTCACGTCATAGAGGAGTGATCTCATGATCCAAATTGGACGTATCTTATCTGTAAAAAACGGACTGGCTTACATGGAGGTGAGCAGAAAAGGCGCCTGCGGTTCCGCCTGCGCCACCTGCTCGAGTTCGGCCTGTGAATCGAAGTCGGAGTTTATCTCCGTACCCAATGATTTAAACGCCAAAGAAGGGGACAGCGTGGAGTTGTTCGTCAACGACCATTTCGTCCTCCACTCGATTTATAGAGTCTACGGCATTCCCCTGATCGTCTTCTTGCTTGCCATCGGCCTGGGGCAGCTCCTCCTGCCCGATGCCTTGCCGAAGCGCGATCTATATGTCTTTATACTGGGCGCCTTATCTTTGGTCATCAGTTTCTTTATTTTAAAGTCTGTAGACAAAAAACACGGCGACGCGGCCCGTCTGAAAATGATTCGAATACTATGAAAAAAATCCATGCTTCGCGCATGGATTTTTTATGTTGAGCCAATGGGCTAAAATGATTTAGATTTGTGAAAGATGGGCCGGGCATTGTGCAAAGACCGCTTGCGAAAGGCTCGAAGGGACCTGGAGAACAAACTGGACGCTACGATGCCCAAAGAGAGAGCGACGGCGATAGAGAAAGTATTGGCGCCTTCCCGCACAAAAAATTCCATATTGTCCTGAATCAAATAGCTCATGGTGTAATACATGCCGCCCCCGGGGACCAATGTAATCAATTGGGGCAAAACAAAAATCGTGGCGGGCATTTTATAGTGTCGAGAGAAAAATTCGCCTAAAATTCCCATAATAAGTGCGGCAACGAAGGCGCCGAAAAACGCACTGCCATCCAAGTCTATAATTTTCAAATAAATTAAATAAGCGAAGCCGCTGCTCAAGGCACTGGGGATTAAGGAACGCTTCGGCGCCTCCACGGGCACCGCATAGCCGATAGTCGATGCCACTGAAACGACAAACATCAAAATAAGTTTAGACAGTTCCATATCAGCCTCCGATAATCTTTTGTATGTTTAAAATAAAGCCGACGCCTAATGCGATGGCGAGAGCGACGAAAATTCCCTTTGTAATTCCGATCATGCCGGAGACAAAGTCCCCGCTCATAATGTCCCTGAGTGAATTGGTGATTTGCATCCCGGGGACTAAAGGCATAATGGATCCGATAATGATCATGTCCATATGAAGCCGATTCGTAGCATTTGCTCCGATAAATGCGAGGATGGACACGACCATGGTGCCGATGAGCGTATCTGCGAAGAAATTTATATTGTATCGTGAAGTAGTGCGCATACAAAAACTTAATACCATGCCGACGAAGAAAGTGTAGCCGAAATCATACCAATCCCCGCCGAACATGACAGCAAAAGACGCACTACAGAGTCCGATAAAAAACATGGACATGGGTAGCGAACATTTTTCCATAGAGGAAATCGCCAGCAGTTCACTACGGGCATCGTCCAGAGAAATGGTGCCGGATACGAAATTTCTGGAAAAAGAATTGATGGCATCGATGCGGGACAAGTGTACGCCTTGGTTTTTGATGTCCTTAAACATCGTGATGGTTTCGCCCTCGTACTGAGCGGATACGAAGATCGCAGAACTCAGGGCAAAGACTTCCACCTCTCGGATTTCTTCCACACAAGCGCACATACGCACAATGGTGTCTTCGGAGCGGTAAATTTCCGCACCATTTTTTATCAGCATTTGACCGGTGATCATGGCCAAGTTTATCATGCTCTTGGCTTCGTTTAAATTACCGACGTGGCGTTTTTCCATGGATATCACCTGCTTTCTCTATCAGTTTTAATTTCTCTCTGCGTGTCAATTTCTTTATGGCGGCTTCGCGACGAAGCCCCCAGGACAGATCTTCTCCCTCTTCTATATAGACCATGGAGACGGGGAGGCGAGAGCGGGTGTACTTGGCACCCGTGCCCTTATTGTGTTCCTCGAGGCGTCTTGCGGGATCCGTCGTGTAGCCCGTATATAAAGTGCCATCCCTACACAGAAGTATATAGACGTAATGTTTGCTCAGTTTTTCCATCGCTTCAACACTTCTTTAATTTCGCTGTAGTGAAAGCCCCTCGAAAGGAGGAAGCGGATGATCTTTTCTCGTTCCTTTACAAGAATGCCGTCGCGAAGGTATTTTTTTTCGACGATGGATGCGATCATCGCTTGTTCCACATCCGCCGTATATTCTTCCAGGCCGCGGGCGATAGTGGCATCGTCGACGCCCTTTTGGCGAAGGATATAGGCGATTTTTACCGGCCCGTAACCGTTAATGTTTCGTTTATCTCGACAGAATAAGAGGGCATAGGACTCGTCGTCCACAAAGCCGTACTCGATTAAGTAATTCACGACTTCATCGATGACTTCTTCATCGAAATTTTCCGAAGACAGAAGCGTTCGAATTTCATGCTCTGTTTTCCGGTTGGTTAATTTCTTCAAGGCGAGATCGATTCCGTCTTGTCGCTCGCCGTCGAAGACGATGGCGGCGATTTGATCCCCGTCGATTTCCTTTCCCTTATATAAATTGTGGCGAACAAAAACCGACTCTTTCAGAGACAGTGTTTCGTTATTTGAAAGGTGCAGGACGTAGCGTCCGCCCTCTTTTTTTATTCTCATAATTTCCATAGGTATCACCGATATATTTTAACATAAATTAGATTTTTCTTCTCGATGTTCCCGGCCTTTGAAGCTGCGGAAACGTTGAAAATGAACCCTTGCTGTGATACTATTTATGTAAAATTGAGAAGAGGTGCGGAATGGCAATAATATCACAGATTTTCAAATACATCTTCATTCTGATTATATACCTGTTTATTTTTACGATCATTCGCATGATTTACTTAGATATTCGCTCCATGCAGTCCATGGATATAGGCAAGGATGAAGCGTATTTGAAAGTCGTCAATCGATTGGATTCACTGAACTTTAAAATGCAGGAATACTACGTCTTGCGCGGCTTAACGAAATTGGGACGGAGCAGTAAAAATGACATCGTCATTAAAGATAATTTCGTTTCGAAGAATCATTTGCTCATTGAAAAGGAAAACGGCCACTATTACATTCGCGATTTAAACAGCGCCAACGGAACCTTTTTAAACGGCCAAACCCTTCACGAGGAAACGGAATTGAAGAACGGCGACCGCATCGGCGTAGGTTTCATTCAATTCTTATTTGTCGACCAAAGTAGGTGATACAGTGGATAAAAAAATTTTCAGACGTCCGCGAGACATACTGCTCGTTTTAGAAATTTTGTCCATCGCATTGGTTTTTTACACCTACGAAGGGCATCTGGATCGCCAGTTGTTATTTTTAACGGGCGGTCTTATTTTTGTCATCTACATTTCCAATTTTATCCTGGGAAAAATTACCACCGGCGATAATTACATTTTCTTAATCGTATCCCTTCTTTTGACCATCGGCATAATCACGATTTTCCGCATTCAGCCGGAGACGGGGATTAAGCAACTTCAATGGGCATTTATAGGGGTATTGTTTTTTTACGCCACTTACTTTGTCGTTCGCATCGTTCCTCGGGTTGAACGCTACGGCTCTCTAGCCTTACTGATCAGCGTTCTGTTGTTTCTATCGACGCTGATATTCGGCAATACCGTGCGGGGTGCGAGAAACTGGCTCAGTATCGGGTCCATCGTCTTTCAACCGACGGAGTTTATCAAGATCCTGCTTATGTTTATCTTAGGCAGCTTTTACAGCAATTACGAAAAATACAAGAAATATCCCTACACCAGCTATATCATCATGGCGGTTATTTACTTTTTCGTCCTGCTTTTGTTTATTCAGCGGGATTTGGGGACAGCCGTTCTGTTTATGGCCATGTACATCGCCATTCAATTCGTCTACGACCCGGACATTAAGGCCTTTTTCATCAACCTGGGCCTTTTGGCTTTGGGGGGCGTGCTGGGCTACTTCCTTTTCGGCCACGTGCGTACCAGAATCGATATTTGGCTCGATCCCTGGACCTATGCTTACAGCACGGGAAGACAAATCGTTCAATCTCTTTTTGCCATTGCGGAAGGGGGATTTTTCGGCGCCGGCATCGGCTTCGGCCATCCGGAGTTAATACCCGTCGCCGTATCGGACTTCATCTTCCCGGTTATATGCGAAGAAATGGGTCTGTTTGCGGGATTTGCTATTATCCTCTTGTACATCCTCTTAATCTATCGCGGCATCAAGATCGCTTTGGAGCAAGAGTATAAGTTTTATCGCATGCTCGCCATTTCGGCGACGGTGCTTATTTCCGTCCAGGCCTTTTTAAATATCGGCGGCGTCATCAAGCTGATACCCATGACGGGGATCACGCTGCCCTTTATGTCCTACGGCGGCAGCTCGATCCTGTCCAGCTTTATCGCCCTGGGTATTTTACAGGTCGCATCGGAAGACTTATCGTGGAAATACGAGCGGGAAATTATGAAAGGCGAGGTGAGCAGTGAACCGATCAGAAAATAAGCGCATCATTATTTTGCTCGCCGGATTGATCCTTTTATTTTTATCTTGCATTATCTATTTGACCTACTTTTATTTCTTCCAGGCGGAAGAGGTAAAGAAGAATCCGTCAAATCGTCGGGGCTATATTGAAGAGGCCCAGATTAAGCGCGGAGATATTTACGACCGCAACGGCGAAGTTCTGGCTACGTCGAAAGGGGAGCCGGGGAATTACCGCAGGGAATACGCCTATCCGATTTTGTATTCCCACATTATCGGCTACTCTCATCCCTCTTTGGGAAAGAGCGGCTTGGAATCTTCTTACAACGACTATTTGTTGAATCGCAACGGCAATCGCACCTTAAAGGCGATTTCCGATATGATTCGCTCGAAAAAACAAGACGGCAACTCCTTGGTTCTTACCATCGACACCCAAGTCCAATCCAAGGCGCGGGAAATGTTGGAAGAAAATGCGAAAAAAGGCAGCATCGTGGTCATGAACCCGAAAACCGGGGAAATTTACGCCATGGTCTCTTTACCCGATTTTAATGCATCGACCATCGCCCAGGATTGGAACGAGCTGCAGAAGAATGAATCCGGCGCATTGCTGAATCGATCCATTAACGGTCGCTACCCGCCGGGGTCAACTTTTAAGCTTATAACTGCGACGTCTCTTTTAAGTCAAGATCGCATCGATTTAGACTATGAAGATAAAGGCTCTCAAGTCATCGACGGCCGAACGTTTAAAAACGCTGAGGGCGCTCAATACGGCTCCGTGGATCTGCAAGAAGCCTTGGTAAAATCCATCAACACTTATTTTGTCGAAAAGGGTTCGAAATTAGGAAAGGACAACCTGGGCGGGGCCGCCGATAAATTCTACTTCAACAGCAAAATTCCCTTCGATCTGCCCGTGTCGGTTTCGGTCTTTGACTATAAAAAGAATTTGCCGAAAACGACTTTAGCCGCATCGGCTATAGGGCAGGGGGATGTCTTGGCGACGCCCCTTCACATGGCCATGGTCGCATCGGCGGTGGCCAATGACGGGAAGATGATGCAACCTATTTTGGTTAAAGAAGTGGAAGACACAAAAGGATCGGCTATTGAAACGAAAGAGCCTAAGGTGTTAATCGAATCCACCACGCCGGAGATTGCAAAGAAGCTGACCAAGTATATGATCTCCGTCGTTCAAGACGGGACGGGCCGCAGAGCCGCTTTAAGAAATACTCAAGTGGCAGGCAAGACCGGTTCGGCGGAAAATGCGTCCGGAGAAAACCACGCGTGGTTTATCGGCTTTGCGCCGGCAGAAGATCCGCAAATCGCCGTCGCCGTCATCGTCGAGCAGGCGGGCAGATCCGGCGGCAGTGTGGCAGCACCTATGGCACGGGATATTATCGCCTATGCTCTAAACAATATCGATTTCAACGCCTCTGACATTCAATTGGAGGACGACGATGATTGATCGCGAGGTTTGCGTCATGATCGCCGCAGCGGGCATGGGAAAGCGCATGAATCTAAAGCAGAACAAGCAGTATCTGCCGATTCACGACAAACCCATGGTGCGCCACACCATCGAAATATTCGACGACATGGACGAAATTACCTTTCTCGTGCTTTTAATTCGCGAAGGCGAGGAAGCCATGATGAAAGATATTCTGGAAGACATGGACTTAAATCACAGCATCTACATGGTCGTCGGCGGCGACGAACGCCAGGACACCATTTGGGAAGGGCTTCAGTTTTTAAGGGACTGGGACGGTATCGTCCTGACCCACGACGGTGCCAGACCCTTCGTAACGAAAGAAGAAGTGCTGGCGGTTATCGAAGGAGCCGAGGAGAGTGGCGCATGCTGCCTGTCGACTCCGATGAAAGATACGGTAAAAATCAGCGAAGACGGACGGTGGAGCGGCGTCACCCCCGATCGGTCGAAGCTCTTTGCCATTCAGACGCCACAGGGCTTTCAAAAGGATATTTTGGTTCGAGCCTATATCCAGGCCTATGACGAAGGTTACTACGGAACCGACGACTGCTCCCTGGTGGAGAAGACGGGTCGAAAGGTGAAGTTAATTCGCGGTTCCTATAACAATATTAAAATCACAACGCCGGAAGATTTGATCTTTGCCGACGCCATCTATTCAGATAGGAAGGGCACATGAGAATTGGAATTGGATACGACGTCCATCAATTAGTCGAAGGAAGAAAACTGGTTCTCGGCGGTGTGGATATACCTTATGAACGAGGACTCTTGGGTCACAGCGACGCCGATGTTCTCGTTCACGCCATCGAGGATGCCATCCTTGGCGCCTTGGCCATGGGCGATATCGGGAAGCATTTTCCGGATACGGACCCGGCCTACAAAGACGCTTCGAGCATGGAAATGTTTAAGCAGGTCATGGCCCTCGTAAAGAAAGAAGGGTATGTTATCGGCAATATCGATGCGACCATTATTGCTCAGAAGCCGAAGCTCGCGCCCTATATCACCGCCATGCGGGAGAACATCGCCGAGGTTTGCGAAAAAGATTTAAGCGACGTCTCGATTAAAGCGACGACCAGTGAACAAATGGGGTATGAAGGAAGGGGAGAAGGCATGACCGCCATGGCGGTGGTGCTCTTGGAATCCTCGGAAAAGAAAGGACGATAAAATGTTAGTAACGGGAAAACAAATTTTACAACATGCGGACGAACACGGTTATGCCGTCGGCGCCTTTAATGTCAACAATATGGAAATTATTCAGGCCATCGCCCAAGCGGCCGATGAACTTCGCGCTCCGGTCATTTTACAGGCATCTCAAGGTGCCATTAAATATGCCGGCATCGAATACATCACATCCCTGGTAAAGACCACGGCACAACAAATCGACGTGCCCATCGCTTTGCACTTGGACCACGGCACTGATTTTAACGAAATCATGAGCTGTATTCGCAACGGCTTTACATCCGTGATGATCGACGCATCGAAGCACGAACTGGAAGAAAACATCCGCTTGACGAAAGAAATCGTAAAAATCGCGCACGCCGTCGGCGTTTCCGTGGAAGCTGAACTGGGCAAAATCGGCGGCACGGAAGATCAAATCGTGGTTTCTGAAGCGGAAGCCACCTATACCGATCCCGAAGAAGCCCGTATTTTTGTGGAAGAGACCGGTGTGGATAGCTTGGCCATTGCCGTCGGCACGGCACACGGTGTCTATAAAGGCGAGCCGAAAGTGGATATTGATCGCATTAAAGAAATCGACCGCGTCGTCAGCGTTCCCTTGGTTCTTCACGGCTCCAGCGGCGTTCCCTACGACACTTTGGAAAAAGCCGTCGGCGCAGGGATTCGCAAGATCAATATCGACACGGACATTCGCGCCAGCTTTGCCGGCTCGGTAAAGGCTTTTGTCACCGAAAATCCCGATGAAATCGACCCGAGAAAGATTTTGAAACCGGCTCGCGCTGCCATGGCCGAAACGGTAAAGGAAAAAATCAAAGTATTCGGCAGCGATGCAAAGGCTTGGAAATAATGAAGTTTTTCATCGATACGGCGAATATTGCGGAGATTAAAGAAATAGAAGCTTGGGGCGTCCTGAACGGTGTAACCACCAATCCTTCCCTTATCGCTAAGGAGAAGGACGTGGTTTTCGAAGATGTCATCGAAGAGATTGCATCCATCGTCGACGGTCCCATCAGTGCGGAAGTGACGGCTATGGATGCCGAGGGCATGATCGCCGAAGGAAAAAAGCTCGCCGCCATCCATAAGAACATCGTCATCAAGGTTCCCATGAACGAAGAAGGCTTGAAGGCCATACGCACCCTGAAAAAAGAAGGCATTCGCACGAATTGCACTTTGATTTTTTCCGTAAACCAAGGTCTTTTAGCCATGGCGGCCGGCGCCTCATTTATCAGCCCATTTATCGGGCGGCTCGACGACATCGGCCACGACGGCATGGAATTGGTACACGACCTTTCGGAAATCATGGAATACTACGGCTACGACTGCGAAATGATCGCCGCAAGCATTCGCCACCCCATGCACGTGAAAGAAGCGGCGGAGGCAGGGGCGCACATCGCCACCGTGCCTTACAAGGTGTTTAAGCAAATGTTGAAACATCCCTTGACGGACAAGGGCATCGATCAATTTAACAAGGATTTTGAAGGGACGAAGAGAGCCAATGGATAGAGATCTCAGTTTAAACTTAGCACGGGTAACGGAAGCGGCCGCATTAAGCGGAGCACGCTTTCTCGGAAAAGGCGACAAAAACGGCGCCGACGGGGCTGCCGTCGATGCCATGCGCCGCATGTTTGATACGGTTCACATTCGCGGAACCGTCGTAATCGGCGAAGGCGAAATCGACGAAGCGCCCATGCTTTATATCGGTGAAGAAATCGGCACGCGCCATCAATCCGACGAAGCCGTTGACATTGCCGTAGACCCCATTGACGGGACGACGGCCATCGCCAACGGCATGAACAACGCCATAGCCGTTGTCGCCGTGGCACCGGAAGGCTGCTTGTTGCACGCACCGGACGTCTACATGAAAAAAATCGCCGCGGGTCCCAAGGCTAAAGGGGCCATTCGCTTGGAAGACTCCGTAGAAGAAAATATTCGTCGCGTGTCCGAAGCCATCGGCAAAGCTCCGGAGGAAATGACCATTTCCGTTCTCGATCGTCCGAGACACGACGATTTGATCAAACAAATACGCGCCACCGGCGCCCGCATTAAAAAAATCAAAGACGGCGATATCGTTACCGCCATTTACACTTGCTTTGAAGAGAGCGGTATTGATATGATAATGGGTATAGGCGGCGCACCGGAAGGCGTCATTGCAGCGGCTGCTTTAAAATGCCTCGGTGGCGACTTCCAGGGAAAGCTCGTCGCTACCGACGATGCGCAAAAAGAACGTGTCGCAAAAAGCGGCGCTGATCCCGAAAAGATCTTTACCATTGAAGACTTAGTAAAGGGCGATGAAGTGATCTTTGCCGCTACCGGTGTCTCCAACGGCGATTTGCTCAAGGGCGTTCGCTACATGAAGGACAATAAGGCGACGACGCAATCCATGGTACTGCGGCTGCCTTCGAAGACGGTACGCTTTATCGACAGCGTTCACGATTTAAAGAACAAGCCCGAGTACGCAAAGTAAATTGACAAAAAGAAGAAAGTATGCTATCCTATAAAAGTTAGTAATACGAATTAAATTTTTAGAGAAAGGAGTGTGGACAGATGAAAAAAGGTATCCATCCCGAATACAAAGAAGCGACGGTCACTTGTGCATGTGGCAACACCTTCAAGACGGGCTCTGTAAAAGAGGATTTAAAAGTGGAAGTTTGTTCCGAATGTCATCCTTTCTTCACAGGACGTCAAAAGTTTACTGATACGGGCGGACGTATTGATAAATTTAACAAAAAATACAAAAGATCATAAAAGACGGCCCGTGAAAGCGGGCCTTTTTTTTAAGGAGTTTCACCAATCTATGAACGAATCCTTTAAGACGACCATCGGCGGCCAAGCCCTTATCGAAGGCGTGATGATGCGGGGGCCTTCCAAGACAGCGTATGCCGTAAGGAAGCCCGACGGCGAGATCGCCCTTCGCACGGGAAAGAACAAGAGCGTCGCCGACAAGTATCCCTTTTTAAATTGGCCTATATTGCGAGGTGCCGTGAAATTAATCGAGGCCATGGTTATCGGCGTTGATGCCATTATGTATTCCGCCTCTTTTTGGGAAGAGGAGGAAGGGGCCGATGAAGGCTTTTTCAGAGAACATTTCCCGGAACACGGCGAAAAGATGGAGCAGATTTTTACGGTAGCTTTTTCGTTTTTATTAGCCGTTCTTTTTTTCATGGTGCTTCCTAACGCACTGGCCACATTCTTCCAACGCCATATTGAAAGTTCCTTTCTGCTGAATCTGGTGGAAGGGGTTTTCCGTATCGGAATTTTCTTTGCCTATATGGCATTAATCTCTAAACAAAAAGATATCGGCCGCGTCTTCGAGTACCACGGGGCGGAGCATAAATCCATCGCGTGCTACGAGGCCGGCGCACCCTTGGAGGTGGAGGAAGTACGGAAGTATTCCCGTCTGCATCCTCGATGCGGAACCAGCTTTTTGTTTATGGTGTTGATCTTATCGGTCATTATATTGTCCTTCTTCGGCTGGCCTTCTTTTATCGGTCGCATCCTCGTGCGCATCTTAATCTTTCCCTTAATTGCGGGAATCAGCTATGAAGTGAACCGTCTCATCGGCAAATACGACACGCCCCTCACTATGGCCCTGCGCTACCCGGGCCTCATGATTCAAAAACATTTCACCGTGCGCGAGCCGGACGACAGCCAAATCGAAGTGGGTATCGCCTCTTTAAAGGCGGTTCTTCCCGAAGCAGGGGAAAGCGACCTATGGAAGTAAAGAAAGCCTTTGGAGAGGCTTCTGCGGCCTTAGAAGGGGATCGACGTCGCGCATACCTTGTCTTCGACGCCCTCTTTCAACTGGATCAAAAGGCCTTGCTTCTTTATCCGGAGAAAAATCTGACGGATTCCGAAATTGCAGAGTTGCGTCGAGTGATTGGCGACATGGCAAGTGGAAAGCCCATGGCCTATGCGTTGAAACAGGAATATTTCTACGGCGAAAAATTTTACGTCGACGAGAGGGTCTTGATTCCCCGCTACGATACGGAAAGAAGTGTGGATTGTATCAAAGCCCTGGCGCCGAATGCCGAGTCCATCCTTGAAATCGGCACGGGCTCCGGCTGCGTGGCCATTACCTTGGCTCGACTTTTTCCCGAATCACAGGTTCATGCTGTGGATATTTCATCCGATGCCCTGGATGTTGCCGTATTAAACGCAAAGCATCACGGCGTAGAAAATGTGTGCTTTATGGAATCCGATCTTTTTACACAGGTGCGGGGAACTTACGATATAATCTATTCCAATCCGCCTTATATTACGGCCGAGGAAATGGAAAATCTGGATAAAAGCGTCGCCGATTACGAACCGGAAGGGGCGCTCTACGGCGGTGAGGACGGATTGGATTTCTACCGAAAAATTACGGTTGAGGCTCCGAAGTATTTAAATCGCGGCGGTTACCTGGTTTTTGAGATCGGCGCCAAACAGAGAGAAGACGTGGAAAAATTATTACGTGAACATCGTTTTTCGGCCATCGGTTGCGAGAAAGATTTCAGCGGTTTGGATCGCGTCGTTTACGGGAGGATAGAAAATGTTTGAAAACTTATCGGTATATGAAGATCGCTATAATGAATTAAACGATATGATGATGGATCCCAAGGTGCAAAGCGACAGCAAATTGCTTCAAAAAACGGCCATCGAACACGCGGAAATCGAACCCATCGTAAAAAAATACAGAGAATATACTGAAACCTCCGAAGCCATCGCCGAAAACAAGAGCATGTTTGACGAGAAGATCGACGACGAAATGCGCGAGCTGGTGAAAGAGGAATTGAAGATAGAAGAAGAACGCTTGGCTGAAATCGAAGAAGAATTGAAGATTCTCTTGATTCCCAAAGACGAAAACGACGACAAAAACGTCATCGTCGAAATCCGTGGCGGTGCCGGCGGCGACGAAGCGGCGCTTTTCGCCGGCGTGCTCTTGCGCCAATACATTCACTACGCCGACAATCACAACTGGAAGTCGGAGCTCATGTCCAGTAACGAAAACGGCATCGGCGGTTTTAAAGAAGCCATTCTTTTGATTCAAGGCAAGGGCGCCTATTCCCGACTAAAATACGAATCGGGGGTTCACCGTGTGCAACGGGTGCCCGAAACGGAATCTTCCGGTCGCATTCATACATCAACGGCCACGGTCATCGTCATGCCGGAAATCGACGATGTGGAGATCGAGATCGACCCCAACGACGTACGGGTCGACGTGTTCCGCTCCTCCGGAAACGGCGGCCAGTCGGTTAACACCACGGACTCCGCCGTTCGCCTGACCCACGAACCCACGGGGATCGTCGTCAGTTGCCAGGACGAGAAGAGCCAATTGAAAAACAAGGACAAGGCTTTTAAAATTTTGAAGGCGAAGCTTTACGATATGGAGCTTCAAAAACAGGAAGATGCTGTCAGCAAGGAAAAGAAATCCCAAATCGGCTCCGGCGATCGTTCCGAACGGATTCGCACCTACAACTATCCTCAAGGCCGTGTGACGGATCACCGTATCAATTACACCAGTCACCGCATAGACGATATCAATAACGGCGATCTGGACGATCTCATTGATGCCCTGACTGCGGCGGATCAAGCAGCGAAGATCGAAAGCGTGGACTAGACCTCTTATCGGTTAGCTCAAAAACTTGTTTTATTATCAATTACGTGATATGATGAACGAGCGAAAAGCAACAAGATATAAGGAGGCATTATTATGCACGCAATGACTCAAGACAACTTAAGAAGTGCTTTTGGTGGCGAAAGCCAAGCACATATGCGTTACGGTATTTGGGCGAAAACCGCTGCCAAAGAAGGTTTCCCCAATGTCGAAAGACTCTTTAACTGCACCGGCGAAGCCGAAAGAGTCCACGCAACCCTGCACTTCAAAGCTATGAAAGATGTGCACGGCGATTTCCCCGTCACCAGTATGGCAGGCTTCGGAATCGGAAGCACCTCTGAAAACCTTCAAAAGGGTATCGACGGCGAAACCTTTGAATTTACTGAAATGTATCCCGCTTTTATTGAAGTCGCTAAGATGCAAGGGGAAAAAGAAGCGGTCAAGGCTATGGAATATGCTATTGAAGCTGAAAAGATCCACGCCGTTCGCTACGAAGAAGCGAAAAAAGCAGTTGATGCAGGTAAAGACTTGGATGCTGAAGACATTCTTCTCTGCCCCGTTTGCGGTTACATCACCTTCGATGCAAACGAAGAAGAATGCCCCATCTGCCACACCAAGGCAAAAGCATTCGTCGCTTACTAAGATCTGAAAAGACATCTTCGGATGTCTTTTTTTCATGCCCGAAATTTTAATTTCAACTATGGTATAATTAAGGGTACTGTTAATCAAAGGAGTAAGCATGGAAGAGCAATTTCAACATTTAATCGATCGTGTCAAGGAAGTCCACGGCGGCGAAACTTACGTCATCACCACTCATGGATGCCAGATGAACGAACACGATTCCGAAAAAATAAAAACCTTATTAAATACAATGGGCTTTAAAGAAATCGACAGAGAAGAAGATGCCGACCTGTCGATTATCAATACCTGCTCCGTTCGCCATAGTGCGGAAGACAAAGTCATCGGTCATATCGGTCGCTTAAAGCACATTAAAAAGAAAAATAAAAAACTGAAAGTGGCGGTCTGCGGTTGCATGATGCAACGAAAGGAATCCCGAGACTACGTACTTAATACGTTTAATCATGTCGACATCGTCTTCGGTACCAATAATATTTACCGTCTGCCTCAATTAATTTTGGAGAGCGACGATAGGAAAAATGCCGTGGTGGAAATCGACGAAAGCTACACCAATTTCGACAATCAGATTTATTCCAGAACGGCGAGCAATGCCGCATACGTCAACATCGTTTATGGCTGCAATAATTTCTGCACCTACTGTATCGTGCCCTATACCCGGGGCCGGGAAGTGTCCAGAGAGCCGGAAGATATTTTAGATGAAATCAAGAATCTGGTGGCCGACGGCGTTAACGAAGTAACTCTTTTGGGACAAAATGTCAATTCCTACGGAAAAAATTTAGAAGAGAAGACCACCTTCGCCGAGCTTCTGCGCATGGTACACGAGGTGGAGGGAATCGACCGCATCCACTTTATGACCTCCCATCCCAAGGATATGTCCGACGACTTAATCGCCTGCTTTAAGGATTTGCCGAAGCTTGCCAATTATCTGCATTTGCCCGTGCAATCGGGTTCCGATCGCGTGCTGAAAATGATGAACCGCCACTACACGCGGGAAGATTACTTTACGCTGATCGATAAAGTGCGCTCCGTTCGCCCGGATATTTCCCTTTCCACCGATATTATGGTGGGCTTTCCCGGGGAAACGGAAGAGGACTTCGAAGACACTTTGGATCTGGTGAAGCGCGTGAAGTACGACAATGCCTTTACCTTTATTTACTCCAGACGAGAAGGCACTCGTGCCGACAAAATGGAAGATCAGGTGCCTAAGGAAGTAAAAGATGCGCGATTCCAGCGGCTCTTGGATGCAGTGTATGCCATACAACGGGAAAAGTACGAGGCTTTACACGGTACCGTACAGGAAGTCTTGTTCGAATCGGCGAGCAAAAACGATCCGACGAAAATGAGCGGACGCACTAGCGGTTTTAAATTGGTCCACGCACCCTACGATCCGGAATACATCGGTCGCATAGCGCAAGTAAAGATTACGGGAGGCAATACATTCTCTTTAGAAGGAGAAATCGTTCATGGAAAGCAGTGATTTCGAAAAATTGACGCCGGCTATGCGCCATTACGTCGAAACAAAAAATGAAAACCCCGATGCCTTTTTGTTTTATCGCCTCGGGGATTTTTACGAGCTCTTTTTTAACGATGCCATCGTCGTATCCGACCTGCTGGATCTAACATTAACTAAAAAAAGCGGAGGTCTGGAAGACAAAATCCCCATGTGCGGCGTGCCCTATCGCGTGGCCAATCAATACGTGAAGCGGCTGGTGAAAATGGGTTATTCCGTGAGCATTTGCGATCAAGTGGAAGATCCCAAAGAGGCGAAGGGCCTGGTGAAGAGAGAAGTCACAAAGGTCATTACGCCGGGCACTTTTATCGACGAGGACGACACAGACGAGCCCCGCATACTGACCTCAATCGCCCAAGGGGGGAAAATCGTGGAGCTTGTGCATTGCGACTATCCTTCCGGGACATTGGTCCTGGAGCGCAAGGTGTGCTGGGACAAGCGGGAAACGGAAAGCTTTCTCGAAAAGCAATTCGCCCTCTATCGTCCTACGGAGATCCTTTACGAAGACGGCTTTAAGGAAAAAAAGATTATCCATAAGCTGGCGCGTCGTCATCACGTCTTGAAGACGACAGAAGTGACGGAAGACAATCGCTCACTTTTGGCCGATTACGCCGAATTAAATCGGGGCATCGATTACGACAGCTTGTCCCTCGCCAATTTATTGGCCTATTTGGAAGCGACCCAGCAACATAAACAGAATCACCTCCATATTGCCGAGCGCAAGGATCACGACGATACCATGGATTTGTCGGAGACGACCATTCGCAATTTGGAGCTGGTAAGCAACAGCCACGACAACGAAAAGGAACATTCCCTCTACGCCATTTTGGATCGATGCAAGACGAAAATGGGCAGTCGCTACCTTCGTACGGCTATTCTGCATCCCTTAATGGACGCCGATGCCTTAAATGATCGTTACGACCGCATCGATGCCCTTCACGGCAATCGAATTCTATTTGACGATATTCGTGAACAGTTGGCGGCGATTTACGACATCGATCGCCTGTCCATCTACATCGCCAACGAAACCATGACGCCGAAACAGATTCAGCGGCTGGAAAAAAGTTTGGATGCCGTGCAGGAGATCGTGCGACTTCTCGAAAATGCAGACAATAGTGCCCTGCTCCGCCTTTTCGACGGCGTGGATCTCATGTGGGATCTATCGGAACAGTTGAAAGAAACATTTATCGAAGACGTGCCCGTCAACTTCCGCGAACAGCGTTTTATGGCCGAAGGCTTCGACGAGGAGTTGGACCGCCTTTTCGCCCTATCCGAAAGCGGCAAGCAGTGGATTTTGCAGCTAGAAGAAAAAGAGCGGGAAGCGAGCGGCATAAAGAATTTGCGAATTAAGTACAATAAAATTCTCGGCTACTTTTTCGAGGTGTCCAAGTCTTATGTAAACCAAGCGCCTGATCATTTTATTCGCAAACAAACCCTGGTGGGCAGCGAGCGCTTTTTTACAGAGGAATTAAAGGACAGGGAAGAGGAAATTCTTCACGCAAAAGAGCGTGCCCTAGCGCGTCAGCTGGATTTGCTGGAAGGAATTCAACAAACCATTCGCTCCAATCTTCTATCCATTCAAAAGCTGTCGGAAGCTGTACAAAAGCTGGATGTGGCATGTTCTTTGGCCACTATTGCTGAACGCCACCACTACATTCGACCCACCTTTAACGACAAGGGCGTGATCTCCATAAAAGGCGGTCGCCATCCCGTGGTCGAGCAGTCTATGGAGGACCCCTACATCCCTAACGACACTTATCTCGACGACGAGAAGGTGCTTCTGCAAATTATTACGGGGCCGAACATGGCGGGCAAATCCACCTATATGCGGCAAGTGGCCTTGATTCAGATTATGGCTCAGATCGGCTCCTTTGTACCGGCCGATGCAGCCGACCTTCCCTTGGTGGATCAGATCTTTACGCGGATCGGCGCCTCCGATTACCTGACGCGGGGTCAATCCACTTTTATGGTGGAGATGACGGAAGTGGCGGAGATTTTGCGTCTGGCTACGGCCAGGTCCCTGATTTTATTTGACGAAGTGGGTCGCGGCACCAGCACCTACGACGGCCTATCCATCGCCTGGTCCATTATCGAATACATTTGCAATGACGTGCGGGCGAAAACCCTCTTTGCCACTCACTATTTCGAGCTGACGGAATTGGAGGATCGCTACGACGGCATTTTAAATGTCACCGTGGCCACGGAAGAAGTAGACGACGAGATACGCTTTTTACGAAAGCTCGTCGTGGGACAAAGCAATTACTCCTTCGGCATCGATGTGGCGAAGCTCGCCGGCGTCAAGGAAGAAGTCATCGATCGTGCACGAGATGTGCTGAACCATCTGGAATCGAAGGAAGACGGAAAGATTGCCGAACGGGTGGAGGAAAAAAGCGTCGTTTCGGAAAAGGGACCGGATCCTTTACGTGAGAAAATTCGCTCCATCGACATTAACCACACGACGCCATTGGAAGCTTTGATGTTACTGGAATCTTTAAAGGAGGATGTTGATGCATGAAATCTATGCACTGAGCGATCAGACGATTTCTCAAATCGCCGCCGGCGAAATCATAGAAAACCCCGCCTCCATTATTAAAGAATTGGTCGAAAACGCCATGGATGCCGGTGCCGATCGAATCAGCATTCGTCTTTCAGACAATCTTCTGGATGAAATTCGCATCGCCGACAACGGCACGGGCATGGATAAGAGCCAAGTACCCAAGGCTTTTGCCCGACACGCCACATCGAAGCTGCGTACCATTTCCGATTTGGATATGATTACCAGCCTGGGCTTTCGCGGCGAAGCCTTGGCGAGCATCGCCAATATCAGCCAAGTGGAATGCGTCACGAAGACGGCGGACAGCGACTTCGCTTACAAATTTACCGTTGAAAAAGGCGTCGTCTCTCGCGGCGAGCCCGTAGGGGCACCGGTAGGCACTACCATGATCGTGAGAGATATCTTTTACAACACGCCGGTGAGGAAAAAGTTTCTGAACACTACGGCGAAGGAAGTTCGTCGAATCGTAGAGGTGGTGGAGCTCTTAGCCCTGAGCCATCAAGATGTGTCCATCCACTTATCCCGCAATCAGAAGACTCTCTTGCATTCCCAAAGCGCCGAGAACAAGATCAATCACATCTATTCGATCTTAGGCAAAGACATCGCCAGAAATCTGTTGCCCATTTCCTTTGAAACGGAGTCTTACCAAATCGAAGGCTTTGTCTCCAATAATTTGCTTCACCGCTCGTCGCCGGATCGGGAATTTCTCTTCGTCAACGGCAGGGGGGTGAGGAGTAACGACATCGCCCAGGCCATTCGAAAGATCTATCGATCATTGATTCCATTGAACCACTATCCGGTTTACGTCCTATACATTACAATCGACCCCATTTTAATCGACGTAAACATCCATCCCCAGAAGCAAACCATTCGTCTTTCCAATGAAAATCAATTGACGACGATTCTAGAGCGTCTGGTGGAAGAAAAGCTCATGCCGAAGCGGGAAATTCCGTCGGTGGACGATTTAAAAGACGGGACCGAAAAAACAGAGGCACCCGTGCCGGAGAAGACCATTTTTGAACTGAGCAGGGAGCGAAAGCAGGAAAGAGAGGTGCCGAAACCGAAAGCACCTGCCTTTGTCTTGACGGAAGAGATGCCGGTGGCTGCGGAAAGCGAAAGAGAATACGATAAAGAACCACCTTATATTGACTCGGCGGTTAAAGATGAAGGCGAAGAAAAAGAATCGTCCTATGAACCGTCCTATGAACCGCCCTTGGACGCAAGCCTATACGAATTTTTGGCCGTGGTATTCAAGACCTACCTGCTTTTCGAAAACAAGCGGGACCATCGCGTTCTCGTCGTAGATCAACACGCCGCTCACGAGCGGATTCTATACGAGCGCTACAGCAAGAAGATTCAGGAACACGCCGTGGCGACCCAGCTTCTTTTGGCGCCAATAACCATCCATTTAAGCCCCGAGGAAATGCAGGCGGTGGAAATGCACAGGACGGATTACGAGCGACTGGGCATCTTTCCCGAAGTCTTCGGCGAACAGGATATCCTCATCCGCGAAGTGCCGGAACATATTCTTATCGACGACTTCCGGCAATTTTTCCTGGATTCCATCCATCAATTGGATGACGGCGTCCATGTGAAGGAGCAAAATATATATAAAATCATGCGCCTCGCCTGCAGAAGCGCCATTAAGGCGGGGGATGCCATTTCCGAAACCGAAGCCTACGCCCTTTTGGACGAACTAAACGATGCCGACACGCCCTTTACCTGTCCTCACGGTCGTCCGACGATGATTCACGTGGAAAAGCGCGCCTTTGAAAAATTATTTTTAAGGGAGGGTCTATGAAGCCCTTAATTTTAATCACCGGGCCCACCGGCTCCGGCAAGTCGGATCTGTCTGTGGCCTTGGCCAAAGCGCTGAATACGGAAGTCATTTCTGCGGATTCCGTTCAGGTCTACTGCGGCTTTACCATCGGCAGCGGAAAAATCACGGCCGATGAAACGGACGGCGTCGTCCATCATTTAATCGATATAAAGAATCCTGAGGAATTTTATTCCGCCGCGGATTTTTACGAAGCGTCTCTGCCGATTTTCCATCGCCTTTGGGCCGAGGGAAAGATTCCCGTCGTTTGCGGAGGCACAGCTCTTTATATCCATAGTTTGATCTACGATTTGGATTTTTCCAAGAAACCTTCATCGGAGCTTCGGAATCATTTAAATCGCCTCTTCGACGAACATGGCTTGGAATACATGGCGGAACTCTTGAAAGAAAAAGATGAGGCCATGGCCCATGCCGTGGACTTAAACAATCCGCGCCGCGTCATACGAGCCTTGGAGCGCATCGAATCCGGCCATGTGGAAACGGAACAGCTCCGTAAAGTGAGAGAGGACGTCGACCCCCTATACATCGTATTGGATTGGGAACGCGAGGCGCTCTACGACCGCATTAACAGCCGTGTAATCAAAATGGTAGCGTCCGGGCTGTTTGATGAGGTAGAAAGCCTCTATAGGACCTATGGCGACGATGTCAAGCCCATGGGATCCATCGGCTACAAAGAAGTAGTGAAATATTTAAAATGGGAGTGGGACGAGGCTACGACCATCGAAAAAATACAGCAACATTCCAGAAATTTTGCAAAAAGGCAAATGACCTGGTTTCGCAAGGAAGAAGATGCTATCTTTCTTCCCATGTCCGAAATGACGAGAGAAGAAGCAGTAGAAAAGATTTTAGAACTGGAGAGAGAAAAATATGGTACAGATTGCGGATCTGCGGGAGATAGAGAATAGTCTTCGTGAACCCTTTGCCGCCCTGGACGAAATTTGTCTGATCAATCAGGAAAAAGTATTAAACGCCATGCAGTCCGTGCGTTTGGCGTCCACGGATTTCAACTGGACCACGGGCTACGGCTACGGCGATGTAAGTCGCGATAAGGTGGAGGCCGTCTATGCGGCCCTCTTTCGCACGGAAAATGCCCTGGTGCGTCCCAATATCGTATCCGGCACTCATGCCATCGCCCTCGCGATCAAGGCATTGACGTCTGCGGGAGACACCATCGTTTCCATCACCGGCACGCCCTACGACACTTTGCATAAAGTTCTGGGCACATCCGGCGAAGCACCGGGCAATTTACGATCTAAAGGCGTCGATTATCGGGAGCTTCCCTTGGTCGACGGCACCATCGACTACGATGCCATCGCCGATTTCGTTTCCCACGATACGGATCTGGTGATTATGCAGCGCTCCACGGGCTACTCAAATCGACGCGCCTTTACGGTGAATGAGATGAAGCGGGCCGTGGATGAAGTAAGAAAAAGTTTCGACGGCATTATTTTTCTCGACAATTGCTACGGCGAGTTTACGGAAACAATCGAGCCCACGGAAGTGGGCGTGGATATCATGGCCGGCTCCCTCATTAAAAATCCAGGCGGCGGCCTGAGCCTCTCCGGCGGCTACGTCGTGGGGAAGGAGTCGCTTATCGAACGGGTGGCCTCGGAGCTTACGGCACCGGGCATCGGCAAAGAATGCGGCCTTACCTTCGGCCAAAGCCGTAACACGCTTATGGGCCTGTTTCTCGCGCCCCACCGCGTGGTCCAGTGCATTAAAGGAGCCATGCTTTTCGCCAAAACCTTCGAGAACATGGGCTACGATTGCGTTCCCGCATCGTCAGATCCCAGAAGCGACATCGTACAGTCCATTGCTCTCGAAACGCCGGATAATTTGGTCCGCTTCTGCCGCGCCATTCAAGCGGCCTCTCCTGTAGACTCCCACGTGACACCCTATCCGTGGGACATGCCCGGCTACGAAGATCAGGTCATAATGGCTGCCGGCGGCTTTATCGAAGGCAGCAGCATCGAACTTTCCGCCGACGGACCCATGCGCCCGCCCTACCGCGTCTATTTCCAAGGCGGACTCACCTACGAACACATCAAGCTCGCCTTAATTCGCGTGCTCAACGCCCTTGAAGAAGAGCAATAAAATACTCCCGAGATCTTCTCTTATGAGAAACTCGGGAGTTTTCTTTACTTACGAATAAATGGAAAGAATGCGCTTAAATTCAAATAAGTCGGTGTAGCTATTGGACCTCTTCGCTTGCTTATGCTTGAAACCCTGCCGCTTCAGCCGTAAATCACGACACAAGCCCTGCAGTTCATAAGGCGAAGGCAACTGACCGAATGTGTAAACCGGCGCGCCGCCCGGTGCCGGCTCGACGAAAAAGTCGGTAATAAAAAGATCATAAGGTGCCTTCGTAAGCTCCTCCATATCGATTCGATAGCCCTCATAAAGCTCTGCCTGAATGAAGTTCGACGTACCCTTATTGATCAATTCAACTAAGGCTTTTCCGAAGAAGGAATCGCTTTGACTAATCACCAAGGCGCGAAGTGGTTGTCGCTCATAAAATAGTTGAGACAATAAATCGGGCCACAAACCATAGAATGCGAGCGTTAGCTCCTCGATTTTGTAATCGGAAAACTCCGGAAACTCCCGAACAAAATCCGTAAAAATTCCCATGATTTCCTCATGCAATTCGGGATTGGCGAGGCTGATATAGGACAATAGATAGGTCGATCGCTTAAGAAAAAACTCCTCTTTCTTAAAATTGGCCAAACGAAAAGTAAAATAGGCCGCCAAGGATTGATACAATTCGTCTCGATCCTTTAAGTCCAAATCATATTTTTCCAGGAAACCCGGAATATGAGATTCGAAAAAGTCTTCTTTGCTTTTAATGGTCCGAAGTCGTTCGTCTAAGAGTTTCGGATCGTCAAAAAGAATGGGATTTTCCTCGGCGTAAAAAATCGATAAAACGCTCACTAAAATATCATCCAGGGAATTGTCTCCGACTTTTGAGGAAATTTCATCCCAAATGTCATTGACAACATCATCGGAGGCGAGGAGCTGTGCCTTTTCCAATAAATGGTCTCGATAGTTTTCCGTGTGGATGGAATGGCCTTGCATCAAACGGACAAACGAAACGGCGATCGAGGTTTTTACGTACATGTGCTGTGCCGGGGTAGGGGAGAAGTTCAAGAAGCGATACATGCGCTCGACAAAAGAATCTATAACTTCCTCGCAGACATAGCCCTCAAAGGGCCATTCACCCGGAAAGACCATGGTCTCCTTAAACATATTGACATAAAACTTTCTAATTTCATCTTCTTCACCGAGCAATTGGAAATCGGAGTAAGAAAATTCCAGTTCATAAGCGCTGTCGAGGAGTTCATTAAAATTTTGTGCATGCCGATAAATAGATGTTTCACTGAAACCGAGTTCGAAAGCCAACTCCGCTTTTTTGGTTTCCGGTTCAAAAAAAGAATTGACGAGAATTCTATAGAGAAGAGATTCACGGATTAGTAATTTTTTCATGCTAATTAAGCCGAAATTAGGATGAAATTGTACATAAACCATGGAGCCGTTGTAATAAAAGCGTACGTGCTCCCTGAATTTTTCCTCAATGGAAAGAATATAATTGCGAACGGTTTTTCGCGTAACGCCGATTAATGCGGCTAAATCAGCCATTTGAATCCACTTATTCCGTTCCTTATAGAGAATGGTCAAGAGCGCCATTAAATTTTTGTCTTGATTTAAAAATAACATATTGCCTCCCAAAATAGATAACGAAGACTTTCAACTATTATAACCTTTATACTCATTTTAAGCAGTAAAAGTTGTAAGAAAAAAGAAAAAACCGCCGAGCATTTTCTCGGCGGCATCAGGCTAAATATTAAAACAGGCGATAGAGACCGATCACGCGGCCCAAGATCTTTAAATCGTCGACATAAATGGGATCCATGGTACTGTTTTCCGGTTGAAGGCGGAAGCGGCGATTGGCCTCGTCGCGATAAAAAGTTTTAATGGTGGCTTCGTCTTCGATAAGAGCCAAAATAATTTCGCCCTCTCTGGCAGTAGAAGTAGGTTCGATCAAGACTTGGTCACCATCTAAAATACCGACCTCGATCATACTTTCGCCTTGAACCGTTAAAAAGAAGAGATTGCGATCATTGACGAAGTCCGTGGCCATAGGCACCGTATCAGAAATATTTTCAGATGCCAAAATAGGCAAGCCAGCGGCGACGCGCCCGAGAATGGGAATGTCCGTGGTTTTCTTTTTTGCCGAAAGAAAATCGTCGTCTTGGTGAATGACCTCGATGGCGCGGTTAATGGTGGCGCCGCGGCGAATATAATTTTTCAGCTCCAGCTTTTCTAAATTGGAGTGAACCGTCGAGGTGCTCTTAATATTGCAGCCATTACAGATTTCGCGAATAGAAGGGGGGTAACCCTTGGAGTCGATAAAGCGTTTAATATAAAAGAGAATTTCCATTTCCCGTTTTTCAAGATCTTCATACATAAATTTCAATCGCTCCTTTTCATGAAGTAAGTTTAGTATATCAGAGACGAACAAACATTTCAAACATACATTCAAAAAAGCTTGACAGGGAACAGTTGTTCAGATACAATGAGAACAAACGTACGAACGGACATTCGAATAAATGGTCTGAATCAATTGCATGGAGGTCTAAAATGAAAAAGGATAAAAGCATGCAAAAGCAAAATAATAAAAATTCGCGCCCGTCTTCCCGGGCTTTAAAAAATAGAAAGCGGCTGCGTCTGCTGCCGATCGTCATTCTTTTGCTCATGAGCATTATGGGAACGACGGTGCCACATAACCGCACTAATACTTACCAAGTGCAGGAAGAACACCTGGTACAACCCGGCGACACCCTGTGGTCCATTGCTACGAGCTACGCCGAAGAAGGCGACGACATAAGGCTCATGGTCGATCGCATGGTGGAAGCCAATCACTTAGGTGACGACTACGCTTTAAAACCCGGCGACAAAATCATGGTCGTATTAGACGAGCGGGATCTTTCGTTATAGATTTAAGAGCAGACTTTGATTTCTCGATTTTTTCTCGGAAGATAAACTCCAAATCCAAATAAATATGGAATAAAAAAAGGCGACTTCGGTCGTCTTTTTTAGTGAGATAAAAGAGAGGAAAGAGAAGGAACAACGGATCATTAAATAGATGGCCTGAAATATTTAGTCACAAAATAAAGATTTTGTGACTAAATACATCGCATTAAAGAAAGGACGAGCTGAGGTTTATGTAAAGCCTTTAAAGCGGCAATCATGTCTTCTTATGTGACCTAACAAGTTTTCTATTTTCTTATTTAAAGATCTTGAGTGCGATTCCGTAGTTTGTTTTTCAAAGTCTCTAATTTAATTTCGGAGTTTATTTTTTAAAATCTGTAAATTAATTCCGGACCTTCCCTTTAAAAGCTTTTAATGATCATCAAACAAATCTATTGTTATTATTGGCAGATTCTATTACCACATCTAATCCTTATACTTATACTTAATGCTGTCAAAGTTACTATCAATGGCCTAAAGCATGTCTCATTTAAACAATAAGGCAACTCCAATGTACATATCTGAAAAATGACGTCGTAGGATCAAAATAGCGGGCTTTTGTGGTTCAAATCATATAACTGCATGAAAGAAACAGGGAAGTTTCTTAAAAGGCGTCTAAGGCCCTTTAAGGACGTAATAGCCTAAATTATGGTATGAAGAAGGATTTATAGACATATAAAGCCGGCTTAAAGGAGTTTTTATCGAAGGACCTATGAGCAATGGTACAAAAATTTAAACCGTATGTTCGAACATACGGTTATATCATTCCTTTGACTCATTTTCTTTTTCCGCATCCTCGAGCATTTTTTCTACATCATCAATATTAGCCAATGGGTTTTGATTCATGGTGTGGCGAATGTCTTCCAGATTCACGTGGGTATAAATTTGCGTCGTGGAAATGGATTCGTGGCCAAGGATTTCTTGCAGTGATTTTAAATCTTCGTCGCCGAACTGATACATTAAGGTGGCGGCCGTGTGGCGCAATTTATGCACGGTGTATTTCCGCGTATCGAAGCCGGCATTTTTTAAATGCTTCTCCAACATATGCTGAATGGAGCGATTGCTCATGCGAGTTTTGCGCATGCTCAAAAACAGCGGCTCTTCATCTGCCAAGCCTTCGGTCTTGCGGGCAAGCAAATAGGCGTCGATGGAGCGCTCCACATTGTCGTTTAAATAGACCAAGCGCTCCTTGAAACCCTTGCCGATAATGCGCAAAGTACGATCCTTATTTAGATCCTTAACATTCAAAGAAGCGAGCTCGCTGAGCCGCAGGCCGCAGTTTAAAAAAAGCATGGCAATGGCATAGTCCCTGAGACGATAGATGTTTTTTTGTTTGAAGTTCTGAATACTTCGAAGCAGCCGGATAGACTCTTCCAGGGTTAAATAAACGGGAAGGGATTTTTCCATTTTCGGCATATCGATATTTTCCGCAGGATTTTTTTCCAGGACATCCACCTTATAAGTCAGGTAATCGAAAAATGAGCGCACGGAAGAGATCTTTCGAAATTTCGTACGGCTGTTGTTTTTCCGCTCCCGGTCTAAATAGGAAATGTAGGCGTAAATATCCGATTTTTCAATTTTTCTGAGCAAGTCGCCGTCGACGGTATCGATGTCTACCTCGTCTAGAGATTCCACGGCGAGGCCCTCTTTTCTTACGCGCATGTAGCGGAGGAATTGGCGTATATCGTAAAAATATTCTTTCACCGTGCCTTCGCTGCGGCCTCTGGCGGCGCGCATATAATTTAAGTAATCGTCCAATATATTTGCCCGAATCATGTTTCACCTCCTAACTATCATAGCAAAGAAAGCAATAAAAAACCCGCCCGTAGGCAGGTTTTTTTATTTTGCATATTCGACGGCGCGGGTTTCGCGGATCACATTGACTTTGATCTGTCCGGGGAAATCCAGCTGCGCTTCGATTTCGTTGGCTATATTTCGAGCCGTAGTCACCATGTGTGCCTCGTCGATTTCCTTGGGCTTCACGATGATGCGCAGTTCGCGGCCGGCTTGAACGGCATAGGATTTTTCAATGCCGTCGAAACCGGTGGCGATTTCTTCCAATTGTTCCAGTCGCTTAATGTAGTTTTCGATGGTTTCACGTCGTGCACCGGGTCGAGCCGCACTGATGGCGTCGGCCGCCTGTACTAAGACGGATTCCAACGAGTCGAATTCCACATCGCCGTGGTGTGCCTCGATGCCGTTAATGACGGCTTCAGGCTCCTTGTAACGCCTTGCAAGTTCCACACCTAATTCCACGTGGGGTCCTTCCACTTCGTGGTCGATGGATTTGCCCAAGTCGTGGAGCAGACCGGCGCGTCTAGCCAATTTCGAATCGATGCCGATCTCTTCAGCTAAATAGCCGGCGATTTTCGACACTTCCACGGAGTGACGCAGACAGTTTTGTCCAAAGCTGGTACGGAATTTCAGTCGACCTAAATACTTCACCAATTCCGGGTGAAGGCCGTGAACGCCGGCTTCAAAGGCAGCTTCTTCGCCGCTTTCTTTGATGATCTCATCCACTTCCTGTCTCGCCTTTTCCACCGTATCTTCGATACGAGTCGGGTGGATCCGTCCGTCAAGGACCAATTTTTCCAAAGCGACGCGGGCAATTTCCCGGCGAATGGGATTAAAGGATGAAACGACTACCGCTTCCGGCGTATCGTCGATAATCAAGTCGACGCCAGTCAAGGCTTCGATGGCGCGAATGTTTCGTCCCTCTCTGCCGATAATGCGTCCCTTCATTTCATCGTTGGGAAGATTGACCACGGATACCGTCGTCTCGGCCACTTCGTCGGCTGCAATCCGTTGAATGGCATGGACGATGACGTCTTGGGCGATCTTTTTGCTCTCATCCTTAATGTGGCGTTCGTATTCTCTGATTTTCACAGCCGATTCCTGAGTCAACTCATTTTCCAATTCGTTGAGCAGAATCTGCTTTGCTTCTTCTTTAGATAGGCCGGAGATCCGTTGAATTTCTTCGGATTTCTTTTCCACCAATTCGTCGATCAGGTCTTCTTTTTCTTGAATGCGATTTTGTTGATCGAAAATTTGGCTTTCCTTTTTTTCCAAGGTCGCACTTTTCGATTGCAGCAAATCTTCCTTCGAATTCAAACGATCTTCGTAGCGTTGAAGTTCGTTTTTCCGAGCATCGCTTTCCTGTTGGACCGTATCCCGAAGCTTGTGAATTTCCTCTTTCGCTTGGAATAAAATATCGCGTTTATTGTTTTCGGCTTCACGTTCCGCATCAATAATGATATTCTTGGCTAATTCTTCTGCACGGTTGATTTTTCCTTCAGCCAATGACTTACGTACAAAATAACCAATAGCTACTCCGAGGATTCCAATTACCAATGCCCCTAGAAAAGGTACCAAGTATGCGGGCATATGGAACACCTCCTTATTTAGTTTTCATGATTCAAATGGTATAAACCACTTGTTTATTATATCATAGTTCGAAACTTTTGTTTGATGATTTACCCTATTAATAAAATTTGCGACAAAAAGACCGCTTACGCAAGCGGTCCATTTACTATTTCATTTTCCTCAGCATCGTCGATTACTTCAGTTACCTCGCTGGTGCCGTTTCGTATGTCTACGCGAAAGGCTTTGTCGCAAATATTGGTCAGGTAATCGTTGTGCGTGACCATGATGATCTGCCTGGAAAAAAGGCGGGAACATTCCTTTAAAAATTCGCCCATGTTAAAAATGTAATCGTCGCTAATGTGTTTGCCAGGCTCGTCGAGAAAAAGAGGGCCGTCCATTTTCGGCCGATGATTTTCCAAAAATGCAATGCGAAGGGCGAGGCTGACGATATCTACCACGCCGCCGCCTCGACTTAATTCCGGCTTCGTCTTGACTTTGTAGTCGCCGTAATCGGATTCGACGAAAAATTCCGCAATGGGCAGGCCGCGCTTTTCGGAAAGGTCCACGATAAATTTCGAGCTGTTTTGCATAATATAGGCGATGGATTGAGTGACGATGTCTTCGATCTGGTGAGTCGCCTGATTTCTCGAAAAATCCGCCGCCTTTTGCAGGAGAAAAACCACGCCGTTTAGCTTCTTCTCCTCCTCTTCCACTGCTTCTATCTCGCTCTTCTTTTTTTCAATCTGCTCCTCAATCGAGTCTCGTATGCCCTCCCGTCGGTTAACTTCCTTTGAAAAATCATCGAAACGCCGGCAAACATCGTCGTAGGTCATGACCGATCCTCGGGAAGGAGTTTTTCCGCTTCATCTAACAGGCGAATGATCTCCCCTTCCATCCGCTCGATCTCTTCTTCCAAGGTGTCGGGGTCAAAGCCCAAGGCTTTGATTTTCGCGTTTAGCTCCTTCTCCTCCCTTTCCAGCTCTTCCATACGCCATTCGGCGCGCTTTCTTGTGTCCTTAGCCTGCTCATAGCGTTGATTCAGATCGCTGATCCGTTGTTCTAAGTTCATCTAATCCTCCAAACTGTGCTTAATGGCGTGAAGCGCCTCGTAGTCGATGGTCTGCTTGCACAAGGGGCAAGTGCCGGCGTGGGAGAGACATTCCAGGTAAGCATTCATTGCCTGTCGGTCGCCCTCGATCAACTTTTTCAATTCGACAGCCTTTTTATTTTTCTCATCCCTTAAACGTCTTTGGTCGTTTTTTAATGCTTCAACGGAACGCTCTTTCACCATTATTTCACTAATTTCAGCGTTTAGTTCGGCCAACCGATCCAGTTGATCGAATCGAGAGAGAAACAGTTTCCCCTTCTCCATTCGAAGCTTTAGTTCTTTGAAGGCTTCCAGAGTACGGCTGTAATCGCAAAAAGCGGCGTATTTCTTCCGGAGATCCATGGCCTCCACGTCAAAAACACCTTTCGTTTCCTGCAACATGACTTCATTAGCTTTCTCTGCCTCACAAATGGATTTCATGCGATTAAATTCGGGCAAGATACCGTCGTATGTAGCCTTGACTGCCGACAATTGCGTCAGATTTGTTTCCAGGAGATCGACATTTTCGTAGAGAGAGAGTTGGTATTTCGTCTCTTTTCGCGCCTGCTGATTTTGCATAAACAGATCGAAAAGCAGACGTTCACTTCGATAATCATCGACATTTCGCCGCAAGTGCACCAGCTTGTCTTGAAGTAGATCCAATACGGCGTAGCGAGATAACAGGTCATTGGTTAGGACGCGTTCTTTTTTAATTTCCTTCAGTGCTTCGGCGCAAGTTTTGGCCGTCTCCGTTTTTTCCTTTAGATCCGATACAGAGGACAGGATGTTCTTAATTTTTTCACGTAAAACAATTTGATCATCTAAGTCGGAAAAAGCCTTCAGGGACTCTTCCGTTTCCTCGAGATCTTTTTCCATCAATTCCCGGTGAATAGAGATCTGTTTTTTATCCCGCAAGGTATCGCGCATGGTCTCGTCTAAAAGATCGACGCCCACCATGCGGCCGATGGCCTGGGCCTTATAGGCGTCGGTTTCCTGAAGCAGAAAGGGACCGTCCAGTTGGTCGGCAAAGTTTAAAGGCAAGGACTTCTTGTCGTCCAGCATGATTTTTTTGATGCCGGTGGCCTCTTCGATTTCTGCCGGCACATTCTTTCCGAAGCCTTCGAAAACGAGCTCCTTTTCGTCCGGGCGACGCAAAATATATTGATTCTTCGAACGGCTGCGACGCCGCTCCACCTCTACGTTGTTTTGAAAGCGTACGGTGACCGATACCTCCGACTCCCCTTCCCGAACGAATTCCACGCCGGAAGGATCGTTAAACATATTCCAGCGCAGGGCGCGCATAATGGCTGTCTTGCCGCTGTCGGAAGGGCCTACGATGACGTTGACGCCGCGGGAGAGGCAAAGTTCGGAGTAGACATGGGATTGAAAATTGACGAGAATAATTTTTTCGATAAAATTCAAATGCCGCTCCTCCTCTCCTGTACTTGGGCGATGCGTGCCATGGCTTCTTCTTTGATGGCCGGATCCAGTTTTTCGTTGGCGGAAATATCGGCGAGCAGGTCAAAGAAATTAATGCGGTCGTAATTTCCCGTGCGATCGATGGATTCCTTAAACTCGGCCAACTCCCTGCGCTTAAATTTGTGCATCTCGATTTCCGTTCGGTCTAAAATTTCCGATCCTGGTCGTGCGGATTTTAAATAACGCTCCGTAATGGTGGCACTGTTTTTCTTCACGTCGATAAGTAAAACTTTCGGGCGCCGCTTAAGCTCCGTCATGGAATTTGAAATTCGAACAACGGCGCCGGGATTGGCGAAGACCTTTCCCTCTACCTCTGTCGTCGGGAAACCGTCGTGTAAATGGCCGGACAGAGTCAGATCCGCCTTGGTGTCTAAAATATCGTCGATCAGAGTGTTTGCAAATATGGCCTTTACATCGCCGGTCATCAGGAAGCCGTGGACCAAATGAATGGCGTAATCCGCCAAAGGGTCTCGCTCCTCGACGATATAGAGGGCGCGATTCTCCTCCCTGTCGATCCCGTAAATATAGGGAGAACCGCTTAATTGAACCACGGTCTCTTCGTCCTTTAAAAGAAAGCGCTGATTGTTGATCAGGTGAATAATCCCCAAGGTATCCAAAAGGCCCATCATGGTCCTGGGCAGGGTGATGGGATTGTGCCCGTAAATATCGTGATTGCCGCTAATGGCATAAATCGGCGCCGTGAAAGATTTTAAAATCGGAATGATTTCGTTCATAACCGAAATCGATACGTCGGGTCGATCGAAAAGATCGCCGCCATGTAAAATGGCGTGGACTTTTTCTTCGGCAGCGATGGATTGAATCTCCTGTAATTTAATTTTGACCGTATGGAAAAACGAATCCGTTCTGGATTTCGGATTCGTTCCTCGAATGTGACTATCTGTGAAGTACAGGAATTTCAAATTTTATTCCTCCTCGGAGGGCACGCCTTCGCTGCTTTCCTTGTGCTCGCCCATGTGGTAGTGGATGCGCACTTTTTCGTCGATGTCCTTTAATAAATCGGGATTTTCCAGCAAATAGGCCTTGGAATTTTCACGTCCTTGACCGAGTTTTGCATCGCCGTAGCTGAACCAGGAGCCGGATTTTTCAATAATGCCCGCTTCCACGGCGGCATCCAAGACGGAGCCTACCTTTGAAATACCCGTGCCGTACATAATATCGAATTCGGCTTTCTTGAAGGGCGGCGCCACTTTGTTCTTAACGACTTTCACGCGTACGCGGTTGCCGATAATTTCGTCGCCCTTCTTTAAGCTGTCGATGCGGCGAATGTCCATGCGCACGGAGGTAAAGAATTTAAGGGCGCGGCCGCCGGTGGTGGTTTCCGGATTGCCGAACATGACGCCGATTTTTTCACGCAGTTGATTTATGAAAATGACGGAGGCCTTGGATTTGCTGATGGCGCCGGTAAGCTTTCTCAAGCCTTGGCTCATGAGACGGGCCTGAAGACCCATATGGCTGTCGCCCATTTCCCCTTCGATTTCCGCTTTCGGAACCAGTGCCGCCACAGAGTCCACGACGATTAAATCCACGGCGTTGCTGCGAACCAGGCTTTCCGTGATTTCAAGGGCCTGTTCTCCCGTATCCGGTTGAGAGATGATTAAATTTTCCGTGTCCACGCCCAAGTTTTTGCTGTACTGAGGATCCAAAGCGTGTTCCGCGTCGATAAAGGCCGCCGTGCCGCCGAGCTTTTGTGCTTCGGCAATCATGTGTAGGGCAAGCGTCGTCTTCCCGGAAGATTCGGGACCGTAAATTTCAATGATCCGTCCCCTGGGAATGCCACCGATCCCCAGCGCCACGTCCAAACTTAAGGAGCCTGTGGGAATCGATTCGATATTTAAATTGGCGTTTTCGCCGAGACGCATAATGGCGCCTTTGCCGTATTCCTTTTCGATTTTAGCGATGGCATCGTCTAAAGCTCTTTTTCTACTTTCGTCCATGTCCCTCTCCTAACTCATGTAATAAAATCCGCGCCAAAATGTATTTCGAACTGCGATATTGAACGGTGGTTCGATCTCCTTTGAACATTCGGCTTTCCCGCAACACTTCTTCTCCGTCTTTTCGTATGGAATAGATCACCGTGCCGACTTCTTTTCTCGTGGCCGATTCGGGCCCCGCTTCACCGGTGGTGGCGATACAGTAACGGCTTTTCGTTTTTTCGTAAAGACCGCGGCTCATTTCAGTGGCCACGGCTTCCGATACGACGGTATCTTTTGCAATGGTTTCCGGACTCACGGCCAATAGCTTTTCCTTCACCGCATCGCTATAAGTGATATAGCTTTCGTGGAGCACATTGCTCGCCCCCGCTACCGACGTGATCATATGGGCCATCTGTCCCCCGGTCACCGACTCGGCGAAGCTGATGGTCATCTTCTCACGCGTGAGGCAATCCACCAATGTTTCGAAGACGTCTTTCTCGCCGTCGCCATAGATGAACTCGGCAAAGAGCTCCCGTAGGGCGCGAATAGCCTCGGTGTGTTCCTTTTCGATTTCTGCAGCCTCCGCCTCGTCTTCGGCGTGGGCAATGACCTTGATTTCAACTTCGCCGCTCTTGGCAAAGGTGTTGATCTCCACACGCTCCGTTTCGATTTGCGCTGCTCTGAACATGGATTCACACTTCGATTCGCCGATATTCACCAGGCGCAGCGAAGTGATGAAGTTTTTTCCGTGAACGGGCTTCAGGTAATTAGCCACAATATCGTCCGCCATGGGTTCAAATTCCCGAGGCGGCCCCGGCAGCATGAAGAATTGCTTGCCCTCGTAGTTCAGCATACAGCCCGGCGCCGTTCCCTTTGCATTGGGAATGACCACGGCGCCTTCGGGAAATTCCGCCTGCCGCTTGTTGTTTTCCGTAATGTTTTTTGAAAAACTCATGGATACATTGCGAATGTAATCCCACTGTTCTTCATCGAAAATAAGCTCCAAGTCCAGGGCATGGGCCAAGGCCTGCTTCGTCATATCGTCCTGAGTGGGTCCTAAACCGCCGCAGAGAAAAATAACGTCGGAGCGGGTCAGGGCGATGTCTATGGCATCCCGAATGGCTTCGTACTTGTCCCTTACCGAAGCGTGGTAGAAGACATCGTAGCCCACGTCGGTGAGCTTTCGGGATAAATAGGGCCCGTTGGTATTTAATATGGATCCGATGAGAATTTCGGTCCCTACAGTAATGATCTCAGCTTTCATAGACGCTCCTAAATATTTTCCAAATCCAAGACGCCCTTGTTCTTAATCAGGTAATCCGCGCCGCTTAAAACCGTGAGCACGACGGCAATGTAAAAAAGAACGATGCCGAGAGATTGCGGTACGGGCGGTGCAAACAACAAGGCGATCAGGGACAGAAGCTGCGTAATGGTTTTAATTTTTCCAAAGGGGCTTGCGGCAATGGTTATATTGTCCGAAGCCGCCAAAATTCGAAAGCCTGTAATGGCCAGCTCACGTGCCACGATAATAATAACGCCCCACGCCGGGATGACTCCCTCTTCCACGAGCATAATAAATGCCGAAATCGTAAGGACTTTATCGGCCAGGGGATCGAGAAATTTTCCGAAGGTGGTCACCAATTGGTACTTTCTCGCCAAATGACCGTCGAGAAAGTCGGTAAAAGCGGCCACACAAAAAACCAAAGAGGCGGCAAGTCTGGTACCGGGGGTCTTCATCAAGAATAAGACGACAAAGACGGGTACCAAAATCAAGCGCATAATCGTAAGTTTATTTGCAATGTTCAATGTAATCACCACCTAAATCATAAGCCGTGGATTCAGTAATTTCAACTTTAATAAAATCGCCGACGGATAAATTTTTGTCTGTATAAATCACAATCTCGCCGTCGATATCCGGTGCATCTAAATAGGAGCGGCCCAAGGCACCCTCTTCCGTGAGCTCCGTGATCAAGACGTCCAAGACCCGTCCCACATGCTTTTCCATGAGAGCTTCCGACACACCCATTTGCAACGCCATAAAGGCGTCGACACGCTGTTCCTTTACGGCATCATCCACCTGATCTTCCATGGTTGCGGCAGGCGTGCCCTCTTCACGGGAGTAGGCAAAGGCGCCGGCTCGATCCAGAGGATATGCTTCCAGAAAATCCAGGACTTCCTGAAAATCCTCGTCGGTTTCTCCGGGGAAGCCCAGCAAAAAGGTGGAGCGAATGGCGATATCCGGCATGGCACTTCGCAGTCGCGTGATCAAGTTTTCGATGGCGCGGCGATCGGTTTTTCGATTCATGCGCTTTAAGACGGGATCGGCGACGTGTTGAATGGGAATGTCGATATAGGGAAGAATTTTCGGATTATCTTTCATTTCCTCGATTAAGGCGTCGTCGAAATGATCCGGGTAGGCGTAAAGGATACGCACCCAGCGCAATTCGTCGATGGATCTGAGAGCCTTTAAGAGATCGACAAGGGCGTAGCGGCCGTATAAATCGATGCCGTAGTCCGTGGTGTTTTGCCCGATAAGTATGACTTCTCGGGTGCCGTTCTCTACCAGGTGGCGAATTTCATCGACGATGTGCTCCATGGATCTGCTGCGATTATTGCCTTTTAGGTAGGGAATAATACAGTAACTGCAACGATTGTTGCACCCTTCCGAAATTTTAACGTATTCGGTGACGGAAACCTCTTCACGTCTGGCATCTTCCAGATAATTATTTTCTAAAGAAGACGCGTAAATGGGCTTTTCGTGATTTTCCGCTTCCACGATTGCTTCGTTAATGGAGCGAATATGGCCCGGCCCCAAAATACCGTCGGCTTCGGGTATGGCTTCCAGTAATTCTTCCGGATAGCGTTGGGCGAGACAGCCTGCCAAGAGCAGGGTCTCCAGTTTGCCGATTTCTTTTAATTTAGCCAAGTCCAAGATGGTGTCGATGGACTCTTCTTTCGCCGCGTCGATAAAACCGCAGGTGTTGACGACGATGACTTCGGCCTCCTCTACCTGATCCGTAAATGCAAAGCGGGATTCGTCTAAGACGCCCCGCATTTGGCCCGAGTCGATGTCGTTTTTAGAACAACCCAGGGTGACGATGGACACATGTTTCATATATTCTCCTGATTTTCTTTCAGTTCTTCGATTTGTTCTTTTGTCATAAGCAGTTTTCGCGGTTTCGTGCCTTCGTGAGGCCCGATGATCCCCATCTCTTCGATTTGGTCCACGATGCGCGCCGCACGGGCATATCCCACCTTCAGCTTGCGCTGTATAAAGGATATGGAGGCTTGCTCTTGAGTCAGGACGATATCCACGGCATCGTAAAGCAGTGGATCTTCATCGGCCACGGCCTTTTGAACCTTCTTCTCCATGGTGTCCAGGGCCTCTTCGTCGTAGTCCGTGGACTCCGTGTGATGCTTCACGTAATTTAATACATCTTCCACTTCCTTATCCGACACAAAGGCGCCCTGCAAGCGCTTGGGCTTCGGGAAACTCGAGGGATAAAAGAGCATATCCCCTTTACCCAGAAGTTTTTCTGCGCCGGACATGTCCAGAATCGTGCGGGAATCGATGGAGGAAGATACGGAGAAGGCGATGCGGGATGGAATGTTCGCCTTTATCGTACCGGTAATGACGTCCACAGATGGGCGTTGGGTGGCGAGGATCAAGTGGATTCCCGCCGCTCTCGCCATTTGAGCGAGGCGGGGAATGTAATCTTCCACTTCTTTTGCCGCCACCATCATTAAATCGCTTAACTCGTCTACGACAATGACGATTTTCGGCATGGTGCTTTCGCCGCTGAGCTTCATCTTTTCGTTATAGCCGGACACGTCGCGCACGCCGGTTTCCGCAAAGGCCTTGTAGCGCTTTTCCATTTCGTCCACGGCCCAGGCCAAGGCGAAAGCCGCCTTCTTAGGATCCGTCACTACCGGGATAAGCAAGTGCGGAATGCCGTTGTAAATCCCAAGTTCCACCACTTTCGGGTCGATAAGGATTAAGCGCACGTCTTCAGGCGCTGATTTGTATAGAATGCCCATTAAGATCGAGTTGATGCACACGGATTTTCCCGATCCCGTAGCACCGGCAATTAACAGGTGGGGCATTTTGTCGATGGATGAAACGATGGCATTGCCGCTAATGTCCTTGCCTAAGGTCAAAGGCACGTTTGAATCCAGGGAGTCGAAGGCGTCGCTTTCGATAATTTCTCTGAGATTGACGCTGTCCTTCACCTTATTGGGCACTTCGATGCCGATGGCGCTCTTGCCGGGAATCGGCGCTTCGATACGGATACCCGGGCTCGCCAAAGAAAGGCTGAGATTGTCGTGAAGGGACACGATTTTTGAAATCTTCACGCCGGGGGACGGTTCCAATTCGTACGAGGTAATGGTGGGGCCTCGATTAATGGCCCGCACGCGACAATCCACGTTGAAATTGTCCATGACTTCCTGAATAATGGCGGCGTTTTGTCGAATGCCTTCGTCGCTCAATGTGGATCCGCCGGAAGGCTTTTTCAAAAGTTTTAACGGCGGGAAGTGATAGACGGACTCTTGGACTTCCGTATTGACATCCTTAGCAAAGGCGGCTTTTTCCGTTTCCTTTAAGGTCTCCGTCCGCTTCGGCTTTTCTTCCGCTGCCGGACGGTAGTCGCGAATTTCGACGGCCTCCGCTGCCGGCTCAGTACTTTCTTTTTTACCCGACGCACCGAATACGTCGAAGCCGGAAGTAAGAGGCGTCTTGTTCTCTTTCTTTGTGGAAGGCGATGCACTCTTTTTCTTCTTTGCCGCAGGCTTTTCCTTCTCTTTCGCTTTTTCGTTTTTCTTCTCTTTTTGTTCGCGGAAGAAGCTGCTTATCTTCTCCTTTACCAATGCCTTTCGCTCTTTCGACGGCAAGAGATAAAGCAATAGAGACGCGATTAAAATCATCAACGTCCAACTTCCTACGATGCCGAGAAGGCCGACGAGGAGTCGTGAGAAGTTTTCGCCGATAAATCCCGGGTCCGTATACGGCCCTCGCTGATTTAAGCGGCTGTTCCACGTCATAACGGGGCCCGTGGGATCATAGGTATAGAGCATGCCCATAAGGAAGGCCAAAATACCCAGGCCTAGTACTTTTACTTTTATCTTTACATCCCAGTCCGTAATAAAGAACAGGCCGATGATGAAAAGAAGAGCGCAAAAAAGCGGGCCGACCTTTCCAAAGAGAACGCCGATGGCCGATGACACGAAGTCGCCAAAGACACCCATCTGTTTGCTGAAAAGGCTCAACATGGAAAGGATGGCCAGAATAATGATGAGGCCACCGATCATATAAGCTTTTTGTTGGCTCTGAGCGGTAGTCTTTTTTTTCGTCGATTTTCTTTTTCTAGACAAGGGAATCCTCATTTCGTCAAATGTATGTTCGGATATATTATAACATAATTTACGGGATTCCACATGATTTTAACGTATCCCGGTGTGGCCAAATCCGCCTTCGCCTCGCTCCGTTTCAGACAATTCGTCCAAGCTTTCCACTTGAACCCAATGAGCCACTTCGTAGGCCATAAAGACCATTTGGGCGATGCGGTCGCCGTCTTCAATGGTGACCTCTTCGTCGGAAAGATTGACGACAAGAATGCCCAGCTCGCCTCGGTAGTCGCTGTCGATGGTGCCGATGCCGTTAATGAGGGTAATGCCTTTTTTTAAGGAAAGGCCGCTCCTCGCCCGCACTTGGCCTTCGATGCCCTTGGGGATTTCGAAGAAAAGGCCCGTGGGAATCATGGCCCGCTCCAAGGGCTTTAAGATTTTCGACTCTTCTAAATTCGCCCGTAAATCCATGCCGCAAGAGCCTTCGGTTTTGTAAGACGGAAGGGGATGGCGGGATTTATTCACTACTTTTACGTTCATAGAATCTCCTTTATGAAAAAAACCGCCGAAGCGGTTTTCTGTTTATTTGTTATTTTCTTTGTCTTCCGGTTTTTTATCCCGAGGCGGATGGTTGCGCTCCGGCTTGGGTAAGAGGGCTTTTCTGGAAAGACCGATCTTTCCTTTTTCAAGATTCATGACCTTAACCTTGACCTTATCCCCTTCCTTCAGCACATCTTCCACTTTGCCTACGCGCTTGTGGTCGATGTTTGAAATGTGCAGGAGGCCTTCTCTTCCCCAGAGGATTTCGACAAAGGCACCGAAGTCGACGACCTTCGTTACCGTACCGTCGAATACCTCGCCCACTTCCAATTCGTGAACGATGTCTTCGATGATTTTCTTCGCAATAAGGGCGCCTTCATCGTTGGCTATAATGGAAACGCGGCCGTCGTCTTCGATTTCGATTTGTGCGCCGGTTTCTTCGGTAATCTTGTGAATCACCTTGCCGCCGCTGCCGATGACTTCGCCGATCTTTTCGGGATCGATTTGTAAACCGGTAATCTTCGGTGCATAGGGCGAAAGCTCTGCTCTCGGCTCGGCAATGGTGCCTGCGAGGTGAGCCAAAAGTTCCATACGGGCGTCGTGTGCCTGTTTCAAGGCGCGGGAAAGAATTTCTCTGGATACGCCGCTGATTTTAATATCCATTTGTAAGGCGGAGATACCTTCCGACGTTCCCGCCACTTTAAAGTCCATGTCGCCGTAATGGTCTTCCAGACCTTGGATGTCCGTCAGGATCACGGGATCGTCTCCGTTGTCGATAAGGCCCATGGCGATACCGGCCACCGGCGCTTGAATCGGCACACCGGCATCCATTAAAGCCAGGGTCGATCCGCAAATGCTCGCTTGTGACGAAGAACCGTTGGATTCCAGGATTTCATTGACCACGCGAATGTAGTAAGGAAAGTCTTCTTCCGTGGGAAGCACGGGAAGCAAGGCTCGTTCGGCCAAATTGCCGTGACCGATTTCGCGACGGCCCGGGCTTCTCGGCGGACGGGTTTCGCCGACGGAATAGGACGGAAAATTATAGTGGTGAACGTAGCGCTTCGTGTATTCTGGATCCAAGCCGTCGATAATTTGGCCTTCCGTCAAGGGCGCCAGGGTGACCGAAGTCAAGGCTTGGGTTTGTCCGCGAGTAAAGAGGCCGCTGCCGTGTACGCGAGGCAAAAGACCGACTTCCGAAGACAGGGGGCGGATTTCCGTAAAGTCTCTTCCGTCGCTCCGTTTTCTGTCTACGAGAATTTGTTTTCTGAAGATTTCTTGCGTCAGGTTTTCAAAGATGACGTTTAATTCGACTTCTCTGTAATCTTCTTTCTCTTCCAATTCGGCGATCAGTTCGTCCTTCACTCTGGAAAGCTCGTGGCCTTGCTCCGTTTTATCGGCGATCCACAATGCCTTTTCGACCTTGTCGTATACCGAGTCAATAATCATGGCCTTGTAATCTTCGTCGATGACCAATTGATCGTAGTCCATTTTTTCTCTTCCCACTTCGTCGACGATGCCGTCGATAAAGGAAACCAGTTTTTTAATTTCCTCGTGGGCATAGAGTATGGCGTCAAGCACTTCGTCTTCATTGAGCAAATCCACTTCCGCTTCCACCATCATAATGGCATCGGCGGTGCCGGATACGGCGAGATTTAAGCGAGAGCGCTTTTGATCGTCGACGGAAGGGTTTAGAACCATCTCGCCGTCGATATGACCGATGCGCACGGAGCCCGTAGGCCCTTGAAAGGGAATGTCCGATATGGACAGGGCGATGGAAGATCCGATCATAGCCAAGATATCCGTCGGGTAATCGGGGTCGTAACTGAGCACCGTGGCCGTGACTTGAATGCTGTGGTGATAGTCATCGGGGAACAGAGGACGAATGGGACGGTCGATTAAGCGGCTGACCAAAATCGC
Organism: Peptoniphilus pacaensis; assembly: GCF_900088125.1. Classification (GTDB taxonomy): domain Bacteria; phylum Bacillota; class Clostridia; order Tissierellales; family Peptoniphilaceae; genus Aedoeadaptatus; species Aedoeadaptatus pacaensis. Next base: position 1,693,179 of record NZ_FLQT01000003.1, on the reverse strand, counting down.
GTTGGTTCCGGGACGCCCTTCTCTTTTGTTGAAGCCGCCAGGGATCTTACCCGAGGAATAATATTTTTCTTCGTAATCGCAGCTTAAAGGCAGAAAGTCCGCCCCTTCACGGGCCTTGGTTGATGCCGTCGCCGTGACGAGAACTACGCTTTCGCCCTGTCTGACCCAGCAGGCGCCATTGGCCTGTTTGGCAACCTTCCCGATCTCTACATACAGAGGCTCGCCGTTTAGTATAGTCGAAAATGTTTTATACATGTCACACTCTTTTCTCTATAAAGAAAGAGCGGTCGCCCGCTCTTTGATTCCTGTCTTAACCTCTGATGTCTAAACGTTCGATAAGAGTTCTGTAGCGTTCCACATCCTTGTTCTTCAAATAGCGGAGCAGGTTCCGTCTCTTACCGACCATCTTTAAAAGACCTCTACGAGAGTGATGGTCTTTTTTATGTTCTTTCAAGTGTTCGTTCAGCGTATTAATAGTGTAGGTTAAAATAGCGATTTGAACTTCCGGGGAACCGGTGTCGCCTTCTTCTCTTTGATACGCTTTGATGATTTCTTGTTTCTTTTCTTTCGATAACATAATTTCCTCCTCATAAAAATACGGTTTGACCAAGTAAGCGTCGAGGATCGGCAAACTGAGCCAAACTAACGAATACTAAAGTATTCTACCATTTATCTGCTTATTTGTAAATTCATCTTTAAGAATTTGTTGGCGGATCAGTTCCAAATCGTCGTTCATGCGATCCTTTAAAGCTTCCACATCTTTAAAGGTCATCTCCGGACGAATGAATTCCAATAGAGCCACGTCCATGCTCTTCCCGTAAAGACTGTCGCCGTGGTAGTCGTAAAGATAAGTTTCGACTTTTATTTCCTGCTCCGAAAAAGTCGGATTGGTGCCGATGTTCGTTGCGCCGTAATAAAACTTTCCGTCTACGATGACGCCGGTAAGGTAAACGCCGAATTTCGGTATAACGTAGTGGGCGTCGTAGAGAATATTTGCCGTGGGAATGCCGATAGTCCGCCCCAATTGCTTGCCGGGAACGACGGTGCCTCGAATGGTAAAGGGACGCATTAAAAGGGATTGTGCCAGTTCCACATCCCCTTCTTTTACAGCTTCCCGAATGCGCGTACTGGAAACAGTCTCGCCGCCGTAGCTTACCGCTTCTTTGACGGACAAGGCGATGCCGTTTAAATCGCAAAGGCTTTTAAGTGTGGCAACAGTACCCGAGGCTTTATAACCGAATCGATAATCGTAGCCTACGACGATGCCCTTCGCCTTTAAATGATCAACTAAAAATTTCGTCACAAAGGCTTCGGGACTCATGTGCATGATTTCATCGGTAAAGTCGATCTCGTAAATAATGTCGATGCCCAAGGAGCGAAGAATGTCGTGTTTTTGAGATCCGGATGTTAACAGTTCCTGGGAAATACCCTCCGTCGTGTTTTTCGTGTGCGTCGTAAACATGAGAACAGAAGAGGGACAGTGAAGCTTTTTTGCCATGTCGACAACACCTTCGATCAGGGCTTGATGGCCTTTGTGTATGCCGTCGAAATTGCCCAGGGCAATCGTCGCCTCCCTATGAATTTCCGACTCTAAATCGACTTGTATAACCTCCATAAACACCTCAAACTAATACTTTCTTCATGGATACGTTTATCGCTCCGTCCAATTCTTTCACTGTACCTAAGCCGACGAATGTATCGCCCGCGTAGACGCGGTATACATCTCCGCAGGGAACGGTCGAAGGAATGCGAGAAGACATGCCGTTGACGGAAGGCTTCAGGCGATTCGCCGGCAGATGGATCGCAGGCATATGCTCAAGCAACCGGTCCATGGGAAGAAGGACGTCTTTCCGCTCCCGAGGGGTCATAGCTTCCACCTCTTCGATGGTAAATGCATCGTCGATACTTGTATCTCCCACGGAGACGCGGCGCAATGCGGACATAGTCAAATAACAACCGGCCGCCACGCCGATGTCGTCGAGGAGCGTGCGGATGTAGGTGCCGGAAGACACCTCGGCTAAAATCGTCACCGATTCTTTATCCGACGCCAAGCACTCCAGTTTCGAAACAGTGATGGGACGCTCTTCTCGCGGAACACAGATGCCCTTGCGTGCGTATTCGTATAATTTTTTGCCCTTATACTTCAGCGCCGAGTGCATAGGGGGCAGCTGCAGCTGTTCCCCTCTGAAAGCATCCAGAACGCTTTCTAAGTCCTCGGGAATCGGTTTAGGGGATCTTGCATAGACTTCGCCCGAAGTGTCCCCTGTGTCCGTTCTAAAGCCCGCTGATGCCTTGGCGATATACGCTTTGCGGTCGTCTGAAATATATTCAGCCACCTTCGTCGCGCGTCCGATACATATGGGCAATAGACCCGTGGCCATGGGATCTAAGGTCCCGGTATGGCCGACCTGTTTCGTTTCATAGAGCCTGCGCATTTTCTGCACCACATCGTGAGATGTCCAGCCTTCAGGTTTATCGATTAAAAGGATTCCGTTCATTGACCCGCATTTTCTACTTTTTCTTTGACTAAAGCTTCCACTTTCTCCAACACGCTTTCCAGGGACTCACTTGACGATGCCCCGGAGGCACGAATATGGCCGCCGCCACCGAAGACGGACGCGAATTCCGTGCAGTTTAAATAGCTCTTCGAGCGGAAAGAAAGTTTGACTTCATCGGCTTTTTCTTTGAGAAAGACCGCCATTTCGACACCATCGATATTTCTGGCTTTTTCAACGATGCCTTCCGTGTCGTCCTTGGATGCGCCCGCCGCTTCCATATCCTTTAAGCGACAGACGGCGATGGAAATTTTCCCGTCGGCCATAAAACGCAAATCGGAAAGGACGCGAGCGGACAGCGCCAACTTTTCCTTGGACATGGATTGATACACCGATTTAACGACCGTGTTGTGATCGCAGCCGGCATCGTAAAGCTTGGCGACGATGCGGTGGGTATCCCCGTTGACGCTGTCGTATTGGAAGCTCCCGGTATCCGTCGATATGGCCGTGTAAAAGCCCGTAGCCATGGCAGGCGTAACCTCGGCATCCATGGCATCCAACACGCGAAAGAGCACTTCCCCGGTGGATGTGGCCTTGGGAAGCACGCAGTTTAAATCGGCATAGGAAAGATTGCTCATGTGGTGATCGATATTCACCGTAAATTTCGCCTTTTCAAAAAGCTCTTTTCCCTTGGCGCCGAAGCGATCGGCATCCGATGAATCCAAGGCGATCAGCAGATCAAAGGCTTCATCGACGGACGAAACGTCGACTCGGGCTGTTGTCGAAGGTAAATAAGCAAAGTCTTTCGGGACGTCGTCGTTGGACAGGTAGACGACTTCTTTGTTCAGCCCTTTCAGAAAGCCGTACATAGCCTCCAGGCTGCCGAGATTATCTCCGTCGGGGCTGGTGTGGGACATAATCGCAATAGAGTGCGCATCGCGAATCTTATCACGAAGCGCGTCGGCGAAAATTTTAATATCACTCACTGCGATGCTCCGATTCCATTACTCTATTAATCGTTTCTTCCAGAGCCATGCCCTTTTCGATGCTTTCGTCTAGTTCCAAAAGGAGCTCGGGCATCGCTCGTAATTTTAAGCGGCTGCCCAATTCCTTTTTCATAAAACCTTTTGCACTTTCCAAGCCGTCCATGGCATCTTTTTTCGCTTCGTCGTCGCCGAAAATCGAAATGCCCACGGTGGCATAGGAAAGATCTCTCGTCACCGAGACAAAGGAGACACTGGTCAAGGGAGGAATCCGCGGATCTTTCAATTTATTTTGAATGATGTCGGAAAGCTCCCTCTTCACCTCTTCCGATATTCGGTGAACCCGTTTATCTTTCATGTTAAATTTCCTTCTTTATTTCTTTTTCGATATAGCATTCCAGCAAGTCGTTGACTTGAATGTCGTTAAAGTTTTCCACCATGAGACCGCCTTCGTAGCCTTGGGCGATTTCCTTGGCGTCATCTTGGAAGCGCTTCAAAGAAGAGATCGCACCTTCGTGAATGATGACGTCGTCGCGCAAAACCTTGACGAATGCTTTTCGAGCAATTTTTCCCTTGAGGACGTAAATACCGGCGACGATGTCGTTGGAGGGAAGCTTGAAGGTTTCACGTACTTCGCAACGACCCAAGACTTCTTCGGTGATTTCCGGCGTGAGCATGCCGCTGATGGCATTTTTCACATCATTTAAAATGTCGTAAATGACGCGGTAGGTGCGCACGTCTACTTCTTCCTGTTTGGCTAGTTCGATGGCATTAATGTTCGGGCGCACGTTAAAACCGATGACCAATGCATTGGATGCGGAGGCCAGGTTAATATCGCTTTCGTTAATTCCGCCGGTGCCGGAGTGGATAATGTTAACTTGGACTTCATCCACATCTTCGTTGTCGTTTAATTTCAGCAAGGATTGATTCAAGGCTTCTACGGTCCCCTTCACGTCGGCTTTGACGATCAGGTTTAAATCCTTCAACTCGCCTTCTTTAATCTTGTCGAAGAGATTGTTCAAAGAGACCTTGTTCTTCGATGCCAATTTTTCTTCCCGTTCTTGGGCGATGTTTCGAGCGGCAATTTCTCTGGCTGTCTTTTCATCTTTAACGGCATAGACCATATCCCCGGCATTGGGAACGCCGTCGAGACCGAGAACGACGACAGGCGTCGCCGGTCCGGCTGTCTTCAGACGCTTCTTCTTATCGTCGTTCATGGCGCGAATGTGACCGTAGCAGGTGCCGCTGACGATATAGCTGTCGTTGGTCAAGGTTCCCTTTTGAACGAGAATCGTCGCCATGGGTCCCTTGCCCTTGTCGAGACGGGCTTCCACAATGGTGCCTACGGCCAGACGATCGGGATTTGCCTTTAATTCCAACACTTCGGCTACGAGAAGCACCATGTCCAGAAGCTCGGGAATCCCTTGCTTGGTTTTCGCCGACACTTCCACCATGATGGTATCGCCGCCCCAGTCTTCGCAGACCAATCCTTCTTCCGTCAGCTCTTGGCGTACGCGGTCGGGGTTGGCGCCGTCGCGGTCGATCTTATTGATTGCGACGATAATGGGAACGCCGGCTGCCTTGGCGTGGTGGATGGCTTCTCTGGTTTGAGGCATGACGCCGTCGTCGGCTGCGACGACGAGAATGGCAATGTCCGTAATGGACGCCCCTCTGGAACGCATGGCCGTAAAGGCTTCGTGACCGGGGGTATCCAAGAAGGTAATGGGCTTACCGTTTGCCGTTACCTGATAAGCACCGATATGTTGAGTAATGCCGCCGGCTTCCGATGCCGTGACGTGACTCTTTTTGATGACGTCCAAGATCGAGGTCTTGCCATGGTCGACGTGACCCATGACGGTGACTACCGGTGGTCTTCCTACCAAGCTGTCCTCGGGATCTTCCTGATCCAAGCCGTAGATTTCTTCGATATTCGAATCTTCTTCGGAAATAAATTCGATCTCTATTTTTAATTCATCGGCTAAAATCTCGATAACGTCACGATCGATGGATTCGTTTTGTGTCGCCATAACACCTAAGCCGATAAGCTTCGTAATAACTTGTGCCAAGCTGATGCCGACTGTATCGGCAAATTCCTTAACCGTTAACGGTGCCTTGATCTTAATAGCCCCGTCCCCCTTTACATCTTCCTTCGCCATACGCTCTTTGCGCTTCTGACTTCTCGTTTTCTTCTTCGGTGCCTTCGGCTTTTCAAAGTCTTGCGGCCGGGCATTCGCTTTTTCTCTTTCCTTCTGTTTCTTCGCTTCTTTTTGCTTTTTCTTTTTGCTCTTCTTCAGATCCGAATGCTTTTGGCCGGTGCCGTCGGAATATTGCTTATCCTCATAAGCATCCACTTCCGGTGCGCTTTTTTCCTGCACTTTGCGCGAAGATTCTTTTACCGTATCGGGACTGGTAGGCGTATGAGCAGGAGCCTTGTCCTGTTTTTTCGCCGTCGTCTTTTCCGTTTCCCTTTTCGCCGGCTTACGTTCCGTCGTGATTTTTTTCTCGCTCTTTTCAGTTGTCCGCTTCTTTGCGGGGGTCGAATCTTTTTTCTTCTCGTCCTCCACTTTTGGTGCCGGTTTCTTTTCCGTCTCTTCGGCTTTTTGAGCACCGCCGCTTTGCGCCGTTTGCGCCTTTCTGATATAGCTCAGAAGATCCTTTTGTTGCTGTTCACTTAAAGTACTCATGTGACTTTTGACGGTGATATTTGCCTGCTCAAGAATGTCCATTAAATCCTTGCTGGCCATGCCAAATTCCTTGGCTACCGTGTAAACTCTTTTGTTCGACATGAGAACACCTCCTCATTAAAAGAGGATTATAGATCTGCCAGTGATTGGCGAAGCGATTCGATCATTTCCTCAGTAAGATCTTTTCCCAAGGCCTTGTAGATAGCCTTCGTTTTAATCGCCCTGTCCAGGCACTTTATATCTTTACAAACATAAGCGCCTCTGCCATTTGCTTTTCCCGTTTCATCTATAAAAACCTCTTGTTCTTTATTTTTTACGATTCGTATGAGCTCTTTCTTCGGTTTCGATTCAGAACACCCTACGCATTTGCGCAAGGGAACTTTTTTCGTTTTGTTCATTGATGAATCCTCTTACTCATCTTGCGCTGCTTCCTCCGCTGTACTATCGCCGGCATCTTGGAATAATTCCGACAGGTCCATGCCGGTGAGACCGCCGATACTTGCGAAATTGTCGCTGACTTTCGTTTCGCCACTTTCATCGGCTGCGAATAATTCGTCCGATGTACTGTCTTCCGTGGATTCCGCCGACGTATTTTCAAAATAGGTTCTGAAGTCGTCCATGTCCATGGAAAGGGAATCCAGGTATTCGTCAAATTGCGTTTCGGATTTTATATCGATTTTCCAGTTCGTCAGCTTTGCCGCCAGGCGCGCATTCTGCCCTTCTTTTCCGATGGCCAGAGAAAGTTGATAGTCCGGTACGACGACCATGGCGGATTTTTCCCGTTGATTGATAAAGACTTCTACGACCTTCGACGGGCTCAGGGCGTTGCCGATGAATGCAGCAATGTCTTTTTCCCAAATGACGATGTCGATTTTTTCGTCGTGCAATTCGTCGACAATGGTCTTCACTCGACTGCCTTTAAAACCGACACAGGCGCCCAAGGGATCCACGTCTTCGTCTTTGCTGAAGACGGCGATCTTCGTCCGGCTCCCCGCTTCTCTCGCGATAGAGAAAATCTCGACGATTCCGTCGTGAATCTCCGGCACTTCCAACTCAAACAGACGTCTCACTAAATTCGGATGGCTTCTGGAAAGGACGATTTGCGGTCCCTTCGGCTGTTTGTTGACTTCCAAGACCAACATTTTATAGCGGTCGCCCTGCTCGTAAGACTCCCCTTGGATTTGTTCCGACACGGGCAAAATGGCTTCGGTCTTTCCCAGGTCGACGAAGACATTACCTTTCGTCACGCGCTGTACGTCGCAAGTAATAATTTCATTTTCCCGATCGGCGTAGTCGTCGTAGATAACATCTCTTTCGGCGTCTTTGATCCGTTGGATGACCACTTGTCTCGCCGTTTGTGCGGCGATGCGACCGAATTTTTCCGGTTCGATGTCTTCGTAGTAAATATCGCCTATTTCCAATCTGGGATTTTCTTGTCGCGCCTCTTCCACGGAGATTTCCGTGTTGTCGTCGAAAACTTCTTCCACGACTTCTTTTTCGGCGGCCAAAGAAATTTTTCCCGTCTCTCGATCGATATCGACGACCACATTTTGCGAGGTGCCGAAATTTTTCTTATAACTGGACAAGAGTGCCGTTTCAAGGGCCTCGATGATTACATCTTCGGGAATTCCTTTTTCGCTTTCTAATTGCTTCAGAGCTAAAATAAACTCTTCATTCATTGTTTTTTCTTTGCCTCCTAAAATTCAATGACCTGTCGCATTAATGAGATGGATTTTGAATCAAAGGTGACAATTTTTCCATCTTCCGTGCGGATATCCACGGTTTCTTCGCCGTAGTCCGCTAAAATACCAACAAATTCTTTCCGCTCGTCTACTTTTTTGTAGAGGTGAACCTCGACCTTTTTTCCCATATTTCGCCTGTAATCGTCTTTGCTGCGAATCGGCCGATCCAATCCCGGCGATTGAACTTCCAGGGTGTATTTGCCTTCGAATAAGTCCTCGCCGTCGATTAACTCGCCTATGTGGCGGGAAATATCGGCGCAGTCGTCGATTTTCACGCCTTCAGGATGATACACCGTGATCACAATACGCGACGGCGTCTTGTTCGAAACCTCCACTTCTACAATTTCGTAACCTCGTTCACTTGCCGCCTTTTCTGCAGCCGATGTGACGATTCCGCGTACTTGAGAATGTTTCAAGAACTCACCTCCCATAAAAAACTAGAGTGGTGGACCCACTCTAGTTCTACTCGTCTATCTTTTCTTTAGTATATCACATTTTGCCGGTATCGCCAATAAGATCCATGATGCTTAACTGGTTATCTTGCGGGATTCCCCTGAGGGCGCCGTGTGCTTTTAAGGTCTCCACGACAGTTTTGGAAGCGCCGGTCCGCTTCATCATATCTTCTACGGAAAGAAATTCCTGTTCAGCAACGGCTTCGTAAATTTCTTTCGCCACCGTGCGTCCGATTCCCTGAAGGGAACTGATGGGCAAAAGCACCTTTCCTTCGTAGACATAAAACTTTTCGTAATGGGACACGCCCAGGTGGATGGGCTCAAAGGCATAGCCCCTCGCCATCATTTCCATGACGACGCGCAGAATGGGTATTTCGGATAATTCCGCCTTGGTCGCCTCGTCATTGTTTTCGATCCATTCCATCCGTTTTTTAATGCTGTCGATGCCGCCGATCAGCAGATCGCCGTTTAGGTCCGACAGCTTGGTCGTAAAGTAAGCGGCGTAAAATGCCAGAGGGTAATGGACTTTATACCAGGCGATGCGAATACTGGTCATAACATAGGCCACGGCGTGGGCCCGGGGGAACATGTACTTGATCTTTTCGCAGCTTTCGAAATACCAACTCGGCACATCCAAGGTCTTTAAGACGTCCATGTATTTTTCAGGAAGGCCGCGACCTTTTCGCACCGCCTCCATGGTATCGAAGGCCACTTTGTTTTCCGCACCGGCGACGATGAGGTAGTTCATTATGTCTTCCCGGGTACTGATAACTTCCGATATGGTGGCCTTATTGGAGTGCACAAGGTCCTGGGCGTTGCCCGTCCACACGTCGGTGCCGTGGGAAAGGCCGGAAATATTCACCAGCTCGCCGAAGGTCGACGGTTTCGTGTCCATAAGCATGCGCACGACGAAATCCGTCCCGAACTCGGGAATCCCCAATGTCCCCGTCGGGGAAGTGAAGAGTGTTTCGTCCACCTTTAATGCATCCGTGGAGGTAAATAAACTCATGACATCGGGATCGTTCAGGTCGATGCTTTCCATGGGAACGCCGGTTAAATCTTCCAGCATACGCAGGATGGACGGCGCATCGTGGCCGAGAATGTCCAGCTTTAAAATATTTTCACTGATGGAGTGGTAGTCGAAGTGGGTGGTAATGACGTTTTTCTTCTTCTCATCCGCCGGATACTGAATCGGCGTAAAGTGGTGGATGTCTTCGTCCTTCGGCACGATCATAATGCCGCCCGGGTGTTGTCCACTGGTGCGCTTCACCCCTTCGATGCCCTTGGCCAGTCGCAAGATCTCCACGGGGTTTTTCTGAATGTCATTTTCTTCGATGAATTTCTTCACCAAGCCGAAGGCGGTTTTCTCCGCCAAGGTGCCGATAGTGCCGGCGCGGAAGACGTAGCCTTCGCCGAAGTAATCCTCGATAAATTTGTGGGCCGTGGGCTGATACTCGCCGGCAAAGTTTAAGTCGATATCCGGTTCCTTGTCGCCGTAAAAGCCCAGGAAGACTTCGAATGGAATCTTATGTCCTTCGCGAATCAAGGGCTCGCCGCAGACCGGGCAATTCTTTTTCGGCAAGTCGAAGCCCGTGCTTACCTTACCGTCGTCGATAAACTCGCTATATTGACAGTTACCACAAACGTAGTGAGGCATGAGGGGATTGACTTCCGTAATGCCGGTCATTGTGGCGACAAAGGAGGAGCCTACGGAGCCCCGAGAGCCGACGTAATAGCCGTCGTCGTTTGATTTTTGCACCAGCTGCTGAGCGATTTTATACATGACCGCGTAGCCGTTTCCAATAATGCTTTCAAGTTCCGTGTTTAAACGGTCCTCTACGATTTTCGGCAGTGGATCGCCGTATATATCTTTCGCCCGTTTAAATGCGTCGGCCTTTAAATCTACGTCGGCATTTTTAATTTTCGGCGGATATTTTCCCGATGGAATCGGAGGAAACACGTCGATGGAATCAGCGATCTTCTTCGGATTGTCGATGACGATGGCTTCGGCCTCTTCTCCCAAAAAGGAAAAGGCATCGAGCATTTCGTCGGTGGTCATAAAGTATGCGCCCTTATTTGTAAAGGGGCGGCCCCGGAATTTCGAATGCTCAAGTATTTGAAGAAATTCCGCGTTGTCTTCGTTTAGGTAACGCACGTCGGAAGAGGCGACGACGGGGATATCCAGTTCTTTTGCCAGCTTGATTAAATCCAAAATCATTTCCCGGGCGTCGTCTTCATTTCTTAATAGGCCATCGGCATAGGCCTTGCCGTAACGTTTCGGCGGCGCCACTTCGATGTAGTCGAAATTCGAAGCGATATGCTTTAGCTCCCTTTCTTCTGCACCGCGCAAATAGGCATCGATCAACTCGCCCTCTTCTCCCCCGGATCCGATGATAAAGTTCTCTTTATTTTTTAAGACTTCCGAACGGAGCATACGGGCCGTACGGAAAAAATGATCCATGTGAGAGCTTGAAACCAAATGGTACATGGCTGTAAGGCCTTCCAGATTTTTCGGGAATATGGTCATTTTAGCGGGGAAAGATTTTTCCGGCCCTTCGGGTTTCAATGTGTTTAGGTCGTCGGGCTTTTCGACGCCGCACTTTTCCGTCAGCCGTTGCAGTTGCAAAAATAATTCCGCCGTGGCCTCGGCGTCGTTGACGGCCCGGTGAGCGCCCTGCAAATTGATGCCGAAGCGCTTCGCCAGCGTGCCCAATCGAAAATTCTTCACCTGAATATCCAAGGACCGAGCCAAGAGCAAGGTGTCGATGGTGGGATAGGGCGCCTTCCCCTTCCGTCTGTATTCGATAAATCGGGAGTCGAAAGAAGCATTGTGTGCTACCAAAATACAATCGCCGATAAAGGTCTCGAATTTCGGTAGGACCACGTCGATGGGGTCCGCATTCGCTACCATCTCGTCCGTAATATTGGTAAGCTCCACCACCCTTTCCGGAATGGGCCGCATGGGATTGACGAAGGTTGAAAAGCGTTCGGTGATGCGCCCGTCTTCGATTTTTACGGCGCCGATTTCCGTGACTTCGTCGTAGCGCGGCGAAAAACCCGTAGTCTCCAAGTCAAAAACCACGTAACCGGTTCCGTGATCGACCTGCGCCGGATTTTTATAAATAAGTTCCTCGTCGTCCACCACATCGGCATCGATGCCATAAAGTATGCGTATGTCGTTTTTCTTAGCCGCATTCATGGCGTCCGGATAGCCCTGCACCACATTGTCGTCGGTAATGGCGATGGCCTCGTGGCCCCAGGCCTTGGCCTGCTTGGCGAAATCGCCGATGGTGTTGGTGCCGTCCATATTGCTCATCTTCGTATGGACGTGAAGTTCGATACGCTTGCGTTCGTTTCTATCGACGCGCTTCGGCGCGGGGGACAGCTTGATGTTTTTTGCCACCATGCACTCCCGCTTGTCGAAGCTGTCGAAATCGTACTTCCCGTGAACGGACACGGTCTTGCCTTTGGAGAAGGTCCCGGCGAAGGCATCGGCTTCTTTGTTTTTGGCGAAAGCCTTTACCGTCGTACTGTCCGTGCCGTCGTAAATCGACAGGATAAACAGGGTTTTGTCATTTTTAATGGGTCGGGCGTCGAAATCGAAGACAGAGCCCGTAATCGTCACCGTCTCGCCGAGTCTGCACTGATTGAGAGGAGTCGGCGCTTCGAATTTATTCTTGCCGAAGCTGTAAACTTCGTCCTCGTTTTTCGCAGGCGCTTGGACGGCCGTCGGCGTTTCAATTTTAAAATCGTTGCAGAAAACCGACTCTTCGCTTTCGATCATCTCCTCTAAGGCTTTTAATTCACAGCCCTCTTCCGAGCAGCAGCATTCCAGGAAGTAATGGCGTCCGGTTATTTCCTCCAAGCGGCTTTCAATGCCCATGGAAAGGACTGTCTTTTCCACGGTGGCATTCGGTACCTGAAGGGTGATGTGGCTCTCTTTTAAGGAGAAGCATCCTCTCTCGAGCCAAGCGCCGGAAGAAATAATCGACGTCTTTAAAAAATCATAGATCTCGTCTTCCGTATAGGACGGCAGCTCCTTTTTCTTTTCCAAGTAAAACATCTTAACGGCCAATGTGGGGTAACATTCTGCCACAAGTTGTGCGAAGTCGTCGCTCCAATCCCCTTCTTCACAGTTGAAGTGCAAATTTAAAGCGGATCTGTCTCTGTTATAGACGAGCTTTTTGAAAGGTATGGAATGATTTAAAATAAAATCCATCAGGGCGCGCTCTGATGGATGCTTTTCTTGATTGATCACCGATGATCCCTTTCTATTAAGTCGATAAGAGCGTCTAAGAGCTCGGCTTCCGGCACGGTTTTTATCACTTTTCCCTTTTTAAAGATGACGCCTCGTCCGTTTCCGCCGGTAATGCCGTAATCCGCTTCCTGTGCTTCGCCGGGGCCGTTGACGCGGCAACCCATAATGGCGATCTTGCCTTCATAATCCAGAGCCTTAAAGCGCTCTTCCGCTTCTTCAACGATGTTGATTAAGTCGATTTCCGTGCGGCCGCAGGTGGGACAGGCGACGATGTCGATCCCCTCTTGTCTGAGATCCAGGCTCTTCAATATGGCCTTGGCACAATAGACTTCATCTACGGGATCCCCCGTCAAGGAGACGCGCATGGTATCGCCGATGCCTTCTTCCAGCAAGGTTCCCATGCCCACGGCCGATTTGACGATGCCGTTTAAGGCGGCGCCTGCCTCGGTAATACCGAGATGGAGCGGGTAATCGGACACTTTTGAAAACTCGCGATAGCTTTCGATAGACTGGCGAACGTCGGAAGATTTCAAAGAAACCTTAATGGAGTCGAAGCCGAATTTTTCCAAGGTGGCGATCTCTTCCAATGCCGATTCCACAATAGACTTTGGATTGACGCCGTGGTACCTTTCGATGAAGGAAGGCTTTACGGATCCGGAATTGACGCCGATACGAATGGAGACGTTTCTTGCATTCGCCGCCTCTGCCACTTCCTTTACCTTCCATTCTTCGCCGATGTTTCCGGGATTGATGCGCAGGCCGTGGACGCCGTGTTCCAGAGCGTATAGGGCCAGGCGATAGTCGAATTGAATGTCGGCGATGACCGGAATGGCGATGGCGGGAATGATTTTATCCAACGCTTTCGCATCTTCCTCGTCGTTGACCGCCACGCGAATAATATCGCATCCTGCCTTTTCCAATCGAAGAATCTGATCGATGGTCGAAATCGCATCTTTCGTCTTCGTGTTCGTCATGGACTGAATGCTAATCGGGGCGCCGCCGCCGATTAAAACGTCGCCGACTGAAATTTGCTTCGTGTACTTTGCCACCTTGTCGTCCTTTCTAGTGTAAAAAACGCGCGATGTCGCCGAAAATCGTCACGTAAATCATTAGGCTGAATAATAAAACAAAGCTTGCTACGGACAGGCCCTGTTCCACCCTTTCATTGACGGGCTTACCCGTGATGCCTTCGATGAGTAGGAAGACAAGCTTTCCACCGTCGAGGGCGGGGATTGGGAGCAGGTTCATAAAGCCTAAATTCGCCGAAATATAAGCCGTAATAAAGAGCAGGGAGCCGAATCCGTATTTCACCGAGTCGCCGATGACTTTTACCACGCCCACCGGCCCTGAGAGATTATCGACGCCGAGCTTGCCGGAAAACAATTTGCCTAAGACATCGAAAATCGTCACGACGGTCTTCCCGGTCATGGCGAAGCCGTCGCCAATGGCTTTGATCGGTTCTTTCTTGTTCGTCGGTTGAATGCCGACGATAGGCCGACCTTCTTTTTCCACCGGCGTGACGGAAAAGGACAAGTCCTCGCCATTGCGACGAACGCCGATGGTCAAGGTCTTTTTCGATGCCGCCACCTTTTCGGAAAATGCGTCCCAATCTTCGACAACTTTTCCGTCGATGGTGTGAATCACATCGCCGGTCTTTATCCCCGCTTCTGCCGCAGGGGATTTGGGAAGCACTTTATCGACGGTGCGGGTAGGATAGCCCGTGATCAGTAAAAACAGGGAAAAGGCGACGATGGCCAGGACGAAATTCATTCCGGCACCGCTAACGATCACCGCCGCCCGTTTCCAAAGGCTTGCATTATTAAAAGACCTGGGGTCGTCAGATGCCGATTCCTCCCCTTCCATGGCCACATAGCCGCCGATGGGCAGGGCCCGAAGGCTGTACTGGGTCTCACCTTTTTGTTTTTTAAAAATTAAGGGGCCCATGCCGATGGCGTATTCGTTGACTCGAATACCCACGGCTTTGGCCACGGCAAAGTGGCCGAATTCATGAATGGCTATGATTAATATAAAGACAAATAGTGAACCTAATAAGGTTGACATAAAACCTCCTAAAGGGCAAAACGGAATAAGATATAGATCATGGGAATGATTAATAACATACTGTCGAATCGATCCATAAATCCGCCGTGACCGGGAAGGAATTTTCCGAAGTCTTTAATGCCCGTCGTGCGTTTAATTTTCGATGCAAATAAATCGCCGAGCTGTGCCGTCACCGAAGCGAGGCCGATAAAAAGCCCGTGAACGAAGTTAATTTCAATATTAAAAATTAGACAATAGATCAATCCGCAAATCAATGTGCCTATCACCCCACCCAAGGCGCCTTCAACGGTTTTATTCGGGCTGATGGATGGGCAGAGCTTGTGTTTCCCGAAGGCCATGCCCGTTAAATAGGCAAAGGTGTCCGTGGCAATGGATATAACGAAGACCAGATACAAGTAACGAGTCTTGTCCAGAGACATAATGGGAAACAAAAAGGTGGGCACATAGATAAGGATTAAGACGGAAATGCCCATGTCCTCGATGGAAAATTCATCTTCTTTTAAATAATAGAGAATTAAGAAGAACATGGGTATGGTAAATGCGACAAACCATGGCCAATCGAATTCAAATACCACAAAGTGGAAAGCACAGGCGAGCAAAATGTAATGCTCCGGAATGTGATTGCCCTTATGCTTAAAGGCGGCAATCAGCTCCCTGGACAGCTCCAGGGAGAATAAGAGCACGGCAATTTGCAGCACCCTGCCGCCAAAATATAAAATCGTGACCAAGAGCGCAATAAGAACCAGTGCCGTTATCGTACGTTTTAATAGATTGCTCAATTATACGCCTCCAAATCGCCTGTTTCTACATTGGTAATCGTCGATGGCACTTTTTAATGTTTCTTCGGTAAAGTCGGGCCATAAAATATCCGAAAACCAGAATTCCGCATAGGCCAGCTGCCAGAGCATAAAATTGCTGACACGCAACTCCCCGCTGGGACGAATCAAAAGATCCAAGGGCGGCTGATTTTTCGTGTAGAGCTCTCGTTCAAATGCCTCTTTGTCGATGGCATCGAGGTTGATTTCTTTCGCTTCAACTTTTTGAGCCAAAGACTTTGCCGCACGAAGGATTTCGTCTTGTCCGCCGTAATTCAGACCAATGTTCAGTACGAGATCTTTATTGGATTCCGTACGCTTCACGGCGCCCATTACCATCTCTCTCGTCTTATCTCCCAGAGCCGATACGTCGCCCATGATGTTCAGCTTCACCCCGTTTTCACACAATTCGTCCAGATACTGATCGATAAATGAGCGCAGCAAAAACATGAGATTGGACACTTCCTGCTCGGGCCGTTTCCAATTCTCTGTGGAAAAAGCATACAGGGAGAGATAGGGAATATTTAATTTGTAGCAGGCTTTGACGATTTCTATCACTCGCTTTACGCCTTCTTTATGGCCGAAGGTGCGGGGCAAATTTCGTTTTTTTGCCCAACGACCGTTTCCGTCCATAATAATGCCGATGTGTTTCGGCATTTCTTTTTTTGCAGAATCCATGATTTCTCCTAAAAAGAAAGAACCCCCTAAGGGGCTCTATTCAATTGTATTTAAATTTCAAGTAATTCGTCTTCCTTCGTCTTGGCAATGGCATCGATGTTTTTGATAGCGGCGTCGATAAGTTTTTGAATTTCTTCTTCATAATCTTTCAGATCATCTTCCGAAATTTCCTTGCTCTTTTCCGCTTTTTTTACTATATCGATGGCGTCGCGACGAATGTTACGAACGGCAATTTTCGATTGCTCCGCATCTTTTCCCACGACCTTAATCATGTCCTTGCGTCGCTCTTCCGTCAGTTGAGGAATCGCCAGACGGATTAATTTACCGTCGTTGGAAGGATTTAAACCCAAATCGGATTTTAGAATCTCTTTTTCAATGGCCGGAATCAAGGATGCGTCCCAAGGTTGAATGGTTAACAAGCGCGCTTCCGGTGCCGTAATGCCGGCAACTTGGTTTAAGGGCGTTTGTTGGCCGTAAGCTTCTACGGTGATTCGGTCTAAAAGAGAGGGATTGGCGCGACCGGCACGAATAGATGCCAACTCTTCCTTTAAGCGATCGGCAGTCTTTTGCGTTTTGGTTTGAACTTCTTTTTTGATTTCGCTAAAATCCATACAAAATCCTCCTTATTCCACACGGGTTCCCAGCTCCTTGCCCATGGCCGCATCGTACAGATTGTTCGATTCGTCGATGCCGAAGACAAGTAGGGGAATTTCATTTTCCATGCATAGAGAAGTGGCTGTCGAGTCCATAATTTTTAAATTCTTGCTTAAAATATCGAAATAAGTCAAGTTGTCAAATTTTACGGCGTCTTCATAGACATTGGGGTCGGAGTCGTAAATACCGTCCACGCCTTTTTTCGCCAGCAAAATGACTTCCGCGTCGATTTCAGCTGCACGGAGGGCCGCCGTGGTGTCCGTGGAGAAATAGGGATTGCCTATGCCGCCTGAGAAGATAACCACGCGTCCTTTTTCAAGGTGACGAATGGCGCGGCGACGAATATAGGGCTCGGCCACTTGTTTCATTTCGATGGCCGTCATGACCCGCGTCACCACTTCCATTTGCTCCAAGGCATCTTGAAGGGCCAGGGCATTCATTACCGTTCCCAACATCCCCATGTAATCGGATGTGGCACGATCCATTTCTTTACTGTCGCGGCCGCGCCAAAAGTTGCCGCCGCCGACGACGATACAAGTTTCCACGCCGGCTTCGGAAATACGCTTGATTTCTGAAGCGAAAAGCCGGACGACGGAAGAATCGATGCCGATTCCTTTTTCACCCGCCATGGCTTCCCCGCTGAGTTTTAAGACGATTCGCTTATATTTAGGTTCCATGGTCGCGGTCCGATTATTGCATTTGTTTTGCAACTTCTTCGGCGAAGTCTTCGTTGCGTTTTTCTAAGCCTTCACCGACTTCATAGCGGCAGAAACGACGAATGCTGATCTTTTCACCAATCTTTGCGATGAGTTCGGTTAACAGATCGTTGACGCTCTTGTCGCCGTCTTTAATAAAGGGTTGATCCAATAAGACGATTTCTTTGTAGAATTTTTCTAAACGGCCTTCGACCATTTTTTCTACGATCTTTTCGGGTTTGCCTTCGTTTAAAGCTTGTTCCTTTAATACGGAACGTTCGTGATCCAATTCTTCTTGGGGCACTTCTTCGCGGGTGACGTATTTCGGATTGGCAGCTGCTACTTGCATGGCCATGTCGCGAACGAATTCTCTGAAGTCTTCGTTCTTGGCGACGAAGTCGGTTTCGGAGTTGACTTCGATCAGCACGCCGATGCGATTGTTGTGGATGTAGCTTTCGACGATGCCTTCAGCTGCAATACGGCTGCTCTTCTTAGCGACCTTGCTCAAGCCTTGTTCTCTGAGAATGTCGGCAGCGCGATCGATATCGCCGTCGGATTCCTTTAAAGCCTTCTTGCAGTCCATCATGCCGGCGCCGGATTTGTCTCTCAGTTCTTTAACCATTTTTGCAGTAATTTCCATTTTACTATCCCCTTTCAATTATGAATCACATCTTCAAAAAAATAAGAGTTCCATTGGCTTAGAACTCTTATAATCTACCTTATTCTTGTTCTTTTGTATCAGCCGCACTGTCCATGTTTTGATTTTCAGTTTCTTCGGTTGCTTCTACTTCTTCAGCCACTTCAGCTTCTTCTTCCGCGTGGTCTTGTGCCCCTTGTTTTCCTTCGAGGACGGCATTGGCCATGGTTTCTGTAATTAACTTAACGGCACGAATGGCATCGTCGTTGCCGGGAATGGGGAAGTCCAATTCATCGGGATCGCAGTTAGTATCCAAGATACCGACGATGGGAATGCCGAGCTTTTGTGCTTCTTTAACGGCGATGTTTTCCTTCTTCGGATCGACGACATACATAACATCGGGCAGGCCGTTCATGTCTTTAATGCCGCCTAAGAACTTTTCAAGACGTTCTCTTTCGTGACGAAGGCCGATAACTTCCTTCTTGGGAAGAACGTCGAAACGACCGTCTGTTTCCATTTCTTCCAAATCTTTCAGACGAGCGATTCTTTTCTTTATGGTTTGGTAGTTGGTAAGAAGACCACCTAACCAACGTTGGTTAATGTAGAATTCTCCACAACGCTTTGCTTCTTTTTCAATGGCATCTTGTGCTTGTTTCTTCGTGCCGACAAACAATACTTGTCCGCCGTTTTCAACGGTTTCGCGAACGAAGTCGTAGGCTTCTTCAATTTTACCTACGGTTTTTTGCAGGTCGATAATGTAAATGCCGTTACGTTCGGTGAAGATGTATTTCTTCATCTTCGGGTTCCATCTTCTGGTTTGGTGACCAAAGTGTACGCCGGCTTCAAGCAGGCTCTTCATAGATACTACAGACATATTTCCTCCAATTGTTTTTTTCCTCCACAGTTCGTATGGACAGGACGACCCGTAGGCAACGGCCCTGTTCTGAAACTGTGTGCGTATTTGTACCGATATATTATAACATGGGCTCTGGGGGCATGCAAGAATCCTTTCTCCTTTTTTGTCCCGAACTTGTGATATACTTTTTCTGTAAAAGGAGGAATTATGAATTTCGAACAACGCTTACAAGCTTATGCTGAATTATTAATAAAGACCGGTGTTTCTTTAAGGGAAGGACAGGATTTAGTGATCCGTAGTCCACTGGAAGGAAGGGATCTCGTCGTCGCCTGCGCCCGCGTCGCCTATGAGGTCGGTGCGGCAGATGTCCACGTCATTTGGTCCGACGACGATCTGGTTCTTTTAAAATACCAATGCGCTCCCGACGACGTTTTAAATACGGTTCCGGATTTCGAACAAGACAAGTATCGCCATTATTTAGAGCGTGGCGCCGCCTTCTTGTCATTCACAGGTTCGGATCCCGACCTTCTCAAGCAAATCGATCCGAAGAAGCTGCACAAGGCTTCCGGAAGTCGGAGCAAGGCCCTGCGCTTTTATTCCGAAGCCATGATGAAAGACGAAAATCCCTGGACCGTCGCCGGCATCGCAACCAAGGCTTGGGCCATGAAAGTCTATCCGGACTTAGAAGCCGATGCGGCCGTGAAAAAATTATGGGATGCCATACTCGACATGTCCCGCGTGTCGGAAAACCCGCTGGCTGATTGGGAAGAGCATATGGAAACCATCGACGGACGCGCAAAGAAGCTCACCGAAGCGTCCTACGCTTCCCTTCACTACAAAAACGGATTGGGAACGGATCTGACCATCACCTTGCCCGAAGGCCACATTTGGGCCGGCGGCGGCTCCCATCTGCCCGACGGTCGTTATTTCGTGGCGAACATTCCCACGGAAGAAGTCTTCACCCTTCCCCACCGCAAGGGCGTCGACGGCATCGTCTTTGCCTCCATGCCTTTGGCATATAACGGAAACATCATCGACGGCTTTTGGCTGCGCTTTGAAGATGGTAGGGTCGTGGACTTCGATGCCGAGAAAGGCAAGGATGTTCTCGCCCATTTGCTTGAGACGGACGACGGCGCCAAGCACTTAGGCGAAGTGGCACTCGTCCCCGACGACTCGCCCATTTCCAATCGCAATCAACTGTTTTACAACACCTTGTACGACGAAAACGCCTCTTGCCACTTGGCGCTGGGCAAGGCCTACCCCACCTGTTTAAAAGACAGCGGCGATTTAAGTAAAGAGGAACTGTTGGAACGAGGGGCCAACGACAGCCTGACCCATGTGGATTTCATGGTAGGTACGCCGGATCTTTCCATTACGGCAAGGACGGTGGACGGAAAAGAGATCCCGATCTTCGTCGACGGGAATTGGGCAAAATAAAAGGACACCCGAAGGTGCCCGCAAAAAAAGCTTCCGAAATATCGGAAGCTTTTTTCTTATACTTCTTCAGAAGTTGCGATAACTTCTTTGCCATCGTAGTAGCCGCAGCTCGGGCAAATACGGTGGGGTAACTTCGCTTCGTGGCAATTGGGGCACTCAGCGACAGTCGTTTTATTTAGACGATAAGAAGATGCACGTCTTTTGTTTTTACGTTGTTTCGAAGTTTTACTCTTAGGTACTGCCATGTCTACACCTCCCTATCTTCATGCTTTTTCATCAAATAAATTTTTTAAGGATTCAAAGGGGCTTACGCCTTCCGACTCACAATGATGGTCGGGGTGTTCATTTAAATCCTGACCACAAACCGGACAAAGTCCCTTGCAATCTTCGTCGCACAAAACCTTGTTCGGTACAGATGTTATCACTTGCGAGAATATCAATTCCGCTAAAGGAAATTCATCCAGTGCTTCCACGAGAAGGACATTGCCGTCGTCGTCTTCGCTATCGTCGGTGGTTACGACGATATGGGATTCGCTTTTTACGGTTTCTTCAACCGGCTGTAAACAGCGATCACAACAGCTTTCGAACGAATAACCCACGCGAACGTCGACTTCCAAATCGTTGTCGACCTTATAAATATCCATGTCGTAGTCGATGGGATCGATTAAGCCCAATCCGGAAACATCCAGGGGACTCTCTTCTTTCATCATTTGCCCTTCGACATGTTTATGGATGTCACTTCCCTGTAAAAAATCAGAAAAATCTCTACGCAAAGGTATCACCTCTAAAACTGCTGCAAGCTATTATATGACAAGTAATGATCTCCTGTCAAGGAATTTAGACGAGTTTAGCCGTTTCCATGGCGATCTTCAATTCTTCGTTGGTGGGGATGACCAATACGGGAATGGAAGAATCGTCGGTGCTGATAACTGCTTCTTTGCCGCGCATATTGTTTTTGTCGTCGTCGATCTTAACGCCTAAGGAGGTTAAACCCTTAATGACGCGTTCTCTCGTGGTAATGGAGTTTTCACCGACACCGGCGGTAAAGATAATGCCGTCGCAGTGATCCATTTCGGTTAAATAGGCGCCGATGTATTTGCGTACGCGGTTTTCAAAAATATCTAAAGCCAGTTGGGCGCGGTCGTTGCCTTTTTCAGCTGCTTCTTCCAAGTCTCTGAAGTCGCTGGAAACGCCGCTGATACCTAAGACGCCGCTCTTTTTGTTCATGACATTGGACATTTCCTCGGTGCTGAGGTTTTCTTTGTCCATAATGAAGGGAACGATGGCGGGATCCATGTCGCCGGTACGGGTGCCCATGGCCAAACCTTCAAGCGGCGTAAAGCCCATGGTAGTGTCGAAGCATTTGCCTCCGACGACGGCGCTGATGCTGGAGCCGTTGCCTAAGTGGCAGGTAATTAAATTTACTTCGTCGAGCTTCTTGCCCAGCATGTCGGCAGCACGTTCCGTAATGTATTGGTGGCTGGTGCCGTGGAAGCCGTAGCGACGAACTTTGTATTTTTCGTAGTATTCATAAGGCAGGGCATAAATGTAGTTCAATGCCGGGATACTTTGGTGGAAAGCCGTGTCGAAGACAGCGACCATGGGAACGTCGCCCATAATTTCTTTGCAGGCTTCGATACCGATAATGTTCGGCGGGTTGTGCAAAGGTGCGATTTCCACATTGTCGTTAATGGCCTTCATGACCTTTTCGTCGATGATGACCGATTGGGCAAATGCTTCACCGCCGTGTACGACGCGGTGGCCAACGGCATCGATTTCGTCCAAGCTCTTTACTGCGCCGTATTCAGCATGTTGTAAAGAATCCAAGACGATTTTCAGGGCAGCTTTGTGATCGGCAAGTTTTTCTTCGATGACGATTTCATCTTTGCCGGCTGCTTCGTATTTTACGCGACCGCCTTCAATGCCGATACGTTCTGCCAAACCCTTGGCCAGGACCTTCTTTTCTTCCATATCGATTAACTGGTACTTTAAAGAAGAACTTCCGCAGTTAATGACTAAGATGTTCATGTATTTCCTCCTTATGCGTTTTCATTTTGACCGTAGTTATTATATCATATAACTGTTCCCTATCGAAGAAAAGAGCAGAAAAGGATTTAATCATGCCCTACGCCCTGATTGTGGCCGAGACCAATCCTCTCCATTACGGCCATACCTACTTAATTCAATGTGCCAAAGACCGAGGCTATTCGGTGATCGTCTTGATGAGCGGCTCCTTTACCCAAAGGGGTATTCCCGTCGTCACCGACAAATTTAGCCGTGCTGAGGATTTAATCGCACAGGGCGTCGATCTGGTGATTACCCATCCGGTGCAGTCGGCCACATCGGCCGGGGAACTCTTTTCCTACGGCGCCATGTGTGCGGCGACGCGCCTTCCCGCCATCGATGCCGTTTTCTGCGGCACGGAGTTCGGCGACGAAGATGTTTTTGCCGCCATGTACGATTATGAACAGACGGAGGCCTTTAAAAGCCGTTTAAAAGATGCCATGAACGACGGTTCCTCTTATGCCGCCGCTTATAAAAAAGCTTTTGCAGAAAAAGACCCCGAGTGGACGCAGCTCTTTCAATCCAACGCCCTCTTGGCTTACGGCTATTACAAAAGTTTGAAGAAGCTCTCTTCGCCTATTCCCTTGAAGATGGTAAACAGAAAAGAATCAACCGGCATCCTGTCCGCCTCCGCCCTTCGCCAAATGAGCGAGAAAAATGCCCATGAGGTCAAAGCCCATTGTGCCGGAACCGCACCCGCTTACCGGGAATCGGATCTTTGCGACAGGCTTTTTCGAATTTATCGCAGCGCAATCTTAACCTCGGAACTCGATCTGTCCCCTTGCGACGGCTACGAGATCGGCATCGATCAACGGATTAATAAACTGATCAGGAGCACCACGGACTTTCATGCTTTTTTGGATCTGGCAAAGACGAAGCGATACTCCCGTTGGCGCATCGCCAGACTCTTGCTTCATCACCTACTAGCTATGGACCGGGTCAACGTCCGGGCTGCCATTGAAAACCAAAACACCTATCAGGTGTTGGCATTTTCGAAAAAAGGCACCGACTACCTGCGCCTGGCAAAAGCATCTTCCACGAATCTTCTAACCAATTACAAACAAATAAAAAATTCATCTGCCGACCAACAGCGGATTCTCTCTTTCGAAGAACGGGCCACGGATTTGTGGAGCGTTCTGACGGGAACGGAAATGGGTCGGGATTACCTGGGATTTTGAGCAAAGAAAAAAACGGCGCTAGGCCGTTTTTTTAAAGCTCTTTTCTGTTTTCGTTAATGGTTTTAATCATATCGGACAGATGCACTTGCGTGTTTTCCAACATATTGTCCACGTAGTCGCGGGCCGAGAGACGAATTTGATCCGATTCAATTTCGGCACGGTTCATGATTTCTCTGGCCTGTTCTTGGGCGGCGAGGGTAATTTCGTCTTCGTTAACCAGCTTTTGTGCCTCCACATGGGCCGCTTGAACGATTTGTTTTGCCTGCATATTGGCTTCTTCAAAAATTTCGTCTTTGCGATCACGAATGCTTTGAGCTTCGGCTAAATCTTGAGGAAATTGCGATTCGATTTGGTTCAAAAGTTCGTTGACTTCATCCTTATCGACCATCACTTTTCCCGTCAAAGGAATGGTGGAGCTCACTTCCAATAAATCTTTTAAATCTTCGATGTAACGCATAACTTCCATAAGTTACCTTCCTCTCATTTTTTCTTTCATTGCATCCCCGACCACATCGGGTACAAACAGCGACGTATCTCCATTAAACAAAGCAACTTCTCTGGCGAGAGAAGAGCTGATAAACAAATGCTCCTGTGTCGTCAATAAAAACACCGTCTCCAGATTGGTTCCGTAATTTTTATTGGCCATGGCCACCGTGTATTCGTTTTCGAAATCGTGATTGGACCGAAGACCGCGAACGACGACGTCGACATTTTTTTCCTTGGCATAATCGACGAGGAGACCTTCAAAGTGGTCCACCTCAATGCCCTCTTCATCTTGAAGGGTTTCTCTTAACAGCCGGAGCCGCTCTTCCACCGTAAAAAAACCGGACTTATCTTTATTATTCAACACGGCGACGATAACTTCACCGAAAATCGCCTTCGCCCGATGAATAATATCCAAGTGCCCGTAGGTTACGGGATCGAAACTTCCGGCATAAATGACTTTCAAATCCTAATCACAACTTTCATAAATCCAAATGATCTTCTTGCCGTAGGCCTTTTGCCGCACCAATTTAAAATGCTCGTAGTCGGAAAAATCATAGTCTATCGGCGACTCAAACACCATGCGGCCGCCGGGGGCCAATAAGTGATCTACCCCGACGATAGACGCCGTGCGATCGTAAAAATCTCTATTGGCATACGGCGGATCGACATATATGTAGTCGAACGTCACATTTTCTATTCGGGCAAGGTCCAAGCACGCCTCGAAAGATCCGGCCACGACCTTACTGTTCTCATTATACCCTGTTATGCTGATATTTTCACGAGTAATTCCTATACTTTCCCGATGATTATCGCAAAACCAAGCGAAGTTTGCGCCTCGACTTAAAAACTCGATCCCCATATGGCCGGTGCCTGAGAACAGATCCAATACCTTCGCCCCGCTAAAGGGGCCGTAGAGAAGATTAAAAACATTTTCTTTAATGCGATCTTCTGTCGGGCGAATGCGATCGCCTTTCGGCGTTTTCAGTCGCTGCCCCTTCTTCTCCCCTGCTATGACGCGCATAATAACTTCCCTTCAAATTTTAGCATATTCCCTCACCCTTGCCAATTAAATCCCTAACGTTCGCCTTTCATAATCTTCCACGGCACGCAAAAGCTCCGGCTCTTCTCGTTCGTTTAAATGCCCGCCCTGCAAAATAGCGTCGGCTTCTACTTTTGCGTAACGCATAATGTCCATGTTTTCAAACAGATCCCCGACGCGGAAGCTGACCGTGCCCGACTGGCGGGTGCCGAAAAAATCCCCGCCGCCCCGCAGCTTCATATCTTCTTCCGCTATATAAAAACCGTCGTTTGATCTTTCCATAATACCCAACCGCTGCCGGGACTTTAGATTTTTATTATCGCTATGCAAAATGCAGTAGGCCTTCTGATCCCCGCGTCCGACGCGGCCCCGAAGCTGATGCAAGGTCGCGAGACCGAATCGATCGGCATCGTAGACGAAGAGGAGATTGGCATTGACGACATTAACCCCCACTTCAATGACGGTGGTGGAAATTAATATCTGCACGTCATTTTTTTGGAAGGCCTCCATGATTTGATTTTTCTCTTCCGCAGACAGTTGGCCGTGAATCAGGGCCACGGAATAATCCTTAAAGCGATCCTTCGAAAAATAGTCGTAAACCGTTTCAGCCGCGTGTAAAGGAAAGTCCGGATTCTCTTCGATCAGGGGGCACACGACGTAAATCTGCTGCCCGCTTTTTAAGAAAGACTCCATAAAATCATAACTATTCTTCAGCCCCGCCTCGTCGACCACCGTCGTCTCCACGGCCTTTCGCCCCTTGGGCATGGTTCGAATCGACGAAATCTTTGTATTGCCGTACATAACGATGCCCAGGCTCCTGGGAATAGGCGTCGCCGTCATAATCAGCCGATCGCTCTTCGATTGCTTCTCCTGCAAGGCTTCCCTTTGCATGACGCCGAAGCGGTGCTGCTCGTCGGTGATAGTAAGCCCGATGCGGTCGCTTTTTAAGTCTTCGTTAAACAAAGCATGGGTGCCTATAATAATATCGCAGATGCCGCTTTCGAAATTTTCGCGAATGGTTTTTTTCTTGCTTTCCTTCGTGCTGCCCGTCAAAAGCTCCACGCGCACGCCGTGGGGCATAAAAAGATCGAAGGTCTCTTCGTAATGTTGCTTGGCGAGAATTTCCGTCGGCGCCATAAAAAGGGCCTGATGCCCCGATGCCACGCAGGTAGCCATGGCGAGAAAGGCGATGACGGTCTTGCCGCTGCCTACATCCCCCTGAACCAGACGCTCCATGCGCGTCTCAGACGCCATGTCACGCTGAATATCCTTCCACGCCTGCTCCTGCCCTTCCGTCAATTGAAAGGGCAATTCCGCCAAAATTTCTTCCGCCAAATGGGTCTTCTTCATAGAGAAACCGTCTTCGCTTCTGTTTTGATGAAAGCGGCCCAGGGCCAGCTGAAAGCAAAGAAACTCCGAAAAAATCAAAGACTGTAAGGCGGTATTCCCTTCCCCTAAGGTCTTCGGTGCGTGGAGCTTACAAAGCGCTTCTTTCTCGGGCAAAAGGCCGTAGCGCGTGCGTAAATAAGAAGGCACCACCGAAGGCAGGTCCACTTGGTTCAGCGCTTCGCCAATGTATTTCGCCATGGTTTTTTGTCCGATGCCGCTGACGAGAGGGTAGATCGGCGTAATGGCTAAAGCCTCTTTTCGCTTCGACTCGTCAAAAATTTTCGGCGTGGAAAAATCCAGGCGATTTCTGAAAAGCTTCGGCTTGCCGAAAATATAGTAATCCTTCCCCACGATCAGGCTCTTGTCCAAAAAGGGCATATTAAAAAAGGTCATGGTCGCTTCCCGCGTTCCGTCGGTAATGCCGTAGCTCTGCATACTCAGCCCTTTTTTTAAATAGCGACGGGGCCTTTTCTCCACAAGGCGCACGGCATAAGTGGCCGGCTTTTCAAAATCGGCATGAGAAAAATCTCGAAGCTCGCTGCCGTCGTCGTAACGATAGGGCAAAGTATAGATCAGATCTTCCACCGTTTCAATGGACGCTTTATTTAATTTTTCCGCGATTTTTTTGCCGATGCCCTTGATTTGTAAGATGCTCGAATGCCGGTCCATATAACCTCCAATGAAAAAGCAGGCCTACGCCTGCTTATCACTCGACTGAAATTAAATAATAGTAAATGGGCTGTTCGCCGCGCATGATTTCCACATCCATGTCGGGGAAGGCCTCTTCCAATTTTTCTTCCAGCTCTTCGGCCTCATCGTCGCCGACATCTTCTCCGGCGTAGAGAGAGATAAAGCTGGCGTCTTCGTCCACCATTTTTTCGATCATTTCGACGGTGGTTTCGTTAATGGATTGGCCCTTAGCCAGAATTTTCTTTCCGGAAAGGCCGATGTAGTCGCCTTTTTTAATAGCGATGCCGTCCATTTCCGTGTCGCGAACCGCATAGGTCACCTGACCGGTAGTGAGGTCGTTGACGGCTTCCATCATAGATTCCACATTCTCTTCCACGCTTTTATCGGGCATGAAGTGGATGCAGGCGTTGATGCCTTCGGGAATGGAGCGTGTCTTCAACACGATGACGTCTTTATCGGAAATTTCCGCTGCCGCTTCCGCCGCGAGGAAGATATTGCTGTTGTTGGGCAGGACAAAAACATGTTCCGCATGAACCCGATCGATGCCGGCGAGAATATCTTCCGTGCTGGGATTCATCGTTTGTCCGCCGGTCACGAGGTAATCCACGCCGACTTCGGTGAAAATCTCTTCGATGCCCTTGCCGGCACAGATGGAGACGAAGCCATAGGTCTTCTTTTCCGCAGGCTCAGCCGGTGCCTCTTTAGCCTCTTTGACTTCGTAGTCAGTAAACAGGCGCTCGGAGTGTTGCAGGCGCATATTGTCGATTTTAATATCTTTTAAGAAGCCAAATTTCAACGCACTTTGAATGGCGAGTCCCGGGTCGTTGGTATGAACATGGACCTTAATCATGCTGTCGTCGCCGACGACGATTAAGCTGTCGCCCCTGGGAATCAACTCTTCCTTCAAATCGTTGACGTGATTGGATTCGGTGTTAACGATAAATTCCGTGCAGTAGCCGAATTTAATATCATCGGTAGAAATTTCGTGGCGCTCTGTTTTAGCTTTTGCCTGAGTGCCTTCCGCTTCCACATCACCTAAGATGCCTTCGCCTTTTAAAGCCTTCAGCGCCCCTTCCATAATGGTGACGAGGCCTTGGCCGCCGGCATCGACGACGCCCGCTTCTTTTAATACGGGAAGAAGATTCGGCGTATTGGCCAAAGATTCCTTGGCGCGTTCCAATACCGCTTCGCCGAATAAAATCAAATCGCTGTATTTCTTCGCGTGTTTGACGGCGAAATCGGCACTTTCACGTCCTACGGTAAGAATGGTTCCTTCCGTGGGCTTCATGACGGCGAGATAGGTCATTTCCGATGCGCTCTTCATTGCCTGAGCCAATACCGGCACGGTAATCGTATCGTGACCTTGAAGGCCATCGGCGAAACCTCTGAAAAGTTGGGATAGAATAACCCCGCTGTTTCCCCGAGCGCCCATGAGGGCGCCGCGGCTCATCTCCGTTGCTAAAGTAGCCAGGTCTTTGGCGTTAGATGACGCCACTTGTTTCACCGCACTGTGAATCGTCTTGGACATATTGGTCCCCGTGTCCCCATCGGGCACGGGAAAGACGTTTAAGTCGTTGACGTGATCTTTATTTATTTCCAAAAAATTCGAAGCACTGATCAGTGCTTCCTTAAATTCTACAATTGTAATCTGATCCATAATCCTACCTCTAGTTCATTCGTATTCCTTCGACCAAAACTTCGATTTCATCGACATCTAAGCCGGTTAAGGATTCTACATTGAATTGAACGGCATCAATAATATTTTGTCCCACGGTAGAAATGCGAATGCCGAATTCGATGATGACATGCAATTGAATGTGTACCCGTTCGTTTTCCGTGTGCACATCGATGCCTCGCGTTAAATTTTCAAATTTCAGTAATTGAAAAATACCGTCCGCCGCATTTTTAGAAGCCATGCCGACGACGCCATAGCTTTCCATGGCGGATATGCCTGCGATGGTGGCGATCACTTGATTATCTATGGTAATATTGCCCTTTTCGTTTGGGATTGTTACTTGCATAATATATCTCCTTTACGCTTCTGGGATTTACGGATATTATATCATATAAACCGAAGAGAAAAAACCAAAGGCCAATTGCAATTTGCTTTTCTCTGTGGTAAAATAATTCGAGTTGAAAAAATGTCGGAGGAGGTGTAAGAATGGCAAAAAGATGTGAAATCTGCGGAAAAGAAAAAAAATTCGGTAACTCGGTATCCTTCTCCCACAAGAGAGGAAACAGAGCCTGGTCCCCGAACCTTCAACGCGTTCGCGCCGTCGTGAACGGTTCCAAAAAGAGAATTTACGTATGTACGCGTTGCCTGAGATCCGGCAAAGTTGAACGCGCACTTTAAACATTAGTCGATTCCCCGGGAGTCGACTTTTTTTATTGAAAATATCAGGAGGAAAGCATGAAACTTTTTATTTCCAGTCGCGTGCCCGACGAAATCATCGGTCGTCTGGAAGGCGTCGATGCCAGCTACAACGCCAGCAATGTTCCCATGACGAAAGAGGAAATCATCTCAGGTCTTCAAGGAAAAGATGCTCTGATCTGTCCCCTTTCCGATAAAATCGACAAAGAGATCATGGACGCCGCCAAGGATTTGAAGCTCATTTTAAATTACGGCGCCGGCTTCGATAATATCGACATCGCCTACGCCCGCGAAAAAGGCATCGTCGTGTGCAATGCGCCTGCTCCCTCTTCCGCTGTCTCCACAGCGGAGCTGACCTTCGCCTTAATCCTCGCCCAAGCGCGGAAATTAATTCTCGGCGACAAGGATTTGCGTGCCGGAGGCTTTCATGGATGGCGCCCCACATACTTCCTAGGCCAACAATTAAAGGGCAAGACCTTGGGCATTTTCGGCATGGGGAATATCGGACAAAATCTGGCAAAACGCGCCTTGGCTTTCGATATGAAGGTCATTTACTTTTCCAGAAATCGCAAGGAAGCCATCGAAGAATCTGGCGCCACCTACGTCTCTTTCGACGAGCTTCTTAAGAAGTCGGATTTCATCAGCCTTCACTCCGCTTTCGTTCCCGAGCTGAAGCACAAATTCGACGCCGACGCCTTCAAGGCCATGAAGAAATCCGCCACATTCATTAACGCCGCCCGCGGCCCCTTAATCGACGAGCAGGCCTTGGCCGATGCGTTAAAGGACGGCACCATCGCCGGCGCCGCTTTGGACGTCTACGAATTTGAGCCAAAGGTCACCGAAGATCTTTTGAAGTTGGACAATGTGACCCTGGCTCCCCACCTGGGCAATGCCACCGTAGAGGCGCGACTGGAAATGGGCAATGCCTGCGTCGACAACTTAGAGGACTTTATGGCCGGCAAGAAACCGAGAAATCAAGTAAATTAATCGCAACAAAAAAAGCCCTTCGGGGCCTTTTTTATTTGGAAAAAAATTTTTCCCTTATTCGTCTTTCGATTGAATCATCAGGGCCGTGCCTTCGTGTAAGGTCACTGTCCCATCTTCGCCTATCAACTCATTGCTTACGCCGCGGGTCTTTTTTCTGTAGAGATTTAAATACTCCACCTCGTATTTAAAACCTTTGGTGGATATAACGATGGCTTCGGTGACGGGAATAAAACTGATGTATCGAAAGCCGTCTTTCTTTACGTCGTAGGTGCCTGCAGGAATCATACGAAGGCGATTGTTGTCGTCGATCAAACTGATCTTCGCCTTCTCATCCAAATAGGCTTCCATGGAAAAAATTGTCGCCACACTGTGGTCCCAACGACTGCCCGTGGCGCCCAAAATGTGAATTTCATCCGGTGCAAATTCCAGCATGCGCAAAACTGC
The DNA here is from genome assembly GCF_900088125.1 of Peptoniphilus pacaensis. GTDB lineage: Bacteria > Bacillota > Clostridia > Tissierellales > Peptoniphilaceae > Aedoeadaptatus > Aedoeadaptatus pacaensis. Next base: position 1,662,084 of record NZ_FLQT01000003.1, on the reverse strand, counting down.
CATCTCCGTATCCGTTTCGTCCTTCTCGGGCAGCAGGACTTCAATGGGCAGTTTTTTTGCTTTCAACTCTTCCAAACGATGGCTGCTGTCGAAGTCGCCGATGACGAGCTTTAGCTTTTCCGGCACATGAGCGAGGGCGTCGTAGCCCCCGTCGGCACAGATAATGCCGTCGGCCCACCGGATTTCTCTCGCCAACAGATCGGGAGAAGGACGTCTGCCTCCCGTTACAATCAAACCTCGTTTCATAGACGTTTTAACGCCTCGATGGCGACCATGGGATCGTCTTGTTTAAAGACATAAGAGCCGGCGACTAGGCTGTCGCAGCTCGCCTGTACCATGTCCGCGCCGGTGGTTTCGTTAATGCCGCCGTCCACCATGATTTCCAAATCTTCGCGATCAGTCATGGCCCTTAATTGCTTCGCTTTTTCGATGGTCGACGGAATAAAGGATTGACCGCCGAAGCCGGGATTTACACTCATAAGGAGTACGAGGTCCACATCGTCCAGCAAATAGCGAATGGACTCGGGGTTTTGCGACGGATTTAAACTGACACCCGCCTTCACCCCCGCCTCTTTTATTTTGTGAATGAGGCGGTGGGCGTGAATGGTGGCGTCGGTATGAAAGGTGATTCTATCGGCGCCTGCGGCGATGTAATCGTCGACAGAGTCTTCCGGCCTTTCGATCATCAAATGCACGTCGAAGGGAATGGATGTGAATGGGCGTATGGCTTTTATCACGGGGGGACCGAAAGTTAAATTCGGTACATACTTTCCGTCCATCACGTCAATATGGATGAAATCTACTTCAGCCTTATCTAAAAATGTAATGGCTTCGCCTAATTTAGAAAAATCTGCCGACAAAATCGACGGTGCCACTAACGCCATTTCTCATTCTCCTTTTCTTTCAATTCCTCGTAAAAACGCGTGTAATTTTCAAAGCGGCTCGAGGGGATGTCTCCGCTCTCATAGGCGTCCCGCACGGCGCAACCCGGCTCTTTCATATGCCGGCAGTCCTGAAATTTACAATCTTTCATATAGGGAATGAATTCCCGAAAGTGTTCGTCTAAATCCTCAGAAGGAATGGAATCAATTTCGATACTGGAAAAGCCCGGCGTATCGAAAAGATAAATGCCGTTCTCTCCCGTAAAGATTTCCGTATGCCGCGTCGTGTGTTTGCCGCGATTGGTTTTTTCACTGACCGTTCCCGTTTCCAGTTCCAAATTTAAAATATGATTTAGAAAGGTCGTCTTTCCCGATCCCGACACGCCGCTTAACACCGTGGTCTTGTCGTAAAGCAATTCTCTTAAAGCATCCACGGAAGCTTTATCCGCTTCGGACAAAGCCATGACATCATAGCCGCATGCTTCGTAAAGAGTGCGAAGGCGATTCGCCTCATCGGGATCCAAATCGCATTTCGATACGACGGGAATGACGCGGACATTTTTTTGCTCGTAGTAGGCGAGCATTTTATCCACTAAAAACAGATTGTACTTCGGATTTGCCGTGGGAATGAAAACCAAAATTTGATCCACATTGGCCACCGGCGGGCGAAGCAGGCTGTTTTTTCTCGGAAAAATTTCTTCCACCGAATTGAGTCGATCCCCTTCGTCGATTAAAAGCTCCACGTAATCGCCGACGACGGGTTTTCTTTTTTGATGGCGAAAAATTCCCCGCGCCCGGGTTTCGTATACTTCGCCGTCTTCGGCCGTGACATAGTAAAATCCTCCGAGCAATTTGGTGATTCTACCTTTTTTGTTCATTAAAAGTCCACCGATTTCACAACTCTGCCGTCTACGCGCATCACGGCACTATCTCCGGAACGCCCTTGTACGGGATAGGACACGGAAGAACCACTACCTATTTCTTCATGTACAACTGTACGTTCGCTTCCGCCGGATTGAATCACCACTTCGATTTCGTGGGTATTGCCGTCTTCGGGGACGCGATAAGAGAGGTTCTTGTGACTGGTCGTTCCTCCGTTATCTCCGCTGCCCTGATCGCCTCTCGAGCGTTTGCTGATAATGACATCGACAGCCGTCCCTTCTTTGACTTGGTTGCCGCTGTTGTATTGTTGCCATACGATTTCGCCGGGTCCGACGGAAATATCTTCGCGTTCTTCAATATTACCCAACTTCAAACCTTGTTGGCTTAAAAGAGCCCTGGCTTTTTCCAGTGTGACGCCCTTCAAATTGGGTACGACGGTCGTCTTATCGTCTGCACCCTTGCTCATTACCACGTGAACACTGTCCCCTTTGCTGGTCTTTTGATCGGCTTTGGGAGATTGACTGATGATGCGATCCGCCGGCACGTCGTCTGAAAATTCCGTCTTATCGACGATAAGATTCAGTCCCGCACTTCTCAGTGTCGACTGTGCTTCGGAAATCGTCATATTTTCCAGATCCGGAACCTTCACTTGCTCCGTCTCTTTGGCGATGACGATCGAGAACTGATCGCCCCGATTGATGACTTCGCCGGCATCGACGGATTGTGACAAGATCGTGCCCGGCTCAATGCCTTCATCGGATTCTTTTTCGTCGATTTCCAAACTCAAATCGTTGGATGCCGCGAAATCTTTGGCTTCGGAAACATCTTTGCCGATTAAGTCGATCATTTCCACTGCCGAGCCCTTTTCGTTGGAAAGCAACATATCTTTAATTTTCGAGCCGCCGAAGGCCAGACCGAAGAGCAATAAGAGGGCGAGTAAGACCCCTCCTATGGTCGCCAGAGGATTGGATTTCTTCTTCGACTTCTTTGGAGGGATGGGCTGCGTATTTCGTTTCAACTGCGGCGCCGTATCTCTCGATGCCCCGCGCGCCTGACTCGGACGGTTGACGCTCGGCGGAATCACCACCGTGGTTCGCGTTTCCGTTTGCGAGTGGTCTCCGTAGACCTTGCCTAATAAAATCGCCTTCACATCTTCGATAATCAAGCTGACGTTTTCGTAGCGGTCCGACGGTTTCTTTTCCGTCATATGTCTGAAGACGCGGTCCACTTCCGGGCTGACCCTCGGATTTCTCTCCGAAGGCATGGGGATTTCGTTTTGTACGTGCATCAATGCCACGGTTATGGGATTTTCCGAATCAAAGGGCACTTCCCCCGTCAGCATTTCGAATAAGACGATCCCCATGGAGTAAATATCGCTCCGGGCATCGACCTTTTGTCCCCTCGCCTGTTCCGGCGAAAAGTAATGGACGCTTCCCATCACCGCATTGGTTACGGTTACGGTGGCATTTCCCGCCATGCGGGCGATGCCGAAGTCCGTCACCTTCACGCGATTGTCCCGGGTCACCATAATGTTTTGGGATTTAATGTCCCGGTGAATAATATTTTTATTGTGGGCGATCTTTAAAGCCTCGGCGATTTGAATTAAGTAATTCAGCGCCTGATTCTGGCTTAACATGCCCTCTTCTTTAATCAATTCCTTTAAGGTCTTTCCGTCGATGTATTCCATGACGATGTAATAGACATCTTCGTCCGCCACGGTTTCCATGCCGACGTCGTAAATGCTGACGATATTAGGATGGGAAATGCTGGCGGCAGCCAAGGATTCGCGACGGAATTTGCGAATGAAATTGTCGTCTTCGTTGTATTCGCTCTTCAGAACTTTAATGGCAACGATTCGGTCCAGCCTGCGGTCGTGGGCCTTGTAGACGTCGCCCATGCCGCCGCTTCCGATTCGTTTCAGGCATTCATACCTGTCAGCTAAAATCATTCCTTGCATACCTTCACCTACTCTTATCAAAGACAACGACGGTTATATTGTCTTTCCCATTATTATCCAAAGCCATTTGTACCAGCTTTTTCGAAATATCGCCTTTTTCCGTTTCCAGTATCCCTTGAATCGTCTGCGGATCGACCACATCGGAAAGGCCGTCGGAACAGAGGACGATGAAACTTAAATCTCCGTCCACAGATCGAATTTGAAAATCCACGCCCTGGGTCGTGCCCAAGGCTTTCGTCAGAACATTTTTCTTGGGATGGACCCGCGCTTCTTCCTCGGAGATATCGCCGATATCCAAGAGGTAGTTGACGAAGCTGTCGTCTTTCGAAATTTGAAAGAGCTCGCCGTCGTAACCGTAAATTCTGGAATCGCCGATGTTAATGTAATAGAGCTTGTCATCTAAAAGATAGACCAAGCTTAAAGTCGTCCCCATGCCGCGAAATTTCAAATGGGCCGCCGATTGTTTAAAGATTTCCGCATTGACGTCCTGAACGCCTTTGTTCAAGAGGTCCATGAGTTCCTTTTCACTTTCCACGGGTACGGAGAGCACTTCTTTTAAGCGGTTCACCGCCAAGGCGCTGGCCTTTTCACCCGCTGCGTGTCCACCCATTCCGTCGGCCAGGATGGCGAATCGCTTCTTCGGATCCACGTAGTAACTGTCTTCGTTATTTTCCCTGCCACCGATATGGGTGTATGCAGATATTATCATTGTATCACCTTGCCTTTATGGCTTCAGAACCCGCTTTTAATTGTCCACAGCTGGCCTGTATATCACTGCCTAATTCTCTTCGTATTGTACACGATACGCCGGCTTGAGACAACTCTCGCTGAAATCGAATAATGTGCTCCCTGGACGGTTTGCTCTCGTCGAAATGGTCCGTATCGTTCAGGGGGATGAGGTTCACGTGACAGGGAAGTCCCTTGGTCAGTGTCTTCATCTCTTTAATATTGCGGGGTTGATCGTTCTTCCCTTGAATCAGCGTGTACTCCAATGTAATGCGCTGCTTCGTCTCGTCGCAATAATACCGAAGCGCCCGGAACAATTCGTCCAGAGGATATTTACGGGCGATAGGCATGAGAACCGCTCTCGCCCCTTGCTCCGTTTCGTGAAGGCTGATGGCCAAGTTGATGGGCAATCCCTCGTCGGCCAAAGCGCGTATCCCCTCCATCAAGCCGCAGGTGGAGATGGTCATGGAGCGGTAGCTCATGTTTTTCCCTTTAGGCTCGTGTAAGAGGCGCAGAAACCGCAACACATTGTCGTAATTGTCGAAAGGTTCGCCGCTTCCCATCAAAATAATATTTCCGATGGAGACGGACTCTGCTTCCTCCACGGCATAGATCTGCGAAAGCATCTCAAAGGGCGTCAGATCCCGTATGCGGCCCTTTAAAGTGGACACACAAAAGCTACATCCCATGCGACACCCGACTTGAGTAGAGACGCAGAGGCTGTAGCCGTGATGGTATTTCATTAATACCCCTTCGACGATTTCGCCGTCTTCCAATTCGTAAAGGTATTTCTTTGTTTCGTCTAATTTCGACGCCAGGCGCTTCACGATTCTTACGCCGCGCAAAGGCTCGGGCAAAGCGTTTTTCAAAGAATCGGGAACGTTGGACAGTGCGTCCAAAGATTTTCTTTGCCCGTGAATGCCTTCGAAAAGCTGTGTCCCCCGAAAGCCTTTTTCGCCAAAGGTCAGAACGTATTCTTTCAGTTCTTCAGGCGTCATTTCCATCCAATGCATTAGGAGTCCTTTCTTACGATACAGGCCATGGTAAAGCCGTCGGTGCCGTGGCGGTGGGGCCAGTAGCGAATCCCCTTTTCTTTCAACCGGCACTCCGGATGATCCGAAAGAAACGAATGGAGCACGCCCTCATTTTCTTCCACCGTGACGGTGCAGGTGCTGTAGACCAATTCGCCGCCGACATTGAGTGCGTCGTAGGCGTTTTCTAGGATCAATCGTTGGATACGGGCCAATTGCTGGCAGTCCTTCAAGCTCACGCGGTATTTGATTTCGGGCTTTCTCCGAATCAGGCCCATGCCGGAGCAAGGGGCGTCTACTAAAATACGATCGTATTTCTTCTTGGGCAGAGGCGTTTTTGCGTCCCTTACTGCCGTCGTAATATTTTCATAGCCCAATCGTCGAATATTTTCGTCCATCAACGTTAAGCGTTCCTTCGATGAATCGAAGGCATCGACGCGGGCAAAAATTTCCGCCATTTGAAAGCTCTTGCCGCCGGGTGCGGCGCAAAGATCCAAGGCCTCCGCCTCTTTATCCGGCGTAAACAAGCCCACTACCGCCTGTGAGGCGCCGTCCTGGACGTAAAAGCGCCCCTCCTTGTAAGCTTCCGTATCAAAAAGCCCCCGGGGATTCTTCACATTCAGTGCCGAAGGGATGCTGTCTATTGCTGCGCAGACAAATCCGCTGTCTTCCAGCTCCGAGATCAATGTACTTCTATCGACGGAAAGGTTGCGCAAAGTTAAAGGCGCTCTGTCGAAGGTGGATTTTAAGAATGCTTCCGTTTCGCCCTTTAAAAGCTGCTGCAAGTAACGAATCCACTCATCGCTGAAGCTGTAGGTGACGGCCAGGCGGTTCACTTCATCTTCCTCGTCGACGACAAAGGCTTCGTCGCCTTGTCGGATCACTTGCCTCAATACGCCGTTGACCAGTCCGGCGGCTCCCTTGTTGGCAATGATCTTCGCCATTTCCACCGTTTCGTTGACCACGGCGTGATCGGGCACGCGGTCCAAAAAACGCATTTGATAAAGGGCCATGCGGAGCAAAAGCCGAATATTGTGATCCAAATCATAGGGCTTTTTTACGAAGCGGTCGATGACGTAATCCAGATAGATTTTATGCTGCACCGTGCCGTAGACGATGGTCTCAGCCAGATTTTTGTCTACGTCTTTTAAGCCCGCGGGGTCGAAGACGTCCTGTGTAAAGGCGCCCGCCTCCACTTTTTCCAAGGTGCTCAGAGCGAGAAAACGGGGATTTTTCACTAGTCCCGTCTCCTTCCCATAGAGATAAAGCGCATCAAGGTGCCAATGGCCGTCAAGAGACTTGCCACGTAGGTCAGGGCCGCGGCGGAAAGAATCCGTTCCACGCCCACCATTTCTTCTCCCGATAAAATGCCGTCGGCCAAAATCACCTTGGCTCGGTGGCTGGCATTGTATTCCACAGGAAGGGTCAGCAGTTGAAACAGCACGGTAATCGCAAAAAGAGCGATGCCCAGTTTCAACAGGGGCTCAAAAGCGAAGAGGCCAATAAGAATAAAAATAAAGGAAAGATTCGACCCCAGGTTTGCCGCGGGGACGATGGCATTTCGCATGCTCAGCGGCGCGTAAGATTCGTGATGTTGAATGGCGTGGCCGCATTCGTGGGCGGCAATGCCCAGCGCCGCAATGGATGTGGAATCATACACGGGGTCGGAAAGCCGCAAGACTTTGTGTGACGGATCGTAGTGGTCTGTCAGACTTCCTCGCACACGATCGATGGTCACATCGTATATGCCGTGGTTTTTCAGAATGGCTTCTGCCACCGAGCGCCCGGTGAGGCCTTCGCGATTGGTGACGCGACTGTATTTGTCGAAATTCGCCCTGATTTTCGATTGGGCATAGAGCGCCAAAAGAAAACCCGGAAGAATATAAATCAGGTAATCCAAATTATAGTACATGCCGTACATTAAACTTCACCCTCCTCGTCTAAGTGGGCGCCTGCCAAATAAGACACGACGTCCATTCGTTTCTTGCCGGGCCGTTGAATTTCTTTTAATAAAACGGATCCGTCTTTCGTGCCGATCCACAATTGTTTTTTCGTGGCTTTGAATCGGCCGGCGGGCACTTTTTCATCGCTTAATTCGCCGTCGTAAATCTTTAAATGTTCGCCGCGAAAGAGAAAACGGGAGCCGGGCGCCGGTGAAAAGGCGCGGATCTTTTGAAGAAATTCGTGCGCCGTCAGCTCTTCGGCCTTCAAGGTCAAAAGCTCCTCGTCGATTTTCGACGCATAGGTGGCTTTCTCGTGATCCTGTTCCGTAAATTTCACGGCGTCATTTTCCATGTCCCGAACGAATTCCCTAATGAGATCCGCTCCGAAATTAGCCAATTCGTCGTGAATATCGCCGAAGTTTTTGTCGCCGATGGGTGTTTTTTTCATGGCATAAACGGGACCGCTGTCCAGGCCCGCTTCTACCTGCATCAAACTGACGCCGGTTTCCTCGTCGCCATTAAGAATGGCCCATTGCATAGGCGCCGCGCCGCGATACTTAGGAAGAAGGGAGCTGTGCACATTGACGATGTGTTTTTTCGGGATCGCCAAGACGGCCTCCGATAAAATCTGACCGTAAGCCACGACGACGAATAGATCCGCCTCCTGTGCCTTTAGCTTTTCCAAGGCCTCTTCCGTGTTGCAGCTGTGGGGCTGAAAGACCTCGATGCCCATGGATTCCGCTTCCACTTTCACCAGCGTGGGGAGAAGTTTTTTGCCACGACCTTTTTTCTTGTCTTCCCGCGTCACAACCAAGCTCACGTCGCAAATGTCATTCAGTGCCTTTAAGGTGGGCACGGCAAAATCCGGCGTGCCGAAAAATACCGCCTTCATCATTGCTCTTCATCCTCTTCTCGGGAGTTGTTGACATTGTACATTTCCTCGGCGCGATCGATGTAGAGAATGCCTTCCAGGTGATCCATTTCGTGTTGAATGATGCGGGCGAGAAAATCTTCGGCTTGGAAGGTCTTCTCTTCGCCCTTTTCGTTCATGTAATTGATTTTCACCTTTTCAAAGCGTTCTACCTTGCCCATGCGCTCGGGAACGCTCAAACAGCCTTCCATGGCTTCACAAGACCCTTCTTCGGCCACGCGCTCCGGATTGATAAGCACCATTTTCGTTCCTTCGTAATCGTCCAGGACGATAAGGCGCTTTAATTTTCCGATCTGCACGGCGGCGAGGCCGACGCCTTCCGCTCCGTACATGGTGTCGTACATATCGTCGATGAGTTGCTGCAAGGAATCGTCGAAGGTTTCCACCTTTCGCGATTTTTTACGTAATATGGGATCGCCGTCGATGCGAATTTGTAATTGTGCCATGTCTCACTTCCTTCTCTATCCGTCTATTTCCAAACTGATTTGTATATCTTTTTCTGACTGTGTGCGGTAGTAATACATCAATACCCGTTTTAAGGCTTTTAACAAAGGTCGATACTCCTTTGGCCACACCTTTGCCAAAATGGACATATGTCTTTTATTTTTTATTTTCGGTTGCTCCACCGGATTGGCTACCAACAAATCGAACTGCTCGTGTTTGTTCATGGCCTCCAGCGTCTTTTTCCAATTCATGGCCACGCCTTCCACATCGCCCGTGCCGCGAATGTGAATCTTCACCAGATGCACATAGGGCGGATACAAAAATCGCTTCCGCTCCTCCATTTCCTTGTGAAAAAAGGGCTCGTAGTTGCGGTTCTTGGCAAACTGTATGCTGTAATTGTCGGGATTATAGGTCTGAATCAAGGCGCGACCTTTGTGCTTGCCCCTTCCGGCTCTGCCCGCCACTTGGGTCAGCAGCTGGTAGGTTTTTTCCTGAGCCTTGTAGTCGGAGACGAAGAGGGATAAATCCGCCGCCACCACGCCGACAAAGACCACATTTTCAAAGTCGAAGCCCTTGGCGAGCATTTGTGTTCCCACGAGAATGTCCACCTTATTTTCGTTCATGGCCTCATACACTTTTTCGTAATTTCCCTTTTGCGCCATGGTGTCCTTGTCCATGCGATAGACCCGGGCTTCGGGGAATTTATTTTTTATCCATGCCTCCACCTGCTCCGTGCCGATGCCGAATTGTTTCAAATATTCGCTGCCGCATTCGGGGCATGTCCTCGGCATGGGCTTGGTCCTGCCGCAGTAATGACAGTGAAGCCGGTGGGTTCTTCGGTGGTAGACCATGGAAATATCGCAGGCGTCGCATTGAATCACGTGACCGCAACTTCTGCAACTGACAAATTGGCTGTAGCCCCGTCGGTTGATAAACAAAATGGCCTGCTTTTTTGCCTTGAGCGCCCCTTCAAGTCCTTCCACCATGGCCTCGGAAAGAATCTCCACATTGCCTTTAAAGAGCTCTTCCCGCATATCCACGACTTCCACGGGAGATGCCTCGGTCTTTTCGGGATCCCCTTCAATTCTGTGAAGTACCACGTCTTCGCCGCAGCGGGCATAGGTAATCACCGACGGCGTTGCCGAGCCGTAGACCACCTTGCCCCCTTCGAGGCGAACGCGCATCTCCGCCACGTCACGCACATTGTAGCGCAGGCCTTCCTGATAGTCGTAGCTCTCTTCCTGTTCTTCGTCGATAAAAATATAGCCCAGTGCGGGCACCGGCGAAAAGATGGCCGAGCGGGCGCCGACGACGATTCGTCCCGGCTCCTCTTTTAAGCGTATCCACGCCTCGGCCTTCTCCCCTTCCGAGCGTTGGGAGTGGAGGATGTCCACTTTCCCGGGAAAGCGCGCCGACAATCGGTGCACCATTTGGGTGGCGAGGCCGATCTCCGGCACAATAATCAGGGAAGACTTCCCTTCCCTTATGGCTCTTTCCGCCAGCTGCATATAGACTTCCGTCTTGCCGCTTCCCGTCTTGCCGTAGAGTAGATGAAAGGGCCTCTCGGAGCCGGCGATGTCGCCGATGGCTTTTTTTTGATCTTCCCGCAAAACAGGCGCTGCCTCAGGCAATCTGTCTTTTTCGTCGAAGGGTACGAGGACGCCTATTTTTATTAAAGAATCCACCGGGCTTTGGGAAAATCCGGTGCGCTTCATGATGTCCGCCCTGGTCATGGGCCCGCTTTTTTTTACGAGTTCATAGACCGCAGCCTGTTTGTCCGTTATGGATGCCTCGACACCCTCTGAGGCACAAAATTTTTCTACCCCACGCTTCTTTACGGGCTTTGTGCTGCGGAAATGAATAGCCGCTTTTTTATTTTCAACGGCGACGTTAAGTCGTTCTCCGTCGATTTTTTCCGTAGGCAAAGACTCCTGTCCTTGAAACAGGGCCCGCATCTCTTCGTCGTCGATTAATTTCACCGCCACTTCCTCCACGCCGCCTAAGACGTACTTAGGCAAGAGAGGCTGAAAGGCTTGTACGTAAGATGTGATGAAGTATTCACGCATTTTCAGGCCCAGGGCGATGGCAACCGTACTTAAAATCGGGCGTTTATCCAAAACTTGCAAGATTGATTTCAGCTCAAAATCGATTTCAGAGCCTATTCGAATGACCACCGCCACTTCTGTCTTATTGCCTCGGCCAAAGGGAACGATGACGCGCTTGCCGACGATGTCGTCGTCGCCGTCGTAGGCATAGGAATACAATTGATCGATTTGAGGCAGCGCCTTTTCTAAGTAAACATCTACAATCATAGTCCCTCCCTTTAATACAAAAAAAGCTAGAATCTTCTAGCTTTTCAGATCTTTTTCGACTCGGTCTAAAATGACGGCGGCTAACGCAGATTTTTCCATCATTGGCAGTTGTTCGTCTCTACCGTCGGCGGAAAAAATTCGCACGTGATTCGTATCGCTGCCGAAACCTGCCCGGGCTTCGGTAATATTGTTTGCCACGATGTAATTAAAATGCTTTTCTTCCAATTTTTTCTTGGCATAGGCTTCCATATTGTGGCTTTCTGCCGCAAAGCCGACGATAATCCGGTCCCCTTTTATGGAGCCGAAGTGTTTTGCTATGTCCGGATTCGGCGCAAATTCCACGCCCATCAATCCGCCTTCGCGCTTTTTAATCTTCTCTTCGGAATAAGTTTTGGGCTTGTAGTCGCTGGGGGCCGCTGCTTTAATCAACACATCGGCGTCGTCGAAATGCTCTTCGACGGCATGAAACATGTCTTCCGTGGATTCCACGGGAATAAAGTCCACGCCCTTGGGCACCTTTAAGTGACAGGGCCCGCTGATCAAATGCACCTTCGCGCCTCGGGCCGCCGCTTCCGCAGCAAAGGCATAGCCCATTTTTCCGGTGCTGTGATTGCTCAAAAAACGCACGGGATCCATGCGTTCCAGTGTCGGGCCCGCCGTAATCACCACGTCCATTCCCGCCATGGTCTTTTCCGTCAAGGCCATGAGGATGTAATCGACGATGTCCTCGGGCTCCAGCATTTTTCCTTCGCCCACGTCTTGACAGGCCAGGAGCCCTTCCGCCGTGGGAAGGACCTCGTACTGCTCGCGAGACTTTAAAATCTTTAACGCCTCTTGAGTCGATTGAGCCCGTAGCATTTGCGTATTCATGGCAGGCGCCACGAGAATCGGCGCCGTCGTCGCCATAGCCACGGTAGTGAGCATATTGTCCGCCAAGCCGTAAGCCAGTTTCGCTATGGTATTGGCCGTAGCCGGTGCGATGATCATGACATCGGCCCATTTGGCCAAGGCGATGTGTTCCACATCCGTCTGCACGACACGGGCAAACATGTCCACGTGGACCGCCTCTTGACTCATGGTTTGAAAGGTGAGCGGGGCGACAAATTCCGTGGCGTGTTCCGTCATAATCACTTTGACCTGATGGCCCATCTTTTTTAATTGGCTGACGATGGCCGGCGCCTTGTAAGCGGCAATGCCGCCGGTGACGCCGAGAAGGATGTTTTTACTCCTCATCGACCGCTTCCTCTTCTTCGGTCATGGCCATTTCCATGCGCAGGGCTTCTTCCCGACGCGCCTTTTCTTCCATGAGCTCTTCAAAGCGTTCCTTGCTGGTAAATTTTACGGCGCCTTGATGAATTTCTTCCAAAGAAACGGACACGGGGTTTTCTAAATCCGTATCGATTAAACGATCTTCGCCGTCCACCAACTCCCTGGCGCGATTGGAAACCAAGGTCGCCAATGCGTAACGGCTGTCGGTAATTTTTGCAATTTCGCCAAAAGATAAAATGTTCATCGTATCGCCTTTCTGTCAACAATGTCTTTCTTAATATTTTTATATCGTTTCACCCGCAATTTTTCCGCGGCAATAATGTTTTCGATGTCTTCCACCGCCTGCTCCACCTTGTCGTTGACGACGAAATAGTCGTATTTGCCGACAAAGTCCAATTCCTTAAAGGCGTTGGCAAAGCGCGTCTCAATGTCTTTTTCGCTTTCGGTGCCGCGACTGACGATGCGGTGCTTCAACTCTTCCATGGTAGGCGGAAGGAGGAAAATAAAGACGGCTTCCTTATACTTGTCCTTAATTTGCAAGGCGCCTTGGACGTCGATTTCCAAAAGCACGATCTCGCCCTTTTCAATTTCCTGAAAGACAAATTCCTTCGGCGTGCCGTAGTAATTCGTGTGCACGTGAGCGTATTCCAATAGCTCGTCGTTTTTCACCATTTCCTTAAATTCGTCTTCCGTTTTGAAAAAGTAATTTTCGCCGTCCACTTCCATTGACCTGGGCTTTCTCGTGGTAACCGAGGTCGAAAATTTCACTTCGTGATTTTTCGCCATTAGCGCTTCGCTAACGGTACCCTTTCCACTTCCCGATGGACCGGAAAGCACCAATAAAAATCCTTTTGACACCTGACACCCGCCTTGTCTTTCTACTCTATATTTGCAACTTGTTCACGTAAATGATCGATGAGGGTCTTCACTTCCACGATGTTGTGTAAGATCCCCATATGTCTGGATTTGCTCGCGATCGTATTGGCTTCTCTGAACATTTCCTGCAAGAGAAAATCCAAGCGTCGACCGATAGAACCTTTACCGTTCATTATAACACGGAATTGATCTATATGAGAAATCAAGCGCGCAATTTCTTCTTCGATGGAAATTTTTTCATAGAGCAAAGCGAGCTCCGTGGAAAAACGGGGAAGGTCCACTTCGTATTCCCCCATAATTTCTTCCACCCGGCGCTGAAAGCTTTCTTTTTCATCGGCCTTTTCCGCTACGGCGGCATCCTTTATTTTTTGGACGTAATTTTCCAGTGTGGCCACATGGTCTTCCAGCACTTTCTTTAAATTAGCCCCTTCTTTTTTCCGCATCAGGCATAGATCGTAAAACGCCTTGTCAAATGCTTCCATAAGCAATGCTTCGTCCAAGGCCTTGGCCTCGTCGCCGCCCTGTTTCACCACACCGGGACGCTCCAAGAGCCACGCCACCTCGGCGGGATGGGACGCGCCCTTTTCCCGCAAAAGATTTTCGTAAAAGGCATAGGCTTCCGGGACGAAGGTTAAGTCCGTCGTCTCCTCCCCTTCCAACGAAACATAGACTTCGAAATGACCTCGCAGGGCACCTTTTGCTATGGCGTTTTTTACTATGAGTTCCAGGGCCGCCTCTTCCGAAAGCCCTTTGATGCGAATGTCCAAATTTTTATGATTCACCGATTTTACGTCCAAGCGAAGCTTCACGCCTTCCCGGACGATTTCACATGAGCCAAAGCCCGTCATACTGTTCATAGACGCCTCCTCTATGATATTATACATGATACGACCCTGGGACAGAAAGGGAGGTCTTAGATTGAGTTACGACGGAACGATGACAAAGGCGGTAGCCGAAGAATTAAACAGACGATTTTCGGGAGGCAAGATCGACAAAATCTATCAGCCCCAAGAGGATACCCTGGTCTTGAATCTTAGGAGCAGAACCGATCGGGGCAGCCTCCTGCTTTCCGCTTCGGCGAACAATCCCTGCGCCTATGTCACCGAGAAAAAATTTACAAATCCTCAAACGCCTCCGGCCTTTTGCATGCTCTTGAGAAAGCATTTGGAGTCGGCGACGATTACAGGCATCGATCAGGTAGAGATGGACCGCATCATTCGCATCAAGGTAGAAGGCTTTAACGAACTCTTCGATACCGTGGAAAAGACCTTGGTCATCGAAATGATGGGCCGCTACTCCAACATCATTCTTTTAGACGAGAACAGTGTGGTGATGGACGCGCTCAAGCGGATCAACGGCTCCATGAGCCGCGTGCGGGAAGTGCTTCCCGGCACGGACTACACTCTGGAAGGCATTGTGGATCGGGCCAATCCCCTGAAGGAAACGAAGGCGGAGTTTATGAACCGCCTGGAAGAAAACGAAGTCGCATCCGTAAAAAATTTCTTCATTCGAAATTATCTCGGCGTCTCGCCCCTATTGGCGCGGGAGATCGCCTACCGTGCCGGCGGCTCCGACAAGGACCCTGTGAAGCTCTTCGACCGGGAAGATTTGTACGGCGCCTTCGATTCCCTTTTCGACGACATCCGCAAATCGAGTTTCAAGCCGCAAAGTATTTCCGATGGCGGTCACATCATCGCTTTCGCTGCCGTGAATTTAACCCACTATCCCGAAGAGAGCAAGACCTTTTATTCCGGTCCCTCGGAGCTTTTGGATCATACTTTTTCCGCCCGGGTCATGGAAGATCGCGTGCGGCAAAAGAGTCAGAACTTAAATAAGCAGATCAAAACCCATTTGGAACGGGCTCTGAATAAGCAGGAAAAAATGGAGTTTGAATTAAGAGATGCCAAGGATCGACAAAAGTACAAAGTCTACGGCGACTTAATCTCTTCCAATGCGTGGAAAATCGAAAAAGGCGCAAGATCAGTGACCGTCGATAATTTTTATGACGAGATGAACCCACTGACCATTCCCCTGGACGAGACGAAGGACGGCATTCAAAATGCGGCCCGCTACTACAAAAAATTTGCGAAGCTGAAGCACGCGGAAAAACTCCTCACAGAGCGCATCGATAAAAACCGAAACACCATTCGCTACTTGGACGCCATGCTCTATAATCTGGACGATGCGGAATCCATCGACGAGGTGGACGCCATTCAGGAAGAGTTCCGCGAAGATTTTCTGAAAAAAAAATTCAAGGGACGCGGAGAAAATAAGAAGAAGAAAAAGAAAGATCCGGGCTACTTAACTTTTACTTCTTCCGAAGGCTTTCCCATTTACGTGGGTAGGAACAATCGCCAGAATCAGGAGCTGACGCTGAAGTTTGCCAGAAAAGACGATATGTGGTTCCACGTGAAAAACGGCCCGGGCAGCCACGTCATCATAAAAACCGACGGCGAAGAATTAAGCGACGAAACGATCTTCGAAGGCGCTGCCCTCGCCGCCTACTACAGTCGCGCCCGCCAATCCGCCCACGTGGAGGTGGATTATACGAAGCGACAATTTATTCGCCGCCATCCATCCAACCAACCGGGACTTGTTATCTACACCGACTTTTCCACGGTGGCGGTGACGCCGGAAAAGGCCTTGGTGGAAAAGCTGAAAAACAAATAGTTTATACGCAAAAATCGGACCCTAGAGTGACCCCATAAAGTTGGACTTAATCGAGTAAGCATTTCGCTTGCTCGATTTTGTTTTACATAACTTATTTTCTAAGCGGTTTTCATTCGTTCACGGTATTGCTTTGGACTTAGCCCTCCTAATTTTTCTTTGATTCGGTCGTTGTTATAGTAGTGGATAAAGTCTTCGATCGCCCGCACAAGTTTCTGCCGGCTTCGGTAGACGTAACCGTCGTAGATTTCTCTTTTCAGTACACTGAAGAAGTTTTCCATGGGTGCGTTGTCGTAGCAGTTACCTTTTCTCGACATGCTTTGAAAGATGTGGTGTTCTTCTAACATGGCTTGATAGGCGGTCATTTGGTAGCCCCAACCGCGATCGGAGTGGAAGGTGCGGCGATAGGGACAGGTGTTGGTTCGTTCGATGGCTTTTTCTAAGCCTCGTAGCATGGTGACGCCGTTGGGCTGATCGGATAGGACGTAGCTAATGATTTCCAGATTGTACATGTCCATGTATGGATCGAGGTAGAGTTTCTTTGTTTGAAGTTTCCCCGCTTTATCTTCGACGTAGTATTTGAATTCTGTAGTGTCGGTGGTAATTTTTTGGTAGGGGATACAGGTGTTGAAGCGTCGATTGATTCGATTCTTCTTGATCTTACCGACGACGCCTTTGTAAGAGTTGTACTTCTTGTATTTCCTGCCATAGGCACGGACTTGAAGGCCCATGTCTTGAACCAGTCGTTGAACTTTCTTTTTGTTTACCGCCCAACCCCGGTTCTTCAGCTCCAGATGGATCCGGCGGTAGCCGTAGTCTTTGTGTTCGCGCCGAATGGCGAGGATCTCGTCTTTTAACGCTTGGTCTTTGTCTTCTTCGCTCCACTTTTTCTGCCAATACATAAAGGTGGATTTGGGAAAGTTGATGGCAGCGAGTATCTCTGTTAGTTGGAATTGTTCTCGGAGTTTGGCGACGATCCTCGCCTTTTTCTCATTTTTTCTTCCCTCACCAAACTCCTTAGCTCCTCCAGGTATAGCTTTTGAATGGTGAGTTTCCGGTTCTCCGCCTCTGATTCTTTGATGCGGTTTTCCAATGCCTCACGCGAGGATGCATCAAGAGGCTCCTTCTTAGTTGCAGACTTCGGTGGTTGATTGCAGGCGTCTTTCTTCGTCACAGGTCTCCCTCGCTTATGTGTTCGCAGCCCCTCCATGCCCTCCTTTCGATACTGACTGTGCCATTTGGCGATCATGGACGGATTCGTCAAACCAAGTTCAAGGGCCAATTGTTGGTAACTGCATTCGCTCGTTTCGTAACGTGTAATGGCTTCTAACTTAAACTCTACACTGTACTCACGTTTATTTCTAGAGCGCATTAACCCTTCATCGCCAAATTGTTTGTAATTATTGACCCAACGTCTGATCAGTGATTCATCAATTTGATATTTATCTTCTAAGATGGGATAGCTTGACTCTCCGAACAGGTATTCTTCGACGATTTTCCTTTTTAATTCATAACTGTATTTTGCCATTAAAAGACCCCCAAAGGTTGGATTTCTTGGTCCAACTTTTGGGGGTCAGTGCACCCCGCAGGATCCGATTTTTTATTTGTCTTTTTTCTTGTCTAAATAGCCTAAGCGTTTGAGCACCAAATGGTATCCGTCGGCACCGTAATTCAGCGCCCGATTGATGCGGCTGATCGTCGCCGTGGAAGCGCCGGTCTGCTCTTCAATGGCGTGATAGGTTTGCTCGGCAACTAAAAGCTTCACCACTTCCAGACGTTGAGAAATGGCTTTTAATTCTTTAATCGTGCAAATATCTTCGAAAAAACGGTAGCATTCCTCTTTGTTTTCCAAGGAAAGAATCGCATCGAACAATGCGTCCATGTTTTCGTCTTGAATCTTAGATGAATAACCCATATGTCACCTCATTATGAAAGGCCGGTAATAATGCCGTGAGCGTCGATATCCATGCCGTTGGCGGCGGGAACTTTCGGCAGACCCGGCATGGTCATGACCGCGCCGGTTAATGCCACGATAAAGCCCGCACCGTTGGACAGGCGAATGTCTCGGATGTGAATGGTAAAACCTTCGGGAGCGCCGAGCTTCTTGGGATCGTCAGTAAAGGACATTTGCGTCTTTGCCATGCAGATGGGCAACTTATCCCGACCCAGCTTTTTAATGCGCTCGATCATAGCCAGGGCGTCGTCTGAATAGACCACGTCTTTGGCGCCGTAAATCTCCTTCGAAATGATTTCGATTTTTTCTTCCACAGGAAGATTTCTGTCGTAGAGAGGCGCGTAGTTATTGGGCTCTTCGCAAAGTGCCACGACTTTTTCCGCCAACTCCATGCCGCCTTCAGATCCCTTGGCGAAGACGTCGGATAATGCCACGTCCACGCCCAGGCCTTCGGCCAGCTCGTCGATGGTCTTCAGCTCCCCTTCCGTGTCCGTGGGGAATTTATTAATGGCGATGACCACGGGGACGCCGTAGCCCTTCATATTTTCCACGTGACGTTTCAAGTTCACAAAGCCCGCTTTTAAAGCGTCGATGTCTTCGTTCCCCAAGTCCTTAACGGCGACGCCGCCATTGTACTTCAGGGCGCGTACCGTGGCGACCACTACGATGCAATCCGGCTTAAATCCCGCTTCGGGCGCCGCGATGTCTAAAAACTTTTCCGCACCGAGGTCGGCACCGAAGCCCGCCTCCGTAATGGTGTAGTCGGCCAGATGGAGGGCGGTTTCCGTTGCGATAATGGAGTTGCAGCCGTGAGCGATATTGGCGAAGGGTCCGCCGTGAATGATCGCCGGCGTATTTTCAATGGTTTGCACCAGATTCGGCAAAATCGCATCTTTCATCAGCATGGTGACCGCACCGGCCACTTCCAAATCCTCGACGTAAATGGGTTTGTCGTCATAGCTGTAGCCGATAATGATCCGTCCCACGCGAGCTTTAAAGTCTTCCAAGTCGCGGGCCAGACACAAAATGGCCATGATTTCCGAAGCCACCGTAATGTCGAAACCGTCTTCGCGCATGACGCCGTTTTTCTTCGGGCCCATAGCCACGATGACTTGGCGCAGAGCGCGGTCGTTCATGTCCAAGACCCGCTTAAAGGTAATCTTCTTCGGGTCGATGCCCAATTCATTTCCTTGGTGAATGTGATTGTCGATGGCTGCGGCAATTAAGTTGTTGGCGCTGGTAATGGCGTGAAAGTCTCCGGTAAAGTGGAGATTGATGTCGTCCATGGGAAGCACTTGAGCGTAGCCGCCGCCGGCCGCACCGCCCTTAATGCCGAAGACCGGGCCCAGGCTCGGCTCCCGCAAGGTGCTGATAGTGGACTTGCCCACCTTTTCCATGGCCATGGCGAGGCCGATGTTCGTGGTGGTCTTGCCTTCCCCCGCAGGCGTCGGGTTGATGGCGGTGACCAGGACCAACTTGCCCCGCGGCTTGGCATGATCTTCAAAGGCGCGGCCTTCGATTTTCGCCATATAGTGTCCGTAAGGTCTTAATTTTTCATTGGGAATCTTCAGACGGTCGGCAATCAAGCGGATTTCATCCAGATGGGCCTCCCGTGCAATTTCCACATCGCTCTTCATTTTAGCCACGTAGATCCTCCTCCAATTTTTGATTCATGACCGCCACGTCCTCTTGCAATTGCTTTTTATAAGCGAGGAGTTTTTCTTTAATGGCCTCGTCGCCGACGGAAAGAATTTGCGCCGCTAAAATGCCCGCATTCTTTCCGCCGTTTATGGCCACCGTAGCCACGGGAACGCCTGAAGGCATTTGTACCGTAGACAAGAGGGAATCCATGCCTCCACCGACAGACGTTTTACCCGGCACGCCGATAACGGGGCGGGTGGTGTGGGCCGCGATAACACCACCTAAGTGCGCGGCCTTCCCGGCAATGGACACGAATACTTCCGTGCCTTCGGCTTCTTGTTTTTTCACGTATTCCACCACTTCATCGGGCGTTCTGTGTGCGCTGTAAACCACGACGTCGTAGGGAACATCGAACATTTTTAAGGCGCCGATCACGTCAAAGGCGATGTCTTTGTCGCTGTAGCTGCCCATGATTATTGAAACTTTCATTTATCCGTACCTCCTTAAATCCTTTACCATGTTATCAAGAGTCAGTATCCATGTCAATATGGGCACGTGGCCCTTACACGGAAGGATGGATCGTTTTCGGCAATTCAAATTCAATACTGAATCCGCCGTTTTTATTTTCTGCAATCATCGTTCCGCCGTGTAATTGACTGATCTGTTTTGAAATCATAAGGCCCATGCCGTGGACATAGACGGAGGAAATATCCGTGCGTGCCAAGCGATCGAGCACTTCTTTTTCCACGCCGCCTCCTTCGTCCCAAATACGAATATGAACCCGATCATCTTCTTCACGACAGTCGACGTGGATATCCCCCGACTGATATGCCAAACTGTTTTTAATCACATTGTCGATCATGCGACTGAAGAGATGAGCGTCCATATTGATTTCGGTGTCTTCCCGTAATTGATTGTCGAATAGAATGTTTCTCTCCGGCTCTTCATTTAAGTGGGCGACGATGATTTTTCGTAAAATAGGCGCCGGATTTTGCAAAATGAATCGTTCGTTGCCGAGGTTTTGAAGCCGCGACGTGTCGTTTAAGTCTTGAATGGTTTTGCTGATGCGCATGATCTCTTCTTCCATGGCCGCCACCGCATCTTTATTGGACTCGTCTTTTAAATCATTCAGTCCCCAACTGAGTTTCGACAGCGGCGTGCGCACGTCGTGGCTAATGCCTCGAATCCATTGGCTTTGGCTCTTATTCAGCTGCACGTAGCGGGCATTGGCGTCGTTGACCGCATGGGACACTTCCTTTAAGGGGCCCGTTTCATCTAAAGGCGTATAATCCGCACTGTAAATGTCTTCCAATGCCTCTTGAAGCGGGAATAATTTTTTGAAGAGATTGTTCCGCTCCCTTCTATACATAAAAAAGAGGAAGAATAGATAGCCTAATAAAAAAATCAGTGCCAAATCCACGTTTAAAAGCCATTGCTCTGCACTGTAATAGTTGAAAGGCAGCTTATCCAATGTTCCCTTAGGATATCCGATAACCAAAAGATCGTCGCCGACGATGTACGTCATCACGGGATAATCTTTTAGATAATAACGGGTAAAGCGAGCTACATCGGTAATTTTATAAACTTCCGGAATTTCAGAAGGCTTTCTGCAGGATTCAATGACCTTGCCGTTTCCTCCAATACGAATGGCCCAGAGATTATTTTCTTTTAGAAAACTTCGGTTTGCCGTGGTAAAAAATTGCTCGTCTTCTTTATTTTCCATGATGTAATCGTGGACAGTATCGGGCTGAACATACTGTTTACTTACATTGTAATTTATGTAAAGAATAACGAAGATCAGAAAAATAAAGGACAACGAAAAGGCAAGAGTAAAGAAAACGAAGCGCCGTAATTTTCTTAAAATAAACTGAAACATGATTTAACCCTTAATTCTTTCCGACGAGCTTATAGCCCAAGCCCTTTACCGTCACCAAGCGCGTGGGATTGGAGGGGTCGTCTTCCAATTTTTCACGAAGGCGATAGATGTGGGTGATGAGGGTGTTTTCGTAGCCGAAAGAATCTTCCCACACGGCATCGATGATTTGATCGATGGAGACGATGCGGTTCAAGTGATCGGCGAGAAGGGCCAAAATTTTGTACTGCTTCGCCGTGAGTTTCTCCTCCCCGTTTTCTTTTATAATCATGCCCTTCGCCGGATCGAAGAGGGCGCCGTTTAAATCCACGGGTCCTTCCCTCTCTTCGCGAAAGCTTCTCCGCAACACGGCCTCCACCCGCCACAAGAGGTCTTCTGCGAGAAAGGGCTTCACGATGTAGTCGTCCGCTTCCGACTCAAAGCCCTCCCGCCGATCGTCGATGCCGTCTAGGGCCGATAGAATAATTACCGGCATATGGGATTGCTTACGTAGGCCCTTTAAAAGATCCATGCCGCTTCCGTCGGGCAGCATGAGATCCAGAATCATAAGATCCACGTGATGATTGGCCAGCTGAAAGCGCGCCTGAGCGAGATTCGACGCCGTCTTTACGGAAGTATAGCCAGCATCGCGCAGGTAGGCTTCCAAATGATCCAGCAAGGATTTTTCATCGTCTACGATTAAAATAACCGGTTCTTTTTTATTCATCTTCGTCCGCCCCTTTCGCCCTTATTTTACCATAGAGGGAAGCGCCTTCCGCCTTTGTGATCTAAAAGTGATGATGCTTCCATGCTTCTGTGAGCTGTGCCTTGTATCATGAAATCAAAAGGAGGCTTACATGAGTAAACTACTTACCATCGACAATCTTAAGAAAACCTACGACGGAAAAAAGGTATTGGACATCGATCACTTCGATTTGCCCGCCGGCGCCATTTACGGCTTGATCGGCCCAAACGGCGCCGGAAAGTCCACATTGATGAAGGCTATTCTGGGTCTTATACAAAAGGACGGAGGCGATATGGTCCTCTTCGGGGAAAAAGTGACGCCGAAAAATCAAAAGGTGCTCAATCGCAAGCTGGGCGCATTGATCGAGCGACCCGCCTATTACGATCACCTCACGGGCCGGGAGAATCTTTCCATTCTCTGCACTTTAAAGGGCATTGATAAAAAACATATCCTCCCGGCATTGGAGGCCGTGGGACTTAAGGCAAAGGCGAACGAGAAGGTGCGTACCTATTCCCTGGGCATGAAGCAGCGGTTGGGCATCGCCATGGCCATTATCGGTGAGCCCAAGCTTTTAATTCTCGACGAGCCCATCAACGGTCTGGATCCCATCGGCACCCTGGATATGCGCCGGCTCTTTCAGCGATTGGCGGTGGAGAAGAATACAACAATTCTGATCTCATCCCACATTCTCGACGAGGTGGAAAAAATCGCTACCCACATCGCCATGCTTCAGAAGGGGCACTTGATCTACGACGGCACCTTAGAAAACTATCGTCGCCTTCATCCGCCGATCCTCTCCATTCGCACATCGAACAATCAAAAGGCGGCGGATGTACTTTCTTCACAACGATGCAAGATTCGCGGCGACCGTCTGATCTTAAACCACCCTTCCGATAACGATGTAGCGAAGGCTGTACGTGTCTTGAGCGATCATGTGAACATTTACCGCATTGAAGAGGAGCGGGAAAGCTTGGAAGCATTATTTATTCAGGACACGCAGAAGGGAGGGAGCCCCATTGATTAATACGGAGTCGAAAAAATACAAAGGCTTGGGCCTCTACGCACTACTAATTCTTATGCTATGTGTTCACGTTCCCGTATTGGGGGTCATTGGCTTTACAAACTCTTTTGCTGAAGAAATCTATCCCCTCTTCTCTCTTCTAGACGCCTACTTTCTATTTCAGTTGATCTTCAACCCGGTGCTTCTTTCTTCATTAGTGAAAAAAGTGGTGGAAATCGAAGAGAAAAACAATATGTTTCAGCTTCAGGAAATGCTGGGCGTGGAGCCGTCGACCCTTCTCATGAGAAAATGGTCGTGGCTCAGTCTGCGCCTCTTCATTCTGCAGTTGATCGAGTGGGCATTGATTCTTCATATGGCCGCCCGATCCGATCATTTTCATTTTTCGCAAGTGGCAAGTGCCCGTGTGGCCGTAGTATTTTGCAGCCAGTGGCTCATCGCCTCGGCTTTTGTCGCCCTCTTTCTTATTTTGGATACGCGGTCCAAAAGCCCTTACTTTACCCTCTTCTTTTCCATGGGCGGAGCTCTTTTTGGTATTCTCTCCATGCTGACCTCAAGGGTGCTCACTTTCATCAATCCCTTTGCGTGGTACAGCTCCCTTTTGAGCATTTCCTTCGTCAAGGGTAGCGAAGGATTTGACCGCGTGATCAATCCCGTCCCTTGGCCATCCTTGGTCGCATCTCTCGCCGGTTTATTGATCTGCCTGTTCATGATAAAAAAACACACGCGCATTCGTAGCGACAAAACCATTTAGGAGGCACTATGTTTTCTGTTTTTTCAATTGAGGTCAAGAAAATAAAATGGCTCCCCCTTCTCTTGGCCATCCTCGTCGTGCCATTGTTGGCGACAAGCTTCGGCACCTTCAACTACATGGGCAATCGCGCCGCCCTCACCCATGAATGGGAGAGTTTGTTTACCCAAATTTCTCTCTTCTACTTTTCCTTTTTCTATGTGCCCCTTATCGCCATCATCGTCGCACTATTGTGGCAGGTCGAGCATAAAGCGGGATTAAATTTTATTCGGCTTAGTACCGCCAAATATAGCCGGTTTATTTTTGCGAAAAGCCTTTTGGCCTGTTTCCTTATCGTCATCGCCCAAATTTTCTTTTTTTCTTGCTTTTATCTGGCCGGCCGCTTCGTCTGCGGCTTCGGTAACCTCGACTTTTCCCTTTATTTTTACTACTTCTTCGCGAGCATTCTTCTGGCCATACCCGCCGTCTTTGTTTTTTCCGCTTTAAGCATTCGTATGAAATCCTTAGGCGGCGTAACCCTTCTCTCCGTGGCCTTATCCATGTTCGGATTTTTAGCCTGTGCCCAGCAATTCATTCCGATGATCGAAAATGCTTTTGCTTTGAACACCTTGGCCTATGAAATGAATCACTTCGCCCGATTTACAATACGGGATTCCCTCATCGTCCTCGGATTTGCATTGGCAGAAAGTCTAATCGCCTATGTTTTCGCCCGACGATCTTTAAAATATGAATAAATAAAAAAGCCGCCCCTGTGTTCTAGAGTGACCCCATAAAGTTGGACTTAATCGAGTAAGCATTTCGCTTGCTCGATTTTGTTTTACATAACTTATTTTCTAAGCGGTTTTCATTCGTTCACGGTATTGCTTTGGACTTAGCCCTCCTAATTTTTCTTTGATTCGGTCGTTGTTATAGTAGTGGATAAAGTCTTCGATCGCCCGCACAAGTTTCTGCCGGCTTCGGTAGACGTAACCGTCGTAGATTTCTCTTTTCAGTACACTGAAGAAGTTTTCCATGGGTGCGTTGTCGTAGCAGTTACCTTTTCTCGACATGCTTTGAAAGATGTGGTGTTCTTCTAACATGGCTTGATAGGCGGTCATTTGGTAGCCCCAACCGCGATCGGAGTGGAAGGTGCGGCGATAGGGACAGGTGTTGGTTCGTTCGATGGCTTTTTCTAAGCCTCGTAGCATGGTGACGCCGTTGGGCTGATCGGATAGGACGTAGCTAATGATTTCCAGATTGTACATGTCCATGTATGGATCGAGGTAGAGTTTCTTTGTTTGAAGTTTCCCCGCTTTATCTTCGACGTAGTATTTGAATTCTGTAGTGTCGGTGGTAATTTTTTGGTAGGGGATACAGGTGTTGAAGCGTCGATTGATTCGATTCTTCTTGATCTTACCGACGACGCCTTTGTAAGAGTTGTACTTCTTGTATTTCCTGCCATAGGCACGGACTTGAAGGCCCATGTCTTGAACCAGTCGTTGAACTTTCTTTTTGTTTACCGCCCAACCCCGGTTCTTCAGCTCCAGATGGATCCGGCGGTAGCCGTAGTCTTTGTGTTCGCGCCGAATGGCGAGGATCTCGTCTTTTAACGCTTGGTCTTTGTCTTCTTCGCTCCACTTTTTCTGCCAATACATAAAGGTGGATTTGGGAAAGTTGATGGCAGCGAGTATCTCTGTTAGTTGGAATTGTTCTCGGAGTTTGGCGACGATCCTCGCCTTTTTCTCATTTTTTCTTCCCTCACCAAACTCCTTAGCTCCTCCAGGTATAGCTTTTGAATGGTGAGTTTCCGGTTCTCCGCCTCTGATTCTTTGATGCGGTTTTCCAATGCCTCACGCGAGGATGCATCAAGAGGCTCCTTCTTAGTTGCAGACTTCGGTGGTTGATTGCAGGCGTCTTTCTTCGTCACAGGTCTCCCTCGCTTATGTGTTCGCAGCCCCTCCATGCCCTCCTTTCGATACTGACTGTGCCATTTGGCGATCATGGACGGATTCGTCAAACCAAGTTCAAGGGCCAATTGTTGGTAACTGCATTCGCTCGTTTCGTAACGTGTAATGGCTTCTAACTTAAACTCTACACTGTACTCACGTTTATTTCTAGAGCGCATTAACCCTTCATCGCCAAATTGTTTGTAATTATTGACCCAACGTCTGATCAGTGATTCATCAATTTGATATTTATCTTCTAAGATGGGATAGCTTGACTCTCCGAACAGGTATTCTTCGACGATTTTCCTTTTTAATTCATAACTGTATTTTGCCATTAAAAGACCCCCAAAGGTTGGATTTCTTGGTCCAACTTTTGGGGGTCAGTGCATTCCACGGGAGCGGCCATTTTTCTGTCTATTTCTTTGTTCCGATGTAGTTCGGACTTTCTCTCGTAATGGTAATGTTGTGAGGATGGTTTTCCTGCAAAGTGGCGGGGGTGATCTTCATGTACTCCGTATTGGTCTTGAGTTCGTGAATATTTTTCGCCCCAACGTAACCCATGCCGGATTTTAAACCGCCGATAAGTTGGTAAATGACGTCGCCGACTTTTCCCTTAAAGGGCACGCGACCTTCCACGCCTTCGGGAACGTATTTCTTCGTTTCCGATTGGAAGTAGCGGTCGCTGGATCCGCTGCTCATGGCGCCTAAGGAGCCCATGCCGCGGTAGGTTTTAAAGCGACGGCCTTCGACGTAAATTTCTTCCCCGGGACTTTCGTCGGTCCCTGCAAACATGGAGCCCATCATGACCACGTCGGCACCGGCTGCAATGGCCTTGGTGACGTCACCGGAATATTTGATCCCGCCGTCGCCGATAATGGGGATGCCTTTTTCCTGACCGGCCTTCGCGCAGTTTAATATGGCGGTGACTTGAGGCACGCCGATACCGGTGACCACGCGGGTGGTACAAATGGAACCAGGACCGATACCGACCTTGACGCAGTCGGCGCCGGCCTCGATCAAATCCATGGTACCGCGGTAGGTGGCCACATTCCCGGCTACTAATTGAATGTCCGGGAAAGCCTTTTTGATTTCATGAATAACCTTCAAGACCCCTTCCGATTGGCCGTGGGCCGTGTCAATGACGAACAGGTCGGTTCCTGCCGCGCGAAGGGCTTCCACCCGTTCGTACACGTCGTGGGTGACACCGATGGCGGCTCCGGCGAGGAGACGGCCGCCTGCATCTCTGGCGGAGTTCGGGTATTGAATGGCCTTTTCAATGTCTTTAATCGTGATCAGGCCCATTAAGTGATGGTCGTCGTCGATTAAGGGCAGCTTTTCAATTTTGTATTGCTTCATGACCTTCAAGGCATCGTCCATGGAAATACCTTGTTTTCCCGTGACCAAATTGGCACTGGTCATGACGCTTTCGATTTTTTTGCTTAAATCGTCTTCGAAGCGGATGTCGCGATTAGTAATAATGCCTTCGAGAATATTATTTTCGTCGACAACGGGCACGCCGCTGATGCGGTAATGGCTCATCAGCTCCAAGGCATCCTTAATGACGTGATCTTTCGATAAGGAAAAAGGATCGGTAATGACGCCGTGTTCCGAACGCTTGACGCGATCAACTTCTTTCACCTGTGCTTCTAAAGGCATGCTCTTGTGAATAATGCCGATGCCCCCTTCGCGGGCCATAGCGATGGCCATTTGCGACTCCGTGACCGTGTCCATGCCGGCACTCATTAAGGGAATGTTTAATTCAATGGCATCGGTTATTTTCGTCTTTAACTCCACTTCGTTCGGCAACACTTCCGAATACCCGGGCATGAGTAAAATATCATCGAAAGTTAAGCCGTCTCCTAAAAATTTCATCAAAACCTCCTCGCTTTCCATTTCTTTTGATAGACATTTATTTTAGCAAAAGACGGACCGTCAATCAAGACGAGGATGAGAGACGTTTCGGTGTAATGCGAATAATCTCCAACCCCTTCGGCCCGTTGGCCTTGACTTTTCCTTCTCTGTCCACAGTCAGCTGAATATCCGTCTCTCGAATGGCATCGACCAGACTCGCATCGCCATAGATTTCTACGTCGATCTTTTTCGGCACATTAAACTCGCTTAGGTTGACCCCGGGAGCCGAAGACATATTGTTCGTCGACACCTCCAGGGTACGGCGCGAGGATTCCTTTTTCATATAGCGCAACAAAATCGATTCGTCGGGATTGACCAAGTGAATACCTTCGGGTACGACCAGCTCGATGGGCATGGCGTTTGTATTCATCAGTTCCACGGGATCCACCGGGCGGGTGAGAATGCGTTCGATTTGATCGATGGCCTCGGTGTCTCCTGTAATGGTCACGCTCGGCGGCGTGAGAATGGCGCGGTCTCGATTAAATTCCGCTCCGCCGTCGTCTTTATAATTGATTTCGATGGGCACGCTCTTCGCCTTGGATATGGCGGCTTGTACGCCTACCGTATTGGGCGTAATCTCGAGGCCCGCAATGACATTTTTGTTTTGATCCAAAGCCGCAAGTTCTACGGAAGAAACCACCGTGTCCTTGGCGCCGGTGACGGGAATGTAACCGGCAACGGAATGCACTTTGTCCACGGATTTTTTCGGTCCCTTTACGGATACCTCTTCTTGATTCACCGTAATTCGATCAAGAACCATCCCTTCTGCCGGCTGGCCCTTTGCCGTGACGGTGACGGGCTTTTTCACCGTAACCATCTCATCGACGGCAATGGTAATGGCTGTGGGATTGGATTTTTTAATTTTCAAGCTTTCGTCGGACAAGCGGAAGTGAATGGGCAGCCGTTGCGAGCCGGGCTGCACTTCCCCCAGATCCACATAGGCGGAAATATCTTCTTCTTTTAAGCCGATGATGGCGCTGCGATTGCCCGAAATCACGATATTCGTGGTGTAGACGTCGTTTTTCAACAGCTCCATCCCCGCTTCGCGCATGGTGGATTGATTCCTCAGCTCCACCTCCACATTGGTGAAATCTTTCGTAATCACCGGATCGATTTCCGTAATAATAAAGAACCAGAGCAGGATGGCGAGAATAAGGGAGAAGATTTTCGTAATCGTGTCCCGATATGTCGCTATGAAATTTAAATATTTTTCACGCATTACACGACCCCCTCATCGTTTTCGGGAAAATAAATGGCCCGCAACATTTGCTCCAAGGTGGATAAGTCCAAATGGCGATTGATCTGCCCGTATTCGGCCACGGAAATAGATCCCGTTTCCTCGCTGACCACAATGGAAAAGGCGTCGCTTTTTTCGCTGATGCCGATGGCGGCGCGATGGCGCGTGCCCAATTCCTTGGACAGCCCCTTCTCTTCCGTCAAGGGCAAAAAGCAGGCGGCGGAAATAATTTTATCGCCGTTAATGACCACCGCTCCGTCGTGAAGAGGCGTATTGGGAATAAAAATATTGATCAAAAGGCCAGAGGACAATTCGCCGTAAATACCGGTTCCCGTTTCGATAATTTCGTTTAGACCGGTCTTTCTTTCGATGACCATCAGAGCGCCGATTTTTTGGCGAGACAACGAAGCCACGGCGCTGATGATTTCCTTAATGGTGGACTCATCCCGCGATTGGCTAAAGACAAATCCTTTTCGCAGGGAACTATTGCGACCGATAAACTCCAAACCCCGGCGAATTTCCGGTTGAAAGACGATAAACAGGCCGAGAAAGCCCCATGTCAACATGCTCTTTAAAAGGTAATTGAGCATGTAAATTTGTAAAATTTCGCTGATTTTTGTAAGGAGCAGGACCACGACGATGCCCTTGCTTAATTGCTCGGCGCGGGTACCCTTAATCAGCTTAAAGAGCCAATAGATGATCACCGCGACGATGGCGATGTCGATGACGTCCTGAATCCGCAGCATCGATAAAGTTTCACTGATCCATTGCATGGTGATCCCCCTTCCTGAAAATGTAGCTTGTAGCCGAGGCTACAAAAAGAAATAAACCGACGGCCATGACGCCGTCGCCGAGACTCATGACTCTTGGCGATGTCATTGGCGAAGAAAAGGCAAAGCGATCACATAAAAAGCGCAGGCGCGTTCCCTCGTTGGCCAGGCCGTGGGTTAAGACGCGACCTTCGCTGATCAGGGCGAGGGCCCTCTCGTCGCCGATCTTTAACAGGGCCGATGCCTCCACGGGCATGGCGCCGTTTAAGGCGACGACCACGGCATTTAACAAAAGGCCCATGCCGGTGCAAGTATAACCCGGGTGGCGACCCAAGAGGCATCCCGCGGCCATGAGAAAAAGAGCGAGGCCATGAAGGACCGAAAAGTGCGCCGCCACAAAGGATGAGGATGGCGCCGTCTTCAATGAAAACAGAAACAAAACGGCGCCAAAGCCTGTCAAAATTAAATTTTTAAATCGCGGCTCCTTTAGAAAGGTTTTGTTTTTCCAGGACAGAAGCAGCCCCGCCAAAACGCCTAAAAGTATCGCTTCTTTCGTCATTCTTCACCTACAAAAAATGCGCTCTCCTTAGAAAGCGCATTTGACTTGATTATTCTTCGTCTTCAGATTCTTCCGCTTCAACTGCTTCTTCAGCTTCAGCCGGTTCAACAGGTTCTTCAGCTTCAGCCGGTTCGGCGGTTTCGAGTTGACCGAAGTTGATCAAATCGCCGATTGCCATGGAGAAGTTTTCTTCTTCGGGCTTAACTTCCACTTGCGGTTGTTCTCTGCGACGGGGTTTTTGCTCTTTCTTTCTTTCGCGAGGAGCTTGCTCTTCTTCGCCGCCCGGTTGAAGGGCTTTCATGGAAAGAGAAATCTTCTTGTCGTCGAAGTTAATATCGGTGACGCGAACATCGATTTCTTGACCGATTTCTAAAACATCAGACGGTTTTTCGACGTGTTGTCTGGAAATTTGAGATACGTGCAACAAGCCGTCTACGCCGGATTCCAAGCGAACGAATGCGCCGAAGTCCAGAATGTTTACGACGGTACCTTTTACGTCGTCGCCGACTTCTACGGTGCTGACGAAGGTATCCCAGGGTTTTTCAGTAGTTTGTTTTAAACCGAGGGCGATGCGGTTCTTTTCTTCGTCGATCTTAAGAACCAATACCTTGACGTGTTCGCCGGGGCTTACGACATCGCTGGGATGTTTTACGCGGTTCCAGGAAAGTTCGGAAATGTGAATCAATCCGTCTACACCGCCAACATCGACAAACGCACCGAAGTTCGTGAGACGTTGTACAGTACCTTCGACGAATTCGCCTTCTTGAAGGGTGCTGTAAACTTCTTTACGCTTTTCTTCGATTTCGCTTGCTTCCAAGTTTTTACGGGAAAGGACGAATTTTCTTCTGCCCTTATCGAAGTCGATGATTTCGCATTCCAAATCTTGGTCGACGTATTTGCTTAAATCTCTTTGGAAACGTACGGAAACGTGGGATGCGGGAATAAATCCGTTTAATCCGTCGACATCACAGGTTAAGCCGCCTTTAACGACATTGGTGACGTGAGCGACAACCGTTTCGCCGTTTTCAAATTTTTCTTCCATTTCATCCCACACCTTCATGTTTTCCACACGTTTGTAGGATAAAACGACATTACCGTCTCCATCGTCCATTTTCATTACGTAAACCTGAATTTCATCTCCTTGGTTGAAGATTTCACTCGGTTTTACATTGGGATCGTTGGACAATTCATCTCTGGAGATAATGCCGTCTGCACGGTAGCCGATATTGACCATAACTTCGTCATCGGTTACGTACAAAACTTCACCATCGACAATTTCACCGCGACGTACGCGAGTAAAAGAGTTTTCGATGGCCTCCATCATTTCATTGTTCATTTCGTCCCTGTTCATATTATCCATTCTACTAACAGCCTCCTTGATTACCGAATCCGGAGTGGATGCTCCGGCGGTAATACCAATTTTATTGAATTTTTTAAATGGACGTAGATCGAGTTGATTTATGGTTTGAATATGATAAACATAATCGCAATGTTCTGACGCAATCTTTACGAGCTTTTTCGTATTTGCACTATTCTTACCACCTATAACGAGCATACAATCCACATGAGTAGCCAACATGCGACAGGCATCCTGACGGTCGTTTGTGGCTTTACATATGGTATTATACCTTAAAATCTCGCCGGAGGAAACACCTTTTAGCCTTTCTTCCGCATTATCTACGATTTTCTTGGGATTTGTCGTCTGAGATACGAGAGCTATTTGCTCTTTTTCTAAAATCGGCAGCTCATCCACCTCTTCCGCCGAGGAAATAATATATACCTCGTCGCCGTAAGAGGCGATGCCTTTAACCTCAGGGTGATCTTTATCGCCGACGATAACCACGGGTATGCCCTTGGCGTTATTTTCTTCGACAATGGTATAAATCCGCGACACAAAGGGGCAGGTGGTATCGACGATGCGGTTTCCCTTTTCAGCCAGCGCCGCCTTCATCGCCTTCGTCGTGCCGTGGCTTCTCGTAATCACCGTGGCACCCGTGGGCAGATGATCTTCGTCGATAAGCTCCACGCCTTTATTGCGTAAATCTTCGTTGACTTGAGCATTGTGTACCAGCTCGCCTAAAATCTTCACGTCGTCGTAGGCTTTCGCCGCTTCAAAGGCACTTTCCACGGCCCGCTTCACGCCGCCGCAAAAACCGTAACAATCACTCAATATGACTTCCAAGGTAGCTTCTCCCTTCGTAAATAGTTTCCATTAACGCGCGCATGCGCTTTTCGTAGGCCTCTTCCGTCAGCTTTTCCTTTTCAAAGGGAATGGGCTCTCTGAAAATATAGCGCCGCTTGTGAAAGAGCTTGTAGTCTCCTTCGATGTATAGAGGCAGGATCTCCGTTCCCGTGCGGGTGGCCAAGAGGATGGTGCCGGGCTTCGCCTTGTCGTAATCCACGGATTTAACCCGCGTCCCTTCGGGGAAAATGCCGATGATCTCATTATTTTTTAAAGCCCGCATGGCGATAATGGTGCTCTTGGCATCGCTGTGGTCCCGATCCACAGAGATGGCGTCGACGCCGCGGAGGATATGCTTCACCACCGGCGTCTCGAAAAGCTCGCGCTTGGCCATCCAACGAATCTGTCTCGGAAATAAAATCGAGACGAACATGGGGTCCCAGTTGCTTTTGTGATTGGCCACCAGCAAGTAGGCCTTATCTTCCAGAGACGGCATATTAATGACCTCATAGGGATAGAGGATTTTTAAAAGCCATCCCGTAATAATCTTGATGAAATTATAAAACATGGTCCTTCTCCACATAGCCCGCCATGGTGTCCAGCACTTCCCCTTCGCTCATATCCGTGGAATCCACGAGAACGGCATCTTCCGCCTGTTTCAAGGGAGCCACGGCGCGATTTTTGTCTCGCTCGTCTCGAGCGTGTATGTCGGCTTTGATCTTTTCAAAATCCACGGACTCGCCAAAGGACAGGCGCTGTTCGTAGCGCCTTCTCGCCCGCTCTTCTTCAGAAGCCGTTAGAAAGAATTTCACATCCGCCGAAGGGAGTACCACCGTACCGATATCTCTGCCTTCCATGACCACGCCGCCTTTTTCCGCCAAGCGCCGCTGCAGAGACAGGAGATAATCACGTACCGCCGGATCTTTGGACAGTTGGGACGTCTTTTGAGAAATGGCTTCCGTGCGAATTTCATCGCCTAAAGCCTTGCCGTTTAAAATGACGGAACCCTTTTTAAAGTCGATGGTCTGCTGATCCGCCAGGCGCAAGAGGGCGTCTACGGACAAATCTTCCTCTTCCCCGACGGCAATATATGCCAGGGTACGATAAAGGGCCCCGGTATCGATGTATTCGTAGCCCAAGCGCTCGGCAAGAGCTTTTGCTATGGCGCTTTTACCCGCTCCCGAAGGGCCGTCAATGGCTATGGTCTTCATTTGCTTCCTCCTCCCCCGCACACATGCCGGCTAAGTAGCCGGTGGAAAATGCGATCTGTAAATTAAAGCCCCCGGTGGGGCCGTCAACATCCAAAACTTCACCGCAAAAATAAACGTCTTTGGCCCTGCGGCTCTCCATTGTCGACGGGTCCACGTCCTTAACGTCGACGCCGCCGGTGGTAATGATCCCCGTGTTTTCGTTAAATAGGCCCAGGTAATGCAGGGGAAAGTTTTTTAAGGTGTGAACCAAAGCCCGGCGCATCTCGGCCGTCAACTGATGGCACGGCAGATCTTTCGGCACCTGCGCCTCATCCAGCACCGGCTCGATTAATGATTTCGGCAAAAGATGTTTCATCATGGTGTGGATGGCTCGATTCGGATTTTCATTTATTTCCCGCAAAAGCCGTTTGTCCAGCACCTCGTCGTCCAGGGCCGGCTTTAGATCCAAACATAAATCCACGTCTTTTACGCGATTGATCTTTGAGGAAATGCTCAAGACGATGGGCCCGCTAACGCCGAAATGGGTGAAGAGCATTTCGCCGAAATCCGTAAAGGTCCCCGCTTCCGTTTTCGCCGTGAGCTCTACATTTTTTAAGGACAAACCCGACAACATCTCTAAGTAATTTTCTTTCAGTCGCAGCCCCACGAGACCCGCCACGGGCTTGACCACACCCATGCCGAAATCTTTCGCCCATTGGTAGCCGTCGCCGGTGGAGCCGGTGAGTCGATAGGTCATGCCCCCCGTCGCCACGATGACTCTGTCGCCGTGGATCGTGCCCTTATCGGTCACTAGGTCGTAGCCCTCATCTGCGTAACGAATGGCTTTCACCGTGGTGTTCAAACGAATGTCCACTTTGTTTTTTCTCAGCTCTTTTTCCAAGGTCTTGATGATGTCCGAGGACTTGTCGCTTTTGGGAAATACCCTGTCCCCACGCTCCACTTTCAAAGGCGTGCCGCGGCTTTCGAAAAAATCCTTCAGCATGGCGCCGGTAAGGCTGTAATAAGATGAGTACATAAAGCTTGCGTTTCGATTTAAGCACTCAAAGAAAAAGGGATCGTCGCAGTCGTTACAGAGATTGCAACGTCCCTTTCCCGTAATAAACAGCTTTTTGCCCAGCTTTTCATTTTTTTCGATTAAGGTGACCTCCGCCGTCTCCGACGCCTTTGCAGCGGCCATCATGCCGGCGGGTCCGCCTCCTATGACGAGTATCATTTAACACCTCGCGATGCCTACCCAATAGGGCGGGCAATGTTTCTGATTGGGAAAGGTGATCTTGTTCACCTTAAATTTCTTTTGATCGAGCTTTGCGAGCATCTCTTCGATGCCTTCGCTTTCGATCTTCCCCGCCTCGTGACCGGGGTAAATCGAAAGGCTGATCATGGCGCCGGACTTCATGGCGGAAAGGATGATTTCCAAGGTCCGCTTCGTAGAAGACCACAGGGTGGTAATGTCCTTGTCGCCGCCGGGCAAATAGCCCAGATTCATGACGAAGGCATCCACGGAATCGATATCGACGTAATTCGCCAAAGCTTCGTGGCTGTCGCAGATCAGGCGCACATTTTTTATGTCCTGCTCCCTTAAAAGGGCCCGGGTCTGTTCGATGGCGGCGGGTTGAATGTCCATGGCCACCACGTCCCTCGCCCGCTTCGCCGCAAACAAGGTGTCTTTCCCCTTCCCCGCCGTGAGATCCACGACCAAGTGGTCATGTTTTAAAAAGCATTCCAGCATGACATGGGACCAAGCCACGGCGGATGTGGGCATTACTTCCATGACTTCAGCATCCGAATTTCTTTTTCACGCAAGGAGCGATACTCCCCTTTGCCCAGCTGGCCCAGCTTTAAGGGACCCATTTGAATCCGCTCCAGCTCCACGACCTCTGCACCGACAGCTTCAAACATGCGGCGAATCTGTCGGTTTCGCCCTTCGTGAATGGTACATTCCAGACGGGTCTTTGCGTTTCTGTGCTCGAGAATTTTAAAGGTCGCAGGCGATGTCATGCCGTCTTTTAATTGAACGCCGGAGGAAAGCTTCTTCGCCGTATCCTCGTCGATAACGCCCTTCACCGTGACCCGATAGGTCTTCTCCAGCTCGTATTTCGGATGGAGCAAACGCTGGGTCAGCTCCCCGTCATCGGTTAAGAGCAAAAGCCCCGAGGAATCCATATCCAGTCGCCCCACGGGATAAAGGCGACGGCCTTTCGCCACGGGCACGATGTCCAGGACTGTCTTGCGGCCCTTGTTGTCGTCGGCAGTGGAGACCACGCCCCGCGGCTTGTTTAATAAAATGTAATGATTGCTCTTCGGTATGCGCAAAAGCTTTCCGTCCACGGTGACTTTATCATTCTCCTCCACCTGCACGCCCTGCTCGGTGACGGTTTCTCCGTTGACCTTCACGCGGCCGGCTTCGATGATCTCTTCGCATTTTCTGCGGCTGGCGACGCCGGCATGGGCCATAAATTTTTGAAGTCTCATGATTCTTCCGTCTCCTCTTCCTCTTCCGCTTTCGGCAAATCTTCTAAATGGGACAGGCCGAATTTTCGCAAAAATGTCTCCGTGGTGCCGTAAACCTTCGGTCTGCCGGGAATTTCCATGCGACCGAGGACGGTAACTAAATTAATGCGCTCTAAGCTTTTCAACACCTGATCGCAGCGCACACCCCGTATGTCTTCGATCTCTGATTTTAGCACCGGCTGCTTGTAGGCAACGATGGACAGGGTTTCCAAGGCCGCGTTGGATAAGCTTTTCGTCCGGGTCTTTTTCGCAAACTCGCTGATGGCATCAAAAAGTTCCGGCTTGGTGGAAAGCTGGTAACTGTCTTCCACACGGACCAGGCGCAAGCCTCTGTCCTCGGCGGAAAGATCCTCTTGTAATTCAGTTAAAACCGGCCGAAGCTCCTTCGCCGTGACATTTAAGGCTTCCTGTATTTCTTTTTCGGAAATCGGGTCGCCCCAGGCGAATAGCAGGGCCTCCAATTTAGCTTTCAGATCCATGTACCATTCCTTTTTTTATCAGCACAATATCTTTCCCCTCTTGCTTGCAGGAGATTTTTTCGAGCTTCATCAGCTCTAATAGAGTGAGAAAAACCGTGACGATTTCGATGCGGCTTTCCGCATCTTCCATCATGCGGAAAAACCGCGGCCGTTCCCACTTGCGAAAGGCGGCTTCGATTTTTTCCGTCGCCTGCTTGAAGCTGAACTCCGCCGCGGGGATTTTTTCCAAAGAGCGTTGGGCGGCCTCGTGAATTTCGAAGCGGAGCATGACCTCTTTAAAGGCCTTCGCCAAGCGGGACGCATCGCCTTCGGCCATGAGCTCCTCCTCGGAAAAATCGGAGAAGTCTTCCTGCTTCTTGTAAATGGCGCCGTCCTCAAAAGCGGCCATTTCGTCAAGCAATAAGCTCGCCGCCTTGATGCGCTTGTATTCCACAATGCGCTCCACGAGGTCTTTGCGCGGGTCCTCTTCTTCCTCCTCTTCTTCCATCACCGGCTTCGGCAGAAGCATGCGGCTTTTAATGGCGAGGAGGTAGCTGGCCATGGCGAGAAAATCCACCATGGAATCCAAAATCGGTCCCGTCATGCCGTCCATATAGGACAGAAAATCGTCGACGAGGACGTGGATTTGAATATCGTAAATGTCCATCTCCCGCTTTTTTATAAGCTCCAGCAAAACCTCCATGGGCCCGGAAAAAGAGCCGTAAACTAATTCGTAACTCATGAGACGAGTACAATCCCTAAATTAACGAAGAGATCGATAAGCCCTTGTACCGCCGGCCCGATGACACGGGGAATAATTCCGGAAACCACGCCTAAAAATAAAATCCAGTAGAAGTATTTTTCGTAGCGGTAGAAATTATATTCCGCCTTGGGCGGCAAGAGGGATGCCAGCACCTTCGATCCGTCCAAGGGCGGCAGGGGCACGAGATTGAAGACGCCGAGCATGGCGTTGTACCAAAGAAAGTGCAAAAAGAAATTACTGATGACGAAATTATGCTTCGACGTCCACACGAAGAATATGGCGCCGATAAGGGCGAAAATAAAATTCACCGTCACCCCTGCAAGGGACACGAGGATGGTTCCCTTCTTTCGATTCTTGTAGTAGGAGGGATTAATGGGCACGGCCTTCGCCCAACCGAAACGAAAGACGATCATAAACAAAAGCCCGATGGGATCGATGTGATCCAGGGGATTTAAACTTAAGCGGCCGTCCCGTTTCGCCGTCTCGTCGCCTAAGAGATAGGAAACGTAGCCGTGGCCGATTTCGTGGCCGACGATGGCAATGATTAATGCCGGTATCGACCAGATGTAATTACTTATGTCCATAATAAACCTCGTCTATAATTAAAGGCTCCACGGAAACCGACTCGTCGGAAAAACGGACAATGGATAAAAAGCGCTCCGCCAGCTCTTCGAAGGGGCGGTTCTTTCCGCCGTAAAAGGTAGCCAGCACCTCGCCCTTCTTCACCCGGTCCCCGCGCTTCTTATGCAGGTACACGCCGGCGGCCATGTCCAATTCGTCGTCCATGGTCACCCGTCCCGCGCCCAAGTCTCTGGAGATAATGCCGATTTCGTGGGCGGGCAAATGGTTAAGATAGCCATCTCTTTCGCTGATGACGTCGAAGGATTTTTCCGTCTGCGGAAAAATAGTCGGATCGTCGATGACGGCGTCGTCGCCGCCTTGGTTCTTCACGAAGGCTCTGAATTTTTCAAGGGCTTTTCCGTTTGCGATTAAGGCTTCCACCTTTTCGCGAATGGCGTCCATATCTCCACCTTCCGCCAAATGAATCAGCTTCGTAGAGAGGGTGATGCAAAGTTCTGTCAGGTCCTCGGGGCCCTGTCCCTTTAGGGTGGCGATGGCTTCTTCCACTTCCAGGGCATTACCTACGGCGCGGCCCAAGGGCTCTTCCATGGCCGTTAGAATGGCCAATGTCTTGCGTCCGAAAGATTCGCCGATGGTTACCATGGTTTCCGCCAAGGCACGGGCCGATTCTTTATCTTTCATAAAGGCGCCGTCGCCCACCTTTACATCCAGGAGAAGGCAGTCGCCGTGAATGGCCAGCTTCTTGCTCATAATGCTCGATGCGATTAAGGGAATGGAATCCACCGTAGCCGTGGCGTCGCGCAGGGCGTAGAGCTTCTTGTCCGCCGGCGTAATATTCGCCGTCTGCCCGGCGACGGCCATGCCGATGGCATTGGTGGATGAGACGATTTCATCCATACTTAAATCCACACGCAGACCGGGAATGGATTCCAGCTTGTCCAAGGTGCCGCCGGTGTGGCCCAGGCCGCGGCCGCTCATCTTGCCGAAGGGCAGGCCGTAGGCGGAAAGAATGGGGCCGACGATGAGTGTGGTCGTATCGCCGACACCGCCGGTGGAGTGCTTGTCCACGACGGTGCCTCGAATGGAGGATAGATCCACAGTGTCGCCGGAGTCGATGATGGTGCGCGTCAAATCGGCGATTTCATCCTTGTCCATGCCGGAAAAGTAAATCGCCATTAAGAGGGCGCTCATTTGGTAATCTTTTACCTCGCCGGAAAGATAGCCGGCGATAGTGTTCTCGATTTCTTCTTTTGACAGGCATTCGCCGTGTTTTTTCTTTTCGATAACTTCCAGTACGCTCATATTAAATCACCTCGATGGTCTTGGTCACCAGTGCCTTAAAGTCGTCGGCGACGCGAGCGGAAATCTCGATGACTTCCTCATGTTCCAAGGGTTGATCCAAAATACCCGCCGCCATATTGGTGATGCAGGAAATGCCGATAACCTTTACGCCGCGGTGATTGGCGATGATCACTTCAGGCACCGTGCTCATGCCTACGGCATCGGCGCCTAAGATGCGGGCCATGCGCACTTCCGCCGGGGTTTCGTAGCTGGGGCCGGTCATGTACATATAAACGCCGGATTGATGCTTGATCTTTAATTCCGCCGCCACGGATTCCACCAGAGCCTCCAACTTTCCGTCGTAGGCATAGGACATGTCCGGGAAGCGCTCGCCCTTGCCGTCGTTGGGACCGATCAAAGGGTTCTTGCCGTTGAAATTAATGTGATCTTTGATAATCATCAGGTCGCCGGGTTCAAAAGCTTCGTTGACGCCGCCGGCGGCATTGGTCACGATTAATGTCTTTACGCCCAGCTCGCAGAGGATCTTTGTCGGAAAGACCACATCGTCCATGTCCACCCCTTCGTAAAAGTGGATGCGGCCCTTCATAGCCACGATATTCTTCCCCGCCAGGGTGCCGAAAATCAGCTCGCCGCTGTGGCCTTGCACTGTGGATTGTTTAAATCCGGGAATGTCTTTGTAGGGAATGGCCACGGCGTTTTCGATGGATTCTGCAAAATCGCCTAAGCCGCTTCCTAAAATAATGCCGATCTCCGGACGGATCGTCGTTTGTTTATTTAAGTAATCAATGGTTTGATTCATTTTTCTCTCTCATTTCTTTTACGGCGTAAAGCCCGATAATGGTTTTCGCGTCCACAATTTCGCCCAGCTTAACCATGCGCAGGGCCTCGTCCAAGTCCATATAGACGACCTCCAAATCTTCCGTATCGTCTAAGTGCATTTCCCCGGGCGTGGGGTTTTCGCAATAAAAGATATGGATCTTTTCATTGGTAAAGCCCGGCGATGTGTAAGCTTCCAGCAGGAACTCGGCGGATTCCGCCACGAGGCCCGTCTCCTCGGCCAGCTCGCGAATGGCGGCTTTCATGGGATTTTCGTTGTGTTCAATAAGACCGGCGGGAAGCTCCAGCAAATACTTTTTCGTCGCGATGCGGTACTGCCTTACGAAAGGAATCAATCCGCCTTCGCAAAGAGCCACCATGGTGCAGCCGCCGCCGTGTTCCACCACTTCTCTCTTGCCGTAGCGTTGGCCGTCCAGCTCCACGGTATGGCAACGCAAGGTTACCACCTTGCCTTCATAAATTTTTTCGCTGCGTATAATGCGCTCTTCAGAAATCATAAAACCTCCTAAATCCGGTTTTGTAGCATTTCACGTGCCGTGTCTCGGGTCTTTTCCGTGTCTTCGCCGCTGATCATGGTGGCGAGCATGGCGATCCGCTCTTCCTCGTTTAACTTTTGAACGTAGGAAATGGTGCGGCCCGCCTCTTCCCGCTTTTGTATGCGGTATTGGCGATCGGCCCGCGCCACCACTTGGGGCAAGTGGCTGACGACGATGAGCTGCCGGTCCTTCGACAGGCGCTTAATCTTCTCCGCCACGACTTTAGCGGTCTTACCGCTCATGCCCGTGTCCACTTCGTCGAGAATAAGAATTTCCCGTTCGTCTAATTCGGCAAATATACTGATAAAAGCTAAGAAGATGCGGCTGATTTCACCGCCCGATGCGATGTCCGCCATGGGCTGCAAATCTTCGCCCTTGTTTGTGGCGATGAGATAGCAGATGCCGTCCATGCCGTCGGCGGAAAGGGACTTTTCGGAAAAATCCACTTTAAATGCCGCACCGTGAATGTCCAGCTCTTCCATTTCCCGGGCCATGCGCCCCTCCAGCTGACGAGCCGCATCCATGCGCCGCTTTCGCAAGCTGTGGGACAGAGCCGTCGCCTGTTCCTTCTTTGCCTCCAATTCTTTTTTCATGGCTGCCGTGACCTGTTCGTAATCGTCGATGAAAGCGAGGCGCTCCCGACTTTCTTCCAAAAAGGCCTGAATCTTTTCGTAGCTGTCGCCGTATTTTCGCTTCAAGCGGTTAATGGCGTCCAGCCGCTCCGTAATTTCCTGCAGGCGCTCTGGGTCGTCGTCGAAATTTTCGCCCTTGTCCCGCAAGCTC
Source organism: Peptoniphilus pacaensis (assembly GCF_900088125.1). Classification (GTDB taxonomy): domain Bacteria; phylum Bacillota; class Clostridia; order Tissierellales; family Peptoniphilaceae; genus Aedoeadaptatus; species Aedoeadaptatus pacaensis. The sequence goes on along the minus strand of NZ_FLQT01000003.1, from coordinate 1,620,637 downwards.
TGGGCCAAATCCTGAAAGCCGTAGCGAATGTCTTCGAAGCTTTCGAATAAATCCTTGAAGCCGTTGTCGTTTTGTGTAACCTTCTCCAAGGCTCCGCCGTAGCGATCCAGAAGGGAGCGAATACCGCCTTCTTCATAGGCCAGCTGATTCATTTCCTGCAGTAGGGCCAAGGTTTCCGTGTGGCTGTTTCTCGCGCGAAATTCCTCGGCCAGGGCTTCGTCTTCCCCTTCTTCCAGGGCCAGTGTTTCGATCTCCTCGATCTGATAGCGCAGCAGATCCCCTTCCCGCGCCATGGCCTGCGGATCCTTCACTTCTTTATTGAGCCGTTCCTCAATGGCCCTGTATTCGGCGTATACCTCACTTAATTTGGCGAGATTTTTGTTTTGGTCTTCCCCGCAAAAGCGGTCCAATAGCTCCAGCTGAAAACTGGGCTTCATAAGAAAGCCGTTCTCGCCCTGTACGCCTGAGAGAGCCATGATGCTCCCGAATTCTTTTAAGAGGGCGTTGGTAACGATCTTGCCGTTGATTTCGGAAAGGGAGGGCCGATCCCGATAGAGGCTTCGCTCCACGATGATCACGTCTTCAAAAGGAATATTATTTTCCGCGAGAAAATCCAGCGCCTTCTTGTTTTTCGTCACAAAAACGCCCTGAATCGACGCCTTTTCCGCGTCTTTACGAATCATATTCTTTTGCGCCCGCGCGCCGAGAATCAATCCCATGGCGTCCATAATAATGGACTTCCCCGCGCCGGTCTCCCCGGTTAAAACGGAAAAGCCGTCGTGAAATTCCATGGACGAATGATCGATAATGGCGAAATGATCGATTTGAAGGCGTAAAAACATTTAGCGGAACTCCTCCCCGGACGCCCGTACCACCGCTTCGATATCCACTTCAGCGGCGGCGTCGGCATCCTTCGTCATAAGCATTAAAAACTCCGTATTCCCCGTCGCGCCTTGTATGGGCGAATAGGTCAACACTTCGGGATACATACCCAGCCCCGATACCAGCTCATACATTTTATTTAAAACATCCACATGGACCTTGGGATCGGACACGATGCCGCCCTTGCCCACCTTGTTCTTGCCCGCTTCGAATTGGGGCTTGATCAACGCGGCGATTTTTCCGTTATCGGACAGATAGCTCACGGCCTTGGGCAACACCAACTCCAGGGAAATAAAGGACACGTCGATGGAAATAAAGCCCATGGCATCGTCGAGATCCTCCCGGTCGAGATAGCGCACATTGGTGCGTTCCATGACCACTACCCGCGGATCCACCCGCAGGGAGTAGGCCAGTTGATTGTAACCCACGTCCACGGCGTAGACTTTTTTCGCCCCGTGGGACAACATGCAATCGGTAAAGCCGCCGGTGGAGGAGCCGATGTCCATACAGACTTTTCCCGTGAGATCGATGCCGCAGTTTTCGATGATTTTCTCCAGCTTAAAGCCCCCGCGAGAGACGTATTTCAAGCTGTGGCCTTTAACCGTTATGTCCGCATCCGTATCGATCATCTGCCCGGCCTTGGCGATGCGCTCCGTGCCGATAAAGGCTTCCCCCGCCATAATCATGGTCTTGGCTTTTTCCCGGGAAGGAGCCAGATTCTTTCTTACTAAAAGGACATCTGCACGCTCTTTCACGCCATCACCTGTCCCGTTTCAAAATTTTATCGATCAAGGCTTCCGTCTCTTCGAATCGGCCGACAGAAGCGAGCAGCTCTAAACATTCTTCCGTGTATTTCGCGGCTTTCGTCAAGTAGTCCTCGGGGTCCACCTCGGCGCCGTCTTCTTCCAAGTCGAAGTAGTCGTCTTGAAATTGATAGCTCAGGCCCAGGGTCTCCCCTACGCGATACAGGATGTCGTTGGCTTCTTTCGATTTTCCCGCCAAGGCGCCGGCCATGGCGAAGCAGGCACCTAAGAGGGCGCCGGTTTTTCTCTTGTAAATGGCCTCGTCCCCGGACGATGCGCCGACGCGAATATCCAGGACCTGTCCATCCACCATGCCCACGGTGCCCGCCGCCTTAAATAAATATTTCATGGCGTCGATGCCCCCGGAAGGTTCCTGAGATGCCCCTTCTGCAGCAAGCTCCGCCGCCTGCGACAGTAAGCCGTCGCCGGCGAGAATGGCCAGGGCTTCGCCGTAAGCTTTGTGGCAGGAGGGCTTGCCCCGTCTGAAATCGTCGTCGTCCATGGCTGGCAAGTCGTCGTGAATCAAACTATAGGTGTGGATGGATTCCATGGCGACGGCAAAATAAAAGGCCGCGTCGCCTTCGTAGCCCAAATCCTTGAGGACCGTAAAAAATAGCGTGGGGCGTATGCGCTTGCCTCCCGTAAACAGGGAGTAGAGCATGGCTTCCTTTAGTTCCTCGGCGGCCGAGGGGATCGCTTCGTAATAAGCTTTCAGCCGCTCATCAAATTTCGTCATCGCCATCGGCATCCTCCCTTTCCGTCAGCACGCGAACCTTTTGCTCCAGCCCCTTTAAATCTTTCTCAAGCTCACGATAAAGAGCCGTGCCCTCTTCGTAGAGCTTTACCATCTCTTCCAAAGACAGGTCGTCGTTTTCCATTTTCTCGACGATTTTTTCCAGTTGATCCGATTTTTCCTTATAATTCATGACCGTTCCTTTCTATGGAGAGGACGCGGGTTTCGATGGACCCGTCTAAAAGATCGACGGACAACACGTCGTCGACCTTCACCTCTTTTGCCGAGCGTATGTATAAATTTCCCAGGCGAACCCGCGGCTTCGCCCGCTCTTTTCCTAAAGCTTTTATGCGATTGTCGAGGGCTTTTAAGTCCCCGGTCGCGGTTTTTACGGCCAAGGTCGCCGCCCGAGCCATGCGCTTTTTCTGAAGGGCCAAATCCAACCCTTCTCTTTCAGCTCGCGCCTGTAAATTCACGGCCTTGATGCGAACGCCATAGCTCTTTAAAGCTTGCTCTTCTAAATTAAACGCCTGCTTTAAATGAAAATCCAAGCGCTCTTTCAGGGCCTTTTGCGCCAGGCGCTTATTCATAATGGCATCCAAGGACACGGTTTGATAAAGTCGGTGGGCAAGGCCTTCCGTCCGCCGCTTGCCTTCCTGTATAGCGAGGGTGAGGGCGTGATTCATGGAACGCAGCTGAGAACGGGCCGCGGCCAATAGATCGTCTCTGTGGCAGACGATGAGCTCCGCGCCGTGAGTGGGAGTCGCCGCTCGCACATCGGCCACGTAATCACAAAGGGTGGTGTCCACCTCGTGGCCCACGGCGGAAACCACCGGGTGGCGCCGCTCGGCCAAGGTGCGGATCAATGTTTCGTCGTTAAAGCAAAATAAATCCTCCATGCTGCCGCCGCCGCGGGTGATGAGGATGACATCCACGTCGTCCCGTTCGTCCAATCGCTTAAAGGCGCGGGCAATGGACTCGCCCGCTCCTTCCCCCTGTACGAGAGTCGGCGATACGATGACGGAGACGGCGGGATTTCGATTGGCCGCCACCTGCAGAAAGTCGTGTAGAGCCGCTCCCGCCGTACTGGTGACGACGCCTACGGTTTGAGGCTTTTCCGGCAGGGGCATTTTTTTGTCCATATCAAATAGACCTTCTTTGCTCAGAAGGTCTTTTAATTTTAAAAAAAGTTTGTAAAGGGCGCCTTCACCTGTAAGCTCCATGGTCTTGGCAACAAATTGCAGCCGACCGGAAGGCGCGTAAATGGCGACGGATCCCATCATCTCCACTTCCATACCTAATTGGAAATCGAGTTCCATGGCTTCGGCATCGTCGTGATACATGATGCAGTCCATGCGGGCCTTATCGTCTTTCACGGTAAAGTAGACGTGGCCGCTGGCAGCTTTTTTTATCTCCGCCAGTTCGCCCTTTAAAAGCACGTGATTCAATAAGTAATCCGTCTTTAAAACTTTTTTCGTATATGCAAGTAACTCGGATACACTAATGGGATTCATGGCCGCCTTCTCGAAGAATATAGCCTAAGATGCCGTTGACGAAGCGCGCGCTGTCGGAAGAGCTGTACATTTTTGCCAGATCCACGGCTTCGTTAATGGAAACCGCAGGCGCAATATCGTCGTGATAGACGATTTCCGCCACGGCCACGCGCAAAATCGACAGATCCACCGCGGCAATGCGACGAATGGATCCGTCTTTTAAGTGATCGGCAATAATTTTGTCGATGGCCTCTTTGTTGTCGACAATGACTTCCACGCTATTGGTAATGTATTCCTTCTCACCGGCGGTGAAGGGAATATTCGATTCGTCTTTTAAGCGATCGGCCAAGATCTTTTCACTAAAGACGTGGCGATACATCTCTTCGACCTCGCCCTTTTCCCATTCGCTTTCGAAAAAGGACTCCGCCACATCCATGGTAAATTCGTCTCTATGATCCATGGCAAATAAAATTTGCATGGTTGCAATTCTAGACAGTTTTCTGCTCAACGAAATTCCTTCCCTGTTACATGGATTGTTGTTCGTGGGCGCGTACGCCGTTAATGTGGACGTTCACGGCGGAAATATCCAAATCGGTCATATTGCCCAGACTTTCCTTGACGGCGTCTTGCACTTCTTCCGCCACTTCCACGATATTGCGTCCGTATTCCACGACGATGGAAATGTCTACGACGCTCGTCGCTTCGTCGGCCGTCACTTTCGTCTTGGACGGGGTGCGACCGGGAAGAAAATCGCCGATTTCTCTTTTCGTCGTATAGCTGTTATATACGCCGTCGACGCGCAAAGCCGCTTCCTGTGCGATGCGGGTAATGACGTCGTCGGCAATTTTTACATTGGAATTCCCCGAAGGGTCAACAAAATATTTTTCAACCATTTCTGCCTCCTATTTTCCCTATTATACCATAAACCGAGGGCCCGAAAAAACCGCCGCGGGCCTTGCCTATGGTTTTAAAATCTTCCCGAGAAAACTCCTCCGGTGCCCCGGCGTGGGACCCATGGCGAGAATGGCCTCCCGATGTTGCTTCGTGCCGTAGCCCTTGTGCTTTTCGATGCCGTAGCCGGGATAAGCCTCGCCCCACTCGATGCACAGGCGGTCCCTGAATTCCTTCGCCAATATAGATGCACAGGCGATGGTATAGGACAGGTCGTCTCCGTGAACAATCGCCTCTTGATTACAGTCCAGATCCATGGTTTCCGCATCGATTAAAAACAGAATGCGCTTGTCGGGAAATTTCTCCAGAACCTCTTCTGCCGCCTCTTTCATGGCCAGGCGCGTGGCCTGTTTAATATTCACGGCATCGATGACATCGGGGCTCTTTCTCGCAAAGGTGTAAAAAATCGCTCGCTCCTTAATGCTCGCTTCGATGAGGGCTCTTTTCTTCGGAGACAGCTTTTTTGAATCCGTGACTCCCGCGATGGCTTCGTCCAGGGGCATGATGACGCAGCCGGCCACCACGTCGCCGAAGAGACAACCGCGGCCCACTTCGTCGATGCCGGCGATGTAATCGTAGCCCTCATTCAGTTTTTCCAAATCAAAATGAAGATCGGTCATGAACACCTTCCAAGCTGATTCGTCCCCATTTGCCGCTGCGGAACTCGTCCAAAATCAAATGGGAGACCTTCGTGTAGTCGATTTCGCCGCCGCGAATCAAGCAGCCCCGCCGCTTGCCGATGGCATCCATGACCGCCACGGAATCGTCGTAGGTTTCGGTGAGATCGTAGCGCTTCGCCATGGCATCGCTGAACTTTTCCATGGCTTCTTTTACCAGTTCGAAGGCCAGGGTTTCCACGTCCATAATTTCGTCCTTAATGGAGCCCGTGTAAGCCAAATGGCGACCGCGTATGGGCGGATCCAGCTTGGGCCAGAGGACACCGGGCGTGTCCAGAAGGTCGAAGGCCTTGTGATGGCGAATCCACTGATTGGTCTTTGTAATACCCGGCCGATTGCCGATGGCGGCGGATTTTCTCCCCGCCACCTGATTGATAAAGGTGGACTTGCCCACATTGGGGATCCCCGCCACCATGACGCGGAGCTTCCGCTTCTCCATGCCCTTTTGCGCCTCTTTTTCCCTGAGGCCTGTGACGGAATTTTCCAGTGCTTCCGTCAGGCGCTTCTCGTTGATCTTCGACGTAGCGGACCAAGCGATGGCGGAGGTGCCTTCACGACCGTTGAAGTAATCGATCCAACGTTCCGTCTCCTGCGGATCGGCCAGATCCGATTTATTTAAGAGCATAAGCACGGGAATGGATGTGAGCACCTCGTCTAAAAGGGGATTGTAGCTGCTGATGGGAATGCGGGCGTCGAGCAAAACAACCGCTACGTCACACTGCGCCTTCATGCTCTTCAGGGACTCGATGGTTTTTTTCATATGCCCCGGATACCAGTTAATGTTCATCGTCCACCTCTTTTCTAATTATGGCATCGACTAATTTAAACGCGCCGTATTCTTCCGGCGGTTCGTCGCAAATTATATCCGCCGACGCCTTCACATCCTCCGGCGCCGACGCCATGGCGATGCCGATGCCGGCATGGGCGATCATGGCCTCGTCGTTTCGATCGTCGCCGACGACGATCATTTCCTCGGGAGCAATGTTTTTCAACTCGCCATAGGTGCGAAGGCCGCGCCATTTGTCGCTGCCCTTTCCGATGATTTCAAAAAGGGACAATTTGGGATCCCGGCTCTTTAATAAATGGGCGGTAAGACCTCCCTCTATGATCACGGGCTCGCGAATTAAATCTTCGTAGACATCCGGCGTGGCATAGCCCGCTACGGCGAGGACGTCTTCTTTTAATAGCTCGTCCAGGCTCATTTTTTTATACTTGTTTTCGTAAAAGACCACGTAAGACGCTTCCCGCTCCGTCTGCTCGAAAAGGGTGACCAAATCGTAGCCCTTGTGGTAACTGTCCACGTGAAAAATCGGATGAAGGCCCCTAGCTTCAATGGCCTCGGTCAGCGGACGTATCACCGCCTGGTCGAAGGCGTGTTTGTCCAAGGTCTCCTCGGAATTTTTGTAGCGAATCAAATTTCCGTTGTTTGAAATCAGGGCGAGCTCATCTTTATAAGGGGCCAGCTCGCTTTTTAATGAGCGGTAAGGCCGCCCGCTGGCAATCACCGTTTCGATGCCCAGCTCCTTCCACCGGTGAATATACTTCACCATGGTTTCGTCCACGGGCTGTTTTCTCGCGGCCACGGTCCAGTCGTAGTCCAATGCAATTAAACGAATCATAATCCTCCAGGAATAAAAGAGCGACTCATTGAGCCGCTCCCGTAGTTATTAAAATTTTAATTCTTTGCCTTTGTAAATGATGCAGCCGATGCCCCAGAACAGAAGGCCCAGGACAATATTGGCGATCATGCCGATCCACTGAAAATCGCCGCCACCCATGTTTAACGGGTTCAAAGCCGTAAAGGGGAAGAATGCGGCAATGGCTTGCGTCGCGCTTCCCATCAAGGTCAGCACCGCCCAGATAAGGACGATAAAGATAAACAGAAGCAAGCTTCCACCTTCTGCATGGGATGAACGGGAAGAAATCGACGAGTAGAAAAAGCCGATACACAAAAATTCAAAACCGAGTAAGAGCAGGCAGATGAAAATTTGCAACATGACCAAGGCTAAATTGCGAATCTCGTGTACGCCGAATGCGTAGGCCGAAACAAAGGCCACGACGAGGACAAAGAGCAATACGAGGCCGTAGTGCAACATATTGGCACTGAACTTGCCGCTGTAAATTTCCGTCCGCGTAATGGGATTGGCGTAAAGGTACTCGATGGTACCGGCGCTTTGTTCACGAGACAAACTTTTGGCGCCCAGTTGAATGGCGAAAATCGCAAAGAGAATGCCCAGATATTGGAAAATAAAGGGAATGTAGTCCGTGAACTTGTCAAAGGCAACTTCGCGACCGAAGCCTAAAACAGGCTGCATGTTTTCGGAAAAACCGTCGCGAAAACCGTTGGCCAGAGACAGAAGATTGTTGTCTTGCAACAGCGGGAAGAAAGCCATTAACAAGCCGGTTAAAATCCCCACAACCAAGAACCAACCAAAGGCCTTGCCCCGGTTATTTTTCATTTCGAGATTAAAAACCATCACTCTTCCCCCTTTTCCGGATTAAAGTTGTATTTTTCCTCGACAAACTTGTCGGTATCCACCGGTTCGATGGGCTGTGTCTTGCGGCTGTCCAAAATCAGCTCGTCGGAAACAAAGCCTTCTTCAGAGGATTTTTCTTGCGCCTCTTCGGCGACGGGTGCTTCGGCATCTTCTTCCGCCGGAGCAGCAGCGTCTTCCCTTACAGGCTCGCTTAAAACAACGGTCGCATCCTCATCAGCGGCCGCCGGTTCCTCATCGGCCTTCGCATTTAATTCGTCTGCATGGTAGGCAAGAATCGTATCTTCCAAAGCGGCGTCGTCGGCTTCATCCTCTGCAGGGGGAGCCGGTCGGTTGGCGCTTAAATCCTTTCCGGATTTAAAGATTTCAACCTTGTCTTCCAATTCGGCGTCTTCCAAGACGTAATTCTTCACCTTTTGTTGATGTAAAACCGTGGTCAAGGTCGGCAAGTAGCCGTCGTAGAAAAATTCCACATCGCCGGATTCATCTTTTAATAAACTTGCCCCCACTTCTTCGAAGGCATTGACATTGATCAATTCATCGAAGATGCGAAGAATCTTGTCGTTGTTCTTCTTGTCCTTTAAATATTCGATGCCCGTCAGACGGCCGCCGGCTAAGTAACCGCCGCGATCGCCGTAGCGTTGGCCGATGGACATGTCGTCGGTAAGGAGCAAAACAGTTAAGCCTTCCGAACTTTGAAGGCGTTTAATATGGGTAAACAATTTATCCAACATGGCGTGAGACAAATGCTTGGACGGATTGTCCAAAACCAGCAATTTCGGTTTCGTAATCAATGCATTGATGATTGCCACGCGCTTGCGTTCCGAATCCGTCAAATCGGAAAATTTATGCCGATTGTCCAATTCGAAAAATTCCATTAACGATTGAATGTCGTCCGTATTTTTTAAACCATGGAATGCCAATGTATGTTTAAAAATAGCCATGGGCTTCATATTATCATAAATCCACACATCTTCGGGCACGTAACCGGTAAATTCCTTCACCGACTTGGATTCCTTTTGGCCGTCCATATCGAAAATACGAACGCTGCCCTTATTCGGTTTTAAAAAATGGAATAAGATACGAGCCAAGGTCGTCTTGCCCGAACCTTCCATTCCCATGATCGAAAAAATTTCTCCGTCGAACACTTCCAAATTAAAATCGTTGAAAACTAAATCCCGACGAAATTTTTTGGTGAGTCCGCTTACAACTATAGCACTCATGTGTCACCTCGCTTTTCCTTAATATTATACATGAACGCCCCATAAAATGAAATCGAATCCCATAAAATAGCGGGAAAAACTATGATATAATGAGCAGGATTAGGATTAGGGGGAAGAAATTATGAAATTAGGAATTATCGGACTGCCCAATGTAGGCAAGTCCACTTTATTTAACGCCATTACCCAAGCAGGTGCCGAAGCGGCCAACTATCCCTTCGCCACCATCGAGCCCAATGTAGGCATGGTGGAGGTAAAAGACCGCCGACTCGATGTGTTGAGCGAGATGAGCCATTCGAAGCAAATCATCTACGCCACCATCGAATTCGCCGACATCGCTGGCTTGGTCAAAGGCGCCAGCAAAGGCGAAGGCCTGGGCAATCAATTTTTGTCACACATTCGCGAAGTCGACGCCTTGGTCCACGTGGTCCGCTGTTTCGACGACGGCAATATCATTCACGTGGAAGGCAGCGTCGATCCCGTGAGAGATATAGACACCATCAATCTGGAGCTGATCTTTTCCGACCTGGAACTTCTTGAAAAGCGCCTGGAAAGAGTCAAAAAACAAATGAAGGGCGACAAGAGCCTGCAGCCGGAAAAAGAGTTGATCGAAAAAATTATCGCCGCATTGGAAGCGGAGAAGCCAGCCCGCTCCCTGGAGTACACGGAAGAGGACTTGAAGCTCCTCTCCTCCTTCAGCCTTTTAACCATGAAGCCCGTCATCTATGCCGCCAATGTCAGCGAAGACGACGTAGCCACAGGCAACAGCTATGTAGATGAAGTGAAGGCCTTTGCCGATAAGAGCGGCGACGAAACCATCATTATCTCCGCCGCCATCGAAGAGGAAATTTCTTCCCTCGACGACGAAAGTAAAAAGGAATTCCTCGACGCCATGGGCCTCGCCGACTCCGGATTGGACCGCTTGGTCAAGGCTTCCTACACCCTCTTGGGCTTGATCAGCTTCCTCACCACCGGCGAAATGGAATCCCGCGCTTGGACCGTAAAAAAAGGCGCCAAGGCACCGGAAGCCGCCGGGAAAATTCACACCGACATCGAGCGCGGCTTCATTAAAGCCGATACCATCGCCTACGATAAATTAGTGGAGGCCGGCTCTCTGGCGCAAGCTCGGGAAAAAGGCTGGATACGAAGCGAAGGCAAAGACTATGTCATGGAAGACGGCGATGTCGTCAACTTCAAATTCAACGTGTAAAATTTTTAGAATGGCTTGGTTGCTGAAACACGCATTACTAAGCCATTTCTCTTATCCGTTCTATTCTAATTAGTCCATCTTTTCCGCCTATTTTATAATAATTGGCGCACGAATGGCGTATGAATGGCGCACGCAAAATAGATTTAACGTCAGTTTGTTTTCAATGATCCAATAAAAAAAGCGTCTAAGGAATCACGCTCCCTAGACGCTATTTTATTGCTCTAATCAATTTTCCCAACGTCCTCAGATCGATTCTAAGGCGTTTTAAATCATTACCAAGTGTTGTACTACCTCGGCCCTTCCTGCGAGTTTAAGTACCTCTGCTTTTTATGCAGATTTTTAAACTCTTCTTCGGTCAGTAAACGCCGCACTGCGATTTTATATCCCTTACAATACGGATACTTGCCGGAATCAATAATTTGACGCACCCGCAGCGCATCTTTCTTCGTATGCAGATGGGCGTGCTGCTCATAAGCGCCGCCCTCTCTTTTAATCAACCAAGGCCTATCGCCACATCCAGGCTTGTACAGAATGGTAAGCCGCATAGGCTATCCGCGCTTGTGATCTTCGTATGCCTCTTTTTCTTGGGGACTTACTGCCCCCGAATCGCCGATCCTCGTGCCGCTCTCGTAGAGCCCGACGGCGGAGAGACCGATGACCATGCCCGTTACGGCGCTTTCCGCGGACAAACCTGCAAGCGCCAGGTTCATAATCGTACCTACGACAATGGCCACAATCGGGCTGTATCGGCTCGGGAGCCCTGCGATCTTAAAGGCCTGTGTCAAACCGAGTGTCGCGCTTGTCAGTACTATCGCACTTTGCATGGTTGTCCCCCTTCTTTTGGTCGTAGCGGTAAAGAATCGCCATAAACTCTTCCCTTGTTATATCATCACCGGGGCGGGTTCCGTCGCAAATTCCTTGCTCTTGACCCCAATCCCACGCATCTTTCGCCCAGTCCGAGGGCTTTGTAATATCTCTGGTCACGTACTTCTCAACTCCTTTATCGTATTGCTGCAACCCTAGCCGCTCGATGAGCCCGATCAGCTGCTTTCCGTAATCCAGCGCCGTGGCGTAGCCGCAAGACTGCAACGCCTTTGCTTGAGTCTTGTATTCCTTCGCATTAAGAACCGCAGCATAGTTTTTTTCTCTCCATGGAGTAGATACAAAAAACTTGTCATGATCCACTATGGAATCAGCATAGCTGTCATAGGCTCTAAAGTCGGCGACAATTTCGTAGATCTCGCCTGTCGGTTTTTGTTCTTTCGTTTTCTTGGCATAGGTTTTTCCTGCCCAATCTTTACTTGCTTTAATACCAAATAAGTTATGGGCATTCTTCGCCAATTCTGATTTTCCCCACCCGGATTCTAAAATAGCTTGGGCAATAGTAATGGATGGAAGAATTCGAAGTTGTTTACCTTTGATATTTTCAACGATCATGTCGATGAAATCAGATTGTGGGTCTTCCACTTTCACGTTCGGTGTTTCAACATCGGTCTTCGTTAGCCCATAATAGGCGGCCAATGTCCTCGCAACTGCTTCGGCTAAAGGCTTCAGATTCTTTCTGTAAACCGTGGCGTCTTGCAGATTATCATGGAAGGCGTGCTCAATGATAAAATTGTGCTTCGCCAACCCATGGCGCAATATTCCATAAAAGTTCGAACCATGTCTGTTTTTTCGCCGTTTTGTCCCCCTGTTGAGGATCCCTAACGTCGCAGCTATGGACTTGCATAACATATCTGTCAGTGCTGTTATTTGTTCACGTGGATTCGTGCTATCCCATATCTCTACGCCTCGAACGGAACCTCCACAGGCGTTTGAGTGGCACGAAATGAGTAGGTCATAACCCTTACCCATGGCTCCACGTGTCTTCAATGGAATGTCCGGGCCGATGGTATTTTTCGTCATGCCCACTTGGAAGCCATAAGACTCAAGTGCCGGCTTTAGGTAATCTCTGGCATAAAGGAAATTACAATCCCCCTCATTGCAATAAGGGAGATTCTCCACCTGCTTAAAGCCGCGGTTATAGGCACGGCCGCCACCGTGGCCGGGATCTAGTAATATCTTAACCATTTTCATCACCTCCAATCAAAAAGGCGGGTTTCCCCGCCTCGTCATTTTCCCAAGGAATCTACCTTGCCCTCGATCCTGATGAGGATATCGTGGATCTCGTCGTAGTTTTTACTTTCCTTCAGCATCTCCACATCCGTCCGCATTTCGGCGAGTACCGCTTCCATACGTTCGTGATAAGTCTTGCTGTCCTTGATTACCGAAGTATTTGATTCAATCACCTTCGTGATTTTCTCGATGGTCTTCGGTGTTTGCCACAGGTACATAGCCGCAATGACGACGAGCACCCCGAAATTCACGATCGGTTGATACAATTCAAGCATACATCACCCCCCTATTCGCAATAAAAAAGAACCTCTATCGAGGTTCACCGGACATCATATTTAATCGCTTTTCAACGATCCCGTTTATGTCGCGTTTTTCCAGCAGTAATTTCCATTCGTTTTTTTCGCTCTCCATGAATGTGGTTTCATTTCTGTATGCTTTTAAAATCTCTTCAACGATTACTTTCACATAGCGTTCGTCCGAAAAGTATAGGCTGTTAATTTTATAAATCGTCAAATACAAATGTTGCAAAATCATCAGCTCGTTGAAAATATAATACTCCAAGGCATATGACAAGATATCGAAATTATTATCTTTAACCATTGAGCTTATACAATCAGTATACTGATTGAAAAATTTTCTTAGTGCATTTGATTGAAGATTCGCCTTACGTTCAATTGAAACGACACTTTCGTCATCGAAGTAACTTCTCCAAATCACCCTTCTATATTTCGCTTCAAACTCTGCTATCTTGTCTATAGGCCCGTAAATTTCATTTACTAGTAAATCTATAGTCCTATCTTTACCCAAGTCTTCCAGACTGGCTTTCATGCGGTCTCCCGCTCGACTTGAACTGAAAGCCTTTTGAAATGAATCTATCACATCATCCAAAGCATTTATACACGCTCCAAGAGCATCGTGGCGACTTTTATAGAAAAATAATTCTTTTTCAAGTCGTCTGTTTTCGTCTATTTGTTCTTGCTGTTGTTGTTTTGACTTGTCGACCTGATACTTCGCCACCTTGAAGGCGACAGCCGCAGATATAAGAGATCCGAGGACTGTAGACAAAATTGTTGACCAATCCAAGTCTTTCAAGGCCTCTATTGCGATAGACAATGCTTCAACTAGTTTTAGGAACATTTAATCACACTCCTCGGAAACTACTATATCATCTTTGACCTTATTCTGCGATCAAGTCTTGGCGACCTTCGGCAATCAGAATCGCGTCGGTGTCGGGCTTGTAACGCTGATACAGTCTAAAGCTAAAGATTTGCTTATAGGTAAAGGTACCATCGATGATACGATGGGCGATAAACATGGCCATCATTTGTCACCTCCTTCCATACTCGGAGCGGCGACAGTGGGAATCAAAAGCATCAGCTCCGCCACCGTGGCGTTGGTATTGTCCAGCTCCTTTTTTAGCGCTTCGATTTCAGAGGGCTTCGGCTCTTCCGGCTTCGGCTCCTCTTTCGGCGCACGCTCCTCATAGAGCTTACTGATCTTGTCGGCGACTTCCTCGGTCACTTCCACCGGGTCGTCCTTCGTGCCCACCTTGCCGGTGACCTCCAACACAATATCCTCCGCCAGCTTTTCATGGGGCGGTACCCACGAAATCCAGCACTTATTTCGAGTGTCAAAATATTTGTACATTTATACCTCCTGTAACTTAAAAGCGAGACCGGTTATAATACTTGTTTTAAAATACGCACTAAAAGACGTGCCACCGGAAAACGACGCACGCGCAAATGATCTAAGTTGACCGTTACCGTCTAAAAGAGAGGCTGCATTGTAATCCGATTCATGTATTGAGACAGACCACACTTCGCCATCGGGTACAGTTGTCACTTGCCCTCCAGATAATTTCAAGCTTATTCCTCGATCCAAAACCAATTTCTTAGGCATAGAGGGTCACCCCCTCCACCGTATTATTCCTCCACGACCTTAAAGGCGATGCCGCAGAGTGCTGCCTTTTCCTGCATTTTGACCGCCACGCCTCCGGCAAGAACTCGATCCCAAGAGTAAGCAGAGTGAAAATACGACTCAGATATACAAACCCCAGAGCTATTGCCGGACGCGTAACCAACTTTCCACAACTCGTCTTTCGGTACCACAACACTCGATGATTGTTTTGTTTCGATCCAAAGCGTCCGATCGAAAACAAGTTTTCTAGCCATGGAGAATCACCTCCATGGAGTCGCTTACTCTTCGACGTGTTTGAAGGCGATGCCGGAGACCCCGCCAGGTGTATTTGTACTGTCGAAGCTGTACCCCCCCCGTACAGTTTTGTACAGCTATCAAGGCTGCTTATGGTAGGGTAGGTTGTCACTTTCCACACTTCGTCGTCAGGGATTGTTACTTTGGTGTTTAATCTACCGGGGAAATTAATCGGTCGATCATACTTTAGTTTTGCCATCATACCCTCCTTAACTTAGCCCAAGAATCAGGGCATAAATATCATTGTTTATTTCTTCCTTCGTCTTCTTTATGAGCGCATCCACCTCAGCCCGGCTATACGACTGCGCCCGACTCAGCGCATCCGCCGGCGCATGAGGCGATTGGCTGTGGTCATAGGCGATCTTCCCCCTGTCCCCTCGATACGCCGTTCCGCTTGTCTCGCCGAGGCCCAAATGGGCACTGCGGCTGTGGTCATAGGCCAGTTTTCCGCGATCCCCACGATATGCCGTGCTCGACGTTTCGCCGAGAGTCAGCATATTTTTCTTTATGCCGTCCACGATGGTATCCATAGACTCTTTGCTATAGGCATTGCTTGGTGCGTGGGGCGACTGGCTATGGTCATAGGCGATCTTGCCCCTGTCCCCGCGGTATGCCGTGTCCGACGCTTCGCCGAGGGCCAGCCCTTTTTCTGCCGGATATAGCAAGGTCTTCGGTACCTTTCCATTGGCATCCAGCCCGGCATAGCCACCCGCCGTGTCCTTGTTTTCAATTTTTTCAAAGGCCGTTGTATCGATCATTTGATGGATATTCCCGGCAAGATCCTGCAAGTCCTTTTGCGTGGCCACCACGATGGAAGGATCCACCTTCAATACCACATTGGCCGCATTGGAAAAACTTAAAATCATCCGAATCGTAATGTCTTTGTAGGCGCCGAATTCGCCGATAGGCTTGAATGTTTCCGGATGCTTGGCAATGGCGATTAAGTCGCCGTCTTTATCTCTAATACCGGCTTCGCGGATATAAAAACCGCCTACATCCGTCGGGATATAGGCTTCCGCTAAAATCTCATTTTTATTTTGCTGTCCGACGACCACCTTTGTCAGGCCGCCTTCCCACACTTGATTCTTCAGTGCGGTCTGGCTTTCTGAAATGTCGTAATAGCCGCCGTCGCCGTCACCGACACAGAGATTGGTCAGTTCGACCTTTTTCCCAAGCGCCACGGCATTGGTGATCTTCTGCTTCCCGATTTCGGTGATCAGGCTAAAAAACTTCTCCTCCATTTACACACCCCTTTCTATGGTTATTGCTTCGTGCTCCGTATAGAGGCTTGCCGCCAGATGATCCACCACGGGCCGGTCCGGATTCTTCGGCTTCGGCGGTGCAATGGTAATCATTTCACCGGCTACACTCGCCGCTGCGCCATAAAAATCTTTCCTGTAGTTCAGCTCGATCAACACGCGCACGCCTGCCGCCTTGATGCGGTCGATGATTTCATAAGGGATGGACTTTGCCAGTGGCCCGAGATGCAGCTTTATTGCCGCCGGCTCGTTGAGGTCATCGTCCAGTGGCCATACCTCTTCCAGTCCGAGATAGATTTCCTTCACCAGTACGGACATAACCTCGTTAATGGTGGGGATATCTCCAATGGATAAATTGGCGATGATCCTCGTCTTAATCAACAGTCGATACAGTTCGTCGTCTTCGTCGATGCGGAACTGCCCCACATTGGCACCTAAATGGTCGAGAGACTTTCCCTTCGCCTTGTCGATGTTTCGACTGGCTTCGATGGAATCTAATGTCTCATAAAATTCATCGTAGCTTTGGGTGTAGAGCACGTAGTAAAGATCTTTGTTCCTCGGCTTTCGGAAGCGCTCCGGCAATCGCCCCCATGCTTCTTCATAAAGTTTAGACATAGCGGATCATCACCTTGCTCGGTGCCGTGCGGGCAATATGGTTGCTCGCGATTTCTACCGTGGCTTCCTTGTACGTTTTACCGTCCTTCGACAGTTCCACCGCCACATCGGCCACGCCGCCCATGCACATAACGGCGCCGATGACCTTGGATAGAATCACGTCATTCCCCAGTTTCAGCCCGGCATATTCGATGCCGTCCTCGTCGATGCCGCCGATATAATTCAGCACGGCCCGCTTCACTGCATCGTCGCCCTTGTAGTTTTCGTCTTTTAAAAGCTTCAGGTTCACATAGACGTCCTCCACCTTCGCCCGTGTAAAGCCGATTTTATGCTTGCGGCCTTTGGTGTCTTCTTGGTCTACATAGTGATCGCCGAAAGCTTCGATGCCTGCTGCCTTGTTTTGGAAGATAGCTTCTGCCACGGCTTCATCGCTTCCTCCGAAGACATAACAGGCCACGGACTTCGGTGGAATGCCGTTCACGGTTTCCATGGTGACATTCTCCACGACCTCCGCATCCACGACGGAATCAATATCCAGTAAGGCTGCCGTCAATGCCGGCACCGTGGAGCCGCCGCCTCGGGAGTATGATTTTTTGTATCGCTCGCGGAATTCCTTGTCGGTTTCCGTGTCCAGGCCGCCTTCCGTCGCCTTTACATTGACGATGGAATTAATGCCGAAGCTTGGATTCACAATTTCGGTCACGGCATTTTCAGCCACATTGTTGCTTTTCCCCGCAGCCACAGAAATAATGGCCACGTCCACCTGCCCGTTGGTAATAACCGCATCGTCAGTGGTTTCAAAAATCACGCCGCTTTTCGTCGTTACCCGAAACCCCTTGGGAATTTTCGTGCCGTCCACGCCTTTAATGGTCAAAATCCCTTTCGACTTCACTGCCGGGCGCCGGGTGATGGTAAGGTACTGGCCCACATTATCCAGGCCCGTTCCTTCCGAAGAGTTGACGAAGGCGGAAAAATAGACCTCTTCAATTCGTTCCCATAAGCCGGCTTCATCCCATGCCATATTTCGGATCAGCTTCCCGAGAAAGGAGGTCTCCGATAAGTCGATATTGACGCCGAAGACCTCTTTCGCCCGGGACATACGCTCCGCAAGTGCTTCGGCATAGAGCTTGCGCCGGAAGCCGTAAGGCGTCACGCCGTAGCGAATTTCTTCTCTTTCAGGTTTATCCAAGATTCACCACCTCCTCCATATACAGGGGATTATCTTCCTTGTCGATGATGACGAATTCGATCAACACCTCTCGCGTCTCCGGATTTCTTTTCACCCGAACATCGCGAACTTCTTTGACGCGATCATCCTGGAAGCAACATTCCCTCAGGGCGAATTCGATCCCCCGGTCTTCTATGCCCTTTCCTGAAATGGCGGCATAGTCCAAGCCCATGCCGATATTCAAGAACCACTCCCCGACATTGACCGATAGGCGGTTTTCTATGTTCTGCCTGAGCTCTTCCTGCCCGTCGACGAGAATCAAATCTCCATCGACGACAATATCGCCGCCTACCATTTTAAATGTGTTTTTATACATACTAAACAATCCTTGCCCCGTCACTGGTTTTGTCGCCTTTTACGGCGATTTCCCTGCCGTTATAACTTGCATAGCCGACGAGCTCGATCTTCGGGCTTTCCAGTTTTATACTTCCGTCTTGCTTCAAAACGATCTTTCCCGTACCGCCCATGTTTTGTACGACGAGAGCATCCTTTTCTGCAACAGGAATAGAGTCTTTTAAGAGGGTGATGCCGCCGATGCACACGCAGTCCGAAACATCGTGGCCTCTTTCCGTCTCCGCTGAATCTTCGCCAAGTAAGATGTTGTCCGTGTCGTTGTCCATGAAAAGAAGCACCACCATATCCCCGGCTTTAAGGGGGTAGTAAAGGATATAATCCCCGGATCGAACAGTGGCCACCGGCACATTTAGCACCATGGCATGGTCTTCGCTGGGTAGGGGAAGGGCATCGATCACCATGGTATTGGGATCAAATCGCACGACTTTGGCAAGTTTCGCCACGTGCATCCCCTTCGTGATTCCCGAAGCGAAGTCATTTAAAAATTGATTCGCCGCTTCCATCTACACCTCCTCTACCTTTAGCTCTGTATTGAAATCATTGGTATGCTTCCCGCTGATGACGCGGAAAGTCCCGTTTACAGACCTGGATTCGATCTTAATAATGGAGTCCGTCTCTATTTTCGGATTTAAAAGACAGACCACTTTCCACGTCTTCTTCTCTTTCTTGTTCTTTTTTTTATCTTTATCTTTTTCACGCGCTTCCGTCTTATCGCCGGAGTCGTCCTTGTTAAGCGTCGGGCTGCCGATCAAGCCCGTCTCGCCATTTAAGACGAAACCCGTATCATAGCCTTTTTTCTCGTCTCGTATCGTGATTCGGTTTTTGTTGATGAACATTTTAGAGTTCGTATCTTTTACGAGTTGCTTTAAGGAATTGGAGCATGGCCCCTGAATCGTCTTGCCCAGCTTATATACCTTGTCTTCTTTGGGCGTTATCTCCACAATCTCATAGCCCATGACATTGGCCAGGTCTCGCATGATGAAGCTTGCCTTCGTGCCTTTCTCGTATGTTGCATTGAGCTCCGCCGTTCGCCAGGCTTTTCCGCCGTCGGAGACCTTGATCTTCGTCACTTTGTCCAGGCCCTGCCAGTCCGTGTTCACATCTTCAATGTCGCCTGAAAGCACATTGGCAATGTTTCCCAATTCCTTGTACCCGGCATTGACGATGCAGTAGCCCTGCTTCTTGATTTCATTGATCGAATGATCCGACAGATTGTAAATGGTAACCTCGGACACATCCGGCTCTTCCTTATCTCCGAAGCTAATGTTCAGATCAATATCAAGTCCCTTGTCCCCGGTGCTTTCAAACTTCTTGCCGCCGGCCAGTACCTCGATCTCCCTAATCCAATACATAAAGGAACACATCCTCGTTTAAATTATCATAGGTAATACGCAGCGCCTGGCGAGTTGTATCGCCGGGCTTCACGATCACCTTCGGGATCCCTAAATAGGCGTAATCGTTAAAAAGCGGCACATCCAGCGTGATTTTTTCGCCGTACAGGATCAACTGATGATTCTTGTATAAATCTACGGTGAAAAAATCCCCGACCGTGTTGTAGAAGACTTCAAACTGAAAGGTCTCGTTATTCAGCACGATTTCAAAGCGGTAAGGGATCTTCTCTTTTTCAATGTCGATATATTTCACTTCCGCTTCACCTGCTTTCTCCCCTCGTTCGTCTTCCTTTTGACCTTGCTGGCCGTCTTTTTATCTTGCTTCTTCGACTTCGGATTCTTAACCGATACCTTGAACGTTTTAGGTACTGCCACCTTTACGTGTTGAAGGGTAATGTCGTAATCAAAGCCCTTGGCGTTTTTGACGCCGTGCTTCGTGTCAAAGCTGGTGATGACGACGTCCCCGTAAATTCCACGCCCGATGTAGGTTAAGAGCGTGGCGTTCTTTTGGTAATCTCTAATCTGTTTCAATTTTCCCGGCGCATCGTCCACCATGGATCCCGAAAGCTTTACCGTGTAAGGCTTCGTCTTCATGTGGTCGGAAATATCTTCGCCCTTTTCGATGGCCTTGTTCGTCACCTCGGCGGGAAAAGATGGACTTTCCTCCACGACGGCATCCATTATGACGTCGCCAAGTTTAATTCTTGTTTTCTTGTCCATATCGTCACGCCCTTTGTAGTTGTAAGTCCCTGAATAAGTTGCTGAATTCTTCCCGAACTTCTCGCGCAATGGCCATGGGGTTGTTTTCCCCGCCGTAAACATTAATGGTTACATGGGGCGACGTGTTATTCACCGTTTCGGATTCCGAGCGATTTCGATTCACTGTTTGAGAATTCGTCGTGTTGACTTCCGTCAGCCCGTCTTTCGTCCCGCCCAGTTCACGATAGGCATTGGCGGCCGTCTTTGTAAGGATGATTTCCCCTTCGTGCAAATTCGCCAGGTAATCATCATGGGGCACGTAATCAAGCCCCGTCGCGTGGGAGGGCACGCCTTTTTTCCCCTTGCCCTTGCCTTTGCCTCCTCCGCCGCCCAGTTTCGCAATACCTCCGGCGGCACTGGACACAATGGAAACGACCCCCTTAATAGGATTGGCCAGTGCCCTCTTTAAGCTTTCCCAAGCCCCCTTAATCGCATTGAGGGCTCCAACAGCCTTTCCTCTTAATCCAGAGAATTTACTTGCGGCGACGTGAAGGGCGCCTACGAGATAGCCTCGAATCCCTCCGCCGAGAGATGCCGCCTCAGCCTTGATTTCCTGCCAGTTTGCGATAAGAAAAGCACCCACGCCGACGACGGCCATAATCACCCATCCGATGGGCCCTAATGCGGCCACAATGCCGCCAATGGCTCCGATCACTGAACCGCCGACGGAAACGACACTTCCGAGAACGCCGATCAGGGATCCGACGAAACCAATCACGCTGCCGATCACTGATATAAATGCTCCGACTCCTGTGACAATAGATCCGAAGATCGTGATCAAAGGCCCTGCGGCCAGTACCACCAACGCCCACTGTGCGATAGTAGACTGCGTAGCCGGATCAAGTTCCTGGAACTTTGCCACCACCTCGGAGATGGCGCCTGCAATTTCCAAGACAAAAGGCGCCATGGCCCCGCCTAAATCGATAAGAGAATTTTCTATTTGTGACTTCGCCTGGGCCCACTGCTCCGCAGGTCCAATCATTTTTTCATAATTGGCATCCGTGGCGCCGTCGGAGTTTTGCATCTCTTTCAGCATTTTGTTATAGCCTTCGGCCCCTTCTGA
This sequence comes from Peptoniphilus pacaensis, assembly GCF_900088125.1. Taxonomy (GTDB): domain Bacteria; phylum Bacillota; class Clostridia; order Tissierellales; family Peptoniphilaceae; genus Aedoeadaptatus; species Aedoeadaptatus pacaensis. The sequence continues at coordinate 1,599,178 of NZ_FLQT01000003.1, read as the reverse complement.
AAAGAGGGACATTGCAGCTTGCCCCGCCGACGTGTTGCCGAACATATCATTTAGAGCCATACCGGACTTCGTCGCATTTTCGTTGAGGATTCCAAGCACGTCGCCTAAGCTTGTGCCGGACTTCGTCAATTCAGAGAACGACTTCCCCGTCGCTCCTCTCAACACCTTGTCCGCCCGCGTACCGCTGGAAGACAATTCGGCGATCATGCTGTTTAAATTCGTCGTGGCGATTCGGGCGTTTTGCCCTTTGGCCGTCAGCATGGCGTAGGATGCACCCAATTGATCTACATTGACTCCGGCAGCCGCAGCCAAGGGAATAACGCGACCGATATTCTTCCCTAACTCGTCTACGGTGATCTTCCCTTTGTCCTGCGTCTTGACGAAAATATCGTGAATCTTGCTTACATCGTAGGCCGCATCGCCATAGGCATTTAAGACGGTAGTCGTCGCATCCACGACCGTGGCCATATCCGTAAAGCCCGCTTTCGTCAGTTTCACGGCGGACTTGGTAAACTCAGTGACCTTCGATTGGTCGATCCCCGAAGACAGCGCCTCATACATGGCCCCGGCTACTTCCGTTTGGGCGATGCCGTGGGCATTAGATATAGCCTTTACATCCTTTCGAATTTGGCTAACTGGCAGCACTTCGTTGGTGGTTAATGTGGATACTTGGCGAATAGCCGTGTCCAAGGCCATAAACTTCTTAACACCAACAGCGGCAGCAGCCGCAAAAGGCGCGGTGGCTCTCGTTACCTTTTTCCCCAGTTTCGTAATGCCTTTTCCTTGTGCCATGACAGCACCGCCAAAGCTCTGGATTTTACCTCCGACCAGCTGCATGCCGGAGCCGAGTGTCTGCATGGCGCCGCCTAAACCGCCGACCTTCGACTTGGCGCCGTCCATGGCCTTATCTACTCCTTTAATCTTATCGACACTATCGTCGGCACCTTCCGCCTTGATGCTAAAGATCAGTTCTCTTGCATCGGCCACTATCTATCCACCTCCTTTTACTGTTCTTCCCTCAACAAAGTATAGGCATAGTGAAGCCTATACAGCTCGTCGGCCGAAATCGTCATGGCTTCCGTATAAGTTAAGATGCCGTCTTGCATTAAAAGCAGAGACGGCCGCCAGAAATCCTCATAATCGTTGTTGATCTCCGCCCTTAACTCATTTACTTTCCCACATACTGGAATTCGATGCAGACCTTAACCAGTTCTTCAATCTCCGGAATGGAGTCAAAGTCTTCGATTTTTTTCTTCGGCGATACGACGAAATGTTCAAGACACAAGTCCATCATCTTTTCATCGTCTATGCCGGATGCCGCATCCTTGCTTCCCCACTGCTTTCTCAATCGGATAGCTTCCCGATTCGGAAGCTTTTGAATGACATATTCGGTGCCGTTGATTTCCACCTTTTTATTTTCGAATTTGTTTGCCATTTACTTCTCCTTATTTGTAATAGGGGATGAAGATTTCGAACTCGACTTCTTCCGCTTCCTTGGCGCGAACATAATCCGGCGTCTTCATAATGCGGCAATTGCTCGACGCAATGTTTTGTCCATTATCGTTCATGTCCACCAAAGAAAAGTCAAACTCTTGATTATTCTTCGCCAGATCGCGCACCGCCGGCACGCAGGGCGACGTGGACATTAGCTTCACCTTCGCCTTCGCCGTCTTGTCGTGATTAATCGTGTAGTTGACAATCCCGTCGACGCCGACCTTGGGCACAATATCGTCCTCGTTCTGTTCAACAGTCACTTTGCCGTCTTCGGAAAAACCGGTCAGGTACATATTCCCCATTTGAACGACGACTTTCTCCGGATCATAGACGAATGTTAACTTTTCTGCCATCTTATGCCTCCTCTCTGTTTACGACATCGTAGGTTAAAATACCGCTGATTTGGCCCGTATGAATGGCGCCTTGAAGCATGGCCGTCCAGAGAATGTAATCGTATTTTCTGAGGGCCACTTCATTGCTGTCCACATCTTCGCGAACCTTATAATCCACTCTGTATTGTCCTTCTTCCACGATTCCCATGGCCACGGCTTCCGTCAGAACCAACTCCGCCACGCCGACCAGCATGCCGATGCCTCGGTTCGTATAGGGAATCTTGTCCTGAGTCAACGCCAGGCGCTGCATGCGCTCTTCCATGCGGAAGCGGATCCAGTATTCGCCGAGAATGACGTCGATATATTCACCGGATAGCATCTTTCCTTCCGACGTTTGCAGCACACCCAGCTTCTCCACATAAGTGAAGAGGTTGCTTTTGTGCAGCTCATTGACTTGCGTCAGAGAAACATTGGCGGCCTTTACGCCTTGCAATGTCTTAAACTTCGCCGTTTTGCCGCCGATCTTGTAGGACATGACCACGGCCAAAGCTTCCGCCACAAAGCTTTCGCTGTCATCGTGGTACATAACGAATGTGTTATCGTAAACTTCTTCGAAAAGCTTTTTCGCATCTTCGTAATCGTTAACCGTCACGGCATAGACCTTATTGTTTACCTGGCATAAATTGGACAGGCCTTTAATGGTTTCCACGGAATTATCCGTACAAGTCAGGAAGAAAAAGTCATTGGTCTCTTCCAACACCTTTTTAAAGCCCTCCACGGCGGCGCCGTTTTTCCCTACCACCGCTACCTCTTGGGGCTGCGGCTTTTGCATAAATAAGCGGCTCGCCATTTTATATAGCTTCGATTCCGTGCTGAATTCCTTCACGTTTTCCGCCGTAATGTATTTAAAATTAATATCTTGGCTCGGGTCAAAAATAAGGATTGTGCCGAATCCCCTCTCCGAGACCCCCACCGTCTTTCGCTGAATATTGACGGGAAAATCTAAAATCATAGGTCAACTCCTCTCCTCGTCTTCTTTTGATTAAATTTGTAGTGCTCAATTGTCTCTGTCCGGTTTTCGATTCGATGCACGATTCTGAATTCCACATCGAAGCCCACCCGGTACTCGTAGTAATCGGCGATGTAAATCGACCGATCGGTCATATCGCCCACGGTTACGACCTTTATATTATTCTCTGCGAACAGCTGCCTCGACTGAAAGCGAAACCACTCCCACGCCTTATAGGCCCATTCCTGGCACGCCACAATATCCTTACCATAAGCGTTAAAACTCATGATCACCTTCGGCTGAAAAGTAATTTCTTCGATGTAATCATGTTTGAAATCGGGATTCAGCGAAGGCTCGAAGTGCCTGCTTTCTACGCCGTCTTCGCCGACGTTCTGCCTCAGCGTCATAAACTTAAAGGAATAAAAAGGATACGGCGGCTTTTTGTGGGGATTATCCGTATCCACCACGACCAGCCCCGTATCCTCATACATGCCTTTTACTACAAGCTGTCTAAGCGTCTTGATCATTTCGATTGCTCTTTCCATAAAATAAATATGCAGGTTCGGGTCATAGTCGGAATAGTCGCGTTCACCGGTGATGGTATAGGCCTTCACGCGGCCCTCCTCCATACGGTTGACGATAGACGTGCCCTTGTCTAAATGGTAATAGCAATAGAGCTTCCGGCTATCCTGATTAAACAGACCGCCCTCGTCGTGCCTTAAATCCTCGTTCGAAAGCGGCACAATGGCAGCGGGATCCAGGCGCAACTGAAGGCTTCGCCCTTCCACATAGCGCCCGCCGTCGTCCATATCGTAGTAGCCATCTTGTTCTACCTCAGCCACCACCGTACCCCGACTATAACGGCGAACCAGCTCGCTAAAATCAAACATCACTTCCCTCGAATCTCATAACTGATTGAATTCACCAGGCGACCGCTGTCCACCAGGGGATTGGATTTTCCTCGCTTGTTCATAATAGTAAAGGACGAATTCGGCGGACTCTTCACGTCGTTGATTAAAAAAGACTGAATCGCCTGCGCCGCAGCCTGGCCGATGATTTCGAAAAACTCTCGGCCGCTTAATCCCCCGGTGACGACGGATTCAATTAAATCTCCGTAGCTTTCGATCTCGCCCTTCTTCGCATCGAAGCCGGCACGAACAAAGGAACGCTCCGGTATATTGATTGTCGACTTGGTCAACATGATCCCCCAATTGTAGAGAAAGAAGCCGCGCATTTTAGGCGTTACGGGAATGTTGCATCCGTATTCGTGCACATTGGCGATCATCAGTATTTCGCCGCCGGCACTGGATGTCACACCCACAACCACCTGATACCTCTCCAATTCTTCCAGTCGCTCGATGATCTCGTCCACATGGGAGATATCAGATACGATCGCCACGATACTCTCTCTTCTTCTTGTTCGACAGGATATAGGCGCGCCGGTACGGGTTCAGCCAATGGCGGATGTAATCGGGCAAGCCGTCTCCGGCCACTTGATAGGTCACCGCCATATCCGACAGCTTTTCAGCGGCAATGTTAAACTTGCCCGGATCCGTCTTCACCAGCTCCTCCAAGGCCAAAGCGACGCCGGCAGGCAGATCTTCTTTGAAAGATAGATTGCAATAGTCCTCAATTTGGCCTAAATACAGGGCCCTTAACCTTGCCTTCTCCTCTTCCTTTTTCGCCTGCTCCTGCTCTAAGAGCTTGTCCATGCCTTTTTCGTCCATGGCTATGCTTAAGCGGTGACGGCGGCTAATTTAGCCTTTACGACGGCCTTTTGGTTTTTCTCGGGAATGTATTTGCCGAACTTGCCTGCGGACTGAATGGCCACGCCTGCGAAGTCTTCGGAATCCAACATACGATAGATTTCAATGCCCACGCCGGCAACGCCAACATTGTCTGCCGCAAAGATGATGTTTTCGCCTTTTTGGAAGTATTCGTCGGCAAGCTCATCCAGGATAAAGCCCTTGAACTTCAGGTATTCGTTGTCGTCGATGTTGACGGTGGATCCCTTGCCTGTGGAAACCAATTTTGCATCCACAATAAAGTTATAAACATCAGAGGTCACATAGGCTACGCGCGCCACATCCTTGGAGACCTTGTTATTCACGAAGATCTTGGATGCTTCGTTGAATGTCTTAACCACGTCTTCCTCAGTCAGTTTACCGGTAAGGGTTTTGTGGGCTGCATCGGACAAAGCCTTGGACAGGAAGCCGTTCATTTGCTCTACCCAAGCTTCAGCGTGCAGTGCCGCTCTTTCTTGGATGACCTCTTCCGCATTGTCGTTCACCGTGAAGTTGTCCACGCCTTCGTGAATGGCCAGGGGTTCTTCGTAAGGCACTTGCTTATCAACGGACTTGATTTCTTTTCTTTGACCAAAGCGATTGGAAGTTCCCGTTCCGGTACCGAAGGCCACGTTTTCGCCCATGTCGTACTTTTGAATGACCACATCGGTGTCGGAAATCTTCAAGTCGATAAAGGAATCCTTGTTAGTGATCCCGTCTTGCACTTGCAGCTTGCCGCCGAAAGTGTTTAAAAAGTTCTGTTTCTTCTCAAAGACATTTGCTAAAAGTCCTGCGTATTGTTTTGTAAAAATCTTAATTGCCATCGTCTCATCCTTTCTTGTACTTATCTTTCAATGTCGACCATACATCCGCCTTCGAAGCCTGAGCGGCCACCGTCGGCGTTTTCCCTTTTAAACGTTCTTCCACCTGCTTTTGAATCATGGACTCAAAAATTGGCTTAAAGGCCTTAATGTTTTCATTCGTCGATTCAGCATCCGATCCCATTAAGAAGTCTTTGAATTCAGACGGAATCTTCTCCTCCGCCAGCCGGCTCATGGTGTCCCTTTCCAGGTAAACCCTGGCAAGTTCCGCCTTCGCCGCTTCCAGCTCTTTATCTTTCGCTTCTTCGGCTTCCTGCTTCCGCTCATCTTCCGACAGCTTCGCCAGTCGCTCCGCCTCCTGAATGGCCGATTCGATCTTCTTTTCCGTCTCTTTCTCCGCTTTGCTGCGCTCTCTGGCCAATCTCGCTTCCACGATGGCGGTCACTTCATCCTGAGTAAAAGTCTTGTCGCCGCCTTTGTTCTCTTCTTTTTGGTGGTCTTGACCTTCTACCGCTTGTTTCGCTTCGGCCTCTTGCGCATCCAATGTCGCTTCTTGGTTTACATTAACTGCATCTTTATCCATAATTCTTCATCCTTTCCCATTTTTAAATCTTGTTTTGATTCCCCCATGCTTCTTTTACGCCTGGCAAGTAAAAGGCAATAAAAAAGTGGTTATTTCCATTTCGGAAACAGCCACTTATTTACCACATCAAAAAAGCAACGTTTAAGGAACCTCCTTAACGCTGCCTTTAATACATCATAATCATTTCGCCGTTTTTTATTCTTTCGTCTTGCTCCGCCACGATCTCCATGTATTCATCCCTTAGATCTTTTGGCGTGTCTTCCTTCAAGACGATATAGCTATATCCATGTTCTGATTTCGCCTTCTTTTCCGTCAAATAGGGCACGAATTTAGGTTCAAGCATTTTCTTCCCCCTTATCCTTTTAACATATCGTTTATAATCTCTATAATCCTTACGGAAAGCGGGTTCGCGTTCTCCTTATTGGCGTAAACATCGGCAAAAGATTCTGCAATGGCCTCTCTTGGTTCAGATGCTCCATATGTGGATTGAGCTTTTCTCAACGTGGCATTGACCTTTCCCTTACCGTAAGGCGTCTTCTTAATGTCTTTACATGCCTTCGAGACTATCCTCTTGGCAGTTTCGCCATCATTCCAATCGAGGATTCTTTGAAAATCATAGTCATAGTGTTCATTCTTCGCGATCAGGTCCCAGTTGACAGCATGACCAAACTCATGGACACCTAGGGATTCAAGACTGGAGCTCTTATGCCACCAGCCGGAAAGGGACAATTCCTTACACCGGTTTTCTAAATAACTTGTATCTTTGTAATATTTCGGATTAAAGTTGATTTTTCTACCGCTACAAGACATGACCCCTTCTCTTGATGTGCTTACTCTCTCCACTCGATTATAAGCATCCGGATATTGCTCGGCAATTTCCTCAATTGCAGTAAGGGTCCTTTTTACTGCTTTGAAGTCGAGATCTCTGACCTCGTCATCCATGACAATATTCTTTGTTTTGAAGTAACTCGCCATTTCATCGAAAGTGCTTACACCTGAGATCCCGTTTGTATTATACCCGTTTTCCTCGTTAGTACCATCATCGATCACCGGCTTATACTCACAATAGCAGCGGCAATTAATATCCTCTTCCGGAAAGCCCGTGTCCTTTGGATAAAGACAAGTGGCGCCGCTGGGAAGTACGAATTCTTCTTCCAGCTCCACCTCTACCCCTTCCATGGCTTGGTGAGTAGAACGAACGGCCTCGTCTTGCATGGTGCGCCACACCTTCATCACCTTAATCTTGGAGTTCTTATTGATCTCGCTGAAGGTGTCGAACTTGGTGTCTTCCAGCACTCGGGCCCCTTCCGTTCGGGCGATTCTGGCCACATTGCCTACATCGCGGCCAAAGCGATCCCGAAGATGTTTCCCCATGGTGGTATAAGTATCTCCACGCTCCAAGCCCGCCTTAATAATGGAGTGAACGTCATAGACAAAATTGTCGCCATAGTGGTCAATTCGCTCCGTCCATATTCTGCCCGCCACTTCCTTGTTAATGACGCGGCTCGGATCGAAGGTCTTTTTTACGGGGACGATGCTGTCCGCCGCCGATGCCTCTCTGGTATCTTGGGCGATCTGCTTCAAGGTGTTTTCAATGGCGCCTGTGTTCGTCCGGTACAAGTCCAGCATAATATCCGCCGTCTTCTTGTCCAGCTTGGCCACGTCCTCCCGGGAATAGTTCAACTCACCATCTTTTTCGGCATCGTCATAGATCTTCTCCACTTCTTTTCTCAGTCGCTTATAGGATCTTCCGTAGTTTTGAACGATGCCCTTTTCCTTCTTCTTGATCAGCCGCTCATACGACTGTTGAATCTTCAGGAACTTCTTGTCCATCGTCTAGCTCCCTTTTAAAGGACTCCACATAAGCGTCCACTTCCTGAGCTTGCCGCTCCAACTCTTCCTGAATGTCGTCCATATCCCGCAGCTTGGAATAAGCATAGGTCTTGGAAAGTCCGGCATCTAAAGCCGATTTCACTGTGTTGATATTGTCCAGCTCGTTGTAAGGCTTGTTGTCGTTAAAGACCAGAGAAATATCCCGATAATCGAAATCGGCGGAGCCCTTGATATTCAAAATGGCCAGGATCAACTTCAACCGTTTTTGCAGGGCCGTCTTAAACTTCCGCTGCTTTTGGCTGATAATTTGATCCGTGGCGAAGAGCTTGTACTTCATGGACTCCCCGGAGACATTCCCGGCGAAGTTCTCGTCGCTCATGTTGGGCACCTTGGCGAACTTATGAATGTCCGCATCCAGGCGGTTCTTGTAGTTTTCAAGGGCCGTGTCGTTGATCTCTTTAATAAGCCATTGGGCCCCTTGCCCGTTGTCCCCGCTTTTGTCTAATAGCAGGACCCGATCCTCCATCATTTGGTTCACGTCGTCGGAATCGGTCTGCGGCATCCCGAAGAGCACCAGGAGAGCATCCGTAAATTCCTGGAAGTCGTTGGCCGTGTCGGACTGCGCCAGGTTTAAGGCGTCGATCAACGACAGCGTCCGCTCGAAATCGCCGATTCCTTCGTCGTTGTTCAGAAACTCAATCACCGGGATTTCCCCGAAGAGATTGGCCGATTCTTCCATAAGGGATAAATCGCCGCCCGCCATGAGGTACTCTTTCACTGAATCTTTTGTGTATAGCGTGAGGAACTTGTCCTTTTTATCCGCTTCTAAATTGTCCACGGTCACATGATCCCGAATATAAAGACAGAACAGTGGCTCCGGCTTAATGCGGTTATCGTAAACCATGACCACATTCTCCGGCTCCGCTTCGTTAAAGCGGACGCTTCCTTCCTCGTCTAAGTAGACAATTTCATAGCCTCGGCCCTTAATGCCGCACATCTTCGCCAGTTCCGTGTTCTCGTCCTGCTCGTCGTTAAGATCGAAGACGTCTTGAACCGCTGCCATGATCTCTTTGTTTTCTTCCGCCACTGTGTAGGAAATAGGCTTGCCCACAAACATGCCTAAGAGAACATCCACGATATAAGACGGATAGTCCAGGGCCAATTTATTATTGGCTTTGTGGCTGTCCTTTTGCCGCTCCGTAATCTTCGACTTGCCCTCGTAGTAGTCCTGAAGCACGTGGAACCGCTCCACTTCCTTCTCTTTCATCTTCACCAGGGCCTTAATCAGATCCTCGGTGACCTCCGTCTCCGGCGGTAAATACACCGTCTTCGGCAGCTCAAAGTGCTCCGTAATATTGCTATCCATACTTCACCTCCTAAAGACCTAAGGCCTTCTTCGACATCGTCTTCAGTTTTCCCGTCTCCACGCACTGCAAGCTGTAACGCAGCGCGTCCATTAAGTGATTGTCCTTGTCCTCCGGTTGATTGGTATACTTCCCCGACACCTTGTCTTTTTTATAGGCGTAGGAGTAGAACTCTTCCTTGGCGTTGACGCATCTGTCGCCACAAATAATCCGGTAATCCTGAAGCTTGCTAATGCCTGAATTGACACTGTCCTTCCCCTTCCTTGATTCTCGAATCCTCTGAATGTCGTGCTCCCGCTTCAGCTCATAAATCAGTCGGCCCTCGGCACAGTCGGCGATAATCGTCGACTTGCCATAGCCTTTTCGCCGTATCATGGCGGCAATATCCGAAGTGGTCATCCCCTGCTCGTAGTGTTCATCCACGACGTAAATTCGCTTATTCTCTTCATCCAGCCAAGACACGATTAAAGCCGTCGGATCATGCTTAAAGCCGAAGTCCAGACCGACCAAAAGCTTAAACTTCTTCATATCGATTTCTTCATCGGCAATGGGCCGAAACTCCACATTCTCATAGACCAAGCCTTCCGCCACGCCCCAGTCGCCGTCGCAGACAATCTTCGCCCTCCGGGGATTGGTGCGGTAAAGATCCGTGTACCGCTTCCGGTCCTGCTCGTCCAGCCATTCATTCAGCCGAAAGGTAGTCGTCATGCTAAAGACGTCCTTCCGCCTGGTGTCTTCGTTGAAAAACTCCCGCTTCAACCAGTGATTTTCCGACCACGGGTTAAAGGTTAAGGTGATTTGCTTGTAGAAATCCGGGCTGTCGTAGGATCCCCGAATCGATTCCACCGTCGTATCGAAAGCATCCATGGAATCCAACTGATAGGCCTCTTCGAACCAAGCCCAACAGAGGATGCCCACATCCACCGAAATGGATGTGATCTTTAAAGGATCGTCCATACCGCGGAACAAAATCTTTTGTCCCGTTCGCTTCACCGTGATCTCCGGCATGGATTCATTGAATTTAAACTTATCGTAAACCCCCAGCCGATTGGCCGCCCACTTTAAATCCGTGTAGGTGGACTGCTTGTTCGTATTGGAAAACTTCCGCACCACCAACAGATTGGCCCAGGGATACTTTAAAATATCGTGAATATAACAAAGAGCCGCTGTCTTCGACTTCTTCGAACCCCGGCTCCCCTTGACGACTCTGTAAAATTGTCGGTTATGGTAAAAGCGGTTATAGCCCTTTCCCAGAGCCTTCATCATGCTCAATCGCTTCTCAATCATCCAGCGGCACATCCTCGATAAAGGTAATGGCCACACCGCCGTCCAAGTCCACCTTCTCCGTCCATAGGCCGTAGCGCTTGCCTAAGAGCTCCCCGGCGCGGATACGGTCCTTCATAGAGACCTCCATGTCGCCGATGGACTGCCGGCCATTGCCCTGTCCGATCAACACCGCTTCCTTCGTCTCGCCTCGCATCACCGCCGAGAGAAACCGCAGCACCTCTCGCTGCTCCGCAATCGTCTCTTCATCCAGTTCTTTCATCCGCTCTTCGATGTAGGCCTTCATCGCCGGCTTTTCGAAGAGACGACTCGCCGCAGCGTAGGCCGTTTCCTTTTTCTTTACGCTCTTGTAGTACTTCAAATAACTTTTCGTCTTGTCCAGCGTGACGATATATTCATCCGCCACCGCCTTTTGCTTGTCCGATAATCCTATACCATCACCCCCTTATGTATCACGGCTAAAACCCACCCCGCGCGATCAAAGTGCCGTGCTTCGCGCCCCGCTCGGTTCGAGGAAATAGGAGATCAAAATGTACCATCCGTTCGAAACAGTCCATGCTTACGATTCATTCAAGAAGGCCCGACCGAGCTACCTCAGGACATAAAAAAAGAAACCTCCCGTGGAGATCTCTCTAGTTATCCATACTACCATTATGCCACGGCAAAATCGGACAAAACGGACAAAATAAAAGAGGCAGCCTTCGCTACCTCTTTGTATCAATGCCTATATAATTTTTAATGGCTGTTTGCAACAACTGAGAAAAATTGATGTTGTACTCTTGGGCTGCATCGTTAAGCCATTTAGGTATAGTCAGTGTCTTTTTTACCGATTTATTTTGAAACTTATCCCTTACTAAGGGCATCCACACTTCTACTAAAACAACGGATAGTCCTTTGTTCAATAAACTCGAAAAACTCGTTGGTGAAGGAATTTCATTCCCATTTTCTTCAAGATCATATAAACAGAGCTCTAGAACTTCTTTAGCCGACTCCATAATTTCGTCTTCACTCTCTGCAAAAGTAAATCCATTACTTATGTCAGGAAATCTTATATCATATATCCCTTCATCTTCGCTAAATGAAATGATGGCAGGAAAAATATAGCGATCCTTCATAAGTTCCTCCTTCTCATTTACATTTAATATTTTACATAAGAAGGTGTTTGGATAACAGGGTTAAAATTTGAGCCCTGTTATCCGTTGAATGCTACTCACAGTACCGGCCGGAATCTCTTTAGAGGTGCATTTTATAGGTACACTTACACCGGTTTTTTTATTTCGGTAAATTTCATGTGAACCATTAGTCCTTACATGTTCCCAACCATTTGCGAGTAGTTTTTCAACAACTTCTTTGTATTTTTTTCTTGGCATATTCCATCCTTTCTGCAGAAAGAGTTTTTAAGATAAGAATATGAGCGATTGGGACATTATTAGTATATACGTATCCACGGCACGTGTCAATAGTTTTCGGTAAATCTATTATGAATTTTCCTCGCATAGCTTTCATCCATACTTCCCATACTCATACTGATCTTCTGCCAGCTCCACCCATCGACATAACGCCTTTGAAAGATCATCCGTGTTCGACTGTCTTCGATGGACGAAATGAATCGTTCGATCTCAATGATCTTATCGACACACGCATCCAATCGCTTCTGTAGGATTAGCTCCAAGTTGCTTTTCCTCGGGTCTTCCCCTTCAATCCGAATATGTATCTCTTGATACGGAAACTCGCTGTTGGACGCTCGCACACGATCCGACAACGTCGAATTCAGATGCTCGATCCGCTTTTGCAGGCTCTTGATTTCACGTTTTAAATACCGGTACTCCTTTAGCGTCGCAGCGTCCATGCCAGCTCCTTCCTTATGCTTTGTTAATCCTCTCCGTCTTCCCCCCGGAGCTTCTTGTCCGCCCATAAGCGCGCCTGATCCATCCGCTTTGTCCGAATGGACCAATACCGTTCATGTACGTTCAAAAGATCCTTCTCTGTGTAAAAATGCTTTTTGTTTTCTTTCGCATACTCTCTGGCCGCTGTCTTCGTCGCATAACCTCGATCATACACTTCTTGGATAAACGTCTTTTCGCCATAATTCATGCCGGTTCCTCCGTGTAAAAGAATTCAATAAGAACGTTCGTTCTTTTTTATTATCTCTTATTCTACCTCAGAGGTCAATACCTGGAAACTAACGATCTAAAACGGCACATCCTTTTCATCCACCTCATAATAGCCCGCCTGCCCATTCATCGGCTCAATGCTGCCGCCATTTCTTCCGCCATTTTCCTTTGCGCTCTCTACGAAGTGCAGCCGGTTAATAATGACATCCGTGGTATACACCCGTTCGCCGTTCTTCTCGTAAGTTCCCGTTTGAATACGTCCTTCCAGGGCCACTCTATTGCCCTTGTGGAAGTAGTTCGCCAGCATCTCTGCCGTCTTTCCGAAGGCCTTTATCCCGATAAAATCGGCGGTCGGCTGCCCTGTTGCTTCCGCCTGCTGCCGCTTCTCTTTCGTCATTCCACGATCCACGGCCACCGTGGCGAAACAATTGGCCACGCCGCCTTGGCTATACTTCAGCTCCGGATCCCGTGTCAGACGTCCGTACAAAATCACTACATTCATTTTTTCATCCTTTCCGCCTCATAGGCCGCCAGCCGAGCCACATAATCCTCGGCCTTGTACAAGTCTTCCAACCCGCCCTTTAGAGCGTAGCGAATTAGATACTTGAAGGCATTGCCCCGGAGAAAGCCGACGTATTGTTCTTCTCCGAGGAGCTTCGCCAAAACCTCCATGCTGTCCGATCCGTCCTCCAGAACATAGTGCGCCGGCGTATTGAAGTCTGTCACTCCTCGTCACCTTCCCCGTTATACAAATCTAGGGCATCACCTATGCCCCTTATGGACTGCCCCAGAATCACGCAGAGGGACTGTACCCACGCAATGGGCCTCCCGGCCATCACCTGGTGCATCTCGTCTTCCGTTAGATCGGAAAAGCAGCGGTTCACCCACTTTCCATCCCGCTCTACCCTAAAATAGACACCGTCCAAGTTTCGTTGAATCATTTCGCCAAGTCCTCCTCTTTCACGAAGATGCCGTCGATGGTCTTGCCTTTCCTGTCCTTGATTTTCTCGTAGGCCATGGATAAACACTCTTCCCAGTCCAGATCTATTTGTCTAGCTAAGATAATAAGAGTCACAAGCACATCACCGAATTCCATCTTCGTGTTATCGAACCGCAAAAATTCTCCGTAACCGGTGTAATTGATGTCTTCAAGATCAAACATGGTCTTAAACTCAAAGACCTCTTCCATGAATTTCATGAACTGCTTCGGTGCGTTTGAGGGATCCATAATCCCCTTTTCTTCGCCCCACGCTTCCACTTTCTTAATCAATTCGTTCATCGTTTGCTCCTCCCAACTTGTCGGGATTTCCGATAAGTTCATTTTTCAACCTCAAATTCTGCAATCTCCACACAATAAGGCTCTATCCTATCCGCTTCTGTGTTTAGTACATAATCAGCAAGTGCCGTTTTTGCCTTCCCCAGTGATTCAAAAACACCAATGATTGATTCTCGACCAGTCTTTTCTGTTGTGTCCATCACTATAAAAACTTTCATCCTTCTACCTCTCTTTCTTCCACATTTAGTTCACCGATACTTACATCGCCTAAATGATATATAGGGTCTATAACTCTTTCGATCATTTCCTCTACATCTTTTTCAAGCCAATCGTCATCTGTTTCAAAATTAAAAGATATTTTAAATTTTTTCATTCTTCCATCTCCTTCAAACCCGCATAAATCCTTAACAAACATTAACTACAACAGTTTCCCCTGCTCATATCCGAGAATCTCGAATGCATCGTCAATGTTCCGCGCAATTCCATAGAGCACCTGCGGCGATACCTCCGACAGCATAAAATCAATCTGCGACGGGGTAACACGCCCAGATGCCGTCTTCACCTCGATGAAAAACATCTTGCCGTCCGCTTTTCTATAACCGAAGAGATCCGGGAAACCCTCCGGCAGTGCCCGAACAAAACGCTTCCCGTCCGGGCTCTTTAAAAGCCCGCTGGTCGCCACCCAACAGCGGCCCAGCCCCGTGCCATTTATGGCATCGGCAATCTCCTTCTGAATCTTCCCCTCTTTGCCTCTCAAAACACGCTCCTTTCCACATGCCTTATGCAATACAAATAGCCGTCCTCAACCTCAACATAATAGCCCTCGTTGACAAGCTCCTTTACCAGCCTCACCCGCTCCTTAAAGCTACGATAGGGGATCATCAGAACCTGAACCATCCCTACCTCCATGGACTTTGTTTTGGAATCGCCTACGGGCCATGGCATTTAGTTCTTCAGCGGAATAGCCGTCCGTCCGCCGCTCAGACGCCTTCGCCGCGCTCGTCTTCTTGTACGTCCGATAGTTCCCGGCAAGCAAACGGGCCATGAAAGTCTTGCTCGGCTTTCGGTGCACGTCTAAATTCTTTTTGAGATACTCCGAAGCCTCTACCTGCTCCACCACACACAGACGATCCTCCGGTTTAAAATGGCATAGAAAATCCATGGCGTCGGATGATGATGATTCGATGATCTCCGCCAATTTTTGGGCGCACTCGTCCCCTATATCATCATCATCTAGTTTAGTTTTATTTACTTTACTATCATCTACTATCATCTGTGTACTTCTGTCTACATTAATCGGGTTATTGTCTACATTAACTGGATTATTGTATGCAATAACTCCACTCAACTCATTTGAGAGTAGATTATAGTCAGCAATAAGTGAATTATCGTTGCGCCGTGCCGTGGCCTCTTTATACCGGCGCTGAATGCCCGCAGAAGTCAAAATCCCCTGTGCATCAAACATCCCTGCGTTAAAAAATTCAACCTGTACGGCCGTCTTCACTACCTCGTGTACAAAAGATTCCTTGACCCCGACATCGTCAGAAATCAAAAACCCCGTATCCTCATCCCACAACATGTAGTACCCATCACCTTGATAAATAGTACATAGCAGGTTGACGATGACCGCGATAGCGCCCGGACCGCAGGCACGCAAAATTTTTCGGACCTTAATGTCCTTCATGAAATTACAATCCAGCGGGAAATAATCGATCCCGCTCTTCAGTGGTCTGGCCATAACAACCTCCTAACAGAATCGGCAAACGGCACACCCATCATCCGACAGCATGTGCCGCCCGCCTTATCCATTAACCTTGCGTTACAGACGCTTCCACTTCATTACAAATCTTTTCGTAATCCGTCTTCTTAATCTCGTCACTGTGGCCGTAGCCGTACTTACTCATCACCGACTTGCACAGCTCCCCGTCGCCCTTAGCAATGGCATAGAGCCGTTTTGCCTGTGCTTGGGAGATCGTCCCGTCACGGTCCGTGTAGGTCCGTTGATAGGCCGAAGCCTGATTGCCGGCTAAGTCCATGTCCTCAATGTCTTGGGTAAAGACATCGCTCAGAGAGCCCACCAACAAGGCAGCATCCACCATGGCCCGCTTCTTCGCCATCTTCAGCGCCGTGTTGTCCATGGTGTAAGGATCCTGCTTAATGTATTTTCGTTCGCGGGTATTGCAGCTGCCAAACCCTTCCGTCATGACCTCGCCGTTCTTCTTCAGCCTGCAAGCTACCTGATATTGGAAGAAGCCCGTGTCGAAATCTCGTGTCGAATCCAGAATTTCAAATTCACTGGTCAGGCCCAAGAGCATAATCAACTTTTCCGCGCCGGGCTTTAAAAGCGTCGGCTTCCCCGTGCCGGGGATCACGCCGAAGTCATGATTTTGTGTAAATTGACTTTGCACCAAGGCCTGAAACTGCTTGATCTTTTGAATACTGCCTTGAATTGACTGCAAATTCGTCGATTCAATTAAAGACAGGGCGTTAACCTCTTGCACTTGTACTTCATTCACATTCGACATAGCGAACCTCCTCACTTAAATTTTCCACTTTCCCGGCGATGACCCGGTCCAAAAACTCCCAATTGTCGTAAACATAGGCCGCCAAACGCTCGGTGAAAAGCTTGCTTAAATTCGCATCCTCTTCAAAGAACACCTGTAAAGCGGCGATCTTAATCTTCCGGTCCAAATTCAAATCCATGCTGCGCCTCCTATCTCAACCTAAGCGACTTCGTTCGTACCAGCTCCACGCCTTCCGTCAGCTCTCCGGTCTCAATGGCCTTCTTGATCTCCGTCTTCATGGGCTTTCGCTCAATCTTCCAGTAAGCGTCGGGAATTAGGCTCTCGTCGAGAATGTTCACACTTGGCGCGTTCGCCTGGATGCTCCACTTAAAGATCCCCGAAGTGACCTTGTCCTTGCCCATGGCTTCCAGGTTTTCTTGGACATAGCCTTTAATATCCGCGATGCGGTTTCTTACCGCCGTCTTCCGGGCCTTCAACCGCTTTTCCTCTGCTTCCAGCGCCTCCGCCTCCGCTTCCAAATTGCGGATCACCTTCGCCGTCGATTCCAACTTTTCTTCCAGGGCCGCATCCACCGCATCCATGGCGGTGGCAACGGCCACATCGTCGTCGATGTTTTCGAGGTTTTCGTAAATCTCGGCGATGTCATAAAGCTTCATTTCACATCCTCCTCATCCATCAACTGCCGGCATAAACCTTGTATCTCGATTAAAAGCTCGGGCTTTCTTGCTCTCGCCCTCTCGCCGATTCTGATTTCCACATCGCAGCGATTCAACTCCGATAGCTTTTCTTCCAGCCTTTCGCCCGCCGTCGGGCCTTGGACTCTTTCAAAATTCATTTTTGATCTCCTTTGTGTTATACTAATGGTGGTTAACGATTGATCTCGCTTGGACACCTCTCCGGCGAGATTTTTTCTATCTTCCTAACTTCCGTGCGGCGACTACTCATAAGGATACTCCCCGAGCGACTTACTGTAAGCCACCGCCCACGCCGCTTTCTGATCCAGCTGCGTCACACAGGCGCTCTCTGCCAAGTCGTCACAGGCAACAGCCAGCATAAAACTCACCAGCGCTACCAGGCCGATAATGACCAAAAACGCCAACGCCCTGCGGCGCACATACTTCGCATCGTTATACATCACACACGCCCTTCGCTTCATTCCTTCACACGCTCCCTTCCGCGAAACAAGTACGCCTCAAACGCACTTCGCTCAACCAAAAACTTGCCACCGCTTCCGCCCGTCAACACCGGGCAATCCGCATTGTGTAAAATGCGATAAGCATCATGCTTCTTCAAATGGTAGTCAGCCATAATCGTCTTCGCGTCAATAATTTCAGGCCGTCGACTCATACAAGCCCCCTTCCTATACATTCTTTTCTATCCAAAGCCGAAGCTCCTTAGCCGCCTTTGCAATCGCCTCCAAATGCGCCAAAATTTGTTCCAACGCCGCTTCCTCATCGGCACTGACGACACCGTCGGCCACGATCTCAATCAAGGAATCCTTTACTGATTCCACATCCTTCAAGCTCGAAAGCGTCTGAATCGCAATGCGATCAATCCCATTCAGAGAAAGCTCCGCCACCGTTTCAAGACCGATCGGGCACTCATTCGAACAGAAGAAATTTAAAAGCTCCGGCGCACGATACAAGTCCGCCATCATAAGCACCAAATCAGGCTGTGGACTGCACCTCGTCCCCAACTCATAATTTGCAATCGTCGAAGGATGTACCCCCAGCGCCTCCGCCGCACCTTCACGACTTTTTAACGCATCGTTGTACGCCGCCGCATCCATACGCGCCCTGTAAAACGGGTTTTCCTGCGTACGCTTGTGACAACCACCCATCACTCACCCCCTTTATTTGCTATAATCACCTCAGAAGGAGGTGAACAGATGAAACTACACGCTTGCTTACTTGGCGAATGGGTTTGCCTAAACGATGATCCCGATTGCGTCATTGGCCATAACGGCCAATCGCCCAGCACATGGTACGAAGAAAATGCTGAACTTTGGGCACCGCATCAAAGAAAAGAACATTCCTATTACGAACTCGACTACGTGGAACTCGTTTATAAAGGAATTTCTTATCGAATCAACCCCATCTTTCTCCAAGTTTCAGAGTTCTGATAAAACATTCAACTTCGAGAGAATAATTTCTAAATCAAGGTCGTCAAGCTCAATCTTGTCGGCCTTTTCCATTTCTCGCGCTTCCACCGCACGGTTTAATTCGTGCCATTCCCGTTTCGAAAACTTTCTTCTGAAATTGAGAAAAGCAAGGACATCCGCTTCTTTCATTTCACGCCTCCTGTACATTTGCTATAATCACCTCGAAAGGAGGTGATATATTGGCAAAGAAATGCAATCCAAGTCCCAAAGTTCGCAAGGCCGGAAGAACACTTTCCACAAGCAAATCGAAAACATCGAAATCCAAAGCCGGATCAACCCTTGCAAACCATAAACATCAAAAACATTAACTGAACAACTTGTTTTCACGTAACACCTGATACAGCGCAGTTGATAACGCCTGGATCAGGTGTTCGTTATTTCCCTCATCAAAGCCCAATTGATTAAAAATGCCGTGCAATACCTCGTGCAAGAGCGTCACCTGAAAAAGATCATCACCTAAGCCCTCTAAGATCAAAATTTCCTGCTTAAGGTAATCGATCTGCCCCACCGTCAGCTCATCTAACGATATAACCGGCACCATCTTCACCGAATATGGCACGCCCAAAATCGTGACAAACTCCATCACGTAGCCTCCTTCCTTGCAACTCCATTCCGTACATCCGGCTTTCCCTGCAACCAAGCGCTATAGAGGTAGCGACGTGATTGACGTAGTATATAGGTAGAACGGAAAGGCTTAATTGTACATTCTGTTCATCTTTTGGGTAAAAAAATTTCTTCTATTGACACATTAAAGATTCTTGCAATGATTCCAGCTACATTTAGCGAAGGCATTCGCTCATTATTCTCAATGAAACCAATGTATTTTGGGGTAACACCAACTAACTGTGCCAATTCAGCTTGCGAATATCCTTTCTCCAAGCGCAACTTTTTCAATTCACTCATAAAACCACCTCCCCAGTTCTTATGTACATATTGTACAGTACGGATTGTACTTTGTCAATTGCCCTTTTGAAAATTTTTAGCTATAATCTTTATATGTACTGGCAGTACATAATTAGGAGGAGTTCAGATGTTTTCAAAGCGATTAGCGCAACTTCGAAAAGAGAATAATTACACACAAAAAGAACTTGCCGATAAATTTGGTTTAACTCCGAAGGCTATTTCGTTTTACGAATTGGGCCAACGTGATCCTTCCAATGAACTAATTATTAAGTTCTCAAAGTTCTTTAACGTATCCATCGACTACTTGATGGGAACTAGTGATGACCGCCACGGTAAGAGCACCGTCGATGACGAACTCCTCGAAGGCTTTCCGGAAGGCGTGCAAATCCTACGCCGGGCCAACCGCGAACTCACTCCGGAAGCGAAAGCGAAGATGATCGAAATAGCCAACATCTTCATCGATAGCGTCAACGCGAAAGAAAAAGAAGAAAAAAAATAAAGGGCTTACGCCCTTTTAAAATTACCTCTAAACGAACATAAGTTTTATCACTTCATTCTTCATCATACTGGACAAAGCCACCCACATCCTTCGTCCGGTAAAATAAGGTTTTATTGGCAGGTAATTTTAAACAATTCATAGGAGGAGACCACATGAAAACCGCAGATGAAATGTTAGAATTCATGAAACTACATAAGCTGGGATCCGGCGTTATCAGCGCAAACGAAAAAAGACACTTCAAAGTCCTGGCGAAGCAACTGAAACCCAATGAAGACATTGACGTTTGCTTTATGGGCCTGCACAATTATAAAAGCATGAGCAATCATAACGGTTATTGGGCATACGGCATAACAAAGGACAAGATAATAATGACTCAGAATCGAGTAATCGGGGAACACGTCCTGGTCGTAAGCTTGCGCAATGTCAACGATGTTTTCATGAAAACCGGCATTGTATGGGGGACCTTAACCATTGACACCCGAGACGAAATTTTTAATATTGCTATCGATAAAAATTCCATTCGAAATATTCACGAAATGGTCACAAGCAAATTATTTGAATATACAGAAAACTTACACAAAAACGTCGTTGACGATGCCAATCCGACGAACAGCGCAGTCGATGAACTGATTAAGTGGAAAAATTTAATGGATCAAGGAATCATTACTGAAGAAGAGTTTGAAAGAAAAAAATTCGAAATTCTGAAATAGTGGCAACTAAGTTCATAAAAATTCTCAATTTGCTTCATTCCAATTTATTTCGATTTATTGGAATACTGTTTGCTTATTCCAATTTGAATGATTTTATTGAACTTACTTTCCATTTTCGTGTTTACAAATCGAAGTCTCATGGTATAATCATATTAACAATATGACTGGACAGGGTTTCTGTCCGACCTTTAGGGCTTCCACTTCGGAAGCCCTTTTGTGTTATGTGGAGGAACAAGAATGAAGCCATTCACTACAATCGATCAACAGATAAAAATTTTAAAAGATAGAAATTTAAAATTTCTCAATGAAAAAGCTGCTAGAGAGCACTTGCGCTCTTTCGGTTATTACGAAATTGTTAATGGTTATAAAGATTATTTACTCGAAGCAACAAATCCGGACAAGTATTTTGAAGACGCAACATTTGAGCAACTATTTTCAATTTACGAAATGGACAGAAAGCTTCAACAATCTGTTCTCAATGCGACATTAGAATTTGAAATTATGCTCAAAAGCGCTATGAGCTACGTTATAGCTGAGACTTTTACCTCAGATCAAGACAAATACTTAATCAAATCCAATTATAAAAGCGGAAAAATACACACACGGAAAGATGGTTCTAAATACTGGGATATTGATTCATCCTTCATAAAATTTCATAAAATCATAAACGATGATGTGGAACCCTTTCAACATTATCGCATGCATCATAAAAACACACCTCCTTGGATACTCTTTAAGGGAGCAACGCTAGGAAATATGATGCATTTTTACAAGCTCCAAAAGGCTGAGCTCAAAAATAGAATTATTAGTATCATGCTAGACCTGCCCTTAGAAGTTGTTGAAATTAATGTTGTTAATGAAGCGGTCAAAGACTTGTTTTCAGACGTCCTAACGCTATGTTTCAAATTTAGAAACCGGTCGGCTCACTCAGGTAGAGTATATAATTATCGACCCGATAAATCTAATATTCGATATAACGACCTCCTTCATAAGAGAATGGGGATCGATCCAGTCAATTATAGACTCGGCCTCGGAAAAAATGACTTATATACACTCATCTTTGGTTTATCTGTTCTCGGAAATAGCTCAGCATGCATAAAATTATCTGTCGGTAGTCGACTGGCTATAGCCACTCACTTATCAAATTATAAAAATGATAAGTATAAAATTTTAGAAAGTATTGGTGTGCCTTCTTTTGACTTCGACCTTGAAATTGAGGATATATTTGATAAACCACTGTATATTATTGAGAAATGACGCTCTCTTAACAACAAGGAGCCATGTTAAGGATAGAATCACCTCTTCCCTGTTTTAACAGGCGAGGTGCTATCCTATTATTTTTCCCATCTCTGAGAACAAACGTTTTGAAAGGTGACCTTATGACGCACGAAACAATCGAGCAGCTGGCGGCTAATCTTCTTCTTTCAATAGAGCAGCCACTCCACTTCCCAACTGACTTGAAAAAAATCGCAAAAAAACTGAATGCTTCTATCGTAAAAAGCAACCTTCAAGGAGAAAGCGGCTACATTCTTCAATATAGAAACAATTACCTCATTTGCATCGATTCACATAATCATCGTGTGACACACAATCGTTTTACCATTGCACATGAGCTGTCCCACATTGCATTAGGCCACCTAAATAAGCGCAAACACATTCCATATGCTCAAAAAGAACAAGAAGCAAATGACATGGCCGGGGCCCTACTCATGCCCTTTCATTTCATGGTCGCTTACAGAGACTATGAAACCCGCATATTGTCGGGGTTCATGGCCGTAAGCGAGCAGGCCATGGACATTCGCAGGAAACAAATTATCAAAGACCGCCGCTACCATATCGCTGTTCAACGTAACTACTACAAAGACAACCTCAACCAAGATATACGTGGCAGCATCTAAGAAAGGAGAATCCATATGGCAAGAGGCTATGGCGAAGGCACCTGGAGAAAACTCGCATCCGGAAACTGGCAGCTGACCATAAGCGCCGGCACAAACCGCCAAGGAGAACGTGTTCGCATAAGCGGCACCGGCAAGACAAAAAAAGAAGCCAGAGAACAAGTCAATCAAAAGCTGGACCAACTTCGGGGATTCGACGAATCTGAAGTAACCGTCGCCGAATGGGCAGACATATGGCTTGAAGAATACAAACGACCGAATATAAACAGCACCACCTACCTTACCTACGAACACCAACTGCGCAACCACTTCATTGAACCTCTTGGCGACTTCCGACTAAGAGACCTTACGACCATTCAATTACAAACCCACATCAATACAATCGATAAAAACCACTCCCGCGCCTTGGCCCGAGCAATCAAGTCTCGAATCACCTCCTGCTTGAAAAAAGCAGTGGACATTGGCCTTATAGACAAAAACCCGGCAATAGGAACTGAACTCTCGAAAACCAGGAACAACGCTGTTCGCGCCCTCACCAAAGAGGAACAAGACAAACTTGTCGATCGATGCCGCCGGGAAGAGTATGCCAATATCATTTTATTCCTGCTCACCACCGGCCTACGCATCGGCGAAGCGACAGGGCTTACCTGGGACAACGTCGATCTAAAAAATCGCACCCTCGCCGTCGCTCAGATCATGGTCGAAGAACACGGCAATCCTCGCCTACAACCCTATCCAAAAACAGACAACAGCGTTCGTACCGTTCCCCTTTCAGGCGATGCCTATGCTATACTAAAAGAAAGAGAACGAAACAACGACCCTGAAAACAACGTCCTGAACCTTGTCTTCTACTCATCAACGTTCAACTTCAGGACTCTCTCCAACTTTAGGAGATACTTTGATCGCCTGGTCGAGGAAGCAGGCATCGAACGCAAACTGACGCCACACATGCTGCGCCACACCTTCGCGACACGCCTCATCGCTCAAGGCGCCAACATTAAAGCCGTTTCTCAATTATTAGGCCATGCAAAGGTGACCACCACCCTAAACATCTACACAGAAGTCTTCGACGATGAAAAGATTGATGTGATAGATACGTATAGCATCTTATAATTTGGCGCACGAATGGCGTAAAAATATCTGTAACCCGCATGGCTGTCACGTTACATTAGACACTTCAATTCAATGTGTAAATCAAAAGGCTTAATCATGTCAATTAGAGTGACCCCATAAAGTTGGACTTAATCGAGTAAGCATTTCGCTTGCTCGATTTTGTTTTACATAACTTATTTTCTAAGCGGTTTTCATTCGTTCACGGTATTGCTTTGGACTTAGCCCTCCTAATTTTTCTTTGATTCGGTCGTTGTTATAGTAGTGGATAAAGTCTTCGATCGCCCGCACAAGTTTCTGCCGGCTTCGGTAGACGTAACCGTCGTAGATTTCTCTTTTCAGTACACTGAAGAAGTTTTCCATGGGTGCGTTGTCGTAGCAGTTACCTTTTCTCGACATGCTTTGAAAGATGTGGTGTTCTTCTAACATGGCTTGATAGGCGGTCATTTGGTAGCCCCAACCGCGATCGGAGTGGAAGGTGCGGCGATAGGGACAGGTGTTGGTTCGTTCGATGGCTTTTTCTAAGCCTCGTAGCATGGTGACGCCGTTGGGCTGATCGGATAGGACGTAGCTAATGATTTCCAGATTGTACATGTCCATGTATGGATCGAGGTAGAGTTTCTTTGTTTGAAGTTTCCCCGCTTTATCTTCGACGTAGTATTTGAATTCTGTAGTGTCGGTGGTAATTTTTTGGTAGGGGATACAGGTGTTGAAGCGTCGATTGATTCGATTCTTCTTGATCTTACCGACGACGCCTTTGTAAGAGTTGTACTTCTTGTATTTCCTGCCATAGGCACGGACTTGAAGGCCCATGTCTTGAACCAGTCGTTGAACTTTCTTTTTGTTTACCGCCCAACCCCGGTTCTTCAGCTCCAGATGGATCCGGCGGTAGCCGTAGTCTTTGTGTTCGCGCCGAATGGCGAGGATCTCGTCTTTTAACGCTTGGTCTTTGTCTTCTTCGCTCCACTTTTTCTGCCAATACATAAAGGTGGATTTGGGAAAGTTGATGGCAGCGAGTATCTCTGTTAGTTGGAATTGTTCTCGGAGTTTGGCGACGATCCTCGCCTTTTTCTCATTTTTTCTTCCCTCACCAAACTCCTTAGCTCCTCCAGGTATAGCTTTTGAATGGTGAGTTTCCGGTTCTCCGCCTCTAATTCTTTGATGCGGTTTTCCAATGCCTCACGCGAGGATGCATCAAGAGGCTCCTTCTTAGTTGCAGACTTCGGTGGTTGATTGCAGGCGTCTTTCTTCGTCACAGGTCTCCCTCGCTTATGTGTTCGCAGCCCCTCCATGCCCTCCTTTCGATACTGACTGTGCCATTTGGCGATCATGGACGGATTCGTCAAACCAAGTTCAAGGGCCAATTGTTGGTAACTGCATTCGCTCGTTTCGTAACGTGTAATGGCTTCTAACTTAAACTCTACACTGTACTCACGTTTATTTCTAGAGCGCATTAACCCTTCATCGCCAAATTGTTTGTAATTATTGACCCAACGTCTGATCAGTGATTCATCAATTTGATATTTATCTTCTAAGATGGGATAGCTTGACTCTCCGAACAGGTATTCTTCGACGATTTTCCTTTTTAATTCATAACTGTATTTTGCCATTAAAAGACCCCCAAAGGTTGGATTTCTTGGTCCAACTTTTGGGGGTCAGTGCAAATCCATGGTTAAGCCTTTTTGTTTGTCTATTTTTTTAAAATCGCATCGATAAGCTCTTTATTTTTCAGTTCCTCGATCCAATCGCCTGGGATGCTGTCATAGCCGTAGACAATGCCGGCCAGGCCGCCCACCACGGCTGCGGTGGTATCCGTATCTTCGCCGAGATTCACCGCCGTAAGCACCGCCTCTTTATAGGAGCTCGTATTCAGCAAACACCAAATCGACGCTTCCAAGGTATGCAAGACGAAGCCGGAGGATTTGATTTCATCCATGCTTTTGTTTTTGATTTCCTCACGAATAATCGGTTTTCCCTCGATGAGTTTCCGCGCCAAGTGCACGTATTCGACGCAGGCATCCGTAGAAATTTTATGAGCGTGGGTGATAGCCGATACCGCACGGATCTCATCGTCCGTGGCATCGGTAAATGCCAGGGGCAAAATACGCATTAGGGATCCGTTTCCGTTAGAATAATAGTCGTCTAAGCCGTTTCCTCTGTCCAAGGCCATGCGCGTCGTCGTGCCCACGTCAAAGGTGTCGCCGTCGGCAGTATACTTTCCCTTACGCAGCCAGTCGCAAAAGCGCTCCTTCATATCAAGGGGATCGATGCGCCCCACCTCTTTAATGGAGTCCAAGGTGGCGAGGGTCATGCTCGTATCGTCGGACCAGGTTCCCGGCGCCCTGTTCCACGTGCCGTAGCCCGTCATGCCTTCGCAGCGAAACGTCCCCCGCTCTCTGAACTCGAAGGGCACCCCAAGGGCGTCGCCGACGGCAAGGCCGTAAATGGCTGATTTTAGTTTATCCATGGTTGCTCTCTCCTGTGTCTTAACGCTGATGCGTCCCGTTTCGATTGATTTCTCCATACACAAAAAAACCGCCCGACGGCGGTTTCTTTAATTATTCAACATCATCTGCTTCTGCTTCAACATCCTCGAAGCCTTCGTCGTTGGCTTCATGATATTCGTCAAAGAAATCGTAATCGTCCAGGTCGAAGTCATCGTAATCGTCGAAGTCATCTTCTTCGTAGACATAGTCTTCCAATTCGGCCAGATCTTCTTCCACGACGTCGACATAGCTTTCGAGATCTTCAAATTTTTCGTCGACGACTTCAGCCAATTCCGCTACGACATCGACGAGTTCCAATAAAATTTGGCCCTCTTTTGATGTGTCTTCAATTCCTAATCCATCTGCTAAACCTTGCACATAGGCGATGCGTTGCAAAATGTTTTTCATAATTGCCTCCTTGGCTACACTCTGGACATATATTCGCCGGAACGCGTGTCAATGCGAATGATATCTCCCCGATCGACAAACAAGGGTACAAGTAAAGTGAAACCTGTCTCAACCGTAGCCGCTTTCGTCGCACCGGAAGTGGTGTCGCCCTTGACGCCGGGTTCCGTTTCCGTAACTTCCAATTCGACAAAGTTTTCAGGTGTGACGTTGAAAGGCTTGTTTTGATAGATTTGGATGGTCGCCATGTCGTTTTCGCGCATAAAGTTCAGCGCATCTTCCACGAAATCTTTTTCGATGGGCATTTGTTCGTAGGTGTCATTGTCCATAAAGTAGTAAAGCTCGCCGTCGGAATACAAATATTGCATTTGCTTCGTTTCGATAACGGCATTTTCAAACTTTTCCGAAGGGTTGAAGGTGGTTTCCTTCGCACCGCCGTTTAGAACCGAACGAATTTTTGCGCGCACAAAGGCAGCGCCTTTACCCGGTTTGACGTGTTGAAAATCCACGACTTGGTAGACGTCTCCGTCCATAACAAAAGTTACACCTTTTCTAAAATCACCAGCTGAGATCATAATTTCCTCCTTAATTGTACTGCGTATTTATTATATCAAATTGAAAAATAACCCACAAGATGCGGATCATCTCTTAGTAATGCTTTTTTAAGCGAAAGTCGTGAGGTTGAATGAAGTCGTCGAAAAAGCAAAAGACCTCTTCTACATTGCGGGGTTGGTAGTTGACGTGGATGGCATCGTCTTTCTCCCCGATAAGGAGCCCGTCGACGATCATTTGTCCCTCCACCGACGCCCCCTCTTCCCTTATGACGACGCCCCGCACGTGAATATCGCCTTTAATACTCGCGCCTTTTTTGAGCCACAGGACGCCCTTTATGTCCATGGGCGCCTCGAGGACCACGGGGGAGGCCACTTCCCAGCGCAATTGTTGGACGATGGGCGCAAGGGGTGCTTGGGACTCGTCTTCGAATACTTGGATAAAGTTTCTGCCTTCTTTTTTTAAAGTCGAGGGCTTATCCGTCTTCCAACGGACGACCCAGCTTTTCGGTTCTTTTACAAAGCTGTCGGCCAATGTTTTTTGCCACGTGTCGTAGACGCCCCGCTCTTTCATTTCTTTCGTGCTGATGACGCCGTCTTCTTGCTCGAAAATCGGATGGACGGCTTTAAACCGGAGGACGGCCGTGGAAGGGATTTCCTTGTAGCTTGACTGCACTTCCAGCTGCACCTGCGTGTAGCTTCCCTTTTCGATAAAGGGAAACATTTCCGCTTTCTTCAAGGTGCTACCGTTAAAGTCCGGGACGGGCAAATTAAATTTCCCCCGAACCTCCACCACCTTTTCGATCTGTTCTCTTTTTAATTCTTCCTCGGCCAAGTAGGCCAGTGACTCGGAATTGTAGGAGGATTGCTTTTCGTCTAATTCCGTGCGGAGCAAGAGAAAATTATCTTCCAATCGGGAAAAAATCACCAGTGCCAGCAGGCTTATAATGGCAAAAATAAATATGGCCAATAGGGCGATGGATCCGCGTCGCTTAGTCATATCTGCCTCGCAACGCGACGATTCGCTCGCTTTCTTTTCCTCGCTTCATATAAATCCTCAAGCACTCGCCTTCCCGTTTGAATTTTAAATCGTCCACGTCATCGAGGATGACGGTGCGCGTGCCTTTGGTCAATTTCACTTTTTCCTTGTCGTATTTCAAGTGATCGTGATCGGCGTATCGTGACAAGGTGCCGTCTTTAAGTAAATAGGATACGATTTTGTGGCCGTCCGCTCCCTGTTCACGAACGTAAAATTGCACGGCCCCATCTTGTATTTGATAGATCTCGTCGGCTTCCAAAAGCTCGTCGATCATGGAGTTCATGGCAAAGGTGATGTCGTTGTCTCCATTGATTCGCTTGCCGAATGTACTCGCACCGTTGATGCCGCTGAGAAGGACTTGGCTCATGAGAACGACGATGACAGAACCGATGGCCATGGCCAAGAGGAGCTCAAGGAGTGTAAAGGCTCTTTTTCGGTCTGAGCGCCACGAGTATCTGCTTCCCGGTCTCGGCATCATACACCTCCACTTTTTCCAATTGGCCGTCGTAGTCGCTAATGCGCACGTCCATTCCCTCTTCCGCGCGATCCTCGTAGGCCATGTAGGATTCCATGGTGTCGCCCGCCCGATTCAGTTTGCTTCTCTTGCCCTCCTGGACGCTGAGCTGCTTAAAGCTTCCGCCTAAAAAAGCGCTGAGCATGACGGTGATCAGGCCGACGATGGCCACGGCCACCATGACTTCCAATAAGGTAAAGCTACTCTTCTTCATCGACTTGCTCCATTCGAATGCGGCCGTTGACCGGCGCCACGATGATGCGATAGGCCCTTTCCCCTACCTGAAAGGTCACGGTCCCGCTGTTAGACGGCCGCCCGGAAGGACTAAAGGTGAAGTTCGGCTCTTTGTTAGCCGTCGTAACATCGGTAAGCTTTAATTCCTCTTCGTAGGGAACGGTTTTCGTCTTTTCTCCATTATCTAAGACATAGTCATTTGAGGAAAAAGCCATGGTCGTGTTTGTTCGTTGGGCCATGGCTCGATGCCTCAGATCGCTCAACTCGCCGGTCATGGTATGAATTTGGCGTTCAGCTTTAAATCGCCGAACGCCATTCAGGCCCAAGACCCCGATGGCGATAAGCACCGCGACGATGGCGACGACGCATATCAGTTCCACGAGGGTCATGGCTTTACATTTATTTTTCATGGGAAAGAACTTGAACGTTTTTCAGGTTAATCGATTCCTGAACCGCTCCGCCGTCCATAAAGGTGTAGCGGATTTGATTGGCCCTAATGGTGCCGTCCATGCCGTTTAAGGGGAAGAACAGGCGGCTGTAGCCGTCCTTTAAATCCACTTTTCTCGCAGCCAATACTTCTTTGCTGTTGCCTTGAAGATCCGCCAAAATCAAACTGAAGTTGCCCGCGGTTTTAGTCGTGGTCGGTACATCGATGCTGAATTCGTAACCGTTTTTCGGCAAATAAATTCCGCCCGTGTCGAGATTGATGACGCGCTTCAACGCTTCCGCCCCTTGTTCCCGTTGCGGGGTTTCGAATTTCACGGCGAGCACTTGATCTTTCTTTTCCACCTTCTTATCCGTATTCGTATTCGTTTGCGGCTCACAGATCACGGGCAGGCCGTCCACCGTGGAGGCGGACATAACGGAATCCAAAATGGAATAAGTGCTGACAGCCGGCGCCAAGTAGACTCTTTCCGGCATCCTCGGCGGCGTTTCCGATTGCGGTTTGACCTGTGGCTTTGCCGGTGCCTGTGCTTGCGGTTTTGTTGCAGGCGTTTTTGCCGCAGGTGTCGCGGGCTTCGACGGCGTGACCGGCGTCGTCGATGTGGAAGGATAGCTCGGCTTCCAGCTCGAAGAGGAGCTGCCGGATGAATAATAGCTGCTTCCAGAAGACGTGGAAGGCGCGCTGCTGCCCGTGCCGGGCGTGGCCGTTGTGTCCGGTGCCGCAGGCGGCGTCGCTTCCGGCGCCTGTACATCGAAGGTTTTCGACGCCAAGCTGTTGTCCACAACTTCGTAGGGAATGGACAGACGAATAGAAGATGATTCCACATCGGAAGGATCTCTGTTGTAGCTGATGGAGTCGATATTCAACTTGTAAGACACCCCTTGAAGGGTTTCAAGGTATTGAGTCAAGGTGTCTGTGGAGCCGTAATGATCCACCACCAAGTTCATCAGGCCCGAATTTTCGCCGTCGGGCACCACTTCTTCGCTGGTGATTTCCACATTGGGATCCGATCCGATATCATTGGCAATGGCCTGTTCCACTTCCGTCTCTTTTAATGTGGTCTTTTCGTCGGCATAGGCGCCGCTCGGGCCTTCTTGGGCGTGTGCCACGGAAGGCGTGGCCTTTAAGGCCGCCTTCAGCGCTTCCTGTTGCGCCAAGGGCGCGCGAAGAAAGGCGCCGTAGCCCGTGCCCGATGCCGCCAGAATGAGTACGGCAGCTAGTGCCGCCTGTTCTTTTTTCGAAAAATTACCTTGTTTTATTCGACTGAGTGTATCTTTAATATGCGGTTTCATTTCGCTGTTTCGCTCGGGGATGTCCCCTTTGCGCGAAGATAAAAAATCTAAATTCACACCATCACCTCTTCCGATTATTGTATCAAAGGGTATCCGCTCTGTCGATGATATTTCCGTGAAATAAGGGCAAAAAAAGAGCCTGCCGCGCAAGCTCTTTTCTTAAAAAATATCTTTTTCCACGCCGTATTCGTACACGGCACGGGCGATCAACCCGTGGCCTTCGGGTGTAAGATGAATGCCGTCGATGTAGAGGGCGGGATCTTTAGGAATGGCCTTCTCCAGATGAAGGCCCTCCGCCTTCTCGTCGAGCTCCTTCAGCTTTTCCTGAAGGGAGCGAATCATATTGAGGCCGACGAAGAGATCTTCCTCTACGATGACCGGCGTCGGCGGCAAAATGATCAAACAGCGTGCACCGGCTTTGTTTGCGTAGGCCTTTAGACTCTCGTAAGAAGCCATGACCTGCGTTACGGTGCCCTCGCCCAGAAAGTCATTGGCGCCGCCTAAGACCAGAAGCACATCTCCCGCTTCCAGGGCCGGCGGATGTTCGGAGAGCTCCGTGATCCAGGCGCCGTTCATGCCCATGTTCGCGATGGGACGATTCAGAAGCTTTTCCAGTCGACTGACCCAGCACTGATCGAAATCCACGCCGTAGCCCGCCACATAGGAGTCGCCGAAGGCAATGATTTTAGTCAATTTTTTTGCTTTCGATTTCGGCTTTTAATTCGCCCAAGAAATCGCCCAGGTCCACGTCGCCCCGTTCTTCGCCGTTGCGGTTACGAACGGAGATCTTGCCGCTTTCCACTTCTTTTTCGCCGACAATGACCATGTAGTTGACCCGTTCCATTTGTGCGTCGCGGATCTTCTTGCCGATCTTTTCGTTGCGTTCGTCGTATTCGGCGCGAATGCCGGCGTCGGATAATTCTTTGGTTACCTTCAAGGCGTAGTCTTCAAACTTTTCGCTGATGGGAAGCACCTTGACTTGGACCGGTGCGAGCCACAAGGGGAATTTACCGGCAAAGTGTTCGACCAAGATACCGAAGAAGCGTTCCATGGAACCCATGAGGGCGCGGTGGCTCATAACCGGTTGTTGTTTTTCGCCGTTTTCATCCACATAGGTCAGCTCGAAGCTTTGAGGCATTTGGAAATCCAGTTGGATGGTGCCGCATTGCCAGGTACGACCGATGGCATCGCGCAGGTGGAAGTCGATCTTCGGGCCGTAGAACGCGCCGTCGCCTTCGTTGATTTCGTAGTCCATGTCCTTACTGTCCAAGGCTTTTTTCAGTGCGTCAATGGCCATATCCCATTGTTCGTCGGTGCCCATGCTGTCTTCCGGACGGGTGGACAGTTCCACCGTGTAGTCGAAGCCGAAGGTGTTGTATAATTCGTCGGCCAAGTCGATGAGCTTAATCACTTCTTCTTGGATTTGGCTGGGGAGCATAAACACGTGGGCATCGTCTTGGGTAAAGGTACGAACTCTGAACAGGCCGTGAAGGGCGCCGGAAAGTTCGTGGCGGTGCACTTGACCGAATTCCATGAGCTTAATGGGGAAGTCTCTGTAAGAGTGCATGGATTGTTCGTAAACCAAAATGGATCCCGGGCAGTTCATGGGCTTGATGGCGTAGTCTTCGCCGTCGATTTTAGTGAAGTACATATTGTCGCGGTAATGATCCCAGTGACCGGAACGGTGCCACAAATCTTCGTTTAAGATCATGGGCGTCTTGATTTCGCCGTAGCCTCGTTCGATTTGCAGATTGCGCCAGAAGGTTTCGAGTTCGTTGCGCACAATCATGCCCTTCGGGTGGAAGAAGGGGAAGCCGGGGCCTTCGTCGCGGAAGCTGAACAGATCCAGCTCGCGGCCGATCTTTCTGTGATCACGGCGCTTGGCTTCTTCCAAACGTTCCATGTATTCGTCCAATTCTTTTTTCTTCGGGAAGGAAATGCCGTAGATCCGTTGCAGCATTTTGTTCTTTTCGTCGCCGCGCCAGTAAGCGCCGGCAATGGAGGTCAGCTTCACGGCCTTAATGTCCTTCACATTTTCCAAATGGGGTCCGCGGCACAGGTCCACGTAATCGCCTAATGTGTAAATGGAAATTTCTTCATCGGCGGGCAGATCTTCGATAAGTTCGATTTTGTAGGGTTCGTCTTTGAAGAGATCTTCCGCTTCGGCTTTCGAAAGGACTTTTCTTTCGAAGACCGGGCCTTCTTTCACGATGGCCTTCATTTCCTTTTCGATTTTTTCCAAATCATCAGTGCTCAATTGCTCGTCCAAATCGATGTCGTAGTAAAAACCGTTTTCGATGGACGGACCGATGGCAAATTTCGTGTTGGGCCACAGGCGCTTGATGGCATAGGCCATTAAGTGGGCCGTGGAGTGCCAGAAAATTTGCTTGCCTTCGTCGTCGTCGAATTTAACGACTTTGATGGTGCCGTCTTCGTCGACAAAGTCGTGTTTTCCTAAAATAACGCCGTTATAAACACAGCCGACGCTGGCCCGTTCCAGGCCTTCCGAAATATCGGCGATCAATTCTTTTACCGATTTCTTCGAATCGTATTCTTTTGCACTTCCGTCAGGGTACGTAACTTTGAACATCATTCACCTCATTAAAAAAAACCGACCGTCCCCAAAAGGACGATCGGTACCGTGGTTCCACCTTCATTGCTTCTCAAAACATGTAACGCCTGTTAAGCGCTGCCGATTAAGGCAGACGTCGGGGTTGGTTTTCCACAAAGTAAGAGCTTTCACCGTCCTCTTTCGCTAAGGGTTTGTGTACTCGTCCCTTCATTCATGCTAAGAAGTATAGCAGATTCCTGTTTCTTTTGCAAGACGATTTGTATTTTATGCTTCTTTCTTTAAAAGCTCGATAATTTCTTCCACGCTCATGGCTTTCTCTTCCCCGGTTTTCATATTGCGAAGCTTGGGCATTTGGCTTTCCACTTCCGATTGACCGAGGACGATGGCATAGGCCACGTTTAAGTGGTCGGCGTATTTGAATTTCTTGCCGATCTTTCCCGACTCGCCGTAGAAAATACAGCGGACGCCTGCATCTCTCAAGGTCCTTAAGAGGCGCAGCCCTTCTTCTTTCGTTTCGTCGAAGGGAATGATCAAGCAATCTGACGCCTTGTCGTCGTAGCTCTTTAAAAGCCCCGCTTCGTTCAGTTGATAGTACAGGCGGGACAGGCCGATGGAAATGCCCACGCCGGGCAGCTTTTGATTGGTGTAGTGGCCGGCGAGATTGTCGTAGCGGCCGCCGCTGCACACGGAGCCGATGCCCGGGTAGTCGTCTAAGATGGTTTCGTAAACCGTGCCCGTGTAGTAATCCAGACCGCGGGCGATTTTCATGTCGGGGATCATGTGCTTGTCCGACACGCCCAGGGCGCGGGCGATGGCAAAGACTTCTTTCAATTCGCTGACGCCGGTTTTAAATTCTTCGTCATCCACGTCCATGGCATCCAATGAGGCGAAGACTTCGTCGGTGGTGCCGGAAATGTCGATAAATGCCGCGATTTTTTCTACGGCATCATCCGCCAGGCCGATTTTCGACAGCTCTTCCTTCATGGCATCCACGCCGATTTTATCCACCTTGTCCACGATACGCAGCACTTCTTGGGAATCGCTGATACCCAGAGCGCGGTAGAAGCCGTTTAAGATGCGGCGGTTGTTCATATGGATGGTAAAGGCCTCGAAGCCCAAGTCTTGGAAGGTTTTGGCAATGACGGAAGGAATCTCGCCGTCGTTAAAGAGAGAGAGCTTGCCGTTGCCGATAATGTCGATATCGCATTGATAAAATTCGCGGAAGCGGCCCTTTTGCGCCCGCTCGCCACGATACACCTTGCCGATGTGGTAGCGGCGAAAGGGAAAACTTAAATCGCTGTAGTGTTGAGCCACGTAACGGGCCAAGGGCACGGTGAGGTCGAAACGCATGGCGATGTCCGTGGATCCTTTTTTAAAGGCGTAGACCTGCTTTTCCGTTTCGCCGCCGCCTTTGGCCAAGAGAATTTCCTCTTTTTCCAAGACCGGCGTGTCGATGGGTAAAAAGCCCTTCTCTTCATAATTCTTGCGAATAATATCTTTCATCCGATTAAAGACCAATTGGTCTTGGGGCAAAAGTTCCATAAAGCCCGGCAATGTGGACGGTTGTACGATCTGAGTCATTGTCCTCCTCCTTCTATAACAAACATGGCGATGGAAGCGGCCACGTTGGCATTAAGCGAATCGATGGTGTTTTTCATGGGAATGCGAAGGCGCACATCCACCTCATCTAATAGGCACCCCCGTATGCCTCTCGCTTCATTGCCCACCAGCAAGACCATGTTTTTGCTGTCTCCTTCGAAGGTCATTCCCTCGCCTCGAATGTCCAGGGCGACGAAGCGGCAGTTCTCTTTCAGCTTTAAAAGCGCC
The DNA here is from genome assembly GCF_900088125.1 of Peptoniphilus pacaensis. Lineage (GTDB taxonomy): Bacteria > Bacillota > Clostridia > Tissierellales > Peptoniphilaceae > Aedoeadaptatus > Aedoeadaptatus pacaensis. Next base: position 1,564,116 of record NZ_FLQT01000003.1, on the reverse strand, counting down.
TCGTCGCCGACGTAAGCGACGGGCAGGCGAAAGGCCGATGCCATGGATGCGCGAATGCACTTGTCGTTGGTGGGATCGACGGTGTCGGGGCCGATAAGGACGCCGTCGAAGTGAAAGGCTTCGGCGGATCGAATCATGCCGCCTAAATTTCCCGGATCCTGCACGCCGTCGGCATAGAGAAAGCGGCCTTTCTCGGGAAGCTCCCCTTCGTCGACTAAAAAGCTGCGGCACAGGGCGATCATGCCCTGATTGGTTTCAGTGGCGGCCAATTGCTTAAAGAGGGAGGATTCCAGCACCGTCACCGGCACTTTCGCCTCTCGCAAATGTTCATCAAAGCTTGCCAGCTTATCCTTGTCTACGATCAGCTCTTCCACATAGCCTTCGGCCATGACTTCTTCGATGACCACCACGCCTTCCACTAATAGCAGGCCCGATTCCTTTCGCTGTTTCTTGTCTTTTAATTTTTTCCAAAATTTATAGCGACTGTTGTCCTTGGATTCAATCATCTTCATCGGCACGCTCGTTTTGAATTTCTCTTAAATCGTCGTCGCTTCCGAAGAAAATGATGATATCGTTCTTCTGTAAAATTTCATCGACAAAGTGGCGAACCAATAAATCCTTCCCTCGCCGAATGGCGATGACATTGACGTGAAATTTCCGTCGGAGTTGAAGCTCGCGAATAGTCTTGCCTACCCATTCTTCCGGGACTTCGTATTCGACGATGCCGTAATCGTCGGACAATTCGAAGTAATCAGTGATCCCATTGTCGGTCAGCTGCTTCGCCAGGCGCATCCCCATGTCGATTTCCGGATAAATAATGGAGTTCGCCCCCAGCCGCTGCAAAATATGGCCGTAGCGCTTCGTCGGCGCCTTGGCGACGATGAGGGGAATGCCCGCTTCCACGCAGGCGATGGTGGCCATAATGGCGGAATCCAAGCTGCTGCCGATGGCGATGACGGCGCAGTCGAAATTGCTCAGGCCCAAATCCTCAAAGACGTCTTCGTCCATTAAATCCGCCTGAATGGCCGTAGTGACATTTTCCGATACCGCCTTCACTCGCTCGGGATTCAAGTCCACCGCCAAAACGTCATTGTGCATATTAAACAAAGTCTTTGCCACCGTCGAACCCAATCGACCGAGGCCGAAGACGATAAAACTTTTAACCATGGCTCTCTCCTATCCCACGATAAATTTTCCTTCCGCATAGCGGAATTTGCGTTTGTGCTCCCGGTGTAACAGCCCCATAGCAAAGGTCGTCGGGCCGACGCGTCCCAAGTACATAGTAAATGACAAAATCAACTTCGACGGACTCGTCAGTATTTGGGTGATGCCGCGAGTAACCCCTACGGTGCCGAAGGCGGAAAAGGTTTCAAAGAGCACGTCCATAAACTTTAATTGGCCGCCTTCAAACATGACCACCGTAGCGGACACGGCAAAGACCAAAGAAACCCCGATAACGAACAGGGAGTAGGCCTTTCTCACCGTGTCTTTTCCCACGCGGCGCCGGAACAGATCCGTGTCGTCGCTACCGCGAAGACTTGCCCAGGTGGATGCCAGGACGATGGCGAAGGTGGTGGTCTTCAGACCCCCTGCCGTGGAGCCCGGCGAGCCGCCGATAAACATGTATAACAAGCTTCCGAAGGCGGATTGATCGGTAATATCGCCCATTTCCAGGGAGTTAAATCCCGCCGTTCGCATCGTCGTCGATTGAAAAAATGACGCCAGAATCTTTTCAGATTGAGGCAGTGGCTTCAGTGTCAGCGGGTTGTTGTACTCAAAGACGTAAAACATAATCGTCCCCGTGATCAACAGGGCCACCGTGGTGACGAAAACCAATTTCGTATGAGGGCTCAGCCGCTTATGACTCCTGAAGCGCAACAAATCGGCGTAGACGACGAAGCCGAGACCTCCTAATATAATCAGGGCGGCAATGGTTAAAGTGACCAAAAAATCTCCCTGATAGGACACGAGGGAATCGCCGAATAAGTCGAAACCCGCATTACAAAAGGCGCTGACCGAATGAAACAGGGAGTAGGCGATGCCCGTCTTCACGCCATATTGAGGCACGAAGTGAGTCGCAAGTATAAGGGCCCCCGCTCCCTCAAAGGCCAGGGTCAACAGAGTGGCAAATTTTATGAGCCGCACCAGGCCCGACAGGCTGTCGGCGTTTAATTGCTCCCGAATATAAAGGCGACTGGTGAGGGATATGCGCTGACCCGTGAAAATTGAGATCCACATAATCATGGTCATGGTTCCCAAACCGCCGATTTGTATAAGGCTTATAATGACGCATTTTCCGAATACGGACCAGCCCGTGGCGGTGTTTCTGACGATGAGGCCCGTGACGCAAGAGGCCGATGTGGATGTAAACAAGGCATCCACAAAGCCGGCGGAGTGATGATCTGCCGAAGCCTGGGGCAACATGAGCAATATCGTCCCCACGGCGATTAAGACCAAAAATGAAATACCCAGCACGAAGGGCGGGTTATGGGAAATTTTTTTATGAAGACGATTGGGTAGTCTCACCATTTTCTCCTGTCAATAAAAAACCCTATAGGGAGTGTCCCTATAGGGTGTAGCGCTTATTCTCCCTTAGCTACTTGAACGAGTTGTGCAAATGCATCCGGGTCGTGAATCGCCAATTCGGAAAGAACCTTCCGGTTAATATCCACATCGGCCTTTTTCAATCCACTGATGAAGCGGCTGTAGCTCATGCCGTTTAAGCGAGCGGCAGCGTTGATTCTCGTGATCCAAAGCTTGCGGAAATCTCTTTTTCTTTGCTTTCTGCCGGCAAAGGAGTAGCTCATGGAGCGCATAACCGCTTGGTTTGCTACGCGATATAATTTCGATTTTGCTCCGAAATAGCCCTTTGCTTGTTTTAATACTTTTTTATGACGACGCTTTGCGTTAATACCTCTTTTTACTCTAGCCATGTCTTACCTCCCCGATTACGGAATCATGGTGTCGATGCGACGTGCATCGCCCTTGGAAACCAGTGATCCTTGGCGCAAGTTGCGCGTTCTCTTTGCCGTTTTCTTGCCCGTTAAGTGACCTTTATAGGCTTTGAATCTTCTAATTTTGCCGGTTCCCGTTCTTCTGAAACGCTTTGCGGAACCTCTGTGCGTTTTCATTTTACCCATAGTATTCCTCCTACTTGTTCTCAGACTTCGAGCGGAAAAACATAACCATGCTTCTGCCTTCCATCTTCGGTTTCCTGTCTACTTCCCCATACTCCGAGACGAGTTCCGTAAATTCATCCAAGACTTCCCGGCCGATTTCGGTGTGACCCATTTCTCTGCCGCGGAAACGAACGGAAACCTTTAAGCGGTTGCCGTCTTTTAAGAAATCATTGGCTTTATTGGCCTTAGTGTTTAAATCGTGGGTCTCGATTTTCGGCGTCAGACGCAATTCTTTTACCGTAATGGTCTTTTGTTTCTTCTTCGCTTCCTTCTCCCTCTTCATCATATCGTAACGATATTTTCCGTAGTCGAGGACGCGACAGACCGGCGGCTTTGCGTTTGGCGAAATATTGACGAGATCCAATTTAAATTCGTCAGCAATAGCTCTTGCTTTTTCAATGGATACAATACCTAATTGTTCTCCTTGCGGATCGATTAAGCGCACTTCTTTTGCGCGGATTTCTCCATTGATTTGAATTTCCTTAATGACTAAACACCTCCATAGGCAACAAAAAAAGCGGGCACACAAAGACCCGCCCATAAAACTGGAACATAACCTTAAAACATTGTCGTAAGGTGAGAAGCGGACTTCTTCTTCATGCTCGACAAGTATATCAAATGCCATTGGCTCTGTCAAGCTATTTCTCGATGTCCGCCAGAATATGATTCAATTTCGTTTGAATTAAATCCATGGCTACTTTGTTGTGCCCGCCTTCGGGAAGAATGATGTCGGCGTAGCGCTTCGACGGCTCCACGAATTGAAGATGGGCCGGTCGCACCGTGGCCATGTATTGATCGATGACCGAATCCAAACTCCGGCCCCGCTCTTTCATATCTCGCTTGATGCGGCGCAAAATGCGCACGTCGCTATCCGTGTCCACGAAAATTTTCATGTCCAACAGATCCAGCACCCTGGGCTCGGAGAAAAGTAAAATCCCCTCGATTAAAATAATCTCCTTCGGCTCCAGGTGAATCGTATCTTGCTTGCGATTGTGCAGGGAAAAATCGTACTCGGGCATGTCCACGCTTTCTCCCGCCTTCAATGCCTTTAGGTGCTCGATGAACAGGTCGTTGTCGAAGGCGAAGGGGTGGTCGTAATTGGTTTTGATCCGCTCCTCAAAGGATAAATGGCTTTGATCCTTGTAGTAATTGTCTTGGCGAATCACGGTGCAGCGCGCATCGCCGGTGTTTTCTAAAAGACGCTCCGTTACGGTGCTCTTGCCGCTTCCGGAACCGCCGCAAATGCCGATTAAAATAGGTGTCATCCCTCTACCTTCTTTCGAATCATGTCCTTCGCCCTTACCGCTTGAGGTACGGGGGCCGTAAAGATTTGCCGCGCCTTGTTGGCCACGTCGATGGACCGGCCCTCTTCGTCGATCATTTCCTCGATGGTCCAGTTGAAAAAGTCTTTTCCCGGACCGAATACTTCCACCTCGTCGCCGACGAAGAGGCGGTTGCGCTGTTCGATGGTCGCCCGCTTCGTTTCGGGATTGTAATCCAGCACCACGCCGACGAAGTCGTAATCTTTAATATAGGTGATGGAGTCGCTGATGCCCTCGGGCCCTTTGGCTTCGGAGTAATAAAAGCCCGTGGTGAAATCCCGGTGGGACACTTTTTTTATTTCCTCCAGCCATAGGGGGTCGTAAGCGAAGTGCTCCGGATCGGCGTAGTAGGCGTCGATAGCCATGCGGTAGGCGCGAATCACCGTGGCCAGGTAGTAGGCGCTCTTGACCCGTCCTTCGATTTTTAAAGACCGAATGCCGGCGCCGATTAATTCGTCCATGTGCTCGATCATGCACAGGTCTTTAGAGTTTAAAATAAAACTTCCTTCCTCCGTGGAGTCGATGGGAAAATATTCCCCGGGGCGATTCTCTTCCACCAGATGGTATTTGTAGCGACAGGGCTGGGCGCAGTCCCCTTGATTGGCATCTCTCCCCGTCATGTAATTGCTCATGAGGCAGCGGCCGCTGTAGCTCATGCACATGGCGCCGTGGATAAAGGTTTCGATTTCGATATCGTCCACATCCTTGTGAATGCCTCTTATCTCGTCCAAGGTAAGCTCCCGGGCGAGCACCACGCGCTCGGCGCCGAGATCCCGCCAAAAGCGCACCGTATCGCTATTGGTCAAACTGCCCTGGGTGCTCATGTGAATGGGAATGGATGACGCCTTCTTCACCCGCATAAACATGCCGGGATCGGCGACGATCACCGCATCCACTCCCGCATCTTCCAAAGCCCGGACGTAATCTTCCAGGCCCTCGAAGTCCTTGTCGTGGGGAATGATATTTAAGGTCACGTGGACTTTCTTCCCCCGTTCGTGGGCGTAAGCTACGCCTTCTTTTATTTTTTCAATCGAAAAGTTTTTCGACGCCTTTCTCAGGCCAAAAGCTTCCCCGCCTAAATACACGGCATCGGCGCCATAGTCGATGGCGGTTTTTAATTTTTCCAAGTCACCGGCCGGTGCCAAAAGTTCTACTCTATCCATCCAATCTCCTTACTAGCAAAAGTCCGTCGCCTATGGGCAGGACCGTGGCCGATAAATTGTCCGCACGAAGCACTTTGTACAAGAGGCGCTTCAGCCTTTTTACGATGGTAATTTTTCGGCGCTTATATAATTTTTTCGACGCCAACATGCCGTGAAACAGCACATTGTCCATGACGATGACGCCGCCGGGCGCCAATCGGCGCAGACTTTCTTTGAGAAAAGTCTCGTACTGCCCCTTGGCCGCGTCGATAAAGATAAAATCGTAAAAATCCTCGTCTTTTTGAATGAAGTCCCGTGCGTCGCCGACGACGAGGTGAATCCTCTCTTCCAAATGCTGGTTTTGAAAGTGGGTGCGGGCGTTAATCGCGCGATCCGGATCCAGCTCCACTGTGGTGATTTCCGCATCATCTACGGCTTTTGCCATAATAGATGCGGAATAGCCGATGGCCGTTCCCAGCTCCAAAATTTTTTTCGGCGCCAAAAGGGCCAAGAAAAATTGCAAAAAGTTTTCTACCTGCCGATCGACGATGGGGATGCCTTCGTCTTCGGCAAAGGCACGCAGCTCGCCTAAATAGCCAACTTTTTCGGGAAAAAGCTGCGCCAAATAGTCTTCGATAAAAGGTTCCGTAATATGCATGAGAAAAAAGCCGGCTGAACCGGCTATTAAACATCCATAATGATCGGTAAGATCATGGGATTTCTTCTCGTCTTCTTAAAGATGAAGTTTCTTAAATCGTCGCGAATTTGCGATTTAATCGAAGACCAATCTTTGATGTTTTGTTTTTTGCAATTTTCGACGGATTTCAATACCACATTACGCACTTCGTTCATGAGATCCGTGGATTCGCGGACGTAAACGAAGCCTCTGGAAATAATATCCGGACCGGAAACCATTTGGCCGGTCTTTTTGTTCATGGCGATAATGGCGATGATCAAGCCGTCTTCAGCGAGGTGCTTCCTGTCGCGGAGCACGATATTGCCCACATCGCCGATGCCCAAGCCGTCGATTAAAACTTGTCCCGCTTCCACGTCTTTCACGCGGCGGGCTTCCGTCTTGGTCATTTCCAAACAGGCGCCGTTTTCCAGCATAAAGATATTGTTCTTCGGCACGCCCATTTTTTGTGCCACTTCCGCATGCTTCAACAGGTGCTTCACTTCCCCGTGAACGGGAATGAAGAATTTCGGTTTCAAAATACTCAAAAGCATTTTGTGTTCTTCCTGATAGGCGTGACCGGAGACGTGGATTTCCGAAAGGGATTCGTATACTACGCGGACGCCCTTTTCCATAAGGCGGTTGATGACGGTGTTGACCGCATTTTCGTTTCCGGGAATCGGGTGAGCCGACAGGATAATAACGTCGTCTTTCGTCAGTTGAATGCGCTTGTGTTCCCCGGTAGAGATGCGGGTCATGGCGCTCATGGGCTCCCCTTGGCTGCCTGTGGTAATCAGGACCAATTGCTTGGGATTATACTTGTCCATGTCCTTAATGTCCACGATGGTATTGGGGCGGACCTTTAAATAGCCCAAGTTTTCCGCAATGCCCATGACATTTAACATGCTGCGGCCGCTTAAAACGACTTTCCGATTGTATCGCTCCGCCGCCGTAATGATCTGCTGAATCCGATAGACATTGGAGGCAAAAGTGGCGATAATAATACGATTGTTGCGCATCAGGGCGAAGAGTCGATCGAAGGTGGCGCCGACTTTTCGCTCGCTCATGGAAAAACCTTCGCGGAGCACGTTGGTGGACTCGCTGAACAGAGCCAGGACGCCGCGGTTGCCGATTTCGGCCAGGCGATTCAAGTCGATGGGATCGCCTGAGATGGGCGTAAAGTCCACCTTAAAGTCGCCGGAGTGCACCAACACGCCCAGGGGCGTGGTAATGGCAAGAGCCGCCGCATCGGGAATGGAGTGGTTGACTTGCACCCATTCCACTTCAAAGAACTTGCCGATTTTTACCGGCTGCTTGTAGCTGACATTGATCATCTTCGTCGAGCGCAAGAGGCGGTGTTCTTTCAGCTTGTTTTCCAAGAGGGCCAAGGTCAATTTCGTTCCGTAAACCGGCACGTTGATTTGCTTTAAGACATAAGGGACGGCGCCGATATGGTCTTCGTGCCCGTGGGTAATGACGATGGCTTTGATTTTGTGTTTGTTCTGAATTAAATATTGAATGTCGGGAATGACGATGTCGATTCCCGGCATGTCGTCTTCGGGAAAGGTCATGCCGCAATCGACGACGATGAGCTCGTCTTTGTACTCGATGACGGTCATGTTCTTCCCGACTTCGCGCAATCCCCCCAAGGGAATAATGCGAAGCTTCTGTTTACTTTTCATTCGCTTCTCCTTCTTGTTTACGGCTGCACTTTTCACATATGCCGTAGAATTTTAAATTATGATCGGTAATGTGAAAGTGCACGCTTCTTTCTATTTCATCTTCTAAATCATCTAATAAATCCATGTTGACTTCCGTAATTTCGTGGCAAATATTGCAAACCAGGTGATGGTGTTTATGCTTTTCGTCTTCGATGCGACGTTCGTAACGGGTCGTTCCGTCTTCAAAGGTCAGCGCCGTTAAAAAACCGATGGAATCCAACAGACTGACGGCGCGATAGACCGTCGCGATTCCGATTTCGGGCATTTTTTCTCCGGCGTAATGAAAGACTTCTTCCGTGGTCATGTGTTCGCCTTCGCGCTCGGCGAAAACTTCCATCACCACTTGACGTTGTCTCGTAAACTTATAGCCTTTGCTTTGTAAAAATTCTTTGAATGTATTGTCCATGGAGCACCACCTATATTCATCCACATCATCCGCTTGCCGCAAAAAATCACGAAAAACATCGGCTAAAGCGACATTTGATCCAAATACATTTGCAGGATTAAAGTCGCAGCCAGTTTGTCCACATGTTTCTTCCTGTTTTCCCTTCGAACACCACCTTCGATGAGCACAGCTTCGGCACCGGAGGTTGTAAGCCTTTCGTCCACGTACACAATTTCCATGTTCAGCGCCTCTTTTAAATAGTCGGCGTAATTCATGGTGCGCTTTGCCTGAAAGCCCAAGGTGTTGTTCATATTTTTCGGCAAACCGACGATCAGTTTTTCCACGTCGTACTTGTCGATGAGCGCTTTTAACGCTTCCACATCCTCCACCTTCGATGCCCGCTTAATCGTCGTCACGCCTTGAGCCGTAATGCCTAAAGGATCGGAGACGCTGACACCGATGGTTTTGTTTCCAATGTCCAGTCCTAACAATCGTTTCATTTAAATCACTTTAATGCAAAATTCAGGGCATACCGTCGCGCAGTAGCCGCACAAAATACAGTCATCGTTTACGACGGCACGGCCCTCTTCCACGTGAATCGCATCTTGTTTGCAGCGCGCTTCACAACTGCCGCAGCCGATACAGTAATCGCCGATAATCAGCTTGCGTTTCTTCTTCGATACATCTTCCAGAGCCCGCTCGTTCTCTTTTCCCCTTAAAAAAAGATCCGTGTTGTAGTCGATCTCTTCTTTCGATTGCATGCCGATTGCGGTCGAGTCGATGCAGTCGACGGACGAAATCCACTTTAGAGCTTCTCGGTTTTCTGCAATTAAATGGCCGCCGCCCAGAGCTTTCATGGAATAGATCCCGATGCCCTGATTGTGTCGATGTTCAATGGCGTTTAACATCTCCTGTGGCGTGCCGTCTTGAATCCCCACTCCACGACGATTAATGATCGGGTGGATCACCTCGATCTCCGGGAAAAGCGCCGTGGCATTGACGCAACCGATAAAGTGAGTCGAAATACCGATGGCACGAATGTAACCCGCCTCTTTTAATTCGGCCAGCCGTTTTAATGCAGGCTGATGTCCCTTTAAGGTCAGGAGGGATTCCTGTTCGTGCAACATAAAAATATCAATGTAATCCGTGTCCAGCTCCTCCAGCGCTTTTTTCACGCTGGCATCGGCCGTCTTTTCGTCGTAGCAATAGGCTTTCGATGTGATCACCCATTCACTGCGACCGACTTCCTTAATGGCTCCTTTTATAAAGGCGTAATTATCGTAAATTTCTGCCGTATCGATAAAGTTAATACCCTTTTCGTGGGCATAAACTAATAATTCCGTCCCTTTTTTTAAAGGTAAATTCGCCTGAAATCTCGAAAAGGTCAACGAGCCGTAACAAAGGGGCGACACGTGGATCCCCGTTTTTCCTAAAACAGCCATGATTTGCTCCTTAAAAAAATAGAGATGAGCCCAAGCCCATCTCTAATCTTCCTTTAAATAGAATGTCAGCAGCTCTGACAGAAGTTCGTCACGTTCAATGGATTGAATGATACTTCGCGCGTCTAAATGGCTTGTTATATAGGTGGGGTCTCCGGATAATATATAGCCAATAATTTGATCGATGGGATCGTATCCCTTATCCTCTAACGCATGAAATACGGTAGTAATCCCGTCACGAATTTTCTCGCTGTCACCATTGGTTTTTTCGAATATATGCGTCTCAAATTGATTATTGTCCATATAATCTCCTCCATAGGAGCATTATATCATAAATTTCATCGGCATACATTAATTTCCAATGGCATTTACAATATCTTTTACCTTGTCCATGGCCTCTTGGACTTTGCCGGCGTCCTTGGCGCCTGCCGTGGCCATGTCGGGGCGACCGCCACCGCCGCCGCCGGCGATTTTTGCCACCTCGCGGACGATGTCCCCGGCCTTAAAGCCTTTTTCGATTAAGGACTTCGGCGATGCGCAGACAAAATTGACCTTGCCGTCGGAAACGGTAGATAAAATGACCAGGGCAGTTTCTTTGTCCCGCAAATTTTCCGCCATGTTTCTGAGATCTTCCACGCTGACGTCGGTAAAGTGGCCCCGGATCACGTCGATGCCGGCGATGGCTTCTTTATCTCCTACTTCTTCCGCCATTTTGCTCTTGGCCATGTCGGCGTGAAGTTTCGTCAATTCTTTTTCCAGGCCTTTTTCCTTATCCAAGTGTTGGACAAGCTTGTCGATGACCACGTCGTCAGTGGCCTTTAAGAGGCCTGCGATTTTTTTGTTCATGCCCATGGAGCGATTGAGCAGCTCGTAAACGGCGGGACCGGTGACGGTTTCCATACGGCGGACGCCGGCGGAAATACCGCTTTCCGATAAGATCTTAAAGAGACCGATTTGCGCCGTGTTGTCCACGTGGGTACCGCCGCAAAGTTCCATGGAGTAATCGCCCATGGAGACGACGCGCACCTTGTCGCCGTATTTATCTTCGAAGAGTCCCACGGCCCCTTTGTCCTTGGCTTCGTCGTAAGAGAGGACTTCCGTCTTGACGGGAAGGGACTTAAAAATCGCTTCGTTCACGGCTTTTTCAATGGCGCGCAGATCCTCTTGGGATACGGCTTCGTAGTGGGTGAAGTCGAAGCGCATAAAGTCGGGGCCGACATAGGAGCCCGCTTGATTGACGTGATCGCCTAATTGATCTTTCAGCGCCTTGTGGAGCAAGTGGGTGACGGAGTGGTTGCGGCGAATTTTTTCGCGGCGTCTTTCGTCCACCGAGGCCTTCACGGCCCCCGTCGATGCAATGCCTTCCGTCACGGTACCGATGGAATAAATGTGGCCGCTTTTCGTCTTTTGCGTATCTTCAACTTGAATTTCAAAGCCGTCGCCGGCAATGATTCCCGTGTCGCCGATTTGGCCGCCGCTTTCGCCATAAAAGGGCGTGGGCGTGAGATAGAAGACGCCCTTTTCTCCGGCGCCTAATTGATCCACTTCTTCGCCGCCGGCGAGAATGTGCAACAGCTTGCCTTCCTTCACTTCGGTGGTGTCGTAGCCGACAAATTCGATGCTTTCGTCTACATCGTTGAGCTCGTAGGAAGACATACTGGACCAGCCGATATTGTCGGAGTCGTCCCGGGCTTCTCTCGCCCGCTCTTTTTGCGCTTCCATTTCATTTTCAAAGCCCGCTTCGTCCAGAGCCAGCCCCGCATCGGCGAGGATTTCTTCGGTGAGGTCCACGGGAAAACCGTAGGTGTCGTAGAGCTTAAAGGCTTCGGCGCCTCCCAGCTCTTTCTTGCCTTCGGCCTTTAATTTTTCGATTTCCTCATCGAGGAGGCTCATGCCCGTTTCAAGGGTCTTAAGGAAGCGCTCTTCTTCACGCAGAATAACTCTGGCGATGACTTCCCGATTGTCGTCCAACTCTTTGTACTGAACCTTCCAGGAATCGATGACGCTTTCGCATAGTTTGTATAAAAACGCCCCTTCGATGCCCAGATTCCGCCCGTGCTTGGCGGCGCGGCGGGTGAGGCGCCGTTCCACATAGCCCCGTCCTTCGTTGGAAGGGACAATGGAGTCGGAAATCATAAAGGTAATGGCGCGGATATGGTCGGTGATGACTCGCACCGATTCATCTTTCTTTTTGTCCGTGCCGTATTCGTAATTCGCCATGCGACAAACGTCTTGCAAGATGGCGTTGATGGCGTCGATTTCAAAAATATTGTTCGCATCTTGAAGCACCGATGCAATGCGCTCGAGTCCCATCCCCGTATCGATATTGGGATTGGCCAGAGGGTGGTACTCGCCTTCTTCGTCTTTATCGAATTGGGTGAAGACCAGATTCCACACTTCGATGTAGCGGTCGCAGTCGCAACCGGGCTTACAGTCGGGATCGCCGCAGCCGTGTTTTTCGCCGCGGTCGAAATAGATTTCCGAGCAGGGACCGGAGGGGCCGACGGCAAGCTCCCAGAAGTTGTCGTCCTTGCCCAAACGCACGATGCGCTCTTTCGGCAGGCCGATCTCTTCGTTCCAAATGGTGAAGGCTTCGTCGTCATCTAAGTAGACCGTGGCCCAAAGAAGGTTCGGGTCGATTTCCAAGACGCCGGTTAAAAATCCCCAGGCCCAGTGAATGGCTTCGTGTTTAAAGTAATCGCCGAAGGAAAAGTTTCCGAGCATTTCAAAAAACGTGGCGTGACGGTCGGTCTTGCCCACGTTTTCGATATCGCCGGTGCGAATGCACTTTTGCGATGTACAAACGCGGTGGGCGGGAGGTTCCGCTTCGCCCGTAAAGAATTTCTTCATCGGCGCCATGCCTGCACCGATTAAAAGTAGGGACTTGTCCCCCTTCGGTACCAAAGAAAAGCTGGGCAAAGCCAGGTGTTCGTTTTGTTCAAAATAATCCAAGAACGCAGAGCGTATCTCGTGTAATCCCAATGGTTTCATAATGCCTCCCGATATTTGTATAGTCTCTGATTAAAATTATAAAGTTGGCCGCATGGAAAGTCAATTTTCTCCCGTCGCCGCGGCCTTTGGCCAAATAAAATAAGTGACGGATCTCCGCCACTTATTGTACTTGTCTCAATTCTTCTTTTTTTCGCTTGCCGTCGCGCAACTTCATGAGGATGAAGTTTTTAATGATGACCAAAATGGAGAACACGGGCACGGATAAAATCATACCCATGACGCCGAAGGTGCCGCCGCCGATAAAGATACACATGAGGACGACGGCCGGGTGAAGCCCGGTGCGTTTGCCCAAAATTTTCGGCGCGAACAGATTGTTTTCCGCCCATTGCAGAAAGACGAAAAAGATCGATACCCATAAAGCCTTGGTCCAGGAATCCATAAAGGAAAAGAAGAAGGCCGGCACGAAGGCGAGGAAGGGCCCGATGTAGGGAATGATGTCGGCGATCATGGTGATCAGGCCGATGGCCACGGCGAAATTGACGCCCAGAATAAAGAGCATGCACATGGTCATTAAGCCGACGATGACGGCGAGGAGCAATTTCCCTTTGACAAATTCCATCATGGCCGCGTTTATTTCAGAGGCCAGGTTCAAAATATCCGTCCGGAAACCGGAAGGGATGGCCTTATACAATTTCACCTTGATGCGATTTTTATCCACCGTAAAGTAGTAGGTGAGGATCAAGACCAAAACAAAGCTCACCATGCGTCCGAGGGCAGCATACATGCCGCTGGCCATGGAGCGGACCTTGTCGACAAAGGTGTTCTCCAGGGAATTTAAATAAGCTTCCACCTGTTTCTGCCCGCTGGACATAATCCGCGTCATGTCAAGATTCGTCATCTTTTCGATTTTGTCCGACGCATCCAAGATGCGAGCGTTCCATTCGTTTAGCCACTGAGGCAGAGCGATAAATAAATTTCTCAGCTCTTCGATGGTCTTCGGCAGGACCACAACAAACAAAAGCACCAAAGCGAGAATAAAGCCCACGTAAACGATGAGCACGCCGAATCGCCTGGGGATGCGCTTCGTCTCCAAATAATTAACCAACGGATTGATGATATAGGCCAAAATCACGGAGATAAAGAAGGCCGCCAATGCCGTTCGCAAAACGGGAAATTTTGAAAACACGTAGCGAAGGGCAATGAGGACCAATATCCCCAAGAGAAAAAGCCCGACCAATCTCAGATCCAGATGAATACGCCTGCTTTTATCGATGTATTGATTGCCGATGTTGATAAGGTAGTAGACGCTTAGGGCAATAAGCAGGATAAGCAAGAGCCCCCGGATGACGACGAGGAAATTCGGCGTCACCACGTCGAAAAAGGAATCGAATTGGTGCATAGACTACCTCATATCCGCGAGAGTCATGGATTTTAAAACGCCGTCCACTTCTTCTTGGATGCGATCCAGGATCGACTTCGCCGAGCAGGCTTCTCCCCGATCACAGGAAATGTCATCGTCGCCGCTACAACAGGAAAAAGCCATTTCTCCTTCTAATGCGGCGATGACATCGGCGATGGCGATCTCTTCCGGCGGTGCCGCCAAGACGTAGCCGCCTTGAGCGCCTCGGATGCTCTCTACCAGCTTGCGTTTTTTTAAGCGTGAAAACAATTGCTCCAGATAGGCCACGCTCAGACCTTCGGCTTCGGCGATGTAGTTGACCGATAAAGGTCCCTTGCCGTAATTTTCCGCCAAATGGTACATGGCCATGAGTCCGTAACGACCTCTCGTCGATAACTTCATGTCTTCACCTCCTTAATCCCTAGTCTTTTTATACGAATAAGATACCTCATTCACCGGTGGCTGTCAATCTACTTGACAACCACATTCAAAATCTTACCTGGAACGTAGATTTCTTTCACGACATTTTTGCCTTCCGTCTGTTTGAGGAAGTTTTCATCGCCGTGTAAAACGCCCAGGGCTTCGTCTTGGGATGCTTCTCTGGGCAATGTGATTTTGAATCGTACCTTGCCGTTAAATTGAACGGGGACTTCCACCACATCTTCCACGGTCTTGTCTTCGTCGTAGCTCGGCCAGGATTGTTCGCATAAATGGCCGCCGAAGTTACATGCCTCCCACAATTCTTCCGTGATGTGAGGAGCCACGGGGCTTAAGAGGATCAGGAAGGATTTAAATTCCGCTTCGTTGACGCCCTCTTTTTGGAAGAGATTCACGGCGCTCATCAATTGAGCGATGGCCGTGTTGGCTTTTAAGTGCTCGTAATCGTGGCTGACTTTTTTTATGGTTTGGTGCATGAAGACTTCCGTCTCTTTTCTGTAACCGCTGCCCGGTTGAATGTCTTCCGCCAAACTCCACACCCGCTCCAGGAACCGGCGACAGCCTCTGACGCTGTTGTCGGACCAGGGCACGGATTTTTCGAAGTCACCGATAAACATTTCGTAGGTTCTCAGGGTATCGGCGCCGTATTGATTGACGATGTCGTCGGGATTAATGACATTGCCGCGGCTCTTGCTCATTTTTCCGCCGTCTTCCCCTAAGATCATGCCGTGGCTCGTGCGCTTTTGATAGGGCTCGTCCGTATTCACGACGCCGATGTCGTAGAGGAATTTGTGCCAGAAGCGGGAGTACAGCAAGTGCAAGGTGGTGTGTTCCATGCCGCCGTTGTACCAATCCACGGGCATAAAGTATTCCAGGGCCTCTTTGCTTGCCAATGCTTCGTCGTTGTGGGGATCGGTGTAGCGCAGATAGTACCAGCTACTTCCCGCCCATTGAGGCATGGTGTCCGTTTCGCGCATGGCGGGCTTGCCGCATTTCGGGCAGGTGGTGTGAACCCAATCTTCCACTTCAGATAAGGGCGATTGGCCGTTGTCCGTGGGCTCGTAATTTTTCACTTCGGGAAGCTCCAAGGGCAGTTGATCTTCGGGCACCGGTACCCAGCCGCAATCGTCGCAGTGAATGAGGGGGATCGGCTCGCCCCAGTACCGTTGTCTGGAGAAGACCCAGTCCCGCAATTTATAATTGGTTTGGCGCTTGCCAAGTCCTTTCTCCGTAATCCATTCGATCATTTTGTGAATGGCATCTTCCACTTCCATGCCGTCGAGGAAACCGGAGTTAATCATGTGGCCGGAGTGAACGTCTACATAGGCTTCCTCTTCCACATTGCCGCCGTCGATGACGGGGACGATGGGCAGGCCGAATTTCGTCGCAAATTCCCAGTCACGTTGGTCGTGGGCAGGCACGGACATAATGGCGCCGGTGCCGTAGCTCATTAAGACGTAGTCGGAAATCCAAATGGGAATGTCTTTTCCGGTGGCCGGATTAATGCCGTAGAGGCCTTCCAACGCGACGCCGGTTTTTTCTTTGGCGAGCTCCGTGCGCTCGAAATCCGATTTCTTTTCCACTTCGGCGATGTAGGCGTCCACGGCATCGATGTTTTTAATCATGTCGCGGTGATCTTTCACCAAGGGATGTTCCGGTGCCACGACCATATAGGTGGCGCCGAACAAGGTGTCGGGACGGGTGGTAAAGACGTTGAGCACCGTGTCCGTGTCTTTCACTTTAAAATGAATTTCCGCACCGACGCTCTTGCCGATCCAGTTCCGTTGTTGAATCTTAACAGGCTCGATAAAGTCCACATGATCCAAGCCTTCCAAGAGGCGATCGGCGTAGGCGGTGATCTTCAACATCCATTGGCTGCGCCGCTTGTGCTTTACTTCCGTGCCGCAGCGCTCGCATTTGCCGCCGACGACTTCTTCGTTGGCGAGACCTACCTTACAGGAGGGACACCAGTTGACGGGCATTTCTTCCTTATAAGCCAGGCCGTGTTTAAACATTTGAAGGAAGATCCATTGGGTCCAGCGATAGTATTTGGGATCGGTGGTATTGATTTCTCTCGACCAGTCGAAGCTGAAGCCCAGGCTCTTTAATTGCTTTTTGAAATTGGCGATGTTGTTTTCCGTGACGATGCGCGGGTGAATTTTATTTTTAATGGCGTAATTTTCCGTAGGCAGGCCGAATGCGTCCCAGCCCATAGTAAAAATGACGTTTTCGCCTTCGTAGCGGCGCTTTCTCGCCACGATATCCAAGGCCGTATAGGGGCGCGGGTGACCGACGTGAAGCCCTTGGCCCGATGGATAGGGGAATTCGACTAAGGGATAGAATTTTTTCTTGTCGGGCTCGATCACGGCCTTATAGGTTTCGTGCTCGTCCCAAAAATCCTGCCACTTCTTCTCGATTACTTTCGGATCATAATTTCTCATCGTATGTCGCCTTTCTAAAATTCTGCATTGCCGACGGTCCGCGGGAAGGGAATGACGTCGCGAATGTTTTTCATGCCGGTAATGTACATGACGGCACGTTCAAAGCCCAAGCCGTAGCCCGAGTGTACCACGCTGCCGTAGCGGCGAAGGTCCATGTACCAGCTGTAGCTTTCCTGATCCAGTCCGAATTCGTCGAGCTTGGCCAAGAGAACGTCCAGGCGCTCTTCCCTTTGACTTCCGCCGATGATTTCGCCGATGCCCGGCACCAAAAGGTCCATGGCGGCGACGGTTTTCTTATCTTCGTTTTCACGCATGTAAAAAGCCTTGATTTCCTTGGGATAGTCCACGATGAACACGGGCTTTTTGTAAACTTCTTCCGTAATGTAGCGTTCGTGTTCCGTTTGCAGGTCGATGCCCCAACTCACCGGGTACTTAAATTCCCGATCGCTCTTTTCCAAAATGTCGATGGCTTCCGTGTAGGTGATCCGCACGAATTCCGATTCCACGACGTTTTTCAAGCGGTCGATCAATCCCTTATCGATAAAGGAATTGAAAAATTCCATTTCTTGAGGCGCGTGTTCAAAGACATAGTTAATAATGTACTTGAGCATGTCTTCCGCCACATTCATATTGTCTTCCAAATCGGCGAAGGCCATTTCCGGCTCAATCATCCAAAATTCCGCCGCGTGGCGTTGGGTGTTGGAGTTTTCCGCACGGAAGGTGGGGCCGAAGGTATAGATGTTTCTGAAGGCCGTGGCGAAAGCTTCCCCTTGTAATTGGCCGCTCACCGTTAAATTCGTGTGCTTACCGAAGAAATCTTGGCTGAAATCCACTTTGCCTTCGTCATTTTTCAGCGGATTGTTTAAATCCAATGTGGTGACTTGGAACATTTCCCCTGCCCCTTCGGCGTCACTGGCCGTAATAATCGGCGTGTGAACGTAGACGAAGCGGCGTTGTTGGAAAAATTCGTGAACCGCAAAGGCGATGAGGCTCCGCACGCGGAACACCGCTTGGAAGGTGTTGGTGCGCGGGCGAAGGTGGGCCTTGGTACGCAAGTATTCGAAGGTATGACGCTTCTTTTGCAGCGGATAGTCGCTTTCGGCTAAATGCTCCGGCGTAATCTTTTTTGCGTGAACTTCGATGGGTTGCTTTGCCCCGGGGCTTTCCACCAATTCTCCTTCCACGCGAATGGAGCTGTAGATCGGATACTTGGCGATTTCCTTAAAGTTTTCGCGCTCAGCCTCATAGACCACTTGAATCCCGTCGAAGCCGCTGCCGTCGGACAGTTGGATAAAGCCGAAATTTTTCGAATCTCTGGAGGTTTTAATCCATCCTTCCAAGACCAAATCCTGTCCTAAGTAATCTTTATAATTTTCTAATACTTCACGAATTTCCACTGGTGTCCTCCTGTTTTAACTTATCTAAATACGCGGCGAGCTTTTCCTCATAGCCTCGATCCGTCGGTCGGTAATATGTTTTTTCTTCCATGTCCAAGGGCAGGTACCGCTGCGGCACATAACCCTCCGGGTAATCGTGAGGGTAGCGATAGCCTTCATGGGCGTCCATGGGCTGATGCTGATCCCTTAAATAGGGCGGTATCACGGAGCCCACGCCCTTTTTCACGTCGCTTAGGGCCTCTCCTATGGCGAGATAGCTTCGATTGCTCTTCGGCGCCGAGGCCAAATAGGCCGCCGTCTGCGCCAGGGGGATGCGTCCCTCGGGCATGCCGATAATGCGAAGGGCTTCAAAGCACGCCACGGCCAAATTCAGTGCGTGAGGATCTGCATTGGATATGTCTTCCGAAGCGGAAATAATCATGCGGCGGGCGATGAATTCGGGCTCTTCGCCGGAATCCAACATCTTTGCCATGTAATAAATGGCCGCATCGGGATCCGAACCCCGAATGGATTTTATAAAGGCGGAAATCGTATCATAGTGATTGTTTCCGTCCCGGTCGTAACGCTGATTGTTGTTTAAAGACGAATCCGCCAGATCCTGTTTCGTAATATAAATGCTTCCGTCCGCTGCCGGCGGCGTGCTCAGTACCACGATCTCCAATAGGTTTAGGGCGTATCTGCCGTCGCCGTGGCTCATGGCGATTAAATTTTCCAGCGCCCCGTCTTCGAAGGTAATACTGTCTTTGCCGTAGCCCTTCTTCTCGTCCTTTAAAGCTCGCATCAGGAGCTCTTTCACGGCCTTATCGTCCAGAGGATGGAGCTGCACCACCTGCAATCTGGAGAGCAGGGCGCCGTTGACGTAAAAGTATGGGTTTTCCGTGGTAGCGCCCATTAAAATGATCTTCCCTTTTTCCACATAAGGAAGCAACACGTCTTGTTGCGACTTGTTGAAGCGGTGGATCTCATCTAAAAATAAAATCGTCTCCCGGCCCTGTGCGCCCAAGCGGTCCTCGGCCTCCTCAAGCACCTTCCGGAGCTCTTTGACATTGCTCGTCACGGCACTTAAAGGCACGAAGGCCCGGTTGGATACGTGGGCCATCATCTCGGCCAGAGTGGTCTTTCCGATGCCCGGCGGCCCGTAAAAGAGAAGGGAGGGCATAAAGCCCGAGCGTATGAGACGGTCGATGTATTTGCCCTTGCCCACCACGTGGTCCTGTCCCACGTACTCGTCCAAAGTCTTGGGCCGCATACGTTGGGCAAGAGGGGCACTTTTTTCTAAATGATTTTCCGCTTGAAATGAAAATAAATCCATGGCCTCAATCCGTTTTCTTTTTGCGCAGCTCTTCCAGCTCCGCCATAAAACTGTCGATGTCTTGGAAGCGCCTGTAGACGGAAGCGAAGCGCACGTAGGCCACTTCGTCTAAATCCTTTAGCCGCTCCAAAATCATTTCGCCGATTTCTTCCGACGAAATCTGCTTCACCATTTTCGCTTCCAAGGTCATTTCAATGTCGTCCACCGCCGCTTCCATGGCTTCCAAAGAGACGGGACGCTTTTCACAGGATTTGATCAGCCCTTTAAGGATTTTGTTCCGGTCGAAGACCTCGATTCCGCCGCTCTTCTTCTTTACGGTCATGGGCACGACTTCCACCTGCTCGTAGGTCGTGAATCGTCTGCCGCAGGACATACATTGCCGTCTGCGCCGTATGGAGGCGCCTTCTTCCGTTGGCCGGGAGTCGACGACTTTCGATTCTAAATGTTGACAATAGGGACAGCGCATGATTCACCTCCTAAAAAAGAAAAGACGTATCCTAAAGGATACGTCAAAAATCTCTTATCTCATTCTGCGAAGAAAATCCGGGATATTTAACTCGTCATCCTTATTTCTGTTGGCGGATCCGGTTTTCTCTTCTTTTTTCTCGTCGCCCGATCCGACAAAGCTCTTCCCTGCTTTTTTCGGTTGATTGTCTTCGTCGTCGCCGAATTCCGTGGCGATGACCGTAATCTTCACTTGATCTTTCAAGGATTCGTCAATGCCGGCACCGAAGATAATGTTGGCGTCTTCGTCCACGGTGGAGCGAATTAAATCGGCCGCTTCGTTCATTTCAAACATACCTAAGTCGTTGCCTGCCGTAATATTTAAGAGGACCGACTTGGCGCCTTCGATGGACGTTTCCAATAAGGGGCTTTCCACGGCGTTTCTTGCCGCTTCCGTGGCGCGATCGTCGCCGGAGGCGTAACCGATACCCATGTGAGCGATGCCCTTGTCGTGCATAACGGTCTTTACGTCGGCAAAGTCCAGATTAATGACATTGGGAACGCTGATTAATTCGGAGATTCCTTGAATCCCTTGCTTCAATACCTCGTCGGCCATTTGGAAGGCTTGGGAGAAGGTGGTCTTCTTATCGGAAATGCTGAACAGACGATCGTTGGGAATAATGACCAATGTGTCGACTTTGTCCTTTAATTCGTCGATACCTTTGATCGCTTGTTTCATACGACGAGCACCTTCAAAAGCGAAGGGACGGGTAACCACGCCGACGGTAAGGGCGTTTAGGTCTTTGGCTACATCGGCAATAATCGGTGCAGCACCGGTTCCGGTACCGCCGCCCATGCCGGCCGTAATAAATACCATGTCCGCACCTTGCAGTGCTTCTCTGATTTCGTCGATGCTTTCTTCGGCGGATTGTTCGCCGATTTCGGGATTGGCACCGGCGCCCAGGCCCTTGGTTACTTTTTCGCCGATTTGAATTTTCGTTTCAGCCAGGGAATTTTTCAAGGCTTGACGATCCGTGTTGACGGCAATAAATTCCACGCCTTTAACGCCTGCGCTGATCATGCGATTGACGGCATTATTTCCGCCGCCGCCGACGCCGGCTACTTTTATTTTTGCAAATTCTTCGTGATCCATATCAAAATCCAACATATAACTCCTCCTACTCGCGCACTAAGGCCCTTTAAGATCATATCAATTTATTCTATTTTATAGACAAAATGCGTACAAGTCAAGACAACTTGACTCCCGAATCTACCTTATTCAGCGGTATTGACGGAATTTGATTCCGCCTTTGTATTCTCATCCTCATCGGATTCATTCTTCGACGCTTTTTTCTTCTTTGTCTTCTTCTCTTTCTTGTCCGTGTCCGAATCTTTTTCCCGCTCGATCAGATTTGAACTCTCTTCGTTTTCGGTTCCTTCGTCGTCTAAAGACGAGGGCTTGACCGCCACGGGATGATCCCCCTGGTCCAGGTAGATTTCTCGATAGTCTTCGTTTTTCGACTTCATCTCTTTTCGGATTTCTTCCAACTGTTTGGTCTTATACTCCGCATCGTCGAAGCTCAGTATGTGGACCAAGGTTCCGTCGGAAAAGCCGATGCGCATGCCCCGATCCAAAATCGAGACCGTGTGAATGTCTTTCTTCATGGGCGATGCAAACAGGGTCTTGATCATGTGGATCTTTTTTTCGTTCCCCGTGCTTTTAAAGGCTACCTGACCCAAGCGAACGCCTTCGGTCACCAGACCCGTGACCTTGGGCATATTGGGATTGTAAGAGCGGGTTTTTTCCAATGCCTTGAAGTCCTCGTTGACGAGGATGTAACCTTCGTCGCTGTAGAGTTGCGCAAAGGGCTTTTCTTCTTCGATCTTTATGGTCAAGGTGTGGGGAAAATTTAAGCCGATGGTCGCCTCTTTCACATAGGGCATTTGCTCCAGGCGATTTTTCAAACGGCCTTTGTTTAAGCGAAAATAACTTTTGCCTCTGGACTCCTCGGCGATTTTCACCACGGCATTTTTCGACACGGCCTTGGTCCCCGTGACGCGCACGTCGGTTAAGGCCGTCAGGGAGGAAAAGGCGAAGAGACTGCCAAATACGACAGCTGCCAGTACGACCACCAGGGCGATGCGGCGATTTCTGTATTTCCTCCTCAGTCTTTTCTTCCGAGGTCTTTTTCTTCTTTGGTTCGTCGGCTTCATGATCTGACAAGTCCTATAATGCCTTCAGCAATGGCGTCAGTGCCCTTGGTGTTAACCATGTGCAGGGCATTGGCTCCCATGTCCCGCCGCTTTTCTTCGTTATCCAAGAGGTTCTCGATGGTCTGCAAAAGGACGTGGCCGTTTAATTCCTCTTCTTCGATGACCACCGCCGCATCGGATTTTTTGTAGCTCATGGCGTTATGGTACTGGTGATTGCCCGCCGTGTATGCCTTGGGAATCAAAATAGAAGGCAGGTGCATAGCGCTGATTTCCGCTAAGGTCATGGCCGATGAGGATGCCACCACCAGATCGGCGACGGCCAAGTACTCGGGGATTTGGTGGGAGTAATCCAATATCGTGTAGGACTCGTCGTCCACTTGGCTCATTCGCTTCACGAAGTCGTCGTAATGTTCTTTCCCCGTAATGTGAACCAGGTGGAAGTTCAGGCTCGGATGCTTTTTCATGATTTCGAGGACCGCCTCGTTGGTCGATTCCTGACCGCCGCTTCCGCCGAAGGAAAGCACCAGGGGCTTATCCAAGTTGTAGCCCACCGCTTCCCTGCCCGCCTCTTCGTCGATCTTTTCAAAGGTCGAGCGAATGGGATTGCCGGTGTAAAGTTTCTTCGTCTGTTCCGGAAAGTATTTTTCCGCTTCCTTAAAGCTGTAGGCGATAAGATCTACCCTTTTGGCCAGGAGGCGATTGGTCTTGCCGGGATAGGCGTTTTGTTCTTGAATCACCGTTTTAATGCCTTTGCTCTGTGCCTTTAAAACGATGGGCGCACAAACATAGCCGCCGGTACCTATGACCACATCGGGCTGAAAGTCTTTTAGGATCTTCCCCGCATCGTGAAGGCCGTGAAGCAATTCCACCATGGTTAAGATGGAATCTTTGTTGATCTTCTTTCTGGGAAAGCCTTTAATGTGCACCGGTGCGAAAGGAATGTTATAGGCTTCCGCCAATTCTTCTTCCATGCTGTCTTTTTTTCCCACGTAGAGAAATTCGATGTCGTCCGCCTTTTTCTCCAAGGCTTCTTTTATGGCGAGGGCCGGATAAATATGACCGCCGGTGCCGCCGCCGGACAATATAACTCTCAATGTGATTCTCCTTTCCTCGATAATCTTAGTAATATTCCGCTCATGCCCATGACGAATACGAGGGCCGTGCCCCCGAAGGATATATAGGGCAGGGTCAGGCCGGTGACGGGCAAAATTCCCGCGGCCACGCCCATATTGAAAAAGGCTTGAAAGCCGATGGAGAGAAAAATCCCCGTGGCGATCAGTTTTTCATAGAGGCCCTTCTGCTTTAACGCCGTTAAAAAGCCCCGCTGCACGAATAGGGCAAAGAGACCGATGACGATGGTGGTGCCGATGAAGCCGAACTCTTCGCCGATGACGGCAAAGATAAAGTCGTTATAGGCCTCGGGCAGGCGGTTAAACACTTCGTGGGAGCGGAAGTAGCCGATCCCCTTCACCGATCCCGTGCCCAAGGCATAGAGGGAGTTGGCCAATTGCCAGTCCGTATTGGCGATGTCGTCAAAGGGATTCAAAAAGGACGTGAGCCGCTTCATACGATAGGGCACGCGGAAGACGAAAAAGTACATTACCGCAAGGCCCATGGACAGAATGCTGACAAATTCCGCAAAATTCATGCCGGAGATAAAGAACATCCCCAAGAGGCTGATGGCGATAACCATGGCCGAGGAGAAGTCTTCCTTCATGACGATGACCACGGACAGGCCGATCACCGTGACGATGGGCAGAAAGCCGCCCTTTCGCCTCTTGCCCCTGTGGAGCACGCATAGATTCGCCGTATAGAAAATAGAAGCGTACTTCAAAATATCCGACGGCATAAATTGTATATGTGTCCCCGGGATTAAAAGCCAGCGAGTGGCACCGTTGACATTGACGCCCAAAGATGTGTTCAGGGCGGCGCAAAGGACCATACTCAAAGCCCATGCCGGAAAGGCAAAGCGTTGAAAGGTCTTTAAAGGCACCACATAGCCGACGCCGGCGGCCACGATTCCTATGACGAGAAAAATCAGATGCCGCTTAAAAAAATACGTGCCGTCGCCGTGTTCCGCCAAGCCTGTGGTAAAGGAGCTGGACGCCACCATAAAGACGCCGATGACGAGAAGCGAAACGATGGCGATAAACAGGGGCGGATCGGCGTATTTTCGGATTCGTTCCATGATTTAATCAGCTCCATCTCTCCCTTACGATTGCTTTAAATTCATCGCCGCGCACTCTGTAATTGGGGAACTGATCCCACGACGCGCAGGCCGGAGAAAGCAATACCGCCTCTCCCTCCTTGGCGCAATCCATTGCCGCTTCCGTGGCCTCTTTCATGGTTTCGAATTCCAATACATTCTTGATGCCGGCTTCCATTGCCTCTTCTTTTATCACGGCTTTCGTCGCACCGAAGACATAGAGACCGGCGATGGAGGCGGCGTGTTTTTCGAAGAGGGCTTTAAAGTCGCTTCCCTTGTCGAAGCCCCCCGCCAAGAGATGAATGGGCTTCGCGAGACTCGCCAGGGCCACATCCGTGGAATCGGGATTGGTTCCCTTGGAGTCGTTGTAGTAATCGACGCCGTTAAAGGTGTCCACGTATTCCATGCGGTGACTGACGCCGCGATAATTCATCAAGGTGTTTTTAATGGATGCCACGTCCACGCCGAGGACATAGGCGCAAAGGGCGGCCTCCAAGGCATTACGCACATTGTGATCGCCTACCAGCAGCATCTCGGATCGCTTCATCAGGGGAATGTGCTCGCCCTCGTGAGAAAGGTAGAGCAAGTCCTGATCCTTGTAGGCACCGTCCTGTTGAATGGGTGTCGTGCTGACCACCAAGGCGCGGTCCATCTCCTCGCCGATCATGGCCAGGTAGGGGTCGTCGATATTTAAAATAAGTACGTCGGAAGAATCTTGATTGGCAAAGACTTTTTCCTTGCTCTTGCGATAAGCTTCCACGGATTTGTGATGATCCAGATGGTCTTCCGTAATATTCGTTAAAATCGCTACCTTCGGTTTAAAGTCCAAGGTGGTTTCCAATTGAAAGCTGGAACATTCGATGACTAGGTAATCGTCTTTCTTCGCCCGTTTTGCCAGAGGCAAGACGCCGACGCCGATATTGCCGCCCACATAGGCGACCTTCCCGCCGTCGATGAGCAAATGATACAAGAGATCCGTCGTCGTGGTCTTTCCGTTGGTTCCCGTAATGGCGATGAAATTTTCGCATTCGGAAATGCGATAGGCCAATTCGATATCGGAAATAACGGGGATTTCTTTCTCCTCAAACTCAGGCAGCAAGCCGCTGTCCAGAGGAATGCCCGGGCTCTTTACGACGAAATCCACGTCCTGGCCGTCGTAAAAGGGGAACTCTCCTTCCAGCATGTTCGCCCTCGCCTCATCGTCGTCGTAAACGTAAAGTTCATTCTCGTCTTTTAAGGCGTCGATGGCACTTGTGCCCGTGGTTCCTAAGCCGTATATTAAAATTTTCTTATTCTTCATCATGCGCTCCTAAAAAACCAAGAAATAACTTATGATACAGAGGATCAGTTCCACCGCAGCGAACATGGCGACGATTTGAACTTCCTTCATCCCCTTTTGTTCGAAGTGGTGATGAATGGGGCTCATAAGAAAAATCCGCTTTCCCCTCGTTTTAAAGGAGATTACTTGCAAAATAACGGACAGGGTTTCGATAAAGTAAATGCCGCCGCAAATGGGAAGCAACAAGGGTAAATTGAGCAGTATGGCGATGCCAACCACGGCGCCGCCCAATGCCAAAGAGCCCGTGTCCCCCATAAAGACCTTGGCGGGATATTTGTTGTAAAACAAAAATCCCAAGAGGCCGCCTGCGAGAACCAGGCAGAATAAGGCGACGGAGGTCCGTCCCATTTTTGCGCTGACCAAGGCAAAAAACAGCATGAGTATGGTGGTGACCGTGGATGAAAGGCCGTCCAGTCCGTCGGTGAGGTTTACGGAATTCACCGTGCCTACGACGACGAAAATAATAAAGGGAATAAAGAACATGCCGAAATCCACCGGCCGCATGGTCCCCGGCAAGAGGACCGCCGTCGTCAGGTGTTCGGATCTGACAATGAGGATATAAAGCAATACGGCGATAAATATCTGTGCCAACAATTTTTGCAACGCCGTAAAGCCCAGATTTCTCTTGTTCACGACTTTAATGTAGTCGTCGATAAAGCCCACGAGGCCGAAGCCGAAGGTGGAGATAAAAAGAACCGCCACCTCGTAAGTCATATTGCCGGTAAGAATCGTCCCGAGAAGGGCTGCCGTCAGAAAGATCACCCCGCCGATGGTCGGCGTGCCCGCCTTCGACAAATGGCTCTGAGGCCCGTCTTCACGTATTTCCTGTCCTGCGTGCAGTTTTCTTAACATTGGAATAAAAACCTTACCGCCGATCATGGCGAGAATCCACCCGATGGCCAGACTCTTTAGTCCTGTGCCTATGCTCATGCTTGCCTACTCCTTTTTATCGTTACGCGCTTTGCGCGTCTTTTTTGTCTTTTCTTTCGTTGTTTTCGAATGGTCCCCATTGGAATCTGTCGAATTTTTATCCGTCTGATCGTCGTTCACATCTGCTTCGAAGCGAATCACGATCTTCGCCCCTTTCGGCAGAATTTGTCCCGCCAAGGGCTCTTGACTGACCACGGTCCCCTCCCCTTCCAGAACGTAGTCCAGTTGGGAGTCTTCTAAAATCTTTTCGACTTGCTTTTTCGTCTTGCCTCTGAAATTGGGAACGCTCCGCTCTTTACCGTCATTGGGGTCGATCTTTAAGTCGACGATGGTGTTTTCGTCTACTTCCGTGCCCGCTTCCGGAGCCTGTTGAATGACCATGCCGAAGTCGCCGACATTTTCCGATGCCATATTAAATTTCAGGCCCGCATCGGTTAGCACTTTCCCCGCATCTTCCAAAAGCATGTGTTTCACATCGGGAACAATGACTTTTTTCGTCTTTTGCGATTGATCGCTGCCCGTGGGCGCGACATTTCCTTCTTGAAGGGCCGCAGCCATAATCTCGGAAGCGATGGGCGCGGCCACGGTGCCGCCGAAGTAATCGCCTTCGGGCTCTTCCACCACGACCAGCACCGTGTATTTCGGATCTTCGATGGGCGCCACCGAAACGAAGGAGCTGATGTACTTGTCCTTTTCGTAGCCGCCGGTTTCCGAAACCTTGCCTGCCGTGCCGGTCTTGCCGCCGACGTGGTAGCGGTTCACCGCCCCCATGGTGCCGGTGCCGTGATCCACCACGTGCATTAAAAGGGTGCGCATGGTTTCGCTGGTGGATTCGGAAATGACTTGGCGACGCACGGTGCGTTCGTTTTTTGCCAGGACACGGCCGCTGACGTCTTGAACCTCATCGACCACATAAGGCTTTAAGAGATAGCCGCCGTTTGCCACGGCAGAAACCGCCGTCACCATTTGAATCGGCGTCACGGCAATGCCGTGGCCGTAACTCATGGTAGCCAGGCGCGCTTCGTTGATTTCTTTCACGCTTTTAGGCACGAGCCCCTTTTGTTCCGCCGGCAAATCGATGCCCGTCACCTCGCCGAAGCCGAAGGCCTGAATGTATTTCAGAAGACCTTCCTTGGAAAGCTCCCTGGCGATATTGACGAAGGTGACATTGCAGGACTCGGAAAAAGCCTTGTCCATGGTAATGTCACCGTGGGGATTGGGAAGGGATGTGCAGGTGATGGTCACGCCGGGAATGTCCCTGACGTAGCCCGTGCAGTAATAATGCTTTTTCGGATTCGTCGTGTCCTCTTCCAAAGCGGCAGCCGCCGTAATGGTTTTAAAGGTGGAACCCGGCTCATAGGTGTCGCTGACGGAAAAATTGCGCCAGTTATTGTACAAAATTTTCGATTTTTGTTCGCTCTTTAAATCCTTCCACACGGCCTTCTGCTCTTTCGTCGTCGGGCTGTAGGGATGGTTTAAATCGTAATCGTCCGTGGAAGCCATGGCGCGAATGGCGCCGGTTTGGGTCTCCTGAACGATGGCCGTAATGCGGTGAGCACGATTTTTCTCCCAATGGGAGTCCAGTATATCCTCAGTCTTTCGCTGCAAGGACTCTGATATGGTCAATTTTAAATTGGCCCCGGCCTGAATGGGCACGGCATTATCTCTTTTTTTGCCGAAAGAGGGCGCGAGACGCAGATCGTCGTCGTAATACTTTTCGATGCCGTAGCGGCCGTCACCTTCTTTTCCCGCAAAGCCGAGCACCAGAGATGCCAGGTCGTTGTTGGGATAGGTGCGGGCTTCGAAATCTTCCACTACGACGCCGGGAATGTCCGAATCGCGCAACTTCAGCGCGACGGAGCGGTCCACATTGCCCTTTAAGAGCACGTGGCCGCTTTTTTTCATGCGGGCGTCGTATTGGGCCTCGGTCATTTCCAAATTCTTTAATGCAAAGCTCCTCAGCTTGCTTCTCTGCTTTTCGCTGTCCTTAGCCTTGGCCAGTACCTGCGTATCCAAATATATATCGGATTTACTGATATTGCCCACCAATTTATTTCCCTCGGCATCAAAAATCAAGCCGCGCTCGGGCTTTATTTTCCCTTTCGTATTGAGGGCCAGGGCTTGGCGGGTTAAATTGTCGGCATCGACGATTTGTAAATACGCCACGCGCCCCCACAAAATAAAAAAGAGCAAGAAGAGAAACACATATAGAAAAGCCACTTTTTTATCCATCCGTCTCAGATGGGATAAAAGAAATCGGCGATCTCTTTTTCTCTTTCTCACTCTTTTCGTCTGTTTTATTTTCTGCTCTCCCACAAGAGCCTCCTACTTTTTATTGAAAATATGCAGAACGGAGATAACCGGGTTCAGGTAGACGTTTTCGTTAACGTCACTTTCTTCATTGCGAAGGCGGACGTCGATGTATTTTACCTGGTCGTTGTCGGGATAGACCATGCCCAGTTGAAATTTCGCTTTTTTCATAATCTCGTCTGAATTTTTAATTTCATCTAAGTCGGCATTCATGTCCCTGTAGGTTTTGTCCATCTCTTCCAAAGCCCTGTTTTGGCTTTCGATGGCCGCATTAAGTAAGGCGATATGGGTGTGCGCCCGCAGCTGCAAAAAGGCTGTCACGCTGAGCATGCACAGGATAACGGCGAGAAGACCGGAACGGGAAACCCATCTTCTGTGACGCCGGGCGGACCGACGACGGGGACGTTTCTTTTCGACTTGTTTCATTATATCACTCCCCCTCAACTTTTTCAGCAATGCGAAGCTTTGCCGAATGGGCCCGATGGTTTTCTTCCAGCTCTTTATCCGATGCCGTAATGGGCTTTCTCGTTATAATTTCGATCTCCCGCTTCTTGCTGCAGGTGCAAATCGGCTGCCTCGGCGGGCAGATACAGTCTTTGTACAAATATTGGAAGCTGTTTTTTACGATGCGATCTTCCAGAGAATGGAATGTGATAATCGCAAGTCGCCCTCCCGGTTTTAACATGCGCACCATGTCCGGTATGGAGGATTCCAGCACGTCCAGCTCGCGATTCACGGCGATGCGAAGGGCTTGAAAGGTTTTCTTCGCCGGATGGCCGCCCTCTTGGCGCACTTTTTTCGGAATGGCTTTTTTGATGACGTCCACCAGTTCGAAGGTGGTGGTGATGGGCGCTTCTTGTCTTTGTCGCACGATAAATGCGGCGATGCGATCGCCCCATCGTTCTTCGCCGTAGGTCTTGATGATCTTCGCCAGATCCTTTTCGCTGTAGGTGTTGACGATGTCGTAGGCCCTTATCGATGCGTCCTTATCCATGC
This sequence comes from Peptoniphilus pacaensis, assembly GCF_900088125.1. Lineage (GTDB taxonomy): Bacteria > Bacillota > Clostridia > Tissierellales > Peptoniphilaceae > Aedoeadaptatus > Aedoeadaptatus pacaensis. The sequence goes on along the minus strand of NZ_FLQT01000003.1, from coordinate 1,533,877 downwards.
GCATGTCCAGGGGGCCGTCGAAGCGGTAACTGAAGCCCCGCTCCGCCGTGTCGAATTGATGGGAGCTGACGCCGATGTCCAAGAGAATGCCGTCGACACGCTCAATATGTAATGCTTTTAAAATGGCGGGCATGTCGACGAAATTGCCTTTCACCAAGCGAAAGTTGCCGCCGATGGTTTCCAAATGCTTTTTCGCCGCAGACAGAGCCGCGTCATCCTGGTCGATGCCCACGAGTAGTCCCCCATCCAGGCGCTTTAAAATTTCGCCGCTGTGGCCGCCGCCGCCCAAGGTGCCGTCTACGTAAATGCCGTCGGGTTTGAGTTGTAATCCTTCGATAACCTCGTCACATAGGACGGGTACGTGTTTGAAATCCATAGCCCCTCCTAAATGCCCAGGTCGGATAGTTGTTGTGCAATTTGATCGTAGGACAGTGCGTCGTCTTCAGAATAGGCATCCCACAAGTCTTCGGACCAAATTTCCATACGCGTTCCCACGCCGATAATCACCGTGGTGGCATCGAGCTGTGCATAGTTCATGAGGTTTTGAGGAATGCGCACCCGCCCCTGTTTGTCCAGTTCGCCGTCGCAAGCTCCGGAGAAAAAGTAGCGAACGAAGGCACGGGCGTCTTTGTGGGTTAAGGGCAAGCTCTTGAGCTTTTCTTCCATGCGGCGCCATTCGTCCATGGGGAATAAAAAGATGCACTGATCCAAGCCCTTGGTCATGACGTAACCGTCTTGAATGCCGTCGCGAAATTTCGCCGGCAAGACCAAGCGCCCCTTGGCATCGATATTATGTTTGACTTCTCCGAAAAACATAATGCCCCCAATTAAACCCTTTTCTACCACTTTGTCCCACTTATCTATATTTTACACTATTTAATTGGGTAATCAAGCGCAAAATAAAAAAACCACCGAAAAAAGGTGGTTTTTCTGATTTTTTATTCACTTTTCTTCGAGACGGGCTCCGTAAGCTTATAATCTCCCGCTTTTGCGCGCTTCGGTTGAATGATTAAGAGCAAGATTCCGAGTGCGATGACGATGAGGCTCATCACTTGCGCCGTACGCAAGGGGCCGATATAAAGGCTGTCCGTGCGAAGGCCTTCGATAAAGAAGCGGCCGATGCTGTAGAGGATCATATAGATCCCTGCCATTTCGCCGGGAAAGCGGCGCCTCTTTGAAACGTAGAAATAGAGTATGAGGAATATGCTCACATCTAAAATGGATTCGTATAAAAATGTAGGATGAACCATCTGCCCGCCCACATTAATGGCCCAAGGCACATTGGTGACGCCGCCGTGGGCTTCGCCGTTCATGAAGTTTCCCCAGCGGCCGATGCCCTGTGCCAAGACCACGCCCGGCGCGAGCATATCCAAGAGCTCGAAAAAGCTGACTTTCTTCACCAAACAGTAGATTAAAATCACCAGCGAGCCGCCGAGGAGGCCGCCGTGAATGGCGAGGCCGCCGTTTCTGATGGCAAATATTTCTGACAGATGGGCGCTGTAGTAGTCCCACTCAAATAGCACGTAATAGGTGCGGGCGCCGACAATGCCTAATGGCAAAGCGAAGATGCTGGCGTCCACCACCGCATCTTCCGGCACCCGTGGATTTCGCTCGATGAGTTTTTCCGCAAAGAAAATACCGAGCAAGGCGCCACAGGCGATGAGGATACCGTACCAGCGCACCTCCAATCCGAAAAGCGTAAATGCGATCGGATTCATTTTATTCTCCTATAATGGCGATGGATTTCGATGCGCCGATGCGACTGGCGCCGGCGGCGATCATGGCTTCGGCGGTTTTTGTGTCGCGAATGCCGCCGCTGGCTTTGACGCCCATGGTGTCGCCGACGGCATCCCGCATGAGCTTCACATCTTTCACCGTGGCACCTGCCGTGGAAAAGCCCGTGGAGGTCTTCACAAAGTCCAACCCCGCTTCCTTAGCCAGGGCGCAGGCTTTTTTCTTTTCATCGTCGGTTAAGAGGCAGGTTTCAAGAATGACCTTCACCACGGCATCTTTCGCCGCTTCTCGCACGGCCTTCATGTCCTCGAGCACCAAAGCGTCGTCGCCGCTTTTCAGCGCGCCGATGTTCAAGACCATGTCCACTTCGTCGGCGCCGTTATCCACGGCTTCTTTCGCTTCAAAGGCCTTTACCGTCTTCGTATTGGCTCCCAAGGGAAAGCCGATGACGGTACACACCTTTACGGGGGAATCCTTCAGCCGTTCGGCGGCAAGGGAGACCCAGCAAGGTTCGAGGCAAACCGAGGCGAATTCATATTTCTTCGCTTCGTCGATGATCTTGATTACCGCCTCTTTCGTCGCGTCGGCATTGAGTATGGTGTGGTCGATGGTTTTATTTAATTTCATTTCTGTTTCCTTTCAAAAAAGCAAGAGAGGCTAAAATTAAAAGCCCGACGGCCATGACAAGGCCGATTTGCTTGACCATGCCGAAGAAAAAAGGCTCCGGCAACATTTGAATCATCAGATCTTTTTCGGGGTCCATAAGCCACAGCTTGTTAGAGAAAAACAAGGTGTGGAAGGTGTACCACGCTTTTGAAAAGTTCGCGGCGATGAGAAGGGCCAATAGGGCGAAGGCCGCGATCAAGACGATGGTGGCCTTGCCTACGCTTCTTAAGCCTTCCCTCATCCCCGCTCTTCTCGCCGGAAAATAAAAGCTCATAGCAGCAAGAACGATGGCGGCGAGACTCAGCCGACGCATTAAGTGAAACAAGGCGTAGACGTCCACCATGTGATCCACTTCGCTCTTGGAGAAATAAGGCGTCAAGGCCCTTTCGTCGCCCCGCTTTAAATAATCTCGAAGCCCGTCGGAAATTTCGTCCAATTCCTTCAACGACTTCCCCGTGACCCGGGGAATGTCGTTTTGAATCATCTGCCGTCGGTAGTAGGCCCCGTTGTCGCTCACCCACTGGGTGGCGAGACTGAACAAGAGAAACGTCAGGCAGAGAGCCGTCACCAAGGCTAAGAGGCGCTTCATTCGTCGTCTTCGTCGTCGTTTTCCCAATTGTGAATGACTTCTTGCACGTCGTCGCTTTCTTCCAATTGGTCGATGAGCTTATTCATCTTCTTCCGATCCTCCGGATCGTCTAAGACTGTAGTGGTTTGGGGCAGGTAGGTGATTTCAGAAATCACGAATTCGTAGCCCGCCTCTTCCAAATTCTTTCTTACGCTTTGGTAATCTTCCGGCGCCGTAATAATTTCGATGCCGCCGTCTTCCGTGCGAATGTCTTCGGCGCCCGCTTCAATGGCGTCCATTTCCACGACCTCCGGATCCACGCCCTCTTTTATTTCGATACCTAATTGGCCTTTGCGTTCAAAGAGGAAGGAGACGGAGCCGTCGGTACCTAAATTGCCGCCGTTTTTATCGAAGGCGTGGCGAACTTCCGGCGCCGTGCGATTGCGATTGTCCGTCAAGCATTGCACCATCACCGCAATGCCCGAGGGGCCGTAGCCTTCGTAGGTGACGGATTCGAAATTGTCGCTGTCCCCTTCGCCGGCTGCTTTTTTAATGGCCCGCTCGATATTGTCGTTAGGCATGTTTTCCGCCTTGGCGCTGTCGATAGCCGCCTTCAGTGCGGGATTGTAATCGGGATCGTCGCCCCCTTCTTTCACTGCCACGGCGATTTTTCTCGCCATTTTCGTAAAGATCTTGCCGCGCTTGGCATCGGCCTTTCCTTTTTTATTTTTTATGTTGTGCCATTTCGAGTGTCCTGACATCATAACCTCCTCTATTTATAACGATTTATTATAGCATGTACGCCCGTTATCTTTCAAATTTCGGCGGCAAGGCGCGTTTGTGGGCGCTGGTTTTGTGGCGCCGCTCGATAAGATCTTTGTGTTCGCCGTCGTTTTGTCCTCTGACGGCGGCGTCTAATTCACCGTAGGTAAAGCCCATTTCATCTTCATCGGTTTGGCCAGCGTATAAGCCCGCCGTGGGCTTTTTCTCGATGATTTCTTTGGGAAGACCCAATGCCTTGGCCAGCTCCACCACTTCTCCTTTGACGAAATCAACAATGGGCATTAAGTCGCAAGCGGAATCGCCGAATTTCGTGAAGTAGCCGATGTAGTATTCGCTGGCATTGGAACAGCCACAGACCAGGTAATTTCTGTCCTGAGCGTAGTAATACAAGGTCGTGGTGCGCAGGCGGGGCTTGATATTCGCCTTGGCCATGGCCACGTCGCTTTCAAAGGATGCGTCGACCAATGCCTCGTAGGTCTTCGTCAGATCCACCTTCTCTACATTTAAGTTTAAATTTTCGACGACGAGGCGGGCGTCCTTTTCGTCTTGAGGATTGGAGTCGATGGGCATGATGATGCCCAGAGCGTCGTCGCCGAAGGCCCGCTTGGCCAAGCCCGCCACCACGGCGGAATCGATGCCGCCGCTTAAGCCGAAGACGACGCCGTCGGCATGGGCGTCCTTTACCGTCTCTCTCATCCATTGGACCACTGCATCAATTTGTTCCTTCATCTTTACCTCCATAGAGTTCCTGTTCATAAGTCACGTCGTCTACGAGCATTTTCCCCTCGTACACGGGCCGTTCCGTTTCTTTTTCTTCAATAATAAAGACCTCGCCGGATGTGGCGTCTTGTAAATAAGATAAAAAGGCCTCTTTCCCCACCTCATATACGGTGGTCGTTACCTCCACCTGATCGCTGAATGCCGAGTCTAAAACGGGATAGCCTCGCTCCCGCATATAGTTTTCGATGGTGCCGTGGGCGGTGTAGGCATAGCGAAAGCGGATGTCCACGGCCCGATGCATCTCTACGATTTTCGCATCATCCAAGGCCTCCGATGCGGAGGTGGAGTAGGCGCGAATCAAGCCCCCCGCTCCTAAAAGGGTGCCGCCGAAGTAGCGGGTGGAGACGCATACCACATTCCTCAGATCGTTGCGCTTCAGCACTTCCAGGATAGGCGGTCCCGCCGTCTTTTGGGGCTCTCCGTCGTCGTCATATTTTTGTATGGCGCCTTCTTCCCCGATAATGTAGGCGGAGCAATTGTGGGTGGCGGCTCTTTCCTTCTCTTTTATTTCGAGGATAAAGGCCTCCGCCGCTTCCTTCGTCTTGGCAAAAGCCACGCGGCCGATGAATTCGGATTTTTTCTCGATGAGCCGGCTCTCCCCTCGTCGATAGACGGTTTTATACATAGCGCCTCCTTACATAGGGCTCCAAGCGATGCCGGGACCGTTTCGGCAAGGTCGCCGTCATGGTCACGCCATCGGCTTCGTAATTTAAACTTTCCACCGGATAGTTATTTTTAATGGCTTCCACCTGATCCATCTCGTTAAAAGAAAATTTCAGGTCCACCTTCACGTAAAGGTCCTCGACTTTTTTCTGCACGGCTTCGTAAAAATAATCGAAGGATTCGTCGTACTTGCAGGAGCCGTAGATCACCGTATCTTCCGCCGGCATGAAGTCCAATTTCTTTCCTTCCATGCGGTCCTTTTTATTGACGAACAAAAGACCGGGCACATGAGCGGCACCCAGATCGTTTAAAAGCTTTCGCGTCGTGTCGTAGCGCAGGGCGCCGTCTTCGGCGGAACCGTCGATGACATGAACGATAAGATCCGAATCCTTTAACTCTTCTAAAGTGGTGTGAAAGGCCTCCACCAAGGTAGTGGGCAGATTGGATATAAAGCCCACGGTATCCGTGACGTAGACCACCAGGCCGTCGGGCAGGCGAATGCGGCGGGTATCCGGGTCCAGAGAGGCGAAGGGCATGTCTTCCACATAGACTTCCCTGCCCTTGGCGTTGGATTCCTTCAGCAGACGGTTCATCACCGAGGATTTCCCCGCATTGGTATAGCCCACCAGGGCGATGGAGGGCACTTGGGAATTGACGCGGTTTTTTCTGCCCGTGTCACGAATCTTTCGCGCCTGTTTTAATTTCTTCTTCACCCGCTGAATGTCTTCGGCAATACGCCGGCGGTCGATTTCAAGCTTTTGCTCCCCGGGGCCTCGGGTGCCGATGCCGCCGCCCAGTCGGGAGTAATTTTTCTTTCCGATTAAATGGCTCTTGCCGTATTCCAGCTGAGCCAAATAGACCTGGAGCTTCCCCACATCGGTCTTCGCCCGTGAGGCAAAAATGTCTAAGATCAAAGCCGTGCGGTCCAACACGTCGACCTCCAGGGTCTTTTCGATTTCCCGCATTTGAATACCGGAAAGGGCTTGGTCGAAAATCACCAGGTCGATGTCTTCGGCGAGGACAAAATCCTTCAGCTCGTCGAGCTTCCCCTTTCCCATAAGGGTCGCCGGATTGTAGGCGCGCACCTTTTGGTCGATGGATGCGATCACGTCGCCTCCCGCCACTTCTACCAGGGCATTCAGTTCTTTTAAACTTTCCTCGTAATAGCTTTGGGACTCGTCGTAAACCGACGCCGTCACCACTCGTTCTCTTTTTTCCATGTCGCCTCCTGCCTAAGCTTCTTTTTAAATATACACAACCTTGCTCTTCTACGCAACAATGGCCCATGATATAATGACGAAAAGGGGGTTTCCATGCGGTTCAAACACGTACTTCGCCACAAAAAAACGTGGCAATTGATTCTCGTCGGCCTGCTACTGATTTTCGTCCTGCTCGCCGGCATAGCGGCTATGTGGGTGGTATCCATATTAAAGGATCTTCCCGCCGTGGATTTTAACGACTTAACCACGTCCATTCCGCAAACATCATACATATTAGACGCCGAAGGCGAAACCATCGACGAAGTGGACCCTTCCGTTTTCAGCGAAAACATCCCCATCGATCAGGTGCCTGATCACGTGAAGCAGGCCTTTCTCGCCGTGGAAGACCGCAGCTTTTACGACCACCACGGATTGGACGCGCGGCAGTTGGCGGCGAGCATCCTCGCCAATGCAAGAAGCGGCGCCATCGAGCGCGGCGGCTCCACCATTACCCAGCAATTGGTGAAGAATGTTTATTTAAGCGGCGAACAATCCCTGGACCGCAAAATTAAAGAGGCCTATCTCACCTTGGGCATGGAAGAAAGGCTAAGCAAGGATGCCATTTTGGAAGCCTATCTGAATCGCGTGGACTTGGGCCTGGGCAGTCAGGGCATCGAAGCGGCTTCCAACGCCTACTTCTCCAAACACGCCAAGGATTTAACCGTGGAAGAAGGCGCCCTATTGGCAGGCATCGTCAAATCTCCCGCCACCTACCAGCCGGTGAAGCGGATTCCCACGGAAGAAAACGACGGCACCGGCGTTATCGCCACACAGACCATTGGCGATCAATCCTTTGATCTGGTGGAAAACCCCAGGGCGACGGAGCGAAAAAACATCGTCCTTCGCTCCATGGCACAAGCGGGCTATATCTCCAAAGAGGATGCCGACACTTACAGCCAAACCCCCATTTCTTTCGCGCCGAGAGAGGCAAGCCCTTCTCCCTACTCTTCCTACGTCGCCGACGTCGTTTCCGACGAGGCCATTTCCATTATGGCGAAGACCCGACACATGGACCGGAAGGCGGCGGAGAAGCTGGTTCGCGAAGGCGGTCTCACCATTCAATCCACCATCGTCGGGGACTATCAGAAAAAAATGGACGCCCTCTACGACGACTACCCCGCCCTGGTGGCACAGGGCAAAGACAGGGGCGCGAACTTTATGGACTTTACCACCGACGATAAGAATCGCATCGTCGACGACAATAGCCACGTTCTCTACTACCCCTACGACGATCTATTCGACGAAAAGGGCAATATGCACCTGCCCTCAGGCGCATTTACGAAATCCGACGAGGGCATCGAAATCGACGGCGAGTACTTTTCCGCCTCCGACGGCCATGTGCTCTTGAAAAATCTCTACTACCGAGATGAGCAGAACAATCTACGCACCATGGCCGGCGCGGCTACGGTTTTTCAGGAAGGGGATCTGAAAAGTCCCGATCGAATTCTTATTCAAGGCGATCTTTACGACGAATACAAAGACGCCATGGAGATCACGGAAGACGAGCTGGTGCTGCCCTCGGAGATGTTTCTCCTGCCGGATAAGGGCAGTCTGCAGCCGCAGTCGGCGGCAATCATCGCCGACAACGCCACCGGCGCCGTGGTGGCCCTTGCCGGCGGCAACGATCCGAAAGATCCCGCCCGCCTTCGTTACAATCACTTGAAGAGCAAGCGGCAACCGGGTACGGCCATCGTGCCCCTCACCACCTACCTCGCCGCCTTAAGTCAGGGCGATACCCTGGCCACATCCTACGACGACACGCCTATGCGCATCGACGGGGACATTTGGCCCCAAGTCGATTCCTTTTACGGCTACGACGTCCTGGCCGATGCCGCCGCCAACAGCCGCATCGCCATTAGCGGAAAAATTTTAGAGCGCCACGGCTTCGATCCCATCCTGAAAAATCTCGCAAGGCTGGGACTCTACGGCGGCAACCGCGCTGCCGACGGAGTCGTAACGCCCAAGGAAGACGCCAAGCGCCACGACTTGACTTACGACGCCATGGCGGCGGGGAATTTCGTCGACGGCGTCGATCTCATGGCCCTTACAAACGCCTACGCCCGCGTCGCATCGCCTTTGAACGGGCAGAACTACACGGTGCAAAAAATTACCGATCGCAAAGGCAATGTCCTTTACGAACATGAAAAAACCGGGGCGAAGGATCAGCCCGGCGAAGATATCCTGCTTCGCTACGCCCTGGGTCAGTCGCCTCTGGCGAAACGCCTTCATGATGCCGGCTACGACGCCTTTGCCGTCTCGGGCACGAACAAGTACCATGCCGATTACTTCGCCCTGGGCGCCACGCCGAAATACACCTACGGTTTGTGGATGGGAAGCGAGCTGCAAAAACTTTCCCTCTCCGGCGACGAGCGCCTGACGGAAAAATTCTACGCCTCCCTCCTCGCCATCCCCGGCGACACCGATCAATGGAAGCTGCCGGCGGATTACGAAATGCACGAAGTCAGCGACAAGACCGGACTCTTGGCCACGCATTACGCGCGCCGCGCCCGCTCCACCGTAACTTTGCCCTTCCTGCCGAAGACGGCACCGACAAAGGAAACGGAAAATTACACGAGAAAACTCATCTGCTCCGTCTCCGGCCAAATGGCCTCCTCCTACTGCCCCTACGAAACCATCGTCTACGGCTACTACTTCGTTCGCCCCAAGGGCTACGATCCCAAAGAATTCGACGGCATTTATCCCAAGGATTACTACACCCTTCCTACGAGCTACTGCCAGGTTCACACCAAAGAGTGGTACGACGAGCAAAATCAGGAAACCGATGAGGAGGATCAGCAAAACGAAAACGACACCCATCAAAGCAAGACCGGCCGCCTCAATTAGCTTTGTTGAGTAAAGCCCGAAGGAATCGGGTATGTAATTTATATAAGGAGGCGGCAATGAAACTATCTAAAATCGTAAAATGGGTGGCGCTGTCCAAAGGCGCCAAAGCCATGAGAAAAAAACCCGTTCGAAAAGCAACCGCGAGCTTTGTAAAAAGCTACGCCCTTTGGAAATTTATTCGCAGAAAATAAAATCAGCCCTCGCCGATAGTGCGCGAGGGCTTTTTTATGTTCAAATTCAATTAGTCGATAAACATATTGTCCAAGAGGAGGAGATTCGTTAGGCTTCCTACGCCGCCGGGAACAGAGGTCACATACTCCGCCTTGTCGACGACGGCGTCGAAATCCACATCGCCGGTCATCTTGCCCGTATCGTCGAAGGCAATGCCGCAGTCGATGATCCACTGGCCCTCCGACACAAAGTCCGCTCCCACCCAGCGGGATTGCCCGGTGCCGTAGACGACGATGTCGTGCTCCCTCGCCAGGGCGGGAATATTTTTCGTGCGAGAATGGCCGACGGTGACCGTGGCATTTTTATCCAAGAGCATCATAGCCAGAGGCTTTCCGATGACCATGGAACGATTAATGATCAGCACGCGCTTTCCTTCCAACTCGCCCATAGCTTCCGCGATCATGACGGCGCTTTTCGCCGTGGCGGGCATCATGGCGCCCTTGCCCTTAAAGATCCGCCACTGATTGATGGGATTTAAGCAGTCGATGTCCTTTTCCGGTTGAATGGCGCCGTCGATTGCCTCGGCATCCAAATGACCGGGCAGGGGGTGGAAAATCAAAATCCCGCCGAAGCGCTCGTCCATATTACCTCTCATCACTTCCGATAAAACTTCGCTCTCCGTTACCAGCTCGGGAAAGGTGGATACCTCCACGGGAATGCCCACGCTTTCCGCCGTTTTCATGATGGCTTTTTCGTAACTGATGTCCGCCGGATTGTCGCCGATGCGAAGAATTAAAAGCTTATAGCCCGCTTCCCTCTCTTTGGCGAAGGCCACTTTTTTCGACAGCTCCTCGAGCAGTTCTTTACGCATGCCGGTCACGTCAAATTTCATTTTTTCCTCCTATAAAAAAAGAGCGGCGAACCGCTCTTTGTCTCTACTTAATTATAACACGCGCGTTGCATTGACAAAACGTGAGCTGTAATAGTTTTCGGACAGTTTGTTTTGTTTAACGCGACCGCTTCCGCTGGCTGCGTGGATAAAGGTGTCGTTGCCGATGTAGATGGCTACGTGGCTGACGCCCTTGCCCGTGGTGTTGAAGAAAATCAAGTCGCCGGGTTGCAATTGAGATCTGTCAATTTGTGTACCCACTTGAGATTGAGCGGAAGAGGTTCTGGGAAGGGAAATTCCCAGTTCGTTGACGTAAATGGCATATACCAGACCAGAGCAGTCGTAGCCGCCGTTGCCGGTTGCGCCCCATACATAGGGCGTGCCCATTTTGCTGAAAGCGGAGTTGATGACTTGTTGTGCTTTCGCTCCGTCAACTTTCGGTGCAGCCATAACAGGTTCGGCAACTTTCTTAACCGGTGCCTGTTTTTGAATGATTTCACGTTGAACGGCCTTCACGCCGCCTTCACCGAAGTCCAAATAGTTGGGATCGATTTGGAAATCCTTGCCTTCTTCGTTAAGAATAATGAAGAGACCGTCTTTATAGCTGACTACGTTCACCGTTTGGTTCTTTGCCAATTGGTAAACGCCGTTGGCATTTTCAAGTCTTAAATTTTGTTTTACCTTCGCCGGTGTGGAATAGGGACCTTGGATCGCTTCGACGTATCCGAATTCTACGGAACCGAAGAGACCGTCTTCCGTATTGACAGCCACACCATTCTTGAAATGTTGAACCGCTTGAAGGGTTTCACCGATAAAGAGGTTGCGTACAACCTTGCCGTCTTTTTTCAAAATGGCATTTTTCTTTACCGTGTAATATTGGGGTTTGCCCTCGGTGACGAGGATCTTTTCCTTCGGAACGGTTACTTTTGCGTTGCCCTTTTGGACTATGTAACCGCGTTCGTTTGTATCGACGATATTTGCTTGTTCTTCAACGGCAAAAGTCAACTGATTGCCACTGTACAATGTGGTGTTATGATCCTGCACAAAAATGCCGGTATCTCTCAGACCTACAACCGAAATAATTGCCAAAGCAGTCGTTCCGATGGCAAGCTTGAACTTTTGATTCATGTAAAAACAACACTCCTTATAAATATTCCTGGTGGAAAGCCCTGTTTTAAGGGGTTTCCCATTCGAAATTAGACTTTTCTTAATCATCTTTTGAAATTATAACACAGATGGTTACAGAATGTAATAAATTGATTGGTCAATTATGTTACTTCTCTGTTACAGTTCCATGACTTTTTATTTCTTTTTTAACAACCCTATGATCTTCCGCGGGCTGACTTTCACCGGAGTTCAATGGTATACTGTTTAAAGACAAGTCATGGGAGGTGAGGGTCATTGGAATATGAATCCGACTACGAATTATTAAAAGAAGAGATAGAGGCCTGTATTACGGAAGGGAGTGTCGAGGCGTGTAAGGAAATCTTCGACAATTACCACGCCGTGGACATCGACGAAGTCATCGAGGATTTCGATTCGACGGATCTGCAATTTTTCCTTTTTATGTTGGATCCGGACGATATTGCCACCCTTTTGGAAAATGCCGAGGACGATCTGCAGGTCAGAATCGCCCGCTTCTATTCGACGAAAGAGTTAATCGATATTTTCAGTTTCATGACCAATGCCGATGTAGCGGATCTCTTGGGACTTTTGCCCACGATCAAGCGCAAGGACATTCTTAATTACATGAAGAAGAGCGAGTCGAATATTCTGAAGATGATTCTTTCTTACGACGACGACAGCGCCGCCAGAATCATGACCACGGAATTTTTGTCTTTGAAACAATCCTTAACCGTGCGCGAGGCTCTCTTAAAGATTAAAGAAATCGCCCCTACAACTGAAATTATCGAATCGATTTTTATTACGGACAATCTACATCGACTGCAGGGGATCGTGGACTTGCGGGAAATTCTCGTGGCGCCGGGCTTTAAGCCTTTGGCGGATCTCGTGGAGAACCATCCCTTTTTCGTCTACGCCGAGCAGGACCAGGAAGAGGCCGCCAATTTAATCTACAAGTACGATCTGAAATATTTGCCCGTGGTCAATAAAAACGAGGCCATACTCGGGGTCATTACCAGCGACGATATTATCGACGTTATGGAAGAAGAACATAACGAAGACATTCTCGCCATGGGTGGGGTTTCGAAGGACGAAGAATACGACTCGAACTTCTTCCATTCCGTGAAAAGTCGTCTGCCCTGGCTCGTGATCAATCTCTTTACCGCCTTTATGGCATCGGCGGTGGTCAGCATGTTTGAAAGCACGATCAGTCAGGTGGTGGCCCTCGCCGCCGCCATGCCCATCGTCACGGGGATGGGCGGCAATGCCGGCAATCAGGCGCTGTCCATCGTATTGACCAGTTTGGCCCGCGACGAAATCAGCTTGGAAGAAGACCTGCCGCTGGTTTTGAAGGAAATCGGCCTCGGCCTTTTCGACGGCGCGGTCATCGGCCTCTTTGCGGGCATCGTCCTCTATTTGAAGTACGGCAATTTTTATCTGGGGCTGATCATTTTCGCCGCCATGATCTTAAACATGATCATCGCCGGCATCGTCGGCTTCCTGCTACCCTTGATTTTCGACAAGCTGAAAATCGACCCCGCCATCTCCTCCCCCATATTCCTCACGACCTTTACGGATGTCTGCGGCTTCTTTATCTTCCTGGGCCTGGCATCCACTCTGTTGACCAAATTAATTTAGAGCTTAAATAATTTCATAGACGCAAAAAACCGAAGGCTTTGTTCTGCCTTCGGTTTTTTCTTTGAACGACTTTTTTATTTTTTAATAAATTCGTAAATGCGTTGGCCCAAAACCACGCCCTGTTCTCTGGACGCATTGGTCTTCGGTCTGAATTGATTGTTCTCGTATCCCGACATCAGGCCCATGGCTTGAAGTTCGTAAACCGACTCACGGGCGTACTTGCTGATCTTGTCGTGATCGGCGAAGGTGTTGCCGACGGCATGGCTAACTTCCACATTGACGCTCTTTAAAAAGCGCGCCAGAATCGTCGCCATTTCTTCCCGCGTAATCTTGGCATTGGGCGCAAATTTTCCATTGCCTACGCCGTAGACCAGACCCAGGCGCGATGCGATGACCACGGATTCGTTTTTCGTATCCTTAAAGGGGCTCTTGCCCGCAACTAAATGGACCCGCTCCGTTTTTTCGTAGAGGCGCACAATAACTTCCGTAAATTCTTCCCGGCTGATTTCCTTTTTCATATCGGCTTTTACCGAAGGAGGAATCAATCCGTTCTTACCCGCAGCACTTAGCTCTTCCATGGACCAGGCGCTGGAATTATTGAAGACCGGTCGATAACCGACGGACACGCCATTGCCGAAGGCGCTGCTTCCGTTTTCGGCCACGTAGCGCACGCGGAAACTGTATTGATTGCTCCGAATGTCGATTTTCGTCAATTGAGTAAAGTCGTTGGCCGTTAAATTCTTCTCGACGCGATCCTTTTCTGCGGCGGTCAGTTCGCCTCTGTGGACGTGGCCGCTTTTAGAGGACCAGGCCTCGAGATTGACCTTGCTGTCGATTTCATAGGCTACTTTTTTCCCGGCGGCCAATTGATCTTTGACCCAAGCGGGATTTTCCCAGCTAATGGTCACACCGGCTTCGTCGGGGCTCAAGGCCAAGGATAAAGCGCGGGGGCTTTCCATAGGCAGAGCGAATACTCCCCGAGCGGGAATCAATATTCCCACCAATAAAAAAAGTGCCAATATGCGTTTCAATGTGTATTTCAATAGTAACACCCTTTCTTTGCTGCTAAGACTATAGCAAAAGCCGGATGGACCTTGAAGAGGTACACGAAATTTGTAACGGAATTGTCACTTTTTCATTTGATTTTTACGATTTGAAAGTTGTCGATTTTGTAATCGAAGAAATATCTCACGTCCCCTTTTTGCGCCGCCAGCACCAAACGCATAAAGCCGTCGTGACTCACGTAAAGGGTGTCCTCTTTCGCCGTCTGTAAAAAGATTTCCGCCCGTTTATAGGCCTCCGTCAGACTTTCTCCTCTCGGCGGCGAAAAGGCAAAAGGATCATCGATCCAGGGCTCCAGTGCCTCGCCGTAGGCGTCGTAAGCGTCGTAAAAGCTGCGGCCTTCCAAGACGCCCAGGTTCACTTCTCGAATCAATGGCTCTTCAGTCACGGGCAAGTCTCCGGCGATGATGGCCGCCGTTTCCACGGCGCGAAGGTAGGGACTGCTGACGACGGCTTTGATATGGAGGGCGCGCACCTCTTCCCGCAGTTTCAAAACAATCTCCTCCTCTACGGGAAGCAGGGGCTCCGTCGGCGTAGCGTAATACTTTTTTTCATTGGCCAAAGTTTTTCCGTGGCGCATCATATAAATGCTCATGAGAAAAACACTCCGAATAAAATCAGGACCAAGAGCTCTGCCGTCTCCACGATGGCGCCGTAAACGTCGCCGGTGAGGCCGCCGATTTTTTTTACGGACCAGCGGGCAAAGAGGGCGCCGTAGATGCAGGCGGCCATGGGATAGAGAAAATAGCTTGCGCCTCGCGTAAAGAAAATGATCGCCGCGAGGATCAGCCACTGCAAGTAATAGCTGTTTTTCGACGCCCGCTTTTTAAAGAAATTTCCCATGGAGGAGCTTTTCGCCGAGGGGAAAAAATGGATCGCCGTCAAAAGTCCCATGCGAGCCGAGGCAAACAAAATGCCCATTTCCACAGGCTGAATGGCCACCGATGCCAGGACGGCAAATTTTCCCAGCAATACCATGGCGAGGGACAGAACGGCGAAAGTGCCGATGGTGGAATCGTGCATAATTTCCGCGATGCGGTCTCTATCGCGATTGGACAAAAAGCCGTCCGCCGTGTCCATAAGTCCGTCCACGTGGATGCCTCCGTTTAACAGATACCAGGTGAGGAGCCCCAAAAAGGCGGCATACAGCGGTCCTATGTCGTAGAAGTAATTATTCACCGACGCGACGATGGTCCCCATAAGAAAAGCGATCCAGGGAAACCAGAAGAGGCTCTTTCCCGCTTCTTTTTCGCTGAAATCCGTTTTTATAAAGACGGGGATGCGCGTAAGAAATTGAATGGCTAAAAGAAAACTGTTCATTTGATCCTCACCGGAATTCCCGAAATACAGGCGTAGACCTCGTCCGCCGCCTGTGCCAGCCACTGATTTACTCGTCCCTGAATATCTCTGAAGGCGCGGGAGACGGGGTGCATGGGCACGATGCCGCTACCCACTTCGTTGGTGACGATGAATAAATCGCAGGATGCGCGCCTCGCCGCGGCGATTAAATCCTTGAGCTCATCCATACACAGGCCTTCGATTTTTTCCTCGTCGATCACGTCATCGCCTTCGGAATACTTCCACAGGTAATTGGAAATCATCACCGTCACGCAGTCCAGAAGGGCGGCGTCCTCGCCCTCGATCACAGCCGCCAAGGTATGGTCCCGCTCCGCCGTGCGCCAGGAGGCGGGCCGCCTGCTTTTATGTGCCTCGATGCGGCGAATCATTTCCGCATCATCTGCGGTCTGTGCCGTGGCGATATAAAGGACCTTGTCGTAATCCTTCGCCCGCGATTCGGCGTAGGCGCTTTTTCCGCTGCGGGCGCCGCCGGTTATTAATGTAATCATAGGGACTCCTTTTCGATATTGACCAACAGGCTCGGGTCGATGGCATTGTCTTCCATGGAGCCCATGTTTTTCATGGCGTAGAGGGCTCCCTCCATCAGTTGAAAAAACAGTGGACAGCCGCTCCCCTCTCCGAGGCGCATGGCGAGATCCATGGGCGGTACGAGACCCAAATGGCGATTCAATAATGCCGAGGCCCTTTCCGCGCTCTTGTGGGACAAAAAGACGTAATCTTTTACGAAAGGTGCCAATTCAATGGCCGCAAGAACCGCCGCGCCGGTAACGAAGCCGTCCACCACCGCCGCCACCTTCGCCTCGCCACAGGCCAAGAACACGCCGACGAGGCCGGCGAGATCCAAGCCGCCCACTTGAGCGATTTTGTGGATCGCATCGCCCTCTCCTGCGCGCTTCACGGCCTTTTTTACTACCGCCACTTTTTTCGCAAGTTGGTCTTCCGTAATGCCGGCGCCGTAGCCCACGCAAGCTTCGGCGGATTCACCGGTTAAGGCGCAGATGAGGGCCGCCGCCGTAGTGGTGTTGCCGATGCCCAGCTCCCCCGTTCCGATCATGCGGGCGCCTTTTGCGATCACCTCTCGCGCCACATTTGCGCCACGTTCCATGGCGCGAAGGGCTTCTTCCCGACTCATGGCGGGCTCCGCAGCGATGTTTCCCGTGCCGGGGCGGATGGATTTCTTTAAAATATTGGGCTCACGCTCCATATCTTTTTTCATGCCTATATCCACGATGACGGGCTCCGTCCCCGCCCATGCGCTTAATGCGGCAACGCCGGTTTCGCCACGAGCCATGGCGTTGGCGAGCATTTGCGTAAAGGCCTGAGGCGATGAGCTGACATCTTCCGCCACCACGCCGTTGTCGGCGCAAAAGACGATGACTGCCTTTTTGTCGACGTCAGGTACGGTTCTCCCCTGTATCCCCGCCAGACGAATGGTCATGGCCTCTAAATCCCCCAAGGATCCCGTAGGGTGGGTGCGATTGTCCCAATGTGCCTTGGCGCTTTTCATGGCTTCCTTATCTAAGGGGCCGATACGGCGAATCAGTTCATCGATCATGCTTCTGCTTCCTCTCCTTTATTTCTTGCCGCAGACGCTCGTTAATGTAGTCGTAGCCCTTGGGCCGATGGGGAATCAAACAGTTGGAGCAATCCTTTACCCCGCCTACATAAGAAAAATTTCCGCCGCAATTTTCATCAAGCAGGTAGAGAGGGCAGTAACAGAACATGCAGTTGAAATCCCCTTCCATGACGTGGCAGGGGAAGTATTTGCAATCTTTATTGGTGTAAAAGCGATAAGAGAATTCCATTTGAAATCCTTTCTACCAATGCCTTGGTCTCGGAAAAACTCAGCCCCTCTTCCGCCTCGGTGCGAATAACCAGGCTTGTCATGCCCAAACGTGCGGCGGCTTCGATTTTTTCGTGAAAGCCGGAACCGGCGCCGCTGTTTTTCGTCACCAGGTAATCGGCTTTGGCGTGTTTAAACAGGGCCAGATTCATCTCCAAATCGAAGGGCCCCAGCATGGCCACCATGTCTTCCATGGCCACGCCGGCGTCGGTTAGCATGTCTATACTCTTTGAGGAAGGAATGATTCGGTAAATGTGGCGGCTCTCTCCCTTTACGGACTCGAAAAGATCGCAATGCTTGGAGCCCGTAGTAAAGAAAAAGGTGCCCGTCCTCTCTTTAATATAGGCGGCGCAGGATTCGTAATCGTCGAAGATCACATCCCCCGCCTCATCCTCCACGGGCCGCTTAAAGCGGTAGTAGTCGATGTCACAAGAAAGGGCCGCCGCCTTCGCCTCCTTCGACACGATCTTCGCGAAGGGATGGCTCATGTCAACGACGGCGACGATGTTTTTCTCGCGAATAAAGCTCTCCATGGCGGCTCTATCCATGGGCCCCACGTGGACGTCCATGTCATCGGGCAGGCGATCCCGCCCTTCTTCTCCGGCGACGCTGACGATGAGGGCGCGTCGGTCCACGCTATTTACCAGGCGCACGGATTCCGAGGTGCCGCCGATGATCCACAGCTTCATAATCGATAGCCCCTGGGCGTAATCATGACTCCGTCTTGCACATAGGTCTCCTTATTTCCCACGATGACCATGGTGTTCATGTCGCAGAAGCTGTCCTCCAGATCGCCGACGGTGGTGATGATTTTTTCTTCCCCTTCACGCCGAGCGTGTTTCACCATGGCCACGGGCCGCGTGTCTTCGTAACCCTCTTCCTTTAAAATCGCCATGGCTTCTTTTAAGTAATGAGGCCGCCCCTTGGAGCGGGGATTGTAAAAGCAAATGACAAAATCTCCCTGCGCGGCGAGGCGAATGCGCTTCTTGATCAGATCCAGCGGCGTCATTAGGTCGGAGAGGCTGATGGTCACCATATCGTGCATGATAGGCGCACCGACGCGGGATGCGGCGGCGAAATTGGCGCTGATGCCGGGAATAATCTCGATGGCGATGTCTTTGCCTTCCGCCAGCTCCAAGATGGGCCCCGCCATGCCGTAAAGGCCGGCGTCGCCGGTGGAGACCATAGCCGTGGTCTTTCCCGCCTCCGCCGAGGCCAGAGCCATTTTGCAGCGCTCGATCTCCGACTTCATGCCGGTGGTGTAGAGTTCTTTTCCCGCCGTGTAATTCTTAATGTAATTCAAATAAGGCTTGTAGCCCACAATGACCTCGCAGGCCTTCATTGCCCGGATCATGCCCAAGGTAAAGTCCTCTTCGCCGCCGGGACCGATGCCGATAATATATAATTTCTTCATCTTTTTTCCTCTGTGATGCTCAGGGTAAAGCCCCCTTCGCAAATTTTTTCCGCAATCATGGTTTCGCCGCCCATATAAGCCGCCGTGCAGGAGACGCCGGACACGCCGACGGTGGCTTTGACGAAGTCGCTGCCCTCGCAGCGGTATTCGTTTTTCGCCAATTCCTCCGCGGTGTAAATCTTCAAGGGAACGTGCAGTTCCTTCGCCGCAAAGACGATGGCGAGCTCGTCTTTTTTTATGTCGATGGTGTGGACGGCCGCTACGGCCATGGGATGGATGCCGTAGGCTTTTAGCGTCTTTTTTATGAAGGCCATTAAAGCCTCGGGATCCGTGCCCTTTTTCGAGCCGATGCCCAAGTGGATCCGCCGCGGCACCAAATGAAGGGCGCTTTTGATTTCCACATCTTTCGAAGAAACTACCACGCCGTCTTCCACATCCGCCTCATCAATGGATGCCACCCGCTTAATATTGGGATAGTACGGCACGGCATCTTCTTCTGAATACCAGGTAATCTCCCGCCCGGCCACCATGGCGGCGGCCATCTTCTTCATGGCCACCATATCGTCGAAGGCGTCATTTTCTTTTTGCGCAAAGACGTCGATGGCCTCAAAGCCCAAGCTGTCCGACGCCGTGGTAAGCACCGCTTCGGCGCCCATGGCCTTGGCCAGCTCCAAGGCATAAGCATTGGCACCGCCCAGGTGCCCGCTTAGAAGGGGAATCACGTAGCGGCCCGTGGGATCGATGACCACCACGGCGGGATCCCACCGCTTGTCTTCCACAAAGGGCGCCATATAGCGCACGGCGATGCCCGCCGCACCGATAAAGACGATGCGATCGTAGGCGTCGAAAATGTCGCCGAAAGCCTCTTTCTTTATCGGCCGCTGAAAGTCCTTGCCGTAGAGATCTTCTTGAGAAAAATACTTCTTCGCCAGAGCCGCTCCCTGAGGCGAAAAACACAACACCGCCGTCTTCACTTCGTGCCCTTTCTGTATTCCGTGGAGAAATGTTTGTCGTAGAGCTTGCTCTTTTCGTAGTCCGTGTCGAGAAAGTCCCCGACGAGGATTTGAGCGTGTTTGTAAATGTCCCGGCCTTCCATATCCTTCACGATGTCTTTTAATGTGGAGCGCACCACGATCTCATCGGCCCAGGTGGCCTTATAAACCACGGCCATGGGCGTGTCGTCGGGATAGCCTTTTTTCAAATCCGCCACCAAGTCTTCCAACTGACCGGCGGATAAAAAGATGGCCATGGAGGCGCCGTGGGCCGCCAGCTTGTCGATAGACTCGACCTCAGGCACCGGGGTGCGCCCGGCGCGGCGGGTAAGGATCACCGTCTGGCTCACGCCGGGGAGAGTGAACTCCCGCTTTAAGCTGGCCGCCGCTGCGGAAAAGGAGCTGACTCCGGGCACCACTTCGTAGCCGATGCCCCTTTCATCCAATGCATCCATTTGCTCCTGGATGGCGCCGTAAAGGGAGGGGTCCCCGGTATGGAGCCGCACGACCTTTTTCCCTGCCTCGTGGCTTTTCTTCATGACGTCCAAGACCTCTTCCAAGTGCATGGTGGCGCTGTTGTAGATCTCGGCACCGTCTTTCGCACACTCCATGTGCCGGGCGTCCACCAAGCTCCCGGCATATATGATGACGTCGGCTTCTTCCAAGAGCCGCCTGCCCTTCACCGTAATTAAATCCACGTCGCCGGGACCGGCGCCGACAAATGAAATCATCCTCTTCTCCCCTTTAAAATAAATACGCCGTTTTCGGCGCGCAACAGTCCCAGCCGATCTTCTCTGGACACGGCCACGTACTTCAGGCTCCAATCGTAGCCCATTTTCTTAAAAAAAGCTTTCATGGCTTCGGCGTGGCTCATGGTAATGAAATTGCCGGCCATGATGCCCTCGGGCTTTAAGTGGCCGTGGGCGTATTCCAAAATAGCCTCCAGCTGTCCCCTGCTGCCGCCGATAAAAATGCGGTCGTAGCTTTCGTCTTTTAAACAAGCCGGCGCCTTCCCGCGAATCACGTCGATTTCTACACCGAAGGCTTCGGCGTTTTTCTCGATTAAATCCAAGGCCTCATCCTTGACTTCCGCCGCCGTGACCTCGCAGCCCAATGAGGCCGCCGCCACGGATATGGAGCCCGTGCCCGCGCCCACATCGAGAAAGGAAAGGCCCGGGCTTAGTTCAAGGCCCGCCACGGTGAGTAACCGCACCTCTTCTTTGGTCATGGGCACGTCGCCGCGAATAAAGTCGGCATCATTCATCCAATTCAAGTTCAATCACCGCCAATGCTAATTCTTCGTCTATGGAAATATCCTCGCCGATGGGCGCCGTCACCATTTTTTCCTCCTCGTAGGAAAGGTAGCTCGCCCCGTGGATCACGCCCTTCGCCCCTTCTGCCGCCAAGGCCTCGGACAGATCCCTCGCCGTAAAATGCTTGTCCAATAACACGCAGCTCAGGGGCTCTTTTAAAAGCAAATCCAACTCCGGCTCTCTGCCGTGAAAGGAAAAGGCCTCCATCTTCTGCCAGGGAAGCTTCAATGTCGCCGCCGCACATTGCATGCTGCTCAGGCCGGGAATGACCTTGTCTACAGTGATGCCCTTGGCGCGAAAGGTGCCGGCAAGACCGAAGAAGAGGGGATCCCCGCTGACGACGACGGCCACGTTTATGGCGGAATCCAAATTCTCCTCTACCTCGCTCAACCTTTTTACCGCCACGATGTCCTTTCGAAGGGGCCGCAGCTTTTCCGCCAGGCGCGAGAAGGCCACGACGCGATCCGCCTCTTTTATGGCCTCCACGGCTTCGTAGGTCATTTTCTTTAAATCGCCGGGCCCGGCGCCGACTATGGTAATCATCGCTCCTCCTACATGGTGTAAATCATTGCCCGAATTTTTATATCCTCGGTTTTTAAGTATAAGGGCACCCGCTTTTCGATGCCGCGCTCCATGGCTTCCATAATCTTATCGTAGCCCAGAGCCGCCGCTTTTTTAATGGCCTGATCGGCGGTCTTTTCCTCTTCAACGGCTTCCATATCCGCCACAGACGCTCCAGCCTTGGCCATGTAATAGACGATGGACTCCATTCGCCCGTCGGCTACGGCTGAGTGGGTCTGGTAAATGCCGATGGCCACTTTCGCCATTTTGCCGATATGGCCCATTAAGGTGATTTCGCGAAAGCCCAGGTCCCGCGCGAGGCACAGGGCGTCGCCGAAGTAATTGGACACCTTCACCACGGCCTCATCCAAGCCCAGGGCCGCGGCCCGCTCCTCGCCGTAATTGCCCGGCGTTAGAATCACCGCATCGGCGCCGGATTTTCTCAGCTTCTTTAACTCCAAATCGATGGTGGCCACATAGGCGCTTTTGCTCATGGGCACGACCAGGCCCGATGTCCCTAAAATGGACAGGCCGCCGACGATGCCCAGGCGGGGATTGAAGGTCTTCTTCGCCAGTTCCTCCCCCTCCGGAATGTCGATTCGAATGGCGATGCCCTCTCCCATATGCTCCGTGAGCAATTTCTCGATCTCCCGTCGGGGCACGGGATTTACGGCGAGCTCACCGGCCTTGCCCATAAGCCCGTCTTCCGTAAAGGTGCCGACGCCGACGCCTTTCTCCCAAACGACGCTACCCGTATCGGTCTTTTTAATGGTGACGAAGATTTCCATGCCGTTTGTAATGTCGGGATCGTCGCCGCTGTCTTTGATGACGCTGTAAGTGGCCGCACTCTCGCAACGCATCTGCTCGCGTACGTCGATGGTGAGCACGTCCCCCGCCGGCACCGTCACCTGAACGGCGTGAATGGCCTCTCTCGATTCCAGGGCCTCGATGGCCGCCTTCGCCGCCGCCACGACGCAGGTTCCGGTGGTGAAGCCCAATCGCATATGTTTTCCGTCGACGACGGTGGTCCTCTTCATCGCTTAAAGTCCTCATATAGAATGGCGTTAAAGACGGAGGCTGCCACATTGCTGCCGCCCTTGGTGCCCACGGTACGAATATAGGGCACCGGGTATTCCGTTATCTTTTCCTTCGATTCCGCCGCACCGACGAAGCCCACGGGAACGGCGATAATAAATTTCGGATCCGCCTTCTTTTCGTCGATAAGCTCCAAGAGGCGAAAGAGTGCCGTGGGGGCGTTTCCGATAATAAATCCCTCGCAGCCCATGGATACGGCTTCTTCCATGGCCACGATGGATCGGGTAGTCTTTCGTTCCGCGGCAATCTTCGCTACCTCCTCGTCGGAGATCAAGGTGACGAGCTCCACCCCCGACGCCGCCAGGGCCTTCTTGTTAATGCCCGCCCGCACCATATTCGTGTCTGTGTACACCTTGCCGCCGCTCTTTACCACGGCCCGGGCAGCCGCCATAAAACCTTCGTGAATGTCGATAATGTGGCGATATTCCACGTCGCCGGTGGTATGGATCATGCGACGCACCACGGGCAGCTCGTCGGCCTTAAAGTCCACGTCGCCTAAGTATTCGTCGATGATGTCCATGGAAGTCCTTTCAATGGCCATGGGCTTTTTTTCATACATGGCGGCAACTCCTTTCAAATTGCATCCAAAGCTTGCGAAACGCTGCGTTGTCTTTCTCGTCGCGGACGGCCATGCGGAAGTACTCGTCCTTCAGCGGTTCTTCAGAAAAAGTTCTGAGCAAAATTCCTTCTCTTAAAAAATAATCGAAACAGCTTGCGACTGTCACGTCTTTTAGTCGAATCAAAAGAAAATTCGCCTCCCCGGGAAGGGCTTCGGCGATGTCCGATTCCTCGAAAAGTTCAAGAAGCTTCCTGCGCTCTTGTTCGACAAAGTCGCGGGATTTCTCCATATAATCGCCGCAATCCTTTAAATGAATGCCGCAGGCCTCGGCCACGGCGTTCACCGACCAAGGCAACTGACGCTTTAAAAAGCGGTCCCTGAGGCCGTCGTTCATGATCGCCCAACCCAAGCGCAGGCCGGGCAAGGCGTGGCTTTTGGTGGCGGCGCGAACGGTGATCTGTTTCGGACGATATAGCCCCTCCTGATGCGCATCCTCCCCGCCCCTGACGAAGGGCAGAAAGGTCTCGTCGGAGAGCATGTAGCCGCCGCGAGCAAGGACGGCTTCGTAAATTTTTTCCACTTCCTCCGCGGATAATGTGTACCCCGTGGGGTTGTGGGGATTGGTTAAAATTACGAGAGCCCCCTCCGGCATGTGGGCGATGAAATCATCCGCATTCAGCCGAAAGGGCCGGCTCATGGGATAAGTGACGATTTCTTTTTTCAAGTCCACTGCAATACGTTCGTATTCGCTGAAAGTCGGCGTGGGCAAATAGATCTTCTCGAAAAGGGAAATACAGATGCCGATGATTTCCATGGCGCCGTTTCCCACCACCAGCCGATCCGCCTCCACGCCCATCCACTCGCCCAATGCCCGCCGGAGATCCCGGTAAAAGCGATCCGGGTAGCGATGGGCGCCTTCAAGGCCTTCCGTCATGGCTTCCTTTAAAATTTCAGGCACGCCTAAGGGATTGATATTGGCGCTGAAATCCACTAGAGGATACGCACTCTTCCCTTGGTATGTTTTTGTATCGCCGCCGTGTTCCAAGGCCGTCTCCTTCCGATGATCATGCTCATGTAATGCTTCCTGTCGGCAAAACGTTCGGGGTCCGTGGACGCCACCCACTGATCCGTCTCGATTTCTTCCAGATAGAGCAAGTGAAAGCCCGCATCCGATAAGCGATGGACGCTTTCCTCCGCCCGAGTGGTTTTTAAGAGGGCGATGGTGTCCACGGAAGGAATGGCATCGTCTAAATGATCCGTCAAAAGAAAAGACTCGCCCTTACGCGTCAAGCTTTCCACCACGCCGTTGATCCCGGCGAGGAAAGCGGGAATCCCGGGCACCAGTTCCGTTTCGAAATCCCTCGTATCACCCGCCGCCAAGACTTCGATCAAGGTGGCGTAGATGGTACCGTCACCTAAGGTCAAGAGGCAGCTCAGCTCCCCTTCCTTCGTCACCTCGTCGATCTCATCAAAGGCTTTATTGTAGTGGGCGGCCGTGACCTCGGTCATGGGGAAGTCCAGGAAGATAACCTTCTCTTCCTCCACCACGTCCTTCACCGTATCGTAGGCACGGGACTTTCCCCTGTTGAGAGGAATAAAAATGTGATCCGCATCCCGTAAATAGCGCAGGGCCCGCAGGGTCAAGAGATCAGCCGCGCCGGGGCCCACGCCGATACCCACTAATTTTCGCATACTTCCTCCAAATGGCGGCGCAGTTTTTCCACGTAGATGGCCCGCACGAAATCCCAACTGCCCATGCCGCCGGCGACGGGGGTCACCTTTATCCCCGCCTCTTCGTAGCGCTTCTTCACGGACTCTTCGTCGCCGAAAATATCGTTTTTCGCGTGATCCCCGGCGAGGAGAAGGAGGGGCGCCAGTTGAATGTCCTTGTAGCCCATTTCCTTCATAAAAGAAAGGGGCACCCGGTCGTCCACAGAGCCTTCGATGGTACAGACCCGGTGGGGAAAATTCTTTTCTTCGAAAATGCGATTCAGCTCGTCGTAATCCTTGTCCGCAGCCATATGGCTTCCGTGGCCGACGAAAACCGTCGGCGCCTCGAAACGACGGCCCGCTTCTTCCGCAAAGCGCTTCAAATCTTTTTCGTCGTGGAAGAGGGCTTCCCCCACCTTCACGCCCCGGCTTTTTAATCGGGCAAGCTTTTCGTATTCAAAGCCCTCGATGATGTGAAGGGGTTGAACGAAAATATCCTCCGCTTTATAGCCTTCGTCGATAAAAGCGTCCACGGCTTCCACTTCGTTAAGGTAGCGGATGCCGGTCTTTTTTTCGTAGCGATTGATAACCATGCGTGAAGTAAAGGCCACGCGAGTAGGACTGCCCTCGGATGCCACTTTTAAATCCTCGACGACGGGATCCAAGTCCCGTCTCAGAGCGTCTTCGTGGGTGGAACCGAAGGTCGCGATAATCAATGCTTTCATAGTCTCTCCTAAATCAAAAAACAGATAACTGCGTAAATAAGCAGGTATAATATCGTGCTACGCCACATGAGATTCGTGGCGCCGTCGATGGCCACCGGCTCCACCGGGTTCACGGCCCGGCCGATGGTGGGCTTATAGACGTACTCGCCAAAGTAATTGTGGCCGCCGCCAAGCTCGATGCCCAAGACCCCCGCCGCCGCCGCTTCACACCAGCCCGCATTGGGGCTTAAATGGGCGCCATGAAATTCTTTTACTGTAAGAAAGGCGCGCTTCATAAGAGATCGGGAGCCCGCCGTCAAACACATAAGAAGGGCCGTAAGTCGGGCGGGAATCCAATTGGCCACATCGTCCAGCTTCGCCGCTCCGTAGCCCGCCAAGCGGTAGGTATCGTTGCGATAGCCCACCATGGAGTCCATGGTGTTCACCATTTTATAGGCCATGGCCCCGGCGGGACCGAAGAGGGCGCCGTAAAACAAGGGTGCGATAATGCCGTCGGAAGTATTTTCAGCCACGGTCTCCACCGTCGCCTTAATGATCTCCTCTTCGTTTAAAGATGCCGTGTCCCTGCCGACAATTCGCGACAGCTGCCTTCGCCCCTTCTCCAAAGAAAGGGCCAATGCTTTTTTCACGCCGTGAGCTTCCTCGTGTAGGGTCTTTGCCGCCAAGGCGGTGTAGAGAAGATAGATAGACAGGACGGTTTTCACGGGGCCGCCGAACAGGCTCAGGAGGCCGCGAATCAAAAGATAAGTCGCCGCCGTATTAAATAGGGCGCAGGCGGTGCCCAGGGTTTTTTTCCAACGCTCCGGCGCCTTTAATATGCCCCGATATTCCCGGGCAATAATCTTTCCCATGCCCACCACGGGATGGGGCAGCCACATCGGGTCTGCAAACACTATATCTAGTGCAAAAGCGATCAATAAATTCATGGCCTATCCTTTCTGTTGTCCAGTTTATCACGGCAGGGAATTCGAAACAATAGAGCCCCATTTCCTTCTGTGAAATATGGATTAAGAATTGGATATTTCCGCGGTAAAGGGCTATAATAGAACTCATACTTACCAAGGAGGTCATTATGGAGAAAAGAAAGTTTAAACGCATTCTCGTCGCCAACCGCGGCGAAATCGCCATTCGTATTTTCCGAGCCTGTCGTGAGCTCGGCATACGTTCCGTTGCTATATATTCAAAAGAAGACAGCCTTTCCCTGTTCCGCACAAAGGCAGACGAATCTTATGAAATCGGCAAGGGAAAAAATCCCGTCGACGCCTATTTGGACATCGACGAAATTATTCATTTGGCCAAGAACAAAGGGGTCGACGCCATTCACCCGGGCTACGGCTTTTTAGCAGAAAACCCCGACTTCGCTCAAAAATGTGAAGAAGCGGGCATCGCCTTTATCGGCCCGAGATCGGAAACCATGCGCCAATTAGGCGACAAGATTTCTTCTAAAATCATCGCCAGAGAAGCCGGCGTTCAAACCATTCCCGGCGTCGACGATGCCATTCACTCCGACGAAGAAGCGTTGGAATTTGCCGAAGAAGCGGGCTATCCCGTGATGATCAAGGCGGCAGCCGGCGGCGGCGGTCGCGGCATGCGCGTCGTCTACAGCAAGGAAGAACTTCTGGATCAATTCCACTCCGCCAAAAGCGAAGCGAAGAAAGCTTTCGGCAACGACTCCATGTTTATCGAAAAATATTTGGACCGCCCGAAACACATCGAGGTCCAAGTTTTAGGCGACGTCTACGGCAATGTGGTTCACCTCTTTGAACGCGACTGCTCCATTCAACGGCGCCACCAAAAAGTCGTGGAATTTACCCCTGCCTTTTCCATTTCCGAAGAACTTCGCGAAGCCATTTGTAACGACGCCTTAAAGATCACGAAGAATCTGGGCTATCGCTCTGCCGGCACCGTGGAATTTCTCGTTGACAGCGCGGGCAATCACTACTTCATCGAGGTCAATCCCCGAATTCAAGTAGAACACACCGTTACCGAAATGGTTACGGGCATCGACATTATTCAAGCCCAAATCCAAATCGCCCAAGGCTATGCCCTGGCCGATGCCCCCATCGACATTCCCAATCAAGAATCCATTCAACGCCGCGGCTTCTCGATCCAATGCCGCGTCACCACCGAAGACCCCCTCAATCACTTTGCTCCGGATACAGGACAGATCACCCTTTACCGCTCCTCTTCCGGCTTCGGCGTGCGCTTAGACGGCGGCAACGGCTTCCAAGGCGCCGTCATCAGCCCCTACTACGATTCCCTCTTGGTCAAGGTCATTACCCAAGGCCGCACCTGGGAAGATACGGTAAACAAATCCATTCGTTCCCTACGCGAGTTGAAAGTCGGCGGCGTCAAGACCAATATCGGCTTTTTGCTCAATGTATTGAACACGAAGGAATTCAGAGAAGGCACCTGCGACACGGGCTTTATCGCCGAACACCCGGAACTCTTCGACATTAATACCTCCACGGACAAAGAGCTCCGCGTCATGGAACACATCGGCGACATTGTTGTTAACAAAAATACCGACGCGAAGAAAACCTTCGACGTTCCCGTGGTTCCCGATTACGAAGAAGAAAGCTACAAAGGCTCGAAACAAATCTTCGACGAATTGGGCGCAAAGAAGCTTTCCCAATGGATTTTGGATCAAGACCGCCTGCTCTTAACGGACACCACCATGCGGGATGCCCACCAATCCTTAATGGCCACTCGTATGCGTACCATCGACCTGTTAAAAGTCGCCAAGTCCATGAACTACAACATTCGCGAAATCTTCAGTATGGAAATGTGGGGCGGCGCCACCTTCGACGTAGCCTATCGCTTCCTCCACGAAGATCCCTGGGAAAGATTGGACCTCTTGAGAGAGGCCATGCCCAATCTCCTCATGCAAATGTTGGTTCGCGGCAACAACACCGTGGGCTACAAAAACTATCCCGACAATGTGGTCAAGAAATTCATTAAAGAATCGGCGGAAGGCGGCATCGACCTGTTCCGTATCTTCGACTCCCTGAACTGGATCGAAGGCATGCGCCTCGCCATCGACGAAACCATCGCCAACGGCAAAATCGCCGAAGGGACCATGTGCTACACCGGCGACATCTTAGACGAAAGCCGCGACAAATACAGCCTGGAATACTACGTTAAGCTTGCCAAACAATTGGAAGATGTGGGCTGCCACATTATCGGCATCAAGGACATGAGCGGGCTCTTGAAGCCCTACGCCGCCAACAAATTGGTGCGCGCACTGAAAAACGAAGTGTCCGTCCCCATTCACCTCCACACCCACGACACCACGGGCAACGGCGTCGCCACCGTCTTAATGGCGGCGGAAGCCGGCGTGGACATCGCCGATACGGCCATTAACTCCATGAGCGGGCTCACCTCGCAACCGGCCCTGAACTCCGTCGTGGCGGCTCTGGAAAATACCTCCAGAAGCACGGGCATCGACTTAACCGCCATCGACCAAATCTCCGCCTACTGGGCTGCCGTTCGTCCCGTATACGAACAATTCGAATCGGATCTCAAGAGCGGTACCACGGAAATTTACAAATACGAAATCCCCGGCGGCCAATACTCCAACTTGAAGCCCCAAGTCGAAAGCTTCGGTCTGGGCCACAAGTTCAAAGAAGTTAAGGAAATGTACAAAGACGTCAACCAAATGGTCGGCGACATTATTAAAGTCACGCCTTCCTCGAAAATGGTCGGCGACATGTCCATCTTTATGGTTCAAAACGATTTGACGCCGGAAAATATTTACGAAAAAGGTGCGAACCTGGACTACCCGGATTCCGTCGTCACCTACTTCAAGGGCATGATGGGTCAACCTTACGGCGGCTTCCCCGAAAAGCTGCAAAAAATCGTTCTGAAGGACGAAAAGCCCATTACCGTGCGCCCGGGCCTCTTGCTCGATCCCGAAGATTACGAAGCGGACAGAGCCCACTTGAAAAAAATCATGGGCCACGAACCCACGGAGCGCGACGTCACCAGCTACTCCCTCTACCCCAAGGTATTTGACGAGTACGCATCGAACTTCAGCAAATACGATCAACTGTGGCGCATGGGCTCGGACATCTTCTTCCACGGCCTACAAGAAGGCGAAACCGCCGAAGTGGCCGTAGGCGAAGGCAAGACCATGATCGTCACCTTGGTGGAAGTGGGCAAGCTGAAAGAAGACGGCAAGCGCACCCTGACTTTCGAAATCAACGGCTCCAGACGCAGCGTCGACATTACGGACAACACCCGCCCCATGCACAATGTGACCGGCGGAAGCTCCGTTATGATGGCCGACGAAAGCAATCCTCTGGAAGTCGGCGCTTCCATCCCCGGCACCGTGGCAAAGATCAACGTAGCCGTCGGCGACGAGGTCAAGGAATCGCAACCTCTCTTGGTTTTGGAAGCCATGAAAATGGAAACCAACATTATCTCCCCCATGGACGGCATCGTGGAACACATTTACGTCAAAGAAGGCGAAAGCGTGGAAAGCGGCCAATTGGTTCTCGAGTTAAAAGAAAAAGAATAATTTGCCAAATAAAGGCATACGCAAAAGCAGCGACACCATCAGGTATCGCTGCTTTTTTGTTGCGTCTATGCTTCTTCTCCCTTGGGCCCCTTAAAGTAAAAGGTGCTGCCCACGCCGAGTTTCGATTTCACGCCGTAATCGAAGCCGTGGAGGTCCAGAATGTTTTTGCAGATAAACAGGCCCAGGCCCGTGCCCACCACTTGTCGCTCGTGATTGTCGCGGCCTCGGTAGAACCGCTCCCAAATTTTGTCCCGGTCTTCGTCGGCCATGCCGCGGCCGTAGTCGCGGACGCAGTAGGTGATGTGGTTTTTATGCTCGATCATGTAAATGTCGATCTGTTTTTTGTCCGTGGAATAGTTCACGGCATTGGTAATGAAATTATAAATAACCTGGCGTATTTTGTTTTCGTCGCAAACCATGGTGCCTTCCCCGTGAATGGCGAAGGTGTAGCCGGTGCGCTCCAAGTTCTTAAAGCGACAGAGGACGTCTTTCGTCAATGCCTTCAAATCCACCGGCTCCGAATCCAACTGCCCCAGCCCGGATTCCACGCGGGAAAGATCCAAGAGGTCGTTGACGAAATGAGTGAGGTAATCCGTCTCTTCCAATATGGTTTCCACGTGTTTTTCCCGAAGTTCTTTGTTGTCTCCGGAAATGTCGCGGATCATTTCGCCGTAGGATTTAATCACCGTCAGCGGCGTCTTGAAGTCGTGGCTTACATTGGCGATTAAATCTTTGCGCATTTCCAGGGCGTCGGTCAGCTCCCCGGTGGCATAGTTCAGCGTCCGCGCCAAGTCATTCATTTCCGTGTAGTCCTGCTCCTTAAACTGCACGTCGTAATTGCCCTGACCCAAGGCCCGGGCGGTCTTTGCCATGTCGGACAGAGGGCGCGCCAGTCGGGAGCTTAGATACAGAGACAGAATAAAGGCCAGAACCAAGGAAATGGTGCTCACGATAATCAGTTGATCTTTCAAAATCTCCACCGTGGAATCCACGGGATCCACATTGGTGGACACGGCGAGGAAGTATTTTTCCCCCGCCTCCACGCCCAAATAGGAGACGTACAAAATCGACGAAGACTCTTCGTTTTTGTAATCGTTGACGTAGGTTTCCTCGGTTTTGTCGTTTTTAAGAAGCGGCTGAAAGTAAGTAAAGAAATCTTCACCGCTGATCATGGGCTGATACATATAATCCAGGGGGTTTAGAGGAAAGACCAAACCGCCCTTTTCGTTGTAAACCTGCAGGCTCAAATTTTTCTCAAAGCTGTAGCGAAGCAAGGTGTCTTCGAAATCCTCCTTACCGAAGCGGGTGGTGACCGCGCGGCCGACTTTTTCCGTGTCGCGAATCTTCATGGATTCGTAAAAGGAATTGATAAAGACGATTTGCAACAGCCACAGAAGGATCAAAATAAACAGAGCCATGCCGGAAAAGTACATCAAAAACTTGACGCGGATGCTCTTTTGATCCACGATGGCGTCCCGGGTCACGATTCGGAACCCTCGCCGACAAATTTATAGCCCACGCCCCGCACGGTGACGATGTAGTTTCGATAGGGCTCGATGCTGTTTCTGAGCATTTTAATGTGAGTGTCCACGGTGCGGTCGTCGCCGTAAAAATCGTAGCCCCAGACTTTATTTAAAAGCTTCTCGCGGCTCAGAGCGATGTTTTCGTTTTCGGCGATAAAGACCAAAAGGTCGAATTCCTTCGGCGTCATTTCCACCGGAGACCCGTCTACATAAACTTCCCTGCCGTCCAGATCGATGGAAAGCCCCTTGAATTTCAAAGCGTGGTTTTCCTTCACGCTGCTGTTGCGCTTGGCGATGACCGAGAGGCGGGCCATAAGCTCCTTCGGCGAAAAGGGCTTCACTACGTAATCGTCGATGCCGATTTCAAAACCGTAAAGCTTGTCGTACTCTTCCCCTCGCGCGCTGAGCATGAGAACCGGTATGTCTTTGTCTTTTTTTATTTCTTTATAGGCGCTGAAGCCGTCGAGGCGCGGCATCATCACATCCATGACGATGACGTCGAAATCTTCGCCCTTGCAGAGGTCCACGGCTTCCATGCCGTCTTCCGCTTCCACCACTTCATAGCCTTCGAATTCCGCATAGGTCCGTATGACTTCTCGAATCTTCGCTTCGTCGTCTACGACTAGTAATTTGTACATAGGCACCCCTTTCCGATACCTATTATACTATAGATTTCCCGGAAAATTACTTGGAGGCGTAGATTCCCTTTTTCGGGAAGACCAGGCGGAAGGTGCTGCCGTGGTGGAGCTGGGATTTCACGTCGATGGTACCTTTTAAGCTATCCACATTGTGCTTGACGATGGCGAGACCCAGTCCCGTGGATTTTTCGTTGTAGCTGCGGGATTTGTCCACCATGTAAAAGCGCTCGAAGATGCGGCGCTGATCGTCGTAGGAAATGCCGATCCCCGTGTCCTGTATGGTGACGACGAATTTGTCGTCGGCCTTTCCGTCCAAGACGATGCGCACATTGCCCCCCTCCACATTATAGACGATGGCATTGTCCACCAAATTGGCGATAAGTTCGCGCATGAGGTCGGGATGGGTGTATAGCCGATTGTCCCGATCCGGTTGAAAGCCCAGGTGGATGCCCTTGGACTTCGCGTCGGGCTCGTAGCTCTTGATCACGTCCTTCACCAGGACTTCCATGTCCACGACCCGGTACTCTTCCGGTCGATTCTTTTCTTCCAAACGGCTCATGGCGATGACTGCGTTGATCAGCTCAAAGAGCTTTTGCGATTCGCCGATAATAATGTCCAAAAACTTGTCCCGATCCCCTTCCGCCACCATGCCGGAGCGCAAAAGCTCGGCATAGCCGGAAATGGAGGTCAGGGGCGTCTTTAATTCGTGGGTCACATTGGAGGTAAATTCCCGGCGGCTTCGCTCGGCCAGGCTTTGCTGGGTTTCGTCGATCATCAGAATCAGCATGCCGTAAAACTCGCCGGCGTCGTTAAATATGGGATCGAAGAAAAATTTAATGACTACGCCGTCCATGGCGATTTTTTGTACATCGTCCTTGCGATTGTCAAAGGCCCGGGAAAAGGCCTCGTAAAAATGCCGCTCACGACAGAGGTATAGGAGATCTTTCCCCTGAAAATTAATGTAGAGGGACGCATTTAAAAGCTTCACCGCCGCTTCGTTAATGGAGAGGATCTTTCTGTCCTCGCCCAGAAGGATCACGCCCTCCGTCATGTTTTCCACCATGTCGATCAGCCCCGTAAGGCGGGAGGACAAGCTGTCCAGCCGATGCTTTTCACGCAAGGCTTCTTTTTTCAGGGCTTCTTCATAGGGCGCGTGAACGGGGCTCAGCTCCAGTTTAAACTCGGGGTCTTTCAGATAGCGACGGTAGTTTTGTATAAGGAAAAGACCTTCCTCTTCTTCTTTCTCCCTGCGGTAGAGGATCAATAAGTAAAGGGCCGTGCCGCCGCATAGGGTGGCGATGACCGTATAGGGCAAGTAATGGAAAGTGGCGGCCATCATGCTGTCGTGGCTCATCACGGTTACGAGCACGCTTTTGTCCTCAAAGACCGTGGTTTGAATGTAACCGGTTGCAAGAAAGCTCTTATCGTAAATATGCCAACCGGTGCTTTCTTTCATTCGCCGCGAGCTCTTTCGAGCGTAGTTCACCATGGCGTCAGTTTTCTTGGATAAGCTATTGGAATAAAGCACCTTTCCCCCACTGTTTAAAAAGACAATGCCGTCGTCATTGTCTGTATCCCAATGGTTCAGACGACGAAGGCGATCGGATTCGTCGCCGTCTTTTTTTAATTCCGCCGTCAACGCCTCCATCTTTTTTTCATTAAAACGAATCCCTCGATTGTGGTAGTCGAGGGATACGGCTATTTGAAATATAAAGGCGATGACAAAGGCCATTAAAAAACTGAATCGTCGTATCTGTTTGTTCATTCCTTATATCCTACTTTGTAGCCGATGTTTCGAACGGTCTCAATGAGCGATGCCTTGTTCTTCAGCTTGTGGCGCAAGGAAGCGATATGCACGTCCACGGTGCGGGACTCTCCTTCGAAGTCGTAGCCCCACACCTGGGCCATAATCATCTCCCGGTTCAAGACGATGTTTTTGTTCCGGAAAAGGTAATACAAAAGCTCAAATTCCTTGTAAGTCAATGTAATGGGCTCGCCGTCTACGAGCACCGTGCGCTTCTTTTGGTCGATGACGACGCCGTCGATGGCGATGTGCCCCTCGTCTTCCTTGGGACGGGCGCGGCGCAGCACGGCCTTGACCCGGGCCACCAGCTCCAACACGCTGAAGGGCTTGACGATATAATCGTCGGCGCCTCCATCCAGGCCCACGATTTTATCCAGCTCGGAGGATTTCGCCGTAAGCATAATGACGGGAATATCTTCCGTCGACGGGTTGTCCCGTATCCGCTTTAAAATCGTCAAGCCGTCTTCTCCGGGAAGCATAATATCGAGAAGAACGAGGGACGGCAGCTTTTCGCTCATGGCGCGGAAAAGTTCTTCGCCGGAAGCAAAGCCCTCCACGTCGAAATCGCTATTTTTTAAAGCATAAACGATTAAATCGCGAATGTTGCCTTCGTCTTCTACACAATAAATCATATTACACCCCGAAAGATTCTACGCCTAAATAGTCCTTGTGATGGCCGGTCAGGGAGAAGATTACCCATTCGCCGATGTTTTGTGCGTGATCGCCGACCCGCTCCAGGTATTTTGCGATTTGCAACAG
This sequence comes from Peptoniphilus pacaensis, assembly GCF_900088125.1. Classification (GTDB taxonomy): domain Bacteria; phylum Bacillota; class Clostridia; order Tissierellales; family Peptoniphilaceae; genus Aedoeadaptatus; species Aedoeadaptatus pacaensis. The sequence continues at coordinate 1,498,884 of NZ_FLQT01000003.1, read as the reverse complement.
ATCCACCAATTCGTGGGGATCCTCTTTTTGTTCCCGGAATTTGTCGATGATCTCTTCGCGAAGTTGCAAAAATAAATCGTCCACCACGTCGTCGTGATTAATGCATTGGGTGGCCAGGTCTTCGTCGTTGGTGATAAAGGCGTCGATGGCCATTTTGATCATGGCGGTGGATTCGATAAACATGCGGGTGATCAAATCCGTGGATACGGACAAGGGCTTTTCGTCCATGGTCAGGGAAATTTCGCAAATGTCCTGAGCGTGATCGCCGATCCGTTCCAAGTCCGTAATGATTTTTAATGCGGCGGAAATAAAGCGTAAGTCCCCTGCCACCGGCTGTTGCTTTAAGAGAAGCATGAGGCACATGTCTTCGATGCGGCGCTCCATGCGGTCCACGTCACGGTCATTTTTCGAAACGGTCACGGCGAGATCCTTGTCTCTTTCCTCCAAAGCCTTCATGGCGTCGGCCACGGCCTGTTCCACCTTGGCCGCCATTTTGATCAGCAAGGTATTTAATTCGTCCAGTTCTAAATCGTATTGTTTTCTCATGCTATCCCCCTATTATCCGAAACGACCGGTAATGTAATCTTCCGTCCGCTTGTCCCGCGGATTGGAAAACATCTTTTCCGTCTTATCCATTTCAATGACTTCGCCTGTCAGGAAAAACGCCGTCTTATCAGACACCCGCGCCGCCTGTTGCATATTGTGAGTGACCATAACGATGGTGTAATCCTTCTTTAAATCCTGTACCAATTCTTCGATCTTTAATGTGGAGATAGGATCCAGTGCCGAGGTGGGCTCGTCCATTAAGAGCACTTCCGGCTCCACGGCCAGGGCGCGGGCGATGCAAATACGCTGTTGCTGACCGCCGGAAACTTCCGTGGCCCGTTGATGCAGCTTGTCTTTCACTTCTTCCCAAATGGCAGCGCCTTTTAGGGACCGCTCCACAATTTCGTTTAACTCATTTTTTCCTTTAATGCCGTGGGTTCTGGGGCCGTAGGCGATGTTGTCGTAGATGCTCATGGGAAAGGGGTTCGGATTTTGAAAAACCATGCCCACCCGCCGTCTGAGCAAATTCACATCGTAGCCGGAATCGTAAATATCCTTGCCGTCCAAGAGCATATGCCCTTCGATGCGGCAATCCTCCACCAAATCGTTCATGCGGTTTAAGCATTTCAACATGGTGGACTTCCCGCAACCGGAAGGACCGATAAAAGCGGTGATCTCATTTTCCTTTATATCCAAATTGATCTTCTTTAACGCTTGAAAATCACCATACCACAAATCCACATCGCTGACTAATAGTTTGGTCTCACTCATTTAATTGCCTCCTGCTAATTTCGAACCGATAAACGAACTGAGTGCGTTGATTAAAAGGGTCAACAGGATCAAGATAAATCCCGTGGCAAAGGCCTGATCCACAAACAATCCTTCCGTAGATAGCACATACATGTGTAGGGAGAGGGTCCGCCCGGAAGAGAGCAAGCTCTTGGGCATGTCTGTCGTCGTCCCCAGAGTAAACATTAATGCCGCCGTCTCGCCGACGCAGCGACCGATGGCCAAGATGACCCCGGACAAAATCCCCGGCACCGCCACGGGCAGCACGACGCGAATAATGGTGCGCAGCTTCCCGGCGCCCAGGGCGAAAGAGCCGCTACGCAAGCTGTCGTTGACGGCGATTAAGGCTTCTTCCGTGGAGCGAATGATCAGGGGCAAGATCATAATCGACAGAGTGAATACCCCGGACAAAATCGAGTAGCCCAGCTTCAACGCCACGGAGAAAAACAGCATCCCGAAGAGGCCGTAGAGAATGGACGGTATCCCCGACAAAGTTTCCGTGGTAAGACGAATCACTTCCACCATGCGACTTCCCTTCTTCGCATACTCCACCAGATAAAAGCCGGTGAAGACGCCGAGAGGCGTGGCGATTAAAAGGGAAAGCACGACGACGATGAGGGTCGTGATGATGGCGGGAAACATGGACACATTCTCCGTGGTATAGGTTTTTTCAAACATGGCTCCGTTAAGATGAGGAACCCCTTTAATGACGATGTAGCCCACGAGAATAATTAAGACGGCAAAGGTAATAAAGGCCGCCCCGAGGATGAGGCCGCGAACGATGGCCGAACGTGTTTTCATTACTTCATCCTCCTTTTGACTACATTAAACAGTAAATTGATGAGCAGAATAAAGACAAAGAGAACGACGCCGGTGGCGATCAATGCCTCCCGATGAGCGCCGGTGGCGTAGGCCATTTCCAACACGATATTCGCAGTCATGGTACGGGTGCCCATCTTGATGCTTTCGGGCACGATGGGCTGGTTCCCCGCGATCATAATGACCGCCATGGTCTCTCCGATAGAGCGACCGATGCCTAAAATAATCGCAGCCAGAATCCCCGACTTCGCCGCCGGTACCACGACGCGCATCAAGCTCCGCTCGTGGGTAGCGCCCAGGGCAATGGAGCCTTGGTAGTATGATTTCGGTACGGAGCGCAGAGAGGATTCCGACAGGCCGATAATCGTGGGCAGGATCATAATCCCCAAGAGAATCGACGCGGTAAAGACCGTCATCCCCGTGCCGCCCCACCAACCGCGAACGATGGGCACGAAAACCATCAGACCGAAGAAGCCGTAAATAATCGACGGAATTCCCGCCATTAAATTGACGGCGGGCTTAAGAAATTTGTAAAGCCTGTCGGGACAGTAAAATGCCATAAAGACGGCGGTTAACACCCCGATGGGCACGCCCACGATAATGGAGCCGATGGTGACGTAGACGGAACCGACGATCATGGGCAAGATCCCGAAGGATGCCGGCGACGCCGTGGGCTTCCAATCCGTTCCCATTAAAAACTTTGCCGTCCCCGTTTCCAAAATAAAGGGCACGCCGTTTTTAAAAATAAAATAACAAATGACAATAATCGAAAATACCGATAAGAGGGAGCAGATTAAAAATATGATCTCCCACGTTTTTTCGAAACCTTTTGAGTGCATAGTCCTCCTCCTTTTCACGGCTACTTTATCAAGGCATTCTTAGGAATAGATATGGCTTTTGTAAAATCTATGTAAACAAAAAAACAGGTGTCCGTAGACACCTGCTGTGATTTTGTTTTATTTGGCGAGATCGCCCCAAGCGGTCATGCTGCCGTTGAAGATGTTTTTGATTTGTTCCATGGTAATGTCTTCGGCCGGATTGTCCTTGTTGACGATGACGGCGATACCGTCTTGTGCCAAGACGATGCCTTGGACATTGGCCTTTTCTTCATCCTTCAATTCGCGGGAGCTCATGCCGATTTGTGCCGTGCCTTCGGCGGCTGCGGTAATCCCTGCGGAAGAGCCGTTGGATTGAATTTGAATATTGGCGCCGCTGTTGACTTTCTTATAAGCTTCCACTAATTTTTCCATTAAGGGCGTAACGGAAGTGGAGCCGGCGACGGTGATTTCACCGCTGACGTTGCCGGGCTTGTAGTCTTCGGCCTGTTCATTCTTAACATAGCCTTCTTGTTCGGCGATGGCTTGGCCTTCCTTCGAAAGAGCAAAGTGAATAAAGTCGGCTTCCAAAGAGCCTTCCTTCGGTTCGCCCTTGGTGACTAAAAGGAAGGGACGGGCCAATTTGTAATCGCCACTTAAAATATTTTCAGCAGTCGGTTCAACGCCTTCCAAAGTCAGAGCCTTGACCGTGTCGTTTAAAGAACCCAGGGAAATGTAGCCGATAGCCGAGGGATTTCCTGCGACGGTGGTCATGACACCGTTGGTGGAGTTTTGTACCGTGGCCGATGCCGTGGTGTTGTCTACTTCTTCGTCCCCGTTCTTTTCCAAGAGACCGGTAATTTCGGTGAAAGCACCGCGGGTACCGGAGCCGTCTTCACGGGAGATGACGGCGATTTGTCCCAACTTGTCCAGATCGCCGCTTTCGCCTTCCTTGTTTGCATTGGCGGTATTGGCCGTATTGTTCGCAGCTTGATTGTTGCCGCCGCTGTTATTGCCGCCGCCGGAACAAGCTACAAGACTTAACGCCAAAAGGGATGCCCCGATGGCTAGTTTTACATTTTTCGTTTTCATCCTTTGATTCCTCCTATAAAAAAATCTTCATCAACTATTGCCATTGTATCGGTCGACCATTAAGCCGGAATCATTTCAATGTAAAGACGATGTAAATCTTTTCGGAGAATCAAATTACAAAAGCTCGTCGATGTCGCAAACAAACTCTCTCGGTTCCAAATCCGAGGGGAAGCGACTGCGCAAATGCCCCTCCCGGTCGATGAGGAATTTTTCAAAATTCCAGTGGATGGGATCGTCCCCTTCGGTTAAGGCGCGAAACAGCGGATGGGCATCGTCGCCGACGACGTCCACCTTTGAAAACATAGGAAAGGTAATGCCGTAGCGGGACGTAACGAATTCCTCGATAGCCGCCTCATCTTCCGGCTCCTGAGCCCCGAACTGATTGCAGGGAAAGCCTAAGACGACAAAGCCGTCGTCCTTGTAGCGCTCATAAATGCGCTGAAGCCCCTCATATTGATGAGTGCACCCGCAGAGACTGGCCGTGTTCACCACAAGCACCACTTGGCCCTCGTAGTCACTGAAATCGACGGTCTGTCCGTGAATGTCTTTTGCGGAAATCGAATACAAATTCATACAATCCCTCCTTCCCTTTAGTATACGCTAAATTGAACGCTTTCTCAATTTAAATGCAAGCATTTTCCGCCGTTTTTCCCTATTCTTGGCCTCCTTCCCTCTCTTGTATGCTCAAAGCAAATAATTCAAGCCATACAAAAAAGGACCAAGTCAATGACCTGGTCCTTTGTTTTGTTTTAAGAAATTAGCCGTTTAAACGTTCGTAGTTTTCGAAGCGTTCTTTGGCGTTTCTTTCTGCTGCTTCGTAAAGTGCTTCTGCACGTTCGGGGAACAGCTTCTTCAAGGACGTGTAACGAACTTCGCCTTCGAGGAATTCTCTGTAGGGTTTCGTCGGTGCCTTGGAGTCTAAGGTGAAGGGGTTCTTGCCTTCATCTTTGAGGGTCGGGTTGTATCTGTACAGGTGCCAGTAACCGGTTTCGACTGCTTTCTTTTCTTCAGCAATGGAAACGCCCATACCTTGGCGAATACCGTGGTTGATACAGGGTGCGTAAGCAATGATTAAGGACGGTCCGTCGTAAGCTTCGGCTTCCTTGATGGCCTTGAGAGCTTGGTTCTTGTCGGCGCCGATAGCGATTTGTGCGACGTAAACGTAGCCGTAGCTGGTCATCATGAGACCTAAGTCTTTCTTACGAACTTCCTTACCGTTGGATGCGAATTTTGCAACTGCAGCCGTCGGGGTTGCTTTCGAGGATTGACCACCGGTGTTGGAGTAGACTTCCGTATCGACGACCATGACGTTGATGTTTTCACCGCTGGCCAATGCGTGGTCTAAACCGCCGAAGCCGATGTCGTATGCCCAACCGTCACCGCCGAAGATCCATTGCGACGGTTTGATTAAGAGACGTTTCATGCTGTCGATGGAAGCCAAGAGCTTGTCAGCTTCAGCATTACCGGTCTTCTTGTCGAGCAAGGGAAGAATCTTGGCCGTAGCAGCCTTGGTTACTTCGTAGCTGTTGTAGTCTTCTAACCAAGCGTCGAATGCTTTGGCGATTTCTTCATCAGCGCCTAATTCCTTGAATTCTTCCATGTGTTTTTTGATGGTTGCTCTTTGTTGTTCGACTGCAACCTTCATGCCGTAGCCGTATTCTGCGTTGTCTTCGAACAAGGAGTTAGCCCAAGAGGGACCTTGACCCTTGTCGTTGGTGCAGTAGGGCATGCTCGGTGCGGAACCGCCCCAGATCGAACTACATCCCGTTGCGTTTGCAATCATCATGTGATCGCCGAACAGTTGAGTAATTAATTTGATATAGGGGGTTTCACCACAGCCTGCGCAAGCGCCGGAGAATTCCAGGTGCGGCATGTGGAATTGAGAGTTCTTAACGTTGTTTGCAGGAATCTTATCTTGTTTAGAGGATACGGTTTCTGCAAATTTCCAGTTGTCAGCTTGTTTATCGAATTCATCTTCGAAGGGAACCATGACAAGTGCTTTTTCCTTAGCGGGGCAAACTTGTGCACAGTTACCGCAACCGGTACAGTCGAGCGGGGAAACTTGAATGCGATATTCATAGCCTTCCAGATCTTTACCGTTGGGTTTTTTGGTTTCGAAGGATGCCGGTTTCTTAGCTGCTTCTTCTTCGTCTAACAGGAAGGGACGAATTACAGCGTGGGGGCAAACGAAGGAACATTGGTTACATTGGATACAGTTGTCGATTTGCCATTGGGGTACGTTAACGGCAATACCGCGTTTTTCGTATCTGGATGTTCCGGCCATAAAGGTACCGTCTTCCATGCCGACGAATGCGCTGACGGGAAGGTCATTACCTTCTTGACGGGTCATGGGAACGAGGATGTTGTTGATGAATTCCGGTGCGCCTTCGATTGCGTGGGATTCGGTTTCGGTTAAGTTAGCCCATTCCTTCGGATAATCGACTTTGTGTGCGGCGTTCATACCTGCATCAACAGCGGCATAGTTCATATTGACGATTTCTTCGCCCTTATGGCCGTAGTCTTTAACGATGGCTTCTTTTAACTTTTCAACAGCGACGTCTTCGGGGAGTACGCCGGACAGTTTAAAGAAGGCTGCTTGCATAACCATGTTGGTACGGTTACCTAAACCGACTTCGCCTGCGATCTTCGTTGCATTGAGGATATAGAACTTAATATCGTTAGCAGCGATGGAACGTTTCAAGCTTGCGGGAAGATTTTCTTCCAAGTCTTCAACATCCCAGGTGGTGTTCATTAAGAAGGTACCGCCTTTTTTGATGCCGCGGAGCAAGTCGTATTGGTGTACGTAGGATTGCTTCGAGCAGGAGATGAAGTCAGCGGATGTCAACAGGTACGTAGAGGTAATTCTGTTGGGACCGAAACGTAAGTGGGACATGGTAACGCCGCCGGATTTCTTCGAGTCATAGTCGAAGTAGCCTTGTGCATACATGTCGGTGCCATCGCCGATGATCTTGATGGCGCTCTTGTTTGCACCAACAGTACCGTCGGAACCGAAGCCCCAGAATTTACATCCGATGGTTCCTTCGGGTTCGGTGTGGATTTCTTCATCGATTTCAAGGGAATGATGGGTAACGTCGTCTACGATACCGACGGTGAAGCCATCTTTCGGTTCTGCTGCACGCAGGTTTTTGTAAACTGCCAGCATTTGGGAAGGCGTGGTGTCCTTGCTGCCTAAGCCGTAACGGCCGCCGATAATCAAGGGCATGTTGTCGCTGCCGTAGTACATGTCCTTAACGTCGAGCATTAAGGGTTCAGCTGCTGCGCCTTTTTCCTTGGTACGGTCTAAAACGGCAATTCTCTTGACACTCTTCGGCATAGCGTCGAGGAAGTGTTTTCTGGAGAAGGGACGATAGAGGTGAACCTTCAATAAACCGACTTTGTCGCCTTTGTCGTTTAAGTAGTCGACTACTTCTTCGATGGTTTCGGTTACGGAACCCATTGCGACGATAACGTCTTCTGCGTTTTCATCACCGTAGTAGTTGAACAGGCCGTATTTTCTGCCGGTTAACTCGGAAATCTTCTTCATGTATTCATCGGTGATGCCGATAATGTCAGTGTAGTAGCGGTTTGCAGCTTCTACTTCTTGGAAATAGATATCCGGGTTTTGTGCGGTACCGCGAACTTCCGGATCTTGGGGAGCCAATGCACGTGCTCTGAATGCGTTGACTGCGTCCATGTCGACGAGTTTTGCCAAGTCGTCGTAGTCGAGGACTTCAATCTTTTGAATTTCGTGAGACGTACGGAAGCCGTCGAAGAAGTGTACGAAAGGTACACGACCCTTAATGGCGGCTAAGTGAGCGACGCCTGCCAAGTCCATAGCTTCTTGTACGGAACCGGAACCGAGTAATGCAAAACCGGATGCACGAACGGCCATAACGTCTTGGTGGTCACCGAAAATGCTCAATGCGTGGCTTGCCAGTGCACGAGCTGCAACGTGGAATACGCCGGGAAGCAATTCCCCTGCGATCTTGTACATGTTCGGCAGCATCAAAAGGAGACCTTGAGATGCGGTATAGGTGGTGGTCAAAGCACCTGCTTGAAGTGCACCGTGTACGGAACCTGCGGCACCGGCTTCGGATTGCATTTCCTTTACAGATACTTCGTTGCCGAAAATATTCTTTCTGTGATTACTGGCCCAGGCATCAATATGTTCTGCCATCGGGGATGAGGGCGTGATCGGATAGATGCACGCTAAGTCAGAGAACGCATATGCCACGTGAGCGGCAGCTGTGTTCCCATCCATTGTTTTCATCGTCTTTGCCATTTCAACCTCCTAAATTAACAACATTTTCCTATATGTTAATTATATCAGTCATTACATTAATTTCAAGTCGTTGATCTAAGTATTCAGTATTTCAACACGTTAAAAAGAAAACATTATCGTTTCCTCTTTTAAATTTCTGCACCCGCGAAAAACTTTATCGTCCCACCTTATTTTTTTCGATGGAATCCAGCACCCGCTGATTCAATGCCAACGCCGCATTGTATCCCATTTCCTTCTGCTTGAAATTGCGCGTGGCGATTTCGATGATCATGGACATATTGCGTCCGGTGCGCATGGGAATTTCCATAACGGGCACCGACTTGTCTAGGATTTCGACCTTTTCGTCTTCGATGCCCAGGCGGTTATAATCGGCAAAATCGTCCCACGGCGTGAGCTCGATAACCAGCTCCACTTCTTTTTCTTCCATGATGCAACCGATACCAAAGAGCCGTTCCACGTCGATGATTCCGATGCCCCGAATCTCCATAAAGTGGCGGGTAATTTTAGGCGATGTACCGATGAGGCGATTGTCCAACATGCGGATGAGGACGGAATCGTCGGCAATGAGTTTGTGGCCGTTTGCTATAAGATCCAGAGCCGTTTCCGATTTGCCGATGCCGCTCTCTCCCGTAATCAGGACGCCGACGCCGTAAATGTCCAACAGAATGCCGTGGCGGCGAATGGACGGCGCCAATGCCCGCTCCAGATACGTGATCAATTTGTTGACCGCCCGGGAGGTGGAGTCGGGGGTCCTTAAAATGGTGCAGTTGTCTTCTTTGGCATACATCAACATTTCCGGGAAGATTCGTTGGTTACGGGTCACGATCATCACCGTGATCTTGTGGGCGAAAAGGGCCTTTAAGCGCATGGCGCGAACTTTGGGATCCAGCCCTTCCAGGTACCACCACTCCGCGCCGCCGATGATTTGGATGCGGTCGGGAACGAATTTCGTGTAGAAGCCGCAGAGCTGCAGGCCCGGCCGATTGAATTCCGAGGAGTACAGATGCACGTTGCGAGTGTTGTCCGCCTGATGAATCACTTCGAAATCATTGTCTTTAATCAGCTCTTCCACGCTGATGCTCATTTTTTTATTGCTCATCTTTGCCTCCTTGAAAGTGATCCACCAACGACTGTGCCGCCGCCTTCGTCATGCCGTCCACCGCTGCCAATGTCTCCACATCGGCGGCTTTGATCTTCGACAGGGATTTAAAGGCCGTCATCAGTGCCTGTTTGCGCTTCGGGCCGATGCCCGGTATATTGTCAAGCTCCGATTGAAAGCTCGCCTTGGCCCTGAGGCTTCGGTGGTAGGTAATGGCGAAGCGGTGGGCTTCTTCCTGCATTTGGTAAGTGAGGCGATAGATAGGCGAGTTTTTCGCCACGCGAATCTCCTCGTTGTTAAAGTAAATGCCCCGTGTCTTGTGAAAATCGTCCTTTACCAAGCCCGCCACGGGAATATCCAGATTCAATTCCTTTAAGACGGCGAGGGCCTGAGTCACCTGCCCCTTGCCACCGTCCATAAAGATCAGATCGGGAAATTTGCCGAAGCCCTTGCTCTCGCCTATCCCCGCCTGCTCTTTCAACCCACGCTTAAATCGGCGACTCAACACTTCTCGCAATGAAGCGTAATCATCGGGCCCTTCCACGTCTTTAATGCGGAAGCGTCGATAGTCCGTCTTCTTCGGCAAGCCCTCTTCAAAGACTACCATGGAGCCTACGGACTCCACGCCGGAAATATTGGAAATGTCGTAGGTTTCGATGCGCTCCAAGGGGCTGTCGAGAGACAGCTTTTCCCGCAGAGCGTCCAAGGTCGTCTCCACGGTTTTCTGTTTGCTGCGCATTTGATCGGAATGTTTATCCAGCATGTCGATGGCATTTTTCCGCACCATGGACATGATCTGCTTCTTCTCCCCGATTTTCGGCACGATAATGTGAACATTGGCGCCTTTCTTCTCCCCAAGCATGGCTTCAATGAGCTCCCGCTCGTCGAAGTATTCGTGGACGTAGAGCTTGCCCGGGATGTAGGCGGTGCCGTGATAAAACTGGGAGATAAAGGCTTTTAACAGCTCGCCGGGACTGTCGGCGTAGGGATTTTCCATAAAGAAATGCTCTCTGCCTATATTTTTCCCCCGACGAAAGAAAAAGATCTGTATGCACACGTCACGCCCTTGGGCCGCGAGGCCGATGACGTCGAATTCGTCGTCCTTACCCGCCGCCGTAATCCGCTGCTTCTCCGTCAGGGTATAGAGGGCCTGTAGCTTGTCGCGGATCTGTGCCGCTCTCTCGAAATCCAATGACTTGCTCGCCTCTTTCATCTCCGCTTCCAGCTCGTCGAGAAAGGCGACCTTCTTTCCGTCGAGAAAGTCTTCGATGCCTGAGATGTATGTCCGGTATTCTTCCTCGGTGACGGCGCCGATGCAGGGCCCGGCGCAGCGATGAATGTGGTAGTTCAAGCAGGGACGCACCACGGGATGGGGCTTGGAGAGGTCCAGCTTACAGTTTCTCAGGGGGAAGCGTTCGTGCAAAATGTCGATGGCATGGTTCACGGCCAAGACGTCGGGAAAGGGACCGTAGTAGCGAGCGCCGTCTTTGATCACCCGCCGCGTCTTCATGAGGCGGGGAAAGGGCTCGTCGGTGATTTTTATATAAGGGTACTGCTTGTCGTCCCTAAGCAAAATATTATACTTGGGCAAATATTCTTTGATCAAATTGGATTCCAGAATCAAGGATTCCAATTCACTGGAGACGATTATGTATTCGAAGTCGTCGATATGGGAGACCATGCTCCGCACCTTTTTGTCTTTTTTACCGTAGGAACCGAAGTATTGACGCACCCGCTTTTTTAAATTCTTCGCCTTGCCCACGTAAATAATTTGATCCAGCTTGTTTTTCATTAAATAGACGCCGGGATCGTCGGGCAAGGTTTTTAATTTTTCGCTTATGGCCGCTTGACTCATGACACGCTCCTAATCGCTAGTAAAAAACTGACCGTGCGGTCAGTTTTATAATTGAATATTATTTTTTAAACTGTCGAAGGTCTTATCGCCGATGCCGGGCACTTCCTTTAGGTCTTCCACCGCCGTAAAGGGATGGGCCGTGCGGTATTCGATAATCTTATCGGCAGTTTTTTCTCCCACGCCGGGCAGGGTCATCAGGTCCTCTTTCGAACCGTTTTGGATGCTCACCGGCCCCTTGGCCGCCAACGAATCGCCGGTTGCGGAGACGGCGGGCGCATTCTCCCCGACCTTGGGAATATAGAGTTTTTCCTCGTCGTTCAGCTTTTTCGCCAAATTAATTTGCGACGTATCGGCATTGCCGACGAGGCCGCCGGCGGCGGTGATGCCGTCCTTGACCCGGGCGCCTTTTTCCAATTGGTACAGCCCCGGATTTTGGACACAACCGCCGATGTCCACGTAAATCTTGCCGCCGATGGCATCGGCATCGGACACCGTCTCATTCGGCTCGTTAAGTTGATCCTTCTCTTCGCTTTCGATGACGAAGGAATCCTCCTTCGGCCTGTTCGCCTTCAGTCGATAATTGTAGTAAGACACCGTGAGAACCAGCACACAGGCGAACGCAAAGGCCAGCTTCTTTTCACGATCGGTGAGCTTCATGGGACCACCGAATGAATACTACTTCACGCGAGCGATGGCTTCGACTTCCAAGACGACGTTTTTCGGCAAAGCGGACACGGCGACACAGCTTCTGGCGGGCTTGTGTTCGGTGAAAAATTCCGCATAAACTTCGTTAATGTCGGCAAATTGGCCCATGTCCAAAATAAACAGATTGACCTTCATGACGTGATTTAAGTCGGAACCCGAGGCTTCCAAAAGATTTTTCAAATTCGTCAGACTTTGGCGAGTCGCTTCTTTGATGTCGGTCTTAACTTCCCCGGTTTTCGGATCCACGGGAATTTGTCCCGATAAGTAAACGACGCCGCCGTCTTCTACGGCTTGGGAATAAGGACCGATGGCTGCCACTGTTTTGTCTGTTTGAATAATTCTCATTCTTCTTCCTCGCTTTCTCGCTCGTCTTTACTCCAAAGACGTTCCAAATTATAAAACTTTCGCATGTCGCGGTGGAAAATATGGACGATCACATCGCCGTAATCCAAAATAATCCAGCGGGATTGTCCGTTTCCTTCGTGGTGGGACGTATTGTAGCCCGCCTCGGCCATTTTGTCTTCCACTTCTTCGGCAATAGCGTTTAATTGGGGTGTGGAGTTGCCGCTGATAATGACAAAGTAATCGGCGATGGATGTCATCTCCCGGATATCCAACACCTGAATGTCGGCGCCGCCTCGAGCATCGGCACTTTTTTCGATAATATCCAGCATGGCTTGAATGTTTTCTTTCGTCATAGGATCACCTCCTACTTTATTTGTACCCTGTTTTTACGGCTTTACATTCATCTTGCGAAATAATTGATCCGTTCCGTCGAAGTCCACGACGTAATAACTTAAGCCGCCGATCATATCCGCCGTTCCGGGAATCGTCGCAGTCTGAAGATTTTCCTGTCCCACGGACAGCATGGTGAGGCCCATGCGAGATACCTTGGACAGAGGCATATTGCTCGTCGTATTGTCCATATAGCTGACCAAAAGCGACGGCGCGTGCAGCACGCCCTTGGAGCTCTTTACCTTGTCAATAAACGCCGACATAAAGGCTTGTTGGGCCTTGACGCGGTCCAAGTCGGCATTTTTGTAGCCCTTTCTGAAACGCAAAAACTGCATGGCCTGATCGCCGTTTAGGTGTTGATGGCCTTCTTTCAGGTGAATGGACAGGGGCGGATCCGCCGAGGGATCTTCGTAGTCCATATCCATGGGCACGTAGACGTCGATGCCGTCCACAATGTTCACCACGTCTTTGACGAAGGCGTAGTCCACGACGATGTAATAGGGAATGTTCAGATCAAAGTTTTCATTGACGGTCTCAAGGGCCAAATCCGCCTTGCCGTATGCATAAGCGTGATTTAATTTTGTCTTGCCGTGGTCTTCGATCTTCACGCGGGAATCTCGAGGGAGGGAAATCAAGGAGGCGGTCTTCTTCTCGCCGTCGATGTCCAAAACCATCATCACGTCGCTTCGGGTGTTTTTTGCTTTCTTCGAATCTAAACTGTCCACGCCGATTAACAGCACTTGAAACTTTTCATTGCTGTTTTGCAAATCGCTGATCCAGGTCTTCGCCTCGGAATCGTCGCCCATGGTGGTGTAAAAATGCAGGGCGACCCCGCCGATGAATACGATCAGTAATGTGAGGAAGAATCCTCGAAAGAAACTTTTCATCTATTTTTCTCCATGTAGTCATTGTAACAACGGATGGTGTCCAAGCATACGGGACCGCCCCGTTGAATGAGAAACAGTAAATTCCCCTGCACCGATGCGGCCATGGCCTCGGTGAGATCCGCCTCGGCTTTTTTCCGCAAGTCGTCGACGCCGTCGAAATTGCGCATGGGCTCTAAGTAATCGGCCAGAAAGACCACTTCTTCCACCGGCGACATGTGACTGGTGCCCGTGGTGTGGTAGCGAATGGCCCGAAGAATTTCCTCGTCTTCGATGCCGTAATCTATCTTTGCCGCCTGCGCCGCCACGTAGGCGTGAAGAACTTGAGGAAAGGCCTTGAAGCTATCCAAGTCCTCGACTTTCAGGCGACGGGCTTCTTCCCACAAACGGTCCGTGTCCTTGTATTTACAGATGTCGTGAAACAAAGCCGCCGTCCTTACCTTTTCCACGTTCACCCCGTGGATCTTCGCAAGCTTTTCCGCCGTCTCCGCGACGCGCAAAATATGTTTGTAACGCTTTTCGCCGATGGCATCGACGATTTCTTCAAATGCAGGCTCTTTCAATAGATGTAAAACCTCTTCTTCCTAATGTAGGCCATGACCGGATCGGGAATAAAATATTTCACCGACTTTCCCTGACGAATGCGGTTTCTGAGCGTCGTCGAAGAAATCTCCAATAAGGGCGTGTCGATGAGCACGATGTCCGCATCATAAGTCGTCTTTAAATAGCGAATTTCTTCCCGAATGGCTTCTTTTGTAATGGCGCCGTCTCCCGGCCGTGTGGCGACGGCAAATTGCGTCAGCTTCGCCAGGGCGTCAAAGCGCTTCCACGTCTTTAAATCCTGTAAAATGTCGGAACCTAAAAAGAAGTAAAACTCGGCGTCCGGATAAACTTTTTTCAATGCGCTGATGGTGTCCACGGAATAGGTGGTCTTTGTCTGCAAGACCTCCAGATCCGACGTGTCGAAATAGGCATTGTCCGCAACGGCCAGCTCCACCATTTTCAGGCGCTCCTCGCCGGTGACGGCGTAGTTGTGCTTGTGAGGCGCATTTCCCGTAGGAATAAAGAGCACCTTGTTTAAGCCCAAAGAGGCGCGCATATACTCGCTCATCATTAAATGACCCATGTGGATGGGATTAAAGGAGCCGCCCATGATCCCGATTTTCATAACTACTCCAGAACGATAACCGGGTCTTCTTTGGCGGGCCGGTAGAGGGTGAGCTTGCTGCCTATTCCCTGAACGAATTCCGCATCCAAGGCGTCGGTTAAAATTTGTGCCGCCTCATTTAATTCCACTGCCGTGTTTTGCAAAAGAGCGATCTTCACCAGCTCGTGATCTTCCAATAATTTGTCGATCTGCTCGATGACCCCCGGCGTTATGCCGTTTTTGCCGATTTGCATCAAAGGCTTCATGCCGTGTGAAAGGCGCTTCAGCTGCGCCCGTTGTTTTCCTGTAATCATAAGCTCCCTACTCGAAAAATTCAAATTCATAATCCGCGATAAAGACGGATTCGCCTTCTTCTATGCCCAACTCCCGCAGCTTGTCGATGACGCCGTTCTTCCTGAGGTTTTCTTGGAAGTAGCGCAAAGAATCCCGGTCGTCGAAGAAGGTGGAACCCAAGAGGCGCTCGATATAAGGTCCGTCCACAATGTAGCGGCCCTCTTCTTTTCTCACCGAAATGCCCGGTTCTCTTTCTTCCTCTTCCACATAGTATTCCTCGTCCAAGCTGTCGTATTCAATGTCCGTGTTTTGAAGCACGTCGTAAACCTTGTATAGCATGGGTTGAAGGTCTTTGGTGGTGGCGGCGGATCCTGAAAATACAGTGTAGCCGCGACCCTCCAATTCCTTCCTGAGCTCCGGTTCCCGTTCCTGAGCTTCGGGCAAGTCCATTTTGTTGATGAACACGATTTGCGCCTTGTCCTTTAAGGCGATGTTGTAATCCTCAAGCTCCCGATTAATGGCTTCGAAATCCTCCAAGGGATCCCGGTAATAGGCGCCGCTTCCGTCCAAGACGTGAATCAGCACGCCGCTTCGCTCTACGTGGCGCAAGAAATCGTGGCCCAGGCCGACGCCTTCCGACGCCCCTTCGATCAGGCCGGGAATGTCGGCGCAGACGAAGCTCTTGCCGGGACCTAAATAGACCACGCCCAGATTCGGCGAGAGGGTCGTAAATTCGTAATTGGCGATCTTCGGCTTCGCGCTGGATATGACGGAAAGGAGGGTGGATTTTCCTACATTAGGAAAGCCCACGAGGCCCACGTCGGCGAGGAGCTTCAATTCCAAAATAATGTTTCGCTCCTGGCCCTTAAAGCCCATTTGGGCGAAGGTCGGGGCCTGACGGGTGCTGGTCGTGTAGCGGGCGTTGCCCTTTCCTCCGCCGCCGCCTTGGGCGATGACGAAGCGCTGACCCGCTTCCTTCATATCGACGATGATTTTTTTCGTCTTTTCGTCCCGCACCAAGGTGCCCACGGGAATTTTCAAAATAATATCCTCGGCATCGGCGCCGAATTGTTTTTTGTTGCGGCCGTTTTGTCCGTTTTCCGCCTTGTACATGCGTTTGTAGCGAAAATCCATGAGCGTCCGCATATTTTCATCGGCGACGAGAACCACGCTTCCGCCTCGTCCGCCGTCGCCCCCGGCCGGTCCTCCGGCGGGAACGTATTTCTCTCTGCGCCATGCGACGGCTCCGTCGCCACCATTGCCGGCTTTTACCGTAATGGAACAAATATCGACAAACATCTCACACCCCCAGTATGATTGGTATTATATCACAGTCCGATTTATCAAAAGATCTCCCTTGTCTAAGCTATGTATAAGAAAAAATAAACCGCAGATTTCTCTGCGGTTTTTCTTATGCTAATTCTTCTGCGGGAAGAACGTTAACTACTTTTTTCTTTTTACCACGACTTTCAAAGGAAACGCGTCCGTCGGCGGTGGCAAACAATGTGTCGTCGCTGCCGATTCCTACGTTTAACCCGGGATGAATCTTCGTGCCTCTTTGACGTACGAGAATGTTGCCGGCTAATACGTGTTGTCCGTCGCCTTTCTTCACGCCGAGACGTTTCGATTCGGAGTCGCGACCGTTTTTAGAACTACCCATCCCCTTCTTCGAAGAGAAGAGTTCAAGTGTAAACAGAATCATCTAAACCTCCTGAGTCTCTATTTTAATGTAATTTTCGTATGCACCTTCGATGGCTTTTAAACCGACTTTCATGGAACGAAACAAAAGCTCCGTTTCATCGGACACGACATCCTCCGGCAGGCGAATGCTTACATAAGCCTCCGACTGTTCGAAAGACATGGTGTCTTCGTCGATTGAAAGCAAATCTTCCATGGATAACGCACAGGTCAAGGTCAGGGCACTGACGCCGTGACAGACGATTTCGCCCGTCTCGTCACCTTCCCCTGCGTGATTGTTCGCCAGAAATCCTAAAATCTTTCCGCGGCGAACAAAGAATGAGACCTCTGTCATTATGCCAAGGATCCGATTTCTACCAGTGTATACGGTTGACGATGGCCACGCTTAATGCGTTCGTTTTTCTTTGCTTTGAATTTGTAAACGATGACTTTCTTGTCCTTCGCTTGTTTCAAAACTTTCGCTTCGACTTTTGCGTCGGCGACGTAGGGCTTGCCTACATTCACATTGCCATCTTTTGCGACGAGAAGAACCTTGTCAAAGGTTACGGCATCTCCTTCGTTGGCATCGAGCTTTTCAACCTTCACCAAGTCACCTTCGTGAACGGTGTATTGCTTTCCGCCGGTTTCAATCACTGCGTACATTGTAGCACCTCCTCTTTACAAGACTCGCCCCGATAGGTGCTATGCTTATTACCTATAAGGTGCGGTTACATCATGGTATAATACCACATTCCGCCGCCGATTACAATTCTTTCTCCCGTTTTAATTTGTTTTTTACCGCTTCCCGGTGCCTTTCCTCCGCCTCTTTGTACTGAGCCTCGAAGGGCAGCTCCTTTCGCTCGCGGGCGATTTCGAAAAGGCCCATGGCGCTGAAGCCGTAGACCGTCGTGATCATGGGCCCTTCCGCCAGCTGCTTTTCCATATGCTCCGTTAAAGCCGCCATTTGCCCTTTGTCCATGCCGTGAACGAAGTCCACGACGATCATGCCGCTTAAATTTCTGAGTTTGATCTGCTTGACGATCTCATCGGCGGCTTCCATATTCACCTTCATCCGCGTGGCGTCGAAGAGGCCGCTCTTTTTTACCGCCGCCATGTTCACGTCCATGACGTAGGCGGCTTCCGTGGAATCGACGACCACATTGCCACCGGAAGGCAGGGGCAGGGTCTTTTGAAAAATGGAATTCCATTGGCTGCGCCACTTGGCCGTGGAGCGAATGCTGAATGAAGGGTCCACCACGCAGTTTAAGTACTTGGGCAGACGGGCGATGAGTTTTTTGTCGTTGACCACCATAGGCAGCTCCCGATGGCGGTTGAGAAAGTCCATGGCCCGGTCCTGACTTAAGAGAAGCTGAGTCTTGGGCAGGAAATTCACCGACGCCTCGATTTTTTCCATCAGCTCCCACAGATGCTCGTACTCGACGGCCATGTGCTCCAATTGACAGGAGGCGGCCTCGGTGCGAATAATCATGCCTGCGGACTCGCCCAGGGATGCGGCCCAATGCTTCAGCCGCTTTCTGATGTCCTCGTCGTCGATGCGCTTGGAGATCCTAACGCCGGAAGACTTGGGCAGCAGGACGAGATTTTCTCCCCGCAAGCTGTAGTCCATGGAAAGCACCGCCCGCTTTTGATCCAAGGGCGTCTTCTTTACTTCCACGATAATGGCGTCGCCGCCTTTAATGGTGTCGCGGTAGGACTTTGGATAGACGTTTTTCATGGGGAGATAGCCCGTGTCCTCTTCCCCGAAGTCCACGAAGGCGCAGTCCATGGCGGGCAGCACGTTTTTTACATAGCCACGGTAAATATTTCCCACGGCAGAGGGATTGGACAGCAGGTGAATCTCCCGAATCACCTCGTGCTCCATGAGACCCATGATCTTCGGATCCTCTCCGTCGGCAAATAAATAGGCATTAGAGCCGTACTTCATGATCCTCACCGTCCCAACTTTTGATCCGACGAATTTGAATGTAGTCGATATCCACGCCCTCGGCTTCGAAAAGCCCCGTTAAAAAGCGATCGGGCCGCAAATTTCCGTTGCCCCCGGCACGCAGGACGGCGTAAAGGGACGTGCCTTTCTCTTCTTCTTTCCAGTCCAAAGAAAAGATGCCGTCTTTAATATCTTCTTCCACGACGATGCGCTTCTTGCCCTTTTTCTTGCGCCGGCGCACGAGGATTTCCTCCTTGGCCATGGCCTTCTCCGCCAATTTCTTGAGCTCATCGGCGCCGTCGTAGTAAGCCGAGGGGAAAAAGAAGCGGTACTGCGTCTTGGCGATGCGCTCGAAAACCGATGTCGGGTCGAAGTCCGCGGTGGCCTCGATGATCTCCATGCCCTTGGGCAGGGCTTCGTTCAGTGTATTTCTTATGGCTTCGGGATCGGAGCCGTCTTCCACTTCCAGGTCCATAACTTCAAACTCGCTCTCCATACCCACGCTCAAGGGCTGGGCGATGGAAAGCTTCTGATGAGGATTGAAGCCTTCGGACCAAAGGACGGGCACCCCCGTTCGCTGAATGGCCCGATTAAAGACGCGTATGGTGTCTAAGTGGGAGATAAATTTAATCATGCCCGTCTTTTTAAATGCCATGCGCAGCTGCATGAAACTCACCCCACATTTCGCAATCTTCGATGCCGCAACCGTTGCATTTTCTGCGGCAGTCCGGCGTGGTCAGCGCCTTCATGGATTTTTCGTACTCTCTTTTCAAATAGGCCTTCTTCACGCCGATGTCGATAAAGTCCCAGGGCAGCACCTCGTCGAAGTCCCGCTCCCGATTGGCGTAAAAGTCCCCGTCGATATCCGCCTCTTCCATGGACTTCACCCACACGTCGTAGCGGAAAAATTCGCTCCAGCCGTCGAAGATCTGTCCGTTTTCATAGGCACGCAAAAGGAGCTTGCCGATGCGCCGATCGCCCCGGGCCAGAACGGCTTCCATGCGGGAAACATAGGGCTCGTGGTATTGGAATTTAACCTTCGGATCACGCACCGCCCCTTTAACGGCTTGGATCTTTTCGAAAAATTCGTCGATGCTGTCCTGTCCCACCCATTGAAAAGGCGTAAAGCCCTTGGGCACGAAGCAGGAAGCGGAAGCGGTGACGCGGAAATTGCCCTGAATCTCTTCCTTGGGCCGATTGAAAAAGGCGTCCTTCACCTTGTAGGCCAAGTGGGCGATGCCCAAGACGTCCTCCATGGTCTCTCCGGGCAGGCCGATCATGAAATAGAGTTTGATCCGGCTCCAGCCTTCCTTAAAGACGGAGTTCACCACCCGCATCAGGTCTTCTTCCGTGACATTTTTGTTGATCACATCCCGCATGCGCTGGCTCCCCGCTTCCGGGGCAAAGGTGAGCCCGCTCTTGCGCACCTTCTCGATTTCTTTCAGTACATCCACGATAAAGCTGTCCAATCGCAGGGAAGGCAGACTGATGCCCACATTCTTTTCTTCGTAGGTGCGGCTCAGCTCCTTCACCAAGGGCATGAGCTGCGTAAAGTCGCAGGAAGAAAGGGATGTGAGGGATATTTCGTCGTAGCCCGTGTTTTTTAAAACGGTTTCCGCCATTTCCGTCAGCGTGTCCACGCTTCGCTCCCGAATGGGCCGATACATCATGCCCGCCTGACAGAAGCGACAGCCCTGGGTACAGCCGCGGAACAGCTCGATGACCGCCCGGTCGTGGACGGTTTCCAAAAAGGGCACGATCTGCCGGTCCAATTGGAAGGTGCCGTTCATATCGTGAAGGCGCACCCGCTTGATCACGGGCTTCGCTTCGGGAACCAGCGGCCTGTGGCTTAAAATGGTGCCGTCTTCTTTGTAGGTCACTTCGTAAAGGGAAGGCACATAGACGCCTTCCAAGGCGGCCAAAGAAAGCAGGATTTCTTTTCGATTGAGCCCTGCTTCCCTGCCCTCTTTGATTTTGTCCATGACCTGAATATTTAAATGCTCCCCTTCGCCGATTAAAAAGCAGTCCATAAAATCCGCCAAGGGCTCCGGCGTCGTGGCGCAGGGCCCGCCGGCCATGACGAAGGGCTCTTCTTCTCCCCGCTCCTCGGCGAGGAGGGTGATATTTGCCATGTCCAACATATAGAGGATGTTGGTGTAGCTCATTTCGTATTGCAGGGTAAAGCCCACCACGTCGAATTCCGACAGGGGCGTCTTCGTCTCCAAGCTATAGAGGGGAATGGCTTCGTTTTTCATGGCCTCGGCCATGTCCGGCCAGGGCGCAAAGGCGCGCTCGCAGGCGTAGTCCGTCTCGTTCATGGCGAAATACAGAATCTGCATGCCTAAATGGCTCATGCCCACTTCGTAAACGTCGGGAAAGCAAAAGCAAAAACGAAGGGCCGCCTCTTCTTTGACGATGCTGTTTAATTCGCCGCCGATGTAGCGAGCGGGCTTCTCCACTTTTTTCAAACATTTTTCCAGTCGTTCAGCTTCTATCATGGAAACCTCTTTCTAATGGTCATGGGCCACAAGTCTACCGTCCTTTGAATATGGACCAGAAGGATTTTTTCTCGCCCTTTTCTCCTGTTTCTCCCTTCAGGGAAAAAGCCGGCTTCTCCATTTCGTTAAAGAAGCGGGCATCTTCCAAGGGCAGGCTCTCAATCTTTTCCAGGGCCTCTCTGTCCCCGGGCTTCAGTCGATTGGCGATAATCGCCACGGGGACGGGGCATTTATTTTTTCTCAGGATAAATTGAATGCGGTCGAAGGCGCGTACAGAGCCCGGCTGATTGGTGATGACGCAGTAAAAAATGTCCGCCACCTCGGCCCAGGCCGCGATGTCCTTCTCCCTGTAGCGAGACAGGTCCACAAAGACGTCGTCGTCTCCTAAGCTCTTCACCGCTTTGGCGAAGTCCTCTTCCTCGATTTCTTCCAGGTCGTGAAAAATATTGCCTTGGATTAAATCGTAGCCCTCGCCTTCAATCGCCACCTCGGACACGGCCTTTCCCTGAAGAAAGTCCATATAGTCCTCGATGGCGTCCGGCGGCTCCGACAAAAATAAATCCTGCACCCGGGTGCGATTCGATGCCTCGATTAAAAGGCCTTTCGCTTCTTTGGCAAAGTCGCGGGCCATGGTGCTGGTGCCGCAACCGCCCACCGTCGATAAAATGACTGCTATCATACTTACTCCGTTTCCAAACGCGTCTCCGTCGGGAGGGTTTCGTCTTTAATTTCTTTGTAGAAACCGAAATACTGTGCCAATACCTGCTGCATCACCGGCCCGCAGTTGGCGCCGTTGCCCCCTTGGATAATCACCACGGTGACGGCGACTTCCGGATTGTCCGCCGGCGCATAGCCCACTTGCCATGCGAAGGAGTCGTAGGTTTCTTTTGTGTAAGGATTGGCTCCCGCCCGCTCGGCACTGCCGGTCTTCATGGCCACTTCCACGGGGAAATCCTCGAATAGGCTGGCGTTAAGACCCGCCGTGGACACGAGCTTCATGCCCTTTCTCAGGTCCTTGTAGTACTTTGGCTTCAAGCCCACCTGCTTTACCGGCTCCTTGTCGTGCTTTTTGTCGCTCAATAAAGTCAGGGGGTAGAGATCGCCGCCGTTGGCCAGGGCCATGGCGTAGCGATTCATTTCCGCCGGCGTATAGGCATTGGAGCCTTGGCCGATGACCACATTCATGGTGTCCGCCATGTTCCAATTGGCCTGATCGATATAGGTGTATTTCAAAAGATCCGCCAAAGGCACCCGTTGGTCCTTGCCCACCTTATCCGAATCCACCTTTAAGTCTTGCAAGAAATTATAAACTTCGTCTCGTGTCATGGGCTTTTTATCGTCTAATGTCTTGACGATGGCATCCACGGCCTCGTCCTTTTCCTTATCCGTTGAAAGGCGGGACATATAGACGGAGCGATTTTCGTTTAAATGCCGGCGCAAGAGGGCCTTTAAGGTCTTCTTCTTGGACTCGGGATCGGGAATAATCCCCTTGCTTTCCCGGGGAATATTGATCTCAAGTCCCGTCCGCTCGCCGAGGCCGTAGCGTTTCGCCATGGCGGCAATTTCCGAAGGCTTCACTTGAATGCCCAGGTCCTTCCCGCCCCGTTGATCCACGCCGAGACCTAAGGAGTAAAAATAGTAGTTACAGGAGTCTCGAAGGGCGTAGGCTAAAGTTTCCGCACCGTGAACCTGGCGGCTCTGATTCCAGAGCCAGCACCCGAAGATTTGGCGGCCGACTTCCACATAGCCGCCGTCTTGGATGGCCATGTCGGGATTCAGACCCTTTTCCAATGCCGCCGATGCGGTGACCATTTTAAAGATACTGCCCGGCTGAATCGCCGATTGCATGGCGATATTATAGAGGGGACGCGGCGCCAATTGATTCTTTTCTTCCTTGGGCTTTAAGCTTTCCCAAGCCGAGGGATTGATGCCCTTGGCAAAGAGATTGGGATCGTAGGAAGGATAATTGGCCATGGCCAAGACTTCCCCGGTGTGCACATCGGTGACGATAACGGCACCGGAGGCGGCGTTTTTAAAGGTGCCGCCCTTTTCCCTGCTGGTCAGATAATTAAAGGTGCCCCAAGGCGATACATAGGGCGTGGCCGTGCGAATTTGTTGAAGGGTAGTGGCTAGGCTTTCTTCCACCTTTTTTTGCAGCTCGATATCGATGCTCAGGCGCACGTCCTTTCCGGGCGTCGGCGCCACTTCCCGAACGACGCCGGTGGTGTTACCCGAGGAGTCTACGGACACGGTCTTTCTGCCGTCGGTGCCTTTGAGCCTGTCTTCAAAGACCTGCTCCATGCCGGTCTTTCCGATAAGGTCGTTGCGATTGTAGCCCTTCTTCTTCACGTACTTGTCGATTTCCTTATCCATGGCGATGTTTCCGATATAGCCCAACACGTGGGCCGCCAAATTCCCTTCGGGATAATAGCGGATGGGCTCGACGGAAATATGAATGCCCGAGCGATTGGACAGCTTCTCTTCGATTTTCGCCACGGTTTCGTCTTGGATTTCGTAGGCGTAGTTAATGGGCATGTAGGCGTAACTTCCCTGACTGCCGATGGAATCGTAAATATTTAAAATGCCGAAGACCTCGTAGGGACTCAGCTTCTTGTCGATCTCAAAGCGGTCCCGCTGTGCCTCGAAGATTTTTTGAGAGGAAGCGGCGCCCTTCAGCCCCGCCCCCTTGGCGAAATCGATGGCATTGTTTAATTCGGTGTAATTGGGCTTTTCGCCGCTGACGGAAATACCCGTCACCGTGCCTTCGTCGATTAAATAGGCTTGAATCTTTTCGGGCATGCCGTCCAGGGCGGCAAAGTCTTTTCTATTTTTCTTCTGCGTCACCACGTGGACCAATTTATCGTAGGCGAGATTGCCTTTCTTGTCCACGACGACGGTTTTATCGTTCTGTTCTTTTAAAGACAGGTCCGCGCCCTTTTCGCCGGCGAAGTCCACGCTGTCTTTTAAGATCTCCTCGCCGGAGAGCAGAAATTTCTCCGGGTCCCGCTTCGCCAACACGGCGATTAAATCTTCCGCCGCGGAAGAAGACCAGGTGACGTCTTTCGATATGTCCATGAGGCGCACCTTGGCCTGAATGTAGCCGTCGTAATATTCGTTTCCGTAGGTTCTGAGGCTGATGTCGGGCACGTCTTTTTTTACGATTTCGTAGGCCAGCTTCCGACCGATGGGATGGGATAAAATTTCCTCCACATGCATGGGATGATCCGTTAAAAAGGCGATTAAATCTTCCCTCGCTTCGGATTTTTGGCTAAGGCCGTAACGTTCCTTAAAACGCGCCGCCTTTTGAGGATCCGTATAATAGACCCGGCCCGCCGAGGCTTCCATGCCGCCGTCTTGAAAGACCCGCTGACGAAGCAGCTGCTTCATCACCGAGTAATCGTAGTGGGCGCGGTAGGGCTTTTTCCAGCGGGCGTTAAGAAATTGCGCCAGCTTGTCCTTTTCCATTAAGGCGTCCAGGACTTCGGCCTTGGGCTCGTCGGCGTACTTGTAGTCGTTCAAATCCCGATAGACGAAGGCATTTAACACGATGGGATTGGCCTTCATGTATCCCGCCCCGTCTTCTTCCAAATAGCGGCTCAGGAGCAGGTAAGCGTCGTTTTTCTCTTCCCGGGTGAAGCGGTCCAGCTCGTCCTTGCGAATCTGTACGGCAAAAACGGGACGGTTCCCCGCCAGGACCACGCCGTTTCGGTCGCGAATCTTGCCCCGCTGAGCCGTAATGGCGATGTCTTTGACCCGCCGCTCGTCGGCGAGCTTTCGAAATTTGTGGCCCTGAAAAATCGTAATATGAAACAGTTGCAAAAAAAGAGCGACAAAAAGAATAGCCATCACCGATGTAAAGATCTTGTGGCGATTCCATTTCTTCGCTTTTTCCCAAAAATTATGCATCGCTATCCCTTTCAAGGACTCGGTAGTCTGTCACATGTTTTAAAAACCAACGGCTCATCAGACCGGCGTAAATCCCCGTGGACAGGGGCACGGTGAAAAATTCGTAGGAGTCCACCATGCTGATGTGCCAGCCTAAAATGATCATCAGAATGAAAAAAACCAACTCGCAAACGGCGGAGGTTAGTCCCACGGCCACGCCCGTCGCCATAGGGGACGGATGGGGAATGAGCCGCCGCCACAAAAAGGCCGCGCCGATAAAAAGTCCGTGCAAAAGCACATAGGGCCCCACGGCCGCCGCAACCGCCGCATCCATGACCAAAGCCGAGGCGAAGGCAAAGGCTATGCCCCACTTCGGGCGCAGGCGGAAGAAAAGAAAGATGGCCGCCGCCGGCAAATAGCCCCGTAAAATCGAGGGGAAGCTTTGAAAAACCGGAGAGGTGTAGATAAAGGGCGTGAGTAGTAAGAGCACGTAGCTTGAACGTTTCATCTCTCACCTGCCAGCACGAACACGCGGTAGATATTGTGGAAATTGATTCCGCTGTCCACCTTAATGTTTTTCACCATTTTGTCCTCGTCGGTGCTCACTTCGCTGACGGTGCCGATGTACATATCCGGCTCGTAGCCGTCGCCGATCCCCGTAGTAAACAGGGTGTCCCCCACCACGATATCCGCATAGAGATCGAAGGCATAGCCTTCCAGCCGGCGGTTCACGCCGCGAAGGACGCCGCCGTCGGAGGTGCGAATGCTGCGAAAGCTAATGGCGTTTTCCTCGTCGATAATGCTGCGCACCTGAGCAGAATAGGGCGTGACCTTGGTAATGTAGCCGATGACCCCTTCCGCCGAGGCGTCGTCGCCTTTGTTCATGGCGGCGATGACCGTGTCGCCGACGCGAATGCCCGCCTTGGATCCCTTGTTAATGGTAAAGCGGTGAAAATACATTCCCGACGACTTGGCCGTCACTCGCGCATCCACGGCACCCAGCTTCTTGTTGTTGCGAATGGCATAGGCATTGGAGAGAAAAGTGGAACGATTGACGATGTCTTCCAGATTCTTGTTTTCCTTCTTTAATTGCTGCAGCTCTTTTTTCATGCGCTTGTTTTCGGCGCTTAATGAAGTGACGTGGAGCAGGCTGTTGGCCCCTTCGCCCACGTAATTCAGGCCCGTGCCCAAGGTGTCGGTAACGGGGCTGATGGCGGTGCCCACGGCGAATTCCAGGGCGCGCAAAGCCCCCGCCCCCAACGAGGTGAAGCCGAAAAATAAAAACAAGACCACGAGGGCGCCTCGCACTATCCATTTTTTCTTGAAATCTTTTAAGGGCTTCATAGCCTATAACGCTCCATCTTCTAAAAAACTGTAAAAACTGTGATCGCCGATAATAATATGATCCACCACGGGAATGCCCAATAGCTCTCCCGCCCGCTTCAGGCGCTCGGTAAGACTTCTGTCCTCGGAAGAGGGCCTGGGGTTGCCCGCCGGGTGGTTATGTACCAGGACGATGGAATGACACTTCTTGCCGATGGCTCCCTGAAAGACGTCCCGAGGATGCACCACGGTGCAGTCCAGGGTGCCTCTGGAAATGCACTCCACAAATTGCAGCTGCTTCTTTACATTCAGGCCGATGACGCGAAACTCCTCGTGTTGCAGGCCCATGAGATCGTCCATAACGAAATCCGCAATGGCCTTCGGCGTGTTTAATGGCACGGCCTGTCCCATGGGCCGGCGCATGCGGCGAGCCATTTCCACCATGCCCACCAGGCGGGCGGCCTTGCTCTTGCCGATGCCCTTCACGGAAAGAAAATCGTCGTAGGTGCCTGTAAAGAGACAGGTCAACCCCTGCCTCGAAGGGGATTTTCTCTCCAGACTGTCGATAATATCCTGCGCCACTTCGATGGCGGTTCTCCCCTCCGTACCCGTGCGCAAAAACAGAGCCAAGAGCTCGCTGTCCGACAGGGCCTCTGCGCCGTAGGTCAGAAGCTTTTCTTCCGGCAAGGTGGCGGGGTCGTAGTCTAAAAGTTTCTTCTTTTCCCTATTATCTTCCATCTCCCCCTCCTTTCAGCCGCTTCACGACGGAGTCCACGTGCATGCCGATGACCGTATCCATGGCGCCTTCCACGGTGATTTTAAATTCGTCGATTTCCTGTACGCCGTAGGCGCCGGCTTTGTCCATGTATGTGTTTTTATCTAAATAGGCCTTCATTTGCTCGTCGGAAAAATCTTCGAAGTGCACACGGGACAGATCGTAGTCCACGTACTTCTCCTCGCCTAAAATACAGTAGGCGCTGATCACCTCGTGCACCCGCCCCCTTAAAGCGGAAAGCATGGCCTCGGCTTCGGCGCGGTCCTCGGGCTTGCCCAAAATCTTGCCCTCTGAAACCACCACCGTATCCACGGCGACGACGGTATCTTCCGGCCGTTTGTCTTTCACGCTCATGGCCTTTTGGTAGGCGAGCTGCATGGTGTAAATTTCCGCAGGCGACAGGCGCAAATGCCTTTCGTCGTAGGTGGGTTTTTCGATTTCAAAGCTCAAGCCCGCTTCCGCCAACAGCTTTTTTCTGCGGGGAGATGACGATGCTAAGACAAGACTCATAGACGCACTCCGATCGTTTCCAAGTGGCGGCTGGCGTAAATGGCCGTCAAGCCGACAAAGTATCCCGTAAATAATCCTAAGATGAGTAAGAGGGGCAGATAGGTCAACAGACCCATATTGTGCACCATGACAATGGCCGTGGCGACCTGTCCCAAATTGTGAAAGAAAGAACCGATAAAGCTGATCCCGATTAGGGATGCACTCTTAATGGTCCTCAGGGAGAGGATCATGGTCAAAGAAGACAGCAAGGCGCCGGTGCCGCTGTAAAAAAAGCTGGACACATTGCCGGTGACGAGCATGAGCAGCACGCTTTTTAATATGGCAACGGTAAAGCCTTCCTTGGGACCGAAGATCACGATGGTGGTGAGGATCACCACATTGGACAGGCCCAGCCGCGCGCCGGGAAGGGGCACGGGCAAGGGCACCATGGTTTCGATGAAACCGATGGCCACGGCGATGGCAACCATCAATCCTAAAAAAATCTGTTTACGTAAATTCATCATTACCTCAACAATACATCCATGGTAGGGGTCTCGTCGCTTTTTATTTCCGCGATAATACGGTGGGGCAAACAGACGATCATCTCGCCCGGCCGTTTGATCGGGGCCATTTTTAAGCAGATGCCGTCGGGGCAATCGGCCTCGGTCATGCGAGCCCCCTTCTCGTCGATATGAAGCTTGTTCGTACCGCCATGGGAGTGAAATGTATAGGTCTTACCCCTATGGTCTGCGTCCATGGGAATCTTTTTTACTTCTTTTCCGTCGATTTGTACGCTGACGTAGACGTGGGCCGCTTCTTTTTTCGGCACGAGCTGCGTCGCCCCCAGGCCCAGTGCCACGGCCAAAATCACTATGGCGATAATCACATCGGTTCTGTTCATAGCTCCCCCTTTTTCAACATTTAATTATACCATAGATAGGCACAGGAAATAGAAAGCTGCCGTGGGAAAAAACGAAAGCCCCGGCATGAACTATTGCCGAGGCTTTCTCGTTGAAACGATTACCTTTTCTGTTAAAAATTCTTTGCTATTACATCGTCCACTTCATCCTCCGGCGATCCCTTGACCTTTTTCCACATTTCCGGGTGAAAATTGTAGGTTTCTTTTATACTAATCGAGCCATTTTCTTCTTTGCCGTCAAATCCGAAAATCGCCGCCAAAAGATCCAGGTCCATGTACAAATCACCGCCTTTTTCTATAGGCTTATGCTTCGGAATCGTGTAGTCATAGGTTGTCCCCGTTTCTAAGTCTGAATCCAAACTAATGACGAGGTTTTTATCAACGTAGTAACTCATATGAAATTCTTCGCCGATGCCGGGCCATGCATAGAAGTACCATGCATTATATTCTGCATCCTTAAACGCGTATTTTTCCCGGCCTTCGAAAAAGAATTGAATTTGATATTCCGTTAGGTCGTCTTGATTGAAATTCTCGGCACAAGCTTTATTCATCTCGCCGACGGGATAATAGTTAACACCATCTTTTCGAATGACATCCATCTTGCCTACGTCCTTGTCGTTGATGCGCACGTTCACAGACCCGCCCTTATCTGCGGTTTCTTTTCCTTTTTCCGCCTTCACAAATTGGCGGCTCTTTTGATCGTAATCGTAGGTCGTTTCTCTTTCCTTGCGCACGCCGCCGGTTTCAGACATTTCCAAATAGGTTTCGTTATTGACGAAATGATCGCCGATTTTATCGAAAATATCGATGTGAGAGGAAATATCCGGCTCGTATACCTCGTTGTCCTTGACGCCGTAGAGATAGCCCGTACCGCCCGTAGTGAACAACTTTCTCAGATAGAGATAAGCATCTTTTCCGGCCACCAAGAGATGGGGATCGTCGTCAAATCTGTCTTCTTCCACACTGCGAACTTCCCGGGGTTTTAAATCTTCATCGATATAAATAAGCTTCAAGCCGTCACCATTCTGTGCAATGGCGTAGGCGGCGAGCTTGCCGTTGTTATCGTAGTCGTGAATCCATAAGCATTCCTTCCCGCTTTCGGTGGTGTAAATGGAGAAATTGTCCGCTACAAATTGGCGAATTGTCTTTTCGTCCTTGCCGCTATCGGGCTTGCTCTTCTTTTCCGGCATATCGTTGAGATAGCGCGAAGCGATTTGATCGAAATTCTCTTCGTTAAAATCCAGAACCTCTAAGGGCTTTAGGCTGTTCCTGAAGTTCTCCATGTCCTGTGCGTCAAAGGGCTCTTTGGTTTCCTCTACGATTTGAATCTTCGAAAACACATCACTTCCATTGGGATAGAGCTCACTGGGATAGGGCCTCCCTTCGTCGCCTGAGAAATCGACGTCATGGAAGGTGGCAAAGCCCTTGCCGTCGGCGGAATAGCCGTAGTTAATCTTCAAGACGCCGTCCACCACATTGAGCTCGTAGATGGTGCCGTCGGATGCGTCGTCGATGTAGAGCCTGCCGTCGGCGTCGGTATAAAGGCCCGTGGATAAAATGCTTTGGGCATAAGGCTCCAAGGTATTAAATGTGGCGTAGCTGCCGTCGGAGAAAAATTGCACGATGCAGAAAATGTAATGCTCCTCGATTCGATTAGACATAATCAAGAGGGGATAATTAAACCGACTGTCGTCGTAAAATGTAAATCGAATATTCGGATCCACGGTCATGGACGTGACCCGTCGTTCCATGACGGAGTCACCCAGATCTTCTACGAGATACGGCGCCTGTCCGGTTAAGATCTCGTCGTAAAGGGGGACCATGGCTTTTTTCATGACGCGCTTTTTGTAAAACTTCGTCTTCCCCACGGTGCCGTCAAACACGCTGTGAACCACGCGCTCAGGCACGCTCCACTGCGGGTTGTAGCTCTGTCTGGGGATGGGACTACCCTTTCCGCTCACACAGCCTGTGAGCAGTAAGAACAAAAGAAAGATCGACAAGTAACGCTTCATAAAAACCTCCTCACTTTTATTTATTTATATTATAGCATGTTAAAAAATAAAAGCAGCGGTGCTTTCTGCGCACAAAAAAACAGTGCCGACGGATAGTCGACACTGTTTCAAAACAAAATTATTGAACCTTGCTGTTGTCGTCTGCGGCGACGACTTTTTCTTTTTCAGCTGCCTGTTGAGCGGCGGCTGCTTTCTTTTCTTCAGCAGCTTTCAATTTCTTTTGTCTTTCTTTTTCTTTCATTTTTTCAACCCGTTCGGGATATTCCACAAAGATGGCGCCGGTGGGGCACTTCGATGCGCAAATACCGCAGTTGATGCATTTCGAATAGTCGATCCTTGCCAAATTATCTTCGACGTGGATGGCGTCTTTCGGACAATTCCGTTCGCAAAGACCGCAAGCGATACATCCGATGGAGCAATTGGTGCGTACCACCTTGCCCGGATCGTGGGTCGAACATTTTACTTCCGTTTGTTGTTTGTAGGGCATGAGGCCGATGATCTTCTTCGGGCAAATGTCGATACATTTTCTACATGCCACGCATTTTTCTTTGTCCACGGAAGCGATGCCGTTTTTAACGTGGATGGCGTCGAATTCACAGACGCTGACGCAGGTGCCGCCGCCTAAGCAGCCGGAAGCGCAGCCTTTGGAGCCGCGGGCGTAATCGCCGATGAGGCGGCAATCCACCATGCCGCTGTATTCGTATTTGTTCTTGGATTTGTCGCAGTCCCCTTGGCAACGAACGACGGCGACTTCTTTTTCTACATCGCCTGCCGCTTGTCCCATGATTTCAGCGACTTGTTCAGCCACTTCTTGACCGCCGATGGCGCATCCGTTAACCGGAGCGTCGCCGGCTACAATGGCGTTAGCCATCCCGGCACAGCCGGGGAAGCCGCAAGCCCCGCAGTTGGCGCCGGGCAGTGCATCTAATACATTGACGACGCGGGGGTCCATATCTACGGCAAAGACCTTATCGGCAAATGCCAACAAGACGCCGAGAAGCATACCCAACACGCCTAAAATAATGACCGCATAAATTACGTTTTGTGCATTCACGTGAATCGCCCCCTATACTAATCCTTGGAATCCCATAAAGGCGATGGCCATTAAGCCGGCACTGATCAGCGCAATCGGGACACCTTGTAACGGTTTCGGAATCGGCATGATTTCCATGCGTTCACGAAGAGCACTTAATAAAAGCAGTGCCAAGGTGAAACCTAAGGAAGCACCTAAACCGTTAATGATGGCTTCGAAAAGATTGAAATCACTTTGAATGTTCAAAACGGTGACACCCAGTACCATACAGTTGGTGGTAATCAGGGGTAAGAACACGCCCATGGCGGAGTACAAAGAGGGAGATGATTTTTTAATAAACATTTCTACAAATTGTACCAGGGACGCGATAACGAGAATGAACACGATGGTTTGTAAGTATTCCAAGCCGAATACATTTAAGACGAAATGTTGAAGTAACCAGGTAACCGCCGAAGCGATGACGACGACGAAGGTAACGGCGACGCCCATGCCCGTTGCGGTTTCCGTCTTCGATGAAACGCCCAAGAAGGGGCAGATCCCGAGGAATTTCGCGAAAATGTAGTTGTTAACTAAAATGGTCGATATAAGAATCGTAATAATCGTTGACATAGTCTACCTCCCTACGCTCTCTTAGCCATGATGCCGCGGTAGAGGGCAATCCACAGACCTAAAAGGATAAATGCACCGGCGGGGGAAGTGAAGATTCCGATACCGGGATAGGATTCGGGGAAGATTTGCATATCTAAAAGAGTTCCGTGACCGAAGAGCTCTCTTACAACGGCCATTGCCAACATCGCCATAGTATAGCCGATGCCCGTCCCCAAACCATCGACGATGGAGGGAACCACTTTGTTTTGATAAGCAAAGCCTTCCGCTTCACCTAAGATACAGCAGTTAACGACGATCAAAGGCAAGAAGATACCTAATGCGTCGTAGATCGCAGGGCTGTATGCGTGCAGAACCATTTGAACTAAGGTTACAAAGGCTGCAATGACGACGATAAACGCCGGAATCCGAACGTTGTTCGGGATGATGTTTCTTAACATACTGACGACGGCATTGGAGCAGATCAATACGAAGGTAACCGCAACGCCCATAGCGATAGCCGAGGAGACGGCGGTACTGATGGCCAATACCGAACACAGACCGATCATTTGCATAAAGATCGGATTGTTCTTGAAAATACTATTTGAAAAAACTTTTCCTAAATTCATGACTACCCCCTACTGTGCGCTGATTTCTTTGTAAGCGGGAAGAATGGAATTGATCCCATTGAGTACGGCGGTAGATGATATGGTCGCACCACTGATCATCGGAATTTCATCTTCGGCTTTCGGATCTTTGTTTCCCTTCACTTCGCCGTTCTTATAGGACTTGCCTGCGAATTGTTCGAAGTAAGGCGATTCGGTAATTTGAGTACCGATACCGGGCGTTTCGGCATTTTGAATGTTTCTGAAACCGGCAATGGTTCCGTCATTTAAAAGGCCGATGGCATTGGTCATGGCGCCGCCATAGCCGTTTGCCGTGTGATTGATACCGTAGCCGACGATTTCGTCGCCTTTTTTCGCTACGAAAACATCTTGAATGTCTTTGTATTTTTCGACGAGAGCCGCTTTTTTCGATTCGTCCAGGGGCTCAAATGTATCGGCTTTGTCGCCGTAAATTTCTTGATAGGCTTGAACGGATTTTTCAAATTCGGCTTTGGCAATAACTTCAGAAGTAAAGCTGTTGACAACAGCCAATAGTCCTGCCGCTATAGCGGAGATAACCAGGAGGACAAGACCTGTTTTAAGATAATTTTTCATTTACTTTGCCTCCCCATATGCTTCCGTTTTTGTCAAACGTTCAATCAAGGGGCTTGCTACGTTCATAACCAGGATGGAGTAGGACACGCCTTCCGCCATATTGCCTTTCATACGAATGACGGCCGTAATGATGCCGCAGCCGATGGCGAAAATAATCTTTCCCTTAACCCCTTGCGGTGTGGAGCTGTAGTCGGTCGCCATAAAGAATGCGCCGAGGAACAAGCCGCCGCCGAGAAGCTCGTAAGGAAGCAGGTCTGCGCTTAAGCCGAAGACCAAGAGGAAAACAGCCGTCGTCGCGATGTAGATGACGGGGATCTTCCAGTCGATGACCTTGCGTACCAATAAGTAGCAGGCGCCGATTAACAAGAGAATGGCGGATGTTTCACCGATGACCCCGCCGATGTTACCGATAATCATATCTTTTAACGGAGGGAGAGCATCTAAGTGTTCGCCGGCCTTGATGATGTTAAGAGGCGTTGCTGCCGATGCGGCATCTGCGGTCTCAGCCACTTTAGCCATGGCAGGTGCCGTGTAGGTTGCCATGAGTGCGGGCCAGGACAACATAGCCATGGCACGACCGGCCAATGCCGGGTTAACGAAGTTGCCGCCGATACCGCCAAAGGCTTCTTTGACGATGACGATGGCAAAGATCGACGAAATCGCGGGCACGTACCAGGGCACGCCTGCGGGCATGTTCATGGCGAGGAGAATACCGGTCACGGCGGCGGATAAGTCGCCGATTTGAGATTCTTTTTTCGTCACTTTTTGGAAAATAAATTCACTGCCGACGCAGCAAACGAGGCTGATTAAATAAATAATAAGTGCCTGCATTCCGAAGAAGTACACACTACCGACGACGGCCGGTGCCAAGGCGATGAGCACATCGCGCATGATCTTGGTAACCGAGTCGTTGGAACGAATATGGGGCGCTAATTGTACGAAGCGTCCATCTCCTTGTAAACTAGGAGATTTGGTTTTTACATTGTTTTCCATGACTACCTCCTATTATTTACGGGCATTGGCGCGGACTTCGCGTTTAGCAAGCTTGGTCGATTCGCTTAAGTAGCGTTTTGCGGGACACACAAAGGAGCAAATGCCGCATTCCATACATTGATCCGCATGGTATTCCTGACATTTGTCAATTCGGTTTCTCAGAATCGATGCGTTGATTCGCGTCGGATTAATATTGGCCGGGCAGTGATCCACGCAGCGACCGCATTGGATGCAAGGGCCTTCTTTGGCATCGTCGATTTCGACGTCGGTAAAGGCCAAAATGCCGGAGGTGGTCTTCGTAATCGGCGATGTGAAATCGAAAATGGATTTACCGGTCATGGGACCGCCGCAAATAAATTCGATGACATTGTCTTTTACGCCGCAGTAGTCCAAGATATCTTGAACCGGCGTGCCGATGCGAACCAAAAGGTTCTTCGGATGTTCGATGCCGGATCCGGAAACGGTAATGATCCGTTCGATGGAGGGCATGCCCGTGGCGATTAAGTCGTAATAAGCCTTCGACGTTTGCACATTGGTTAAGAAAACGCCCACGTCATTGGTGACGCCGTTTTGCGGAACGATACGGCCGCAGACCGCTTCCGATTGACGTTTGGAGTCCCCTTGGGGATACTTGGTCTTCATGGTAGCGACCTTCAGGGTCGGATATTTTGTAGCCACCATTTCGTTCGCCTTTTCAATGGCGTCCGGCTTGTTTTGCTCGATGGCTAAGTAAGCTTCATCTGTTTGATAAAGATCTTGGAACAGTTTTAAGGACGCGAACAATTCGTCGGCTTGTTCCACCATTAAGCGGTGGTCGCAAGTTAAGAAGGGTTCACATTCCGCCCCATTCAAAATAACGACATCCAGTGCAGGATCATCGCTCTTCAGCTTTGCGTGAAGCGGGAAACCTGCGCCACCCATGCCGACGATACCGGCATTTTTTACCAGGGCGACAATGTCGTCGATGCTCATATCTTTGTAGTTTTCTACCGGTTTTACGGAAGGATCCATATCGTCCTTGCCGTCGTTTTCGATAACGACCATATCCGTGTACATACCGTTCGCTGCATAACCTTTTTCAATGGCTACTACATCGCCCGATACACTGCTATGTACAGCCGCGGAAATAAACGCGTCGGAATTACCGACAATTTGCCCTCTTAATACGTGATCACCTACGGCAACTGTAGGTTTACACGGTGCACCGATGTGTTGGCTCATGGGAATACGGACCAACTTCGGTGAAGGCAGAACTTCAATAGCGACTCCTTCTGACAGCTCTTTGTGTTCATCAAAGTGAACGCCGCCCACAGAAAAAGTGAGATTCGTCTTTGCCATTCTTTCACCCCTTGCATTCTAAGAAATGAATCGCCGGGCAAGCGTTTTTGCCTGCAACACGACGGGCGACAACCATGGCCGCTCGTCCTCGGCTCTTCAGCTTTCATCTTTCCCTATCTTATCAAAATCGTTATGAAAAATCTAGTATTTGTCTAAAACGGACGTATAAAATGCGGCCTCCATTCCCCTACAGTAAGGGAAACAGGGGGACAGCGAGTTTTTTCTTTTTATAAAATTTTTCTCCGGAAAAATCATGCCGGCTCGACGCGGGCAATGATTTCCCCTTTCGTCACGATGTCCCCTTCCGCCACTTCGTAGGCTATCTTTCCCGCCTCCGGAGAGCAGACGGGCAGGGTCATCTTCATGCTTTCCATGGTGAACAGCAACCGGCCTTTTGCCACGGACTCATTGGACTTTACATGAAGGCGAATAATTTTTCCCGGCAAGGGTGCGCATATGATCACGACAACACCTCCCACAATTTCTCTCTTAAATCCGCAGGCCTTAGAACGGCGTCTACCAGGCCGCTTTTTTCCGCCGCCTCCGCGGACAGATGCATGGCTTTATAGCTCGACGCATTTTTATTCTTTAAATGAAGGATGTTCATGGCGAGCTCCGCGCCCATGACGCCGATACTCGCTCTCTCCAGAGCAAAGTAGGCGTCGGCACCCATTTCCCTGCACCCCATAGCCATGTAGGCACCGCCGAGAACCTTGCCCACGGCCACCGTCGCCTTCTTCCCTCGGTGGCGAAGGTAGGCATCCATCATCCGCCGGCCTCCGCCGAGGACGTCTTCTTCCTCCGATGCCGTGCCCGGCAAAAAGCCCGGAGTGTCCGCCAAACTGATGACGGGAAGGTGAAAGCGCTCGGCGAGGGCATAAAATGCCGCCGCCTTTTCCGCCGCCTCCTTATCCAACACCCCCGCCGCCACGGAGGGATTGTTGGCAAAGATGCCGACTCGCATTCCCTTAATCCGCGCGAAAAGCGTGGTGGCGGACGGCGCCCATTCATTCCAAAAAGAAATGGCGCTGCCCTCGTCGACGATGCCCTCGATGAGAGCCTCCATGCTCACTTCATCGCTCATAGGCAAGCTACCTGTCGCCGTCCCCTGCTTCTGCCTTAAAAAAGCCATGATCCGTCGACACTGCTCTGCCATCTCTTCTTCGGTTTCGGACGGAAAATGAACCAGGCCCCGCTTCGCCCCCGCCTCGGCGCCGCCCATGGCCTGAAGATTCGTCTCTTCGTAAATCGCCTTGGCCACGATCTTCGGTCCCGTGAGACAAAGAGCCGACTGTTCCCTCACGGCAAAGACCATGTCGCAAAGCTCCGCCATATAGGCCGCTGCGCCGACGCAGGGCCCGTAGGACAGATACAGCTTTGGCGTATCCAAATCGTGAAGGGCGCGAAACACGGAACCCGCCGCGGAAAGGGAGAGCTGGCCTTCGCTCATGTCCGCCCCCGCCGATTGACACAGAATCACCAAGGGTGCCCCGCCTTCCTTGGCCAGGGCCACGGCACGGACCAAGGATCGGCCTTCAAAAAAGCCCAAGGCCCCGCCTTTTTTCGTCGGATCGAAGGCCGCCACGACCGCGGGCTTTTCCGCTATCTTTGCCGTGGCAACTGACACCGCCGATTGATTCTTTTCTATGTAATACAAACTTCCCTCGTCCACGAGGGCTTCAATTCTCTCCCGTGCATTCGTCAATGGCTCCACCTCCGAAATCATGATACACAAAAAGCCGCACGAGAACGCGCGGCTTTCTTTGGTGCGGGAAAAGGGACTTGAACCCCCACGTGATGACTCACACATGATCCTGAATCATGCCTGTCTGCCGATTCCAGCATTCCCGCTCACGATAAATTATTATAACACGAGTTAAAGGTCTTGTAAATAAAAACTAAGATAAGTTTCTCATAAAAAAACGGTTCATATAGATTTCCTACATGAACCGTTTGTGATTATTGGTGCGGAGAAAGGGACTTGAACCCTCACGTGATGACTCACACATGCCCCTCAAACATGCCTGTCTGCCGATTCCAGCATCTCCGCTCATCACAGGAGTAGATTATAGCATAGATCACATGGCTTTGTAAATCTTTTTTTAAGGAATCGTGGCCTTCTTTTAAAAAACCCCTCTCCTGCGATAAAAAACCTCGCCGATTTCCTCGACGAGGTCGGATTTATTTTTCTTTCGTCTCTTTCGCCGGTTGATTGCTTACGGTCACGTCGTCGATGCCTTTAAATACGTAAAAGGCGTTGGGACGCATGCGCCCTTTGACGCGAGGTCCGGTGACGAGGACATTTTGCTTAAAGACCAGGGGAACATAGGGCACGTCGTCGCGAAAGATTTTGTAAATCTTGTCGATGGATTCCTTGCGCTCGGAATCCTTTTGGGCGTGAGCCAAATTTTTCAGCTCCTCGTCCATGGCCGGATTGCTGTAGCGACTGATGTTCATGCCGCCGATGCCGCCGGATGACAAGACCTGGGACAGATTGACCACGGCGGAAAAATCCATGCCCACTACGGCCATTTGGTAGCCGCCGCTTTGAAGGGCGCGGGCAAAACTGTCGGCTTGAGGCTCTTGTTTTTTCTCGGCGCCCTCCCCTTCTTCGGAGACTTCGCCGCCGCCTGCAAATGCCACGCGGGAGCGAATGCCGATTTTCTTCAGATCCTCGGACACCAGTTGCGCCTCGGTTTTCAGACGGTGATTTTCGCCATTGGTGAGAATGGTCAGATTCAGCGCCTCACCGTTTTTTCCCTCACGAAAGCCGTCGCCGTCCACGTCTTTATAGCCCGCACGATCCAGAACGTTCATAGCGCCGTCCACGCTTAAATAGGATTCCTCTTTGGCGAAGGTGCCGGCGGAAAGCTTCGGGTTGATAAAGAAATTCGCCATGGTGCCTTGGGACAGGTAGAGGCTGTCGATAATGCGTTCCTTATTGATGGCCAGATCCAATGCCTGCCGCAGTTGCACATCACTCAAAACCGGATCTTGGGTGTTCATGCTCACCACTTCCACCCGTTGGGTTTCGTAGGGCTCCACCTTGCTCTTCTCGTCGCTTTTGTAGCGGTCCCATGTGTAATCGTCCACGACGAACAGATCGATCTGTCCCGCATCGTAGGCCTGCTGAATGGCGGCCTGATCGGGAAAGATCAAGCCCACGATCTCGTCAATATAGGGCAAGCTGCCGTAGTAATTGGGATTTTTCTCCAAAAACACTTTTTTGTTCTTCTCCCACTTCTTTAAAAGGAAGGGCCCGGAGCCCACCACGTCGAAGTCTTCCGGATCCAACATGGCTTCTTCCGAATAGATATGGGCCGGCAAAATGGGAAAGCTTAAGAGCTCCAGGTAATTACCGTAGGCTTGATTAAATTCGAAGTCGATGTTTCGATCGTCGAAGATGACGGCCTTGGCCACCGTATCTAAATTCGTGCCGGCGCCGATGCCGGGGGTGCGTCGAAACAGTTGCTGATAGGGCGACTCTTCCGGCGCGTGCTTCACGGCATTAAAGGTGGCGGCCACGTCTTTCGTCGTAATGGGCGTGCCGTCTTGCCAGTAAATGCCTTTGCGCAAGGTGACGCTGACGCGGCGGCCTTCATCGGAGGTCTCCACGTGCTCGGCAATGGATGGCACCAAACGCCCGCTCCCCTCGTATTCAAAGAGGCGATCAAAAAGCAAGTGGCTCAACTGAAAATAAGATCGATTTTGCGTAAGCAACGGATTCAATGTGTCGAAATTGGTCAGGGGCACGGTGAGCGTCCCGCCGCCTTGGGAGCTATCCGCCCCTTTTTCTTCCACGACTTTTTTCGATTCTCCCAGTGAGCAGGAGGTCAATAAAAGCAGACAGAGGAGAAGAAGGAGGCCCTTACATTTTTTCACCGGTCCACGCCTCCAACACCTCATCTACCTGATTGTAAAGATTCATTAAATCCCCTGAATTGTCGAAAACCGCATGGGCCCGACTTTTCTTTTCCTCCAAGGGCATTTGCGAGGCGATTTTTTCCTTGGCATAGGCTTCGTCGATGTTATCGCGAGCCATAAGGCGCTCAAGCTGCACTTCTTCATCGGCGTCCACGAGCCACACGGCGTCGAAATCCAATCCGTTGGCCTTAATGGCGTCGTACTCTTCAAAGAGCAGGGGGATGTCGAAAAACACGAGGCCGTGAAAATTCTCGGACAGATCCACCATGGCGCGAATAATGGCCGGATGCATGAGATCGTTGAGCTTGCGGCGAGCGTCCTCGTCTTTAAAGACCAGCTGCCCCAGTTTGTCTCGGTCCAGCGCGCCGTCGGAGTCGAGCATGTAGTCGCCGAATGTTTCGGCGATTTCCTTTAATGTATCGGATCCCGGGCGCACCAGATCCGCGGCAATGGCATCGGCGTCGATCACCGGATAGCCCAATCCCAGAAGATAGGCCGTCAACACGCTTTTTCCCGAGGCGATAGAGCCTGTAATGCCGATTTTATTTTGTTTCATACCAATTTTCCCCCGTTTCCACTTCTACTTTTACGGGAATCGCCAGAGGCAAGGCGGATTCCATGGTTTCGACTAAAAGCTTTTTCACCCGCTCCCCTTCCTTCTTGTCCGCTTCGATAATCAATTCGTCGTGGACTTGCAGCAGGAGCTTGGCGTCCAGGTCTTCGTCTTTTAATTTTCTGTAAACGGCCACCATGGCCTTTTTCATCATGTCCGCCGCCGTTCCCTGAATGGGCATGTTCAGCGCCACTCGCTCGCCGAAGGAGCGGACGCTGAAATTTTTCGCCGCCAGTTCGGGAATGTAGCGTCGACGATGGAACAGGGTCTCCACATAGCCTTGGGCCTTCCCGGTTTCCACGATGTCTTCCATAAATTGATGAACGCCGCTGAATTTATGCAGATAATTGTCGATGTATTCTTTGGCTTCTTTTCTGGGAATATCCAAGTCCTGAGACAGACCATAATCGCTGATGCCGTAGACGATGCCGAAGTTTACCGCCTTGGCTCTGGAGCGCATGAGGCTCGTAACTTCCCTCGGGTCCGCGTGAAAGACCTGAGAGGCCGTGGTGGTATGGATGTCCGCATCGTCGTTAAAAGCTTTTTGCATCACCGGATCCCCGGAGATGTGGGCTAAAATGCGCAGCTCGATTTGGGAATAGTCGGCGTCGATAAATTCCGCCCCTTCCCTCGGCAAAAAGGCCTTTCGAATGCGGCGGCCCGCGTCGGTCTTAATAGGAATGTTTTGTAGATTCGGATTGGTGGACGAGATCCTTCCCGTGGCCGTAATGGTCTGTTGAAATTGGGAGTGAATCTTTCCGTCCGGTGCGATTTCCGCCTTGAGCCCTTCCACATAGGTGGACTGAATCTTGGCGAGCTGACGGTATTTTAATATGCGGTCCACGATCACGTGCTCGCTACGAAGCTTTTCCAGCACGTCCTGATTGGTGCTGAAGCCGGTTTTTGTTTTTTTAATGGGCGTGAGGCCCAAGTCCTCGAATAAAACTTCCGCCAACTGCTTCGTGCTGTTGATATTAAATTCCCTGCCGGCGTCGTCGTAAATGGCGGTCTCCAAGCCTTGGATCTCCTCAGCCAGATCGGCGCCGATTTCATCCAATACCTTTTCGTCCACGAGAATGCCCTCGTGCTCCATGGAGGCCAGAGTTTCCACGAGAGGCATTTCGATGGTGGAAAAGAGTTCCCACATTTGAAGCTCTTTTAACTTCTCTTCCTGCGCCGCCATGACCTTGGGAAGAAATTTATGCAGCCGGGACAAATAGCCGACGACATCATCCTCCGCATCGAGGAGGGCTTTTCTGCTCTTACCCTTACCTAAAAATTCTTCCGGCGAGGCGATGCTTTGGTTTTGGTACAAACCGATTAAATGAGACGCCTCGTAATTGGATTTCGTCGGATCCAGTAAATACTCGGCCACGGATGCGTCGAAGGCGACGTTTTTCGGTTCCATGCCGTAGTGAAAGGCGTAGAGAAACAGATCCTTTAAATCGCTGCCCACGATGGCCACATCGTCGTCTTCTAATAGCTCCTTCAGTCGCAGCAAATCCGATTCATCGGGAGACTTGACGATAAAGCCCTTTTCCTTTGCGGAAAGACAGATATAATCCACTTCCCCGCCGAAGTAGGGCCTGCCTTCCGTCATCAGGTGGATCATCACTTCGTCGGCGCCGGCAAGGCCTTTAACGGCATCTTCCATGGATGCGAGGGGCAAGTCCTTTGCCTCCGCCTCCTCTTCCTCCCCTTGGTCGGGAAGGCGCTTCAAGAGGGTGAAAAATTCATACTGAGTATAGAGATCCCGCAGGGCGTCCATGTCGTAGGGCTTCCGCTCTAAATCTTCCAAAGTAAAATCCAATGGAATGGTTGTAATGATCGTCCCCAGCTTTTTGCTCAAAAAGGCCTGCTGCATAAACTCTTCCAGATTTTCCTTTCGCTTCTTGCCGGTAATGGCGTCGAGGTTTTCGTAGACCCCCTCCATGGAATGAAAGTCGTGAATCAATTTCATCCCCGTCTTTTCGCCGATGCCGGGCACGCCGGGAATATTGTCGCTGGAATCACCCATAAGCCCCTTTAGGTCGATGAGCTGCTTCGGCGTCATGCCGTATTCCTTTTCGATTCGATCCACATCGTAAACTTCCAAGTTCGTAATGCCTTTTTTTGTCATGAGGACGTGAATATTTTCTTCGATTAATTGGAAGTAGTCCCTGTCCCCGGTAAGCAGATACACTTCTTTCCCCGCGGCGGCGGCCATTTTCGCCGCGGTGCCCGCCAAGTCATCGGCCTCGTACTCCGGAGAGTCCACGGTTTTTACACCCATGGTCTTTAAAATCTTCATTAAATAAGGCCACTGCTCGTCTAATTCCGACGGCGTCTTTTGCCGCGTGCCCTTGTACTCTTCGTAGAGCTCGTGGCGGAAGGTGCGGCCCTTTTGATCGAAGCACACGAGCAAGTACCCCGGGTCCATTTGCTCCACGGCGTTTTCCATCATGGAAACGAAGCCGTACACCGCATTGGTGTAAAGCCCCCGCTTCGTTTGCAAAAGAGGCAAGGCGTAAAAAGCCCGGAAAAACAAACTGCTTCCATCTATAATTAAAATCCTGTTTTTATTCATGGCTCCTCCTTGCCCTTATTATACACGAGTCTGCGCAAATAAAAAAAGCAGAGACTCTCGTGAATCCCTGCTTTTAAAATCACGCCTACTTTGTAATGGTAAGCACCGTATTTAAACTTCTTCCGGGCGACGTAATCACCCGTCCGTTGGCATAAAGACCCGAGGAAGCGCCGCCGTCCAAATTGGTCGCTTCCACGCAACCCAATTGAATCATGGCATTGGCCAAATTCGCTACCCGCGCCGTGCCCGTGACGATGACCACGGTACCATCGGCCTTCACGCCGATGGCGGAGCGACCGGCATTTTGATTGCGAATCTTTCCTTCGTAGTTCGATGCGGCAGATGCGGCCACATTCTTGCCGCCTTTAACGAGGATGGGGCCCGCCGCGACTAAGGCGTCCGCGGTTTCGCCTGCAAGACGAGGATCCCCCTTCAGCACGACGGTGTCTTTTACCGTATCGCCTACGCGAATCATGGCATTAATGTCGCTCTTCGATACCGCATTGGCTGCAAAGAAGATGACGTAGCCGTTTT
Source organism: Peptoniphilus pacaensis (assembly GCF_900088125.1). Taxonomy (GTDB): domain Bacteria; phylum Bacillota; class Clostridia; order Tissierellales; family Peptoniphilaceae; genus Aedoeadaptatus; species Aedoeadaptatus pacaensis. The sequence goes on along the minus strand of NZ_FLQT01000003.1, from coordinate 1,455,493 downwards.
GCGGAATGGTAACATTGCTTCCGCCGCCACCCATGGCTTTGACCACGCCGCCGGAAACCACGGCGTAAGTCCCTTGAGGCAGTTTCACGGAACCGCCGTAATAGGGATTAAAGACGCCGATGCCGGTATTGTCGTTAAGCCCCGCATTGGTGTACCAGGCGCTGAATTTTTTGTGGCCCGCATCCAATTCGTGGATCACCGTCGGTTGACCGATGATGTTTTTGCCGGATGCCGTGCGAATAAAGGCGCCGTCATTGCCGATGCCTTGGATAACTTGGCCCCGGCTTACAATATTGCCGTAGGGCACCTTCGTGCGATAGGCGTCGAAGAAATTGCCGTTCACCGCCACTGTGGGCTGCGTCCTTTTAATGATGGATCCGAAGGGCTCCGCGCCCACCAGGCGATTGTTGCCCTTCACCACATTAAATTTTAAATTAGGATGATTGGGCACTGTCACAATATTCAGCTGCACGCCGGCGACATTTTGTCGGCTGACGGTGACATTGGAAGAAGCTGCGGCCTGCGGTTGTTGAGCAGGGGCTGCCGGTTGTGGAGCAGGTACTACAGGCTTTGTCGGCAGCTTGACTGCGGCGGGATCATAATTGCCTACGTGGACGATGCGCCGCTGTTCGTCATAACCGACCTGTTTGGCCAAAACTTTGCCCAGGCTTCTGATTTGCAGATAATTATAGCCGGCAATATTGCAGCTCTTGACATTGGCGGTGACGCCGTTGATCTTTATCTTGGCTTCACCCATAAAAACTTGGCTGTCCGGGACTTCGCCGCCCGCGTCCTTGCCGCCTTTACCCGCCTCGTCGACATAGGCTTCCCCGGGAACCACTTCGACCAAGCGATCCGCCGCATGGTACCTTACATTATGTTTATCCCCGGTGTTATTGAGACCTTTTAAAACGTCCCGCAGCTTAAAGTAATTGTACCCGCCGATATTATAGGCGAGGCAATCCACGACCTGATTGTTCACAACGAAAGTTTGCGTCGTCGGTTTCGCTCCGTAGGCCACGGTGGGCACCAAGAGCAAAGCCGCCAAAGTTAACGCCGTCAGCTTCTTTTTCATATGAACCTCCTTTTAATAATGATATACCTACCCTCAGTATAGCAAAAAGTCGGAAATATAGGTGTGTGGAAAATAAAAATTATTCTGATATGGGCCGGCGAAACTCTTTCATGCTAAAAATTTTTCACCACTTGACATTTTCGGCGATTATAAAAGCCGACGTAGGTAAGCCGATAAAACCACAATAAAAAATGACCGGACTGCATTTTTGCAATCCGGCCATTATCTATGGTGCCGAAGGCGGGACTTGAACCCGCACGGTGTTGCCACCGCTGGATTTTGAGTCCAGTACGTCTGCCAATTCCATCACTTCGGCCAACTGATACTTCGCTAGTATAACATATCTGTTAGCCTCGTGTAAAGGAAAGTTTTTATTTCATGGTTAAAAAGCTGCCATAGGCTCTGTAGGTGGAGTAGATGTCCGCTTTGGACGCCACTTCCAAGGGCGCGTGCATGGAAAACAGTGCCGTACCCAGATCCACGACTTCCGCGCCGGTTTCGGCGAGGATGTAGGCCACGGTGCCGCCGCCTCCTTCGTCGACCTTGCCCATTTCTCCCGTTTGCCACAAAATATTGTCCTTGGCGAATTGATCCCGAAGGGCGGCGACAAATTCCACATTGGCGTCGTTGGTGGAGCTCTTGCCTCTGGCGCCGGTGTATTTCATCATGCAGACGCCTTCGCCTAAGCGGGCGGCGTTTTTCTTGTCCATGACCTCGGGATAGTTGGGATCCAGTGCCGCCGTGACATCGGCGGAAAGAACCACACTATTGGCCATGGCGCGGCGCACCATGACATTGGAGTCCACGCCCATTTTAAAGAGCACTTCCGCCACGGCGTTTTCAAAATACTTGGCGCTCATGGAGGTGTTGCCCACGGAGCCGATCTCTTCCTTATCGGCAAAGACGGCGACGCAGGTTCTGGTGTGTTCCTTTACCTCCAGCTGCGCCCGCAGAGAGGCGTAGGCGCAGACCTTGTCATCTTGGCCATAAGCTGCTACCATGCTTCGGTCCAGTCCCAGGTCTCTGGCACAAAAGGCAGGCACCACTTCCAGCTCCGCCGTTTCGAAATCGTCGGGATCCATGCCGTATTTTTTCTTCAGCTCATAGGCGACGGCCTCTTCCACGGAGCCGTTCAGAGGACGGTGGCCGAAAAGGACGTTGAGATTTTCGCCGATGACCCCTTCCGCCAGGGATTTTTTATTTTGCGACTTGCTCAGGTGGGGCAAGAGATCCGTCACGGTGAAGATGGGGTCGCGAGGATCGGAGCCCAGGTTCACTTCGTGCTTTTTGCCGTCTTTTGTGATGACGACGCCGTGAATGGCCAAGGGAATGGCCGTCCACTGGTATTTTTTAATGCCGCCGTAGTAATGGGTCTTCAACAAAGCCACATTTTCCTCTTCGTAAAGGGGCGTCGCCTTAATGTCCAGGCGAGGCGAATCGATGTGGCTCGCCACAATGGCCATGCCCTCTTCCAAATCCCCTGCCAAATCGAAAAGGACCACGGATTTTTCCTTGTTCAGGAAGTAAATCTTGTCGCCGCGCTTTAATTGATCCACGGCATAAAAATCTTTGTAGCCCGCTTCTTCCGCCAGACGCACGATTTCTTTCGCCGCCATGCGCTCGGTTTTCGCCCGATCCAAAAAGGCCATGTAGTCGTCGGAAAAGCTCATAATGGCTTCGTGCTCTTCTTCTCTATCCCAGTAGTACTTTTCTTTTTCCATTCCATTCTCCTCTCTATTGAGAGTCCCCTACGTCGGGGACGTCGTCGTTTTCTTTTGCCGCCAAATTATCTTCCGTCTTCGTGTGCTTCTCGTCGTCTTTGTCGTCGGGCTTCGCCGTAGCTACGGGCATGTCGTAGAGCAGGCAGTGGCCCAGCATGTGGGACATGAGTCGCTTCGCCGGATCTTTTAATTGGCCTTCCTCGTCGTAAAAATCGCTTTGATTCTTGGCGTCTTTGTTCCAGTCGATTAGGCTGACATTGGCGTATTTGTCGGCGATGCGCCGCAAAATGTCGTTGTTCTTATCTTCGAATTGAGGATCGGTCACCACATTAAACAAAAACATGGGCCGTCCCTCCGCGGTCTTCACTATTTCGTCCACGGCGTCAAAGGTCAGGGCGCCGTCGTTTCCGATTTGAAGAATAATGGGGCCGTCCGCCGAGTATTCCTTGATCCGCGCCACGTACCAGGAAGGATTTAAATTATCCGATCCCTGTACCTGCAAATTGGGCATAAGGCGCAAATAGGCTTCCCGCGCCGATTGGGCAGTGCCGTCGCCTAAGAGGAGTCCCTCTTGAGACTGAAGCTTGCCCAAATCCTCGTTGGTTAGTTTGTAATAGGGCTTTTGAGCGTTGACCTGTTCGATGGCCGCGGCCAATTCGTTGGACGGCTCGAAGCGCTCCGTCAGAGACGCCTTCTTTTCATCGGTGTCGCCCTCGTCAGTGGCCGATCTTTTTACCGTCGCCTTTTCCCGCTTCTGTTGCTTCATCATCATGGGGCTTTGGGTCCCGAAACTCAGGATCATGATCCCGCAGAAGACGACGGCCAAAATTCCGTAAACCTGCTTACTCCCCAGCTCTTTGACCCGGAAAATATAGTGAGAGGCCTGCGATGCGAGGAGCAGGACGACGAAGGCCAGGGGAATCCAAAGGCTTGAGCTTAATTGAAACCTGTCCCCCAAAGCGCCCATAAAAAAGAACGAGGGCATGCTGTAAAGGTAAATGGAATAAGCCCGCTCCCCTAAAAAGGTGAAGAGGGGAAATTGAAATACGGTTTCGAAGGCGTTTCCGTCGCGAAACAGAAACAAGAGAAAAAGGCTCAGCAGCAAACTCGTGAGAAAAAGCCCGCCCAAATAAGCCGGCGCCGTCTCGCTCATAAAGAGCACGAAGATGACGAAAAGGATAATAATGCCGAGCATGGACATGTCGCGGCTGGCCGTGCGGCCCCGCCCTTTGCCCAAAAGTTCATAGGCCACGACGGGAAAGGCGACAAAAAAGCTGAACAGTCGACTTTCGGGACTGTAAAATATACGGGCTTCCGCCAAATCCAAACCCCCGAAGATGCCCATAACGAGGGCGGAGATGATGCTGATGGCGCCGCCGAAGAAGGCTATGGAAATAATCTTTTGCCGAGTCTTTTTTCCTAAAATCGCCAGGGAGAAAATCAAATAACACTGCATCAAAAGAGATATGAACCACAGATGCCCGAAGGGCGACGGTTGTTCGATGCTCAGGGGATGGCCGGCGAGGCTTTGAAGAATATTATTGCCGAAAAACAAAGAGCTCAGGGCCTGTCCCCGCACCATGGGCAGATCGGCGTAAAAGAATATGGCATAGACCGCCGTCACCACGGTGACCATTCCGAGAAGTTCCGGCCAGTAGTTGCGCACCTTTTCGACGAAGAATGGTCCCGGGTGGGTTTTTTCTTTAATATAGCTTTGAAAGGTTTCAAATCCGAATAGCGCAAAGAGCAATTGATAGCCTAGGTGGCCGCCTAAAAACACGCGGTTGAAGGCCATATATAGTAAAATAAGACACAGGGCAAAACCTTTGACGCCCTCCGCCATTTTTTTCTGTTTAATGGGCATAGTACGACTCCTTTGTTTGATGGTAATATTTTACCATAATCGAATAAAAATGGCTTATTCTTTACCTCGACGCCTTTTTTGTAAAATTCTTTGAAAAAATGTCTGGACAAATATCGTCAGCAGCTGTATAATTGTTTCTGTTATCGACGTTTGCATCTTTAGCTCAGTTGGTAGAGCAACTGACTCTTAATCAGTGGGCCCAGGGTTCGAGTCCCTGAAGATGCACCAGATAAAGCCATTTGTGGCGGCCGCTCTATGAATTGTGGTGCTACGGTGGTGCTACCGGGCGAAAGCGTTTTTCCGTGCTTTCGCCCGTTTTTTTATGCCCGTTTTCTCTGCGCATAGAAAAAGCGACGCCTACACGTCGCTCTTGTCTTTGTTTTTCCAGTAAAGGTCCCATATTTTTTTCATGAGAATATCTTTGTCCCGCTGCCCTATCTTCTCCGAAGCCAGGGCTTTTTTCACGCCGTTAAAGGACTGGCGCAGGACCTTGTAATCTTCGTAGGCGTCCTCGTCCTTCTGCGGCATGGCGAATTCTTCGTCTTCCCGAAGGAGGTCGTTAATATCCACGTCGAAGACTTGGGCGATTTTTTTGTAAATCAATCGATTCTTCGGATAGCTGTCGCCGGATTCGTAATTTTTTACCGTGCGCACGCTGACGCCCAAAGCGTCGGCCAGCTCCTGTTGAATCCAGCCCTTTTCCGTGCGCAGAATTTTTATTTTTTCTGCAAAAGTCATGGCATCACCTGCGGTTCTATAGGCTCCGTCTTTCGACCATCATTCGTCTTTTTCAACTTCCTCTTCATCGGTTGCTACATCGACAGATGCATCGGCACGATTTTTCTCCAATATTTCCATAAATTCCGCACCGGTGATGGTTTCCTTCTTCAAGAGATAGTGGGAAATGGCGTGAAGGCTGTCGATGTTTTCCGTGAGGATCTCGTGGCTCTTCTCCTGCGCCTTGGTAATAATGGCGCTCACCGCCATGTCGATGTCGAAGGCCCGCCGATCGGAAACGGCCAAGGTGGTGTCGCCGCCTAAATATTTATTGGTTAAAGTTTCCATAGCCACGAAGCCGAACTCGTCGGTCATGCCGTAGCGGGTAATCATGGAGCGAGCGATTTTCGTCGCCTGCTCGATGTCGTTGGATGCGCCGGTGGTGCGGGTGTTGAAGATCAATTCTTCCGCCGCCCGCCCGCCGGTAAAGGTGACGATCTTATTAAATGCCTCTTCTTTGCTGATGAGGAATTTTTCTTCCTCATCCACCTGCATGGTGTAGCCCAAAGCGCCGCTGGTTCTGGGAATAATGGTGATCTTGTGCACCGGCGCCGATTCTTTTTGCATGGCGGCTACCAGGGCGTGGCCCACTTCGTGGTAGGCGATGATTTCTTTTTCCCTTTGGCTGATGACGGTGTTTTTCCGTTGATGGCCGGCGATGACCACTTCCACGCTTTCCATTAAATCTTCTTCGCTCATTAACCGGCGACCGCAACGCACGGCACGCAGTGCCGCTTCGTTAATCATATTGGCGAGATCCGCCCCGCTGGCCCCGGCAGTAGCGCGGGCCACGGCATTGTAATCGATGTCGGCTTCCGTCTTCACATCTTTCGCGTGAACCTTTAATATGGCTTCGCGACCGACGAGATCCGGCAGCTCCACGGGAATGCGGCGGTCGAAGCGACCGGGACGCAAGAGGGCCGGGTCCAGGGACTCGGGGCGGTTGGTGGCCGCGAGGATGACCACGCCGCCGTTACCTTCGAAGCCGTCCATTTCGGCCAAGAGTTGATTCAAGGTTTGTTCCCGCTCGTCATTGCCCGAAAAACCGGCGCCGTCGCGCTTCTTGCCGATGGTGTCGATTTCGTCGATAAAGACGATACAGGGCGCCTTTTCCTTGGCCTGTTCAAAGAGGTCCCGCACCTTGGCGGCGCCGAGGCCCACAAACATTTCCACAAATTCCGAACCGGAAATGGAGAAGAAAGGCACCTTGGCTTCCCCCGCCACGGCTTTGGCCAATAGGGTCTTCCCCGTTCCCGGAGGGCCTACGAGAAGGGCGCCCTTGGGAAGCTTGGCGCCGATTTCGGAATACTTGCTCGGGTTATGCAAAAAGTCCACGATTTCCGTCAAATCGTCCTTGGCTTCGTCCTGCCCCGCCACATTGGCGAAGGTGATGCCATCTACGCTTTGGTCGTAAATCTTCGCATTGCTCTTCCCGAAGCTCATGGGGCCCACGCCCCCCTTGCCGCCCATGGATTTCGTCATGGAACGCAGGAAAATTTGTCCCACGGCGATCATGACCACCACCATGAGGGCGAAGCTCAAGAGGCTTTGCAAAATGGGATTCATTTCGCTGGGATACTTGCGGTCAAACTCCACGCCGTTGTCGTAGAGGCGATTGACCAGACTTTCGTCGGGGAAACGCGCCGTTTCGTAGCGCACGTCCTTTTCCCCTTTAATGGTAAAGGCGATTTGCTTGTCCGCAATATGCGCCTCTTCCACTTTCTTTTGATCCACATTGCTCAAAAACTCATTGTAGCTCACGCTCTTAATCTTTACCGGATCCTTCAGCATTTTTGGCATCAACATAAACGAAATCAAAAAGACCAGGACGATTCCAATAGCGTAATATAAAAACATGGGTTTATTTATATCTTTTTTGTTTTTCATCGATTCCTCCAATCATTCTATCTTCAATGTATATCCATAATCGAAGGGATTTATGCATTAAAACTTGCCTCGATATTACCACAGACCATGGCCTTTAAAGGGACCTTGCGAAAAACTTATCCTCATCTTTGCCTTTTGCCCTCAATGGCAAAGTCTCCGCGGAAAACTTTCTCCTGTCCCCTTATTTCTTAACTTTTCCGGAGGGCTTATGGTAAAATGATATAAATCCGAATAGCAATTGACAGAGGAGGACCTATGAAGAAAATAAAATTAACCGCACTGACCGGCATCTGCCTCGGCCTGCTTCTCGTAGCCACAGGCTGCGCCAAAGACACGGCACAGGCGGAAGAAGCGAATAATCAAGTGGAAGTGGTTGAAAACCAAAAGACATCGGAAGATTTAAACAAAGAAGCCGCAGAAAACGACGGGAAGGAAAAGAACGCCGACGACAAAAACAATTCCGAGGCCGAAGATGAAAAAGACGGCGAAGAAAAAAGCTACAACGTCACCTTGACCTATCCTTCCACCGCCTATATCGTGGACGGCGACGAAGACAATAAAAAGGTCACGGAACAAGTCACCGTCACCGCAACGAAAGACGATGTCATCACCAAGGTGCTGGATCAACTGAGCCAAGCTCCCGAAACCGAAGGCGCCGAACCCGTGGGCTTGGATAAATTCGATTACTCCAAATCCAAATTAGACGGCACCACCGCCGTCGTCGATCTTTCCGGCGACCTTACCGGCGGCTCCCTGGACGAAGACGTGCTGGCCCGCTCCATTGTCAACAGTCTGCTCTCCGTGAAGGGCATTAAGGCCGTGGAGTTTACGGTCAACGGCGAAAAGGCCGAAAGCCTTATGGGCCATGTGGATATTTCCGAGCCCTTTACGAAAAATCTGTAATAATAAACAAAACTTGAGTCCGGCGAAAACCGGGCTCTTTTTTGTGTCCGTTACCTGCCGTTTGACATAAAAATCTTTCCAAAATAAAAAAGCCCGAGGGATTTCTCCCCCATGGCTTTAAGATGTCGGGCCGTTGAGTTTTAAATTTTCTTCCACCGCCGACGGATCGCCCGCCTTTGCCTTGTCCAGCATCTTTTTAAAATAGTCTCGTGTCGCGTCGTCACATTTGGCGGGGCTCATGTAGTTCATCGTCGGTGCCTTTTCCAATTCTTTAATGGCATGATCGGCCCGTTCTTTATCCGTCTGATAATTTTCCAGCCATTCCTTTTCCCAAGCTTCCTCCCAATATTGGGACGCCCGCGTGTCGCCATAGCCCGCTTCAAAGGAGGCTTCTTTTTCCCCGTCCAATTCCGTAGGCACAGTATATTTGTCGGGCCAGTTTAAGGAAGCTGCCGTTTCTTTAAACTCCTTGTTCGCAGCGTCATAGGAATTAAAACTTTTCCCATCGTCCCTATGACAGGCACAAAGGCCGAGAGCCAGGGCGAGGATAAAGGACACGCACAGGATTCGCTTAAATGTTTTTCTCATATCAATCTCCTTTTCAATGTAAATGCATCTCTACATCTCAAAGGATAGCATGGCTCCTGTTACGAGTTTTTAATTCCCTTCTACGATATTCTTACTTTTTTCCTACTTTTTGAACCTTATCCGAAAACACACTTTGTTATCTGCGCTTTGTGCTGCGATTTCCGCTCCGTGGGCGCGGAGAATTTCTCGTGCGATGGCAAGGCCCAAACCGGATCCGCCGGCGGAATGCCGCGAGGGATCCAGACGGTAAAAGGGCTCGAAAATATTTTCCAAGGCTTCCTCGTCAATGGTCTTACAGGCGTTGGTAAAGTCGACGGTGACATCCGATTCCCTTTCTGTGACGGTCACATGAACGGCGCTGCCCTTATCGCCGTACAAGTAGGCATTTTTTAAAAGATTGCCGAACACCCGAGACATCTTGTCGGCGTCACAGGAAAGAATCACATTTTGCGGCACATCAAGCTTGCAATCCATGTGCTTTTCGTCGAAGAGCGGTTTAAATTCAAAAATAATCTGCTCCAAGAGAAGGCTCAAATTACATTCTGTCACGTCCAATTTCAAGTCGGATAAATTAAATTTCGTCATCTCGAAAAACTCGTCGATTAAATCGGAAAGCGCCTCGCTCTTTCGTAAGACGACGGCCAGGTATTTCTCTCGCTCCTCATTGGACAATTTCACATCGCCGCTTAATAAATTTAAGTAGCCCACAATGGATGCCAAAGGCGTCTTTAAATCGTGGGCCAAGTTCACGATCAAGTCGTTTTTTTGCTTTTGGCTCTGTGCCGCCAAGGCCTCATTTCGAATGGATTCCGCCTTGAGTGCATTGATTTTCTCGGCAATGGCGGCGAGTTCCGGCGACAAGACAATGGGGTCCGCTTCTTTATCGAAGAGAAGGCTTGTGGCTTCCTGCAGCTCATCCACATAGTGAACCAATTGCTTAAACAGTCGGTAGGTCGTGAGCATGATGAGAAGAACCCAAGTGCCGAGGGCCGGATAGAGCAGGTAAAGGTCCCGGTAATACAAGTAGTTGAAGGGATCGTGACCGTTTAACCATCGGCGCAGGCAAAAACTGATAAAGAGCGCCGCAAAAAATACCGCAGCGGTAATGGCCACGACCCGGATTGCATAGCGCTTAAAAATCCCGCGGAGCAAGGGGTCATTATTATTTTTCGATAACATAGCCCACGCCCCAAACCGTTTTAATGTACTTGCTGTGGCGTCCGGAATCATTCATCTTTTCTCGAATCCGCCCGATGTGCGCCATCACCGTGTTGTTATTGTCCATGTATTTTTCCCGCCAAATCGCTTCGAAAAGCGCCTCCGATGACACGACATCTCCCAAGTGCTCGCATAAATACCACACGATTTCAAATTCGATGGGCGTCAGGGAAAGGGGGCTTTCGTTTAAAATGCACTTGTGTTCCCTTTTGTTGATGACCAAGCCGCGAACGGAAATCTCATCCTCCGCCCCGCCACTTCCCTGATTGTATTGGCCGCTTCGGCGAAGCTGGGTCTTGATTCTGGCCACGACTTCCAAAGGATTAAATGGCTTGGTCATGTAATCGTCGGCCCCGATGGTCAGGCCCAAAATTTTATCCTCGAAATCGATTTTCGACGTGAGCATGAGGATGGGAAAAAAATAGTTTTCGCGAATTCTTTTGCACAGGCTGAAACCGTCCATACCCGCTAGCATAATATCCAAAATCATGGCATCCGGCGGATCCGCTTTGATTTTTTCCAGGGCTTCCTCGCCGTCATAGGCCGTTTCCACGACGTATCCGTCGTTATGAAGATAGATCGCAAGCAGATCGCAGATTTCTTTCTCATCATCCACGATGAGGATTTTTTCTTTCATGGTTCTTCTCCGTCAGTCCTAAAAATTCTTCCGCTTATTTGACTTCACTATACCACGAATCCGCATTTTTCATTGCAAGGATTTGTTTAAGGCGTCTCACAAATAAAAACAAGTCCCCGTGAAGAGACTTGTTCGGGAAAGAACCTGCGGGTTCTTTTTTTTGTTTACTTTTCCCGGTAATCCGTGCGATGGGCGAGAGCCGTGGCCACGGTGAGCTCGTCGTAATACTCCAAATCGCCGCCGACGGGGATGCCGTGGGCGATGCGGGTAATGTGGATGTCCACATCTTCAAGCATGCGGGTGATGTAGCGGGCGGTCATGTCGCCGTCCTTCGTGGGATTGGTGGCGAGGATCAACTCCTTCACCGGCTCGTTTTTTAATCGCTCCAAGAGCTCTTTGATCCGTAGCTTTTGCGGCACGATGCCCCGCTCCGGCACGATGACGCCGTGGAGCACGTGGTACAGGCCGTTGTACTTGCCCGTGGCTTCCATGACCTGCACGTCTTGGGGCCGCTCCACCACGCAGATCACCGACCGGTCCCGCCGCTCGCTCTTGCAAATGGTGCAGGGATCGGCGTCCGTATAGTCGTGGCAGATGCTGCACTCTCTGATTTTTTCCTTCGCTTCCTGAATGGCCAGGGCCAATTTCTCCGCCTCTTCCGGCGGGGAGTCCAGCAAAAAGTAGCTGAGGCGCCGCGCCGTCTTCGTGCCGATGCCCGGCAGGCGGCTCAAGCGATAGATCAGCTCTTCCAGTGGCTTATCCATAATTAAAACATGCCCGGCATATTCAAGCCGCCGGTTAAGCGGGACATTTCCCCTTCCGTCTTTGCTCTGGCGCTCGCCATGGCTTCGCGAATGGCGGCGAGGATCAAGTCTTCCAAGGTTTCCACATCCTCGGGATCCACCACGTCGGGATCGATGGACAGGCGCAGGAGTTCTTGCTTGCCGTTGACCACGGCGGTGACGACGCCGCCGCCGGCTGTGGCTTCAAACTCTTCCTTGTCCAGATCCGCCTGCATTTTTTCCATATCCTTTTGCAGCTTTTGAACCTGCTTCATCATATTATTCATATTTTTTCCGCCCATATTGGGAAATCCCTTTGCCATAATTCCTCCTTATTCCTTTTCAATGGTCACATCTTTAAACACGCGCTCCAAGGATTGAAGCACCGTATCGTCTTCGTCGCCGATGGCTTCCACGCGAACGGCGGCATCGGAGCCCAAGACCTCGCGCACGCCTTCCGCCAACGCCGCTTCATTGGCGTCGTTTTTTAACATTTGTATATGGAAAGAAAATTTCGGTTGAAAGAGAATGGTCAATAGATTCCCTTCCAGCTTCGTTTCTTCCGCATCCTTTAACAGGGCTGCACAGGCCACGCTTCTCGCCTGTACCGCCGACTGCACGGCTTGCCACTTGTCCCCGTCCAGGGGCGATTTCTCGCCTTGTATTATATCACGGTCATCGGTCCCGCTCAAAGGCGCGGGGGCTTCAGGCTCCGCGCTTGCGTCCGCCCGGGTATCCGCCGGCTCTTCCCTCTTCGACGGCTCTGCTTTTTTCGGCGGCGCTTTTTTAATCGGCGCGGCGGGACGAATGGGCTGCGGCCGCTCTTCGGGAAGATCTCCCGCAACCTGTAAATGAAGGGCCTTTAAGAGCAGAATTTCCACCACGGCCCGAGGATCCTTGGCGTAGCGGAACTGCTCCCTGCCCTTTTGAAAGAGCTCCAGGCAGCGGAAGCCGAGGTCTTTGTCTAAATTTTCGGCGTGGGCTTTAAAGGCCGCCCTGTCGCTTTCGCTGTAGCCCTTAGGCGGGGTTTTCGTGTACTCGTAAAACAAGAGATCTCTGAAGTAGTCGATCAAAGCGTCGAGGAGCAGGGCGAAATTCTTCCCCCGGTCGTAAGCGCGGTCCAGCGCGTCCACGATCAGGGCGCCGTCTGCCGTCAAGAGGCCGTCGACGATGCGAAAAATGCCCTCTTCCTCCGTGAGACCCAAGGCGTCGTATACCGTCTCCCCGTCCACCGTGTCGTTTCCCATGGAAAGGACCTGATCCAATATGGACAGGCTGTCTCGCATGCTGCCGTCGCTGTGAGCGGCGATGACCGCCAGGCCTTCCTCGGTGTAGCTCTTCTTTTCCAGATCCAAAATTCGCGCAAGCTCTTTTTCGATCTCCTCTTCCTTTAAACGGAAGAAAGTGAATCGCTGGGCTCGAGACAGAATCGTGGCGGGGATTTTTTCCGGCTCCGTGGTCGCCAAAATAAACAGGGCATGGGCCGGCGGCTCTTCCAAAATTTTCAGCAGGGCGTTAAAGGCCCCCTTGCTGAGCATATGGACCTCGTCGATGATGTAAACTTTTTTCTTCGCCACCGCCGGCGCATAGGCCACGTGTTCGCGAATCTCCCGTATGTCGTCGACGGAATTGTTGCTTGCCGCGTCGATTTCCATAACGTCAAACAAGCTCTCGTCTAAAATGCCCCGGCACACCTTGCATTCGTTGCAGGGATTGGCGCCCTCGGGCGAAAGGCAATTGACGGCGCGGGCAAAAATTTTCGCCACCGACGTCTTTCCCGTGCCTCGAGTGCCGGAAAAAATATAGGCGTGGTGCACGCGCCCTTCCTTTATTTGATTTTTCAGTGCGGTAATGGTCATCTCTTGGCCCACCACTTCGTCAAATGTCTTGGGCCGATACCTTCTATACAGTGCTTGCATAATCTCCTCCGACCCTTAGTATACATGAAAAAGCCTGCGCAAGAAATCTCCTCCTTATCCTTTTCTTTAATTTAAACCTGAAATTTTGACCGATCCTTCACTTTTTTATCACAAAGGGCGGCTATACTTAGGGTACATCAATGATATGAATCTTTTAGGAGGTATTTCGAAATGAAAAACTTGAAGAAAATCGCTAGCGCTATGGCAGTAGGTACCCTTATGTTCGGTCTCGTTGCTTGCCAACCCAAAGCTGAAGAAGCTGAAAACGCTGCAAACAACGCTCAAAACGCTGCTAACAACGCTGCTGCTGAAGCTAACAACGCTGCTAACGAAGCTGCTAACAAAGCTGAAAACGCTGAAAAAGCTAACGCTGCTGCTGAAAACGCTAAAAACGCTGCTGAAAACGCTAAAAACGCTGAAAACGCTCAATAATCGATCCTTCGATTTAAAAGAAGCTCCGGTTCTTCCGGAGTTTTTTTTATGATTTCAATTTTTGTGACTTCGTTCTGTAATCATCGGATTCTATGTTATAATCAGGTATAAGAGATGAAAAAGGAGGACGATCTATTGTATTGTTTCCAATGTGGCGAAGAACTGGTCGAGGGCGCGAAGTTTTGTCACGTCTGCGGCGCCAATCAAGAAGAAGCGCGCAAGCTCTTTGAAAAAAAATTCAAACATGCTGCACCGACAACCGGTTCCGATCATCCCGCTTCCGGCGGCGACACGAAAGTCGCCTACTCCTCCGATCCGGATGACGGCGAAGCCTTAAAAAATTACTTAAATAAAGTCGATACCCATGTGGGCATGAGTATCGAAAAGCACGAAACCCTTTCCGGCGCACGTCCCAAACCGAAAAAACAAAAGGCGAAGGACAAGCCCGCGAAGAAGGTACAAGAGAATATAGAAAATGCCGCACCGCCCTCCTCGGCGATGGAGACGGCACCGGTGGAAAAAGCGGCGCCCAAAGCGCAGGCTCCTGCAAAAGCCGACGAACCGAAAAAGAAAAAGAAGAGTTTTTCCGCCATCTGGAACAGCTTTATCGACGAGGAAGACAATCCTTACTCGGTCTTCGGTGAAATGGCCGATCGCCTGGAGCGGAATCAGAGAGTCGTCGACGATACCGATGCGGATCGCCTCCGCGTCTCCCAAGACATGGGAGACATGGACCAAGAGCCCTTCGCTCAAACCGGCGATTTGTCCACTTTAAATAAAAAAGTCAACGAAATTTTAGACGCACAGGAAAAAGAAGAAGAGAAGAAAATGACCTCCAAGGGCATTCTCTCCTCCTTCTTCTCGAAAGATAAAGGGGACGGGCCCGAGGAAAAGGAATCTCCGAAAGCCAAAGACGACACCGCGACGGTGCCCCCTGTGGTTTCCGCTACGAAGGAAAAGTCGGAGGAAAAAATCATTCCCGCCGACGCCGATGAAAAAATCAGTTCCGACGACGCCGTTCAAAGAATTGATCTCACCGACGTCGAGGAAAAGATTATTCCCGCCGACTCCTTTGATTTTCCCCAAGGAGACGCACCAAGCGTAGAAAAGGAAATCTCTACCGTCGCCGGGGTCCCATCCTCCGAAAAGAAATCTTCCGAAGATAAATCGAAGGACGCGCCCGTCGTCGACCGCGCGGAAGAAAAGCGAAAGAAAAAAGAAGCCAAGGCGGCGGCCAAGGCACAAAAGCGCGCCGCAAAAAAAGAAACGGGCCAAAAGAAGGCGCCCTTCGCTTCCCTCTTCGCCGGCAAGAAGAATGGGGAACAGAGATTAAAAGAACATGCTGAGGGCGGCGAAAAGCATCACCTCCACGTCAGCGAGCTTTCGAACAATCCCAATGTTTTAAAAGCCTATACGAAATTGTCCCACGCCCGCAGCCGCGTCATGGCAAAGGGCAAACAAGGGGTCTATGGCCTCTTGGGCATCGGATTCGTCATCAGTACCCTGCCCGTATTGTTCGCCTTCCGGGGCATCGGCATTCTGGCCGTACTCTTTTCCATTTTAAAAGTCGCCATCGACCTTTTCGCCTTTTTCTTTGCGAACAATGTGGCGAGAAGCAACAGCTGTGAAGAAGACGATTTGCGTTCCCGCACCGTAGATAATCTCATCCACTGGATTTTATATTTGATTCCCTACACTCTGATCTTCTTCATCCTGCCCTCATCTTCGGCCATGGGCCGCACGACGTTGGGCTCGGTCACGCCCCACTTCCTCTTGAGTATTCTGCTCTACCTGTGGGTCTTGTTCCTCGCCTATTCCTCGGCGCACAAAATCTTGCCCAAGGAAAACAGCCGCGACTTCATCGCCTGGTACGGCATTATCTATGTAAGCATCGATTTGATCTCGAAACTTTTCTGGATCATCGCCATCTTCCTTACATCCACTTTCTCATAAAATCGAACCGCCTCGAGCGGTTCTTTTTTTGCGCCTTATCACTTTTTCAGGGCAAAGCCCTTGTTTCCTCGGGAAAAAACTCTTACAATAGGATAAGATTACCTAAAGGAGGATACTATGTCCATCGTTTGTAAATTCGGCGGCTCATCCCTCGCCAATAGCGAACAGTTTCATAAAGTTAAAGATATTATTGAAAGCGACGATAATCGTCGATACATTATTCCCTCGGCGCCGGGGAAAGCAAAAAACGGCGACCAAAAAGTCACGGATCTCTTGATCCTTCTCTACAATATGGCGGTGCACAAGCTTTCCTCGGCGGAAGTCATGAACATGATCGAAGCCCGCTACCGGGAAATTCTCGAAGGCATCGGCATCGAATTCGATTTAAAAACCGAGCTGGATGAAATCTTGTCCAATATTACCGCCGGCAAAGTGAGCAAGTCCTATGTCCTCTCTCGAGGCGAATACTTAAACGGAAAAATTCTAGCCGCCTATTTGGATGTCGACTTCGTCGATGCCAAAGACGTCATCCGCTTTGACGAAAACGGCACTTGGGACGAAGCGAGCAGCTACAAGGCCTTGGCAAAAATGAAGGAAGAGCACGAGCGTGCCGTCATCCCCGGCTTTTACGGCTCCACCCCTTCGGGAAAGATCGTCACCTTCAGCCGCGGCGGTAGCGATCTTTCCGGCGCCATTGTAGCCCGAGGCGTCGGCGCCGAACTCTACGAAAACTGGACCGATGTCTCCGGCCTTCTCGCCGTGGATCCCTCCATTATTCCTCAGCCGAAAAAAATCAAAAACATCTCCTATCAGGAGCTGCGGGAGCTCTCCTATAGCGGCGCCAAGGTCATGCACGACGAGGCCATGTTCCCCGTCATCGAAAAAAATATTCCCGTGGTCATTCGAAACACCAATGCCAAAGACGACGCCGGCTCCTATATTATGGCCGATGTCCCCGGGGATGCGGAAGGCGAAGACATTACGGGCATCGCCTGCCGCAAGGGCTTTGACGTCATCAATATCGAAAAGTTTCGCATGAATCGGGATCTGGCCTTTCACCGAAAGGTGCTTTCCGTCTTGGAAGCCAACGATATTTATCTGGAGCACATGCCCTCTTCCATCGACTCCATCTCTTTGGTCATCGCCAGCAAGTATTTAAAGAATAAAACGGATCAGCTCATTGCCGAGCTTCAAACCTTTACCAATGCCGACCGCATTACCTTGGATCACAACATCGCCCTGATCACCATCGTCGGCCGCAATATGAAAAACCGCATCGGTACCAGCGCCCATGTTTTCAGCGCCCTGGCCGATGCCAATGTCAATATCCGCATGATTATTCAAGGGGCCAGCGAAATGAATATTATCGTCGGCGTCTTGGAAGAGGAAGCGGAAAAATCCATCGAAGCTATTTATAACGCATCCTTCTCCTAAGAAGCTTTTCTATTCCCCTGAAATAGGGTATACTAAGTCTTGTAAAGGGGTGCGCACAGCTGAGAGAGGAACACTCAACCCATGGAACTTGTACAGATAATGCTGTAAAAGGATATGCCGATGCACGCCGTGCGTCGGCTTTTTTTATTGAAAGGAGTTATAAAATGAAAGCAAGTATGGCTATTCAAGTGTTGCCCATGGTCGACGGCGGCACGGAAGAAGTTGTTCGCATCGTAGATGAAGTCATCGCCGTCATCAAAGACAGCGGTTTAAAATATGTGGTCGCCCCCTTCGAAACCACCGTGGAAGGGGACTCCATGGACGAAATTATCGACCTGCTTCGCAAATGTGAAGCCAAGGTTATGGAAGAAGGCGCCAATTCCGTGTACTGCTACGTCAAGTTAAGTCACGGCAAGGAATCTATTTTAACCATCGATGAAAAAATCGGCAAATATCAGTAAACTCTTTCGGGGAAGCATTTTAATCATCGCTCTCCTCGTTCTGTGGCAGCTCTTGAGCACCTCGGGCCTGTTGCCCGGCTACCTGCTCCCCTCGCCGGTGCAGGTCATTAAGGCCTTTGTCCAAGACTTTCCTCTCTTGGTGGACCACTCGAAGGTCACCTTGGCCGAAGCGGCCCTCGGGCTTTTCTTCGGCATCGTCTCGGGCTTTCTCTGCGCCTTTTTAATGGATCGATCGCCCTTTTTCAAGGACGCCCTCTATCCCCTTTTGGTCCTGACGCAAACCGTGCCCACCGTGGCCATTGCGCCGCTCTTGGTTCTATGGATGGGCTACGGCATGACGCCGAAGGTGGTGCTCATCGTCATCGTCACTTTCTTTCCCATGGCGGTCAATCTCTACGAAGGCTTCGCCTCGGCGGATCCCGACGAAATGAAACTTTTGCGGGCCATGGGCGCGGAGAAGCGGGAAATTTTCACCTATGTGAAGCTTCCCAATGCCCTGGACGGCTTTTTCTCCGCCTTGAAAATCTCCGCCTCCTACTCCGTCGTGGGTGCGGTTATCGCCGAATGGCTCGGCGGCTTTCAAGGCCTCGGGGTCTATATGACCCGGGTGAAAAACGCCTACAGCTACGACCGCATGTTTGCCGTCATCTTTTTGATTTCATTTTTAAGCTTAATCCTCATGGGCCTGGTCAATCTCTTTCAACGAAAGGCCATGCCCTGGAAACAATTACATTCTTAGGAGACTGTTATGAAACGATTTTTACCCGTTCTTCTCGCCCTCTTTATGCTGGTCGGCTGCTCCAACGGCGCCGATAAGAAAGAGGACGGAGACAAGCAAAAAGTACGCCTGGTCCTGGACTGGACCCCGAACACGAATCACACGGGCATTTACGTAGCCAAGGAAAAAGGCTTTTTAGACGAAGCCGGCATCGATCTCGAAATCCTTCAACCGCCGGAAGGCGGCGCGGAAGGCCTCGTCGCCAATGGC
Organism: Peptoniphilus pacaensis; assembly: GCF_900088125.1. GTDB lineage: Bacteria > Bacillota > Clostridia > Tissierellales > Peptoniphilaceae > Aedoeadaptatus > Aedoeadaptatus pacaensis. The sequence goes on along the minus strand of NZ_FLQT01000003.1, from coordinate 1,436,854 downwards.
GGCGGCGAATTGGGCATCTCTTTCCAAGACACCATTGCCGCATCCTGGGCCAAGGAAGATCCCCTTCCCGTCACTGCCGTGGCCGCTTTGGTGCAACACAATACCTCGGGTCTGTTAAGTTTGAAAGACAAGGGCATCGACTCCATGGGCAAGCTCCCCGGCCACACCTACGCCACCTGGAACATGCCCATCGAACAAGCCATGATTAAAACCATGGTGGAAGACGATGGCGGAGATTACTCCAAAGTCAATCTCATCCCCTCTAATGTCACCGACATCGTCGCCGCATTAAAAAGCAATGTGGACGCCGTGTGGGTCTACTACGGATGGGACGGCATTAAGACGAAGGTAGAAGGTCTCGAGACCAACTACATTCCCTTTATCGACTCCCACCCGGAATTCGATTACTACAGCCCCATTTTAATCGCCAACAACGACTTCTTAAAGAATGATCCTGACACGGCGAAAAAAGTCCTGGCCGCCATTTCCAAAGGCTATGAATACGCCGCCGAACATCCGGAAGAAGCCGCCGAAATCTTGTTAAAGGCATCGCCGGAACTGGATAAGAAATTGGTAGACGAAAGCCAAGCTTACCTTTCCAAACAATACATCGCCGATGCGAAACAGTTCGGCGTCATTGACAAGGATCGCTGGAACGCCTTCTACGGCTGGCTCTGGAAAAACAAATTAATCGATCGGGAAATCCCGGCAGATTTCGGTTTCAGCAATGACTACCTCCCTCAATAATCCGGTCTTAGTCGGCGAGGGCATCTGCCGCCGCTTCGGCGAAAAAACCGTACTGGATCACGTGAATCTTTCCATTCCACGGGGCAAGGTCGTGTCCCTTTTGGGCCAAAGCGGCAGCGGCAAGACCACCCTCTTTAATATTCTCGCGGGGCTGGATGTGCCAAATGAAGGCACGGTGCATCTCTTAGGCGAAGACGTCACCGGCGAGCCCGGCCACGTGGCCTATATGCTGCAAAAAGATTTGCTCCTTCACCACTTAAAGATCATCGACAATGTGTCTTTGCCCCTGCGCCTGGCGGGCAAGAGCAAAGAGGAAGCCCGGGCCGCAGCCGACGTCTATTTTAAGGAATTCGGCCTGGAAGGCACCCAGCACAGCTATCCCGGCGCATTGAGCGGCGGTATGGCACAGCGCGCGGCCTTTTTAAGGACCTTTCTCTTTTCAAAGGAGCTGGTGCTTCTGGACGAGCCCTTCTCCCGCTTAGACGCCATTACAAAGGCCTCCATGCAGGATTGGTACCTGGCCATCAAGGACAAATACGAACTCACCACCGTCCTCATTACCCACGACATCGACGAAGCCCTGCGCATGAGCGACGTGATTCACGTGCTGTCTCCGAAAAAGAAGACCATCGCCTACAGCTACAATATACCTGAGGGCGATCGCGAAGCCTTTCAACTGTCGAGAGAGTATTTGGACGCGAAGAAAGCTATTCAAAAAGCCATTATGGCATAGAGAAAAGCATCTGCCGAAAAGCAGATGCTTTTTTCATGGTCAAATGCGGTTTCCAAAAAGATAATTAAAAGAAAAGGGACGCAGCGAAGAGACTGCATCCTTTTTCAAAAGACAAGATTCTATGAGATTTTTTACTTCATAGCGGCCAAAGCATCAAGCATGGCTTGATAATTATTTGCCGCCAATAAGATTTGGGCATAAGCCCAGTGATTTTCACTGACGTCCTTAAAGGAATTGAATTTCGCTCTTATCTTCATTAAATCCTGTTTGCTCATGTTCCGGCCTGCATAGCTATTTAAAATCGTTACAGCTTCAGCTCTCGTAATGGCTCCGTCGGGTTTAAAGGTGCCGTCGGGATAGCCGACAATTCGACCGTTGCCAAAGGCTTGATTGATGGCAGCTTCAAAGGGATGGCCCTTTACATCGGCGAAAGGCGCGATGCGATCTGTCTTTTTGTCGATGCCTGCCAGGGCCCGGGCAAATTCGGCTCGCGTAATGGATTCGTTGGGACGGAAGTTTCCGTTTTGATCCGCCAACATCAAATCATTTTTCACCATGGCGTTAATCGCTTCGTTGTACCAACTGCTGTCCGTGTCCTTAAAATCAGGTTTGGCCTTGTTGCTCGTATCCAGACCCGCCAAAGAAGCGATCATAGACGCCGCTTCGGCGCGACTCATCTTTCCTTCGGAGCGGAAGCTATTATCGCCGTAGCCGAAAATAAATGCCTGATGCTTTACTTTCGGATCCACAGGCGTTCCCGGATTTTCCGCAGCCGTCACTGCAACCATATCCCCGTTTTCAAAATACGTGTCATTTGCAAATTTTACATAGACGATAGGTTTAATATATTTGGCATTTTCGGGTAGCTTCGTGATTTCGATTTCATAGCCGCCGGCTACTTGTTTTACCGTGTAATCATCCCGAGGCACTTCCTGCTTCTTATATTTCGGCGTCGCCGACGTGCTTGTATCCACCCTCGACGAGGGACTGCTTACTGCCTTGGGTTTCCCTTCTTCAAAATCCTTCTGTGTCACATAATTCAGCTTAAAGAAAGCTTCTTCATTCTCGCCGACCTTTCCGGCCCCTGCAAGATTCGACTGAATTTCAATCTTATTGTCCTTTAATGCCACATACTTTTTATTATTGTGGGGGTTGAGCTGATCTCGCTTCCCCAGTACCTTATAATTGACGAGAGCTTTTTTCGTATAATCCCTGAAGAGGCCGGACTTCTTTCCATTAACCTTTTTATAAGGGACGCTTTCAATAAATTTCAATTCCTCTTCCGTAATTTTTTCTTTGCCTAATAAAGTCTTCGCTTTTTCAACGGCGCCCTTGACTTCATCTTTCACGCCCGGCTGAAATTCAATGGAATCGCTGTCAAGAACCTTCTCTTCCACTGTTTGCATGTACCTTTGAAGTTCGGCCTTGGCCTGTCTAACCCTTTCGGCAAATTCCACATTGGTCTTGTCCGCTTTGGAATTTTTCTCTTTCGCTTGCTCGCGTTCAAGGCGACTTATACTTTGGTGCCCGACAAGCGCCGGCTTTTGATTCGCATCCATTGCCCTATTCGTTCCGGAGCCGGAGGCGGCATAGGAGGATCCCGGTAAAAATCCTGCAATTAAGGTAAAGCCTAAAAGGCATGAGACGAAACCGACAGACAATTTTCGCATTCCGTAACGAGGTCGTTGCTCTTTTTGTTTCATATTTTCTCCTTCATTATAAACTCCATGGCCCCTTTGTCCGCATCAAATCTATGTATTTTTCCATAGCAGACCTAATCCAAAGTTGTCATGAGCAAAGTGATCTTCTAATTCGAAATTATATCACGCTGATATTAATTATCAACTGTTGTTTTTATATTTCTTCTCTTTTCCTTTATTTTTGCTTTCTGCTGCCTTTTTATTCTTATGTTCTAGCTCATTTAAATTATTTCTTCCGCGCGGCTTTTTGAGGACTCTTTCAAAATAAAGAAAAAGCCTCTGCAGTCGTTTCCTACGCCTGCAGAGGCTTTTCTCATTTCTTTTTTCTGATTGTCCCGTTTAATTTAATTGATTTTTTAAACTCAACATCATTTGAGTGGCTTCTTCTCTGCTCGCCGTGCCCTTGGGGTCGAAGAGATTGCCGCCCTTGCCGTGCAAGATGCCGCGCTTCGTCAAGCTCGCCACGGCGGGACGGAAGAGGGGATGAATCTTCCCGCTGTCTTTGTAGGGCAGGCGGGCGTTGCCGTCGTCGTACTTCATGGCCACGTAAATAATTTTCGCCATCTCTTCCCGGCTCACCAACTTATCCGGGCGGAAGGTGCCGTCGCCGTAGCCGTCGATAAGGCCCGCTCCCTTGGCCGCGGCAATGGCCTTGGTGTAATAGGCATCGGGAGCCACGTCGTTAAAGCCCGTGACATTACTTTCCATGGGCAAATGCAGGGCCAGACTCATTAAAAGGGTAAATTCCCCGCGGCTCATGTGCTCCCGGCCTTGGAAGCTCGTCAGGCCCCGGTAAATGGCGGTGTTGATTCCCGCCCGCTCGGCCCTCGCCGGCACATGCTTGGCCCAGTCGGAGGTGGAGTAATCCCTCGTGGCGTAATTTAAAATCGCCATGGTGTCGTGGTAGCGAGCGTCTTTTCCCTTGGATCCCATGACCACGGAAATCAGATGGCGGCCTTTTTTCGTGTAAGTCGCCGTGAGGCACTGGCCGGAATAGGATGCCGTGCCCGTTTTAAAGCCGTTGATCCCGTTAAACTTGCGAAACTTTCGATAGAACAGATTGGTGGATCGATAGACCTCGTTTTTATACATGGTCTGATGCTTCGACGTGGTGTTTAATATCTCGGGGTAGTCGTGAATAATGGATCGGGTCAAGAGTGCCTGTGCCCGCGGCGTGACGCGGTTGGGCTTTAGGCCGTTGGCCTCGGTGTATTGGGCGTCGATACCGAGTAATCTCGCCTTTTCGTTCATGCGATCGGCGAAGCGCTCCTCGCTGCCGCCGCCCAGGTATTCCGCCATGGCGATGCCCATTTGATTATTGCTGCGAATTAAAAAGGGCTCGAAGAGATCCCCCAGCCGCTCCACTTCGTCGAAGGGCGTCTTATCCCATGGGGATTTGGTGCGGGCGTTGTCCGAAATGGGAATCACCGTGTCCCAGCTCACCTCGCCGCTCTTAATGGCGTCCAGTATAATATAGGCGGTCATGACCTTGGTCATGGAGGCGGCGGAATAGGCCTTGTCCGAATTTTTTTCATAAAGCACCTGCCCCGTGTCGTAGTCCATGACGATGGCGCCCTGTGCGCTAATGGCCGGCGGTTCTGCGGCAAAGGCCGTCCCCGGCACCATAAGCATGGCGATCATCAGGATCATGGCCACCCATTGATTGAATCGTTTCATTTCAAATCCTTTCCGTAAAAAATGTCTTCGTCTATTTTAACAAATCTCCATGAAAAAATCCCTACGGTCACCGTAGGGACTTGGTTATTTAATACGATTGTCAAAAAGGGCCATGATTTCGAAGGGTTTGTAACCTTCGATGACCTTGCCGTCCACAATCACCACCGGAACTTTGTCGTAGCCCTTGGCTTGAAGTTCCCGCAAGGCTTCGGGATCCTTGGAAACATTTTTTTCTACAAAGGGATTGTTCAGGCTGTCCGTAAACAGGGCCTTGGTCATTTCACAGAATCTGCAACCGTCTTTCGTGTAGATGACCACATCTTTCATCACCTGTGCCGGCGGCGTATAGTCTCCGGCTTTTTTGGAAATAATTGCCATTTCCGAGCGGCGCACGGGACGATCCCCTTGGAAGAAGCCGTCGCTGCCTTCGGCGGCGAGGATTCCTTCTTTTACCAGAGCCGCCACGTAATCGGCGGCGGGAATTTGTACGTCGATTTCGTTAGACACGGTGCCCATTCGATCCAGGTCTTTTACTTTCAGATTGGAGTGATCCTTCATACCGTAAAGGTTTAAGGCTCTGGCATAATAGGCGGCCACTTCTTTGCGGGCAGGGTAGGCCACGTTTTTCGTTTTGAATTGGCCGGCGGCCTGAGCGGCCTTTAATTGCTTTGGCGTAATAATGCCTCGGTCCAGGGCGTAGGCGGCGCTTTCCACCGCCCAATCGGGCACGTCGCAGGCGCGGGCCATGCCGCTGTAGGATAGTTTCGCCTGCGAGAGCACGGCTTCCGTGGGCTGTTTCATGCCTTTGATTAAGACGAAAATCTCCGGCAAGCTCACGTAGCGATCGGGCTTAAAGGTGCCGTCGGGATAACCGCTCAACACTTTTCTATCCGCCATTTCGGAAATATAGCTGTAAGCCCAGTGGTCCGTCCCCACGTCCTTAAAGCGGGCGGCGTAAGCGGCCGGGCTTTGAATGGCCAATGTCAGGGCTGCTAAAGTAATGGCTACCATGGTTCTTTTCTTTTTCATCTTTATTTCTCCTCCTTAAACAATAATACCATATTCGGATCCACGCGCTCTCTATGGGCGCTCAATGTTTCTTCCAATCGTCCCCTCACCTGTTCCACGCGGGGGCAAGGGACCTCACCGCTTAATACGGCCTCTGCAGGCAAGACGTCGAAGTGCAGCCGGTCATTCCAATGCTTGTCCACGTAGAGGGCATCGGGCAGAAAGGCCGTGACGCGGGTGCCCTTTTCATCCTTCGTCAGTTGGGCCCGCACCATTTGTCCCGTTTCCACTCGGGATGTGTTCATATACTCCCGCCGCTGATTGGACACGAAATTGCCCATGGAATAGGCGACGAAGGTGCTCCTGTCGCCGTTCACGATATAGTCTATGGAAAGCGGCACGTGGGGATGGCTCCCGAAAATAATATCCACGCCTTTTTTCGCCAGGTAGGCCGCCTGTTTTGTCTGCTCCGCCGTGGGCTCCTTCACATACTCCACGCCCCAGTGCATATAGCAGACGATGGCATCGACCCCCGCCGCTTTTAACGCCTTGATATCTTCATCCGCCTTTTCTTCGGAATAGATGGCCACGGCTTCGGGCTTCTCACTGTTTTTCATGACCCCGTCGTTTCCGTTGAGGCCGTAGGTATAGGCGAGAAAACTGATCTTCATGCCCTTCACGGTTTTGATCAAGGGCTCCGCCTTATTTTCGCCGGAGCCCACCACATCCATGCCCGCATCGGTGAGGGCGCGGTAGGTGGTCTCCACCCCCGGACCGAAGGTGTCGTAGGCGTGGTTGTTCGCCGTGGAGACTACATCGAAGCCCACGGTTTTTAAATCCCGGGCGATTTCTATAGGCGAGGCAAACAAGGGAAAGGTGGTGTAGCCCTTGGCCCCGTCGGTTAATGTGGTTTCGAGATTGATCATGGCTACATCAGCGGCGTCGATATAGGGCTTCAGATACTGAAAGTCGCCGGTGAAGTCGAAGCCGTCCGCCGTCTTCGCTCCGTTGATCTGCGGCCGGTGCACCATGTAGTCGCCAAAGGCGATAAGATTCACCACTTTCGCAGGCTCCGCCTTTTTCGCCGCAGGCGACCGCCTCTGTTCCGCCACAGGCTCACAGCCGCTTAAGAGCAGAAGGGCCGCAAGCACAAGGGATAAAAATTTCTTCATGGCAATTCCTTTTCTTTAAAGTGATTCAACAACCCTATTGTACCAGTCTTTATGAATTTTTTGTATGAAAAAAGCGGGGTCTCCCCCGCCCATGTCGACTACGTCTGTAAGCCGTGTTCTGTATCGGTTAACTATCTGTCTGGTCTTTCCGTCGCCGGAAAGCTCTAGCGACCTACCTACCGGAGGCGACGAGCAGCCGCCTTTGTTCCTCTTTGGTCTTGCTCCGAATGGGGTTTACATAGCCGCACAGTCGCCTGTGCGCTGGTGAGCTCTTACCTCGCCTTTCCACCCTTACCTTTGCAGGCGGTATCTCTCTGTTGCACTAGCCTTAGGGTCGCCCCTACCGGACGTTATCCGGCATCCTCGCTCTGTGGAGCACGGACTTTCCTCGCATGCGCGCAGTTAACTGACGTACTCGACGAATTATTTTACCACATTTATCCCTTCAGTTCAAAGACAAAGGGCGAATTCATCATGACGTGGGCCCGAGCGCCGGAAATTTCTTCCACCCACTCCGCCATGGCCATTAAGATGGCCTTTTCGCTGTGGAAGTGGCCGATGTCCAAAACCATGAGGCCGATTTCGTAGGCGTGCTGGCCGTCGTGATGCTTCACATCGCCGGTGATGAGCACGTCGGCCCCCCGTAGGGCCGCCTCGTCGATGTAATCGGCGCCGCTTCCGCCCACGAAGGCGATGGTGGAGACCGCGTCTTTTTTCTTTCCGTAACCCCGCACATTTTCGATGCCTTCTTCTTTAAAAATTGCCGAAAGCTCCGACAGGGTTAAATGATTCTCGCCCAAAATGCCCAGCTCGTCTTCTTCCGAAAGGACGCGGACGTTTTCAAGACCCAGCTTGTGGATCCATTGATCGTTCACGCCGCCCTTGGCTTTGTCCATATTGGTGTGGGCGGAGTAGACGGAAATGCCTCTGCGAATTAAATCCACCACCATGGCGCCCTTGGTGGTCTCTTCAGCCACATTAGAAAGGCCGCCGAAGAAAAAGGGATGGTGGGTTAAGATCAATTCCGCCCCCACTTCCGCGGCGAGATCCACCGTCTCGGGGGTGACGTCCATGGCCACCACCACATTGCTTACCTCGCGGTCCATGAGTTTGATCTGCCAACCGCTGGCGTCCCAGGGCTCCTGGGTCTCTTCCGGCGCCCATGTCCGCAATTTATTGACGATTTCTACACAGTTCAATGTACGCCTCCCACTTTTCCACGTCCCTATTTGCCTTGTCGATTAAATCCTTTTTGCCGCTCACTTCCACGGCACGGGCCACGCCCTCGAGCCGCGCCTTTTCTTTTTCCGCCATGGGAAGAAAATCGTCGCAGCCGATAAAATCTTTCCACGATACGGAATCCGTTCCCCCCGGTACAATTTTCATCAGGGGATAAAATTTGCCCCGCTCTTCCACGAGATCCGCTTCCAAAAGGCGAAAGCCCCCGCGGGAAATGTAGTCGAACAAATCTTCCGCTCCCTGCATGGGCTGGACGATGCACCAATCCAGGGCATCCGCCACATCCCTTCCACGAGAGAGGATGTCCGCAATTAACAGGCCACCCATGCCCATAATAATCGCTCCCTGAATTTCGCCGGGGGCCATGGGCGCAAATCCGTCGCCGAGGCGGGTTTCGAAACGGCCCTTAAAGCTCCCTGACAAAAGAGAAGCCGCTTTGTTCAGGCTGGGTAGGGAAATATCCGTGGCGATGACTTTCTCGGCTCTATTTGCCTCTAAAAGGGCGTGGGAGATATAGCCGTGATCGCAGCCTATATCTCCCACGCGTTGAACCTTCGGGGTCATATGAAATACGGCCTGAAGCCGCTTGGACGATTGAATCATTCCAAAAAGTCCTTTAGCTTCTTGCTGCGGCTCGGGTGGCGCAATTTACGCAGGGCCTTCGCTTCGATTTGACGAATCCGCTCCCGGGTGACGTCAAATTCCTTGCCCACTTCTTCCAAAGTGCGCGCCCGGCCGTCATCCAAACCGAAGCGCAATGTAAGCACTTGTTTTTCTCTTTCCGTCAAAGTGGTGAGCACATCGCCCAGCTGTTCCTTTAAGAGGATAAAGGTGGCGGCTTCCTGAGGCGATAAAATATCGTCGTCGGGAATAAAGTCTCCCAAGTGGGAATCTTCTTCCTCGCCGATAGGCGTTTCCAGGCTCACCGGCTCTTGGGCGATCTTTTGAATCTCACGCACTTTGTCCACGGTAATGCCCATTTCCTCGGCGATTTCTTCCGGTTGGGGATCCCGCCCTAAATCCTGCACCAATTGCCTTTGCACCCGCACCAATTTGTTGATGGTTTCCACCATGTGCACGGGAATGCGAATGGTCCGGGCCTGATCGGCGATGGCACGGGTAATGGCTTGGCGAATCCACCAAGTGGCGTAGGTGGAAAATTTAAAGCCCTTCTTGTAATCGAATTTGTCCACGGCCTTCATCAGGCCCAAATTGCCCTCTTGAATTAAATCCAAAAAGCTCATGCCTCGGCCCACGTAGCGCTTGGCGATACTGACGACGAGACGCAGATTCGCTTCGGCCAGCTCCCGCTTGGCCAGCTCGTCTCCTTCTTCCATGCGCTTGGCGATGGCCACTTCTTCGTCGGGCTCCAGAAGGGGAATCTTGCCGATCTCCTTCAGGTACATGCGCACGGGATCGTCGACGCTGCCGCCTTTGATTTCCGGCACTTCCTTTTTCTTCTTCGCCGAAATCTTGGTCTTTTTGTCCTCGTCGTCTCTTAAAATTTCTACGTCAAGGTCTTCAAACTCCGCATAGATGTCGTCCATTTCGTCGCTGGACAAGTCTATATCGTCAAGGGCATCGACGACTTCCTGCGCCGTTAAGCTGCCGTGCTTGACGCCTTTTTTAAATAACTTTTCAATGGCCGGATCTTTTTCCAAAATATGTTCGTCAAATTCGTGGAGGTGATCCTTGTGATCCAAGTTGTTCGTCATCTATGATTCGTCCCCTTTTCTACTTCGTGTAAACGTCGGTTGATCTCATTTAATTCGTATAATTTTTCGGACAAGTTTTCATGCTCGTCCCCTTCAGACGACTTTTCCATATGTTCGATGTCGTGCAATAATTTCTGACTGCGCAGCCTGAGGCCCTCGGAATAAATACGGTCGATAAGCTCGCTGACTATGGCCTCTGCATGTATTAAATCCATACCCTTTGTGAGCCGATAGAAACGCTCTTTCATCTCGGGATAGGCATCAAAAAATTGACCCTTTCGCTCTTTCGCCGGTAGGTCCTCTTTGTAAAGGTCCGAAAGATAGGTAAACATGCGGCCGACATTTTCGTCTGCCACGTATTTCCACTGATCCTTCTTCTCGATAATGGCGAAAAAATCTTTGTCTTCCAACCCGTACTGCAAGAGGCTGAGCCACAGACCTTCCTGGCGATCGGTCTCCGGCTTTTTTTTCACTTCCTTCGGGCGGCTCGCCTGACCGCGGCGAAATTCCGCTTCGAAGGATTCGGGTCTGACGCCGTAGGTCTCGGCAAATTTATTGGCAAAGACGTCGCGCTCCACGGGGCTTTTCACTTTGGACAAAATCCCCGTGACGCCCTTCAGAAATTCCGACAGGGAGGCGGCGTCTTCCAGATGGTAATTCTTTTCCAGATTCTGCACCTGAAACTCCACGGAGGAGAGGCCGCGATTTAATTTTCCCTCAAAGGCGATCTTACCGTAGTCGCGAATGTATTCGTCCGGATCCTTGCCCCCTTCCAAGACGACGATACGGGGGCGAATGTCTTCCGCCAACAACACCTCAATGGCCCGGTCCGTGGCCGCCTGTCCCGCCTTGTCGCCGTCGTAGCAAATAAATACCTGCTTGCCGTAGCGCTTAATGATGCGGGCCTGCTCCCGGGTAAGGGATGTGCCCAAACTCGCCACGGCGTAGCCTATCCCCGCCGCGTGAAGGGAGATTACGTCCATATACCCTTCCACCAGGAGAATGCGCTCCCGGTCCGACACTTTCATCACCCGATTTAATCCGTAAAGCTCCCGGCTCTTTTTATAGAGCAAGGTATCCGACGAATTCAGGTATTTGGGCAAGCTGTCGTCAAGCACGCGGCCGCCGAAGCCCACCACTCGGGATTTTCTGTCGATAATGGGAAAGATCAGACGGTTTCTGAAGCGGTCGTAGTAATGATTGCGCTCTTCGTTGTAAGAGAGGAGATTCGCTTCAAAAAGCTCCTTTTCGTCGTAGCCCTTTGCCTTCATATGGCCCAACAGCTGATCGCCGCCGGCGGGGGCAAAGCCCAAGCCGAAGGCCAGGATCATGTCCTGTCCGATGCCGCGATTTTTTAAGTAGTCCAGGCTGTAGGGATTGCGGCTTAAAATTTCCATGTAGTACAGGGCCGCCTCTCGGTTCATGGCCACCATGCGCTCGCGCTTTTTATCCGCGGCCGTGTCTCTGAAGGAGGGCTTTAAGTCGATGTGAAGATCCTCGGCTAATTTTTCCACGGCCTCGATAAAGCCCAAGCCCTCTTTTTCCATGAGAAATTTAATCACGTCGCCGCCGGCGCCGCAACCGAAGCAATGGTAATAGCCCTTTTCCGGCTGCACAGAAAAAGAAGGGGTCTTTTCCGTATGAAAAGGACAAAGACCCATGTAATTTCTTCCCTTTTTTTCCAGCTTGGTGTAGCGACCGATCCATTCGACAATATCGCTCTCTTCTTTTACCCGCTGAATAATTTCATCGTCGATGATCGAAGCCATATTGTCACCTGCTTTCTACAGACTGTGCCAATCCTTGGGCACAAACAGTTCCTTCCATACATTGATGGCGAAGCGATCGGTCATGCCGGCGATATAGTCGGTGACCATATCGTCGCTCGTCATGTCGTGGGCCTTTGAAAAAGCCACGTGGGCCTCGGGAATGGCCTCGTGATTTTCCATAAAGTAGGCGTAGAGATCTCGAATGAGCCGCTCCACCTTTCCGTCTTCGCTCTTGACCGTGGGATTGAAATACACCCGCTGAAACATAAATTTGCGAAGATCCGACATGGCCTCGTAAATTCCCCGGTCCATGGTAATTTCATTTAAGTCCCCGCTGGCATCGATGAGGCTTTTCACCATGGAGGTAATGCGATCGGAATGAGTCGCCCCCAAGGTGGCCACAATGTCTTTCGGTATGTCTTCCATGGAGAGGACGCCGGCGCGAATGGCATCGTCGATGTCGTGATTCAAATAGGCGATGCGATCGGCAAATTTAATGATCTGTCCCTCCAAGGTGTGGGCGGGATTGACGGCCTGTTCCTTGGAATGATGTAAAATGCCGTCCCGCACTTCCCAGGTTAAGTTCAGCCCCGGCCGATCCCCTTTGGATTCCAACAGATCCACCACCCGCAAGCTGTGGGCGGCGTGATCGAAGCCATTGGGATGCAACTGATCCAGCACCGCTTCTCCGGAGTGGCCGAAGGGCGTATGGCCCAAGTCGTGACCCAGGGCGATGGCTTCCACTAAATCTTCATTTAGCGCCAGACCCCGTGCCATAGTGCGGGCGATCTGCGCCACTTCCAATGTGTGGGTGAGGCGGGTACGGTAGTGGTCCCCCTCCGGTGCCACGAAGACGTGGGTCTTATGCTTCAGGCGGCGAAAGGCCTTGGAGTGGATAATGCGGTCCCTGTCTCGTTGAAAACAGGTGCGCATGGAACAAGGGGCCTCTTCTTTTAAGCGCCCCTTGGACCGCACGGCGTGCGACGCCTTCTCGTGCAGTATGGTCTCTTCGATTTGTTCCCATCGCTCGCGTTGAAGCATAGATCCTCCTAAAACCGGCTCACCATGTAGTCGTTAATAATCTCCGCCGTTTCCTCGATGGCCTTATTGGACACGTCGATAATCGTACAGCCGATGTCTTTCATAATCTGTACGGAATAATCCACTTCTTCTTTAATGCGGTCCACATTGGCATACTTCGCCGAAGAGTTCAGCCCCAAGGCGCGGAGCCGCTCTTCACGAATGGTATAGAGCTTGTCAGAATTGGCCACCAGGCCGAATAGCCGGCGCTTGTCTTTTTGATAGACTTCCTTGGGCACGGGCACTTCCGGCACCAAAGGCACATTGGCCACTTTGTAAAGCTTGTTGGCAAGGTACATGGACAGGGGCGTCTTGGACGTACGGCTGACGCCGACGAGGACGATGTCCGCCTTGACCACACCGCGGGGATCCTTGCCGTCGTCGTATTGTACGGCAAATTCGATGGCTTCGACTTTTTTAAAGTAATTGTCGTCGAGGCGGCGAATGAGTCCCGGTTGACGCATGGGCTCGTAGCCTAAAATCGATTGGATCTCATCCATAGGCGGGCCCATGACATCTACCATATGCAGATTCAGCTCGCACTCTTTCTGCTTCATATAGGCCCGGGTGTCCTTATCCACATTGGTGTAGACCACTAAGGCCCTTTTGTGCTTGGCCGCATCCTCCAGTAGAGGCTTGACCTGCTCCACCGTATTCGTGTAAGGGAAGCGCTTAATGGCGAAATCCTTCGTGTCAAATTGCTTGACCGATGCCTTGGCGATGAGCTCGCCGGTTTCGCCGATGCTGTCGCTAATGACATACACCATAAGTTTCGATTCGTCCCATGTGGAATCACTCATCTTCGTTTCCCCCTAAATCTACTACTAAGCGGTTAATATTGGTTTTGGTCAAACGGCCCACCACTTTCAGCTGCTCGTCGCCCTCCACCACGGGCAGGGCGTCGATCTGGCCGTGATCGATGGCGAGGGCCGCTTCGTAAATGCTGTCCTTCGGGCCCACGGAAATAATATTGGGCATGCGGGTCATAATAAGCGAAATCGGCGTCTTCTCGAGATCCACCTTGCCGATGGCCGAGCGGAGCAAATCTTTTCTCGAGACGCAGCCCACGAGATAGCCGTCGCGGGTGACGAAAATCGTGCCGATGTTTTCGAGAAAAATCGTGCAAATGCCGTCGTAGACGCTGGCCTTTTCATCCAGCACCACGGGAACGCTCATGATTTCTTCCACCACGATGCTCTCTAAAATTTCTCTAAGCCGTAGGTGGGTGGGGTCGCCTTTGTAATAGTAACCGACCTTGGGTCTGGCGTCTAAATAATCGAGCATGGTGAGCACGCTTAAATCGTTTCGAATCGTGCCTCTCGCCACGTCCAAGAGCCCGGCGATGTCGTCGCCGATAATGGGCCCTTCCTCTCGAACGATTTTTATGATCTGCTCTTGGCGCTTACTCAGTTTCACAGGGCACCTACCCTTCGACGATTTGTTTTCCGTTAAACTCCCTTTGTACCAAGGCGTCGATTCGTTGAATCAAGCCTAAGCGATTTTTTCTGAGTGCTTCGTCTTCCGCCATAACCATGACGCGGTCGAAGTATTGGTGAATGGGATCGGTTAAGCTGTTTAACAGATCCAAATACCGCGCGTCGTCGCGCTTTCTGTAGGCATCGTCCAATTCAGGTTCCAGGGCGACGACTTTATCGTAAAGGACTTTTTCTTCTTCCGTTAAGATTTCTTCGTTCACGGCTTCTTCCACCGGATCGTTTTTCGATGCGATATTTTCTACGCGGGTCACCGCTTCCAGGAAGGACTTGCGGTCCCCGTCCACAAAGAAGTTTTGCAGGGCCTGTGCCTTTTCAAAGACGCGCAGGCTGTCTTCCCCTTCGATGTCGTTTAGGCCTTGGATAATGTCGTAGCGAATGCCGTCGTCGTCCAACATGGTGTCGATGCGGCCGCGGAAGAATTTAAGAATTTGCTCCCGCACTTCTTCCCGATCGAAGACCAGGCCCATGGAATCCACAAAGGAGAACAGGGAGGCGTCGATGCAGTCGCTTAAAGATAATTCCCAGCGCTTTTCGTTGATCATGCGCAAGATGCCGATGGCCTTTCTGCGAAGGGCAAAGGGGTCTTGGCTGCCGGTGGGCACTTCGCCGATGGCAAAGAGGCCGCAGATCGTGTCGAATTTATCGGCCAAAGAGACGATGGTGCCGGTGGTGGTTTCGGGCAGATCTGCGCCGCTGGATACGGGCATATATTGTTCCCGAATGGCGTCGGCCACGACATCTTCTTCACCGTCCAGGGCGGCGTAAATGCTGCCCATAATGCCTTCCAGCTCCGTAAATTCCTGAACCATATTGGTCATTAAATCGGCCTTGGACAAATAACATGCCCGCTTCGCCGATTCCACGGTCTTGTCGCCCACGGCTAAAATTTCGCCGATGCGAACGACGAGGTCTCCCAGGCGTTTGGACTTGTCCGCCATGGTGCCCAGCTTTTCCTGAAAGACGATGCCGTCCAATGCGGCGACGTAGTCTTCCAAGGGCCGCTCTCTGTCGTTGTCGAAGAAGAAGCGAGCATCTTCCAGGCGGGCTTCCAATACTTTTTCGTTGCCTTCCGCCACCACGTCGGCGTAGTCTTCGTTGCCGTTGCGAATGGTGATGAAGTAGGGAAGCAACTCTCCTTCCGGGCTGTAGACCGGGGTGTAGCGCAAGTGTTCCCGCATCGGCGTGGTGATGACCACGTCAGGCAGGGAGAGGAATTTTTCCTGAACATTGCCCAAAATCGCCGTGGGGTATTCCACGATAAAGGTCAGTTCTTCTAAAAGATCCTCGTCTTTATGAATTTCGCCGCCATTGGATTTGGCCATGTGGCGAATTTGATAGAGGATGGTTTCCTTGCGCTTGTCCTGATCGAGAATGACGAAATTTTTCTCTAAGGCTTCTTCGTATTCACGCACGTCGTTAATGACGATGTGGCTGCTGCCCAGGAAGCGGTGGCCGCGAGTCACATTGGACAAGGCGATGCCTTCCAGATCGAAGGGCACGACGCGGTCGTTTAACATGGAAAGAACCCAGCGAATGGGACGGGCAAAGCGGATGTTCTTTCCGCCCCAACGCATATTTTTAGGGAAGGGAATGTGGTGAATGGCATCGGGAATAATCTCCGCCAAAATCACTTCTGCCGGTTCGCCCTTTTTATGAATGTGGGCATACATATACTCGTTGCCCTTGAGCTCGCGCACTTCAAGATCTTCTTCCGATACGTTTTGACTGCGCAAAAAGCCTTCCAAGGGTTTGTTAATGGAGCCGTCTTCTTTATAGGCGATTTTTTTCGCCGGCCCCTTGACCCAGTCTTCGATGTCGCCTTGGGCGTCGTCGATGTCGTGAATCATCAGGCTCAAACGCCGCGGCGTGGCGTATGCGGCGATGTGATCGAAGCCTAAGTTCGCTTCGTTCAACGCCGTTTCCACCAAGTCTTTAAATGCATTTAACGCATTGCGAATGTAGGAGGAAGGCAATTCCTCCACGCCCACTTCGATTAAATAAATATTCTCGCGATTACTCATGATCGTCCTCCCCCTTCTTGATCAGCGGGTAGCCCATGGCTTCTCTCTGTTCAATATACTTTTGCGCCGTCAGACGAGCCATGTTCCGTACTCTGGAAATATAGGCCGCCCGTTGGGAAACGGATATGGCGCCTCTTGCGTCCAATAGATTAAAGGTATGGGAGCACTTCAATACGTAATCGTAGCCCGGCAGGACGAGATCTAAATCCAGGACACGGGTCGCTTCCTTTTCGTACATGTCGAAAAGGTGTTTCAGCATGTCGATGTCGGCAATTTCAAAGCTGTACTTCGAATGCTCGTACTCGGCTTTTTTAAAGATGTCGCCGTATTTAATGTGGCCGTTCCAGTCGATGTCGTAAACCGTGTCCACATCTTGCAAATACATGGCGATCCGTTCCAAACCGTAGGTCAGCTCCGCACTTTCCAAGTCGCAGTTAATACCGCCGACTTGTTGGAAGTAAGTAAACTGGGTGATTTCCATGCCGTCGAGCCAAACTTCCCAGCCCAAGCCCCAAGCGCCCAGGGTCGGGGATTCCCAGTTGTCTTCCACGAAGCGGATGTCGTGTTTCAAAGGATCGATGCCCAAAACTTCCAGGCTCTTCAAATAAAGTTCCTGCACGTCTTCGGGAGACGGTTTTAAAATAACTTGCAGTTGATGGTGTTGATAGAGGCGATTGGGGTTGTCGCCGTAACGGCCGTCCGCCGGCCGTCTGGAAGGTTCAACATACACGGTGCGCCAGGGTTCGGGACCCAAGGTGCGCGTAAAGGTATGGGGACTCATGGTTCCGGCACCTTTTTCCGTATCGTAGGGTTCCAAAACCACACAGCCTTGCTCGTTCCAGTATTCTTGTAATTTCTGTATCATTCCTTGAAAATGCATTTCTTCCTCCCCTCTACATCCTCAACTGTAGAGATTGTATGTTGTCCAGTTGTAAATTATCCACGGCGTACACTTTCATCAGTCCATAGATTTTTTCTAATGTACTCGGAAGCACATGGGATAAATTTATCTTATCCAATGGAGTATATAGCAAATGGCGGAAAGTGTAAATATCTTCGTCGTCTAAGGGGGCCCCTCCGTAGGCGCCGTCGGCTTCCACCACGCCGCTGCCTGTGAGAAAAACGTAAGAGCCCTCGTCGGTTTCCGGCATCATGGGCCGGTAGCCCATAAAGCTTAAATACTTGATTAAAAAGCCGAGAAACACCGGCAGGGGCGCCTCTCTCACCGAGAGTTCGTGAAGGGCCTTTCGCGTCAAAGAAAAGATCCGAGCCGTGCCCTCTCCCTCTACGCTGCTCTTGTCGACGATTTCCACCAAAGCCGATGCGTAGACCAGGGCGTCGTAATTTTTTCTCAGCCCCATATTGCCCTGCAAAATCTTCCCGCTGTTTAAATAATAAAAGCTCTTTCCCGCACCGAGGCGGTAGAGGCCGAAGGTGAAGGTCTCGCTTAAAGCCACGGTGGCCGAGCGGCGGGACTTGGCGCCCTTTACCAAGACGGAAAGCTTCCCCGCCCGCTCCGTGTAGAGGCGAATGATTTTATCGCTCTCCCCGTAGGGCATGGATGCGAGAACCACCCCTTGACACTCAATCCGCTTTGTATCCAAAGGCCTTTACCTTCTCGTCTTTTTCCCGCCAGTTTTTGCTGACCTTGACCCAGAGCCGAAGGTTGACCCGCTCCGACAGAAAGGCTTCGATTTCTTTTCGCGCCTCCGTGCCGATGCGCTTCAGCATCTGTCCGTCTTTGCCGATAATAATGCCCTTATGGGAATCCCGCTCCACGTAAATGGTGGCTTGGATTTCCATGATATCCTTGCCTTCCGGCTCTTTCATGGAGTCGATGGACACGGCCAGGCCGTGAGGCACTTCGTCCCTTAGATAGAACAGGCCCTTTTCCCGAATCAGTTCGGCGACGATAAATTTCTCCGGTTGATCGGTGATCATGTCCTCGGGGAAGTATTGGGGGCCTTCCGGCAAGTGGTCAAAGATCACATCCAACAGGTGGTCCACGTTTTCGTCCTTTAAGGCGGAGACGGGGACGATGTCGTCGAAGCGTTCCATAGCGGCAAACTTGGCGATAATGGGCAAGACTTCGTCTCTGGGCGCCATGTCCACTTTGTTAATGACCAGAATCGCCGGAATGTCCTTCCCTTCTTTGTCCATGGCCTCGAGGATCATCTTGTCCTTGGGGCCCAGGTAGTCGCTCATGTCCACCACCATAAGAATCACGTCTACGCCTTCCATGGAAGAGACGCTGGTCTTTAACATATAGTCGCCCAGTTTGTTTTTCGGCGACTGGATCCCCGGCGTGTCCAGAAAAACAATTTGGCCACGATCGTCGGTGTGGATCATGGTGATTTTATTTCTCGTGGTTTGGGCCTTGTTCGAGGTAATGGACAGTTTTTCCTTAAGTATTCTGTTTAAAAGTGTGCTTTTGCCCACATTGGGCCGTCCCACGACGCTGACAAATCCTGATTTATGCATCGACTTCTCCTTTTAGATTTTCCGGCCCGAAACTGTGGGGCAAGAGCTCGTCCAACTTGTGGACGTGATAGTTTTCTTCGTCTTTCGCCACGACGATAGTGGCGTCTTCTCCGAATTCCCGGAGCACTTGGCGGCACACGCCGCAAGGATAGCCCTTGTCTTCTCCCGCCACCACGGCGATGATTTCCACCCGCTTGGCGCCTTCGCTCACGGCTTTAAATACGGCCACCCGCTCGGCGCAGACCGTGGGCGTGTAAGAGGCGTTTTCGATATTGCAGCCGGTATAGATCTTGCCGTCGTCGGCGAGAAGGGCCGCTCCCACGGCGTAGCCGGAGTAGGGCACATAGGCGCCCTGTTGCGCCTCTTTGGCCGCGGCAATTAATTTTTGAATCGTTTCTTTTTCGTTCATCTTATCCCATCCATACAAATATAATGGCGGCGACGGCAATGCCTAGGATCGCCCCCGCCACGGTTTCTATGGGCTTATGTATTTCCCCTTCGATGCGGCTTTCCGCCACTAAAAAGGCCAGGCCGAAGGCGAGAGCGGCGATAAATCCGTTCATGGAGATAAAGGTAATGGAAGCCGCCATGCAGAAAGCAAGGGCCGAGTGGCCGCTGACGGCGCCGCCTTGAAAGTAACTGCCGCCGCTTTCTCTCTTGTAGAGCTTGGCGCCCACGGTCAAGATCAAGACGATAATAATGGCCACAAAGGTCAGGTGGGGCCCGGAGTTTTTAATTCGCACCAGGACCACGTCGGAAAAAGAAATGATTCGGTCGAAGAAAAGCAAATAGCCCGTCACCGCCGCGTTAATGCCCGCGAGAAGCACCGCCCCGGCGCTGATGTCTTTCACCAGCTTCGCCATGGGATGGTATTCCTGAGTGACCATGTCCACGGTGCGCTCGATGGCCGTGTTAAAAAGCTCCGATACGATGACGAAGGTCACCGCAAAGAGCAGGGCAATAAATTCAATGCGGGACAGATTAAACAAAAGGCTGAAGGCGATGACCCCCAATGCCGCCGCATAATGAAATTTCATATTCCGCTCCGAATGAATGGAGCTGACAATGCCCTGTACGGCAAAGTTAAAAGATTTAATAAAATTACCGCGCTTCATATTCTTCCCCTTCAAAAGCCGCCAGAAGCTTTTCTTCCATTTCCCGCATGGCCGCCTTTTCATCCGGCTCCTCGTGATCGTAGCCCACCAAATGAAGCAGGCTGTGCACCGTTAAGTAGGTGAGTTCCCGGCGATAGCCGTGGCCGAAATCCTCGGCCTGTTCCTCCACCTTGCGGGTGTTAATGATCACATCGCCTAAATTTCTGTAGTCACCGTAAGCCTCATCCATGGGAAAGCTCAAAACGTCCGTGGTTTTGTCCACGCCGCGAAAATCCCGGTTCAGTCGACGGATCTCCTCGTCTTCCACGAAGCTGACGGAGACTTCCACCTCGGCTTCCTCTGCGATCTTCGGAACGACGAAAGAGATCAGCTTCTCGATCAAATCCCTGTCCTCGTCGGATAGGGCGATGGTCTCCTGCCGGTCGTCCATGTAAAGGCTAAGTTCTGTCATGGGACTTGTCCTTTTTATCTTTCTTTTCCGACTCCTCGGCCGCCTTCTTTTCCTTTTCCCGATCGAAGCGATCGTAGGCGTCGATGATTCGTTGCACCAAGGGATGGCGCACGATGTCGTTTCTGCCCAGACGAATGATTTCGATGCCCTTGACTCCATCTAAAATTTTCAGCACCGTCTTCAGACCGGACTGCTTACCTCGGGGCAGGTCGATTTGCGTCACGTCCCCGGTAATAATGGCCTTGGAGCCGTAACCCAGGCGGGTCAAGAACATCTTCATCTGCTCGTTGGTGGAGTTTTGCGCCTCATCTAAAATGACATAGGCATTGTCCAAGGTCCGCCCCCGCATGTAGGCCAAGGGTGCCACTTCGATAAGACCTTTTTCCAAATACTTTTGAAAGGCGTCCTGACCCAAGATTTCGAAAAGGGCGTCGTAGAGGGGACGCAGGTAGGGATCCACCTTCATCTGCAAATCCCCGGGCAAAAAGCCCAGGCTCTCCCCGGCCTCCACGGCGGGGCGGGTGAGGATGATGCGGTTCACTTCCTTCTCCTTAAAAGCCTTCACCGCATTGGCCATGGCGATGTAGGTCTTCCCCGTACCGGCGGGGCCGATGCCGAAGACCACGTCGTGGCTCCTGATGGCGTCTAAGTAGCGCTTCTGCCCCAAGGTCTTCGGGCGAATGGGACGGCCCATTTCCGTGTAGACGATGACGTCGTCCAAGAGGGATGTAAAGCTGTCTTCGATGCCCGCCCGAACCAAATCGATGCTGTAGGCCACGTCTTTTTTGTCCACTCGCTTTTGTTTGTGAATGGCCTCGATTAAATTTTGCAGGACGATCCCCGCCTGTCTCACGGGCTCGTCTTCGCCCTTTACCGTCAGTCCGTCGTCTTCCTGACGGATGTGCACGGAAAAGGCCTCCTCGATCATCTTCGTGTGTTCGTCCAAATGGCCGAACAATTCCTTTAACACCTTGGGTTCACTGATGCCGATTACTAATTGATCTTGCAAAAACGTCTCCTTTACTTACGCTTACACTTGGGTTTGCTGAATACTTCACTGTAGATAAACGGCCGGTAAGCCTCGTCGAATGCTTCGATGGCGGCAAAGGGCGAGGGTTTTTCATCTGCCGGCTCCGCCTTCGCCTGCTCCTCGGTACTTGTCATGGCCTTCTCGGCCTCTGTAGCCCTTTGAAGGGCCTCATCGCTCATCTGCCGCTTCTGTTTTAAATGCCGGTCTATTTGCCTCTGAGTTTTCTTTTTCGCCGGCTTTTCCCCGGGCTGTTGAAATTCTTTAATGGCCTGCTGCACCTCAAAGGGCAGGGTCTTGTAATCCGGCTCCCGTTCTTTATGATTCTTTTTTTGATTCGCCTCGGCTCTGCGTCTTTGCTCCATACGGCTTCTGATCAGGCCAAAGGCACCGATAAGGATGAGGGTTAGAAGACCGTTCATTCACGGGCCTCAGTCGATTTATTTTTGTCGCCGCCGGCGATGGCTTCTCGCATGGCCGTGTCGCTCTTTAAATTTTCAAGCTCGTAATAGCCGCCCACGGAAAGCTTGCCGGATTTCAATGCTTCCGCCAAGGCCTTGGGCACTTCCGATTGAGCTTCTACGACGCGGGCATGCATGGCTTCCACTTCCGCACGCATTTCCTGTTCCCTGGCGATGGCCATGGAGCGGCGTTCCGACGCCTTCGCCTCGGCGATGCGCTTGTCCGCTTCCGCCTGATCCGTTTGCAAACGGGCGCCGATGTTTCGGGCCACGTCCACGTCGGCGATGTCGATGGATAGAATTTCGTAGGCCGTGCCCGAATCCAGGCCCTTGTCCAAAACGACGCGGGAAATATTGTCCGGGTTTTCCAACACTTCCTTGTAGGTTCTGGAAGAACCCACGGTGGTGACGATGCCTTCGCCGACGCGGGCGATAATGGTTTCTTCCCCTGCCCCGCCGACGAGGCGATCGATATTGGCCCGCACGGTCACCTTGGCGATGACCAAGACTTCGATGCCATCCTGTGCCACGGCGGAAATTTTCGGCGTCTCGATGACTTTCGGATTGACGCTGACCTGCACCGCTTCCAAAACGTCGCGGCCCGCCAGATCGATGGCGGCGGCTTCTTCAAAATTTAGCTGAATATCGGCACGTTGTGCGGCGATTAATGCGTCCACCACGGCGTCCACATTGCCTCCGGCCAGATAGTGGCCTTCCACGGATGCGATGTTTAATCCCATGCCGGCTTTTGTGGCCTTAATCATGGGATTGACGATACGGCGCGGCTTCACGCGGCGCAGGCGCATGCCGATCAAATCGGTCATTCGTACTTTCACGCCGGAGAAAAACGCCGTGACCCAAAGGCCGATGGGGACCATGGTCAAAATAACAAAGAGAAAGACGACCACCACAATGGCGAGCAGTGTGCCTAATATGGATCCGATGCTCATTGGATTACCTCCCGAGAAATGATTTGTTAGAAATGGGTTTTATCATTGCGTTAAATTTCGATTTTAAAAAAGTGCGAGCGAAAATTTATTCGTCCACGGCCCTGACGCTGACGCTGCGGCCGCGAATGGCCACGACTTCGATTTTTCGGTGACCTTCGATTAAAGGGCCGGCGGAGTGTACGGTGATTTCCTCGCCGTTAAATTCGCCGATGCCTTCGGGGCGAAGCTGGGTTCTGGAATAGCCCACATCCCCCACCTTCAGAGCCAAAGGCTTTTTTGTAAAGGCCGGACTTTCGCCCATGAGCTTCCGGACCACGGGCAGGCCTTCGCCCTTCTCCCACAGGCCCCGCGCCATGACCAGGACGACGACGGCGGAAAGAGCAAAAGTAAGTACGGCTTGAATCCCGTCGTCCATGGCCAGAGCCAGGGAGAGGAAAAACAAGACGATGCCGCTGATGCCTGCGATGCCGAAGCCCGGCACGATGGCCTCGATAAGCAAAAGGACGCCGCCGACCAAGCACAAAAGCAAGGTGATGACGGAGGCTCCGCCGACGAAAATTCCCGTGAGGAAATAAATAAGAAGGGCCGCGGTGCCGAAGATCCAGCTTTTGGAAAACTCTTTCGAAAAGAGGGCGTAGGTAAAGCTCGCCAAACCGATTATAACCAGCGCCGAGCGCAGCCACGGCAAGATATCGGCCGCAGCCCCCGCGCCGTATGACGGCGTCGTCGCAAAAAGAGTGCCTAAACTCGCCAAGAAAGCCTTCATGCCCATACACCTCCTAATACAATTATACCCGAGGAAATTGGCATGTAATCGAAAATAACCCGGAGACGCTCTCCGGGTTACTTTAATTTAAAATGCGATTGACGATGGCGTTAACCGCTTTGCCGTCGGCGCGTCCTTGCACTTTCGGCATAATGTTTTTCATGAGAAGACCCATTTGTTTTTTCTCCGTGATGTTGTTTTCTTCCATCACTTGGCGAATCAACTTTTCCAGTTCTTCTTCCGATAATTGTTCGGGCATGTATTTCATGAGAACGTCGATTTCCGCCTTTGTGCTTTCGACCAAGTCGTCGCGGCCGGCTTTTTCGAACTCTTCGATGCTGCCTCGGCGTTCCTTGATTTCTTTGGCGAGTACCGTGAGCACGCCGTCGTCGTCTAGCTCGACGCGTTCGTCCACTTCTTTTTGTTTAATGGCGGCGCGTACCATGGTGATCGTATCTTTCGTTCTCTTATCCTTCGTCTTCATTGCAGTTTTTAAATCCTGCATCAAGGTTTCTTTTAAAGACAAATTAACACCTTCTCAATTAGTATTTACGTTTTTTTCTACGTGCTTCCTCAGATTTTTTCTTACGCTTTACACTGGGTTTTTCGTAGTGTTCGCGCTTACGAACTTCTTTCAAAACACCACTGGAAGCACATTGTCTTTTAAATCTTTTTAAGGCAGATTCTAAAGACTCGTTTTCTCCAACGCGGATTTCCGACATGATTTCCCCTCCCCTCTTTTTGAAAAGAGTGAATAGCCTTTTCGACTAAATTCTTAACTATTATACACGTTTCGGGAGGCGAATTCAACAAAACTAAGGTTTTTCAAAGATCAACCCGGTGGCCACTGCAAACTGCGGCCGCCCAAGACGTGGAAGTGCATGTGTTTCACCGATTGGCCGCCGTCTTCGCCGATATTGTTCACGACGCGGTAGCCGTCTTTCAGGCCTTGCTCCTTGGCCAGGTCGCGAATTTTTTCGAAGACATAACCGATTAATTCGCCGTCTTCATCGTCCATGGTGTCCAGTGAGTCGATGTGTTTTTTCGGAATCACCAAAAAGTGAACCGGGGCTTGGGGATCGATGTCTTTAAAGACATAGATCTTGTCATCTTCGTACAAACATTGGGAAGGAATTTCGCCTTCGATGATCTTACAAAACAGACAATCCATTCGCATGCTCCTTTCTGATTCGGCCGGTGATCTCACCGCCGCTTTCTCCCTCAATTGTAACATATTGCAGGGTGTTTCTCAGATCTTCTTTTCCCTCCACGGCCAGGTAAATGTAGTTGGGCGTGTAGCCGTAGTTCTTGCCGTCTTTCTTCTCTTCGAAAAGCACGGGATAGGTCTTGCCGATTCTCTCCTTCACGAAATCCGAGGCCATTCGATCCCCCAAGGCGATCATGCGGGCGGCCCGCTCTTTTTTTACGGGACCGGGAATTTGATCCGTCCTCTTCGAGGCAGGCGTGTTTTTCCTCATGCTGTAGGGAAAGACGTGGAGCCGTGAAAAGCCCATTTCCTCGACGAAGTCCAGGCTCTCCCCAAAATCATCTTCCCCTTCTCCGGGAAAGCCCACGATGACGTCGGTGGTCAGCCCCACATCGGGAAAGACGCGCCGAATGCGCTGCACCGTGTCACGATACTCCTCGGGGCTGTAGTTGCGGTTCATCTCCCGCAAGGTTTTTTCACCGCCGCTTTGCAAAGACAAATGGAAATGGGGCATAAAGCTTTTCAGCTTCGCCACCCGATCTAAAAAATCGTCGGTAATGGTCATGGGCTCGATGGAGGAGAGGCGAATCCGCTCGATTCCTTCCACTCGGTCCATGGCTTCGATGAGATCGATGAGAGACACATCCTCCGCCAAATCTTTTCCGTAGCTGCCCACGTGAATCCCCGTCAAGACGATTTCCTTAAAGCCGCTTTCGGCGAGGCGCTTCGCCTCCTCCGTAGCATCGGCCATGTCCCGGGAGCGGATAAAGCCCCGGGCGTAGGGAATGATGCAGTAGGAGCAGTATTGATTGCAGCCGTCCTGCACCTTCATGTAGGCCCGGGTGTGGTCTTCGATTTCCTTGATCTTTAAATGCTCGAAGTCCTCGCCCTGCTCGTGGGCCCTGACGTGGACGATTTGCTCCGCCCCCTGAAAGAGCGCGTCGATATAGCCGGGAAGGGCGGCGCGATCTTTCGTACCTAAGACCAAATCCACGCCTTCAATTTTTGCCACTTCCTCCGCGGACACCTGGGCGTAGCAGCCCAGTACCACTACTTTGCAATGAGGATTCTCCCGCTTGTGCCGACGAATAATCTGACGACTCTTCCTATCGCTCTCGTTGGTCACCGTGCAGGTGTTGATGATGGCGAGATCCACGTCCATGGAATCGTCGTGGACATAGCCTTCCTTTTCGAGCATTTCCTCGACGGCTTCCGTTTCGTATTGATTGACTTTGCAGCCCAATGTATAGGTTTTAAATCGCCCCATGAACGCCCCTTTCTATTTTTCGCTTCATCACATAAGATGCCACGACGCCTGCCGTCTCCGTTCGTAATATCCGCTCGCCCATGGTAACGAAGGCGGCCTTCGCCTCTTCTAAAAGTGCGACTTCCCTTTCGGAAAAGCCGCCTTCCGGGCCGATGATCAGATAGATTCTCTTGGCACAAGACAGATCCGCATCTTCGATTTCCACGGCGGCCTCCCCTTCGTAACAGACGACGAGAAGGTCGTCGGCATCCGCTCCCTCGATGAGTTCGTCCACGGTAAGAAGCTCGCCGATATCCGGCACGCGGCGCCGATTGGATTGCTTCGCCGCCTCTTGGGCGATTTTTTCGAAGCGGGCCTTTTTCCCCTCGTACTTCTTCGAAAGATTGGAGACGGAGCGGTCCATCTGGAGGGGAATGAAACCGTCGATGCCGCATTCCGTGGCGTGCTTCAACACGGTCTCCGTCTTTTGATTCTTCCCCACGCCTTGAGCCAAAATCAGCTGCGCCTTTTCCTCTTCCCGCGCCAGGGCTTCTTCCACCCGCACAAAGGCTCGGTTGCCGACGATCTCAAGCATGCCGCGGTAAAGGCTTTCGTTCCAGGCGATTTGGATTTCGTCGCCCTCCTTTGCCCTGAGCACCCGGAGCAGGTGGTCGCTGTCTTCGGCTTTTAATGCCGCGCGCTTGCCTACGACGGGCCTGTCATCTACAAAAAAATGCCTCATGACGAACGCCTCGCCGCAATGGCCGACCAGTCGCCGTCGGTTTCGCTTTCGAGAATAACAAAGCCTTCCTTCGCCAAGGCGGCTTTTACATCCTCCAGTTTTTCTTTTAATATCCCCGATGCGATGTATATGCCCCCGGGCTTCACGTGAGAATACACATCACTTGCCATGCCGATGATCACTTCGGCGAAGATATTGCTCACCACCACGTCGGCCTCTTCCTTCACCACCTGGAAAAGATCGCCGAGGCGCACGTCGATCTTATCCTCCATTTGATTTTTCACCGCGTTGTTCTTTGTGGCTTCGATGCACTGGGGATCCAAATCCCCGGCGATGACTCTTGCCGCCCCCGATGCCACGGCCACCAGGGACAAGATGCCGCTGCCGCAGCCGATGTCGATGACCGAATCTCCGGGCTTCACGTACCGGCGAAGGTAGCGGGAGCAGAGAAAGCTGGTGGCGTGATTGCCGCTGCCGAAGGCCATGCCGGGATCCAGTTGCAGAATTTTTTCGCCCTCGCGGGCATCGTAATCTTCCCAGCTCGGCACGATGGAAAGTCCCTCGTCGATGGCGATGGGATGGAAGTAGCGCTTCCAGTCGTTGGCCCAATCCTGATCGGCCACGGCTTCCGTTTCCGCCGAAAAGCCCCGATCGCGGGCCGCCTTTAACAATTCGTCCATTTCATCTAATTGGGAGGCATCGAAATAAGCCTTTAATTCAAATACATCCGACGGAGCCTGAAGCAGGTCCTCGTCGATGCAGTCCCAAATAAAGGCGCCTTCTTTTAAATTGTCGATGGCTTCCGGAGAAATCACTTCGTAGCTGTCCACGCCCATGGACTGAAAGAGGGTCTCTCCCTCATCTTGCCGCGCCCGTTCCCCGGTTAGTTTCAGCATGTGGTATTGTGTCATTCAAAAAAGTCCTTTAGTTTTTGTAAAAATCCCTTTTCCTGCTCGGTCTTTTTGTTTCCTACTTCGCTGCGCAACTGTTCCAAAAGTTCCCGCTCGCCCTCGGATACTTTCGTCGGGACGAGAATTTTCACCATAAAGATCAAATCCCCGGCGCCCTTTCGACGTAGGAAGGGTACCCCTTCCCCTTTGATGCGGAAGTCTTCGCCGCTTTGCGTGCCGGCGGGAATGTCGTAATCGACGATTTCCTTCAGGGTGGGAACCTTAATGGTGCCGCCTAAGACGGCGTCTTCGTAGCGAATGGGAATCTCTACGTATAAATTATTGCCGCGGCGGGTGAAGATCTCGTCTTCTTCCACATGGAGATAGACGTACACCGTGCCCGCTTGGCCGCCGTTGTCACCGGCGTGGCCTTCCCCTGCCATGGTCATGACGCTTTGATCGTCGACGCCGGCGGGAATGCGCAAGTGAAGGGTTCTGTTTACCGTCTCCTTGCCGCTGCCCTTGCAGTGCTTGCAGGGCTCTTCGATGACGGTTCCCGTGCCGCCGCAGGTATCACAGGGCACCACGCGCATAAAGCGGCCGAAAGCCGACGAGGTGGATTGACGCACCTGACCGCTACCGCCGCAGGTTTCGCAGGTGTGGACCTTGCTCTCGTCCTCGGCGCCGGTGCCGTGGCAGTGGGAGCAGTTTTCCGTGCGACGGATCTGAATGTCTTTTTCCGTGCCGAACACCGCTTCTTTAAAGGTTAAATTGATATCGTAGCGAATGTGGGCGCCGTCTCTGGGCGCCTTGGCTTGATTGCCGCCGGAAAAATTCGCGCCGAAACCGCCGCCGAACATGTCGAA
Source organism: Peptoniphilus pacaensis (assembly GCF_900088125.1). Classification (GTDB taxonomy): domain Bacteria; phylum Bacillota; class Clostridia; order Tissierellales; family Peptoniphilaceae; genus Aedoeadaptatus; species Aedoeadaptatus pacaensis. The sequence goes on along the minus strand of NZ_FLQT01000003.1, from coordinate 1,408,295 downwards.
GAGGTCGCCGAAAATATCGCCGAAGCCGCCGCTGAATCCCCCGCCGCCGGAGGCGTAGTCGTTCTTAATGCCTTCTTCGCCGTAGACGTCGTAGGTGCGGCGCTTCGTTTCGTCGCTTAAGACTTCGTAGGCCAGATTTACTTCCTTAAATTTATGCTCCGCCTCGTCGTCCCCCGGGTGCAGGTCCGGATGGTACTGCTTCGCTTTTTTCCTGTATGCTTTTTTTATCTCCGCCGCCGTGGCGGTACGCTCTATCTCTAAAATCTCGTAAAAATCTCTCATGGACACCATCTCTTTCTCTTTGCTCAAATAGTGTTATCATACCCTATCCGCGGCGACTTTAAAAGATTTAAAAACAAAAAAAGAGCACCGAAGTGCCCTTTTTGCCCAATTGATTACTTGTCGTCTTCATCGTCGACCACTTCGTAGTCGGCATCGACTACATCGTCGTCAGCTTTCGCTTCGTCGCCTTGTGCATCTGCTTGCGCTTGGGCTTGTTTATAAAGTTCTTCCGATACGGATTGGAAAGCCGTTTGAAGGGCTTCGGTCTTGGCCTTAATGGCGTCGATATCGTCCGTATCTTTAACACTCTTCAAGTCTTCGATGGCATCTTCCACCTTTTTCTTGTCGGCGTCGGAGATCTTGCCGTCGACTTCTTTCAGTGCGTTTTCCGAAGCGTAGATGACGGAATCCGCATTGTTTTTAATTTCGATGGCTTCTTTTTTCTTCTTGTCTTCTTCGGCGTGAACTTCGGCTTCGCGAACTTTTTCCTTGATTTCATCTTCCGTCAGGTTGGAGGAAGAGGTAATGGTAATGTGTTGTTCCTTGCCGGTGCCTAAGTCCTTGGCGCTGACGTTGACGATGCCGTTGGCGTCGATGTCGAAGGTGACTTCGATTTGAGGTACGCCGCGGCGTGCCGGTGCGATGCCGTCTAATTGGAAGCGACCCAAGGTCACATTATCTTGTGCCATTTGACGTTCCCCTTGAAGGACGTGAATGTCGACGCTGGTTTGATTGTCGGCGGCCGTCGTAAAGATTTGGCTCTTCTTCGTGGGGATGGTGGTGTTGCGTTCGATTAAGCGAGTGGTGACGCTGCCCATGGTTTCGATCCCTAAGGAAAGGGGCGTAACGTCTAAGAGGAGTAAGTCCTTAACATCGCCGCTCAATACGCCGGCTTGAATGGCGGCACCTAAGGCGACACATTCGTCCGGGTTAATGTCTTTTTGGGGATCCTTGCCGATGAGGTTCTTAACCAAGTTTTGTACGGCGGGGATACGGGTGGAGCCGCCTACCAACAAGACTTTGTCGATATCCGATGCGGAAAGGTTGGCGTCTTTCAACGCCTCCTTAACGGGGTCTTCGGTTTTCTTTACGAGATCGGCGGTTAATTCGTCGAATTTCGCACGAGAAAGGTCCATGTTCAGGTGCAAGGGGCCTTCAGCCGTGGCGGTAATAAAGGGCAGGTTGATGTTGGTGCTCATGGTGGAAGAAAGTTCTTTCTTCGCCTTTTCTGCCGCTTCTTTCAAACGTTGCAAGCTCATGCGGTCGGCCTTTAAGTCGACGCCGTTTTCTTTCTTGAAGCTTTCGGCGATCCAGTCGATGACCTTTTCGTCAAAGTCGTCGCCGCCTAATTTATTGTTGCCGCGCGTGGATTGTACTTCGAAGACGCCGTCGGACAGTTCCAAAATGGACACGTCGAAGGTGCCGCCGCCTAAGTCGTAGATCATAACCATGCTGGAATCCGTGTCCTTGTCTTCGCCGTAAGCGAGAGCAGCTGCCGTCGGTTCGTTGACGATACGCTTAACGTCCAAGCCTGCAATACGTCCGGCGTCTTTCGTCGCTTGACGTTGGGCGTCGGTAAAGTATGCGGGAACGGTGATAACCGCTTCGGTAATGGTTTCGCCTAAATAGCTTTCGGCGTCGGATTTTAATTTTTGTAAAATCATAGCCGAGATTTCTTGGGGCGAGTAATCTTTTCCGTCGATGGTAACTTTGTGATCGCTGCCCATTTCTCTCTTGATGGACGATACGGTTCTGTCCGGGTTGGTGATGGCTTGACGCTTTGCCGTTTCACCGACGAGGCGTTCGCCGTCTTTGGTGAATGCCACGATGGACGGTGTCGTCCGGTTGCCTTCAATGTTGGGAATAATCGTCGATTGTCCGCCTTCCATTACGGCGACGGCGGAGTTCGTTGTACCTAAGTCAATACCAATAATTTTTGCCATGTTGTTTCCTCCTAAAATGTACGTTTTATTAAATCTATATTATTTTGAGACCTTGACCATGCTCGGTCGAATAACGCGATCTTTCAGCTTGTAGCCCTTTTGCAGGACGTCGATGACCACGCCGGATTCCACGCCTTCTTTTTCTTCGGTTAAGACGGCGTGATGTAAATTGGGATCGAAAGGCGCGTTCAACGCCTCGATTTCTACGATGTCGTTTTTCGCCAGCTCTCCTCGGAACTGATCGGCGATCATCTTCATGCCTTCGTAAAACTTTTCGTCCTTCACTTCGTCAATTGCCAGGGCGCGCTCGAAATTGTCCAGTACGGGCAAAATGTCCAGGGCCAATTTTTCCATGCCCAAGAGATGCATCTGCTGCTTTTCTTCGCCGCTGCGTCTGCGGAAGTTACTGTAGTCCGCCTGCAGACGCAGGTAGCGATCTTCCAGTTCCGCCAAGCGCTCATCCGCTTCCGTCACTACGTCCTCGGCACTTTGTGCTTCATCGGTCTCAACGGTTTGTTCCATTTCTTCATTTTCTTCCCGAGGATCCATGTCCTTGGGGTCTTCATTATTTTTTACTACCACTTCTCACCTCAACGTTCTTTCCCAAGTCTTTTCGACAGTGCGTCGGAAAATGCCATTAGGGAATTTGCCGACTTTCTATAATTCATCCGCACCGGTCCGATCAATGCGATTCCGCCTCGATCGGTGCCGTTTATCGGATAGATCCGACTGATTAAGCTGTTGTCCTGCATGCTCTTTTCTTCGTTTTCCTTGCCGATTCGAAACCGTATGGCTTCGTCCGTGGCCATGGGATGAAAGAGCCGCAAAAGATTCGCCTTGTCCCGCACGTAATCCATCATGGATTTCATGCGGCCCGGGTCTTGAAATTCCTCGTAGCGAAACAGATGTCCGACGCCGCTGATGACCACATCCACCTCTTCCACTGCGTGTATGACGCCGGAGAGGATCTCCGTGATTTGAAGGATGAAGCTTTCGTAGCGAAGCAGTTCGCCGGAGAGGACGAACTTCACGCCGTCGATGGCATCGAAGGGCGTGCCTACGAAGGCATCGGACAGGACGCCTGAAACATAGCTCAGCTCCTCTTCGTTCACGCCGAAACCCAGGTCGATCATGCGCTTGACGACGACACCGCGGTCGCCGACGATGAGTAGCATGACCATGTGGTCGTTTACGGGAATGAGATCCAGGTACTGAAGCCTGCGGTCGCTTTTCCTCGGCATCATCATCAGCGCCAGGTTCTCCGTGTAATCGGCCAAGGCCTCCACGGCGGTGGAATAAAAATCCCGCGTGCCGTAAAGCTCCATGGGCATGGCGTCTTCGAAATAGTTCACGAGAGAATTCGGATAGTCGATCTCGGGAATCAATTCGTCAACATAAAATCGATAAGCGCCTTCGGACGGAACGCGCCCGGCGGAAGTATGGGGCTTTTCCAAAAAACCCAAAGCTTCCAAATCGCTCATCTCGTTCCGTATCGTCGCCGATGACACGGCAAGGGACGGTGATTTCGAAATGGTGCGACTGCCGACGGGCACGGGAGAGGCGATGTAGGACTCGATGATCAGATTTAAAATGTCTATTTTTCTCTTGTCCAACAGAAACCTCCCTTCCGCATTAGCACTTTCTCTTGTCGAGTGCTAATCGCTTATGGTTTAAGTATACCACGCTTTTAGCACTTGTCAAGCGTGATTGCTAAAAATAAAAAGATTCCCCTTTTGAAGGCTCGATTCAGGCATTCGTAAAATAATCTGAAGCTTTGAAGTTCGCTGGATCGAGACTTTTTAATTGCCGGCGGCACGTTTAACTGATTTCAAAACAAAATGACCACACCGGGATATTCTTTTACCCTGATGTGGTCATTTTTGTTCTCTCCCATAGGAAGACGCTACGCACCATGCTTCCATGTTTCATGGATGCTTCTTTCAAACAAAAGTCTTTTTGCCTTTAATTATTTGGAAGCATCTCTAATCCCATTCGCTTCCCTATCACCTCGCGAGCCACTATAAAACGACGGCTCTGCGTCCTTTCTTCTCGTCACAGCATCGCCTTAAGCGACGCCAATCCAACCGTATCCCTGAACGGCCATATCGACAAAATGATTCATGAGCAGGGACACTTTGGAATCAAAGGCTGCTTTATCATAGCTTTCGGGAAGATCATTATTCAAAGATAACAAAAACGAATTCGCCTCATCGATGGTGCCGTCAATGTGCCCTATCAGCTGATCGATATCCTTTGCGGGAAACTCCGTTCCAACGGAGACCTTCCAGTACGTCCAAGATGAGATGGTCAGACGCAGGGAGCTCGGAGCCCTTGCCAACAAGAGCCTGAACTCCTGCTGCTTCACCGGAAAAATCAAGTGCCCATATTGCGGCTTCAGCTACATGCACAATCGGCGCACAAAGAACGGACACTGTCAGGAATATTGGAACTGCGGAAGCAAGAAGAAAAAGAAGGTCGGCTAAGGCTGCCCGGTCGGCAGCACAATCAGCAAGAAGACATTAGAAAAGGCCTGCTGCGAAGTCCTCGGCCTTGAGGAGCTTGACTAGGAAGCCTTTCTCGACAAGGTGGATCACATCGAGGTACCGGAAAAATACACGCTGGACTTCTTCCTGAAGGACGGAAACCTCGTCGTCAATCCCAAACAGGCAAAAATCGTCAAACGCATCTATGCGATGTACTTGCAAGGAAAAACCTACCACCTCATTGCAAAGGCTCTGACCGAAGACGGTATCCCGTCGCCTGCAGGAAAACCTCGCTGGAACCCAAGCAACATCAAATCCATCCTTACCAACGAAAAATACAAAGGCGATGCGCTCCTGAAAAGTCCTTTACTACAAACTTTCTTTCCAAAGAGCACCAGATAAACGAAGGCGAAATTCCGCAGTACTACGTGTCCGGAAACCACGAAGCCATCATTGAACCGGAGGTGTGGGATCTCGTACAACGGGAGATGGAACGGCGCAAAAACGAAAAAGGAAGACACAGTGGCGCGAGACTTTTCTCCGGCAATATCTACTGCGGAAAATTCGGAACAAGGCTCGGTTCAAAAGTCTGGCATTCCAACGACAAATACAAGCAGGTCATTTGGCAATGCAACAAGCACTGCAAGAAAAACTCTCCCTGCAAAAACGGCGTGCATCTTACCGATGAGCAGCTAAAAGCCGCCGTTATTTCATCATCTGCTCAAAATAAGAAATGAGCTTATGATATTCTGCCGTCTGTAAATCAAGTTTCTCATATCCATCTTGTTTGATCAGAAGGACCGTCCGGCAGACTTTCAGTAATAGTTCGATGTCATGCGTAATAATCATTGTCGGGCGACCTTTGGCGAGTTCAAAGATAAGCTCGGCGATTTTATCCATGTGCATGTAATCCAAACCGCTGGTCGGCTCATCCAAAATAAGAATTTGCTTTTCACTCAAAAAAGCATTGGCGAGAGCCAGCCTTTGCTTTTGCCCGCCGGATAAGTTTTGCGGATGCTCGCTGCGTTTATTCCAAAGATCAATATGCTTAATGATCCAAGAGACCTCTCTCAAATAAGCATCGCTTATTTTTTTGCCGCTCGCGAGCGCCTCGTTTTCTACGGTATCAAAAAACAACTGGTAGTCTACATCCTGCATCATGTAGTAGGCATTTTTCAGTCGTTCTCGCTGAGTTTTTCCCCATGAAATATTTTGCTTCTTGCCGGCAAGTCCGCAGAGAACACGACCTAAACTGCTTTTTCCGATACCATTTGTGCCGACAATCCCCATGATTTCATCGGAATGTAAGTCAAAGGATAAATTCGAGATGAGTTCTTTTTTGCCTACAGAAACATGAACATCCTTCGCAGAAAAAACACGCTCACCTGTCTTTGTCGTGTTGTGCGGAACAAGTGCGGAAAAGTCGATTGTCCGAAGTCCGAAGTCTTTGCAATCGGAAGTCTTAAGTTCTCCGGCATCAAACTCTTTGATAAAAGTTCCGTCTTTCATGACATAAAGCTTATCGTAGAGTTCTTTCAAAAAATACAGTCGGTGTTCGGCAATGACAATGGTTTTACCTGACGCTTTAAGCAATTTCAGGATGTTTTGCAAATCGCGGATCCCTTCATGATCAAGTGATGCCGAAGGTTCATCAAAGAAAATAATCTTTGTGTCATAAACTAAGGTAGAGGCAATAGCTACCCGCTGTTTTTCTCCGCCGGAAAGTTCATTCAAATTTTTATCCATGAGATGAGCAATGCTCATGTACTCAAAAGCTTTCTTCACCCGTTTTCTCAGTTCCGCCTGCGGCATACCGAGGTTCTCTCCGACAAGGGCGACCTCATCTTCTGCCTTGCGGGTAAAGAATTGATCCGATGGATTTTGAAATACATTGCCGATGACCTTAGCCAAGGTACCCTTCTTAAAATCATGCAGGTTTTGACCCAATAATGTGACTTTACCATCCAGTGTTCCCTCATACTGTTCTGGTATAAGACCGTTTAGCACTCTGGTGAGCGTGGTCTTTCCACAGCCGGAATTACCGGTGAGCACGATGAGTTCTCCTTCGGTAATCATAAAATGAATATCATGCAAAGATGCCTTCTCTGCGCCTTGATAATTGAAGCGCTCAATATTGACTTTCATGATGTCCATAGTGCAACTCCCAAAAGCGCCACGCCGGCAAACAGGCTGATGCCATCTGCGAATTTAAAGCGCATATCATAGTAACTGGTTTTTTCTCCTTCATACTCGATACCTTTGGCAATAATTGAAGAGACGAGCGTTTCGCTGACATGCAGACATTTATAGACCAAAGGAACAAAGTACAGCTCAAAAGTACGGACGGGATGCAAAAGGGAAGCATGAAAGCCACGGATTTTCATACCGTTTCGAATCTCATGCAAGCGCAGGCCAATTTCATCCATAAAACGCAAAGCTGCAATCATGGCTACACTAACGGTGTTGGGCATATGAAGCTTGCGAAAACAGGCTAAGATTTTCGATGGGCTGGTAAGAATCAATACAATGCCAATATTAAAGATCGGTATGAAACGGGCAATGAGTGCAAAAAGTCCTATAAAAATGCCTGTGACATATCCCAAATCAGCGAAGGCCAAAAGATACATCATGCCATAGGAAACAGAAAAAACAATAATCTGTCTAAGAAAGAGACCTGTCGAGGCATTTAAATCAATCAACAACGTCAGAACAAGCACAGCCCAATAGACCGTTTGATTGCCAAAAAAGACCTGGAAGGACACCAGAATCGTAAGCGCGAAGAGCGTAAACGGATGCAGCTGTCCTTCCTCCTTTTTCTTTAGAGCTGATTTCTTTATCATCAGCTAAGTCTGCTTTGTTTACTATTCTTTTCAAAAAACTTGTTATTAATGAAAAGCCCGAAGCGGCCGGCGATAAGCTCCAAAACAATGTTTACCAAAACACAAATCACTATTACATTTCCGGTATAGCTGGCCACCATCATTTGCGCTTGCTCTAAACTCATGCTGCTGACAAAGCGTGCAATGTTTTCGGCACCCAACAACACAACAAATAGAATCGGATGCATGGCGTAAATAAACATTGATGCGCTGAAAGCCATGGCAATACGGTTTTTATTGCTGTAATCACCTACAATCAGTTCAGCTATGATACCGGCAACAACGCAAATCGGTGTTGCAATCCAATAGCCCATTACAATGTATAAGAGACCGATAATCAGCCAAAAGAGAAACGATGCACCTCGCTTTTGCACCTTGCGTGCCATGATGACATAAACCGGCGCGACAAAGAAAGCGCCAAATCCTGCGGATACATAAAGTGAAACCACGCCTAATAGTCCCGTCAGCATACCGATGCCCATAGCCAGAACAAAGCCAATGACTCCAAGCACTGCAATTTGTACCACATTTTTAAGTTTCATAAAATCCTCCTTAAATACTTTTTATATCTTCCAAGACTCAGCCGTTTTCCGAGCCTGAAGGAACCTGGAATAAATACCGTCTTTGGCGGCAAGTTCGTTATGTGTGCCACTCGCCACTACTTTGCCTTCATCAATCACTAAAATTTGATCGGCGTTTTCAACTGTTTTCAAGCGATGAGCAATCATAATGATGGTTTTATCTTTCATTAAGCTGTTCATAGCCTGCTGAAGCTTATCTTCGTTTTCCGGATCGACATTGGCTGTTGCTTCATCGAATATGATGATGGGCGCATCTTTGAGAATGGCTCTTGCAATAGAGATACGCTGTTTTTCACCACCGGAAAGAGATGCACCGCCTTCTCCGATTACCGTTTTATAACCTTCCGGCAGACTCATGATAAAATCATGGCAAGCTGCTTTTTGAGCAGCTTGAACGACTTCTTCGTGCGTGGCATTCATGTTTCCAAATTTGATATTGTTTTCAATGGTGTCTTGGAACAAATAGACGCTTTGGAACACCATAGAGATCTGATCCATCAAAGAGGTCAACGTATAGTCCCGAATATCATGTCCTCCAATTTTGATGCTTCCTGCATTGACATCCCAGAAACGGGCAATTAAATTACAAACCGTTGTTTTCCCGGATCCAGAAGGGCCTACGATGGCCGTGGTTGTTTTTGCAGGAACGGTAAAGCTTACATCACGCAAAATTTCTTTGCTTCCATACGAAAAGTCAATATTTGCTACCTCTATGGAGACTTTTTCCGGACGGATGTCTTCACCATGAATATCCATAACCGGCATCTGTTTTAGGTTTTCTACCTGATCAATAGAACTGGATACCACACGCAAAACAGCCATAGATGAACCGGCGGAATCAATCTGGGCAAAAATCATAAAGGAAATGATAACGGACATCAGAGCATTTTCCGGAAGCATAGTTCCTTGCACGTAAAGGTAAATAGCTACAACGATAATCAAAATGCTAAAGAGCTTTAGCACAAAATCCTGGGCCATATTGTAAGGCGTAAACATTTTTTCAATAGCAAGGTTGGTCTTCTTGTTACGACGAATTGCCGCATGAACCTTTTTATCACCCTTCCCTGTCAGATTAAAGGATTTTATAATGGACATTCCCTTAATCTGTTCAAGGACGGCTTCCACCAGTTCTGCTTGCGCTTCTTGACGTTTCGGTGCAAGATGTGCCGTCTTTTTCTCCATCGCCGAGGTAATCCACAAATAAATCAGTGTACCGACAATAACGATGAGACCGATACGCCAATCCCAGATCAAGGTTATTAAAGTAAACACAAAAGCATTGAGAAAGCCTCCCATAATATTGATCAGCACAACCGGAGCTGTGTTTTCTACATCACCGAGAACCGTAGTAAGCGTTCCTACAATATTACCGGTGTTTGCTTCATCAAAATAGCCCATAGGCACGGTCTTCATTTTGTTTGCGACCGCAAGTCTCTGCCGAGCCACCATGAAGTAGCCGGCATGCGTTTGCTCGAGCTGAGCAAAGTAGTTGGTAAGAGCACGTCCGAAGATGCTGATAAGGAGAAAAAGGAGTGCCAAAAGAGCAGGGTTTATGCCGATATCTTTTCCCAGCATCCCTAAGATGACGAAGTAAACAGCACCAATTTGAAACATATAGAAAATGGCAAAAAGAAAGGAAACGGCGATGGACTTTCTAATATTGCCCTGTTCCTCTCCGGCAAAATGTCCTATTTTTTTCAGTGCGTTCAACATGTTATTTACCTCCTTTCGTGCCTACATGAGCAAGCCACATACTTTGATAGAGCTTTGACTTTTCAAGCAGCTCTTGATGTGTGCCATGATTTTCGATTTTTCCTTCTTCTATGACGAAGATTTGATCGGCTCCCGTGATGGTGGAAAGTCTATGAGCGATTGCGATAACGGTCTTCCCCGCAACAAGTTGTCCCAGTGCTTGCTGCATCAGCACTTCATTCTCGGGATCAATGTATGCTGTTGCTTCGTCCAAAATGACAATCGGGGCATCTTTAAGCATGGCGCGCGCAATAGAAATCCGCTGACGCTCACCTCCGGAAAGATGAGTGCCTCCATCTCCTGCAATCGTGTCATAACCGTTTTCCAGATTCTCAATAAAGTCATGACAGCCCGAGAGCTTCGCAATGTGCTCCACGTCTTCATCCGTAGCACTCAAGCAACCCATGCGAATGTTGTTGCGAATGCTTTCGTTAAAGAGAAAATTATCCTGAGATACAAAGGAAACGCTGTTATAGAGTTGTTCTAAGGGAACCTTTTTCGCATTGATGCCACCGATAGCGATGCTTCCTTTTTCCACATCCCAATAGCCGGCTATCAGTTTTGCTAAGGTCGATTTGCCGCCGCCGGATGGACCTACAAATGCATTAAAGCTCCCGTCTTTTATGCTTAAAGAAACATCATGAATAATTTCTTTGGCATCTTCACCGGGTTCATAGGAAAAAGAAACATGATCGAGAACAATGTCGTGTTTGTTGAACGATATGGGGTGTTTTTCATGCTGCTGCTCTTCGGCAGCTAAGAGCGCATCAATCTGACCTACAACCGTTCCCACCCGAGCCAAACTATCCACAAAATTCATGGCAGCCATCAAAAGGCCCGAAAGGGAGAAAGAGAGGATCACCGTCGTCAAAAATGTGCCTCCGTCCAAACTTCCACTTTGATAAAAAAGATATCCTACCGGCAAAACAGCAAGCAGCGTTGTAGGAAGTATCGATTTAGACAGCGACATTAAGAATTGAACGCTTTTCATCCAGTCGTAGTAGTATTGGGCATTTGCGAGAATTTTCTCGGAAAACTTGTGATAGCTGCTCTCTCCTTGATTGAAAGCTTTAATAACTTCAATGCCTCCGGCATATTCCGCTATAGCGGCATTCATCTGAGCGCTAACCTGGACCGAGCCGGCATATTGCTTGCCGTAGGTTTTCATAATTATACTCATAAAAAACATTCCGATCGGGATGGATGCCAAAGATAACAGTGCCATGCGCCAGTCCAGTGCAATGAGATAAATCAAAATACAGAGCGGCCCCACCATATTTGCCGTCATTTCCGGAAAAAGATGAGCAACCGGACGCTCCAAACTTTCCACCTGATCTACAATGAGCTGCTTCCATTCACCGCCGGGTGTCGCTATTACTTTCCCCAACGAGAGTTTTGGAAGCTTGTGCAGCATTTTTTCGCGCAGTTCCTGTAAAAGTTCAAAAGTGGCTTTATGGGAAACGGAAAGCGACAGTGAATATAGAACGGATTTCACGGCATAGCCTAAAAGTCCAACAACGCAGGCTTTCATATAAGCACTGAAGTCTGTCATACCATTGAATAAGTTTGTCAGAACCTGTCCCGCAGCCACGTAGGGAACGATACCACCTAAAACTCCAAGTACCGCAAGACTCACAGAGAGTTTTAGTCCGGCGTGCTGACTGGCAGCCAGTTCCCACAGACGCTTTATGGGACTTTGTTTTTTCATGTTTTTACCTCCTCACGATCACATATAAAGCAAATTAGATAACTAAGTCATCTCTTGGATAAAAAAATATAGAGCTATGGGCTGCGGTACTTTTCCCAACCCGCATTGAAAAAATTAGACATCGTCTTTGTCATACTGAGAAGCTGTTCTTTATCGGATGCGTGTACAACGAGTTCAGAGATGGCGTTGAAAAATGCATGATTGATGATATGGACACTTTGCTTGGTCATAATGGAATCCGCATTTTCTTTCCCATGGATCATCTCTAAAATCGACCAGTCATTACGATCCTCAATTACGATGAGTTTATCTAAGAAATGCTCATACTTTGTGCCATAGGATTTAAAAATAAGAAGCTCAAAGATATCTTTATGTTCATAGAAAAACTCAACACTTTTAAGCGTCCCTTCTTGTTTGAGTTCAAGAACTTTTAAGATTTTTTCTTTGGGCACAGGAAACTCCGTGCCGTAGGTGGAAAAACTTTCTTTTTCGTAGTAGTTATAAATTTCATTGATCTTATCTGCTAAAGGCTCTACCAACTTTGCAAACAAATCTTCCTTATCTGTAAAATGCTTATAGAAAGCTCCTGTTGTCACGCCAGCTGATTTACAAATTCTTCTTATATTTGCTTTTTCATAGCCTTCCTCCAAGAAGGCATCCAGACCACTCTTTAGTATGTTGGCATGAGTTTCTTCAAAATTACCTGTAGTCATAGATCCTCCCATCAAAAATAGTTCTTGTTTAGATAACTAAGTTATCTAAACATTACACCCAACTGTTGCTATCTGTCAAGAGAAATATTTTTACGTCAATAATTATGATCAGAAGAAGGCCTGGTTTTATATGATCGTGATGCTATTTGCCCTATCGAATTGTTTTCATACCCCCATACCTATTTTTCGTACTCCTGAGTATGAGTTTCGTACCCTAAGCGACTGTGCCGTTAAAATGTATCAAATATGTTGTTATGTTCTCATGAAATAATATCAATGCGTACAGACACTAGATCTTAAATCTATTTAGGTGGATTGTTAGTACTAAAAACTGGGATTTATTAGACTGTTCTAACAATCACACGAACACAAAATTACTGTTGCTTAGCTTTCTTTCTATTTATCAATTCTGCGAAAACAGAAATAATGTTCATTACAAAAATGGTACCTATCCAAATAATCCACAGATTGTTTGTTGCTCCACCGCCAGCATCTAATCCACTTGTTTGGAACAAACACCCAATAGCAAAGCCGAGTGGATATGAAATCGCAGAGATAAGAGGTACTATTTTAACTTTAGTGAAACAGAGGACTATCAACTCTACAGCGATAAGTAAGCCTAGTACAAGTGGCAATTGTTTCATTCCGTGTATTCCGAATACGGCATACCTAACAACAGTAAATGATAAGATTAGAATAAGTAACGAGACCACACTAATCTTGTTAAATTTTTTCATACTCATTATCTCCACAAATTCTAATTTGTTTTATTCTTTCATTCATTCCCTCAATTGCTCTAATAGCAACTGCTGCTAATAGTTGCAATCCATACGGACTAACCAAGAAACCAATAATTAACGCCTGTATACATGTTGTTGTATCTCTTTGAACAAAACCTGCTGTTGCACCTATGATACAAAAAAGCATCAAAATATAAAGTATTGTTGTTCCAATGCCGTGTACAAATTTTATAAAGGCTGTTTGTCACTGATAAAAATATAGATACAGGAAAAAGTATAATTTTCAAAACTATTCTCAAGTTTTTCTCCGTTACCCTGATGTAAAGTGCTTGTTGCCTTCCCTTTCAAAGCATCGTTTCATTCACATAAAACGCTCCGTCTATTTTCTTCCTCCCTTTTTAAAAAGGGAACTCATTTTTATAAGCGAAAGAAATCTACTTCCACTCGATTGGCCAGGTCCCTTCCCTTGTTCGTTAAAGCCACGCGGCCGTTTGTTATGGCGAGGAGGCCGTCGTTCACATTTTTTTTGATGGCTTCTTTATGCATGTCCATAAACCGCTGCCCCGAGGGCAAGATGGCATCGAAAGGGATGCCATCGTTGAGCCGAAGGCCCAGCATGGTGTATTCGTTGTCTTGATCCATGGGCGAAAGCACTTCTTCCTCCTCAATAGGCGCACGGCCTTCGCGTAGGGTCTCTTTATAGGATGAAAGATTTTGCTCATTTCTGTAGCGTCTGCCGCATAAGTGGCCGCTGGCGGCGGGGCCCAGGCCCAGGTACTCGCCTAAGTGCCAGTAATTTAAATTATGAGCGCATGGGTGGCCGCCCTTTTCGAAATTGGAAATTTCATACTGCCTATAGCTCATGGCGGCTAGGCCCCCCTCGTAAGCGTGGACGTGGATGCGGTCAGCTTCCTCTCGTTCCTCCACGCTCTTTCCGTAGCGGCGATCAAAGGCCGTGCCCGGCTCCACGATTAAGCTGTAGAGGCTCACGTGCTCGGGATTCAACTTTTCGATCATGGCGAGGCTCGCCTCCACATCTTCCATGCTCTCTTCCGGCACCGATGAAATAAAATCCAGATTGATATTTTTCGCCCCGCCTTCCCGCAAATGGTAGAAGGCGTCCTCGGCGGTCTTTACGTCGTGAATGCGGCCCATAATATTTAACAGCTTGTCCGATGCGCTTTGCACCCCCATGCTAAAGCGATTGAAGCCGGCGTCGATTAAGGCGGCCACGTCGAGATGAAGGACGCTTTCTGGATTGCCCTCCATGGTGATTTCCTTTGCCTCGCCAAAATAAGGACGCAGTTTTTCCATGATGCGCAGGAGGCGATCCGTGCCCAAGAGCGAGGGGGTTCCGCCGCCGAAAAAGACCGTGGTCACATCTCGTGTGGCCAATATGTCTTTGTACAGATCGATTTCTTTAAGGAGACTTTCCACATAGTCGTCGAAATCCCCGTCGTCTTTCTTCGCCAGGGAATAAAAATCGCAGTAGTCGCACTTTTTTTCGCAAAAGGGCACGTGGATGTAAATGCCCATGGGCTTTTTCATAGAACCTCCGAAAAAAACGGACCCCTTCAGGTCCGTCTTCCTTATTTGTCTTCGTCGTATTTGAGTACGGCAAGGAATGCTTCTTGGGGCACTTCCACATTGCCGATGGAGCGCATGCGCTTCTTTCCTTCCTTTTGTTTTTCCAAGAGTTTCCGCTTCCGGGAAATGTCGCCGCCGTAGCACTTGGCCAAGACGTCTTTCCTGACGGCGCGAATAGTTTCTCTGGCAATGATCTTCGAGCCGATGGCCGCTTGAATGGGCACGGCAAATTGATGGCGGGGAATGACGCCGGTGAGGCGCTCGCAAATCTTTCTGCCCCGCTCATAGGCCTTTTCCTTATGCACGATAAGAGAGAAGGCGTCCACCAGTTCCCCGTTGATGAGGATGTCCATCTTCACCAGATCCCCGGGCTCGTAGCCGATGAGCTCGTAGTCGTAGGACGCGTAGCCTCGTGTCTTGCTCTTTAAGGCGTCGAAGAAATCGTAGATGACTTCGTTTAAGGGAAGCTCGTAGGTAATCATGACCCGCGTCTCTTCCAAATAGTCCATACTGATGTAGCGACCCCGGCGCTCTTGGCACAGCTCCATAATGGTGCCCACGTAATCGGTGGGGGACATGATTTCCGCCCGCACGAAGGGCTCTTCCATCATTTCGATGGAAGTGGGATCGGGAAGGTTCGACGGGTTTTGAATCTCTTCCATCCCTCCGTCCACGGTGTGCACCCGGTAGATAACCGAGGGCGCCGTGGTGATAATGTCCAGATCGAATTCCCGCTCCAGCCGCTCTTGAATGATCTCCATGTGTAAGAGACCCAAAAAGCCGCAGCGGAAGCCGAAGCCCAGGGCCACGGAGGTTTCCGCGTCGAATACCAGGGCCGCATCGTTGACCTGCAGCTTTTCCAGCGCGTCCCGCACGTCGGTGTAGGATTCCCCTTCGGCGGGATAGATGCCGGAGTAGACCATGGGCACGACTTTTTTGTAGCCGGGCAGGGCTTCCTTCGGCGGATTCTTCGGATCGAAAATGGTGTCGCCGACTCGGGCCTCTTTGACGTTTTTAATGCTGGCCGTCAAATAGCCGACGTCGCCGGCGCTTAATTCTTTCAGGGGAATGTTTCCGTTGGCATTGACGCCCACTTCCACCACTTCAAATTCCTTGCCTGTGGCCCACATTTTAATTTTGTCTCCGGCCTTCACCGTGCCGTCGAAAATGCGAATGTAGCAGACCACGCCGCGATAGCTGTCGTAGATGGAGTCGAAGATCAGCGCCTTTAAGGGGCTCTTCGCGTCGCCGGAAGGTGCCGGCACCTGATCGATAATGGCATCCAAGACGTCGTCGATGCCCACGCCGTTTTTCGCGCTGATTAAGGGAGCGTCCTCCGTGTCCAGGCCGATAATGTCTTCGATTTCTTTTTTGACTTCGTCCACTCGCGCCGAAGGCAGGTCGATTTTGTTGATGACCGGCACCAGCTCCAGATCCTGATCCAGAGCCAGGTACACATTGGCCAGGGTCTGCGCCTCCACGCCCTGGGTGCAGTCCACCACCAAAAGCGCCCCTTCACAGGCCGCCAGAGAGCGGGAGACCTCGTAGTTAAAGTCCACGTGGCCGGGAGTGTCGATAAGATTTAAAATATACTCCTCGCCGTCTCGTTCGTGTACGAGGCGCACGGCCTTGAGCTTAATGGTAATGCCCCGCTCTTTTTCCAGCGCCATGGAGTCCAATACCTGAGAATCCATTTCCCGCTCCGTGAGCATGCCCGTCTTTTCTATGAGCCGGTCGGCCAATGTACTTTTGCCGTGATCGATATGGGCGATAATGGAGAAATTGCGAATATTTTTTTGACGATCGGTCATAGTGCCTCCTTTATACGTCCATTAGTGAGAAAATACCGTAAATTTCGAAAATGGATAGTAACGCAGCGCCGCCCGGGAGCGAATGTGTTTCTTTTCCACGGGACCGAAATAGCGGCTGTCGATGGACATGCCCTCTTGGCGATTGTCTCCCATGACGAAAAATTCGCCGTCCTTAATGTCCCAGGTGTTTCCATCGTAGGTGCCCGTGGCGACTCCCGGATGGGTGTAATTTTCCTTCAGCGCCACGCCGTTGACGTGGACCTTGCCGTCGGAAATTTCGATGTGGTCCCCGGGCAGGCCGATGACGCGCTTGACGTATTCCTTTCCCGATTCGTCCGGCGCATCGATGATCACGATATCGCCCCGCTTGGGATCGGAAAAGTAATTGGGGAAGACGAGACAAATCATCCGTTCCCGCTCGTGCAATGTGGGTTCCATACTTTGGCCGATGACCATGGTGGTGTTAAAGATGAAATGGCGGATGACTACGGCCAATACCACCGCCATAATTATTATTTTAATCATTTCAACCGCCGTGGAAGACGATGTTCCTTTTCCCTTCAAAATGTTCCCCTTTCTTGAATCTGACTATTCATTTTACCACAAACAAAATTTTTCTACATCTTTTATGAACTTCCTTCCTCCCTTTCTTGCAAAAGTAGAGACCATGTGGTAAAATTCTACAAGTTAAGGTATCCGAAGGGATAAAATCACAGTCGGAGGTGAATCATGGCAAATATTAAATCCGCTATTAAGCGTATCGGCACAACCAAGAAAGAAACGTTGCGCAATAAATCCGTTAAAACCGGCATCAAGACTTCCGTTCGCAAGTTCGAAGAAGCGCTCGATAAAGGTGACATCGACGAAGCGAGAGCTCTCCTCCGCACTGTCGATAAGAAACTTAAAAAAGCGGCATCGAAGAATGTTATTCATAAAAATGCGGCCGATCGTCGCATGAGCCGTTTAACCCAAAAATTAAATCGCGCCAACTAAAACAAAAACTGAAAACAGCTGTTTTCAGTTTTTTTCATGCCCTTATTTAATTAGTCACGGAGCATCCCGAGAAGCAAAGTCTCCAGCACGTCGCGGTCCGCGACGGAGCTGCTCTTCATGCGAAGCTCTTCGTCTAAAATCAATCGGTAATGCCGCCTCAGCTGCTCTTTTGTATAAGCGCCGCTCTGTGCGGCTATTTTTTTGCCCTCGTAGGGCTTCACGCCCATGAAGCGAAAGATATCCGCATCGCTTCTGCCCGTCTCCCTCATGGTCTTGTAATACATAAGATTGCCCGTCTGCCGCGCGATCATGTATAAAATGCGTCCGGCGGGCTCTTCCTTGGCTTCAAATTCGTCTAAGAGCTTTAAAATCGTCGCCCCGTCTTTTCGCCCGATGGCGGCGAGAAGATCGAAGATGGTGTCCGCGGAAAAGGGATCCAAAAAGGCGTCCACCGCCTCCGTGGTTACTTCCCCTTCCGACACGCTGGCGATTTGATCTAAAGTGTTCACGAGGCCCTGAAGATCTCCTTCAAACTGCCTGTCGCCGTAGCCGGAAAGGCGAATGAAATGCTCCAGCACATCGGGTCGTATGCGGCGATTCTGCTTCGCCAAATAGCCGGCGAGAAAATTTCGCAGCACCCGCCCCGTGAGCCGCTCCATGGAAATGACCCGATGGGCCTTGTCGAAGCGCTTGTAAAGTTTCTGGGTCTTTTTTATGCTCGTCTCCGTCTCCATTAGAAGGAGCACGGTGGTGTCGGGTATGTGAAAGACCTCCTCTAAAAAGCGATCCAGATCGGGGTCGGTGCATAAGAGCCCGGCGTCTTTTACGACGACGATGCGCTTTTCCGACATAAAGGGCAGAGTGTTGGCCTTGGCCAAAATCTCCCCCACGTCCCCCGATGCCACGTCGTAATTTAAATCCCGAGTGGCGGGATCCAGGTATCTGTTTTCTATTTGCTTTCTCTTCTCGCCCATACCGAATTTTTCCGGTCCGTGAAGAAGATAGGCTCCTTTATAATCCACTGATTCCATAAATCGTCTCTTTCCTTAAAATAATTTGCGCCTAATTTCGTCATATAAACCAAGCCTAACAGGTTGGCGGCAAAAAAGATACATTGCCCCGCAGTCAGGCGCCACGGTTTGTAAACGGAGACCCGCACCTTCCCCTTTTTAAAGTTCATGGTAAGGGCGCCGTCTTTCGTCTGCACATAGGGGATGTGACGGACTTTTAAGCGGTCCAACACCTCTCTGTGAGGGTGACCATAGGAATTATTCTCCCCCGCCGATATAAGGGCCAGGCGAGGCCCTGTGGCGTCGAGAAATTCCTCCGAGCTCGACGTCTTGGACCCGTGGTGGCCGAGTTTGATGATTTCCTCTTTATGCTTGAGATCCGTCAGAAGCATTTTTTCCTGTTCGCTCGGCAAGTCGCCGAGAAAAAGCATGTGACAACCGCCGGAGGCCAGCTCCATGACCATGGACAGGGCGTTTTCTTCCTCCCCATAGGGCGGAAAGACCTGCATCTCCCAGCCCTTCATGGCGAACTTGCCTTGGATCTGGCGAATCCGCCCGGCCTTTTCTTCGATTTCGTCGTGCATAGCCCGGTCTTCGTCGCTTCCCGGCGCCGGCGCGAAGATAGCTTTGATCTTAAAGCTCTTCGCCAAAGTGCTAACGCCGCCGCAATGGTCCGCGTCGTAGTGGGAAAGAAAAATCCCGTCCAAGCTATTCACGCCCTTGGTCCGCAAAAAGGGCACCACGTATCGGGCCGTGGGATCGGCGCCGAAGCGGCTGCCGCCCGTGTCGATGAGCCCGCGAAAATCCTTCGCCTCCACATAGGCGCAGTCCCCCTGCCCCACATAGAGCTGGGTCACGGACAGATCGGGCGCGGTCATGCGGCCCCAGGCGAGAATCACGAGGCCCACGAGGGCCGCCTGCAGCAAAAGCAAACGCCCCGCCTTTAGACGAAGGCGGCCGTAGGGAAAGTAGAGGGCGAAGTGAAGCACCAGGTAATAGGCGCAGGCCTCCGCCACGTTAAATGTGGGCAGCACCCAATTCAACGGCGCCATGGCCATGTGCCGCATGAGAAAGAGAAAGGGAACGAAGATCCAATGGGTGACGATGGCCGCCCCCGCCGCCACCGGCCCAAAAACAACAGACAGCAGGCTGACGGCGACGCCGCCGTAGAGGATGGCCGCCGCCAAAGGCAGAAGCAGCACATTGGCGAAGAGGCCCATGATCGAAATGCGGCCCGCGGTATATAAAAGCAGGGGCGCAATGGCCAGGGTGACGCCCATGGACACGCCCAGTGCCTTTGCCGCAGGTTCTCTCGTCGAGCCGAAATAGGGCAGCTTGGGATAGATATTTAAAATGCCGTAGACGGAAAAAAAGCTGAACAGAAAGCCCAGGCGGTAGATGTAAAAGGGATTGATGGCGAGAAAGACCGCGGCGCTGAAGCCCAAGGCGTAATTGGGATCCACGGGATGGGCCATTCGCTTGCCCGCGTCGGTAAAGAGAAGGGACAGCCACACCCGCATGCCGCCGACGGGAAAGCCCGTGAGAAAAAGATAGAGGAGCAGAATCCAGTGAAGGAAAATCTTCCGGAGATCATATGGCAGGGGCAGCTTCTTTAAGCCCGCCGACAAAATAGCGAGAATGAGCCCGATATGTAGGCCGGAGATGGACAGAATGTGAATCACATTCAGGCTGCGAAAATCCTCCAGGCCTTCCCAGTCGGCGTCGTTGCCGAAGAGCATGGCAGACAAGAGCTTCGCCTCTTTCGGCGGAAAGTATTTCTCGGTAACTTTTCTTCCGAAATTCCGAAAGCTTCCCCGCAGCCCATACATTTTTTCTGTGAAGGTGTGGCCTTTCGGAAGTACTTCCTCTTTCGTCGGGCGCAAGGTTCTGTCGATGCCGTGAGATAGGCTGTAGTGAAGGCCGTCGAAGCCGCCGGGATTTCTCGGCCGCTCCGGCTTCATGCTGCGCCCCCGCACCGTCATCATCGTGCCCAAGCTCGGATTCGCCTCGGAAAAGACCCGCACCTTCTTAAAAGGGCTCACGTGCAATTCGTAATAATTTTCTTTCGAGGCCGACACCACGCCTCGGGCGGAAATCCGCTCGCCGGAAACATCCGCCCCTTGCAGGGACGATGCGGCGAAGATAAAGACGAGGAGGATCGCCAAGGGATAGAGGGCGTCGGTCTTCTTTCTCCACAGAAACAAGGCGAAGGACGTGAGGATGAAAACCGGGGCAGCAAAAGAAAGGGGCAGCCGCTCCGCCAGGAAGCAGCCCCCGCCCATACAAAGGCATAAGAGAAACCAAACTTGTCTCATAACCACCCGCCCTCATAAATCCGGAATATGATAAAATAGGGTAAGACTCGATCAAAAGTTAAAGGAGGCGTCTATGGCCCGCTATGAAAGGGAACCCTATCGTAAATCCATGAAAATAACCGTTCCCGAAACCGTAAAAAGTAAAGGCTACCACTATTTTTTATTAGAAGACAGCATCGTTGCCCCGCCTGCGGAAGGCTACTACACCGGCGATAAAATCTTTATCGACGGCAAAGAAGCGGAATACTCCGTGGAAGACGGCCGCATCCAATGCAAAATGGCCGCCGTTGAAAGCGGAAAAGAGGTGGAACTTTCCATCGACTGGTCTCACCGTCTGCAGGGCATGCAAAATAATATTGCCCGCATTCTCTTTACCTGCGCCCTAGAGTCCCTTCTCCACACGAAAATCCTCTCGGGCTCCACGGAAGAGAGCTGCTATCTCGTCGTCGATGCCGCTGACATCGGCTTCGTGTCCCTTGAAAAAATAGAAAACTACGTTAATCATCTTATCGAATCCAATCTGCCGATTCAAGAAGAAAAGGACGAGGTCACCATTCCTTCCATGGACAAGGTTCACAGCGTGGGGCCCCTTCTGAAAAGCACCGGCGAGGTGGCCCTCTTTGCCGTTCAAAAAATCGAAAAGGTCGAAGAGGGACTGAAGCTCACCTTCGTCTGCGGCAAGGAAGCCTTGGAGGATTACAGAAACCACCGCTACCTGACAAAGAATCTGTCCATGTATTTAAAAGAAAATACCACTCAGGGCATTTGGCAGGCGGTGAAAAAGCTTCAGGGCAAAATCGACGAGCAAAAGAAAAAAATCGACGCTCTGGAAGAAGCCATGGGCAAGGAAGATGTGGAAGAATTTATGGCCAAGCGCCGCACCGTGGAAGGCGTGGGCTACATTTACACCACCCTTGAAAATATTAATTTCAAAAACTTCAAGCACATGTCCGCCGCCATTCAGAAAAAGGCGAAGACCGTGCAGATCTACGGCATCCCCAACGGCAACGAAGCCCAGATCCACGTCATTCGAAGTGCCGATGTGTCCGTGGATTTAAAAGACATTATGGACCGCGTGGCCGGCGAAAAAGAAGGCACGGGAAATATGTATCACGTCCAGGTCAATGTGCCCCGGGCGCAAATGGAACAGATCATGGAAGCCTTTTTAATCGCCATTCAAAAGAGTTTAGCATAAAGAGAAAGCCCTCGGAAATTCCGAGGGCTGTTTTTACGCATCTTTTTCTAAAATTTCCACGCCGGTGGTGGTGATGTGGAGGATCCGAATGTCCCAGGTGGCATCCAGGGGCTCGGAGATTTTTTCCCAGGTCTTTTTGATGGCGTCGAGATCGGCGGATTTTTCCGTGACGAACAAGAGGGTGGGCCCGGCGCCGCTAATGAGCACGCGGCCTTCGTGGCGCTCTTCCAAAGTCTTCATCACATCGTAGCCGGCAATGAGTTTGCTTCGGTAGGGCTCGTGGATCTTGTCTTCCAAGCCGAAGAACAGAGCTTCCGTGTCGGCGTTTTCCAGGCCGTGAATCAAAAAGCCCATGTGGCCGATATTGGACACCGTATCGGCATAGCTCAGGGACTTGGGCAGTGCCGCCCGAGCCTTGGCCGTGGACAGATCGAAGTCCGGGAAGGCGGCGATGGTGGCGAAGTTGTCGATATTATTGATCTTGCGATACACCACGCCGTCGCCTGCGGGCAAGCTGATGACGCAGCCCCCTAAGAGGGCCGGCGCCACATTGTCCGGATGGCCTTCGAAATCCGAGGCCATTTTTAAAATCTCCCCTTGGTCGAAGGGCTCGCCCAGCAGGAGATTCGCCCCCACCATGCCGCCGACGATGCAGGTGGCACTGCTGCCCAGGCCCCGAGCGATGGGGATGTCCGCATCCACACGATAAAAGAAACCATCCATGGAGGCGCCGGCCTTATCGAAGACCACCTTCGCCGCCTCGTAAATCATGCTGTGGCAGTCGCAATCCCCGCCCTCCATGGAAAAGGTAAAGGTGTTGTATAAATCCAGAGCCAAGCCGATGACATCGAAGCCCGGACCCATATTCGCCGTCGTCGCCGGCACGCGCAGTTTAATCATGAAAACCCTCCTTCACGACTTCTTTCATCTCATCCACTGTAATGCTTTCGGTAAAGCGCTCGGGCAAATCGAAGACCTCCGTCAAGGGCTTCGGCACCTCGACGCCGTAGGCTTCTTGAATCTTTTTCAGGAGATCCTCGTCCCCTTCTCCCTGAATACCCAGAGCGTCGGCCACCGTCTCGGGAAATTTATAGGGGCTCGCCGTGGCCATGACCAAGACGTGATTGGCGGAGCCGTGCTTCTTCGCGCCGTCATAGGCCACCGCCGTGTGGGGATCCATTAAATAGCCGAAGCGGTCGAGGACTTCCTTGATCCGCGCCTCCCCTTCCGCATCCGTGGACCAATAGCCCACGAGCTTGGAGCGGTTGATGGCGTCCATGGGAATGTCGAAGCGGCCCGTGGCGTTCAAGTCTTCCATTTTCTCCCGCACCTTGTAATCCCGCTTCAAGACCAAGTGCAGATAGCGCTCGATATTGCTCGCCACGAGAATGTCCATGGAAGGCGACGTGGTCTTATAAAAATCACGGTTCTTGTCGTAAACGCCGGTGGAAATAAAATCCGTGAGCACGTGATTTTTATTTGATGCGCAAATGAAACGGCCCACGGGAAGGCCCATTTCCCTGGCGTACATGGCGGCTAAAATATTTCCGAAATTGCCCGTGGGCACGCAGATGTCAATGGCATCGCCCATGGCGATGGTGTTTCTGCGCACCAATTCCAGGTAGGAATACAAGTAGTACACCACCTGAGGCACCAGGCGACCGATGTTGATGGAGTTGGCCGAGGAAAATTCGATGCCCGAACGGCGCGACGCTTCTCTCAACGCCTCGTCTCTGAAAATTTCCTTCACCGTGCGCTGGGCGTCGTCGAAATTCCCCTCGATGCCGTAGACGAAAACATTATTACCCCTTTGCGTGGACATCTGGCGGCGCTGAATGGTGCTGACGCCGTGGGCGGGATAAAAGACAAAGATGTCCGTGTTCTCTACGTCCTGAAAGCCCGCCAAGGCGGCCTTGCCCGTGTCGCCGCTGGTGGCCGTTAAGATCCGAACCTTTCTCCCCTCCGCCGATGCGGCCATAAGGTAAGGGAGCATCTGCAGGGCGAAGTCCTTAAAGGCCGCCGTGGGGCCGTGGAACAGCTCCGCCACGGTCATGCCGTCGAGATCGTAATAGCCCACGGGCTCCGTGCCGGAGAAGGAACCGTAGGCCTTCTTCGCCCAATCCGAAAGGGCCTCTTTGGAAAAGTCGTCGAAAAATAAATGGAGCACTTCCGCCGCCAATTCCACATAGCTGCAGTCCGCATACTCATTTAAATCCATGGTGGGAATGTGCTCGGGCACAAACAAACCGCCGTCGTCGGCGGGACCTTTAAAGATCGCCTCTTTCGCCGAAAAAGCTCGGGATTTGTCCCGAGAAGAAAAAAATCGCATCGTCGTCTCCTTCGTGTTCTTTATTTCGTTAATGTATCACAGTTTACGCTATTTTCGCCTCCCGTACAAGGGCTTGCAAAATATGATACAAATTTCACCTTCGTGGTATTTCACGTCTGTATCCATTATAATGGATAGACAGAGATATAGGGGGGATAGTATGTTTACCATTTTAGAAAAGAAAAATTTGGCGCCTCGCGTCTTCTTGCTGCGCATTCACGCGCCTCGCGTGGCCATGGCCGCTCAACCGGGACAGTTCGTCATCGTCATCGCCGACGAACACGCCGAGCGCGTGCCTTTGACCATCGCAAACTTCGATCGCGAGGAAGGTTGGGTGGATTTGGTGGTTCAGGCCTCCGGTCCGTCCACGACGAAACTTTCCGAAAAGGAACAGGGCGATGAATTAAAAGACTTCGTCGGACCCTTAGGCGTTCCGTCGGAATTCACCGAGCTCTCAGACGAAGAGCTGAAAAAACAACGTTACTTATTTGTCGGCGGCGGCATCGGTGCCGCGCCGGTCTATCCACAGGTCCGCTATCTGTCCGAACGAGGCGTCCACTGCGACGTGATCATCGGCTTTAAAAACAAAGAAGCCGTCATCTACGAAGAGGAGTTTAAGGCATTGGACTGCGATCTCTACGTCACCACCGACGACGGCTCCTACGGCTTTAACGGTATGGTCACGGCAAAGATCGAAGACCTCATCGAAAACGAAGGCAAGAGCTACGACACCTGTGTCGCCATCGGGCCCATGATTATGATGAAGTTCGTCTGCCTCACCACGAAGAAATACGATCTGCACACCATCGTCTCTCTGAATCCGATTATGGTCGACGGCACCGGCATGTGCGGCGCCTGCCGCGTCAGCATCGACGGCGAAACGAAATTTGCCTGCGTCCACGGACCGGAATTCGACGGCCACAAGGTGGACTTCGACCTGGCTATGAAACGTCAAAAACAATACATGAACGTGGAAAAAGTGAAAGGTCAACAAGTCTGGAGGAATGCATAATGGATCGCTTTACAAGAGTCCCCGTACGGGAACAGGACCCGAATCAACGGAACAAAAACTTCGAAGAAGTCTGTTACGGCTACAATCACGAAGAGGCCGTGGAAGAGGCGAAGCGTTGCCTGAACTGTAAAGTGCCTCAATGCGTGAAGGGATGCCCCGTCTCCGTGGACATCCCCGCCTTCGTCCACGAAATCGCCGAAGACAATCCCAAGGCAGCCGCCATGGAACTTTCCAAGCACACGGCCCTGCCCGCCGTTTGCGGCCGCGTATGCCCTCAGGAAAGCCAATGCGAAAAATACTGCGTCCTGGGCAAAAAGGGCGATTCCGTGAGCATCGGCAAATTGGAACGCTACGCTGCCGACTACGCACGGGAAAATCATATTCAAACCATTGAAGCCGAAGCACCGAACGGTCACAAGGTCGCCGTCGTCGGCGCCGGCCCTTCCGGCATTACCGTGGCAGGCGAGCTGGTGAAAAAAGGTTACGACGTCACCGTCTTCGAATCCCTGCAACAACCGGGCGGCGTCCTGGTCTACGGCATTCCTCAATTCCGTCTGCCCGATTCCGTCGTGGCAAGCGAAGTTGAAAAACTGAAGGACCTGGGCGTTAAATTCGAAACCAATACCATCGTCGGTCGCACCATGTCCTTAGACGGCATTCGCAACGAAGGCTACGAGGCCATCTTCTTAGGCACCGGCGCCGGCCTTCCCCGCTTTATGAATATTCCCGGGGAAAACTACAACGGCGTCTTCAGCGCCAACGAATTTTTGACCCGGACCAATCTCATGCACGCCTACGAAGCGGGCTACGACACGCCCATTATCGCCGGACGCAAAACCGCCGTCATCGGCGGCGGCAATGTGGCCATGGATGCTGCCCGCGTGGCCAAGCGTTTAGGCGCCGATGTGACCATCGTCTATCGCCGCACGGAAAAAGAATTGCCCGCACGGGCCGAGGAAGTGCACCACGCCAAGGAAGAAGGCATCCATTTCCACTTCCTCACCTCCCCCGTGGAAATTCACGCCGACGACGACGGCTGGGTCACGAGCATGACCCTTCGCCCCATGGAACTGGGCGAACCCGACGAGTCGGGCCGTCGCCGTCCCGTGCCCAAGGAAGGCGAAGACTTCGACGTGGAAGTGGACACGGTGATTATGGCCCTTGGTACCAATCCCAACCCCTTGATTACCGCCACCAATCCCGACATCGAAACCAATAAGAAGCAAGGCATCGTCATTACCGACGAGGGCCAAAGCTCCGTGGAAGACGTCTTTGCCGGCGGCGACGCCGTCACCGGTGCCGCCACGGTCATCCTGGCCATGGGCGCGGGCAAACAAGCCGCCAAAGGCATCGACGAATACATTAAAAACAAAAACAAATAAAGCCGATTTTCAGGCAACAAAAAAACAGCCCTCGGAGGCTGTTTTTTTGTGCGGGCATATTCGCCGCCCGCTTTTACTAAATTTCCCTTACTCGTGATCGTGGCCGCAACAGTGATCGTGATCGTGGTCGTGATCATGACCGCAGCAATGATCGTGGTGGTGATCGTGATTGTGACCACAGCCGCAGTCGTCTTCATCCTCTTCGTAGCGGGCGGCGAGCTCGTGAATTTTTTTGTGAATGGCATCGTCGTGGAGAATGGTGTCCAGATTAATTAAAATCTCCATGGCGAAATCTACATTGCCGTCCTCTTCCGCCTTTTGTGCCAGACGCTTTAAAATTTCCACGCGGTCGGGATCCAAGGTGCCTTGAATGTGACGCTCCTTCAGGTAATTTAAAAATTCGTCCTTCTCCGCCGGCTCCGCATCGGGAAAGCGGCCGCCGATCATCATGAGATTGCCTTCGGCTTCGTCGTTGTCGCCGTCGTAATCCTTTGCGATGATACTCATGGAGAGGGCCAGGGCGGGTTTGTTTTCCTTAAAGAGGAAGTAGCCTTCGTTGGAAAAGCATTGGGAGAAATCCGATGCCAGATAGGCCGCTTCAAAGGCTTTTTGATTGTACTCCTTCGCCTTTTCCATATCCCCTTCCTGGCGGGAAACCTTCGATAAGGTCAGATAGTTGGCCGTGGACATGGGATTCACGGACAGGGCCTTTTCCAAATACTTGCGAGCGTCGTCGTATTCTTTTAACTCCGCCGCCACGCCGCCGCGAAGGGTGAGCCACATGTCCACCTCGGGACCTAGAATGGGTCGACGATCGCCGTCCCGTTCCACGCGGCAGATGACCTCTTCCACCATGGATTGGAAAGAGAAAAATTTCTCATCACTTTCCAGGGCTTCCAGTGCCGTCTTTAAAAAATCCACTTCCTCCGCCATGCGGTCGATGAAGGTCTTTGCCCCTTCCATATCTTCGTCCAGGGTTTTTGCAAAAACCGCATCTAATAGGGTATAAAACTTATCGATGCCGGCACCGTCTTGCTTCAGGCTTCGGTAGTCCCCTGCATCGCCGCGGTGCTCGTCCATTAATTTTTGTCCGTATTCCAAAAGCTTTTGGGCCAGTTCCCCTTCCCCTGCCAGGGAAAGCTTTTGTACTTCGTCGTAGATGGCGTTTAAATCCTCTACGTAATCGCCTGTAAGGCTGTTTATAAAGTCGTTGTATTCTTGTTCCATTGGTACCTCCACTAATAGTATATCAGAGCTCGAAAGGAGTTGTTATGGCCAGTCTCGTCACTCATTATTTTTTTGCACGACGTCTCTTGCCCACCTTGTCGGAAAAGGCACGAGAAATTATCGCCGCCTATCCCGACCACTACGCCTTAGGCGCCCAGGGCCCGGATATGTTCTTTTACTATCTTACATCAAAAAAGCACAAGGTAGGCGGACAAATCCACGCCAAGCCTTTAGCGAATTTCCTGGAAAGAAATCGGGAATGGATCGAAAAGGGACCGACCCTCTCCCCCACATGGGCCTACTTCTTCGGCTTCTTAACCCATTTTTCACTGGATGCCACGGTGCATCCCTATATCGATTCGGTGGAAGAGAAAATTTCCATCGGCCACGTGGCCTTGGAGCGGGATTTCGACCGGGTGATTTTAGAAGAAGAGGGCTACGATCCTCGGGCCTTTCTCTGCAGAGAGCTCTTGCCCTCTCCAGCCGTCGTGGCGGCAGGCATCTCCCCTCTCTATGAATCCTACGGCATCAATACGCACGACGTGCACCGAGCCGTGGCGTCTTTTCGCATAGGCCAGCAATTTTTTCACGTGGATGATTTAAAGACCTACGCCCGGAAGCACAAAGTCCTGAAGGCATTAGGCGCAGACGATGCCTTCGGCGGCATGCTTTTAAATCCTAAGGGCTATTACGATTCCATATACATCACCAATCCCGTGATGAAGGAGCTTATGACCCTCGCCTATCCCGTGGCTCGCACGGCCGTGACTGCCTTTACAAAAGGTGGCGACTATCCCCCGTTTTTCCAACTGGATTTCAACGGACGCTAAAGAAAAAAAGGCCTCATCTTTCGATGAGGTCTTATCTTATTTTTCGCAGAATCAAAAAGCAAACGAGGACGCCGAGGAGCAAATGCCCCGCCACCAGGCCCCACTCTTTCTTTTTCACGAGCTCGACAAGCTCCATGAACCAATAGACGGCGTAAAGGCCAAGGCTGATAAAAATCGCCGCCATGGAAATGCGACTGCCCCAAACAAAAAGAGGATCGGGATAGGCGCTCTTCGTAAGGATTACCGCGATGAATCCCCCGAGGCCCACCAGGGCAAAGGCGAGGGCCGCCTTTTTTATGGTGGATTTAAACTTGTTCATGGCTGAACGCCCCTTTAATATGGTCGATAAAATCATAGGCCGACGCTACCAATAAGATGGAGCAAAGGAGCCGGAGCCAAAGCTTATCCGTATCGTCTAGAATACTTGAAAAAATAGCAAAGCGACTGACGTCGTAAAATAAGAGTAAATATCGTTTCATAAACTGATTTTACACCGACGGAAAAAATATGTAAAGGCACCCTTTCGGAGTAACCCCATAAAGTTGGACTTAATCGAGTAAGCATTTCGCTTACTCGATTTTGTTTTACATAACATTCGTTCTATGCGGATTTCATTGTTTTCCGACCAACCCCGGTTTTTAAGACTTTTTGGATCAGTTCAACCGCGGGCGCTTTTTTCATGGATGCTGTGCCTAAATAACTTCGTTGCGATGAAGAATGTAGTAGTCTTCAAGGTTCGCTCGGACGGGACGGGCACCTTCGAAGGCATCGCCTGTGTAGCGAATTTTTAAACGCTCCCCTTCGTAACGCATCCGAATAATTTGAACCTTTTTTTCATAAGCCGCCAATTCCGAAAATGGAATCCTCGACTCAAACACACGACCCTCCATTTTCTCGATCAACTTATCCGACGTGGTCTTGGCCCTGATTTTTCCGTCGTTTAGAATGATAATGCTTTTTGTAATGGCTTCAATGTCGGAAATAATATGGGTTGAAAAGAGAATGATCTTGTCTTTGGACATGTTGGACAAAATGTTTGAAAATCGAATGCGTTCGCCGGGATCCAAGCCGGCCGTCGGTTCATCTAAAATCAGAATTTTCGGATCGTTGAGTAAGGCTTGGGCGATGCCGACCCGCCGCTTCATTCCACCGGAAAAAGTCGATACTTTTTTGTCCTTTACATCCTCAAGATTTACAAAAGCGAGAACCCGGGGGATTTTTTCCTTCAGTTCCCTTTTACTTAATCCCTTTAATGCGCCCATATAGGTTAGAAACTCACCGGCCGTAAAGCCGGGAAAAACCGCAAATTCCTGGGGCATATAACCTAAAAGGCCACGATACTTCTCCTTCAACTGAGAAATTTCCTCTCCCTCGTAGAGGATACGGCCACTCGTCGGCGTATCTACGCCGACCAATAGCCTCATTAAAGTAGACTTCCCGGCGCCGTTATCCCCTAAAAGCCCATAAATTCCGGCCTCCAGTTCCAAGTCCACATCCGAAAGAGCTTCTTTCTTTCCAAATTTTTTGCTTACGCTTTCAATTTTTAACATAATCAGCGCTCCTTATGCTTTACCAAACGACTTCCTTTTTCCCAGCCACATCCCTATCCATAAGAGCGCCCCGTAAATCATGGGAATGATCAGCGAAAGCAAATAGCAACTTTCTAGCCCCGGAGAAGATACGCGGGTACGAAGACCTTCGATGTTGATTAAAGACAAAGGCGAAAGGAATAGGAATTTCCCGGCAGAGGGAGAAGTCCACAGAGATTGAAGCAAAAAATGAATGGACACATAGGCCAGAACGAGGGAAAAGGAGACCTTCACGTCTTTGATTCGATCGCCTAAAAAAAGAAAAAGAAAGACAAGACAAAAGGTCAGCGCGAGGCCGTTTAAAAATTTATAGATAAAATACTGAAGGTAGGTTATCTGAATGGGAAAGAGAAAAAATTCTCTTGAATTTTGAATGAAAAGATCTCGGCCGTCGCTTCCGTAAACGAACAAAACCAATAGAGTAAACAGAGCCACGCCGCCCACATAGGTGAGGACGCCAATTTCCAAACCGTTGATTAGCCGAGCCTGAAAGAGTTTTTTCTTTCCGTAAAGGGTGGCTTCCACCATGTCCTTCGTTTTGAATCGCTCGTCTTCTTTCATTACGGGAACGAGGAGAAAAAGCAAGGCCATGGCGACGGCGTAAAAAATCTTATCGAAGTTACGGAGGAGAACTTTCCAACCTTCACAATAGCCGATGAGTAGCCGGTCCATTGGCTTCACTCCTTGAGCTTGGCCTGCCTTTTTTATCAGATTCATTCGATACTCGAAAAAGCCTTGTGACGGCTGCCTGTTTCCTTGAAGCAGAGCATCATT
Organism: Peptoniphilus pacaensis; assembly: GCF_900088125.1. Classification (GTDB taxonomy): domain Bacteria; phylum Bacillota; class Clostridia; order Tissierellales; family Peptoniphilaceae; genus Aedoeadaptatus; species Aedoeadaptatus pacaensis. The sequence continues at coordinate 1,377,160 of NZ_FLQT01000003.1, read as the reverse complement.
TATACTCTCCACCGGCAAAAACTCATTAATGGAAATGTTCTCTTTGACCAAATTTTCTTGAGGCAAGTCGTACTTTGCGATTAAATCCTCCACTTTTTTATCGTCGTACCACGTCTTCTCCATCAGGTAGCGGTATTCCGTACCGTCAGAAATTTCCACGTGCAAGCTCTCTTGAAGATACCTCATCTGTTCCGCCTTGATAAGGCAGATCGACGAAAGCAACAAAAACAGACAGAGGACCGGAAGGTAGGGGAAGGGAAGCATTCTTTTTCTATTGACTTCCAGTAAAAACTTCATTTGCCCTCTCCTCCTTTTAAGTAATAGCGGTTCATTATCGGCATGGCCAAAATTCGGCTACTCGCAATGTAAATCAAAGACAGAAAGCAGGCCATCGCCGTAAAGGGATAGACGTGGTTTTGAAGGACAAAAAGCTTGGACGCGGAAAAATTGCCTTGTACAAAATTTTGCGGCGTAAAGTAGGCCAGAGTGTTCGCCCAGGGCTGCGGCGAATCCGCCCACTTCTCAAGCCAAACAAAGGCGAGCACCAAGACGAGCAGGGAGACTTTCGACTTGCGAAAGACCAGGGAGAATAAGAGAATGATATTGACCACCACGAGAACGGCGGCAAAACCGGATAAGGCTTCCAGAAAATACCCTTGCCAAGTGGTGAGGTTGAAAATCGCCGGTCCGGCATAAAATTCGATGGAGGCATTGGCTCCGTGAAGGGAATAAATCATTCCGTGGTAGAGAAGCAAAAAAAACAAATAAGCGAGGTACGCGAGTCCTGCAAATAATTCTGCCGCCCTTACCTTGGCTAAGTAGAGGGAAAGGCGCCCATTCTTCGCGTGCACATCCATTTCAGTAAATCCCTGCGCTTCGTCGGCCGACGTTAAGGAAGACAGGGCGAGGGCCAAGTAGATTAAAAAAATATTAAAAGTCATGTGCAGGGCATCGCCCATGTAACGCCAGCCTTCGTTGTAAGCGTAGTAAAGGGGCGTTTTCACTTCTCCGGCTTGGCGAAGAATGCTTTCAACCTCCGACCGGTCGTAGGACCGATACGAGGTGTGAGTCCATGAACCAATGGCCTTTAAGCGATCTTGGTAAAATTTTTCAATCCCTTGGTCGCTTATATGAATTGAAAAGTCTTGGATTTCAATCTCTTTCGGAAAATTCAAACTTTGCGCGAGCCACTGGAAGGGATAAATCAGCTTCAAGCCCAACTCTTTTTCTTCCGATCGTGCGCCTTCCACAAAGTCTTTTTCTTTGCTTTCGTTGTAAAGGGTCCGGGCCTTTTTCATTTGCTCTTCGGTTAAAAGACCGTCGTATTTAATCCCTTCTTCTTTCATCAATTTCCAATAGGAAAGGCCGGAGCCAAACTTTCCTCCCTCTAAGACCATGTCCAGGGATTGGCTATAGGGAAGAATCTTGGCCACACAAATCAACAAAAACAGGCACGCAATCAGGGCATTGTTCTTGGTCGCTATTTTTTTAAATTCCAGTTTTACGACAGCAAACATCGACTTCTCCCCCTTTTTACTAACACTGGCCGTCCTGTTTCTGCTCTTCAAAAGAATTTTTTCGTTTTTTGCCCTTATTGAACCGCCTTTTTCAAGTCGTAGTAAGACCCGGCAAAGACCACCTTCCATTCCTTCTCGCCATGAGGCTTGGCCAGGAGAAGTTCGTCATAGGACCCGTCCAGCCGCCTGGCTTCATAGACAAAGAGTTCGTCATTCTTAAGACCTTGAATCGGTCCTTTTCGCGCTTCCGCAGGGATGGTGCCAATCATTTCATCAATTCGGTAATCCACCGTTGGCCCAAAGACCAACTCTGCGTCATTATCGTTCTCGTGTCCCTCTTCCCTCGGGGGATAGGTGTCCGGTTTTGATTTAATATAATTCGACACAGATTGATCCAACTCAGCAAATAATTCCGGGCCCCTTTCATCTCCCCTCGGCCCGAGGACGATGTCGCCGCCTCTGGTCACCGAGCCGGTCATACCCTTTTCGAGCCAATCCTTTCTGTTCTTCGCCCGTTGCTTGGCAATCTTTTTGTCCGCAGCAATGTCTTGCGGGCTTCTATCATCGGAACCGTCCTGAGTTTTCCCTTGGCTATTTTCACTTTTCCTTTGATCCTGCACCATGGAATAAGTGGATTCTTTTTTTAGATACAGCGCCGAAGCCAGAACGACCAAAACCAACAAAATTCCCAAAATTGTTTTTTTCTTGTTCATTATCTTCCATCTCCTTTTCTATTGATTATAGGCAATTTACACCTCGGTCACAGTTAACTTTTGTCCGAACTTTTCACAAAAAAGGAAGAAGGCTTGTGGCGCTTCTTCCTAAAAGGGATCGATATAGCCGATTTCTCTGGCTTTTTGTACCATTTCTTGGTAATTTTTTACGTCTAACTTGCCGTAAATGCGATTTAATAAAACGGCCAGGGAAGAGGTGGACATATAGGCTTCTTTTGCGACTTCTTTTCGTGATTTTCCCGAGGCATAGAGGCGGAGAATTTTTAATTCGTTTTCCGTGAGCTTTTCCTGAAGATGTTTCTTAGAGGAAAAATACCTTTTGTTCTCCAAGCAAACCCCTCGTATCTTCGCTAAAAGACTTTGGGTCGACTCTTCTTTCGAAATAAAACCCATACAGCCCATCTCCTCGGCCTTTTCCCGGTAAAAATCAAGATTATAGCCCGATAAAATTAACACTTTCGCACCGTAATCCTGCATCAACGCTTCGCTTAACTCCAGACCGTTTTCTCCCTTCGCCATACCGTCCAGATTAATGTCTATAAGAAGAAGATCGTAGGTCTCTTCTTGTAATTTGTCGTTTATGTCTTTCATTTTCTCCGGAATGTCCACCCGAATTTCCCCGCAGGATTCTAAATCCATCTTCAAGCATTGGGCCAGCATTTTATGATCTTCGATTAACATAATCTTCATAGATCCGCTCCTTTTTAATCGGTACATTCACATAGAAGGCCAGGTACTTTTCCTCTTCTTCTCGGCCCTCTTCTACCCGAAATACTCCGTCCAGCCGTTTGGTTTCGAAATCCAATAATTTCAAGCCGGTGCTCCGGCCCGCACCTTCCTCCAAGTAATCGCCGTAATTTATCATAGACAGATGAATCTCCTTTTGTTTTTCCTCCAAATGAATTTCGGCGTAATCGCCCTTTCCGTGCTTGAAAAGATTGCTCACCAATTCGTAAAGGGCTTTATACAGAAAGCTGTCGTAGGGGCCGGGCACTGAAAATTCCTCGGAACAAGTGAAGTCGATTAGTATGCCCCGATTTTGGTACCTGTCTTCCAAATCCTTAATAAGTCCATAGTAATTATTATTTAAGCTTACTTTAGGACTTAAGATCGGGTCATAGGCATTCAATTCTTGGCGGATTTTTTTAATGTTGTTCGAGAGAATTTCCAGAATTTGATCCCTCTCGGAAAAAGACGGAGCCTTTTGAACCAGCTTCTGTACGAGAATAATGTCCTGCAAAATCATATCGTGGAGAAAACGAGTGTTCTTCTCGGAATAGAGGCGCGCATACTTATCCAACAGGAGATTTTCCTTTCCCCTGTTCAAAAGACTGCCTATCTCTTCCCGGCTCAGGTCGCGGTAATTGAAGTAATTGGAGACCATGACGAAAAACGCGCTCAAGAAAAGGGAGAGGAAGAAGACTTCGGTAAAATCCCTTGGAAAACCGTTGACGATAAAAAGAATGAGAAAAAGCACAGAGCAAAACTTCGCCCACTCTTTAAAAGACGGGACAAAGGCCTTGAGGAATAAACGGCACGCTTTTGTAAGCAAATAGATTAAGATGGCGGCTAAGACGGCCATCATATAAAATTCCTCGTAATTCTCAAAATAATTCCATAGAGAAGAGAGATAGAAACTTCCCCATAAATACAAGACCAGGAAGACCGCAGTCGACACCATAATCCGGTAACTATAAAGGCCCCGCCCCTGTATTTCTTTCTTTTTGACGAGGAAAAAGAGAAGGGGAAACAAGCAAAAGATAAAGTAGATCCCCATGTATAAAAAGTTGACCTCCAGAGAAGAAAAGGTCGAGAGAAGAAAGATCGCTAAAAAAGCGAGGAGGGTCAAAAGACGAAAAGCACCGAAGCGAAAATGTCCTTCTAGGACGATATCCATATAGGAAAAGATCAACTGAAGGACAAAAAAATAGCGCAGAAGAATGTCATTGTGAAGATATGCTACGATGAAATCTTCCGAGATAAAATAAAGGGGAATCAAAAGCAGAGTAGTACAAACCCGGTAGACGTAATTTTTTTCTCTCTCCTCAAGCAGAATAAAGAAAGAGATAAAATTCGTGAGCGTAAAAAGACCGGTTAAAACGACGATATGAAAACTGCCGCCACCTTTTTTTACGGCGACTAAATAAAACCAGTAAAGGGCCAGCTGGGTCAGGCTATGGGCCCATAACGAGATCGGTTTTTTATAAGACAAAAATCGGTTCACGGCTTCCTCCTCACGTCCATTAGTCTCTATTTTAATCATACTGAATTGAAAAGGAAATTTCACCTAACTTTTGTCCAAATGTCATTGCCGCCGCTTTATTCGAAACACTTTTACGACCGAGCCATCGCCTCCATCTGTTGATGTTTGATGATGAATCTAAAATTGAAATGGATTCTCTGCCTTTCGGCAAAGGATTTGCTCTTACTCAACGCAAAAACACGCCACAAACTAAAGTGACCCCCAAAGATGGATTTCTTTGTCCAACTTTTAGGGGTCAGTGCATCAGATGCCTTTTAGATATTATTCTTTTTTCGCCTTTTCGATAATTTCTTCAGCCAGTTGTGCCGGTACTTCTTCGTAGCGAACAAATTCCATAGTGAAGGAACCGCGTCCTTGGGTCATGGCCCGAAGGTCGATGGCGTATTCGTACATTTCCGCTTGCGGTGCTTCGGCCATAATCAATTGACCGCCGCCGGGTTGTTGGTCCATCCCGAGGATTCTGCCGCGGCGTTTGTTCATGTCGCCCATGACATCGCCCATGTATTCGTCGGGCACTGCCACTTCAACGGCCATAATGGGCTCTAAGAGCACGGGATTGGCTTCGGCGATCCCCTTCTTAAAGGCGATGGATGCCGCCATTTTAAAGCTGACTTCGTTGGAGTCCACGTCGTGGTAGCTGCCGTCGTAAAGCACGGCCTTGACGCCTGTGACGGGGAAGCCGGCGAGGACGCCTTTTTCCATGGATTCTTCCAAGCCCTTTTCGACAGCCGGGAAGTAGTTTCTCGGCACGCTGCCGCCGAAGACTTCTTCGTCAAAGACAAAGCCTTCGTCGGTGGGTTCGAAGCGAATCCAAACGTCGCCGTATTGGCCGGCGCCGCCGGATTGTTTCTTGTGCTTGCCTTGAACCGATGCGGTACCGCGAATGGTTTCTCTATAGGGCACGATAAAGGGCACTTTCTTTACTTCGACGCCGAAGGTGTTCTTTAATTTTTCGAGAATAACGTCCAGGTGAACATTGCCTTGGCCGCCGATGGTCATTTGTTTCGTTTCGACATTGCGGTCCAGGACGATGCCCGGGTCTTCGTCTTGAAGTTTGCGAAGGGAGGTGGTAAGTTTTTCTTCGTCGTTTTTCGATGCCGCTTCGATGGCATAGAAGTAAACGGGTTGCGGCATTTTTACGCGCTTGTAGACGACCTTGTGGGCCTTGTCGCAAAGGGTGTCGCCGGTTTTTGTCACGGTCAGTTTCGCCACGGCGCCGATGTCCCCGGCGTGGATCACGTCCACGGGGAGTTGTTCCTTGCCGCGAATGACGAAGAGGCCGGTGTTCTTTTCTTCCACATCTTGGGAGCTGTTAAAGAGGGCCGTGTCCTTGGTCATGGTGCCGCTCAATACTTTAAAGATAGAAATTTTTCCCACGTAGGGGTCGGTAATGGTCTTAAATACCACGGCGGAGAAGGGATCGCTGTCGGAAATAGCGCGTTCTTCTCCCGATTCGTAACGGAAGCCTGTGTGCGCCCGTTCGTCGTCCGGTGCGGGCATGTAGTTGACGATGGTGTTTAAGAGAATATCGATGCCGATGCCTTTTTCCGCACTGCCGACAAGCAAGGGGACGGCGTCGCCGTTTAAGAGGGCGGCGGTGACACCGCGGAGCAATTCGTCGCGGGTAAATTTTTCGCCGCTGAAGTATTTGTCCATGAGGACTTCGTCGCTTTCGGCGACGACTTCGGCGATTTCTTCATACATACGCTCCGTGGCCTTCACTTGGTCGTGATTCAGTTCCACTTCTTCCGGAGCGGCGTTTTTATATTCAAAACCTTTTTGGAAAATAACGTCGGTAACGCCGACGAAGTTTTCTCCTTCGCCGATGGGAACGGAGAAGGGAATAACTTTCTTGCCGAAGAGGCTTTCGATTTGTTCCATGAGTTCGCGGAAATTGACGTTTTCCCCGTCGATCTTGTTCACGAAAATAATTCGCGGCAGGCCGATTTCTTCCGTGTATTTCCACATTCTTTCCGAACCGACTTGCACGCCGGCGGTGGCGTCGATAATCATCAGCGCCGCTTCCGCTGCGCGAAGTGCGCCCATGGCTTCACTGATAAAGTCCATGTAACCGGGCGTGTCGATTATATTTAATTTCATCTTTCGCCATTCGATAGGAATAATGCTGGTACCGATGGATGTACCCCGTTCTTTTTCTTCCTTGGAAAAGTCCGAGAGGGTATTTTTTTGATCCACGTGGCCAATTTGTTTTGTGGCACCGGATTGGTACAGGAGCGCTTCTGTTAGGTTGGTCTTGCCCGATCCACTGTGCCCGACCAGGGCCAAGTTACGGACTTCCCTCGTGTTGTATGCTTTCATTAAATTATTCCTCCTATCGTGAATTTCCTCGCGGAAACGTTTTTATGCCTAAATTATATCATAGCCCGATGTAATTTTCATTCCTCCCCTAGCTTTCCCTAGATTTTTGTCTCGTCAAAAGGCCTCCTCGCATTTTAGCCCATAAAAAAAACGAGCCGAAGCTCGTTCTTTCCTTGTTATTTTCGAAGCAGCTCTTCCATTTGCCGACGGGTCCAGCCGAAGGCGCCGCCGGAGTGGATAAAGAGAATATTTTCTTTGCCTTCCCAGCGTCCGTTTAGGATTTCGGAAATGGTGCCGTACATGGCCTTGCCCGTGTACACCGGATCCAGGATGATTCCCGTTTGAGAAACGAAGTCCCAAATAAATTCCAGCTCTTCGGGACGGCTCAGAGCGTAGCCCCTGCCTTCGTAGCCTCCGATGACGGTGACGGCATCGGCGGGCACGGAGGTCCCCTTTAATTCGTTCATTTCGGCGATAATCGGCGGGAGCAGTTCCTTTTCGACGACTTCCTTCGGCGAGGAAATGGAAATGCCGACGATCTCCTTGCCCGCCTCGTGAATGGCGTTTCCGTAGACCAGGCCTGCCAACATGCCGGCACTGCCGGTGACGCAGATGACGGCATCGAAGTTGATGCCCATGTCTTTTTCTTCTTCGAGGATTTCTTCGAAGCATTCCACATAGCCAAAGCTTCCCAGGCCGTTGCTGCCGCCCATGGGAATGATGTCCACGGACTTGCCTTCTTTTTCCAGCTCCTCTTTCCACGATGCCATGATGGCGTCGCGATGATTGTCGTAATCTTCTTGGGAGACGAAGCGAATGTCCGCCCCTGCCAGGCGATCCAAAAAGAGATTGCCCTCTTCGGGATAATCTTCGCTGCCCGTTAAAAGCAAGTGGCACTTAAAGCCCAGTCGGGCGCAGGCCATGGCCGTGGCCCGGGCGTGATTGCTTTGCACGGCGCCGGTGGTAATAATGTCCGTGGCGCCGTCGTCCAATGCCTTTTCAAGCAAGTATTCCAGCTTTCGAATTTTATTGCCCGTCACCGACAGGCCCGTTAAATCGTCTCGTTTAATATAGAGATTCACGGGCAGATCCGCATCCATGAGTTGTACCGGTTCGATGCGAGTCGGCGTATTGGCTAAAGATAATTTTTTCATTGAACACCTCAATAGGAATATCCATCTTTTTTATCAGCTCGACGAAGCACCTGCCATGCGCCATTTTCGTAGGCGCAGATCCCGAGACCCAAGCTTTCGGCAATGGGTCCGGTCCAAAAATCGCGTACCGCCACGCCTTCCATGACGTGATAGAGAGCCCGTATGCTGACGCCGTGTCCGACGATGAGGACGTGCTCGTCTTCCGTCTTTTCCAAGCGCCGCAAAAAAGCGTCCAGCTTTCGGTAAAGGTCGTGAAAGTCCATGAGGCCCTCCCGGTGATACTTCTCCGGCGTCTTTAAATAAAGGCGGGAGATGGGATCTTTTAAAATGTCTTGAAAGAGCATCCCCTCCCAAGGCCCCAAGGGCAACTCGCGAAGTGCTTCTACTTCTATTATGGGCACAGATCGCGATTTTAGCAAGCCCTCCGCTGTCTTTCGGGCCCGCTTTAAATCCGAGGTGTAGCAGCGGTCGAAGGGCACGGAGGCCAACTGCTCTCTCATGGCGTCGATGGCCTCGTAACCTTCCGGGGTGATGGGCGAATCCATTTGCCCCTGAATGCGGTCCTCGCGGTTCCACTCCGTTTCCGCGTGGCGCAGAATATAGAGCTTCATGCCTTAGATGCGTTCGAGAACAAAGGCGATGGCGCCGTCGTTTAAGTCGGTCTTTTCCACATCCAGAGGTTTCTTTTCCATGGATTCCGCCAAGGTTTCTTCCATGATTAAATCTTTCGATGCTTCCAGCGCCGCTTCCACGTCGCCCTCGGCATCGTAGGTGATGCGAATATGATCGGTAACGTCGTAGTCGTTGGACTTGCGTTGATTTTGTACTTTCGAAATAAATTCACGGACGTAGCCTTCGGCGATTAATTCGTCGGTGAGTTCCGTATCCAAAATGGCGAAGAGATTATCTTCCATGCTGACGTCGAAGCCTTCCTTGGAGGAAATATCCACGAGGACGTCGTTCAGGTTCACTTCCGTGTCTTCCCCGTTTAGGTTCATGGTGACGCTGCCCTTCTTCAGCTCGTCGTAAAGAGCCTTGGCGTCGCTTGCGGCCAAGTTCTTTTGGAAGTCCTTGATCTTAGGACCGAATTTTCTGCCCACTTCTTGGAAATTGGGCTTTAAGCTGTAGGTCATGTACTTGCTCAAATCGTCGGAGAAGACCACATTCTTCACGTTCAGCTCTTCTTCAATTAAATCGGACAAGTCGCCGATAATGGGCTTCAAATTCCCGTCCACCAAGACTTCGCTCAAGGGTTGACGCACCTTGATCTTGGCATTTTCCCGTCCGGCGCGGCCCAAGGTGACCAATTGACGGACGATGGCCATTTTTTCTTCCAGCTTTTCGTCGATGGCGGATTCGTCGGCGGTGGGATAATCCGTTAGGTGGACACTTTCGCCGCCGTCGAGAGTTTGGTAAAATTCCTCTGCGATAAAGGGCGCAAAGGGTGCGATTAATTTTGCCACGCCGAGCAGGATGTCGTAGGTGGTCTTAAAGACCGCATCCCGAGAGGGGCTGTCTTCTTCGTCCCAGAAGCGGCGTCTGTTCCTGCGAATATACCAGTTGGAGAAATCTTCCGCCACGAAATCCTGAATGTCACGAACGACTTTTGTCACTTCGTGAATTTCCATGTTTTCCACCACGGATTTCACCAGGCTGTTGTATTTGGAAATCATCCAGCGGTCGATTTCGTCGTAGGTGACATCCGTGATTTCTCTGGGATCCACGTCGTTAATATTGGCGTAGAGGGTGAAGAAATTATGGGTGTTTCGTAAGGTGCGGAAGAATTTGCCGTTGACTTCTCTCAGGCCGTCTTCGTCGAATTTCGTCGGGCTCCACGGCGGAGAGACGTACATTAAATACCAGCGCACCGCATCGGCACCGTACTTTTCAAAGAGTTCCGTCGGCGACACGGTGTTACCGCGGGACTTACTCATCTTCTTCCCCTCTTTGTCCAGAATCAGGTCGTTGACCAGGACGCTCTTGTAGGGCGCCTTGCCGGTCATAAAGGTGGAAATGGCCAGGAGGGAGTAGAACCACCCCCGAGTTTGGTCGATGCCTTCGCAGATGAAATCGGCGGGGAAAAGCTTGTCGAATGCTTCTTTGTTTTCAAAGGGATAGTGCCATTGGGCGAAGGGCATGGATCCCGAGTCGAACCAACAGTCGATGACGTCGGTTTCTCTTACCATGGTTCCGCCGCATTCGCATCTAAGATGCACGTCGTCTACATAGGGGCGGTGAAGCTCCACGGTTTCGTCGATGTCTTCGATGGCTTCTTCCACCAATTGCTTAATGCTTCCGATGCTCCGCGTCTTGCCGCAATCCGGGCAGCGCCACACGGGGAAGGGGGTGCCCCAGTATCTGGAACGGGAGATGGCCCAGTCGTTTAAGTTTTCCAGCCAGTTGCCGAAGCGCTTTTCGCCGACGAAGGAGGGGAACCAATCCACGCCGTCGTTGTTTTTCACCAGTTGTTCTTTAAACTTCGTCACCTCGATGTACCAGGAGGGGTGAGCGTAGTAGATCAAGGGCGTCTTGCAGCGCCAGCAGTGGGGATAGTTGTGGACGATGGTCTCCTTGCTGAAGACCTTGTCCTGCATCTTCAAATAGTCGATGATTTCTTCGTTGACGCTGTGAACGAACTTGCCCTTCCATTGGGTTTCGGTGAAGTTGCCGTCGTCGTCTACAGGTTTTACGAAGGCTAAGCCGTTTCTGCGGCCCGTTTGATAGTCGTCTTCCCCGAAGGCCGGCGCCGTGTGGACGATGCCCGTCCCGTCTTCCGTAGTGACGTAGTCGGCGAGGACGACGACAAAGGCCTTGCCGTCCACGTGAACTTGATCCAGGATCTGTTCGTAGGCGCGGCCGTCGAGCTCTTTGCCCTTGACGACATCCAGCACTTCGTATTCGTCTTTTAATACCTTGTCCAGGAGATTTTTCGCCAGGTAATAGACATTGCCGTCGGCGTATTTGACCTTGGCGTAATCCACTTCGGGGTGCACGGCCAAAGCCACATTGGAAGGCACGGTCCAGGGCGTGGTGGTCCATGCCAGGTAGTAGGCGTCTTCGTCTTTCGCCTTAAATTTCATGGTAATGGTGGGCGTCTTGTCTTCCTGATAGCCTTGGGCCACTTCGTGGGATGCGAGGCCCGTGCCGCAGCGGGGGCAGTAAGGCAAAATCTTATGGCCTTCGTAGATCAGGCCTTCGTTAAACATTTTGTCCAGAATGTACCAGACGCTCTCGATATAGGAATTGTTCAGGGTAATGTAGGGATCGTCCATATCCACGAGATAACCCATGCGGGCGGTCATTTGTCGCCACAAACTTTCGTATTCGAAAACCGATTCGCGGCATTTCTTGTTGAACTTTTCGATGCCGTATTTTTCGATGTCTTGTTTGTTGTGAAGGTTCAGCTTCTTTTCCACTTCGATTTCTACGGGCAGGCCGTGGGTATCCCAGCCGGCTTTCCGATTGACTCGGTAGCCCTGCATGGTCTTATAGCGGCAGGTCAGGTCCTTTAAGGTCCGCGCCATGACGTGGTGAATGCCGGGCTTGCCGTTGGCCGTCGGCGGTCCTTCATAGAAAATGAAATCTTCCTTGCCTTCGCGGGTCTCTACGGAGCGCTTCAACAGATCCATGTCTTGCCAAAAATCGACGATGCGCTTTTCACGCACGTCGGCTATGTCTTGGGACAATGTCTCAAACTTTGCCATATCTTTCTCCTTTTACAAAATATCTATAAAAAAAGTCCCCTCGTCTGATGACGAAGGGACGCTTTTATACGCGGTACCACCCTACTTATAGGATTCTATCACTCGTAGCCTTAACGCGGCGAACGACCATCAGGTTCTACGGAAGGTGATGCGACTTTCACTGTATTGGCACCTCTCAGCTCACGTGCCTCTCTGTGAATAGGGAATGAAAATCTTCGGCTTCCATTAATCGATATAATCTGTAATTTTCATGTTCTCCAGTTGATTGATGACGTCATTTTGCAAACCGTGAATGCTTTGGTGGAATTTACACCCGGCAATTTGTTTTGTGTTAAAGCGGTTGCAATAAGGGTCATTTGAGTGTAAACAACGATTCAACTCGATGGGACCGTCGATGGCCAGAATAATATCGTACAGCGATATGGATTCTGCCGGACGGTTAAGAATGTAGCCGCCCTTTGCACCACGACGGGATTTCGTCAACCCGCCTAAGTTCAGCTTGCGAAGAATACGCAATGTAAACCTGGAAGGGATGCCCATGGTCTCGGCAATAATCGGTGCTCCGACGACCTGCCCTTCGTGAGCCGCCAGGTGGGCGATAATACGAAAGGCATAATCAATTTCCTGTGTCAGCTTCAATGCCTCACATCCTCCCTCAAATTTATCTAGATAAGGTATTCTAACATATTTATTTATTCGGGTAAAGTGTAAAACCTACAATGTTCCTGCATAAATAATTTTACCAGCAGAGACCCTTCGTCCAATGCCACGTCTTCCAAACGAAGCATCTGACCCTTCTTCACCGGGCGACGAAGTTTCGCCTCGCCGACGAGTAGGCCGATGGGAAGGAGATTTTCGTCGTAAGTGCGATCCGCCTCCACCAATGTGCCGTAGGCGGTGTCGGATCCGATGCCTTGAACGGGATCCCCCGCCTCCATATCTTTCTTCGCCACGGCGACGGTGTGGGCTACATAGCCCTTCTCCGGGGCGATGGTGGCTTCATTATACAAAACGGCTTTTGCAATTGTCAAAGGGGTTTCGATATTCGTCAGGTGATAAGGCCGGTACAAAATGTAATTGGGTCCGTCGCCCATGGAAAGATAGGGCATTTCCCTTTGAATCACCGGCTCGTCGCATTCCACGGAGACGAAGACGCCGGGGGCGATGCCGTGAACGAAATTCACCGTGCCCCTGCGGTTCATCTCCCCACCCATGTCCTTGGTCAAAAGCTTTTTGTTAAGCTCCTTGATGTCGGCGTGTATGCCCACGCAGCCGCCTTCGTCGGGCAAAAGGCCCGTGGCATTGGCCACGGAATTGAGCTCGATCATGGTATTGGTAGCGTCGACGAAAGAAGTGAGCATGCGGGGGCTGACGCCCTTCTTCTCCGCCTCGTCCTTTAAGGCCTCGGGCGTCGCTTCCACATTCATGGGATTGTTCTTTCCCTTGCCGGCGGCGACGACGCGGAAGCCTAAAAATTCGGCGAAATTGTAAAGCTCCATAATGGCGCCGGGCTCGTCCCCCGCCGTGCCCGTGTAGCATAGGCCTTTCTCCTCTGCTTTCTTTAAGAAATAGGGCCCGAGGAGCACGTCGCATTCCACATTAAAGCTGATGATGTGCTTGCCCGCGTTCAATCCGTTTTCGTTTAACTGAGCGCCTGCCTCCGTATTGCCGGTGCAGTCGCAAATAGCATCCACATCCTCCAGCTCCCATGCCAGTGCGTTGTTCGTAGTGAGAACCATCTTGCCTTCTTTGAGCAGCCCTCGCGCCGCCTCTTCTTCCGAGGTAAATCCGTAGGCATCCTCTTTTAAGCCCACGTCCTTCGCCTTGTCCAAAAGGGCTTCTTCGCCTCTGGACGACCAAAGAATGACATCTATATTTTTAATACTTTTTAATTGTGCAACTAATCCCGATCCCATAAGGCCGGCGCCGACGACGGCGATGCGTATGGGGCCGTGGATAGACAAATCTTTTTGCAATTTCATATTTGTCCTCCAATCATTCTTTAGAATTATAGCATACATTTTCCGTGTCGGTGAAAGCCCCGGCCCTCTAGGGGCGAATCTTAACGCTTTTTTTGATTTTCATGGACGCCAAAGGGTATGAATGAGTAGGATAGGAGTGAATTTATGAACAAAAACTATACATTAATCGAAAAGCGAAGCATCGACGAATTACACGGCGAGGTTTCTCTTTTAAAACATAATCGAACGGGGGCGCAGATCCTCCTAATCGACAATAAAAACCACAACAAGACCTTCGCCATCGGCTTTAAGACGCCGCCGGAAGATTCCACCGGCGTCGCCCACATTGTGGAGCACTCCACCTTGTCGGGCTCGCGGAAGTACAAGACGAAGGAGCCTTTCATGGATATGGTGGCATCCAGCGTGCAAACTTTTTTAAACGCCATGACTTATCCCGACAAGACTCTCTACCCCATCAGCTCCAGGAACGACAAGGACTTCTGCCAGCTGATGGACGTCTATCTCGACTCGGTCTTTTACCCGGCCATGGTGGAAAATCCCAAGATTTTTTATCAGGAAGGCTGGCATCCGGAGATTCAAGACGACCGCCTCGTGGCAAACGGCGTGGTCTTTAACGAAATGAAGGGGGTCTATTCCGATCCCAACAATCGCATCAGCGACATGATTCGGGAAAGGCTTCACCCCTCAGGCACCTATTCCCACGATTCCGGCGGCAATCCGAAAAACATTCCCGATTTAACTTACGACGCCTTTTTGGCTTTCCACGATCGCTACTACCACCCCTCCAACAGCTACATCCTTCTCGCCGGAGATTTGGATTTCGACGAGCGCCTGAGTTATTTAGACAAAGAATATTTAAGCCGCTTCGACTACGCGGATCCTGCCTCTGACATCGTGGGCCATCCCTTTTTCGATACGCCCAAGGAATTTCACGACAGCTACGATTTAAGCGAAGAGGAAGATCCCGCCGGGAAGAATTACTTCGCCTTCTCCCTTTGCGCCAAGGAAAATCCCACGCCGGAGGATCTTTTGCTACGCAGTTTCTTTCAAGAGCTTTTCGTCGAATCGGAAAACGGCCTCTTGAAAAAGCCCCTACAGGATGCAGGCATCGGCGAAGACGTGTATTCGGAGCTTTCCGTATCCAATACCTGGGACTTCACCTTGGTGGCCTACCGCGCCGACGGGGCTCGCTACGAGGATTTTAAATCCATCGTCAACGATACCTTAAACCGCTTGGCCGATGAGGGCATGGACGAGGCTCTTTTGGAAGCGACCCTGGAAAAATTTGAATTCACCGTTCGCCGCGGCGGCGGCAGCCACGCCGATCTCATCTCCTACATCGGCGCCTTAAACACCTGGCTCTACGGCCAAAGCCCCTTGGACGGCTTGGAAGTGCTGCCTCTATTAAATAAAATGCGTGAGAAGATCGGCACGGATTACTATCAGGAAAAGATCCGGGAATTCTTCTTAGAGCCGACCCATCGCCTCTTTATGAATGTGGCGCCGGAGAAAGGCAAGCAAAAGAGAGAAGACGAGGCCCTGGCCGCTAAACAAAAGGCGGATCTCGCCGCATTGTCCCTTGAGGAGAAAAAAGAAATCGAAGCCCTGGTCCAAGAGCTGCGGGATTATCAAATGGCGCCGGATTCCGCCGAGGCTAAGGCCACGATCCCCAAGCTGGATCTCGAGGACCTGGCCGACGGCATCACGGACATCCCCCGCGACGTCGCAGAAAAAGACGGCGTTACTTTGACGAAAAACCCTCTGAACACCAACGGCATCGTCTATACCAATTTGGCCTTCCACATGGGCCATTTGACGGAAGAGGAATTGGCCTACGCCTCCTTGTTAGGGGAAGTATTGACCAAAGTCGCTACGAAAAATTACGACGAGGCAGCTCTGGAAACGGAAATCTTCCTCTCCGGCGGCGGCTTTACCTTCGACACCCCGGTGGAAGAGACGAAAGCGGGCTATGCCCCCTACTTCTTTATCGCCACCGGCGCCCTGCCCCGGCAGATCGATCGGGGCTACGCCGTGCTGGATGAAATCCTTCACGACAGCCGCCTGGCTGACGTAAACAGGCTTAAGACGATTCTGGAAGGGCTCAAGGCGGACATCGCCAACACCCTCTTGCAGTCGGGCCACAGTATCGTCTCCAATCGCGTGCGCACCCACTTCAGCGAAGGCGCTTATGTAGACGATATCATGAACGGCCTCGCCTTCTTCGACTTCGTCTGCGATCTCGTCGACGAAAAGAATTACGCGGCCGTGGGCGAAAAGCTTGGAGCCGTGGCAAAGAAATTATTCGCCAAAGATCGACTCACATTAAATCTCATCGCGGAAGAAGAGGATTTGGACGAGGCGGAAGATGCCCTTTCTCCCCTGATTCAATCCTTTGGCCTCATCGGTGCCGAAGATTATTCCCCGGCCTTTACGCCCGAAAAGGTAAAAGAGGCCTTCACCTTAAATTCTCAGGTCAATTACATCGCCAAGGGCGGCAGCTTTAAAGACCTGGGCAAAAGCTACACCGGCGACATGGCGGTGCTGGCCAATGTGATCAGCAATCTCTATCTGCACCGGGAAATTCGCGCCAAAGGCGGCGCCTACGGTGCCGGCATTCGCATCGCCAAAAGCGGCAATGTGGCCACCTACTCCTATCGGGATCCCCACGTAAAGGAAACCATCGCCGCCTACGACGGCATCGGCGATTTTCTTCGCTCCCTGGAGCTGTCTCATCGGGACCTGGCGGATATGATCATCGGCGTCATGAACGTCTTCGATCCCCACATGGCGCCCCCCTCTTACGGCCTCATGGACTTTAAGCGCTTCTTAAACGGCACGAGCAGAGCCGAGATCGAATCGTTGCGCGAAGAGGCTCTAAAGACCACTGTAGCGGATTTAAAGGGCTACGGCGACATGATGGACGCCCTTATGGGCGAAGATCAACTGGTGGCCATGGGATCCGAGGCCGCCTTAAAAGAAACGGCCGCCTTCGACCGCTACGAAAGCTTAAACCGATAATTCGATGAATATCAAAGCCCCGACCTCCAAGAGAGATGGCGGGGCTTTTTCACGCCCGAATATCTGCGCAAAAAAAGAAGCCCCCAAGAGCTTCTTTTCGTCATTAACAGCAGCAGCCGCCTGCGCTTTCCGAATCCACGGAAGGCGAGGTGGAGCAGCCTTCGAAGGGGCCAAAGTGTCGGGAGCGATCGCCGATGACTTCGAAGTATTTGCCGAAGCGGGTTTGCTGAATCATGGCACAGGTGTTGCCGCAAACCGACGCGGGCAGATCCTTTTCGAAGTGGTGGTGATCGTCTAAGTCAAAGGCAAATTCGTTGCCGATGATGCCGCCTTTGTAAATAATAAATTGGCCGTATTGCTCGCAAATGTCTTCCAGGAAGTCAGGCAACTTCATGGCCCGAATGGTGCGGGAGGTAAAGCCGATATTGCCGGTTAATTTTTCAATTTCCGGATTGTCCACGGCCGCTTTTGAAGAAGACATGTAGCGGAAATCTTCCCAGCCTACCTTGCGCATGAGCCGGCGGAAATCTTCCACATACATGGCCCCTCCGATGCATTCGCCGCGAAGGACGGGGTGATCTTCCAATTCCTTCGGCATGCGGCGATCGGCGAAAATGTCCGAGAAGTAGAGCTCGCCGCCTTTTTTCAGCACGCGGAAAATTTCGCTGAATACCGCTTCCTTGTAGGGGGACAGATTGATGACGCAGTTGGAAATAACCACATCGACGCTTTCGTCTTCGATGCCGGCGGATTGTAAGTCTTCGATATAGCCTTTGACGAAGGTGACATTCGATTCCTTGTAGCCGAATTTTTTCGCCATTTCGTCTTGATGGGCTTTGGCGATGGCCAATTGATCGTCGTTCATGTCCAGGCCGATGACCTTGCCCTTTTCGCCCACGAGCTTGGAAACCATATACACATCAAGGCCCGTGCCGCAGCCCAAGTCCAAGACGGTGCAACCTTCCAGAGCCGGAGGAATGGGGGAGCCGCAGCCGTAGAAACGGGTAATGATTTCGTCGGGAATTTGTTCTCTGATCACTTGCAAGTGTTCCGGCATATTGTCCAGGGCGCAGGAGCAAATATTGGTTTCCATTTGGCCTTCTTTTTCACCGGTGACTTCCGAATAATATTTTTTGACTTCTTCGCGAATATCCATGTTACTCTCCTTTAGCAGCAGCAATTATTATTTGATTTCGATTGTTGTAAGGGTTCGATGACTTTCGTAAAGACCAAAGCCGCCAGGGCGCTTCCCACACAGGGACCCAGGGTGTAGACCAAAAGAACCTGCGGTGAAAAGGCTACGGCTTTAAAGCCGACCAGGTAGCCGACGATGCGGGGGCCCAAGTCACGGGCGGGATTTAAGCCCGCATTGGTCATGGGGCCGATGGTGCCGATAAGGCAAGAGATAGTGAGCCCGATAAACAGGGGGAAAAGATCGTCGCTGGGGCGGCCCAGATTGCAGCCTTCGGTCATGGAGAAAATAATAATGACCAGAATAAAGACGCCGAGACCTTCCGCAAAAGCGGCGACGCCCGGTGTGATCACGCCTTTCGCCGTGTTGGGGAAGACTTCGCACCAGATGCTCGAGGGGCCGCTGGCCACGCTCATGGTCAAATTGTCAGCGACGAGAGCCGCTTGCACGCTGTCTTTAAAGAAAATCCACAGGGCCAAGCCGGCTAAGAGGGCGCCGATCATTTGGCCGCAAAGGTACACGGGGAAATTTTTCCACGCGCAACGGCCGCTGAGGCACATGGCCAAGGTCACCGCCGGATTAAAGTGGGCGGCGGATAAATTTCTCGTGGCATAGATGCCGATGGCGATGGCGAGCCCCCAAATCATACCTACCTGGAAGGGGCCGGTGTGGGCGCCGTACAAAGTCGCCGTGGCCACGGCACCGATGCCGAAAAAGCACATAAGAAAAGTGCCGATGACCTCGCCCATAATCGAGTGCATCCACACTTTAGGCTCCGATTTAACTACGTCGTTCATATTTCCTCCTTCTGGATAATATATTCAATGTCAGTTTATCCTTTGGAGTAAATGCCTGTCAATGAACATAGATATCTATTCGATTTTACTATAGAGAATGTTTTTTACCTCCGTTTTTCTATAGCCGTCTTCATTAAAAAAGCACCGAGCCCGTGCTCAGTGCTTTCCTTTACTTATCTTCTTTTAAGGCTTCGCTGGCTTCTTCGGACAGATCGTCCTTTTCGATGTGCTCCCCGGTTCCCAGGGGATCTTCGGAAAGGCTCTCGCCGTTAAAGATAGCTTCGAATTCCTTGCCGCTAATGGTCTCTCTGTCCAAGAGGGCGTCGGAGACGCGGAGCAGAGTGTCCATGTTTTCTTTCAAAAGGGTCTTTGCCCTGTTGTAAGCTTCTCCCACAAAGCGGCGCATTTCTTCGTCGATTTCCGCCGCCACTTCTTCGGAATAATCCTTGGTATGACTCATGTCGCGAGCGACGAAGACCGAATCGGAATCGCTGCCGTAGGTCAGGGTGCCGATCTTTTCGCTCATGCCATAGGTGGTGACCATTTCACGGGCGAGCTTCGTGGCCCGCTCGATGTCGTTGGATGCGCCGGTGGAGATATCGCCTAAAACCAAATCTTCCGCTACGCGGCCCCCTAAGAGGCTCACCAACTCATTCTGCATCTCCGTCTTCGTGGTAAAGTGCATAATGTCGTCGTCGGGCAAAAAGGCCGTAAAGCCGCCGGCTCGACCGCGGGGAATGATGGTGATCATGTGCACCGAATCAAATCCCGGCAAGAGGCGGGAGACCACGGCATGTCCCGCTTCGTGAACCGCCGTAAGCTTGCGCTCTTTTTCTTTAATGACGGCGCTGGTCTTTTCGGGACCTGCCACCACTTTAATGCTGGCTTCGTTGACGATGTCCATGGGGATCTTTCGTAAATTGGCGCGAGCCGCCAAAAGGGCCGACTCGTTCATTAAATTTTCCAGATCCGCCGGGGTAAAGCCCGCGGTGCGCTTGGCCACCACGGACATATCCACGTCATCGGCCATGGGCTTTTTCTTGCCGTGAAGTTCCAAAATTTCTTTTCGCGCCCGCACGTCGGGAAGGCCCACGTAAATTTGTCGGTCGAACCGACCCGGGCGTAGGAGCGCCGGGTCCAAAATGTCGGCACGGTTGGTAGCCGCCATGACGATGACCCCTTCATTGGTGCCGAAGCCGTCCATTTCCACGAGCAGTTGATTTAAGGTTTGTTCCCGCTCGTCGTGGCCGCCGCCGAGGCCAGCGCCCCGTCTGCGTCCCACGGCGTCGATTTCGTCGATGAAGATAATGCAGGGGGCGTTGTTTTTTGCCGTTTCAAAAAGATCCCGCACTCGGCTGGCGCCGACGCCCACGTACATTTCCACGAAATCCGAACCGCTCATAATGTAAAAGGGCACCTTCGCCTCGCCTGCCACGGATTTGGAAAGATAGGTCTTCCCCGTTCCCGGCGGCCCCACCAGAAGCACCCCTTTGGGTATGCGGGCGCCCATGGAGACGAATTTGTTCGGGCTCTTTAAAAAGTCGACAATTTCGGAAAGTTCTTCCTTTTCTTCTTTCAGGCCCGCCACGTCTTTAAATGTGATTTTATTTTCTTCGTCTTCCATGACCCGGGCCTTGCTCTTGCCGAAATTCATCATGCGGCCGCCGGCTCCTTGCTGGGATCGCATAAAGCTGAAGAACAGATAGCCCATAAAGATCATGACCACGAAAGTGGGCAGATAACTGGTCAAAGAAGGGGCTTGATTATTTGCAGGCGTAGAGGACAGGGCGATATCGCCGCGCTCCACCGGCTCTCTTAAATACTGTTCATAAAAAGAATCACCGATAATGGGCGGGATGTCCGTCCGAACTACGTCTTTATTTTTTTTCGTTACCAGAGCTTCCGAACCTTTTAGGTCGATGGATTTTATTTGATCCTTTCGAATCATTTCCACAAGCTTCGTGTAGCTGATCTCCTCCGTGGCCCGTTGGGACGGATTCATAAAGTATATGCCGAAAATCAGCATGCCGAGAAGCACTAGATAAAAGGCGACGCCGCTCCATCTTCTATTCAATATACATAACCTCCTCTTCTGTCGTGTTCTTCAGTATACCATATTTTTACGTCTTATTTCTCGTAAACCTCCGGCTTTAATACGCCGACATAGGGCAGGTTTCTGTATTTTTCCGCAAAGTCGATGCCGTAGCCCACGACGAATTTATCCTCTACTTCGTAGCCCACGTAATCCACATTCACCGCCCGTTCCCGACGGGAGGGCTTGGTAAGGAGGGTGGCGATGGCCACGTCCTTTACCCCGCGGCTTTCCATGACCTTCGTCAAATAGCTTAAGGTGAGGCCCGTGTCCACAATGTCTTCCACGATGAGGACCGACTTTCCTTCCACGGTGGTGGAAAGGTCTTTTAAGATCCGCACCTCGCCGCTGGATGTGGTGGACGTGCCGTAACTGGAAACGTCCATAAAGTCGATTTCCATAGGCAGGTCGATGGCCTGAATCAAATCCGCCATAAAGGCGAAGGCGCCCTTTAAAATGCCGATGACGATAAGATTTGTTCCGCGAAAATCCTCGGTGACGGCGCGGCCGATCCGTTCAACGGCTTCTTGTATCTCTTCTTTGGAAATTAAAACTTCCGCTACATCTCTTTCGATGGAATCCACGCGAGTTTCTGCCATGATTTTTCCTCCTGCCTATAGGCTTTTCTCAAACCGACGATCCAAATCACTTCGTCGCCTTCCGCGACGACGGGCCAGCTGTCTCGCAGCTTGCGATTGATTTTTGCGTCGATAAAAACATCTTTTAATTTTTTGCGGCCGACCTTTAATCGGATCACATCCCCGGGCCTGCGAGTGCGAATGATCACGCGGGAAGGATCCTTCACGTAGATAAAATCCTCGCCCTCGCCCAGGTAAAAGCGGTGGCCCATAAATTCCGCCTCGCCGTCGATTAAGCTTACATCATCAATAGACTCCGTCCCTGCAGGGGGCGGGGAAAAAATAATTTTGTCGTAGCTCCGCGCCACCCGCAGGCCGGGAAGGTCCAGGCCCTTGCCCGTCTGTGCCTCGTTTAATTCGTCGATGGACAAGATATGTTCGTAGCCGATATTTTTTACATGGCCCTTGATGCTTTCGACGGCCATGCGAAAGACCCGCCGGCGCAGGGCGTCGGGTGCGGAAAAAATTTCCTCGTCGATGCTCACGCCCAAAGGCGATTCCCGGACCAGGGCCCGGTAAAGCTTCTCGGCCTCTCGTGACAAGTAGCCCTCGTCTTCTTCCGCCATGGTCCGAAAATTTGCCATGGCCCGACGAAAGCCGGGATTAATGGCCTCGGCTTCGGGGACCATCTTGAGTCGCACCCGGTTTCTGGAATAGTTCGGCTCTAGATTCGTCTCGTCCACCACATAGGGAATGTGGTCTTCCTCCAGTGCCGCCACGATCTCCTCTTTCGTGAGAGAGAGCAGGGGCCGAAACAGATCCCCTTCCAGCACTTTCATGCCCTCCATGCCCCGAAGGCCGGTGCCGCGGATCAGCCGCAGGAGCATGGTCTCCACCTGATCGTCCAAGTGATGGGCCAGGGCGATGAGCCCGCCGGGCGCTTTGTTGCGTCTGAAGAAGTCGTAGCGCAAGATCCGACCCGCTTCTTCCGTGCCCAATTTGTTTTCCCGGGCATAGGCGATTACGTCGGCTCTTTCCGCGACCAGGGGCACGCCCCACTCCCTGCAAACGGCCTCGACGAAGGCCTGATCTCTGTCCGCCGTCTCCCTGAGTCCGTGATGCAAATGGGCGGCCCTTAAATCAAAGGGCACCTTCTCCTTATAGGCCTTCAGCAAATAGAGCAGATACATGGAATCCGGCCCGCCGGATAGAGCCACGAGGACGTGGCTGTCCCTATGGATGATGTCGTCGAATGGAACCATCGCAAAGGCCTCCGTTCAAAAAAAGAGCGTCGCTCGGCGACGCTTGCTTTATCTTCTCTTCGTCTTACCTTGTCTCACATTGCGACGCTGTTTCGCGCTCTCAATCTTTTCATTGCTGACTTTCATGAATTTGCTCAACATGTCGTCGAAGCTGGACGCATCGGATTTATGGACTTCTCTGTTTAATTGAACCGCCTGAGGCGTGGGCTTTTTCTGTTCCGTCTTGGGCTGGGCCTGCTTCATGCTTAAGGCGATTTTTCCGCCGTCATCCATGGTGATCACCTTGACCTTGACCTTTTGCCCCGTGGTTAAATGATCGGACACTTCCTTCACGTATTCATCGGATATTTCCGAAATATGTACCAGGCCGTTGTGATCTTCGTCCAATTGAACGAAGGCACCGAATTTCACGATGCCCGTGACGACGCCGTCTAAAATAGCTCCTACTTCGATTGCCATAAATTACCTTGAATCCTCCTCGTTGGTTTCGCCCGCCCGTTCCTTCTCTTTGTCCACGTAAATAACTTCTCTCGGCTTGACCATGCCTAAATCTTCCCGGGCCACCTTTTCCGCAAACTCCATGCTGTCGCTGTTGCGAATGGCGGCGCCCGTGGCTTTTATTTCCTTGGAACGGGCTTCGATTTTCTTTCTGTTTTCATGCATCAATGCTTCTTTTTGGCGAGTCTCTTTCCACGTTCTGAAAATGATGGCAACGCAAAGGACGGCCACGGCGATTATCGCCCAACGGGCCGTTTGAACGGGTACTCTGTGAATTTTTCTTCCCTTTGCCATACACTCACCTCGATAATACTAGTATCGCACGTTTCGCCTATCTTTTCAATCATCGAGAAGGATTTCGTACAGATCTTCGGCGCCTTTTTTCTGCACATTGTCCTTAATGTCCAGAACACGCACCTTTTGGCTGCGGTTGCCGAATTGCACGGTGACCACATCGCCGACGACTACCTCGTCTCCGGCCTTGGCGGTCTTTCCGTTAATGCTCACCCGGCCGCCGTCGCAGGCTTCCTTGGCCACGGTGCGCCTTTTAATGATTCTTGCGTTTTTCAAATACTTGTCGATGCGCATAAATTCCCCTTTAAAAAAAGGGCTCTTGCGAGCCCTCGAATTACTTGTTAACGGATTCTTTTAAAGCCTTACCTGCGCGGAAGACCGGAGCCTTCGATGCGGGGATCTTAATAACTTCTTCAGGATTTCTCGGGTTTCTGCCTTCGCGGGCCTTGCGGTCGCGGACTTCGAAGGTACCGAAGCCGACTAATTGGACTTTTTCGTCTTTAGCTAAGCTTTCTTCGATGGTGCTTAAGAATGCGTTTAATGCGTTTTCAGCATCTTTCTTGGATAAATTGCTTTTTTCAGCGATATTGGAAATAAGTTCAGATTTGTTCATAATGTCCTCCTAAAGATTTTCGTGTTCGCTTCTTTCCTTCTCGGAAAGAAGGTCGGTGAATCGAGCCATCGTCGTCGCAAGCAAGCTTTCCGCATCGATTCCGCAGTTTTCCGCGTCGGTCAATACGTCGATAAGTCCTTGCGCAATGCGACGTGAATCTTCGTCCATGTCTGCCGTCGCCTCGGAGATAAGAAGATCACTCTCTGTGAGGCGGATCGTCTTTTGTCCCCGCATGAGGGCCGGCAAACCGTCGTAGTGACGAAGTTTTTGCGATAGCCTTTGGCTGCCGCGTTCCGCTGATTTGATGCCCTCCCAATCACTGACGCCGTTTTGAAAGACGTGGGGATGGCGCCGAATCATTTTATCTACCAACACCCGGACGAGACTCGCCAAGGTAAAGGTTCCTTCTTGCGCCGCCAATTCGGCGTGAAAGATAACTTGAAAAAGGACGTCGCCCAGTTCTTCTTCCATGGCGAAATCATCCTTGCAGTCGATGGCGTAGGCCGCCTCGTAAGCTTCTTCGATTAAGTGGGCTTTCATACTTTCATGGGTTTGTTTCCCGTCCCAAGGGCAACCCTCGGGGCCGCGAAGCCGTCGAATCAGTCTTACTATATCCCTTACGTCCCCATGCTCCTCTGTCTTCGGAACGAACAGGCTGGTTTCGTAGCCGTAGTCGTCGAAGCGATCCAACAGATAGACGGGCCGCTTCTCGAAAAAAGCCTTCTCCTCGTGTCCCGCATGGGACAGAACGAACACCTCGTGCTCGTCGCCGTAAAGCTCGGACAGGGCCAGTTTTAATTCCCGCACGATCCGCTGATTGTACACTTGGGTCACGATGGTGTCCACGTGCATATCCAGATCCAGATCGGAAAAATCGTCTCCGTTGATGATCTTCATGCCGTCGATAGGATCTCGCTTCACTGAAGCCAGAACCGGTTCGATAAAGCTCAAGCCGTCGACGATTTCGATGGCGGGATCTTTTTCCAGCAAGTAGATCACGGTTTTTTCCGCGATGAGGGGATGACCGGGTACGAAGTAAGTAATGTCCTCGTCCCGGGACCGTTCCATTAAGTCCTCGCAAATGGCGCGGTAAATGGAATCGAAGTCGTCCTCGGATTCGTACAGATAATCATAAGATTGGTAAGGAATGTGGTGGGAGTGAAAATACGCGACTGCGTCGTGTGCTTCCGTCCTGAGAAATTTTTTCGATTCGTCGTGAATGGCCTCCAGTGCTTTCACCGTCAGGTCTTTTTCATTGGTCGGACCGAGACCGACAATTCGTAACTTTCCCATGACGTCCCCCTTTTACCCTAGTTATTGTACTATTCGCGGCGGCCTTTGTCTAGTTAAAAAAGCAATTTTCAGCCGAATTTAGCCGTTTATCGCCGAATCCCCCTGCCGTTTCCTGAAAAAACATGCTGACATGAAAAAACAGCCTATATTGCATAGGCTGTTTTATCGTCGTAAGGGACTTATTTCTTTTCTTCCTTCTTGTTTGCCGCGTTTTGTTCTTGAGCATTCTTTGCTTGTGCGTTGGCTTTATCCTTGCCTTCGTCTTTGGACTTGGTGACCTTGATGGGTTCCACGGGAATATCCTTCGCCGTGTTTACCAGGCGTTTGACCTTGGCGCTCTTTTCCAGCTTGTCGTTGTATTCCTTAAACTTTTCGCGAATCACCGCTTCTTTTACGGCGTCCTTGGCGCTGTTGAAGTCGTCGGAGATTTTTTCCAGCTTAATGATGTGGTAGCCGAATTGGGTCTTCACGGGATCGGAGATTTCGCCGGGTTTCATGGAGAAGACTTTTTCGTCGAATTCCTTCACCATTTGGCCCGGGGTAAATTGACCTAAGGAGCCGCCGTTTTCAGCGGAGCCGGTGTCCAAGCTCTTTTCCTTGGCCAGCTTCGCAAAGTCGGCGCCGCCGTCCAATTCCTTCTTAATGGCTTCGGCTTCTTCTTTGGTCTTGACCAGGATGTGGCTGGCTTCCGCCGTTTTAAATTCGTCCTTGTGCTCGTCGTAGTACTTCTTCAGTTCTTCTTCCTTCGGTTCCATTTCCTTCATCATTTTTTCTTGGTACTGTTGCATGAGAAGGTTGGTCTTCGTGTATTCCTTCATCTTTTCTTCGGTCAGGTTGTTTTCCTTCAGGGCTGCTTGTAATTTTTCTTCGCCGCCGTACATCTTGACCATCTTATCGAATTCGGCATCCACGTCTTTGTCGGAAATCTTAATGCCCTTGCTTTCGGCATCTTGCTTATAGATTTCAAAGCGAACCAAATTGTCCAATGTGTTTTGACGCATCATTTCGCCCATGGTTTGCTTGCCGTCTTGGGTCTTTTGGGTCAAGAAGTCTTCACCGTATTGAGCCATGGCTTGTTGGGCCTGCATCTTGTATTCCCGTTCGTAATCTTCGATGGAAATATCCTTGCCGTTTACCGTGGCTGCTACATCTTTTTTGCCGCAACCGGTTAAGAGAACCGATGCTGCCAAGCAGACGACGCCGATTTTTTTCATAGTATGCTTAATAGTCATAATGTTCCTTTCTTTCTTCACAATACTTTCTGTTCATTATAACAAAGAAACTATTCCTTGCGTGTGTTTAATTTGTGTACTTTCATAAGATCCAGGACTTTTTCAACTTCATCCAGTGCATTTTTTTCCGCTGTGAGCCGAATGCTGTATTCCCCCGCCATGGAAAAGACCAATCGCTTGCCGAAGACGCTGGTCAGTTCGTTTAAGAGGGACAGATCCAATTCGTAGCCTTTGACGAAATAGAAGGTGTAGTCGTCGCCCTTTTGCTGAATGGTTTCCACTTGCAGGGTGGAGGCCATGTGGCGAATCTTGGACAGGTGGATGAGCTGCAGTACCGCCTTTGGCGGATCGCCGAAGCGGTCGATGAGCTCGTCGATGACGTCCCTCTCGTCCTCGTCGTCGGTGATGACGGCGATCTTCCGATACATTTCCATACGCTGAGTCTCGTCTTTAATATAGCTTTTGGGAATGTAGGAGTCGATGAGCACGTCCAGGGACGTATCCGCTTCCTCCACATCCTCCTCGCCCTTGGCGCGGCGCACGGCCTGCTTCAAGAACTTAATATAGAGATCGTAGCCGATGGCGTTCATGTGGCCGTGTTGGCTTTCGCCTAAAATATTTCCCGAGCCGCGAATTTCCAAATCCCGCATGGCGATTTTGTAGCCGCTGCCGAATTCCGTAAATTCGCGAATGGCGGCGAGACGTTTCTCCGCCACCTCGGAAATACTCGCATCCCGCTTGTAGGTAAAGTAGGCGTAGGCGATGCGATTGCTCCTGCCGATGCGTCCCCGCAGCTGGTAGAGCTGAGACAGGCCGAGGCGGTTCGCCTCCCACACGATCATGGTATTGGCATTGGACACGTCCATCCCCGTTTCGATAATGGTGGAGCAGAGAAGCACGTCGATGTCTCTGTTATAAAACTGAAGCATGGTGTTTTCCAGCTCCCGCTCGCCCATTTGGCCGTTGGCCATGGCGAAGCGCGCCTCGGGCACCAGCTCCTGCAGATCGCTCAACATTTTTTCCATGGTCCGCACCCGATTGTAGACGAAGTAAACCTGTCCGCCTCTCTCCAGCTCCTTTAAAATGGCTTCGCGAATCATCATGGGGTTGTACTCTACCACATAGGTCTGTACCGGGAAGCGCTCCCCGGGGGGCTCGTCGATGACAGACATATCCCGAATGCCCGCCAAAGACATTTGCAGGGTCCTGGGGATCGGCGTCGCCGTCAGGGTCAATGTGTCCACATTTTCTTTTAAGAGCTTCAGCCGCTCCTTGTGCCGCACGCCGAAGCGCTGCTCTTCGTCGATGATCAAAAGGCCCAGGTCTTTAAACTTCACGTCTTTGGACAAGAGGCGATGGGTGCCCACGACGATGTCCACGGAACCGATGCGCAGCCCTTCCAGATCCTTCTCCTGCTCTTTTTTCGAGCGGAAGCGGGACAATAGGGCCAGGTCCACGGGAAAGTGGGCGAAGCGCTCACGCATGGTGTTGTAGTGTTGCTGAGCGAGGATGGTGGTGGGCACGAGGAAGACCACCTGCTTCCCGTCGAGGACCGTCTTAAAGGCCGCTCTCAAGGCCACCTCCGTCTTGCCGTAGCCCACGTCGGCGCAGAGGAGCCGGTCCATGGGTTTGGCCTCTTCCATATCCTTCTTAATCTCTTCCGCCGCCTCTAGCTGCCCTTCCGTTTCGTCGTACTGAAAGGCGTCTTCGAAATCTTTCTGCCAGGGCTGATCTTCCGTAAAGGCGTAGCCCGTCACGTCTTCCCGCTTGGCGTAGAGGCGAATTAAATCTTCCGCCATCTCTTCCACGCTGCGCTTGGCCTTGGCCTTGGTGTTTTTCCAGGTCTGGGTGTTCAGGCGGTTCACCTTCACCGGTCCGTCGTCGGTAGCGATGTAGCGGTGAATCAGCGCCATTTGATCCATGGGCAGAAAGAGCTTGTCCCCGCCCTGATAGAGCAGGGTAATGTAGTCCCGCTGAATACCCTGGACCTCCAGATTCGTCGTGCCCATAAATTTTCCGATGCCGTGCATTTCGTGAACCACGTAATCGCCGACGGAAAGACTCGCCAAATCGATGACGTCTTTTTTCTTGCGGCGCCGCTTCTTTTTCTTCGTCTCGCCGAAGATTTCCGTGGCGTTTAACAGGACGAAACGGGCTTCTTCCATTTCGAAGCCGCCGTGCACGTGGCCCGAATCGTATTGTATCTGAGCGGGCATTAAGTTTTCGCTAAGAAGCACGGGGTCGAAGCCCATGTCCCGCAGGGTATCTTTCAGACGCAGGGTCTTTTCTTCGCTGCCGCCTAAGAGAACGACGGAGTAGTCCCTGTCCAGGTAGCGGCGTATCTCTTCTTTAAAAAAGCGCAGCCGTCCGCCGAAACTGGTGACGGTCTTGATATTGAAATTGGCGATGCGCTTCACCGGCATGTCGTTGCTTGCCCGCACGATGTAGCTGGAAAGGATCAGATCCCGTGATTTTAAACCCTCGGCGATGGCATCGTAATCCACCTGAATGGACAAATGGGCCTTTAGAAGCTCCCCGGCCTCGGCGAGATCGCTCAATGTGTCCGCCAAGGAGAGCTCCTGCTTCTGCGCCACTTCCCTCATTCGCCGCGGCTCGTCTAAAAAGACGATGGGCGGCTCCGTAAAGTAGTCGATAATCGACGCCCGGGCCTCGTCGGGAATGTAGGGCAAGAGAAGGTCCGTGTGGGACAGGAAGGACCCGTCCCTTAATCTTTCCACCAGGGGCAGAAATTTTTCCTCCGCCCGCTCTTTGGACACGCGGCTTAAATTTTTTGTCTTCTTTAAATCTTTTTCCAGGGCCGCGGCGATCATTTCCCGCAAGTCCTCGTCGAAGATCACGTCGTGAACGGGGAAAATATCCGCCCCATCCACATCTTCCACGGAACGCTGGGTGTAGGGATCGAAGCGGCGAATGGAGTCCACTTCCACGTCGAAGAGTTCCACACGGTAGGGATAGGTGTCCGGCGTGTAGATGTCGATAATGCCGCCGCGTATGGAAAATTGGCCCATGCCTTCGACGAAATCCACGCGCCGATAGCCCGAGGCCAGCAGCTTTTGGATCAAAGCGTCGGTTTCCACCACATCCCCTAATTTCAGAGAAAAGGATGCGGCTTTTAAGTAAGAGGGCTCGAGAAAAATGCCGCCTAAGGCTTCCGGCGTGGTCACCACAAATTTCGCCTCGCCCTTAAGCATGGCGTTCATGGCTCTGAGGCGGGCGCTTAAAAGCTCGTTGCTCCCCGCGTCCCGCTGAAAGAAGAAAAGCTCCCGGGGCTGCAGCAGACAGACGCCGTCTTCCGCGTAGTAAGACAAGTCTTCCGCCAATTTCTTCGCCCGAGCCATATCGTAAGTGACCAGAAGAACGGGCCGCTTTTGATCTCGGTAAATGGTCTCCACGGCAGGGGCAATGGCGGGCTCCGCCAAACCGTAACAGCCGATGGGCATTTCCTTGTCCCCGATGCCTTCCAAGATTTGCCGAAAGGCCGGGTCTTTTAAAAAAAGCTCATTGTAAATACGCGTCATCTTGCCTCCTAAAAAGCAGCTCCCGCGAGCTGCTTTCTACTTTCCGTTATAGGTATTCATGGCCTCGTCCAGCCCGCTTTTTAAAAAGAGCAGGGCGGCGTCCTTCGCCTTTTCAATGGTCTCGTCCATGGTTTTTACTTCCTCATCCGTAAAGGTGCTGAGGACGAAACTGGCCAAGTCCATGTGGGGATTTTTCTTTCCCACGGCGATTTTCAAGCGGGGAAATTGATCGGACTGCAGCTGATAAATAATGGACTTCAATCCGTTATGGGTGCCGGCGCTTCCCGATTTTCTGAGGCGGATAGTGCCGAAGGCGATATCGATGTCGTCGACTAAAACCAGCACCTCTTCCGGCTCGATTTTAAAATAATCCATACATGCCCGCACCGATTGGCCGGACTCGTTCATATAAGTGGTGGGCTTTAAAAGACGCACCTTCTTTCCAAAGGCGCGTCCCTCCCCGTAAAGTCCCTTGAATTTAATGGTGCTCACGGGAATATTTAAAGCATCGGCAATGGCATCCACGGCCATAAAGCCCACATTGTGCCGGGTGTTTTTGTAACGATCTCCCGGATTGCCTAAACCGACGATAAGCATATTACACTTCTTCGAAAATTTTGCTGATGGAACGGTCGGTATTGACCCGGCGAATGGCACTGGCGAGAATGGGCGCCACGGAAACCACGTCGATTTTGTCGATGTGTTTTTCCTCGGGCAGGTCGATGGTGTCGGTAATGACGAAGCGTTCCATAATGGAATTGTCGATGCGCTCAATGGCGGGGCCGGAAAGGACGCCGTGAGTGGCGCAGCCGAAGATCCGCTTAGCGCCGTGGTTTCTTAAGGCTTCGGCGGCCTTGCAGACCGTGCCCGCCGTGTCGATAATGTCGTCGACGAGAATGCAGTCTTTGCCTTCGATGGAGCCGATGACGTTCATGACCACATTTTCATTGGCCTTGGGCCGTCTCTTTTCGATAATGGCAATGGGCGCGCCGTTTAATTCTTCGGCGAATTTCCGCGTGCGGGTCACGCCACCCAAGTCCGGGCTCACGGCCACAATATTGTCCGTGTCGATGTGGTTTTTAAAGTATTTCGCCAGATAGGGCACGGCGGTTAAGTGGTCGACGGGAATGTCGAAGTAGCCTTGAATTTGTCCGGCGTGCAAGTCCATGCAGATGACGCGGTCGGCGCCGCTGACGGTGATTAAATTGGCGACGAGCTTTGCCGTAATCGGCTCTCTCGCGCGCACTTTTCTGTCTTGGCGGGCGTAGCCGTAATAGGGAACGACGGCGTTAATGCGTCCCGCAGAGGCCCGTTTCAAGGCGTCGATTAAAATCAACAGCTCCATTAAATGATCGTTGACGGGGCCGGAGGTCGGTTGAATAACAAAGACATCTCTTCCGCGAACCGAATCCATAATGTCGATAGCAATCTCTCCGTCGGAAAAATGTTTGACCTCGCAGGCGCTTTCGTCGATGCCTAATTCATCGCAGATTTTATCCACCAAGGCGCGATTGGAGTTTCCCGAAATAATGACGACTTCACCATTGTGTTTCATACTAGCTGTCCTTTCTCCGGTTCCAACCGGCAATCATCTTCTGTTCACTTCTTTCTACTGCCAAGTTTTCATCGTCCACATTTTTTGAAATGGTGCTGCCGGCGGCGATAAAGGCGCCTTCGCCGATGGTGATCGGCGCCACCAGATTCACATTGGATCCGATAAAGGCGTTATCGCCTACGGTGGTGCGGAATTTCTTTCTGCCGTTGTAATTACAGAAAATCACGCCGCAGCTGATATTGACGTTCTCTCCCACGTCGCCGTCGCCGATGTAAGCCAAATGTCCCGCCTTCGATCCCTTGCCGATGTGGGAATTTTTGACTTCGACGAAATTGCCGATGTGTACATTTTCTTCCAAGACGCTGTTGGGGCGCAGATGGGCGAAGGGGCCCATGGTCACGCCGCGGCCCACTTGTGATTGTTCGATCACCGAAGACTCGATGGTGACCTCGTCTGCCACGGTGCTGTCGACGATTCTGGACTCTCCTCGAATCACACAGCCCTCGCCGACGGTGGTCTTGCCTTCCAGGTGAACGTTCGGGCCTAAAATCGTGTCTCTGCCGATTTCCACGTCGAAATCGATTAAGGTGGCATCTTGGTCCGTAAAGGTCACGCCGTTGTCCATATGGTATCGGTTAATGCGGCGGCGCATAATCTTTTCGCAGGCGGCCAATTGCACTCGGGAGTTGATCCCCAGCATTTCCTCTTCATCGCACATGGTGAAGCCGCCGATTTTCTTGCCCTTGTCGTTGAGCATTTGAATCACGTCGGTTAAGTAAAGTTCGCTCTGCTTGTTGTTCGCGCTTAAATTGCCGATATTTTCTTTTAATGCCCGGCCCTTAAAGGCGAAGATTCCCGTGTTAACTTCCGTAATGGCCTTTTCCTTGTCCGTGGCGTCTTTTTCTTCCACGATGCCGGCGATGGTGGAGTCCTGTCCCCGAATGATGCGGCCGTAGCCGAAGGGATCGCTGACCACGGCGGTTAAGACGCAGGCGTCGAAATCGTGGCTTTGTGCATAGTCCATAAACTTGGCGATGGTCTTTTCCTTGAACAGGGGCGTGTCCCCGGTCAAAATATAGACCATGTCTTCGTCGGAAAATTCACCTATGGCACATGCCACGGCATAGCCCGTGCCGTAGGGAATGCCCTCTCCTACTTTCTGCTCGATAAACTTCAGCGGCGCATCTTTAAAATACTCGATGACGTCGTCTTTTTTATGCCCGACGATGACGACATTTTTGTCCATCGCATTGGCCGTGCAGTTGTCCACCACATAACTCAATATGGCTTTGCCCGCAACTTTATGCAGCACCTTGGGCATGTCGGATTTCATCCGCGTGCCTTCCCCTGCTGCTAAAATAATTGATACATTCACGCTTACACCTCACTCGTAACGTTCTCCAATCTATTATAACGAACGCGGCAATTTCTCTCAACATTTCTTAGCATAAAGAAGCGGCGAGCGCCGCGCTCACCGCCGGTTTTTTATTCGAACTTTTTACAAATCGATTTTATCCAATATGCCCTTGGCCTCGGCGATGACCAGGCCGTAATTGGTGACGGGGACGTTTTTCTCCTTGGCTTTCCCCACCCGTGCCTGCACCACCGGCCGCTGAAACATGCAGCTGCCGCACATAATGATCAGATCGTAATCGCCGATATTTTCGGGAAAGCTCAGCCCGCGGGTAAAGTCCACGGTGATCCCGTCTCCTAATTTTTTTCGCAGCATGACGGGAATTTTCACCCGGCCGATATCTTCCTCCTTAGGCGCGTGGGTACAAGCTTCCGCCATAAGAATCTTCGCATCCCCCGGCAGATGGCGCAGGGTCTTCGCCCCCTCCATCATGGCGTCCATGTCTCCCTTGGCCCGGGCGAACAAAATGGAGAAGGAGGTTATCTTCGATGCCGCCGGTTTCTTTTCGTAGACTTCCGAAAAGACCTGGGAGTCGGTGACGATCCAATCCGGCGCCTTCGCCAATTTCGCGAGAGCCGTGTCCATGGTGTTTAAATCGCAAATCGTCGCCGTAAGACCCTTGTCGATGACCTCTCTTAATGCCTGAACTTGAGGCAGGATCAGCCGTCCCTTCGGCGCCGACGCGTCTTGTGGCATGACGAGGAGCAGATGGCCGCCCTCTGCGGCCATGCCGTCGAAAAGGCCCGGGGCCTTCCTTTTTTCCTTTAACAAGTCGGCGAGGGCTTTTAAAATCTCATCCCGCTCGGGAAATGGGCGGGACAGTTTCAAGACGGGAATGTTTTTCTTCGCCACCGGCTCCGCAATGGCATCTTCCACCTCGCCGATAAAAATGGCGCCGTCGATTTCATCCACCACTTTCACCGTGCGGGCCATGCGGGCATCTCCCAACTCCGTCTCATCGGCCGTGCCCGCCGTGTCGATAAAGGTCACCGGGCCCAGGCCGTCCACTTCCATGTTCTTATATACCGGGTCCGTGGTGGTACCCGCCTTGGGCGACACCATGGAAGCTTCCTGCTCCGTGAGCAGGTTCATTAAGGTGCTTTTGCCGCTATTAGTCTTTCCGAAAATGGCGATGTGCAGGCGCAATCCTTTTTGCGTATCCATATTAAAACCTGAAGTCCCGCTCGCCGCCTTGAATACGCTTCACGTATTCCGCTGCCTTTTCTCTTAAATCGTCGCGCTCCACGTCCTTTAAAAAGTCGACGATTTTTTCTTCCCCTAATTTGCGTGTGGAGTCGGCGGCGTAGTCGGAGAGGTATTCCTGCAGAGTCATAATGGCGTTAGGCTGACAGAATTTGGCGATTTGGAAGCTCTTCACTTCTTCCATAAAGGTTTCCCCGGTGCGCCCCGCCCGATAGCAGGCCGTGCAGAAGCTGGGCAGATAACCCAGATCCAGCAGCCAGTGAATGACCTCATCTAAGCTGCGGCAGTCGTCGGTGTCGAATTGAGCGGAGTTGTCCTCTTCCTTCGACTCGTCGTAGCCGCCTACGGAAGTCTTGGAGCCGCCGCTGATTTGAGAGACGCCGAGTTCCAATGCTGTTTTCCGCATTTCCTGGCTTTCCCGGGTGGATATAATCATCCCCGTGTAAGGAACGGCGACGCGGATCAGGGCGATAATGTCTTCGAAAATCTCGTCGGGCACGCCGTTTTCAAATTCTCCCGGGTCGATGTCGTCGGCGGGACGAATCCGCGGCATGGAAATGGTGTGGGGCCCCACGCCCATGTAGGCCTCCAGGTGTTCCGCGTGCATGAGCTGCCCTACAAAGTCGTAGGGATAATTGTTCAGGCCATACAAGACGCCTAAGCCCACGTCGTCGATGCCCCCTTCCATGGCCCGGTCCATGGCTTCCGTATGGTAGGCCCAATTGGATTTCGGTCCCGTGGGGTGCAGGGCTTCGTAATTTTTCTTGTGATAGGTTTCCTGGAAGAGTATATAAGTGCCGATCTCCGCTTCCTTCAGCTTCCGGTAATTTTCTACGGTGGTGGCGGCGATGTTTACATTGACCCGGCGAATGGCGCCGTTTTTATGCTTAATGGAATAGATGGTCTTAATGCTGTCCAAGACGTATTCGATGGGATTGTTCACCGGATCTTCCCCGAGCTCCAGAGCCAATCGCTTGTGCCCCAAATCCTGCAGGGCGATGACTTCGTTCTTTATCTGTTCCTGAGTCAGCTTCACCCGGTCGATGTGCTTGTTCTTGTAGTGATAGGGGCAATAGACGCAGCCGTTGACGCAGTAATTGGACAAATACAGAGGCGCGAAGAGCACGATGCGATTGCCGTAATACTTTTTCTTGATCTCCCGCGCCAATTGGCGGAAGGATTCGCGAATATCCTCCAGCTCCGTCATTAAAAGAACCGCCGCTTCCCGGTGGTCCAGGCCCTTCATCTTGCGGCCCTTTTCCAAAATCGCTTCCTGCATGGCGCGATTGGTGCGATTGGCCTTCGCCTCTTCCAAGGTGGCCATAATTTCGTCGTGATTTATAAAATCCTCCGCCTTAGCGGACATTTTGTCGTACATTTATATCTCCCTTCCCGTAAAATCCCCTCGACTCATAACAATTTCATAACCCAGTTCGGCGATCTGCGCCTTTAAATCCCGCAAGTTTTCCGCCGCTTCCAAGGCGAAGGCCGCCTTGTTGTCGTAAAGGGCGTAGCTTTCACGCACCCTCGGCGGCGACAGATTGGGCATAAACACATTGGCGCCGGCCAATATGCCGCGGTTCCGTCCGTCGGCGGCCAAAGTCTGCATGGCCGTGGTGGACGGAATGTTTGCCGTGGGAAAAAGCAGTCGCAAAATGGCGATGCACATGGCCGTGAGCTCCACGCTGCCGTTTTCGAAATCGCGAAAAGGCGTGGCGTGATGGCGCACATAGGGGCCGATGCCGATCATGGCCGGCTGCAATTTTTGGAGGAACATAAAATCCTCCACCAAATTTTCCGTGCTCTGGTAAGGGCTGCCCACCATAAAGCCGCTCCCCACCTGATAGCCCAAGGCCTTTAATTCGTAGAGGCAGGCCAGGCGCCTGTCCCGATCCATTTCCTTCGGGTGAAGCTTTTTGTAATGCTTCGGGTCGTAGGTTTCGTGGCGCAGCAAAAAGCGATCGGCTCCCGCCTCTTTCAGTCGCGCGTAGCTTTGGCGGCTTCGCTCGCCTACGGACAGAGTAATGGCACAGCCCGGCTGAATCTTTTTGATTCGCTCCAGCCAATCCGCCAGCCGCTCGTCGGTAAAATAAGCGTCCTCGCCCCCTTGCAGGACGAAGGTTTGAAAGCCCGCCTCAGCGCCCACGGTGACGGCCGCCTCCATTTCTTCCGTCGTTAAACGGTAGCGAGCCACTTCGTCGTTATCCCGACGAATGCCGCAGTAGTAGCAATTGTTATGACAGTAGTTTGTAAATTCGATTAAGCCGCGGACGTAAATCTTCTTGTGAAAGTGGCGCTCGGTAATGGCTCTCGCCTTTTCAAACACCGCCTCCTCCACCGTCTCGCGGTTTTCGAGCAGATAGCGCAGGTCCTCTCGTTCCAGACCCCTGCCTTCGTCGATCTTTTTAAAAATCGTCTCGATCATAGATCGCCGGCAAGAGTGGTGCGTACAGTGACGTCGCCGAGCATGCCGAGTTTGCCTGAAAGGGCATTGATTTTATCCTGCTCGCCGTCGACGACGATGCTGATCAAAGACAGCCCGCGCTTCGGGTAGGGTATGCCTAATCGTCCCACAATAATGTCCCGGTCCTCGTGTAAAAGCTCGTTAATGCTCTTAATCGTATCACCGGATCCGGTTTCGACGATAATGGCGATGATTCCCAATTTTTCGTTCATAGACACCTCCAACCTCTTCCTCAAGGGCGGACCTCTCGGAAAAGGAAATTCTTTGTATCGTACCGCTATATTTTAGCACAGCTCGGATTCATAACCGCAAGGGTCACGAAAAAAAGTTAATTTTTTCACCGGCTCCCTTTTTTTCTTCGATTTTGTTTTAAAAAGCCCGCCCGACAAAAAAAGAGCCGGAGAATTCCGACTCTTTCGAATGCTGATTAAAAAATCATTTGATTGATGCCAATGGCTTCGTTGGCTTTTCGGTCGATGATTCCACTCAAGGGGCGAATGAAAATTTCAGCCGTCACCGAAATCACCGCCCGGTTCAAATGGCCGCCCAACACCGTGCCGTCCGTGCGGCCCAGATTAATGTGGGCGTGGAGATAGGCCTCCCCATCTTTGCGGGAAAGATTGCCCACGAGCGTGGTGATCTCCATGGGCTCCTTCAGAGGCCGCGTCTTGTACTCCTTGTCGTTTAAATCCAAAATACCGATGACGGCATCGTCGGTGGCGCCAAGGCCATAGACCGTGGCCGCCTGAATCTTTTCTTTTTCCGCCAGGGCGAGAAGACTTTCGCAGATCTCTTCCCCGGGATCCAAGCGCA
The DNA here is from genome assembly GCF_900088125.1 of Peptoniphilus pacaensis. Lineage (GTDB taxonomy): Bacteria > Bacillota > Clostridia > Tissierellales > Peptoniphilaceae > Aedoeadaptatus > Aedoeadaptatus pacaensis. Next base: position 1,339,630 of record NZ_FLQT01000003.1, on the reverse strand, counting down.
GGGCGATGGTTCCGTCTTCAAAAACCTTGTAATCCATTTGATCACCTACTTGTTCCGCTTATAGGGAATACCGTTGGCGCTGGGGCCGCGGGCTTCGCCGACAAAGACGATCATGGCGAACATGGTGATGATATAGGGCAGCATATTCAATAAGTCCGGGGCCACCGTTAAGGAAGTGGATCCCATGTAAATAACCAGCCCTTCCGCCGCTCCGAAGAGGAGGCATGCCAAGAGAGTGGTGTGGGGCTTCCATCCGCCGAAAATAACCGCCGCCAATGCGATAAAGCCTTGGCCGGAGATTAAGGTTTCGCGGAAGTTGGCCACCACGGCGAGAGACAAGCTGGCGCCGCCGAGTCCGGCTAAAAAGCCCGAGGTCAGGACGCCGATGTATTTGATCTTGTACACGTCCACGCCCAAGGTTTCCGCGGCGTGGGGATGCTCGCCCACGGAGCGAATGCGCAGGCCCAGCTTCGTCTTGTAGAGAATAAAGAAGACCAGAGCCACCAAGGCGAAGGCGATGTAGACCGTAATGTATTGGCCGAAAATAATATCCAAGGCGCTTCCCGGCTTAAAGACGTGGTTCAGCACCCGAGGCATTTTATTTTTTAAAGGGATAGGCTTGGTCATGGCCGCGCCGTCGAAAAACATACGGGCGAGAAAAATCGCAAGGCCCGGGCCCAATAAGTTGATGGCCGTCCCGCTGACCACGTGATCGGCGCCGAAGTGAATGGTGGCGATGCCGTGTAAGAGGGCGATGGCCATGCCGCCGAGGCCGGCTGAAAGAAAGGCGATCCAGGGATTGCCAATATAGTAGCCCACCGTGGCGCCGACGACGGCACCGATGGTCATCATGCCTTCGAGACCGATATTGACGACGCCGGTGTTTTCACTGACGACGCCGCCCATGGCCGTGTAGATCAAGGGAGCCGCATAAAGGAGCGTAATGCCTAAAATCCCGGCAAAACTCATAAGCAAATTATCCAATTTGTTCTCCTCCTTTTTCTTTCTTCGATGTGAAGCGCGTGCGTAGCCAATCCATAAATTGAGGCATGGCGATAAACAGGACGATAATGCCGATGACGATGTTAATGACTTCCGACGGGGTCTTTAAGGCGGAGTTCAACTTGCCGCCGCCGTAGCTCAAGGCCGCAAACAAAATCCCCGAGGGAATGCAGGCGATGGGGTGGTTCGCCGCGATCAAGGACACGGCGATACCGTTAAAGCCGTAGCCCTGTTGAGCCGCCAAGAGGCCGATATTTTGCGACACGCCCAAGACCTGTACCGCCCCGGCAAGGCCCGCCAGGCCGCCGGAGATGGCCATGGAGATCATGGTGCTGCGCTTAATGTCGATGCCGCCGTATTCCGCGGCAAAGCGGTTAAAGCCCACGGCCTTTAATTGGTAGCCCAAGGTGGTTTTCTTTAAGATAAACCAAACCAGAACCGCCACGATAATCGCGATGAAAATCCCCCAGTGAATGGGCGGATTTAAAATCCCCTTCAAAAATTCATTGCTCTTTAACACGGCGCGGCCCGCTTCGGAGCGCTTCCACTCGTTTAAAATGCGAATGCTCGCCGAGGGTTGAATATTAAAAGAATAATTGCTGTCGGGCTTTCTTAAAAAAGCCTTGGTCAGCATGTAGTTGCTTAAATAAAATGCCACCCAGTTCAACATAATGGACGAGATGACTTCGTTCACGCCCCGTTTCGCCTTAAACAGGCCCACGAGACCGCCCCACAGGCCGCCGAAGACGATGCCTGCAAGTAAAGCCACGATGCCGTGAAGGATCGGCGGCAAGTTCACGACCACGCCGACGATGACGGCGGCGAGACTGCCGATAATGAACTGGCCTTCCGCGCCGATGTTAAAGATCCCCGTTTGAAAGGCGAAGGCCACGGCGATCCCCGTTAAAATAATAGGCACGGCTTCCACAATGGTCCAGGAAACGAATTTCGGCTTGCCGAATGCACCCAGGACCATGACCTTGTAGGCTTCCAAGGGATTGACGCCGACGAGGGCGAAAATCACGGCACCTACCACCAGGCCCAAGAGGACGGACATGCAGGTGTAATAAAGCATTTTTTTATTCATGATCCACACCTCCCGCCATATAGTAGCCCAGTTCCTTTTGGCCCGCTTCTCCTTCTTTAAAGGTCTTTGTAATGGCGCCTTCGTAAATAATGCCGATGCGGTCCGACAAACTCATGACCTCATCCAATTCAAAGCTGACTAAAAGCACCGCGCGACCCTTGTCCCGTTGTTGCACCAAAAATTGGTGAATGTTTTCGATGGCGCCGACGTCCAAGCCCCGCGTGGGCTGTGCGGCGATTAAAACGTCGGGATCGTCGTCGATTTCCCGAGCGAGAATGACTTTTTGTTGATTGCCGCCGGAAAGATCCCCCGCCAAATAGCAACTCTTTCTCGGCCGAATGTCGAAGGATTCCATTAATTTGTCGGCGTGGGCCGTAATGGCCCCGTCTTGCAAAATCCCCTTGGAGGAATAGGGCGCCTCGTCGTAACTGTTGAGCACCATATTTTCCGCCACGGTAAATTCCTGCACCAGACCGCGCTTGTTCCGGTCTTCGGGAATATTGTTCATGCCCGCATCGCGAATGGCCTTGGGCGTGGCATTGGTGACGTCTTTGCCTTCGATAATCACCTTGCCCTCCTCGATTTTTCTGAGGCCCGTAATGGCTTCCAAAAATTCGCTCTGCCCGTTGCCGTCTACGCCGGCGACGCCAAAGATCTCCCCTTTTCTGACTTCCAGGTTCAATCCTTTAACGACTTCCACGCCGCGAACGTCTTTCACGTGGAGGTTTTCGATGTGCAGAGCCACCTCCCCGGCTTCCACGGGCTTTTTACTCACATTAAATTGAATGGCACGTCCTACCATCATTTCGGCGAGATCCGCCTCCGTGGTCTTCGCCACGTCCACGGTGTCGATGCGCTTGCCGCGGCGAATAATGGTGCATTTTTCAGCCAAGGCTTTAATTTCCTTGAGCTTGTGCGTAATAATGATGATGCTCTTGCCTTCGGCGGCAAGGGCCTTAATAATGGCGATGAGCTCGTCAATTTCCTGAGGCGTCAACACCGCCGTAGGCTCGTCGAAAATCAAAATTTCCGCGTCGCGATAGAGGGCTTTTAAAATTTCCACCCGTTGCTGCATGCCTACGGAAATGTCCTCGATCTTTGCGTCGGGATCGATCTTTAAGCCGTAGCGATTGGAAAGGTCCACCACCTTTTCCCGAGCGGCCTTTTTGTCCAAGACCACGCCGTTGGTGGGCTCTTCGCCTAAAATAATATTCTCCACCACGGTAAAAGGTTGAAAGAGCATAAAGTGTTGATGCACCATGCCCAAACCTTTTCCTATGGCGTCTTTCGGCCCCTGAAAATCCACGACCTCGCCGTGAATCTTAACTTCGCCGAAAGTCGGTTTATATAAGCCGTACAAAACATTCATCAGCGTACTCTTGCCGGCGCCGTTTTCGCCGAGCAAGGCGTGGATTTCGCCTTTTTCCACGACCAAATCGATGCCGTCATTGGCTTTAAAATCGCCGAATAATTTCGTAATCCCGCGCATCTCAACGGCCGGCGCGAGTTTATTGTCAACCATCTCCTACCCCCTTCATCATATGGATTTATTATACACTAAAGGAGATATCTTTTGGAAGGCATAAAAAAAAGAGGGACTCTGCCCTCTTTTTTCGCGATCAAATTTATTTTGCTTCGAAACTTTTGTACTCTTCTGCGGAAGCCGGAACCTTGATTTCGCCCTTGGTGATCTTTTCTTTAATGGCTTTAACCTTTTCGAGGATTTCCGGTTTCACGTTCTTGTCGCTGGACGGTGCGATATCGACGGTGTCGCCGTCTTTCAAACCGTAGCTGAGGTTTTGTCCGCCGGGGAATTCTTCGCCCTTGGACAGGCCTTCAAGCACCTTGTAAACGGCGCTGTCGGCACGTTTCATAGCGGATGTGAGTACGTTGTCGGGAGCGATATCGTTTTGGTCGCGGTCGACACCGATAGCCCATTTATCTTGGTCTTTCGCCGCTTCGATGACACCGTCACCTGCGCCGCCGGATGCGTGGAAGACCACGTCGCAGCCTTGTTGATACATATTGGTTGCAATGCTCTTGCCCTTAGCTGCGTCGGAGAAGTTACCGACGTATTGGCTAACCACTTCGATCTTTTCGCCTTTTTCTTTGGCTGCTTGATCCACACCGGCCTTGTAGCCGTATTCAAAGACTTGAATAACCGTGGATTCTTGGCCGCCGACGAAGCCGACTTTGTTGGTTTCGGTGGTCAGACCGGCAATATAGCCGACGAGGAAGGAAGGTTCTTCCGCTTTAAATTGAATACCACACAGGTTGTCCGGACCGTTTTCATAAGCGTAGTCGACGATTAAGAATTGAACGTCGGGATTGGCTTCGGCCGCTTCGAGCATGGCATCGCCTAAGTTGAAACCGGCGGCGACGATGACGTCGTTGCCTGCTTCAAGCAAGGTTTCGATATTCGGCGCATAGTCGTTGGCTTCTTTGGATTCTTGGTAAGAAACTTCGAATCCGAAGTCGTCGTGGACCTTTTGCAGACCTTCCCAAACGCCTTGGTTAAAGGATTGGTCGTTGATACCGCCTTCATCGGTTACGAAACCGATTTTTAACTTTTCGCCGTCTTTCTTGTCGCCTGCATCAGCTGCAGCGTTGTTATTGGCAGCTTTGTTGTTATTAGCTGCATTGTCGGATGCGCCGCCACATGCCGTAAGCACGAAAATGGACAGCATCATCACTGCTAACAGTAGCGATCTTTTTTTCATAATATCCCCCTTAATTTGATCTGACTTTATTATAGTATGACCCATTGGAAATTTCAATACGAGAAGGTTTTCAAACAAAACAGCACGCCCGAAGACGCGCTGCAAAAATCTTATAAATAAAATCCTCTGGGGACGGCGAAAAAGTAAGTCGCCAAGACGAAGACCACAATGGCCATGCCCAAAGCCTGTTTAAAGTCCACGGCCTTTAATTTCAGCCGACTTCTGGTCATGAGCTTATAAAGCAGATAGCCGACGAAGGCAACGACAGGCATGCCGATAAAGATGCCGGCATTGCTCGGCGCCTTTAAGCGGGCCACGGGAATAGCGAAGGCAAAGAGCACCATGGCGACGTACACCACGGGCAAAAGCTTGCCCTTGTCCAAAAGCAAGAGCGCCAGGCCGCAAACCACGGCAATCACGGAGGCCGCTATAGCCACGGTCTTTGCCATACTCGTGCGGCTCATGACCTTCCCGTCGATGAGCTCCAAGGTGTTCATATAGACGCCGGATTGGGTCTTGGTGGAAGTTTCGGGACGCAAGCCCTTGTCTTCGATGCCCAAGGCGTCGGAGAATTTCTCCATCTTCACATTGGTCAAAAAGACGCCGATGTCCGCCATGGTTTTTCCCGTGTAGGCAGTCACCGTCGCGGGATCGGTGACGATGGTAAAGGCATAATCCTCCACGTCTTCACTTAAGGGGATGCGCATTTCCGATGTGGCTTGGAAGGTGATCTTCTCCTTGCCCAACAAATTTTTCATCTGCAAATTGTCGTAGACCGCGCCATTGATCTTGTCGTATTCGCCCTTGAGCTTCACCTTGCTCTTGGAGCCGTTGGCCCCCTTGGGCAAATAAACATTTCGAACGGGCACGCCTAAGACGCGCACACTGCTACCTTTTCCCTGATAGTGGAATTTCACATCGTAGCGATACAAGGTCTTCGGCCCCTTTTCAATGCGCCGCGTCACTTGCAAGCTGTCGATGGCGGTGGGATCGTCAAAGATCAAACCGTCGAAGGCCGCGTTCTTTGCCTCATCCGGCGAGAGCACAACCTTGTCCGTCATCAGGGGCGAAAACGTCAGTAGAAAGCACAGTAATAAAAAAACAACAAATATAATTCCGTTTTTCAATTGTTTCTGCATAGTCATCCCCCTTTATGCGACCTATTTTTTCTTATCATACCACATACTTTACCATTTATCACCGATAAATTGAAAAACCGTTTCGCCTCCCAATGCCCCTGTGCTATACTTGTAGCGGAGGTTAACATGATTCTGAACAAAACCAAATTCTTAAATATACTGAAAGCCATCGACTACCTAGCCCTGCTCACCATGATCATCCTGGCCTTTATCCATCCCTTCTTTCCCCTCTACGACGAGTCGGGAAAGCTCATGGAAAATTCGGCCCTCATGCGAATCGCCGTGGTCATCGCCGTCCTCTTTGTCGGCATACCCACATTCAGCAAAGAAATCACCGCCATTCGAAAAAACAAAAAGCCCTACGACATCAAAAAGAAAAACAACACCGTCTTCTTGCCCAAAGTGAATTTGTTTTTGGCCGTGCTCTTCGCCGTGGCCACCGTGGTCTTCGTGCCCCTGGCCGTCACGCACTACGCCGATAAGGGCACCCAATGGCAGGCATTCTACGCCGTCTTCTACGTCTTCGTTTATATAGGCGTCGGCACCCGCCTGCAATTAAAACCGGCGATAACGGCGATAAAGAAATAATGGAAATAAAAAAGCCCGGCACGTGCCGAGCTCTACTACTCCGGTCCCCGAAAGGGGATCTTTTTTTTTCTATCGCTTTTGAAATTCGTAGCGGACGTCCAATGCCTCGTCGATAGGTGCGCCTTCTTCCACCAATTTGCGGTAGGTGTTCATGGCTTTCGTGTCGCCGTAGAGGACGACGCCGATGAGCTTGCCGTCTTTGGCGTAGAGGCGGTGGTGTACGGGGCCGTCGTCGTAAAAGTAGACGTCGCCTTCGCCGATTTTTCCGGCGGAGAAGACTTGGATGGTGCCCAAGTCCAATTTCGTGTAGACTTTGGGATCTTCGTAGCTCACATGGCCGCCTGCCATATTGGCGCCGGCCGCTTTGCCCATGGCTCGGGCGGCGGGCCAAATGCCCATGACGCGGCCTTCCACTTCCGCCACGTCGCCTGCTGCCCACACGTTCTTTTTATTGGTCTTTAAGCTTCTGTCCACGACGACGCCTCGGTTCACTTCGAGGCCCGTGTCCTTAAACAATGCCGTATTAGGCCGCACGCCAATGGATACGAGAACCATATCCAGATCCACCACGGTGCCGTCGTCGAATTCGATGCCCGTCAAGTGATCGTCGCCGACGAAGCCTTTGGTGCTTCGGCCGGTGTAGACCATAAAGCCGTGGTCTTTCATTTCTTCGTTCAGGCCCATGCCCAGCTCCCGGTCCAGTTGCTTGGAGAGCAGGTATTCTTCCATGTCCACAATGGCCACGAGATTGCCCCGCTTCTTAAGGCTTCTCGCCGCTTCCAGGCCTAAGAGGCCGCCGCCGATGACGCCGATGCTCTTTTCGCCTTCCATGGCGTTTAAATGGCTTTCGATTTCTTTCAGATCGGCCCAGCTTCTCAGGGTAAAGACGCCTTTTAGATCTCTGTTTTTAAAGGGAGGCAGATTGGCGTGGCTTCCGTTGGCGAGTAGGATTTTTTCGCCTTGAAAGCTGTCGCCTTTTTCCGTGGTGACGGTCATGGCGTCGAAATCCACCGCCGATACCTCTGCGTCGAAGTCGGTGTCGATGTTTAATTTTTCCGCCCAATCTTCTTTGTCCAAATAGGGTACGTGCGGATTTTCTTCGCTTAAGCATGCGGTGAGCTCGATGCGAAAGTAGGGCCGCTCTTTTTCGTTACCCAAAAGAAGGATGCTGCCTTCTTTATCTTTTTTGCGGATTTCTTTTGCCGCCGTGACGCCGGCGACGCCGCTTCCCAGTATGAGGTAGTCGTATTTTTTCAATGGAACCACCCTCCTATATTTTTCTTACTTACCTTGCAGTGACTTCCGTCCATATTCTATCATATACCTCCACAAAATCGTGGAGATCGCCGTAAACTTCCAAGGGCGGGAGTTTGTCGATGTCGGGATAGGCTACCGGGTCTTCTCTGAGTTCTTTGGGCAAGAGGGTGATGGCTTCGGGGACGGGCGAGGCGTATCCCACATTGTGTTCCGCATTTTTCGCCGCGATATCGGGGCGGGACATGAAGTTAATAAATGCCATGGCGCCCTTGGGATTTTTCGCATTCTTGGGCACGGCAAAGGAGTCGTACCAAATATTGGTGCCCTCTTTGGGAATGACGTAGTCCAGGGCTTTGTTTTCCTGCCGCATAAGGGCGGCGTCGCCGGAATACATGACGGAGAGGGCGGCGTCGCCTTGGGCCATGACGTCGCGGCCTTCGTCGGCCAGGTAGGCGTAGACCAAGGGCTTTTGGGCGATGAGGGCGTCTTTCGCCTCTTCCAATTCTTTCATGGAGCGGCTGTTCATGGAGTAGCCCAAATACTTCAATGCCACGGCGATGGAATCCCGTTGGGAATTGTACATGATGATTTCGTTTTTGTATTTCTTATCCCACAGGGCGCCCCAAGAGTCGATGGGCTCTTTGACGTAATCGGTGTTCACCACGATGCCCAATGTGCCCCAGAAATAGGGCAGGCTGTATTTGTTCCCGGGATCGTAATCCATGTCCAGAATCCGCTTGTCCAGCTTTTTCATATTGGGAATTTGATCGTAGTCCAGAGGCATGAGCATGTCTTCGCGGATCATGCGCTCCACCATGTATTCCGAGGGCACAATGACGTCGTAGGGATCGTTGGATTTTTTCAGCTTCACGTAAAGGTCTTCGTTGGAAGCGAAGGTGTCGTACATGACGCGGATCCCCGTCTCTTCTTCGAATTGGCGGACGGTGTCCATGTCTATATAGTCGCCCCAGTTGTAGACGTGAATGGTTTCTTTCTTGCTTTGGCTTTTGCCGCAAGCCGTGAGTAGGCTCAGGGCCAGGATGCAGATGAGGAATGTGTATCTTCTCATGCTACACCTCGAAATCCACCAGGTCGATGTCCCGCTTGTTCAATATGAGCAAAAGGACGAGGACGGCGGCAAAGAGCAGGGTGGACAGGGCGTTCATGGAGGGATTGATCCCGGTCTTTGCCATGGCGTATAGGGCGATGGACAGATTGCTCACGCCCTGACCCGTGGTGAAGAAGGAGATGATGAAGTCGTCGATGGACAGTGTGAAGGCCATGAGGGCGCCGGTGGCGATGCCCGGTTTAATTTGGGGCACCACCACATAGCGCAGCACTTCGTGGCTCTTGGCTCCCAAGTCGTAGGCCGCTTCCACGGTGTTTTTGTCCAATTGATCCAATTTCGGCAGCACGGAGAGGATCACGTAGGGCAGGCAGAAGACGATGTGGGACAGAATCATGGTGAGCATGCCTTGTTCCATGGCCAAGAAGCCGAAGAGGCTCATAAGGGCCACGGCGGTGACGATGTCCGGGTTCAGCACTGGCAGATAGTTGATGTTTAATATGGCGGCTTGACTGCGCTTGGAAAAGGCGCGTATGCCGATGGCGGAGATGGTACCCACCACGGTGGAGATCACCGTCGCCACCGCCGCCACGAGGATGGTGGTGTAAAAGCTTTTTAGAATAATGGGGTCGGAGAATAAATCCGTGTACCAGTGGGTGGTAAAGCCCGCCCACACGCCTCGGAGTTTCGTGTCGTTAAAGCTGAAGACGATGAGCACCACAATGGGCAGATACAAAAACAAAAGCATGAGCCCGAGATAGGCGTTTCTGATTTTATTTCCCACGGCGTCCTCCTTTCGACTCCTTGTCGCCGATTTGTCTGAAGACAAACAGCATAATCAATAAAATAGCGATTAGTACCACGGCAATGGCCGAGCCGAAGGGCCAGTTGCCCGTCAGCCGGAATTGTTGCTCGATAATATTGCCCACGAGGTAGTATTTGTTTCCCCCGAGCAAGGAAGAAATGACGAAGGTGGACAGGGCGGGAATAAAGCACATGAGTATGCCGCTGTAAATCCCCGGCAGGGAGAGGGGCAAGGTGACTTTTAAAAAGGCCGTGGCGGGATTCGCTCCCAAATCCTGGGCCGCTTCCAAATAAGAGCGGTCCGTCTTTTGTAAAATGGTGTAAATGGGCAGCACCATAAAGGGCAGGAAGTTGTAGATCATGCCCATGAGAATGGCGCCTTGATTGTACATCATGTCGAAGGGCCCCAGACCGATGAGGTGAAAGACTTTGTTTAAGACACCGTTTCGCCCGAGAAGGGTGATCCAGGCATAGGTCCTCAAGAGAAAGTTCATCCACATGGGAATGACGAAGAGGAGGATCAACATGGAGCTCGTCTTGGGCTTGGTTCTGGATATGGCATAGGCCGCCGGGTAGCCCACCAAGAGGCAGGCCGCCGTGGACAGGATGGCGAGGGCGACGGAGCGCCACAGAATCCTCAGGTACAGGGGCTGAAAGAAGCGGGCAAACTGCTCCGTGGAGAAGCGGTAGTCCCCCATGCTCATGGTGCTCACGCCGTTAAAGCTCATGAAGAGAACGAGGACCAGGGGCAGGACGATAAATAAGATGGCCCAGACGATGTAAGCCGATGCGTATCTTCTCATGACTCGTCCCCCATGACGTGGAAGTTATTGGGCTCGATATAAATTCCCACCACCTCGTCGGGCTCCCGCGCCACGGTGGATTGCACCATCCACTTCTCTCCTTCCACTTCCAAAATCATTTCGTAGTGGACGCCTTTAAAGACCGTGGAGATGACCTTGCCTTGAAGGAGATCGTCTCTCCCCGGCTTCAGCTCCACATCTTCCGGGCGAATGACGATTTGCACCGGGGCATTTTTTTCAAAGCCCTTGTCCACACATTGAAATTCTCTGCCGTAGAAGGAAATCAATTTGTCCTCGACGAAGCGGCCGCGAATAATATTGCTTTCGCCGATAAAATTGGCGACGAAGGCGTTTTGCGGCTCGTTGTAAATATCCGTGGGTGTGCCGATCTGTTGCACGGCGCCGTCTTTCATAACCACCACCGTGTCGCTCATGCTCAAAGCTTCTTCCTGATCGTGGGTGACATAGATAAAGGTAATGCCCACCTGTTCCTGAATCCGCTTCAGCTCGAACTGCATTTGCTTTCTCAGCTTTAAGTCCAGGGCGCCTAAGGGCTCGTCTAAGAGCAGAATCTTCGGATCGTTGACCAGGGCCCGGGCGATGGCAATGCGCTGCTGCTGCCCGCCGGAAAGGGACTGGATGTTTCGCTTCGCCGTGTGGGGCAAGTTTACCAGCTCCAACATTTCCTGCACGTGGCGGTCGATGGTGGCTTTCGGCAATTTCTTCAGCTTCAAGCCGAAGGCCACATTGTCGTAGACGTTTAAATGGGGAAACAGGGCGTACTTTTGAAACACCGTGTTTACCGGCCGCTCGTAATGCTTCATTCGAAACATATCTTTTCCGTTAAATAAAAGCTCCCCTTCGTCGGCGGTTTCAAATCCGGCGATAATGCGCAAGAGAGTGGTCTTTCCGCAGCCGCTTGGGCCTAAGAGTGTTAAAAACTCTCCGTCTTCCACATCGATGTCGATGCCTTCCAAGACTTGCGTGTCGTCGAAGGCTTTTTTGATTCCTTTAATTTCAATTAATCCGCTCACCTGTCACCTCCTAAAAATTCGGCGGGTTGCTAACCCACAGTACCGTTGCCTCGTCCCGGGATAAGTTCCTGAAAAAACAGGGCGCATCGCCGGAGGCGTAGATCGTATCCTTCGCCTCCACGGAATAGACGTTGTCGCCGCGACAGAAATCCAATCGTCCGGAAAGAATGTAGGCGAAAAACTCCCCTTCGAAGGGGCTGAGCACCTTGGAGGAGCCCATGGGCGCAATGCGCCACAGGGTAGGCTCCATGGTATTCTTCTGGGCATTGGGCACGATGTAGTCCACGCCGTAGCCTCCCTCTTCGTCTTCGAAGGAGAAGGCGTCTTCTTCCGAAAAGACGATCTGCCCCTCTTCTCCGTCTTTAAAAAAGTCGTTGGGGGAGACGCCTAAGGCTTCTAAAATATCTAAAAATGTCGCCACGGAAGGGCTGGTCAAGTCTCGCTCCACTTGGGAAATAAATCCCTTGGTAAGCTCACTGCGTTGGGCCAACTCTTCCTGGGTCAGTTGCTGCACCTGCCTCAGGCGACGAATCTTTTGTCCTATGCTCATAATCACCACTAAACTTTAAGATTAATTTACTAAACAACAACCGTATTATAAACGCTCTGTCTCCGGGGGTCAATAGATCCGGGGAAATAAAAAAAGCCCGCAGACTTTCTGCGAGCCGAAAAAGTATTTTTACTTGTTTTCGCTATAGGCTTTGGCGATGGCCGCACCCAGTTTCGTGTTGTTGTAAACCAGGGCGATGTTCGCTTCCAAGCTGCTGCCGCCGGTGACTTCCAGCACCCGTTGCAGCAAAAAGGGCGTGGATGCCTTGCCGAAGATGCCTTCTTTTTCCGCATCGACCAATGCCTTTTCGATGGCGGCGTTAATGGTATCTTCGTCCATGGCGTCGGCTTCGGGAATGGGATTGGCCACGACGATGCCGCCGTCGATGCCTAAATTCCATTTCGTCTTCATAAGCTTGGCGATGTCCGCGGGATCGTCGTAGCGGTAGTCCAGCTTGTGGCCGCTTCTGCGGGTAAAGAAGGCGGGCATCTCTTCCGTTTCGTAACCGATGACCGGCACGCCGAAGGTTTCCAAATATTCCAAGGTGAGGCCGATGTCCAAAATGGATTTGCAGCCGGCGCAGACCACGGCGATATCCGTGCCCGCGATTTCCTGCAGGTCCCTAGAGATGTCCATGGTGGTTTGAGCGCCGCGGTGCACGCCGCCGATGCCGCCGGTGACGAGAATGGGAATGCCTGCGAGGCGTGCCGTCAAGACGGAGGTGGCCACGGTGGTGGCGCCGTTTAATCCTTGGGCGACGATGTGGGCGTAGTCCCGGGTGGAGCTCTTTACGATGTCGTCGGAGGTGGCCATAAATTCGATCTCATCTTCCGTGAGACCTACCTTAATGCGGCCGCCGATAATGGCCGTGGTGGCGGGCGTGACGCCGGCGTCTCTTAAAATGGCTTCGCAGTGCTTGGCCATTTCCACGTTTTTCGGATAGGGCATGCCGTGGGAGATGATGGTGGATTCCAAGGCGACTACCGGCTCGTTGTTGTCCAGTGCCTTTTGTGCTTCCGGGGCGATGTCCATGTACTGTTTCAAATTAGTTTCTTTCATAATGAATCTCCTGTTTCTCTTTTTCCCAATCCTTCTCATTAAAGAAAGGAAGTTCACTTTGATCGCTTTTCAGCACCATCCGCGATGCGGCCATGGCGCCGACAACGGCATGGTCAATCTTTTTACCTTTGGCCATCTCAGCCGTCAACATGGCGCAAAAGGCATCCCCGGCGCCGGTGGCTCCCCGAATGGTCATGGGGGTGGATGTAAAGTGGGTCATGTCACCGTCTTTAAAGAGATAGGCGCCGTCGGCACCTGCCGTAATCACCACATAGTCCACGCCCGCGTCCCTTAGGGCCGCGCCCTGAGTGGCGACATCGTCGCTTCCCCGGCCGCTTAACACCTGCGCTTCCAGAATGTTACATTTTAGCACATGGATCCGATTTAAGAAAGGGGTAAATTTTTTTACCTTTACGGCGCTGACCCCGTCCACCACGGCTCGAATGTCCCATGAAAAAATTTCCGCCAAGGTATCTTCCCGCAAATTGGCATCCACCACGACGAAATCCGCCCCTTCCGCTAAGGCGCGGCGATCTTTTATCCGCTCGGGAGTCATCTCTTCCATCACCGCCATGTCGTTTACCGCGGCGTGCATTTCCCCCTCCTGATCCAAAAGAACCAAATAGCTTCCCGTGGAGGCGCCCTCGAAGGTAAAGGCGTAGTCGAAGGATAATTTTTCAGGCGCACGAGCCAGGATCATGGCCCGCTTATCGTCGTCGCCGAATGCCGTCACCAGATCCGTTTGAATGCCCAGGCGGGCGATAGTGGCGGCGATGTTTCTGCCTACGCCGCCGGGGCTCAGCTCCACGGCCCCGGGATTGGAGTCGTGAAGATCCAAATGCTCGTAGGGCCTTCCGCTAATGTCCACATTGCAGCCGCCGAAGACGACCACGTGTTTCTCTTTCATTCCTTCCCCCTTTCGCCGCGATTTTTTATCCGCTTAAAACAGGCGCGGCAAAGCGGCTCGTAGCTTTCCGTGGCGCCGATGACCACCCGGCCCCCTTCTCCCGAGGTGCGGTGGCTGACCCAGGCGTCGCTGCCGCAGTGGGCGCAGACGGCGTGGTGCTTTTCCACGTAATCGGCCACGGCCATAATTTCCTTCACGATTTCGAAGGGATGGGCCTCGTAATCCATGTCCAGCCCCGCGCAGACCACGGTCTTTCCCTCGTCAAGTAATGTGTCGAAGGCCGCCAAGATCCTATCCGTCTCGCCGCCTAAAAACTGCACTTCGTCGATGGCCACCACGTCGGCCTTGTGCTCGGCCGCCGCCTCCAGCACCCCGTCGATATCTTCCACCACCACGGCCTCCAGCGACGTGTTGTCGTGGCTCGTAATGGCGGAGTGAATGAAGCGGGTGTCCAGCGTGGGCTTTAACACCAGCGTGTTGTAGCCGGCGATGCGAAATCGCTTTACTTCCCGTTCCAAACTCGATGTCTTTCCGGAAAACATGCTTCCCGTATGTAAAATTAATCGTCCCCTGTACTGATGCATTTCTTCCTCCTCGAAAGAAATTATAACACAATTCCCCCTGCACCTTCCCACGCAATTTTTCTTGCATTGTATCTTTCTCTACTATATTCTAATTAAGGATTACCATCACTTTCAAAGGAGGACCTATGCTTCAAATCGAGCATTTAATAAAATTTTACGGCAAGAAACAAATTCTTCACGACCTGAGCTTTGAATTGGAACCCGGGGACATTTGCGCCTTTATCGGATCCAACGGCGCCGGAAAAACCACCACCATTAAATCCGCCCTGGGGTTGATTCCCTTCGACGGCGGAAGGATTTTAATCGGCGGCCACGACATCGAAAAGGAGCCCTTGGAGGCGAAAAAACTTTACAGCTATGTGCCGGACAATCCGGAGCTTTATAAATTTATGCGGGGCATCGAATACTTAAATTTCATCGCCGATCTCTTTGAGCTGAATTACGAAACCCGCAGAGACCGCATCGAGTACTACGCCGATCTCTTCGCTATTCGCGACCGCCTGGGCGAGAGCATCGACAATTACAGCCACGGCATGCAGCAAAAGCTGGCCCTTATCGCCGCCTTGATTCACGATCCCAAGCTCATCGTATTAGACGAGCCTTTCGTGGGCCTGGATCCCATGGCGACGAAATCCATTCGGGAAACCTTTAAGACCATGGCGGCGGAAAAAGGCACCACGATTCTCTTCTCGACCCACGTCTTGGAAGTGGCTGAAAAGCTGTGCAACAAGGTGGCCATTATTCGCGAAGGCCATTTGGTCTTTTTCGGCCCCACGGAAGAGGTGCTTCAAAAGGGCAGCTTGGAAGATCTGTTCATGGAAAGGATGCAAAGCCATGAACAAGCTTAGGCTTTTAAACCGGCTGGAAAGAAAGCGCACCTTTAATCAATTTACCCAAGGAAAAAAGAAAAAGGCCTTCGGCATTTTTATCTATCTCCTCTCCCTTTGGGGCTACTTTTGGCTCGGCGGGCTTTTGCCCATCTTCGCCTCCATGGCGATTCTGGATTCAAAAGGTGAGGCCGGCGCCTTTTCCGTAGCGGATGTATTAAACGATGGGGGGATTCTTTCCTCCATGGACGTCATGGCTCTCGTGTTTTTCCTCGCCAGCGCCATTATCGCCTTTATTCAAATTCGAAACACCTACTTCAACGACTTCGACCAATCCACCTTGTGGAGCATGCCCGTGGATACGCGGCTCATCCTCATTTCAAAAACCACCGGCCCCGCCGTATTCAGCCTGCCCCTGATCTTGGCCTTTACCCTGCCTTCGGTGATTCTCACTAAGGTAGCCACGGGTTCTTTTTTCAAGGCCCTTCTCGTCCTTCTAGTGTTTTTCTGCGCCAATCAATTGGGCGAATGCCTGGGCTGCTTTTTGCGCATGGCCTTGGCAAAAGGCAACAGCCGACTTCAGCTGTCAAAAGGCGTCAAGACTTTCTTCGGCTTTGTCCTCTTCGTCGTATTTATGGTGGGCTTTTACACGGAGCTGGCACGGGACTTTAAAGACCTTATCGTCTTCATGGACTTTTACAATCGCCTGCCCGCGGCGGCACGGCCCGTATCCTTTGCCCTGAATCATCATCTGTGGATTATCCCCGTCTTTATTCTTTTGACAGGGCTCATATACTACGCCTTTCTTAACTACATGGCGAAGAATTTCTTTGCCATCGGCGAAAGCTTGGCGCCTCGCGGCACGGTGAAGGCCGTAAAGGACGACGACTACAAGGTGCGGAAAAAATACGCCGCTCTCATCCGCAAAGAACGGCGCCTCTTTTTCTCCAACAGCGCCGTGGCCTTTAACAGCTTTTTCGGCACGATATTGCCGGTGATTCTCGCGGCCATTCTCTTCGTGCCCGCGGTAAAGGAAATGTTTCTGGGCTTTTTAGAAAACCAAGCCTTCGTCTCCCCCGACGCCGCCCTGTTTTTAATTCTCACGGGCCTCGCCGGCATGATGAATCTCGGTGGCTTTAGCTTTTCTCTGGAGGGTGTCAGTGCTTACAACACCTACACCCTGCCCCTGAAAGGCCATCAGATTTTTCTAGGAAAGCTTTTTATGGCCGCAAGCCTCATCGTTCCGGCTTATCTCATCGCTTGGCTACTCCTCGTCGTCAATCTGAGGCCGGCGCCTGTCTACCTGCCCTTTTATCTCATAGGGCCCTTGGCCTATGCCCTCTTGATCAACGGCATCTCCCTGTTTTTCGACTGGAAGTTTGCCAATTACAACTGGACCAATCCTCAAGAGCTGGCGAAAAATTCGAAACAATCCTTCTTCTCGGGCTTGGGCAGCCTCCTGGTCAGCTGTGCCGTGATTTTAATCGGCGTCGGCATTATGACCAAGGCGCCCCTTCTCTACGCCGCCCTGCTCACCCTTATTTTTGTGGCGGGCAATGTGGTCCTCTACTTTCTCACCCGAGACATGACCGTCTATCATCAATAATTAAGGAGGTATTATGAGCGAAAAAAGCGCATCTATACTCCTGGCCGCCGTCATCATCGCCCGCGCCACGAGCTACTACTTTATAAAAATCGGCATGCAGGGACTGGACGTCTTCAATCTTCTGTCCGTCCGCTTTACCATCGCCACGATTCTACTCACGACACTGTTTTTTAAAAAGCTTCACCCCATGACGCGAAGCACCTTTGCCCACGGCACCGTTTTAGGCGTGGCATTCTTTGCCGTCATGGCCTTTGAATTTATGGCACTGAAGACGGCAGCGGCATCTACCGTGGCGTTTTTGGAAAACACATCCATCGTCATCGTGCCCATACTAATCGCTATTACCACTCGCAGCCTGCCCACGAAAAGTGCCCTCATCGGCATCGCCGTGACCGTCTTAGGCGTCGGCTTTTTAACCTACAACCCCGGCGGCCTCTCCCTGTCCCGCGGCGAAATCTACGCCCTCCTGGCGGCAGTAAGCTACGCCGTGGTCATCCTTTTGACCGCCCGCTACGCCTCCGGCAGAGACGATTCCTTTCAGTTGGGCTACCTGCAGGTCTTTTGGATCTTTATCTTCTCCACGGCAGCCACCTTTTTACTCGAAACACCCCAAATGCCCCAAAGCCAAACGGAATGGACGGCTATCCTCGCCCTTGCCGTCGTCTGCACCGGCTTCGGTTTTACCCTGCAACCCGTGGCGCAACAACACACCACCCCGGAGCGGGCGGGTATGTTCTGCGCCCTGAACCCCCTCTGCGCCACCATTATGGGCACCACACTGCTGGGCGAAACCCTGTCCGTCTACAAACTCCTGGGCATCGCCTGCATCATCGTAGGCCTTACATTGCCCATCCTGTTAGACATCCGAGAAAAGAAAAAACAAATACAATGACGATAGAAAAATCCATTGGGAGAAAGATCCCCAATGGATTTTTTAGTGGCTACTTTTTCTTTTCTCGATTAATATTCTTTCTTCCATTTTTTCTAAAGATGTGAGAAATCCCATCACCCTGAATTTAATTGCGCAACTGAATTCTTAAAATCAATTTATTTTTTCGTTTAAAATTTCATCCCTACATGGTTTTTAGACCCGGGGAAGGGCCTAGGGCGTTGCGATTCGCCCTCTGGCCCTTCCCCTGGACCCCATCCCACTCGACCCACAAAACGCCTTTTAGCAGAGCAAATGCCTGACGGCATTTGATTCCTGTTGGGCTTCTTCGCTACTGGATGATTTTTATTTGGGCAATTTCTCTGTTGAGTGTTTTAAGTGCGACACTCATGAGCGAGCAAGTCTAAAATGGAAGGCGATCGCTCAGAGTAACAGGGGCGGCGGGTTATCAGTGAAGCCAGTCATCTGCATAGTGCCGCTCAGCTTTTGTGTCATAGGTGTCCTATCGCGTCAACGAAAAGGGAAATATGTAGAAAATGCCGCAGGCATTTTCTTTCCAATCACACGCGGCCAGAAAGGGGGCAAGGGGTCCCGGGGACGGGGGAAATGCGGCCTTTAACCCGGTCCCCAAGATTTGGACATTCCCCCTACCTTAAATCGTGTATAATTCAATTAAGGAGGGAAACCATGGGACGAGGAAAACTAACTGCTGAAGAGCAAGCCATCTTACGCACCAATCCAAATGTCAAATCAGTCAACGATAAATGTATTCTCTATACGGATGAATTTAAAAAACACTTCATTGATGCGCTGAGCACAGGCAAGCGGCCTAAACAAATCTTTGTTGAAGCCGGTTTTGACCTGGAAATCTTAGGCGACAAACGCATCGAGCGGGCCACCGCGCGGTGGAAAGAGCGCCACATTCGGGACACCATTCTCGCATCAATAGACCAAGAAGCCGCAAAAGAAGCCCTTCAGGCTATCGATGCCATTGACGATCTGAAAAAAGCCAAAGAGCAACTGGCAAAGCAAGAAAAAACCATACAACAACAAGCTGCGGAGATCGAAGCATTAAAAAAAGCTGGCTGGCTAGGAGGGAGGCGATGCGACAAGAAGGAATATGGAACGACTGATCTCTGTAAAATTATCGAAGAAACCGTCGAAATCTACGGGAAAGCCATTAACATCAAAGCCCTTTGCGAAAATCTTCAACTGCCTCGAAGCACCTATTACTACTACAAAGCCAGCAAAGAAAACCGGCAACGAAGAGAAGAAGCAGATCAAGAAGCCCTGTACTTCATACAAAAAGCCTATGACCATAGCGGCAAATACTACCACAAAGGCAGCCGCTCCCTTCGCATGGTCCTGAAAAACGACTACGACATCATCTACAATCGCAAAAAAATCCAACGCATCATGCGGAAATACCAACTCAAATGCCCGGTGAAAAAAGCACGGCCCTACGACAAACGGAAAAACGACGGCCAAGAAAGCAAAATCGCCCCGAACCGCGTCAAGCGCGCCTTCAAGCCGGGCAAAGCCAGAAAACTCTTCCTCACCGACATCACCTACATCAAACACCAAGGCCACTTCTCCTACGTCTCCGTCATCATCGACGCCCAAACCAACGAACCCGTCGCCTACAAAACCAGCACAAGCTACAGCCTCGACTTCGTCCTCGAGACCCTCGAGCAACTCAACGCCTGTGGCTACAGCCAAAACGCCATCATCCACTCCGATCAAGGCGTTCACTACACAGCAAAAAAATTCCGAGACACCGTCCAATCCATGGGCCTCATCCAATCCATGTCAAGAAAAGGCAACTGCTGGGACAACGCGCCCTGCGAATCCTTCTTCGGAAAAATGAAACAAGAAGTCCCATTTGACGAAAACGCCGACGACCAAGAGATTGAAGCCGCCGTCGCCGACTACATAAACTACTACCGCTACCGCCGATACCAAGAAGGCCTCGGCGATATGACGCCATACGAATACGGCTCAACACTGCTCCACGCATAGGGGTTGACGTGTCCAAAGAACCGGGTCCACCTTACTTCGCTCTGAGCCCTTTCCCCCGTCCCCGGGTTTAAGAGGCATGTAAGAATGAATATTTTAATTAAAGAAGTATCTTGATTATAGTCAGTCGGCTATGCCGTTAAGGATGAGTCGTTACTCAAAAAAAAGAGAAAGGGGTATGATCCCGCCGAGAAATATGTATTTTTAAATAGAGAAAGGACGTGTTTCCACGTCCTTTTCTCTATTTGTTTTGGTTTTTATTCTACGATTTTGGATACAACCCCGGAGGCGACGGTGCGACCGCCTTCTCTGATGGCGAAGCGTAATCCTTCGTCCATGGCGACGGGGGTGATGAGTTCTACTTTGAAGGTGGCGTTGTCGCCGGGCATAACCATTTCCACGCCGTCAGCGAGGGTGATGTCGCCGGTTACGTCGGTGGTTCTGAAGTAGAATTGGGGACGGTAGCCGTTAAAGAACGGGGTGTGGCGTCCGCCTTCTTCTTTGCTCAGGACGTAGACTTCGGCTTCGAATTTGGTGTGGGGATGGATGCTGCCGGGGGCTGCAAGTACTTGGCCGCGTTCGATGTCGTCTCTTTGGACGCCACGAAGGAGGAGGCCGACGTTGTCGCCTGCTTCGGCGCGGTCGAGTTGTTTTCTGAACATTTCAACCCCGGTAACGACGACGGTTCTCTTTTCGGTGGTGAGGCCGACGATTTCGACGTTGTCGTTGATTTGGATGGTTCCGCGTTCTACACGGCCGGTAGCGACGGTGCCGCGGCCGGTGATGGAGAAGATGTCTTCCACGGGCATGAGGAAGGGGTGGTCGATGTCACGAACGGGATCGTCGATCCATTCGTCGACGGTTTCCATAAGGGCGACGATTTTGTCTCCCCATTCTCCGTCCGGATCTTCTAATGCTTTTAAGGCGCTGCCCACGGTGATGGGGGTGTTGTCGCCGTCGAATTCGTATTCGCTTAAGAGGTCGCGTACTTCCATTTCGACGAGTTCGATGAGTTCGTCGTCATCGACTTGGTCTTGTTTGTTGAGGAATACGACGATTTTGGGTACACCGACTTGGCGGGCCAAGAGGATGTGTTCACGGGTTTGGGGCATGGGGCCGTCTGCTGCGGAGACGACGAGGATGGCGCCGTCCATTTGGGCTGCACCAGTGATCATGTTTTTAACGTAGTCGGCGTGGCCGGGGCAGTCGACGTGAGCGTAGTGACGCTTTTCGGTTTCGTATTCGACGTGGGAAGTGGAGATGGTGATTCCACGTTCTCTTTCTTCGGGGGCTTTGTCGATGTTTGCGTAGTCGACGAATTCGCCGCTGCCGAAGCGTTTGTTTAATACGAGGGTGATTGCTGCCGTAAGGGTGGTCTTGCCGTGGTCGACGTGGCCGATGGTGCCGACGTTGACGTGGGGTTTGTTTCTTTCAAATTTTCCTTTTGCCATTGTAAATCCTCCTTTAGTGTAGAATAAACTTATTTATTTTTTCCGTTGAGTACTTCTTCGGACACGTTCTTGGGAACTTGTTCGTAGTGGTCGAATTGCATGGAGTAGTTGGCACGACCTTGGGTGTTGGAACGCAAGCTGGTTGCGTAGCCGAACATTTCAGCCAAGGGGACGTAGCAGGTGACGATTTGTGCGCCGGCTACCAGTTCCATCCCTTCCATGCGGCCGCGGCGAGAGTTGATGTCGCCGATAACATCGCCCATGTACTCTTCGGGAGTGACGATTTCAACTTTCATGACCGGTTCTAACAGGACGGGGTTTGCCTTGGACAGTGCGTCGCGCAGTGCCATGGAGCCGGCGATCTTAAATGCCATTTCCGAGGAGTCCACGTCGTGGTAAGAGCCGTCATAGAGGCTGACTTTGACGTCCAGGACTTCGTAACCGCCCAGGACACCGTTTTGCATAGCTTCTTCGATCCCTTGTTGGGTGGGGCCGATAAATTCCTTGGGAATAACGCCGCCCACGATGTTGTTTTCGAATACGAAGCCTTGACCTGCTTCCAAGGGTTCGACCTTGATTTTGGCGTGGCCGTATTGACCGCGACCACCGGATTGACGAACGAATTTGCCTTCGCCGTCTGCGGATCCGAGGATCCCTTCGCGATAAGATACTTTCGGGTTACCGATGTTTGCTTCGACTTTAAATTCGCGGAGCAGACGGTCGACGATAATATCCAAGTGCAATTCGCCCATGCCGGCGATAATGGTTTGTCCGGTTTCTTCGTCGGTGTAGGTTCTGAAGGTGGGGTCTTCTTCGGCGAGCTTTTGCAGGCCGATGGACATTTTGTCTTGAGACGCCTTGGTCTTCGGTTCGATGGCGACGGAGATAACGGGTTCGGGGAATTCCATGTTTTCCAAAATGATTTGATCATCTTCGTCACAGAGGGTGTCCCCGGTGGATGTATCTTTTAAACCGACGGCAGCGGCGATTTCACCGGCGTAGATTTCTTCCACTTCCTCACGCTTATTGGCGTGCATTAAAAGGATACGACCGACGCGTTCTCTCTTGCCCTTGCTGGAGTTGTAGACGTAGCTACCGGCCTTCAAGGTACCGGAGTAAACGCGGAAGTAAGAAAGTTTCCCTACATAGGGGTCGGTAACGATTTTAAATGCCAATGCGGAGAAGGGTTCTTCGTCGCTTGCGTGGCGATCTTCTTCCGCTTCCGTATCGGGGTCGATGCCCACGATGGCGGGAATGTCTACCGGCGAGGGCAGGTAGTCGATAATGGCATCCAGCAGTAACTGAACCCCTTTGTTCTTGTAAGAGGAACCGCAGGTTACCGGGGTCATTTCCACGGCCAAGGTTCCCTTACGGATGGCGCGCTTAATATCTTCTTGGGTTACTTCTTCCCCTTCGAGATAGGCCATCATTAAGTCTTCGTCGAATTCGGAGACTTTTTCGATGAGGTTTTCGCGCCATTCTTCGGCTTGTGCCTTGTATTCTTCCGGCACTTCCGTAATTTCGATTTCGGTTCCCATGTCGTCTTTGTAGATTTCAGCTTCCATGGTGACCAAGTCGATCATGCCGATGAAGTTTTCTTCGGCGCCCATGGGAATTTGAATGGGCACGGGATTGCCGTGTAATTTATCTTCGATGGTTTTAACCGAACGGAAGAAGTCCGCGCCGGTTACGTCCATTTTGTTAATGTGCGCAATTCGGGGGACGTGGTAGCGGTCAGCTTGACGCCAAACCGTTTCCGATTGGGGCTCAACGCCGCTCTTGGCGTCGAAGAGGGATACGGCACCGTCCAACACGCGAAGGGAACGTTCAACTTCGACGGTGAAGTCAACGTGGCCCGGTGTGTCGATGATGTTCAGGCGGTAGCCCTTCCAGTGTGCGGTGGTAGCAGCCGAGGTAATGGTGATACCACGCTCTTGTTCTTGCTCCATCCAGTCCATTTGGGCGCCACCGTCGTGGGTTTCTCCGATCTTATGAATCCGACCGGTGTAATACAGGATACGTTCGGTCGTCGTCGTTTTACCGGCGTCGATGTGCGCCATAATTCCGATATTGCGTACTTTATTAAGCGGCACTTCTCTAGCCACGTAATTTCCCCTTTCTTACCATCTGAAATGAGCAAAAGCTTTGTTCGCTTCTGCTGCACGATGCATTTCGTCTTTACGCTTTACAGCGCCGCCTAAGTCGTTGGATGCATCCAAGATTTCTTTGGCTAAGCGTTCGACCATGGTTTTTTCACCGCGGGCTCTGGCGTAGCGGACGATCCAGCGAAGTCCCAGGGTTTGACGTCTTTCGGGACGTACTTCCAAGGGTACTTGATAGTTGGCACCGCCGATACGGCGTGCTTTAACTTCCAAAACCGGCATGGCGTTGTTTAACGCTTTGTAGAATACTTCTAAGGGTTCTTCACCGGTTGCTTCTTTTACGGCATCCAATGCGCCGTAGACGATTCGTTGGGCCGTGCCTCTCTTGCCGTCCAACATGACATTGTTGATTAATTTGGTAATAACAACATCGCCGTAGACGGGATCGGGCATGACCTCTCTTTTAGGAATATGTCCTTTTCTTGGCATTCTCTTCCCTCCTTAACTATTTGGTTGAGAAAAATCAACGGTACTCGACATACGTCGTGTGCCAAGAGCATCTATTAAAAAGATTGTGCTCTTTGATTAGTTACTTTTCGGTTTCTTTGCACCATATTTGGAACGCGCTTGTCTTCTTCCGTCGACGCCGGCGGTATCCAAGCTTCCGCGTACGACGTGATAACGTACACCGGGAAGGTCTTTGACACGACCACCGCGAACTAAGACGACACTGTGTTCTTGTAAGTTATGGCCGATTCCGGGAATGTATGCCATGACTTCATAGCCGTTGGAAAGACGAACACGGGCAACTTTACGAAGCGCGGAGTTCGGTTTCTTCGGCGTTACAGTACGAACCGCGACGCAAACGCCTCTTTTTTGAGGAGAATTGACGACGGTTTGCTCTTTTAGTAAAGAGTCGTAGTTGAATCCTAAAGCCGGAGATTTCGACTTGGTTTCGGATTTCTTTCTACCTTTCTTTACAAGTTGGTTGATTGTAGGCACTTAGTGCACCTCCTTTAATAATTGGGATTTTCTAACAGCACAAATCGATTTCAATCATGAAAAACTACCCGTAGAGCGGGTAGTTCCTAATGCGTTCGATTTACACTCTGGTAGTGTACCATCTTTTCCTTCAATTTTCAAGCATTTTGCGGGATTTATCCCCTTTTATCCCTGAATTTCTTTTAAAAAACCGGGCTTCGATACGTAAATCCGTTGCGCCACCCAGGCGACAGGCACGGCCTTGATGAGATCCACGGGAATAAAGGCGATCATGGTCTTAAAGGCGGCGGATAAACTTTCGCTGTTATGGTACAGACTCAACAGGCCCGAGAAGTTAATGAGCAGGGCGCCGAAGAGGACGAAGACGATCAGATAGGTCACATAGCTGCGACTCGTTACCTTTTCCAGGGCGAGGCCCACAAAGTAAGGCGAAAGCAGGTAGCCGATAAAGTAAGAGCCGGTGGCGCCTAAAAAGACGGCGGCGCCGCCGCGACCTCCGGGCAGCACGGGAAGCCCCAAGGCAATGCAAAGCAAGAAGACGAGGACGGTGAGTGTGCCGTGTTTCTTCCCGAGGACCGCGCCCGCCATGGCACAGACCATGTTTTGAAGCACGATGGGCACGCCAACAGGCGTGGGAATAATCAATAAACCGCTGAGAATAATAAGGGCCAGGTACATGGCCATGGCCGTCAAGTGTTTTGTTTTCATTGGACATCTCCTTTTACAATGTTATTGTAAATGGTATTCCTTTACGGCTTTCTTGTCAATAGAAAAAACTCCGCCGAAGCGGAGTTTCTTATTTACAGGCTCATTCCTTCGAGAATGTCCAAATCTATTTTTCGCTTGTCCTCTTCTTCCCAGTAGACCGTGCCGTTCTTGCGAACGCCGGTACCGGCGGGAATCAGTTGGCCGATGATGATATTTTCCTTTAAGCCCTTGAGGTAGTCCTGCTTTCCTTCAATGGCCGCATCGGTTAAGACGCGGGTCGTTTCTTGGAAGGACGCCGCAGAGAGGAAGGAATCCGTAGCCAGGGAGGCCTTGGTAATCCCGAGTAAGGTGGGGATCGCCGTGGCTTCTTGAAGGCCGGCTTCCGCCGCCTTTTTGTTGGCCCGTTCGAATTCTTTTTTGCTCACCATGCTGCCGGGGAGGAGGCTGGTTTCGCCGGCATCGTCGATGCGGACCTTGGACATCATTTGTTTAACGATGACTTCGATGTGCTTGTCGTCGATGTCTACCCCTTGCAGACGGTAAACCCGTTGTACTTCTCTGACGATGTATTCCTGAACGCCCATGACGCCTTTGACGCGAAGCAGGTCTTGGGGATAGACGGAGCCTTGGGTAAGCTCGTCGCCCTTTTCTACCCGGTCGCCGGGTTTTACCTTGATGCGGGCGCCGTAAACCACGGTGTAAGCTTCCGAGGTGCCGTCGTCGGCGGTAATGACGATTTCACGCTTCTTCGACGTTTCGCGAATGTCCACCGTGCCGCTGATCTCGGCGATAATGGCGAGACCCTTGGGCTTACGCACTTCGAAAAGTTCTTCGACACGAGGCAAACCTTGGGTAATGTCCGCTGCCGCTGCGACCCCGCCGGTGTGGAAGGTACGCATGGTCAGCTGAGTCCCGGGCTCGCCAATGGATTGTGCGGCGATGACGCCGACGGCTTCGCCGATGCCCACGGGGCGACCCGTAGCCATGTTTTCGCCGTAGCACTTGGCGCAGACGCCATCTTCGGAATTACAGCCCAAGACGGAGCGAATCTTCACTTCTTCGATGCCGGCGGCAATAATGGCTTCGGCTTCTTTGGAACCGATCATGTCACCCGCCTTGACGAGGAGGGCGCCGGTTTCCGGATGATGCACGTCTTCGTAAGAGGTTCTGCCTTCGATACGATCCTGCATTTCTTCGATCATTTCGCGACCGTCTTTAAAGGACTTGGCCACGATGTAGCTGTCCGAACCGCAATCTTCCTCGGTGACGGTCACTTGTTGAGATACGTCGACCAAACGACGGGTCAGGTAACCGGAGTCGGCGGTACGCAGTGCCGTATCCGCCAAGCCCTTCCGAGAACCGTGAGTGGACATAAAGAATTCCAGTACGTCCAGACCTTCGCGGAAGTTTGAGGTAATGGGAACTTCGATGGTACGTCCGGAAGGCGAGGCCATGAGCCCGCGCATACCGGCCAATTGACGAATTTGGTTCTTGGAACCACGGGCTCCGGAGTCGGCGAAAATAAAGATATTGTTTAATTCGCCGAAGCCTTCCATAACCTTGTCCGTTAAGTGGTCCGTGGCTTCGTTCCAAATGTCGATAACGTGTTCGTAGCGCTCTTCGTCGCTGATGAGACCCTTGCGGAACGCCTTTTCGTATTTTTCAACGTCCAGATCCGCTTGATGGAGAATGTCCGGCTTTTCCTTGGGAATTTCAACGTCGCCCATGGAAATGGACATGGCGCCGATGGTGGAGTAGTGGTAGCCTAAGCTCTTCACTTCGTCGAGGAAGGCCGCGGTTTCCAAATTGTCGTGGAGTTTATAGCAGCGATCGATGATTTTGCCTAAGAGCTTTTTGTTAATCACCTGATCGATTTCCAAGCCGTAGGGATCTTTTTCCCTGTCCACAAAACCAAGGTCTTGGGGAATGGCGCGGTTGATCATAAAGCGACCGACGGTGCTTTCCACGATCTTGCCCCGCTTGTCTTCTTCATCTTTAAAGCGACGCACCTTGACGTGGGAATGGAGATGAACCCAGCCGCAGGCATAGGCATGCAACATTTCCTTTTCATCCATAAAGGTCATGCCGTCGCCTTTGACGTGGCTCTTTCTGTCCATGGTCAGGTAGTACATCCCTAGAACCATGTCTTGAGACGGCGTGGTAATGGGCTTGCCGTCTTTCAATGCCAAAATATTGTTTGTGGAAAGCATTAAGAGGCGAGCTTCCGCTTGGGCTTCCGCCGACAAGGGCAAGTGAACCGCCATTTGGTCCCCGTCGAAGTCGGCATTGTAGGCCGTACATGCCAGGGGATGGAGTTTAATGGCTTTGCCTTCCACGAGCACCGGTTCGAAGGCTTGAATCCCCAAACGGTGCAGGGTAGGCGCACGGTTTAAGAGCACGGGATGGTCTTTAATGACATCTTCCAGCACGTCCCATACTTCGGGGCGCACCCGTTCCACCATGCGCTTGGCGCTTTTAATATTGTGGGCCAGTTCCCGTTCCACGAGCTCCCGCATTACGAAGGGCTTGAACAGTTCCAAGGCCATGTTTTTCGGCAGACCGCATTGATAGAATTTCAAGGACGGTCCGACGACGATAACGGAACGACCGGAGTAGTCCACCCGCTTACCCAGCAGGTTTTGACGGAAGCGCCCTTGCTTGCCCTTCAACATTTCGGAAAGGCTCTTTAAGGGGCGGTTCCCCGCGCCGGTGACCGGGCGGCCGCGGCGGCCGTTGTCGATTAAGGCGTCCACGGATTCTTGGAGCATGCGCTTTTCATTGCGCACGATGATTTCAGGCGCACCGATGTCCATGAGCTTTCTCAGGCGGTTGTTCCGGTTAATGACGCGGCGGTACAGGTCGTTTAAGTCCGATGTGGCGAAGCGACCGCCGTCTAATTGCACCATGGGGCGCAGTTCCGGCGGAATGACGGGGATGCAATCCAAGATCATCCACTCGCATTTGTTTCCGGAGCTTCTGAAGGCTTCGATGACTTCCAAGCGGCGGGTAATGCGCACCCGCTTTTGCCCGGTGGCGTCGTCTAATTGTTCTCTGAGATCCTTGGAAATCTCGTCTAAATCGATTTTGCGCAACAGATCCCGAATGGCTTCGGCACCCATATTCGCTTCGAATTTGTCGCCGTATTCCCGCTTAAATTCGCGGTATTCCGTTTCGGTCAAAAGTTGCTTTTCGTATAGATCCGGCACCCCTTCGTCGACGCGTGTGACGATGTAGGATGCGAAGTAGAGGACTTTTTCCAGTGCCCGGGGGCTGATGTCCATGACCAGGCCCATGCGGGAAGGAATGCCCTTAAAGTACCAAATGTGAGAGACCGGTGCGGCCAATTCGATGTGGCCCATGCGTTCCCGGCGCACCTTGGACTTGGTGACTTCCACGCCGCACTTTTCGCAGACCACGCCTTTGTAGCGCAGGCGCTTATACTTTCCGCAGGAACATTCCCAGTCTTTCGTGGGTCCGAAAATCTTTTCGCAGAAAAGACCTTCTTTTTCGGGCTTTAATGTTCTGTAGTTAATGGTTTCCGGCTTCTTGACTTCCCCATAGGACCAAGATCTGATTTTTTCCGAGGATGCTAAGCCGATTTTAATGGAATGAAATAATTCGTTTCTGCTCAAGGAGCAAGACTCCTTTCTTTATATACCTTCAACTGCCGAAAAGGACTTATTCCTCTTCTTCGTCTTGTGTAAAGCCTGTCGGAATCGTATCGCCGGAAATCTTGCGAATGCCGGCCAAGGCATCCACCGCAGATTTTCCTTCGATAAGCTCCCCAGCATCTTCTCCGTCAATTTTTCCGTCCATGGAATCCAAGTGGTTGAGATCGTCGTCATCGGTGCTCAGATCCACTTCGTTTTCGTCTTCGTCCAGGACTTGTATTTCAAGAGCCAGTGCTTCCAGCTCTTTAATCAGAACCTTAAAGGATTCGGGAATGCCCGGTTGCGGAATATTTTCGCCCTTGACGATGGCTTCGTAGGTCTTGACACGGCCCACGATATCGTCGGATTTAACCGTCAGCATTTCCTGCAAGGTGTGGCTTGCGCCGTATGCTTCCAGGGCCCACACTTCCATTTCCCCGAACCGTTGGCCGCCGAATTGAGCACGGCCGCCCAAAGGTTGTTGGGTGACGAGGGAATAGGGACCGGTGGAGCGGGAGTGGATTTTTTCGTCGACCAGGTGGTGAAGCTTAAGCATGTACATATAGCCCACGGTGACCGGGTGATCGAAATCTTCGCCGGTGCGGCCGTCTCGAAGCTGTACCTTGCCGTCGGCGGAGTAGCCGGCTTCCTCCAAGGTGTCGAAAATATCCTGTTCGTTGGCGCCGTCGAATACGGGGGTGGCTACGTGCCAGCCCAGCTTTTTAGCGGCGAGGCCCAAGTGCACTTCCAGTACTTGACCCAAGTTCATACGAGAAGGTACGCCCAAGGGGTTCAGTACGATTTGAATGGGACGTCCGTCGGGCATATAGGGCATGTCTTCCTTGGGAAGGACGCGGGAGATAACCCCCTTGTTCCCGTGGCGACCGCACATCTTGTCCCCGACTTGAATCTTGCGCTTCGTGGCGATAAAGACGCGGACCATTTCGTTGACGCCGGGCTGCAGCTCGTCGTCATCGGCGCGGCTGAAGACCTTCACGTCCACGACGATCCCCGCTTCCCCGTGGGGCAGGCGGAGGGAGGTGTCTCTGACTTCTCTTGCCTTTTCGCCGAAGATGGCGCGCAAGAGACGTTCTTCTGCGGAAAGCTCCGTCTCACCCTTGGGCGTGACTTTGCCGACGAGAATGTCGCCGGGATTGACTTCCGCACCGACACGAATAATACCGCGTTCGTCCAAGTCTTTAAGCATGTCGTCGCTGACATTGGAAATGTCCCGGGTGATTTCTTCCGGTCCCAATTTCGTGTCGCGAGCTTCGGCTTCGTATTCCTCGATGTGGAGGGAGGTCAACACGTCGTCGATCACCAGCTCTTCGTTAATGAGCATGGCATCTTCGTAGTTGTAACCTTCCCAGTTCATAAAAGCGATGAGAATATTTTTACCCAAGGCCATTTCCCCTAAGTCCGTGGAGGGGCCGTCGGCGATGACTTCGCCGCGCTTCACCTTTTGACCTTCCGTCACAATCGGGCGTTGGTTAATGGTGGTGCCTTGGTTGGCCTTTTCGAATTTGTGGAGGCGGAAGACGATGTCGTCTTTGCCGCCATCCGGTGTCAGGACGATTTTATCGCTGGCAACTTTTTTAATGGTACCGTCGTCGGTGGAAATGACGCAGACGCCGGAGTCGCGAGCCGCCTTGTATTCGATCCCCGTAGCCACGATGGGGGCTTCAGTTTTCAACAAGGGCACCGCTTGACGCTGCATGTTCGAACCCATGAGGGCGCGGTTGGCGTCGTCGTTTTCCAAGAAGGGAATCATGCTGGTCCCTACGGCGACGATTTGTTGCGGCGAGACGTCCATGTAGCTGATGTCTTCGCTCTTGTAAACGTCGACTAAGCCGTCGATGCCTCGGGCGATTACCCGATCGTTAATGAAGTGGCCGCTTTCGTCCACTTTTTCGTCGGCTTGGGCGATGATGTTTTCGTCTTCCACATCGGCGGTAATGTATTCGATTTCGTTGGTAACCAAGCCTTCGCCTTTGACGACCTTTCTGTAGGGCGCTTCAATGAAGCCGTATTCGTTAATACGGGCAAAGGTGGTTAAGGATGTGATCAAGCCGATGTTCGGACCTTCAGGCGTTTCAATGGGGCACATTCTTCCGTAGTGGGAGTTGTGCACGTCACGAACTTCCATGCCGGCACGGTCTCTGGACAGACCGCCGGGCCCCAAGGCGGAGAGACGACGCTTGTGGGTCAGCTCCGACAGGGGATTGTTTTGGTCCATAAATTGTGACAATTGGGAGGAACCGAAAAATTCCTTAATGGCCGCCGTCACCGGACGAATATTGATCAAGGATTGAGGCGTGGCGGAATCGGGATCTTGCACCGCCATGCGTTCGCGAATCACCCGTTCCATACGGGTTAAGCCGATTCGGAATTGATTTTGCAAAAGCTCGCCCACGGAACGGATGCGACGATTGCCCAAGTGGTCGATGTCGTCGGTTTTACCGATGCCGTAGAACAAGTTAAATTCGTAGTTAACCGCCGCCAAAATATCGTCCACTAAAATATGTTTCGGGGACAGTTCTTTATAATGTAATTTCAAACGGGTAAGGAGCTCTTCCCCTTCGTACTCTTCCATGAGTTCTTTCAGGCGTGGCAGATAGATTTTTTCTCTAAAGCCCAGGGCTTCAAAGTCGATGTCCGTATCCAAGGCATCGGGATCCACGAAATTATTTCCGAGGAGGACGATTTTCATCTTTTCCCCTAATTCGTCGGGATCGTCGACGAGGATTTCCACCCGATTGATGCCGGCATTTTCGATGGCCACGGCTTGCTCGCGGCTGACGCGTTCGCCGGCGGTGCCCATGACTTCGCCGGTTTCGCCGTCGATGACATCTTCCGCCAAAATTTGATTTTGCAGGCGTTCGCGCAGGGCGAGTTTCTTATTGAATTTATAGCGGCCCACTTTCGCCATGTCGTAGCGACGGGCATCGAAAAACATGTTCTCGAAAAGGGATTGGGCGCTTTCCACCGTGGGCGGTTCGCCGGGACGCAGCTTTTTGTAGATTTCCAGGAGCGCTTCCTGTTTATTGCTGGTTTGATCCTTTTCAAAAACTTTTAAGAGCTCTTCCGTTTCGCCCATAAGGTGGGTGATTTCCATATTGCTTTCCACACCGATAGCACGGAGCAAAATCGTAATGGGAATCTTTCGCGTGCGGTCGATGCGCACATTGACCACGCCTTGGGCGTCGGTTTCGAATTCCAACCAGGCACCGCGATTGGGAATCAGGGTCGACGAGAACAATTGCTTGCCCGTCTTGTCGAATTCCACCTTATAATAGGCGCCGGGGGAGCGAACCAATTGGCTGACCACGACACGTTCCGCCCCGTTAATGACAAAGGTGCCCGTGGCGCTCATTAAGGGGAGGTCTCCCATAAAGACCTCTTGTTCCTTGACTTCGCCGGTTTCCGTATTAATGAGCCGGACCTTAACTTTTAAAGGTGCCGAATAATTGGTGTCCTTTTCCTTTGCTTCTTCGAAATCATACTTTTTCTCCTCGGACACGTAGTAGTCCACGAATTCCAGTATTAGATTTCCCGCAAAGTCTTCGATCGGCGAAATATCCCGAAACACTTCCCTGAGACCTTCGTCGATGAGCCACTTGAACGAATCGGTTTGAACGCCCAAAAGATTTGGGATTTCCAACACGTCATCGATTCTGGAGTAGCTCATTCTCTCCCGTTTACCATATTGAACAGGATGTACCATCTAAATTCCTCACCCCTTACAGTTTCTTCGAAAAACAAAAAATGTATGTGTAAGAATTTCCTCATGCATGAATCGTCAATAACTTACAAATACATCTTCTTCCGTAGCTGCGACCGTCTTTTCCATATAATTTTAGATTATTATGCAATTTATTATATTAACATGACGCGTTTTAAAAAGCAAGGATTTATTTTCCCTTCCCGATTAAAACTTTTCCGTCCACGGGGACGTAGCGGCTCTTTGCCACCAACAGCCGTTTGCTTCCCTTTCCCTCTTGGGAATAGACGGCATAGGTATTGTAGATCGATCCGTTCACTTGCTTTTGCAGCACTTTGATTTCCCCTGCGGGCAGATCCGTGGTGTAGCTTTCTTCATTGGATGCCGGCAGGTCTCGCACCTTTTCCGGCACCAGGTCGATGGTGTAGGGCTTTTCTTCTCCGGGGCCGTAGACGGTGCAACTGAGCTTGCCGTCCGTGGCCGTGGTTTCTATATACACGGGCTTGGTATAGGGATTGGCGAAGATAAAATCTTTGTAGCCGTCGCTCACGGCGCAGTCCAAGCCTTCTCTTGCATAGGGCACGGGTTTGGAGTGATTGAATTTTGTGATGATGTTGAGCCCCGCCCGGGCCACGGCATTGTACATGGTGGTGGACACTTGGCAGACACCGCCGCCGATACCTTCGGTCTCTACGCCGTTTGATACGGTCTTGCCCTTGACGAAACCGTGGGCCTCGTCGATGCCGCCGATGGTGGAGAGGAAGGAAATCTTTTCTCCCGGCGCCAAGACGATGCGGCGGAAAAATCCCGCGCCCACTTCCACATTGGTGGTGCGGTTTTTGTCCTTCACATCGTATTCGGTGACGGCCGTGGCCATTTTTGCGTCGATCCCCGCCAGGGCCTGTGCTTCGATGGCGGGCTCCACGATTTTCGTTTGAATCTCCACGGGCTCGTCGATGCCGTGAGACAAGTCCACGATGGCGCGGGCCGTGTCGGGCATTTCTCCTTGATTACCCGGGCGAATGACTACCTTCTCCCCTTCCATTGCCACGGTGGCGGGCTTCGCCGTGGCGTACAGGACGCCGTCGAGGCTCCCGAGCCGGCGGTTAAGTACGGCTTCATCCACCTGAATGGGCGTGTGCACGGCTTCCCGCTTAAACACCTGGCCCATGCGGCCGAGGAAGTGACGGCTCCGACTTTCCTTCAATGCATCTTTCGCCGCCTGCTCGCCGTTGACGGAAAGGCCCATCTGGCCGGCGGTTAAGGCGGTGGATTTTTCCTTGTGAGTCAGGGTGACGGTCTTTGTTTGAAAATCTTCGCGATGCTTATTGATTTTTTCCTCTGCGGCCTTCACCGTCAAAAAACCCAGTCTGTTGCCGCAGTAATGGGTCCCGGGGCTGATGATCCCGAAGGTGGGCAGAAAGCCCACGGCGATGAAACAGACCAGGACCGCGGCGCCCGCCACGGTGGCCATGCGCTTTCTCTTCTGTTTTTTTAAATGGCGCCGCTTCTTGCGACGAAAGTGTAAGTAATTTTTCTCCATTAATTCGATGCTCCTTGCACATGGAGGCAGAGATCCTTCAGATCGCAGTCTTCGCAAAGGGGCCGTTGCGCCTTACAGATTCTTCTGCCTAAAAAGATTAAGAGATGATGCCCCTTGGTCCAACACTCTTTCGGCCAAATGGCCATGAGTTGTTTTTCCGTCCCGTCCACATTTTTGCTTTCGGCGAGGCCCAGGCGATTGGACACGCGAAAGACGTGAGTGTCCACGGCGATGGCGGGAATGCCCAGCACATTGGATGCCACCACATTGGCAGTCTTTCGCCCCACGCCGGGGAGGGTCATTAAATCTTCGATGGTAGGCGGAATTTCCCCGCCCCAGGATTCTAAAATAATGCGGGATGCCGCCAAGATGTTTTTCGCCTTGTTTCGATAGACGCCGCAGCTTTTCACATAGCTTTCCAGCTCTTCTTGAGACAAGGTCACCATTTTTTCCGGCGTGTTGTACTCTTGGAACAGAACCTTGGTCACTTTATTTACCCGCACGTCCGTGCATTGGGCCGACAAAATCGTGGCGATTAAAAGTTCGTAGGGGGTGGTGTAATCCAGCTCCGCCCGCGCGTCGGGAAACATGGTTTCCAATCGTTCATAGACTTTTAAAGCGTCTTCTTTCGTTAAAGGCATATTACTTCTTCCTCTCATCAAAATAACGGCGAATGTAGGCGGCGTTTTTCACCCACTGCTTCTTTCCCCGCCAGGAGCCGCTCAAGTGCCCGTAGCGTTTTTTAAAGGAGCGATTCGATTCCTCTTCCAGCCCTTCCAGGGGAATGTGGTGGACGGGATCTTCCATCTCGAATACCTCGTCGATCCCCACGTTCTTCGGGCAGACCATTTGACACACGTCGCAGCCGTAGATCCAATCGGCCATGACCGCCCGCTCTCCTTCCGTCAATTCGCCCCGCTTTTGGGTGATCCATGAGCGGCAGCGGCCGGGATGGAGCACGCCGCTCATGTCGATGGCCCGGCCCGGGCAGGCGTCGACACAGGCTCTGCAATCTCCGCAGCTGTCTTCGGAGCTCAGGACTTCGCCGCCTTCCACATTCGTAAGCAAGAGGCCGATGGCCACATAGCTTCCCAGGCGATGATGAATGAAGCTGCCGTTTCTTCCGATATAGCCCCTCCCCGTCATGGCGGCAAAGCCCCGCTCGTATAAGGGCCCCGTGTCCACTTGGCGGTGGTATTCGATGCCGGGGACGGTATCCTGTAAGTAATTTTCCAGACGGGCCATTTTTTCATTTAGAATCAAGTGGTAATCCCTGTCCCGTGAAAAGCCCGCCAAGCGGCCGTAGCCTTCCTTCGGCGCCGGCTCGCAATGGGAAAAGGGCACTTGTTCAAAGGCGACGAAAATAGACTTCACCGAGGGCAGGGACTGTGCCGGATCCATGCGCAGGAGCAGATCCTCTTCTTCGATGGGCAGCATGTCCCCCGCCGCTTTTCTTTTCGCGAAAACAGAAGCCATGGCATCCAGCGAGCGGGCCGGCACCAAAGCCAAATCGTGAAAGTGCAAGCGGTCTTTGATTCTGTCTACTTCCATCCCAAGTCCTTTCTATTGTTGTATAATAATACTATCACACTCTGACAAAGGAGATACTATGATTCAGCGAAAGCTTTTTGAAAAAATCAAGCCTTTTTTTAAACGGGAGAATCCGGGCAAGTGGGACGTGGATCGAAGCCTGGTTTTGATCGTCGCCGCCATTATCCTCTTGGGCTTCGTGGTGCTGTCCTCGGCGACCCTGTCCTACGGCAACCGGCCCTTTTTAATCAAACAGGGCGTCGCCACCCTGCTGGGCGCGGCCATTGCCTGCGGGCTCATGCTGGTGGACTACCGCATCTGGCGAAGCTATTATCCATTTCTTTACGGCCTCAGCGTCTTGCTTTTAGTGGCCACGCTCCTCTTCGGCCACGGGGACACGACCTGGGGATCCAAGAGCTGGCTCGCCATCGGCCCCATTAACTTTCAGCCGGCGGAATTCGTCAAGATCTTTCTCGTCATCTGCTTCGCCTTTTATTTAGAGGCCCACGGCGACAAGATCAACGAGCCGAAAGAACTGGCGAAAGCCCTGGTTTTTGCGGGCTTTCCCGTCGGGCTCATTATGCTCCAGCCCGACTTCGGCACGGCCATGGTCTTTCTGTTTTTCATCGCCGTCATGTTGTTCTTTTCCGACTTGGACTGGAAATATATTTTCGGCGCCATGGGGGCGGGCTTTTTGTCTCTGCCCATTCTCTATGCCCGCCTGGACGATTACCAGAAGGACCGGATCCTGGACTTTTTAAAACCCGACGCCAACACATCGGGCAGCGGCTACCAAGCTTACGAAGGTCGCATCGCCATCGGCGACGGCCGCCTCTTCGGCCGAGGCCTTTACAAGGGACCCCAGACCCAATTTAATTTTATTCCTACGAAGGAAACGGACTTTATCTTCCCCGTCCTCGTGGAAGAATTGGGCTTTCTCGGCGGCGCCCTTCTGATTCTCTTATACGCCCTGTTATTTTACCGCCTCTTGCAACTGACGAAGCTTGCCAAAGACAAGGGCGGACAATTGATGATATTCGGCTTTTTAAGCGTTCTCTTCATCCACATCTGGGAGAACATGGGCATGACCTTGGGGCTCATGCCCGTCACCGGCATTCCCCTTCCCTTCATCAGCTACGGTGGCACCTTCCAAATGGTGAATCTGGCCATGATCGGCCTATGCCTCAGCGTGCGCTACCACCGCTCCACCGGAGTAAGGGAGCATCACATGCCGAGCTTTCTCACCGGCATAAGCGATCGAATTGCCGACTTTCAAGATCGCCAGTGGAATAAGGAGCGCTTGAAGCGCTGGAGAAGATAGACCGAGAAGCTTCGTCTATTCGCCCGGATTTTTTCTTTTTCGCAGGAATTTTCTCCCTCTTCCGGAGAAAAACCCGACGAAGTGAATGAAAACGTGGAAATCAAGCACAATTTCAGGTATAATAGATTGCTGAGTAAACAAAGGAGGAAATGAATGAACACCATTAAATTAAATTTAGTTAATCGCGAACACACGGGCACGGCCGGCGCGAAGAAGACCAGAGGCGAAGGTTACGTCCCCGGCATCTTCTATGCTCAAGACTCCGAACCCGTCGCCGTTGCCGCCAAGGCCAACGAATTGGAAAAAGTCGTCGATGAAGCCGGTACATCCGCTTTGGTCGACGTCAATGTCAACGGAAAGGATTACAAGATCCTGTTTAAGGAAATCCAATCCCACCCCTTCAAGAATCAACTGATTCACTTCGACGCATACGGCGTTAACTTGAAGGAAAAAATCAAGCTGTCCATTCCCGTCGTATTGGAAGGTCGCGAAGACATTCGCGTAGAACCCTCCGTCTTATTGCAACTGTTGGAAGAAGTGGAAGTCGAATGCTTGCCCACCAGCCTTCCCTCCGACGCCATCGTCAATGTTGCCGATATGCAAATTGGCGATACCTTAACCGTCGCCGACTTAGACGTCGCATCCATCGACGACATCGAAGTCTTGACGGATTTGGAAGAAGCCGTCTGCTCCTTACAAGAACCTCGTGAAGAAGAAATCGTCGAAGACGAAGACGATGCCGATGCAGCCGAAGTTCCCACTGTAGACGAAACCGAATCGGAAGACGAAGACGAAGAATAAGACAGACCGCTCCGGCGGCCTATGAAAAGATAAGATCGGACGAGCCGGTCTTATTTTTTTGTGCCTGAACATGGCGGAGCATGAAAAAAGCGCCGAGGAGATTTCTCTCATCGACGCTTTGTTTTTACTTACTAACGGAAGACGGCATGGGCACATCATTTTCAAAATCCCATTCGTCCTTGGGATCGGCGAAGCGAATGAAAATGGAGGCCAGGGCGAAGACCGCCAACAGACCTTGGTACCAGAGGAAGGGAATAATTTCCACGGGAGAGACCGCCGCCGCCCCCAGTTCCTTGGTGAGCCCCGCGGCGATTAAAATTTGCGCGCCATAAGGGATGATCCCCTGCATGACACAGGAGAAGGCGTCGAGCAAGGAGGCGGAACGCCTGGGATCCACTTTAAAATCCCTGGAAATTTCCTTGGCCACCGGCCCGTCGATAATAATGGCCACCGTGTTGTTCGCCGTTGCGGCGTCGGTGACGAGGGTCAGAAGGGCGATGGATAGTTCCGCCGATTTCACGTCTTTTGCAAAGCCGCGAATCTTTTGCACCAACCATTCGATGCCTCCGTTTTGAGACACCATGTAAGAAAGGCCGCCGGTAAGCATGGATAGGAGAAAGATCTCGAACATGCCGCTAAAGCCCTCGAAAATGTTTTGGGCGAAGCTCATCATGGTAAGCCCGCCGGTGGCCATGCCGATGATCCCGGAAAGGACGATGCCGCTGGTCAGAACCAAAAAGACATTCATGCCGGCGAGGGCGGAAATTAATACGAAGAGATAGGGAATGATCAAAACGAAACTGTAGCTCAAATCGTCCAACACCACATCGCCCGCAGGCTTGCCTACAAAGAGCAAGATGATGAAGGTAATAATCGCCGCGGGAAGGGCGATTTTTATATTCGTGCGGAACTTATCTTTCATTTCCACATTTTGCGTCCGCGTCGCGGCAATGGTGGTGTCGGATATGACGGAGAGATTGTCGCCGAACATGGCGCCGCCCACCAAGGCACCGATGACCAGCGCCAAGGGCAGATTCCCCTTTTGCGCCACGCCGACGGCAATAGGGCCCACGGCGGAGATGGTGCCTACGGACGTGCCCGTGGAAAGGGAAATAAAACAGCTGATAAGAAAGATCCCCGCGGTAATGTATTGAACGGGAATCAGAGACAGGGCGAAGTTGACCACGGAGTCCACGCCGCCGGAGGATTTCGACACGGTGGCAAAGGCGCCGGCCAATATGTAAATCAAACACATGATGATGATGTTTTCGTCGCCGCAGCCTCGCACAAAGGCGTTGAACTTGTCGTCGATCGAGCCCTTAAACATAATAAAGGCCAAAATAATGGCGGGAAGAATACATACCGGTGCCGCCACTTGGTAAAAGGCCATTTCTACGCCCATGGCATTTAAAATCAGGCCCGTGGCGAGATAAACCAACACGAAAAGAATAAAGGGCAAGAGCGCCGCGCCGTTGGCTTTCACTTTTACTTTATCGTCTCCCATAACATCCTCCTAAATTTTTTCAATGTAACAAATGATGGTCCTCCCCTTTCGAGACGAACCATTTCCTCAAGGTCATTATAGTGGAGGGACTATCCTTTGTAAAGAACGCTCCGCCCCACGAAAAAAACTCCCGCATCGGCGGGAGTTTCCATCAGTCGTGTAAGAATCGTGAGATGCGCTTGTACAAGGCCAAGGTCGCCGCCGAAATAATGAGCCCTTTGACGAGATTGAAGGGCACGATGCAATAGATCATCAGATCCCACAAGGTGTTGACCCGAGGGGTGACGGCGCGGCCCATGTTTATAATGGCATCCATGGGCATGATTTTTCCGTAAAGGGGAAAGACCACGAAGTAATTGCTCAAGGTCGCCACCACGGTCATGCCGACGACGCCGAGCAAGAGGCCGACGACGGCACCGCGATAGGTTCTGCGCTCGCTGTAAAATTTCGCCGAAAGGCCGACGAACAAAGCGCCGACGATAAAGTTCGACAGTTCCCCGACGCCGCCGGTGGTGGTGCCGCGGACGAAAAAGGTGAGGATGCACTTCACCAGCTCGATGGTGATCCCCGCCACGGGACCCATGGCAAAGCCGCCGATGAGGGCAGGAATGTCGGACAGGTCGATTTTAATAAAGGGCGGCGCGATAAAGGCCAAGGGAAATTCGATGTACATAAATAAAAATGCGATGACGGATAAGAGGGAAAGGCGGGTTAAACTCCTCGTGGAATAGCGCGCCTTTGTCCGCTGAATTTGGTTCATGGTTCCTCCTTTGTCGGGCACAAAAAAAGCCCGCGTCTCCGGGCATCAAAACATGAAAAAATTATCTTCTTCCATCCGGACTGTCACCGTCGGTATTGGAATTGCACCAATTCAGTCTTTCGACACGTGGACTTTACCACCGATGAGGAATTTCACCTCGCCCTGAAGATCATTATCTTATTCTGTTTTTATTATACCACGTCCATAGAGAAATGAAACCATTTTATATTCGGGCACAAAAAAAGCCCCGAAGGGCTCTTTTCGCGATTTCGAAAACAGTGCTTACTTGCCGACGATCATATCGGAAAGACGTAAGGGTTCGATGTATTCGTCCCCTTTAAAGACGCGCATATTGCCGCCGGAGACTTCGTCGATTAATACGACTTCGTCGCTGCCTTCCAGGCGACCGAATTCCAATTTAATATCGTACATTTCCAGGCCACGTGCCTTTAAGTCATCGTAGATGACTTGGGAAATGGAACGAGTGAGTTCCTTAATGCGGTCGTATTCCCCTTCCTTCAAAATGCCCAAGAGAACCAAAGCATCTTCGTTGATCAGGGGATCTTGGCGTTCGTCGTCCTTTAAAGTAAATTCCACGTAGCGATTTAAATCGTCGCCGTCGTTGGCGTATTTGCCGTAGCGGCGAATGAAGCTGCCCGTGGCTTTAAAGCGGCAGATGACTTCCAAGCCCTTGCCGAAAACTTTGGCGGGCTTGATTTCCATGAGACGATTGTCCACGTCGGCGGAAATAAAGTGTGTAGGGATTTTTTCTTCTTCGAATTTTTCAAAGAAGTATTTGCTCATGGCGATGCATGCGCGGCCCGAACCTTCGATGGAAAGGCCTACTTGGTTTTCACCGGGATCGAAGACGCCGTCTTTGCCCGTCACGTCGTCCTTGAAATAAAAGTAAGTCTTGCCGTCTTCTTGAAGAATGTTCTTCGTCTTTCCTTCGTAAATAGTTTTCAAAAAAAACCCTCCTGTCATACAAGCAAATCGTACAATTTATTTTACAACAAATGACCGCGGGAAAACAGACTCCGATTCATATTTTCCCATAATTTTCACGACAAATTTTCCTTCAAGCAAAAAAGCGCCCGCAGGCGCTTCCTTAAATAGCGTGTTTGTTGGAATTGTAGACGATGACAGGCATGCCTATAAAGGCATTTTCGTAGAAGGTCGGCGCCTTGGAGGGAGGCGTGTTCACGCAGCCGTGGCTCCCGCCGCCGCGGTAGATGTTGCCGCCGTAGCTTCCCCGCCAACTGGAGTCGTGAATGCCGCAGCCCGTCCAGTTAAAGGGCATCCAGTATTTGACGTAGCTCTTCCAGGTGTCCCCGGTCAGGTAGCGGTTGCGCTCCATCATCCAGACTTCGTGGGTCCCGGTGGGCGTGCTGTTGCCGGCGTAGGGATTGCCGGTGACCACCGGCGTGTCGATGACCAAATTGCCTTCTTTGTACAGCCACATATGCTGACGGGCGATGTCGATTTCGATGTAGCTGTTGCCGATGTCGTTCACATTCCGGCTCCTGGCCCGGCGCTTATACACCGGCTCCATGGTTTGAGTCTTCATGTCATTCATGGCCGTCATCAGCTGCTCCACGGTCTTGGGCCGGTCGATTTGCCAGCCGTAAATGCCGCCCACTACGCGCATCATGGCGCCGCCGGTGGCTTGGAAGTCGCGGGTGCCTTTAAAGGTGTCGTACTTTTCCCCGAGCCCGGCCACATAGGCCTTGACCTTTTCCTCGTCGGGCTCCAAGCTGCCGTCTTCGGCAGATTTATAGAGATTGATTAAAGGTTCCCCGGCCAAGACTTCTTCTCTGTCGGAGAAATTGTAGGTCAGCTTGTATCCTTCGATGGTATTTAAACTGGCTACGTGCTTTTTCATGTGGTCCAAATCTTCCGCCGGTGCGGCCTTCAGATAAAGATCCGCTTTCTTCGCGTCCAGCTCTTTGTCCTGCTTATGGAAGGAATCCAGCACGGCCTTCTTCAGCTTGGGTCCGTCTAAGCGGGTGCCTTCCTTGGCATCGGCAATGGAGTAGCCTTCCCCTTCCTTGTAGACGATCATCTGTGGGGTGGGATCCGTAATATCTTTGTCCGCCACCATGTGCATGTACGCCAAAGCAGTTTCAAGCTTTGCGTCGTCGTAGCTGATGTTTGTCTTCACCTTATAATCTTTTTCCGTAAAGGCGTAAACGGGCCATCCCCAGGAACTGTATTCTTTTATTTTAAAATCGGGCATGGTTTCCACGTAGTCGATGGTCGATGCCTTGATGGTGTCGGTCTTTTCGTCCTTGCCTACGACGGTTAAGGCATAATCCTTCCATGACTTTTTAAAATTCTCCTTTAAGTCCGCCTTGGGCTGCAGGGATATATCGGCTCCGTTTACGGAAGTCTTCGGCATGTAAACCTGCGTAAACAGAATGCCGCCCAGAATGTATATGACAGCCAAGATGCCCAGCACGATGGCCGCAATTTTTCCGAATCGATTGCTCAAAGTTGTTCTCCTTTTCTAATCACTCGCTCTATTAGTGTACCATAAAATTTTTACGGTTCAAGATGATTTTTCCCTTTCTATTCAATGAAATGTGGTGTAATCTAACTATAGAACGATTCAACACACGAGGAGGTTGTTATGGATAAGACGCCCCGAACCATTCAGTCCCTTGCCAGGGCCTTTGCTATTTTAGATTGCTTCGATGCCGTGCATCCGAAGTTGAGCTTGTCGGAAATTTCTAAATTGGTGAAATTAAATGTTAACACCACCCGCGGGTTGGTCAATACACTGGTTCACTTTCAAT
Organism: Peptoniphilus pacaensis; assembly: GCF_900088125.1. GTDB lineage: Bacteria > Bacillota > Clostridia > Tissierellales > Peptoniphilaceae > Aedoeadaptatus > Aedoeadaptatus pacaensis. Next base: position 1,296,804 of record NZ_FLQT01000003.1, on the reverse strand, counting down.
ATTTAAGCCGCGACGAAGCGGAGAACGACTACCACTTGGGCGTCGCCTTTATTCCCAAAGCCAATTTGGTGGAAGATCAATATCTCTTCCACGTCAAAAATATCATTCAACCCATGCTCAGAGTCTGGGCCAATCAATTTGAGCTGAGCGCCCGCCTGAACATGGTGGAAGACGGCCAGCTCCTCACCGTGTTTACCGAGGTGCCGGACAATACACGCTATCTGATCATGACCCGCTCCCGCACGCCCTTTCCCCTTCACGCCACGGCGTCGGGGAAGGCTTATCTGGCCAGTTTGCCGGAATCGGTGGTAGATAATTACATCGCCGACACCCGCCTCGTTCCCTACACGGATAAAACCATTACGAAGGATTCCGCCCTGAAAGAGGAAATGGAGGCCACGCGAGAAAAGGGCTACGCCTTGGAGATCGGCGAGATCAATGACGGCATCGGCTCCATCGCCATTCCCATTTTCGACAAACGGGAGGATTGCATCGGCACCATTTCCCTTTCCGGCGCCAACGAGCAAATTTTGGAAGAAGAGGCCGAGGCCTTCGCCACGGTTCACGATTTTTTAGAAGAATTGAATCCCTTATGGTAAAGAAAAAGCTATTGCCCATATCGCGGCAATAGCTTTATTTTTATGCGTCGAAGACGGCGGTGACTTCGGCGGGGAAGGCCACGGCGCCTTTGATGTGAAGGACATTGATCATGATCACGGCGCCGGTCGCGGGCACCTGATCTAAATTGGCCATGACCTCCACTTGGTATTTGTTTTCGTTGAGCCAGAAGCGTTGGGCCACCAAGTCCCCCGCCTCGGCGGCTTCGGGACCGGCGTCGGTGTTTAAGGTTTCGTGACCGATGGCGGCAATCTTTCGCGTGCGGCTCAAGTACTCCAGCGCCGCCACGGACCAACCCGGCGTCACTTCCACGCCCTCATGGGTGTTGGTGAAGTCTTCTTGGGAGTAGATGCGCTTGTACCAGCCCGAGGAAAAGGCCACAAAGGCGCCTTCCGGAATGGGGCCGTGTTCGTCTTCAAATGCCAGAATGTCGTCCACGGTGACGGCATAGCCCGGCTCTTCCTTAACCTTATCTTCCAAGTGGATGACGTACAGAGGCAGGTAGCGCTCCTTGGGCGAAATGTCCGAAAGGATCTTTCCTCCCGCCATAAAGTGGGCCGGTGCGTCCACGTGGGTGCCGTGGGAGGTGCCCAAGGTGTACTCCCGATTGTCCGATCCCGTTTCCTCCAAGGTGGTGAGCACGCGCTCGCCTAAGGGATTAAAGGCCTGGTAAATGGCCATGTCTTTCGTCACTTCGTGGGTCAGGCTCACCCAAGTCTTTTCTTTTAACGCCTGCAATAAATCTTGAGTCTTCATGTGATCTCCTTTCCGTCTTGCTTTCTGTGCTGCATCCATTATAACCTTTCTCCCCTATTTTCTACAGCCCTCTTTGCGGCATAAAAAAAGAGGCCGAAGCCTCCTTTTTCCTACATAGCCAAATAGGCCATCAGGGCGTAGTTGATTAAGAATAAAACCGTGGATCCGATAAGGATCGGGTGCAGCTCTTTGGCCTTGCCCTTTAAGATCATGACGACGCAGTAGAAAATAAAACCTGCGGCAATGCCGTTGCTGATGGAGTAGCTGAGGCCCATGAAGATCGATGCGAAGAAGGCCGGTACGGCACATTCCAAATCGGTCCATTCGATTTCTTTAAAGCTGGCACACATCATAATGCCCACGATAATCAAAACGGGAGCCGTGGCTTGTGCGGGAACCAGACCCGCCACCGGTGCAATGACGATGGCCAACAGGAACATAATCGCCGTCACCACGGAGGTGAGACCCGTGCGTCCGCCGGCGCCGATGCCCGCCGCACTTTCCACATAGGTGGTGGTGTTGCTGGTGCCGATAAAAGCGCCGATGACCGTGCCGACGGAGTCGGCGAAGAGAGCCTTGTCCAGTTTCGATTTAAAGCCGGAGCTCGTTTGCATATTGCGAATATCGTCTTCGCTGAAGATTCCCGAGCGGCGACCGGTGCCGATAAAGGTGCCCAATGTGTCGAAGGTGTCGCTGAGGGAGAAGGCGAAGATGGTCATGAGGACCAAGGGAATGCGGCCGGGATCGGAAAAGAGGCCCAGGAGCCCTTCTTTACCCAGTGCCACGCCGAAGACCGTGGACAGGTCTTGGAAGGAGCTTGCCACGGAAGGACTTTCCGAAAGTTTGGACAGATCCACGACGCCCATAGGGATGCCGATAATCGTCGTAGCCAAAATACTGATTAAGATGGCACCCTTCACATTCTTCAGCACCAGGACCACGGTGATCAACAGGCCGATCATGGCGAGAAGCACGCCGGCGTTGTTGAAGGTAACCAGGGCGGGAACGGCGGCGGATGAACCGATAATGGTGCCCCCGTCCAGGGCTTGATAGGTGCCCGGATCCAGGGTGAAGTTCAAGAGGCCGCAGTTTTTAATGCCGATGTAGCCGATAAAGACGCCGATACCGCCGCTAATGGCATGTTGCAGCGACTCGGGAATGGCCGTGATGATCATCTTCCGTACTTTCGTCACGGTGATCAACACATTGATGACGCCGCACAAAAAGACCATGCCCAGGGCTTCCTTCCAGGTAAAGCCCAGACCGAAGACCACGGTGTAGGTGAAAAAGGCATTTAATCCCATGCCCGGGGCCAAGGCATAGGGCACATTGGCAAACAGCCCCATAACCAAGGTGGAAACCACCGATGCGATAATCGTCGCCAGGAACACGGCGCCCCAAGGGATACCCGTTTGAGAAAGGATTGCGGGATTGACGAAAATAATATAGCTCATGGCAAAGAACGTGGTCATGCCGGCTAATACTTCCGTAGAAAAATCCGTCTTGTTCTTTTTCAACTTAAAGAATGACTCCATAGACTTCCTCCTTATGAATAGTACGGGATTAGTATATCACGATTTCATCAGACGAACACTTGCTGAATGAAAAACATATACACCGCCGTGCCGAGAATAATGGAGACGATGGATTTTCGCTTCCAAAGATAGCTCAGGGCGGTGACCAAGGTGGCGACGATTAAGGGCACATACTCCCCCGGCGCCGTAAAGCGCATGGTGCGCAGGCAGTAGACGATCAAAAGGCCCATCATGGAATAGGGCAAGAGATTGCCTAAATCGCCGACGACTTTCGGCAACTGCTTCTTTCCCGAAAAGAAAAACAGAGGAAAGGTGCGTATGGCGAAGGTAATGGCGATGACGATGGCAATGGCCAAATAAACTTCTCTAGTGGACATATTTCCTCCTGTAAATCAAATCGCCGATTAAAATCAAAACCATGGCGGGAAGAATAAATTTCTTGGGCCCCACCAAGAGCAGAGACAAGAGCGATGCCGCTACCCCTAATATGGCGGGGAAGTGATGGTCCGTCCCCTTCCACTGCTCCAAAAAGGCCGTGATAAAAAGGGCGGTCATCATAAATTCGATGCCCGTGGCGTCGATGGGCAGCAAGGTGCCGATCCATCCCCCGAGCAAGGTGGCGCCGACCCAGGTCATAAAATTGATCAGCCCCATGGAAAACATATCCTCTCCGGTGGCCATGTTCCCGTCCTCGCCGCCGGTGACGTAGAGGGAAAAAGTCTCGTCGCTGGAAAAATGAACCACGGCGATGCGTTTCCACATGGGAAGTTCGGACAGGGGGCCCAAAAGAGAGAGCGTATAAAATAAATAGCGCAGGTTAATGGAGACGGCCAAGATGGCAAGCTCCAACACATTGAGCGGATTGGAAAACAAACTGACCATGGCAAATTGCATGGCGCCGGCGTAAATGCCTCCACTCATCAGCCCGCCCACGACATTGGACTGACCTACGGATTTGATGAGGACGCCAAAGCCGATGGCCATAAAAAAGTAGCTGATCACAATGGGAACCGTGCGCGGAAAGACTTTCTTTAATCCGTTCATAAGACCTCCTGAAGGAGAAAATAAAAAACGCCCCAAAAGGGGGGCGCTCTTTACTGCTTTACTTTACTTCGACAACAGCTCCGACTTCTTCCAGTTTAGCCTTGATGTCGTCGGCTTCTTCCTTGCTTGCGCCTTCCTTAACGGGCTTCGGTGCGCCGTCAACGAGAGCTTTTGCATCCTTTAAGCCGAGGCCGGTAATGTCTTTAACAACTTTGATGACCTTCACTTTTTCTTGGCCTGCAGATTCGAGAACAACGTCGAATTCGGTTTGTTCGTCAGCAGCTCCACCAGCCGGTGCGCCTGCTGCCGGTGCGCCTGCTGCTGCAACAGCAACGGGAGCTTGTGCACTTACGCCGAATTCTTCTTCTAATGCGCTAACTAAGTCAGCAAGTTCGATAACGGTTAATTCTTTGATCTCTTCGATAAGAGCGGTTACTTTTTCAGATGCCATAATGTGTATACCTCCAAAAATGGTTTTTGCCTTTAGGCAGATTCTTCTTCTTTCTTTTCACGGATTTGGTTAAGCGCAACGGCCAGACCACGGATATTTCCGGACAAGACAGTTGCCAATCCTTGAATCGGTGCGTTTAAGCCGCCGAGCAATTGTGCGATAAGAACTTCGCGGCTCGGTAATTTTGCCAATGCCTTAACTTCGTCAACGGATACGACGCGGCCGTCTAAGAGACCGCCCTTGATTTCAAGACGATCGTTGTCTTCGGCAAAATCGTTTAAGATCTTGGCCGGTTGAACGGCATCTTCGATACCGAAAGCGACGACGGTGGGGCCGACGAGTAAATCGTTGGCTGCTTCGTTGCCGGTAGCGTCGAAGGCACGTTTCAACATGGTGTTTTTGTACACCTTGTAGTCAACGCCGTGTTCGCGCAATTCCTTTCTTAATTTGGTGACTTCTTCTACGGTTAAGCCGTGGTTGTTGACCAAAATAATGGATTGGGACTGCTCGATCTTTTCCTTGATTTCGTTCACCAAGTTAATTTTCGATTGGAGTAGCTCTTCTTTCACTGATTCACCTCCTCGTTTTCTACATAAAAAAATCACATTGCAGACACAATGCGAGTACCAAAATCAAATTCAGTCACCTCGGCAGGAAATTAAGGCAAGCCACCTGCTGTCTGCGGTTTCGACTTATCCATAATACCAAAGAAAAGCCCCTGTGTAAAGGGACTTTTTCTTAAAAATCGTCTTTTTTTATAATGGCACGGGCGATGCGATGGGCAGAGGCCAATGCCCAGTGAATATTATAGCCGCCGCAGTCCCCGTCCACGTCCAAGACCTCCCCGGCGGCGTAAAGCCCCGGTACGTGGATCGATTCCAAATCGTCGCTGAAGTCGTCGAGGGCCATGCCGCCGCAGGTCACTTGGGCGAAATCGAAGCCCCGCACGCCGGTGACGGGCATGGAAAAATGAAAGAGCAGATTCAAGAGGCGGTTCCGGTCGTGCCAAGGCAGGCCGTCCATCATCTCGTCCCCTTTCAGGCCGCATTCCTTTAGAACCACGTGAGGCCATTTGTTGGACAGAATGCCGTCGAGAAAATCTTCGACCTTCATGGGCAGATAGCTGCGCCCTTCAAGAACCTCTCGGTACCCTTCCAATTGATTCAAATGATTCAGCATGGGAAAGCCGACGGCATAATCCCCCTCTCTCTCGCCCACGGTGCGGGCCAGATCCAAGACCGGCGGGCCGCTAATACCGTCTTTGGCGAGAAGGATCTCTCCCTCTTCCTCGACGATCTTTTCCCCGTCGCGGTAAAGGGCCACGCTACCCTGCACTTTCGTACCGTTTAAATGTTTTAAATAGGGGCTATCGCAAAGCAGGGCGGAAATTCCCGGGAAGGTGCGGGTCTTTTTGTGGCCCAAAGCTTTCAACAGGCCATAGCCCTTGCCGTCGGAGCCCGATTGAGGCATGGCCATGCCTCCGGCGGCGACGATGACCTTATCCGCCGAAAAGGTCTGTCCGCTGCTTTCCAAGACAAAGCCCTTCTTTGTTCTTGTCACGGCGTCGATGCAAGTGTCCACCACTTCTTCCCCGCCGGCGGCGAAGAAGCGCCGTCTCAGAGCATTTAAGACGGTGCGTGCCTGGAGGGTGGAGGGATAGAGCTTGCCCCGGTCTTCTTCCACGAGATCGATGCCCATGGCCTCGAAAAAAGCCCGGCGATCCGCCGCGGAAAAATAGGCGCCTGGATCGAAGGGGAGCTTCCCTTCGCTGTGCCAATGGCACGCAGACAGATCCGCATTGCTCACATTGGCCCGGCCGTTTCCCGTGGCCAGTAATTTTTTTCCCACGCGATTTTTTCGCTCGTATATCGAAACGTGCATGCCCGCCTCTGCCAGCAAACATCCTGCACAGAGCCCGCTGACGCCGCCGCCTATAATGGCGATTTCCATAAAAAAACCCCTTTCTTTTCACCGAGTATAGCACGCAAATATGCTACAATACAAGTTAGAAAAATGTGAAAGGAGCCATCATGAACATTACCGAACGACTGAAAAAATACGTACAAGTTTACACCACCAGCGACGAAAATTCCGACACCTTCCCCTCCACGAAACGCCAATTCGACTTGGCCCACATCCTCGTGGACGAGCTGAAGGACATGGGTCTTGAAGACGCCAAGGTCGACGAGTACGGCTACGTCACCGCCCATCTTAAAAGCAATGTAGACAAGGATCTGCCCACACTCGGTCTTTTGGCCCACATGGACACCTCCCCCGCCGCCAAAGGCGAAGGCGTGAAGCCCCAAGTGGTTCACTACGAAGGCGGCGACATCGTCTTAAATAAAGAAAAGAACATCGTCCTCTCCGACAAAGACTTCCCCGCCTTAAAAGACGTCATCGGCTTGGACCTCATGGTCACCGACGGCACCACCCTTTTAGGCGCCGACGACAAGGCCGGCATCGCCATTATTATGGACAGCTTAAAGACCTTGATCGAAAAGGATCTGCCCCACGGAAACTTGGCCATCGGCTTTACTCCCGACGAAGAAATCGGCTGCGGCGTCGATCACTTCGACGTGGAAGGCTTCGGCGCCGACGTGGCCTTTACCTTGGACGGCTCCCGTCTGGGCGAAGTTCAATACGAATGTTTCCACGCCGTCAGCGGCAAGGTGAAGATCCAAGGCGTCAGCGTCCACCCGGGCAGCGCGAAAAATCACATGATCAACGCCATTAGCCTGGGCATGGAATTAGACGGCATGCTTCCCGAGCAAATGCGTCCCCAATACACGGAAGGCTACGAAGGCTTCTACCACCTGGATCAATTCCGCGGCAATGTGGAGGAGGCGGAAATGATTTACATCCTCCGCGACTTCGACGCCGATAAGGTCAAGAACATGGGCGAGATTTTCCAAGCCGCCGTGGACTTTATGAACAGAAAATACGGCGACCGCATCACCCTGACTTTGGAAGAAAGCTACCGCAACATGCGTGAAAAAATCGAGCCCCACATGGATCTCATCGACCTCTGCGTCGACGTCATGAAAGAAGAAGGCATCGAGCCCATCGTCGAGCCCATTCGCGGCGGCACCGACGGCAGCAAGCTTTCCTGGATGGGACTGCCCACCCCCAATCTCTTTACCGGCGGCATGAACTTCCACGGCCCCTACGAATACATTCCCATCCAACACATGGAAAAGGGCCGTGACTTCCTCACGAAGTTGATTCAGGAAATGGCGACGAGGGCGTAATGCAAGCCCTTTACGTGGCGGCGGGCGGCGCATGCGGCGCGACCTGTCGCTTCCTGCTCTCCTTGCTCCCCTTAACGGATCGGGGACTGCCCCTTCCCACCTTTCTCGCCAATGTCATCGGCTGCTTTCTCATAGGCATCATCGCCGTGAAGGGCGAAGCCCGGGGATGGGACGAGAATCTACTGCTGTTTTTAAAAACGGGCTTTTGCGGCGGACTCACCACCTTCTCAACCTTCAGCGCCGAAACCATGGCCATGGCGGAAAAAGGCCATATGACCACCTCCGTACTCTATGTCGCCGCCACCGTGGCGACGGGCTTTATCGCCCTTTATCTCGGCGGACAATTGGTAAAATAAAAAACACCTCAGGCTTCGGAGTACTCCTCCTCTGCCTGGGGTGTTTTCTTATGATCGACGTTCCGTTTCCAGCTCAATGATTCGGTCCGCCACAGTTAATGAAGAGGGCCGGTGACTGACCATAAGCACGGTTTTATCCCCGGCAGTCTCTTTCAAAGAACGCAATATCATGGCTTCGTTTAAACTATCCAGATTCGACGTCGGCTCATCCAGGAGCAAAAACGGTGCGTCGTGTAAAAAGGCGCGGGCAAGACCCAGGCGCTGACGCTCGCCCGATGATAGGCGACTGCCCATTTCGCCGATTCGACTGTCATAGCCTTCCGGCAGGGATAGAATAAAATCGTGGACAGCCGCCCGGCGGCATGCCTCTTCTATTTCTTCCTCTGTGGCATCCAATCGTGCCAGGCGCAAATTCGACGCAATGGTGTCGTTAAACAGATAGGTTTCCTGAGTCATAAAGCCTTCCGCCTCGCGAAGAGAGGCGGTCTTCACCTTTCGAATATCTTCGTCGCCGATGATAATGCGGCCGCCGCTTACGTCCCAAAAACGCATGAGAAGGCGCAGGATCGTGGATTTTCCGGAGCCGGACTTTCCTCTCAGCCCAAGGATTTCGCCCTTTCTTACCTGAAGGTCCATGGATTTTAGAATCGATGTCTCTTCATAGGAGAAGTCCACCTCCTCCAAGGCGGCACCGGTAAAGGAAACCACCGCCCCTGTTTCAACCTCTTCCACTTTCGGCGCCTCGTCTAAAATATCCAGGACACGATTGCCTGCGGCGAAGGTGGGCTGTAAGGTGTTGCCTAATGCGGCCAGGGCCAAAGTAGGCCCGTAAGAAGAGAGGATATAGACCACTGCCGTCAGCAGCATGACGGGATCTTCCGTGCCCCGGTAGTAAATGGCTCCCGCAAGAACCACAAGTCCTAAGTGCAAAAGACTCAGGACCATTCCCGTCAGAGCCATGCCGAAAGCCGTTTCGTCTTTCAGGCGGCCGTTCGCTTCAATGCTTTCGCGACTCATGTCGTCTAATTTTTTCAGATAAGCATCTTCAAAGCGGTACTGCAAGATTTCCCTCAGGCCGCGCAAGCCGTCTAAAACAAAACCGCTTAAACGACCGCCGGCGTTTCTCGCTTGAAGACCCAAGTCTTTGTTTCGCTTGGAGAGGTATAAGGGAAGCCCGATACCCACCACCGAATAGCCGAAGGCAGCGTAAAGAGCCAATAGGGGCTCGACCTTGGCGAGAAAGGCGACGGAGATCAGACAAAAAATCAAGGCGATGGCCGCCGGGGAAATGGTGTGGGCATAAAAGACTTCCAAGAGCTCGATATCGGAAGTGATGAGTGTAATGAGATTGCCCTTGTCCCTTCCCTCTAATTTCGCCGGCGCCAATTTTCTCAAAGAAGCGAATACCTGACTCCGTATGATGGCGAGAATTTTAAAGGCGATGTGGTGATTGCAGAGCTGCTCACCGTAGCGCAAGGGACCCCGAAGAAAGCCGCAAACAAGAATTGCCGTCACAAGAAAGGTGCCGCTCCATTCTCCGAAATAGGCGGAGGCCAGGCCGTAAGCTGTCAGGGCTGAAATGGCCGTGGCCGAGAAGAAGCCCAGCACCCCTAAAGTAATGGCCAGGACCATTACCGGTGCCAAGGGCTTAATCATTCCTATAAGACGCCCCATGACGGCTAAGGGTTTACGCATTGACTTCACCTCCTCGGTATTGCTCCAATTCAGCCTGTGTTTGCCACAAGCTGCGGTACATACCCCCACGTTGAATTAACTCATCGTGGCGACCTTCTTCCACCAAATGTCCTCCGTCGAGAACGAACAATCGTCCCGCCTCTTTCACATTGGCCAGGCGGTGGCTGATAAATAAAACCAGCCGCGTCTCGGCCAAGGCGCGAATTTCACCGACGATTTTTTCTTCGCTTTCCACGTCAATGTTCGACGTGACTTCATCGAAGATATAGATGGGCGTGTCGTGCAGAAGGGCCATGGCAAGGCTGAGCCGCTGCCGTTGACCGCCGGAAAGATTGCTTCCGCCGCTTTGAATCATTGTCTCCAGCCCATCTTCCGCGTCGAAATATTCTTTCAAGTTTACTCGCTCCAAGCTGTCCCACATGGCGGCCACCGTGGCCCGGGGATTGGCCATGGCCAGAAGCTCACGTACACTTCCGCCCATTAAATAGCTTTCAGCGCCTAAATAGGTGACGTGATCCAAAAGGCTTTTTTCCTTCGTGTCGGAAAGCTCCACGCCGCAAAAGGCCAGGGAGCCTTCGTAGCCCTTCAGTTGCTTCGACAAGACGGCGGCCAAAGTAGATTTCCCCGAGCCGGAAGGGCCGACGATGCCCACGAGTTGCGGTCCTTTTACGTTAAAGGACAATTTGTCTAATGCCCGCATCTCGCCGTCGTAAGACAAAACAAGGTTCCGCGCCGTTAATTCGTCGGCGGCATCTGCCATCGCCATGTGACCGTCTTCTTCCTCTTCCAATGCCAGAAGGTCAAACATTCTATCCGCCGCCGCCATGCCGTTCATGGCGATATGAAAAAAGGAACCTAATTGCCGCATGGGCAAAAAGTAATCCGCCGATAAGAGCAAAATAAACAGGGCATCGAAAAAATCCAATCGACCGCTTACGCAAGCTTTTAGACATACCACCAGGGCAATAGCGGCGCCTCCGTAAGCGACGAAGTCCATGACGATAATGGAATTGAGCTGCATGGTTAAGACCCGCATGGTCTGCACGCGAAAGGCCTCGGCGGATTTTTCCATTTTTCGGTGGCGATAGGCGTCGGTGCCGTAAATCTTTAAAGTCGTCAGACCCTGAAGATTTTCCAAAAACTCGTCGCCTACATCGGTGTACTCCGTCCAATACTTAGCGAAGGTTTTTTTCGCAAAGGTTTGAATCAAAGCAATAGCCAAAGGAATCATGGGCACGCCGATTAAAAGGACGATGGCCACAGTCCATGACATGGAGCCGATAACAAAAAACAGAAATACCGGCGCAATCATACTGTAAAAAAACTGAGGCAAATAGGCGGAAAAATAAATCTCCAGTTGATCGATCCCTTCTCCGATGATCTGTACCGCCTCCGCAGAGCGCAGGCGCTCTTTATAATGCACGCCGAAGCACATAAGCTTTTGAAAAAGCCTGTTGCGCATCGTTTCCTTTACCGACGCCGACGCCTGATAGGCGAGGCGCACTTCTTTTTTTGCGACGAAAAAACGAATCCCGTAGATCAAAAAGCTGATCAGAAGAACAAGGGACAGCGGTCTTTGCCAATGATTTTCCGTGAAAAACAGGCGCAGGGCATAGACCAAAAGCCCTGTTGCCAAACTATTGAGAACCAGCAGAATGCACTTAAGCCCCACTACCCGGGCAATGGCTTTTTTCGCTTCGCTGAAATATTGGAGTAATCGTTTATCGATCAATCCCTTCCATCCTTTCTGTCAGATAATGAAAAGAGCCGGCGAAGGCGCCGGCCCCCTTCTACTTTTGAATAATTACTTCACGATTCGCTGCATTCCAGTCCACCTTGGCGCCGGAGAGCTCGCTGATGGCACGAATAGGTACCATGGTGCGGCCGTTTTGAATCATAGCGGCCACGTCGATGGCTGTTTTCTTGCCATTTGCACGAACGATATTCTTTGAACCGATGGCAAGCTTCATGCTGCTTGCCCCTTCTCCAACGGTGACCGTGCGGGTTTTTTGATCCCAGCCCACTTTCAGGCCCAGGGCTTCGGAGATAAAGCGTACGGGCACCATGGTGCGACCGTCTTTAATAAATGCCGGGCTGTCCGTTTTGACTTCCTTGCCGTTCACTAAAATGGTAATGGCGTTTTTGTTGGCCTTGGGCGCAACAGGCGTTTTTTTCGATTCGACGGCCTTCATCACCTTCGCTTGCGACCAATCGAAAGCCAAGCGGGCTTTTTGTTCACCGGCACCGGGTGTACCGCCTTGCATTTGATCCATGACATCCACCCATACGGCGACGTCGACGACATTTTCTTTTCCGCTTTGTACAAAGCTGAAGCTGTTTGCATATTCACCTTTGCCGGCGCCTTTTACAGCTTCCTCACGACCGCCGGCGGTGACAAAGAGATTCGTCAAATTCCCTTGTTGATTCATAAAGCTCAATGGCTTTATAAAGACCTTGTAGGTGAACTTGCCTCCTTCTTCCTTCACCTCTGCGACGGGGCAAAGGGCCTTGTTGGCCATGGATTCCTTTTCGCTTGTGGCGTGTTTCAAAACCACGGGAACTTCATAGGTTTTACTCGATTCGGCGCGGGCCACATTAGGTGCCAGTAAGCATACAAGGGCCAGTGCTAAAGATAAAAGTTTTTTCATCGTCAATCTCCTTATTTCATATCTTTGGTATCAATGGTGTACAACACTTGAGCGGCTTGGGCGCGGCTGAAACTTTCCTTCGGTGCAAAGTTTCCATTGCCCATGCCGGATAAAAGACCTTGGCGGGTCATCTTGTCTACGGAATCCTTCGCCCAGCCTGCTATGGAGCCTCCATCGGAGAAATTCCCGTAGCCTGTGGCGGCGTAGGATTTATTTTGAGACGCGAGGAATTTATTCAGCATAACCGCCATTTCCTCGCGGGTAATGGTGCGGTTGGGTTCAAAACGTCCTTGGCCGACACCTGCTACGATGCCCTTCGATTGTGCCCATGCCACATAGCCAGCGTAATAAGCGCCGGAGGACACGTCTTGGTAAATCGTCGCCGTGTTCGATGCCGCGGCCCCTGCCTTTCTGCCGAGGATCGTGACAAATTCGCCGCGGGTAATGGCCCGCTCAGGTGCAAAGCGTCCTTCTCCTTCGCCTTTAAAGTAACCGCGCGCATAGCTGTGGGCGATGGCATCCAGTGCCCAGTGATTGGCACTCATGTCAGAGAAGGCTCTTAAAACGACCTGCCGCTCCCGTTCTCTTTGTGCTTTTAAAAATTCCTTCTTCTTTTCTTCCAAGGCCTTTTCGTCGAGCTTTTTCTTTTCTTCTTCCTTCTTCTCGTCTTCCTTTTTCTTTTCAGGCTCTTTCACTTGGCCGTCAAAGCGTTTGGTTTCCTTCGCGCGGTACCAATTAAATTGAATATAGGCTTCTTTTTCGCCCTTGCCTGCGCCCCCTGCTATTTCGTCCATTATATCGACCCAAACGGCAATTTTTTGTGAGCTTACTCTTTCATCCAAGGTAAAGGACCATAAATCGCCGCCGTGGTAGCGGGCGCGATACTTTCTTCCGTTTTCGTAATAGAAGAGATTGGTTAAGCGCCCTTCCTTGTCGCCGAATTTCATGGGCTTAAATTGAATGTAATAGGTGTAGGCGCCGCGATAAGCATCCACCGTGGCCCAGCTACTCAATGCAGAGGACGCCATGGACTCCCTGCCGTCGGATTGGACCAGCTCCACCGGCACATCATAGCGAACGGTTTGATCCTTTTTCTTTTCGTCTTTTTTGTCGTCCTTCTTGTCTTCCTTCGGTTTTTCGGGGGCTTTTAATTCACCGTGCCAGCTGTTGATGGCCGTTTCCAATTCCCAAACGCGCCCTTTTGTCAGCTTGCCGGCTTCAATTTCTTTCTCCGCCGTTGCCAAAAGATCCTTTAATTTCTTTTGAGATTCTTCCGTATAAGAGGAGGAATCGACTTTTTTCTTTTTCTCGACCAGTTCCTTTAAATGGCCTATATCCGTATCATCGGCAGCCTTGGAATTTCCCATAAAGAGGGCGAAGGCATCGCCTGCTTTTTTTAGATCTTCTTCTTTTTTATCCGCAGCTTTCAATAGCTTGGCATTTTCATCGAGGTTCTTTTTCAGCGATCCTTTATCGGCAAGCTTTGCATCTTTTAACTCCGACGCGACCGTTAAAAATCCCTTGTAAGCTTTTTTGGCCGTATCATCCATGCCCCTGGTTTTCTCACCGAGGGCGAGGAGGAAGTTCAATTCGCTTACTTTTAGAGCGAGGTCATCTTCCTTGGCTGATGCCTCTTTTAAAAGGGCACCGGCTGATTCTGTAGAATCATTAAGGGCATTTACAACTTTTACATCCAACTTGTCTCTGTCCGCATCGTTTGCCTTTTCAATGGCATCCTCCAAAGCTTTTTTCGCCTTTTCAAGGGGCGTATCTTCCTTCGGATTTTGTCCGGGTGTTTCCGGCTCTTGCGATGCCTCGCCTTTTATTCCCTTGTAATCCGAAATTTCGAGGAAAGCTTCCTTTTCTTTTCCCTGCATGACAGTAATGGCAAATGCCAGCTTAATCGGATTCTCAGGTTTTGAATCAAGGGTAAAGGACCAGTCATTTCCATTTTGTTGAGCCTCAAACTTAGTTCCATCCTTGTAGTAGTAAAACTTGGCAATCAATTGACTCGACTCCGGCTTAGTAGAAATGGTAAATGTCCACTTACCGTCCTTTTCCACAGCCGTTACTTTCTCTATATAGTCCTGAGCCATGGAATCCTTACCCGAGCCGTCCGCCATCTTTAATTTCCATTTCAAATCATAATGCTTTTCCTTTGCCGCAGCCTGTTCACCTTCAGCAAAAGGCTGTGCGTAAATACCTTGGGGCATTTCCGGTGCCTTGGCCAATACATTTATCGGCGCAGCTAAAAAGCCGGCACTCATCATGGCCGCCATGGCCAAGCTTGTCGAACGAATTTTCATCGAACTCCTCCTTTTTCCAATTGTTCTGCGAAATACATCGCCGCTTCCTTCAGCTCATCCTCCGTCGCCTCTCTGGAATCCCGGGAGGCTTCCTTCATCTGCTCCCGCGCATCCTTGGGCACGAAGAGGAGTAAGTCGATGCGGGCGGCTAATTTTTCGTCTACCTTCCCGGGGCACAAGTAAGTGCCCAAGCTTTCCTTTTTATGATCGGCGAGGCATTTTTCGAGGCCTTCCATGGCCCGGTCGCCGTGCTCGGAATCGGGCATGGCGCCCATGGTTAAAAAGAGCCCGAGTTTTTTCGGCGCCCCTTCCAAGGCCTTCATTACCGCCTTGTCGGGCAAGGCCCGATCACACCAGCCGCCGAGGAGGCCGTAATCGTAGATCGCCAGATCCGGCTTGTCCTTTAAATCCAGCAGGACCAAATCCCGGTCCTCTTTCATGGCCTGGTATAAATATTGCGCCATGCGCTTTGTATTGCCCGTCTTCGACGAATACGCAATAAATCCTTTCATCTAATCCTCCTTCGGTTTCACAATGGACGCATCGCCTACGTGAAGCAATTCCAGTTCCGTGCCGTATAATTTACTGATGATCCGGCTGTTGAGCACTTCTTTGGGATCCCCTTGGTAGACGATTTTACCGTGGTACATGCCGATAACTTCATCGGAATAATTTATCGCCTGCATAATATCGTGGAGCACCATGACGATGGTGGTGTTGCGCTCTTCGTTGATTTTTTTCACCAGGCGCAAAATTTCCAGCTGATACTTAATGTCCAAATAAGTGGTGGGCTCGTCCAGCAAAAGAATATCGGAACATTGAGCCAATGCCATGGCGATAAACACCCGCTGCTTTTGCCCGCCGGATAGGGTTCTGATTTCTCTCTGCCCCAATTCCGTGATGCCGGTCATTTCCATGGCCCGCTCGATTTCTTCCATGTCCTCCGCGGAATACTTCTGCAGGGGCTTTAAGTAAGGATTTCTGCCGTAGGAGACATAGTCTTTCACCTTTAAATCGCCGATGATTCGATTTTGCTGATGCACGATGCCCAGCTCACGGGCGTAGTCTTTCGGCGGATAGGAGAAAATATCTTTTCCGTGCAAAAGCACTCGACCGCGGCTCGGCTTCATTTGGCGGCTCAATATTTTCAATAGAGTGGATTTTCCCGAGCCATTGGCGCCCATTAAGGTGGTAATAGCGCCGGGTGTCACTTTTAAATTGAGCTTGTTGAGAATCAAGTGGCCCTTGGTATAGGCGTAGCTTAGGTTTTTAATCTCCATAGTTTTCGCCTCCCAGCTTCAACAATGCGATAAAGAAGGGCCCGCCGAAGACGGCCATAATGACCGCCGCCGGTATTTCGTAGGGGTAGGCCGCGATGCGCCCCACCGTGTCCGACAGAAGCAAGACCAAACTGCCGAGGAGCATATTAAAGGGCAGAAGGTATTTGTGATCGCCCCCAACGAGAACCCGGCCGATGTGGGGCACGATGAGACCCAAAAAGCCGATGACCCCCGCCACCGCCGTGGTCACCGACGCCAAAATAATGGCGATAAGGGCCACGATAAAGCGGTCCCGGTCCACGCGCACACCCAGGGCGCGGGCGGTTTTATCTTCCAGGCTCAATAGATTCAGAGAGCGGATGGTAAATAACGCCGCCACTAAAAAGATTATTACGTAGAGGCAGAGAATATGCACATCGCTCCAGGTTTTCTGTGCCACATTCCCTTCGATAATGGCTTGAGTGGTGCTCAAATTTCTTCCCATCAGGGATTTAATGCCTTCGCCGATGCCGATGAAGGTCATGTTCAGCGCCACGCCCACGAGAATCAGCCGCGTCGGGCGAACGCCGCCGTCCCATGCCAGGGTATAGATCAAAAAGTAGGCGAAAAGACCGCCGGCAATGGAGAACAGGGGCGAGAAGCCCATAAGGGCAGGCGACAGGGCCAGGACCATGGAGTTTACAAAGTTGGCCGCCGCAGAAATGCCGATGATCCCGGGATCCGTTAAGGGATTTTTCATCACCGCCTGCAAAAGCGTACCCGATGTAGCGAGGGCCGCACCGGCTAAGATGGCGATAAAGACGCGGGGGAAGCGCAAATCGTAAATCCGCGCCACATCTCCGTCGTAGGAGGAGAAAAGCCCCCGCAGAATTTGACCCACGCCTAATTTTAAAGAGCCTTCCGTCAGGGAGAAGAAAAAGACCACGACCAAAAGGACGGCGACGGCGGCGAAGGAAATCCATCGCCTCAATGCTTTTTGTTTTAATTCGTCAATTCCCTTGTCCATAGAACACCTTTTCTAAATCACCCAGTGCCTCTTTGTAGGAAAAATTGGCACTCATACCAAATATCTTCGTATTAAGGTCATACACTTTATTCTCTTTTACAGCTCGGAAATGTTTCCAGACGTCGTTGTTTTTAAATTCATCCTGAAACATTTGATGCACCTTCTCGGGCATGGCGTGTGCCGTTCTGAGGATAATGTCCGGATCTTTTTCCAACATATCTTCTGTATTGACCGTTAAAAATTGCTGATCGTCGTCGGGGTAGACATTCTCTCCCCCCGCCAATTTAACGAGGCTACCTACATAGGATTTGTCTGTCGCCACCACATAGGATCCGGGAAGGCCCATTAAAATTAACACTTTTGGGGCGGGGCCTTTGTTTCTCGATTTAAAATCCTTCATGAACTCGTCGTAATCTTTTACGAGGGCTTCCGCTTCTTTTTCCCGATTGAGTAAATGGCCTAAATCTTCAATCGAACGGTACATCCCCGGCACATTGGATAGGTTCATGAAACCGAAATGGATGCCCGCCGCTCGATACTTGGGAAGTAAATCGGGTATAAGGCTCGCCGGCGAAAAAACGTAATCCGGATTGAGGGATGATATTTTTTCCATATCCGGATTCATGGCCATGCCGATGGTGGGCAAGTTGGCGTATCGCGCCGGCGGCGATTCCAATTGCGAATCCGCAATGGCGACGAGATCCACATCCAGCTTGTCCATAATGTCGGCACAAGCCGCCGATGTGGTAATGATCCGCGCGTGATCACCGTCCATGCGCTTTTCCGGTTTCGCCTTTTGATTGACGCAACCCGCGAGCAAAAAGAGGGCGAGGGCGACACTAAAAATCTTCAAAACTGAAGTCTTCATCGTCATCTTCCTCTCTTAATTCATTGAGCAGGCGCTTTTTCTGTGCCAAAACATAAAACAGGCCGCCGGCCGCCAGGGCGCCGCAAGTCACAAAGACCAAAATCGCCATCATGGACGCGAAGACAATTCGCGTCGCAGGCCCCCAAGGGGCTTTTTTCTTTGGCGTCTCGGTTTTGTCGTCCTTGGCGGTTTCGCCGCCTTCAAGAGATTTTATCTCCGGCGAATCTTCCGTTAAAAGACCGTGCTCGTATCCGATGTCGCTTTCCGTATCGCCGAGGCCCGATTCGCCGCCGTGGGTCGTGGCGTCGGCATTTTCATTCGGTGCCGATGCATCCTGAGTGGCGCTCTCTACAGGAGAAGGGCTCGCCGGCGTCGCCGCAGGGGCTTTGCCGGGCGAGGCGTTGTCCACTTTGGCTTGGGAAGCCGAAGGGCTTTTCGCCGGAGCCGCCGCCTTTTGTGCCGAACCACCGCCGGCGGATAAAACGAAATCCGTATTCCCCGGCGTCATCTTACCCATGTCGCCATAGAAGATGACTTCCCTGCCCATGGCGTCGATGAAAAGACTTAGTCGAATCACACATTCCTTCGCCGGCAGCTGAAAGCGAAAATCTTTCCATTCGCCGCCGCCTTGAGGTGAGTCGTAGCTCGCATTGCTAAAGCCGCTCGCCCCCTTTCTCTGTACGGCAATGCCGACCTTGGACACATTGTCCATCATGTGGAGGCGAATGGTTAATAAGCGCTTGCCGCCCACTTCCTCGTAAAGGGCCTGTGGATGCAAGACGCCTTCCGCCATGCCCTGACCGATGCCTTCGTTTTTGCCGGAATCCTCAATGACCCCTGTGGCGGGATGGCGATAGGATGCTCGCATATCTACAATGCACGGTCCATTGGCAAAGGCACGAGACGGCAACAACAGAAGCAGAGCCAAAAGAAGAGAGAGAATTTTTTTCATCGTTCCTCCTTCTTTCTGTCCGCTTCATAAATAAGCTCGTCCATGTACATGAGGTAATACTTTCGCGTCATATATAGACCGCCTGCGAGGGCGGCAAAGATAATCATTAAACAGAAAATAATCAGACCCGGCCTCTCTTTCTCTTGCAAAGCTTCATTATTCGTCGGATGTAGGTCTGCGGTATCGCCCGCTTCATCGGCGAGTTGGGAGTCTTCCTGACCGTCCCCTTCCGGGATATCCTCCGCATCCCAATCATCGGCCCCTTCATAGCCGTCCTCCCCTTCGGGGGCGGGGGCTTCGGGAGCACTCGATGAGACAGGTGCCGCAGCAGAAGCACTTGCCAACCTTGCCGGCGAGGGTTGAACAGCCGCAGGGGCGACAGGCGCAGCGGCTTTTGCCGGAGGTTTCGCTGTAAAGCCGCTGTTTTTGCCAACTTGTTTCGGTAAAGCTGCCTGAGTTTTAATAAAAAAGACGCCCAGGCTTTTCGTTTCGAAGGAAATTTTTCCGCCACTCGCCTTCGATTTCAGCTTTTCACCTTTTTCGTTATAAATCTCCCCCGATCCGCTGAAGGGAAGGGCGACGGTCACCGGCTTTAGCGGCTCCAGTCTTTTTCCCAGTGTCTGCACCGAATCCTTGTAATCCTTCGGAATCGACTTAATGGGCCGACGTGCTTCGATGCGATAGGCTTTCGTTCCGAGGGGAAGCTGAAGCTTTTGCAGCTGATTTTGAAGATCGCCTCCCACAAGGGCATTGGCGTAAAACTCAAAGGCCTCGTCAAAGCCGTTGGCCGGCACCGAAAGCACGACGCCTTTATCCACGTAGTCGTGGGCTTCCTTGAAGGAAGGCCTCTTTGCGCCGTTTTTTGCCTGCAGGGCCAATGTCGTCTCATCGGCATTGATCGTCTTCAGGCTTTTAAAATCCAATTTCAACCGGGCATTTAATGGCTCATCCCCCATAGGCGCCACCTTTGGATCCACCTTCACCTTCATCATGTCGGTTTTTTCTTTTAAGGGCAGGGCGAAAATCCTCGGCCGCGGCAGCTCTTCTCCCTCTACCTTTAAGTCGTAGCAGTGAGGGACTGCGGCGGAAAAGCCTTCATCGGTTTCATAAAACACCCGACACAAAGACGCCTGAATGTTTGAAACGCTTAAGGCCTTCGTTCCCAAAAACAAAGTGGCTTTGCCGTCTTTTACGAAAAGCTCCGCCTTATGATCCAGGGCACCGTTGCCCATAGAGGGCTTGTCTTCCGTTTCGTGCCATAACGACACGTCGATGGCATAAAGGCCGTCCTTTAAATCCATAGGGGCCGAGGCCTTTTGTAAAGGCGCCCTTTGGGAGGGGAGAGAACGCTTCTCTTCTCGGGATGCCCCGCCCTTATCGGCATCGGGCCATTCAATTTTCAGTCGCGCCTCTTGCTCGCCAAAGCCCATTTCGCCCATGACCGGGACGTAAAATTTCAAATCACAAAGAGATGTGCTGGGGCTCACGGAAAATTCCAAGGTTTTCGGATAGGGCTTCCCCTTCATGCGTCTATCTTTTCCGTTTTTCGGATGATTGTGACTGTCATACTCTTTGTAGTAGCTCGTAACACGACACGCATGCCCCGCCACAGTGACTTCGCCTAAATAGCCCCGGGTGCCCATAAACTCCAGGGGCAAAAATTCCAGGGTAATCACTCGTTCATTGCCCTTGTCAACCCATTTCGCCTCCGGCCTTAATGCCTTTTGCGCCATAGACGGTACGTCTTCCGATTTTTTTAAAAGCTTAACTTTGACCGCGCCTTGGCCGGCGCTTGCCCCGCCAGGGATAAGTAAAAAGACGAGGACCATCAGAAGTATGAAGTTATATCGTCGTTTCATGTCCCCGTCCTTTGTAGTCATTATTCGCCTGCAGTTGATGCAGGCCGAGTCGGTATGCGTTTCAGGAAAATATAGTAGTGTAGCGCCAGTACGAAGACGATGGCCATGCGGGCGTGTTTCACGGGAATCACGAAAAAGCAAATGGCCAGAAGCACGGTAATGAGCGCGAGCACTTTGTACTTTTTCTCTTTGGTCATGCCCTTTCCTTCCAACAGGGGCGCCACATTGTCTTGATACATGGACAATTGGGTGAGCCATGTGTGAAATTTTTCCGAGCCGCGGGCAAAACACGCCGCCGCCAAAAGCAAAAAGGGCGTAGTGGGAAGCAACGGCAGATACACACCGATCAGGCCGATTCCTGTAAAAAGAAAGCCCAAGGCCATAAAAAGTATTTTCAAAAATCCGCTCCTTTAACTAACATTGTGCAAGATTTAAAACCAAGAGATAATTCGCCTCGGCCCGGTGGCCGGAAAAGTTTACCGCCGCATGGGAGCGGAACCAGGTGTAAGACACCAAGACGCCGCCGCCTAAATAGGTCCACTCGCCGAAAACATCCAGAGGAATTTCCACTCGCTGATCCTTAAAGGGGATGGCGTAGCTTTCGCCGTCTTTTTGGTAAACTAACTCTTTAACCGCACCGTGTTTCATATGCCCTTTGTGTTCCTTTTTTAAAGGACGGGTGGCAAATACCACATGGGGCGATGCGCTGATGACCAGATCCGCTTTGTGCTCAAAGACGTTGTTGGCCATGGAAGGGCGAATCACCGCTTCATTTTCGTCAATATGCTGTTGAAAAATAGTGAGATAAACGGGATAGGTCTTCTTTTCCAAAATGTGAAGAAGAAATTCCCCGGGCACCTTCTGCCCCGGCTCCGGCAAATGCTCGAATAGCTTCGATTTTTGCGAGAGGAAGCAGGCAATGCAATCCTCTCCCCTGCCGATAAGCTGAGAGGAAAAGCTCGTGGCCCGATCTTCTTCAAGGCCGAAAATGCCTTGCATGGTTAGAGCAAGCAATTGCTTTTCCCGCTCCAATTTATCTTTAATCAACATGCCGATTTCAGTGACGTAGTAATCATTTTTTTGTTTGTATAAAATCCCGGCCTTGACCATGCGGTCCAGCATTTTCTTTGCATTAGGTCTGGAACACGCAAAGATTTGACTTAAGTCAATAATCGTGCGGCTCGGGTACTCTTCGGTAAAGCACAGTAGATATTTTTGTTGTTGTTCTGTTAAATGTAAATCCGTCATAGCGTCATCCTTCCAATGAAATCATTGATATGCTTTATCATTACATACACCTTTTCATTGTAAGCTGTTATTGTCCGGCGTGCAATCATTTTTTAATCATGGAAAGGAATGCGGAATGATCCGCACCCCTCCACAATTAATTGGCTGCCTTCTGAATTTCTTTATAGGCCCAGTGATTGGCGGGAACATCTTTAAATTGCATCGTGCCGGGTCTTCCGACAACTTTAAAGGCGCGGTTTACAATAACGACAAGCTCCGCGCGGGTTACCGTGCGCTCGCCACCAAAAGTTCCGTCGGGATAGCCGCTAATAATGCCGGCAGCTTGCACAGCACCGACGTAGCCGTTGTACCATGCACCGGACGTCACATCATTGAATCGCGCATTTTCCACTTTGAGATTTAAAATGCGGCTCATGATCGTGGCCACTTCGGCGCGGGTCATGGCGCCTTGCGGACGCACACTTCCGTCTCCAAAACCGTTTAAAATGGACAGACCGTAAAGGCGTGCTATGCTGTTGCCGTACCACGCGCCGGTATCCACGTCCGTGGGAAGACGGTAGGCGTCGCTGTTTTGAATGAATTGATTCAAAATTTGAGCCACTTCCCCGCGGGTCACTTTCTTGTTCGGCTTAAAGCTGCCGTCGGGGAAGCCTTTTACATAAGCTTTTTCAGGCGCTTTCACCGTAAAGCTGTTTCGCTTTTGTTCCGTAAGCTTCGGCTCTTCCTTCTTCACCTCAGGTTGTTTCGCCTCAGGCGCCGATCCTTGATGGCTCGGACGGTAAGAAGGTGTAGGCGATTCGTGTCTCGGCTCTTGGCGAGGCCAGGGATCCGGTTTCGGAACGGGACTCGGCTCCGGCTTCGGTGTCGGTTTCGGCTCCGGAGTCGGACTTTCTTCTAGTAGTTGACTGATTGCAAGATTTATATCTCGTCGCACAGCCTCCATAGAAGATATATCCTCTCCGCGGACAGTTATTTTTGCCTTTTCTAAGGCTGTTTCTAATGCTAAAGCACTCTCTTTCGTATAGTGCTTTCCATTATTGAGGACAGCTTCTGCAGCATCTATTGCTTTAGTCAACGCATTTCTCGCGTCGCTCAATTTCTTATTTTGATCTTCTTCAGGTTTCTTTGGATTTTTTTCTAGTTTACTTAGTTGATCTAAACTATATTTCAGGCGAATCCAATCGATATTTTCCACTCCAGAAAAATACTTAATTTGAATAAAATGAATTGGTCTAAGTGTGTTACCCATGTGTAGAGTAACCGATTTTAAATAGCCATCTTCTAATACCTTATCTGTAATCGGCATAGATCCAGAACCTTGTTGGTCCTCCGATGCACAAATAACATCTCGCATATATCCCGTAATATCGCCAATACTTAAAGGTTGAAACTCTAGCACAACTTTATAATTCACTTTGCCATCAGCTGCAGTTTCTTTTATTACTTTTGCAGGTGACTTAAAGACCGTTCCTGCCATACTTGGGGCATCTTCTGTAGCTTTCAGTGCCTCATAAGGTAATTCATAAGTTTCAGTTTCCGCTAAGTCTACATCGGACCGTTTCTCCAGTGCTCTTTCCGCAACCTGAAGAAGGTTTCGAGCATACTTCAGCCTTTCTAAACTTGAGTTTTCTTGCTTATAAATATTTTCTGCAGCCTTTAAATCCTCTTTGAATCGATGCCATGTTTCTGGCGTCCAATCAGATTCTTTTAAGGTTTTCGCATGCTGAATATCTGTCAATAAAGCTTCTCTTTCTTCCGTACGTTCTTTTTCGCCTGTCACAGATTGTAAAGAGCGCAGAGCGTTTTGAAGATTTAAAACTGCTTCGTCTATGTCCTCTTGTGAAGGAAATTTTCTTCCCAGCAATTCTTCAGCTCGTTGTACTGCTTGATACAAACGATCATAAGACTCCGGCGTATAATTATCTTCATCATAATTCTTTGCCTTGTAAGCATCCAATGCAGCCTGTAAATCTTTTTTATTGACTAGTTGTTTTCCATCACGACGAACCAATCCATCTATTGCTTCTTCTATTTGATCCTTTACTCGGTCAATATCTGCTTGTGTTTTGGCTTCGTCAGGCTTTTTCAATAATTCTTGGCCCTCTTTTACTGCAGACTCTACGATTCTAAAAGTCGCTTCCGTATACTCCTCTCCTTTGAGAGATTCTACGCGTTTTATGGCTGCCTTTAGAGCCTCCTCCTTGTAGATCGACTCGCCTTTTTTCCTTAGATTACCATAACCTTCCATAAGGTTATTATAGACTTGATCCACTTCTTCTTGCTTAGCATCCTCTTTTGCTAACATTTGTTCTGCCATGGGGAGGTATACTTTGATATAATCCCAAGCCGTTCGATCATACTCGTAATCCTTCTTCAAATCGAGCTTTCGGACTTTATCCACCAAATCTCTTAACCTTGAAAAATCGACGAAATCATCCGGTTTTTCATTAAGGCGTACTAATGTCAACTCCATCGTTTTGGCGCCACTTTGAGCATCCCACGATTTCGATCGATTGGACAAGCCATAATATCCATCTTCCATAAAGTTAAGCTTCACATCAGATGGAATGAAATCTAATCTCACCGTTTTTTCGTCTTGATTTGGTTCAATGTCAACTTTTTGAACTGTTTTTTCGAGATCCTTTCCTGTGAGTTTTAGCTGGAATCGACCAGTATAACCCTTACGCTTAATCTTTATAGTTATTTCTTTATTCTCTTTCTTCTCAATTTTTACAGTCTTATAAACGTCTTTCCTTCCTTGAACTGTAAAATCTTCACCACCTTCAACAAGGGCGTAATATCCATTTTCAAGACCACGAACGCCGATGGTATAGTTGCCTTGTGGCAATTTGATTCTCTGTTGAGTATCGTTTACTACAGTCGGCACAAACTCTTGCCCTTTTATATCTTTATTTTGAATAACTAAAGAAGCATTGGCACCATAAGTGTTTTCAACACTTAAAAATACATCATTCGTTTCCAAAGTTTCAAATCGAACAGGGACTTCCTTAACCAGATCAGACTCAGTTATTTCAAAGGGGATGGTCTTCTCTCCAATGAGCTTATAATTCGGGTCCTTTACCTCAATCACCAACACATGTTTTCCAACACTTAAGTTATTAGGATCTTCAAGGTTCCCTCCAGGACTTTGAACAGTCCAATCAAAAGCTTCCTTAGCTACGGGATCACTTCCTGCTAAAGCATTAACACGAACACTTCGTTCCTTACCCGTACGTGTTCCCGTTGACAAAGGATACGTAAGCAAATTTCGTGCTTGGTCCGATACTTCTACATCTACCTGGTCTAATGCCAAACCTTTGATGTCGAAAATATACTTATCTCCCTGAATTTTTGGTTGCGAAATTTTTTCGCCTTGTTTTAGTACAACGCTTAATAAGCCTGAACCGGTTTCTTCGATGGCCTCGATTGTATAGGTTTCTTTTTTGTTATCAAAATAAGCTTTGGTAACTCTTGGATGTACACGGTCCATCGTGAGGGGGAAAGTCATCGTCTGACTATCGGCTCCCATTTTTTTGCCAGCAGCCCACGTTTTCACAGTCATCGTGTAATGTCCGTCTGCTACTGGTTTTCCATCTAGTCCCTTTCCATCCCATTGCCAATGCGGTTTTGTTGTCATCATATTGTTGGCAAAGGTCTGAGCTTGTAGCGGATGGATGAAAAAGTTTTTTACACCTCGATCTTCAGGATTGTTGGAATAGTAAACTTGTTTTCCATGACTGTCGATAATCTTCATCTCTAAACCGGCAAAATTTCGAAGGAATGTTGCCATGAAAATAGCCTTATCAGCACGGCCATCCCCGTTGGGAGAAAAAGCAATTTTGCTCTTATCAAATACGGGGTGTTCTTTCGTGGAATTTGCTTGTGCCCCTAGAACAATGAGATTTTTGTTGATCTCACCGCCAATATTAGTACCGTAATAATCATCTTTACCGCCCATATTATAGTAGAATGAACGTTTACCTTCAGCTACCAGATCATAAAGAGGTTTTTCTGCTATATCCAATTGGTCAAAAGAACCATAAAACCCTACATATGGAGCGGATAAATCGATGCCGCCATTTTCCTTTGCGAAAACAAACCCTTCCAAGAAAAATCCATTTTTCATTGACTCATGAAAATCATCTTTCCCAGTAATCGGCATCGTCAATTCCACTTCTTTTGTCGTGCCAGCCGCTACTTTTACGATTTGTTCTTCGCTTCTTGAAATAAACTTTGGTTTTAAAACCATTTTCCCATTTTCAACCTTATCAGTGTTCAATACCCCATACACCTTATAGGTCTTGGTTTCGTTACTTAAATTTACAATCTTAAAGGGCACTTTCACCGTATCTCCCGTTAGAGATTTGCCCAGATTAATTGAAGTAAGCCCCCCATTACCTTCAATGTATGCTTTTGCTTTTAAAGCCCTATCGACTTTCATAAGGCCTGAACCTTGTTGTCTCGGCGATGCATAAGCACCGGAATCTTCATATTTATATGGCTCTGCCGTAGACATTAAAAGCTTCTTAATGAGATTATACTTCTCGCTACCCTGATAGTTTGCAAAGTCACGCTCAACCCTTTGCTTAACAAGCGCAATTCCGCCTGCGACGTGAGGCGCCGCCATGGACGTGCCGTCCATTACACCGTATTGATTGTCATTTAAAGAGGATAAAATGCCGCCGCCCGGCGCTGCAATGTCCGGCTTCAAATTTCCTTGAGGTGTCATACCCCACGAAGAAAATTCTGACGGCTCTCCGCCGTGTTCATTGGCGCCCCATACAAATTCGTCATTAAAGCGAACCTTTGCATCCAGGCGATCCTTTAGATAAAGACCATCTTTACGTTTAATAAAGGCAGCGGGAATTTTTGTTCCCGGCGCTTCCATCTGAATTAAAGGAGCATTATCCTCATTGTCATAAATAATAACGCCGCCATAACCTCTCTGTTCGGCATTTTGAATTTTATCAGTGAAGGATATAGGGTTATCTGAATCAGAAGTTGGTTCCCCACGCTCAATTAAAGCATAGGTTTCAGCATCTCCTTGCTCCTTAAAATCTTCTTTGCGTCCCCATCCACAGTCTTTTATGCCAACCCATTTATCTGCTACTTTTCCTACCGTAGTCGGTTGAAAACTGACTACTTTATCTTCACCTCTAATTTGCATTCCCTTTTTGGCTACTTGTAAATTTTGAATTGATGCAACTGCCAGAGAATTGGGACTGACAGCAGGATCTGCAAGCATTCCAATGTCCGGGTTATCTGCCTTTGGTTTTAAGTCTGTTCCTGTATTATTGCCAAAGAAACCATTGTTACCCGCCGCTACTGCTACGAGTATGCCCGCCTTTTTAGCATTTTCCAGTGCTCTTACTGTATTAGGAAAAACCCAATCTTCAGTACCGGCAGGAGAGCCGATACTGATGTTCATGGAATCGACGCCTAATTTAATGGCATCGTCAATGGCCTTGGTGTAAATTTCTGCCGTGGTGCCATTGCCGAACATGCCGCCGCCGAAGACGCGCATAAATGCAATCTGCGCTTCCGGCGCCACGCCTCTAATCTTTCCTCCATTACCGGCTACAATCCCCGATACATGCATGCCGTGGCTCATGGGATCGTGCTCTTTAATAGAGGTTGATTTGTTCGCATAGTTATATCCAAATGGTATCTTAGCAGTGAAATAATCTCCCCTTGCTATATCCAAATCCTTTATTCGTTGTTGAATATCTTGCTGGTTCTTAATGCGCCCACTATTTGTATCACTTAATTTCATCGACTCGTGATATGGGTCGATGCCGGAATCGATGACGGCAATCAAGCTTCCTTTTCCGTTATATTCTCCGCTATGAGCCTTATCCGCTTCCACCATCCCGTTGGAGGAGGTGTCCATAGGGCGGTAAGCCGAGCGCGGCATCATCGGTCGTTTGGGAGCTTTGAACTGTTGGGAAATTTCTACCGATTCCACATCGTTCATTTTTTCAATGGCCGGAATATCTTTCCGCTTTACTTCCAAGGCGACGCCGGTGTAGGCCACGTCATAAGTCTCTACGACGTGATACTTAATTCCCGCGGCCTTCAGGCTCTTGTAAAAAGTTTCCCGCGCCGCACGAGAATAGGCGACTTGTGCGCGAATATTGGCTTCCGTATTTAAATCTTCGGCATCCACAGACGGAATCCCCGTCCTTTTCTCCCGCTTGCGCTCCTTTAGCGCCACGAGCAGGGTAATGGTTTCGGAGGGATCCTTGTCGCCAAAGGAAGCAGCTTTGGCCGCCCCATTGGGGGCGGCTGCAAAGCTTGGACTTATCATCGCTGTAAAGAGCATTAAGAAACTTAATACCACAGGTATGACAAATCGTCTGATACGAACTCCTTGTATACTCATTTTATGAGCATCCTCTCTTTCTTATTTTTCCGCATTTAGTTGGCGGCTTTTTGAATGTCTTCGTAAGCCCAGTGGTTTTCCGGCAAATCGCTGAACGCCTTGCGGGATTCCTTCTTGGGAATATTAAATGCACGGTTGATCATGGCGATAATTTCAGCACGCGTTACCACGCGGTCTCCGCCAAAGGATCCGTCTTCGTAGCCGACGACGATGCCCGCTTCTTTAAGAGCACCGGCATAACCTGCATACCATGCGTTTGCGGGAACATCTTTAAATGCGCCTTGTTTCGGTTGAAGGCCTTTTAATTTGGCGATCATGGTAACCGCTTGGGCCCTGGTTACACCTCCATTGGGGCGGTAATTGCCGTCGCCGTAGCCGGTGATAATGCCTGCATTGATTAAGGTTTTAAAGCTGTCGAAATACCAATCCGTGGGGCGAATGTCTGCGAGGGCTTTTTGTAAATCGCCGCTGACGCTTACAAAACGTGCCAGCATGGTAGCGAGTTCCGAGCGTACCACTTTTTGATTCGGCTTAAAGCTTCCGTCGGGATAGCCTTTGACGAATGCCTCTTTCGGCACATTAACCGTAAAGTTCGGCTTCGTTTCCGTCGTCTTCGGTTTTTCAACCGGTTTACTTTCTTGAGGTTTCGCCGGGGTGGATTGAGAATTTCCGCCGGGTCTGTGGCCGATCCAACCGGATGAGCCGCTGTTCGGCTTGTCTTTCTTGTCGTCGGAAGGCTTCGGTTGCGGCGTCGGTTTTTGTGCTTCTTTTAAGCCTGCCACCGCTTTTTCAAGATCGGCTTTCGCCTTGTTTATAGCACCTATGTCCCTTCCCGCTACATCTTTTTCCGCTTGGGTAATGGCCTTTTCCACCGCTGCTTTCGTTTCAGCCGTGTAGGTCTTACCATCTTTTAATTTATTCTTTGCCTCTTGAATTGCTTTGGTTAACGCGTCTTTCGCTTCTTTAAGTTTTTCGTCTTCTTGGCTTGCTTTCGGCTTTTCTTTAAGGGCCTTCACAGCATTTTCCAACGCAGCTTTCGCTTTGTTCATCGCTTCGGCATCCTTGCCGTTTAATGCTCCATTAGCAGCTTTCAATTGATCCTTTACCGCTTGCTTGGTTTCGTCGGTGTAATCTTTGCCGTCTTTAAGCTTCGCTTCTGCCGCCGCGATGGCAGCCCTTAATTCGTTCTTCGCTTTTTCTGATTCTTTATTGATGTCAGGTTTTGGTAGGTCGATTTCCACGCTATAACTTAACTTTTTGGAAAAATCAACATTAGCGTGCTTTTCGTAGTAATTTCGCGTTACGCGATACTTTCCTCCATTAGCGATGGAAGTAATGGGAATTTCGATATCATTGGCATCTACCGGATCAATTTCTGACACTCTTTGATTGTGGCCCTCATTTTTTGTCCACTCATCAAATACTTTTTCTATCTCGCTTTCATCTAAGCGTTCAACGACAGTCTGGATTTTCCAGTCATGATTCTTATCTAAGATTTGAGCAAATGCTAAGTGGTCATTGTGCGTTTGAATGCTATGTTTTTTATAAATAACATCTTTTACAAACGCCAGATAATCTTGTGGTGATTTGAAGAAATCCCAATCATTAATATCTTGATTGATCCAATAAGCCATTTGTAAGAAATCCAAATCTTGCTCTAGCTTCAAACCCTTATCCGTTTTACTTAATCGGGGGTTCATAGCCGTCATTTGAGGTTGATATTGATTGTCGTTGCTCTTCATTTTCACGCCCGCTTTTTGAATGATCGCCATATCATTAGCATCTAATGAAGGTTTAAGATAATTTAAGCTGACATCAAATTTATTGAATGTTACGCGGGAACCTTGCGCTTTAGCTGCCATCTTTTCAAAAGGTATCTCTCTCAGTAAATTGCCAGTCATCAAAAACTTAGGATACTTAGTACTATTTAAACTTGCATTAGATGCCATGCGAGTCCACATAGACTCTGGTAAGCTCTCGATACGATTAAAGGATAAGTCAAGCTCAACTAATGTTCTTAATTTACTCAACCCTTCAGGAATAGAGGTCAAGTGATTGTGTGCCACTTTAATTGTTGACAATTGCTTGTAGTTTGCCAGTTCTTTTGGAAGGGTCCTTAAATGGTTCTCACTGGCAACTATGCTCTTAAACCGTCCTCCCTCTTTTGGAAGAACGCCTTCCAAGCTGGTCAAATCATTTTCTGCAAGCCACAATGCTTCAAGTTTTGTGGCGTGTGTTAAAAATCCCTTAGGAAGTTCTTTTAAACCGTTACGTGATAAAGCTACTTCACTTAACAACGGGTTGTTTTTTAATAAATCTTCAGGAAGCGATGACAATTGATTGCCTTCTAACCATAAAATAGCTAGATTTTTATTATTCTTAAATACACCTGCAGAGAGCTCTGATAATTTATTTCCGCCTAAACTGATTTTTGTCAAGCCGGTCATATTATCAAAAATTCCCTCGGGAAGTTGAGTTATGTTATTAGAATCCAGTATGATACTTGAAACACCTGGTCCTAAATCCTTCAACATCGAGATGTCCGGTGTTGCTGCATATTTTTCACCCGAAAGATCTAACTCACCAGTCGCATTGCGTAGTTCGTCTTTTGAAATAATGCCATCACCATTTTTATCGACTTTAGCTTCGATTAACTTCAGTGTTAGGTCCTTGTCATTTTTTTCTTTGACCTTCTTAGGATCCTTTAAATCATCAAATCCTTTCCATCCTTTTTTGATTGGTTGCTTAAAGTGAACATCCGCTTTCATATACTTGCCGTACTGTCCGATTTGATCTTCTGTACCCTTCATAGCAGTGACAAGTACACCCATCTTGTAGATAGTTGATAAGTCCTTTACGCTGCATGTGAAAATCTTTTCACCTGCATTAAGCCCTTCTGTCGTTTTAATGCTTGGCTTAAATTGATCACCTTTTCCAAGCACTAAATCTAATAAAATTGACGCTAACTTTCCAGATGCTCTAAAGGAAACTTTCTTATCCTTGCCATTGACGGTGAGTTTTGCCCGCTTCCCGATAACAGATTCAACCATCTTTGAACTATCGTTTGTGTTTTCTCTAGTTACCTCAAAATTGAGTGTATATTCCCCATTAGGCAAATCATCTGTCAAATCAAAATCATCCGTTTTCTTTGGCTTTTCGCTTGCTGCGCGATTTTCCCATGTGCTTCCA
Source organism: Peptoniphilus pacaensis (assembly GCF_900088125.1). Classification (GTDB taxonomy): domain Bacteria; phylum Bacillota; class Clostridia; order Tissierellales; family Peptoniphilaceae; genus Aedoeadaptatus; species Aedoeadaptatus pacaensis. The sequence goes on along the minus strand of NZ_FLQT01000003.1, from coordinate 1,265,363 downwards.
TCAGAGAATGTTACTTTCACATGAGGATCCGTTCCCGCTTTTTTTAATGCTTCAATCAATTGAGAACCATTCCCTTGAAAATCCCAAACCTCAAATTCTTTGTTATAGTTAAATGCGCCTTCTACTCCTTTAATTCCACTGTCGCCATTGACACTAAAACCCGCATTTTTAATCGCCTCGGCAAAAGCCTCTTTATCCTCTTCCTTAAAGTTTTTAAACTTAATCTTTAGCACTTCTCCGACCCCTGAAAGATTCGGTACAAAAGAGACAGATTGGATCTGGAATCGTACTGCTTCCTTGCGTGGATCTTTAGGCTTTTCTATCTCTGCCTCTTTCCCGCTTGTTAAGAAATAGCATCCAAAAGTATTCGTATTAATTACGGCATAGCTGTCTTGAACGTTTAAAGTTAATGGATCGGCCCCTGAAATCATTCCCTCGCCCTCATCGTCTTTCTCGAGGTAAGCGTGGTAAAATTTCAAAGTCTTTCGTTCATGATTCTTAATAGGGAAAAATAATTTAACTTCCCCTTTTACAGCTTTCTTTTCCCCTCCCTTTTCTAGGGAAACTTCATAGGCTGAAAATTCTTTTATTTTATCAATAGAGGATTTTGCTCCGCCATAAGTATTTAAAAAAGCAGCCTTGTCGAGAGACTTGACCTTTAGCTCTGTCCCTTCTTCTAATGCTCCGTTTGGATATTCTACTTTTACACCGGTCGCCGCATCCGTCAATGTTTGTATTTTTGGCACTTCCGGTTGAATACTCGGATCCGACCCTTTGGGATTGGCGACGGGAGTAATGGCTTTTTCCATTTTTGATTCACTACCGTCTTCAAATTCAAGTACAACTTCTAGCTTGGTTTGGCCAAATAAATGTTCAATCGTCGATGAGTCACTACAGATTAAACCTTTATAGCTTTCCGTTAAAACGGTTTTATTTGTGAATCTCTTGCCGTTTAATTTGAATGCTTTTACTTTGCTCAAGGCCTCTCTTGCCACCTTAATGCAAAGTTCAGGATCGCCATACCCTTTTTTAAAATCGATATCCTGAATGGGGTATTGCTTATTTAACTTGTTCTCATTGCCTGGTTGCGGCTCTTGTTTTTTATCTTGCTCGGCGATGTATTTTTTTACATCGAATTTAATTTCTTGGGGCGTTACATAACCTGCTTGGGTGTAGGTAAGCGTAGTCCCATCCTTAAAGCCTATTTCAACCTTATGCGCTTCTCCATTTAACAAATTCAAGTTATCCATGGCAAATTCCAGATTTTGCCCTTGCAACCCGATGTCTCCGGATTTTTTTTTCGCATCGATAAAGAAATTGCTAAAGCCCGGTCGTAGAGCCTCACCTCCATTATCATCTACAAGAATGTATCGAATATTCCCTAAGAACTTGTCGTGCCACTCTGATTGTGGTGTATCGCTTGTAAATAAAATGGCATTGTTCCTATTGGTGATTGGTTGGGTAAATTTTACAATTTCCCATATTGCCGACATGCCACCCGTATTTACTTTCTCTAATTCTTTTTGTACTTTAGGTTCTTGAGATTTCGAAACATAACCTTCATCCGTTTTTTCGACGCTCGATCCATCTTTCATTGTAATAATGAATTGATGCTTATCATTTTTTTCAAAATTGGCAATTGCTTTTTTTGCGTCCGGCATTTTATCGTAAGTATTTAAAACCCCATTAAACCAGATAAAGTTTTTACGACCATCACTTCCCGCATAAGGTATTTTTATACCATCGATGTTTACACTCTCAATATTATGATTGCAGATATAATCTAAAGCTGCACCTCTAGTTTTATGTTTATAATCCAGTGTTGCTCCCACCGCATGGCTTGTATGTTCACCCTCTCCGGCGATACTCTTTTTAATTGACTGAATCGTTAAGCCGCTTGCCATATTTTGAATATCTGCCCGTTGGAAGGTAACAATATAGGGCTCATGCCCACGCGATCTAATTTCCACGCTGTTCTGATTTAGAATTAAACAATGATTGTCGATATAAGCACAACTATCATCACCGTCTATCTTAATTTGATAGTTTTCATGACCACCACCCGGAAGCATATAATCTACTCCATTTAATCGAATGTGCTCGATACCTTGAAGCCAATCATTCTCTTCAGTCGTTAGATCTTCTCTTCCAAAGCCTATTTTCAAACTACCGCTTGATATATCCAGTATAATACCTTGCGGTACCTTCTTTTCTCCTGCTGCCTGTACACTCCTTACAGGAAAACTTGTCAGCAGCATACAAAAAGCCAACAAGAGTGCGATATGTCGTTTCATTGATATTCCTCCTTCTGTGTATGGTTAAATGAGAGCTAACTGATTGTTGCTATCATTATATTAATTAAGTCGGTAGACTTTATCAATGGATTCGGTATAATTTTTTACGTTAACCTTGGTTAACGGAGAGGGAGTGATATCTCCTCTCATCATCCTTTTATCCCCATGATTTCAAGGTTTTTCTCACCATAAACAGGGGGTTATTTGAATTTCAATCTTTACTTTTCAACGGCACAAAAAAAGCACCTCCATGGAGATGCTTTCACTCTTTGTTATATACTTGATTCTAATTTTACATCTTTACCGAGGTCAAGACGGACATAATGCCGTCGATGGCATAGGAGCGGCGGCTCGGTACCTCTCCCTGTTTTCTCGGTTCTTTTTCTTTCAATGTGGCGACTAAATAGTTTCCGTCCTTCGCTCCTAAGAGGAGCTGATCTTTTTTCGGAAAGTCTTTTGGGTTCTCTTCGATGGTGCCCAGGATTTCACCGGTGGCTTTAAAGACAAAATCGATCCGTCCCTTTTCCTTTACCACTTCCACCCCTTCGATGCCGTCTTCCGGCCAGTCCCAGGTGATGGCGGGATCGGTGAGATTTTCTTTTTCCGTAATGTCGGTGTAGGCCAGGTCCTGCCGGTCGAAGGTGCCCAGGACGAGAAGGTTCCTGTCCTCGTCGTAGCTCACCGTTTTTTTCTGCGACTCGAAAACTTCTTCCATGTTCACGTAGCGCTTGTCATCTTGAATGAGGACGGTATCCTTTCGAATGGGAATTTGAATGATCTTCTCTTGCGTCGTTTTAAAGGACACATTGTCTTTGTCTTTCAAGGGCAGATAGCAGGCCTTTTCCATGACCACCGCTTCGTCGATAAAGACCTTGCCGTCTTTTTCGATGGTATCCGATGCGTCCAAGAGCTGTCCGCAAAGGATCACATGATCCACGGCTCGCGATGCCGGCGCCCCACAGCCCGCCAGTAAAAGCAATAGGAGCACAGCACAAAATCCCTTTTTCATTTCATCTCCCCCTTTTTTTCTCATTATAGCAGAGGATATGGCAGAAAAAAGGCGGCGGCTCTAAGCTTTTTCTAAGATTTGAGGGCGTTTATTGCAAAAGAAAAGCGCCCGCAAGGCGAGCGCATGATCTTTTATTCTGTTAATCCATTAATTTAGAGCCGTTTACGCGAACGCCTGGGCCCATGGTAGAGGCCAAGGTAACGGAGCGCAAATAGCGTCCTTTAGCTGCTGCCGGTTTCGAACGAATGATGGCAGACATTAAGGTCTTAAAGTTTTCGGTGAGCTTTTCCGTACCGAAGGATTTCTTTCCGATGGGTACGTTGATGATGGCCGCTTTGTCGACGCGGTATTCAACCTTACCTGCTTTGATTTCTTCAACGGCTTGTCCGACATCAAAGGTAACGGTGCCGGCCTTCGGGTTCGGCATGAGACCCTTGGGACCTAATACGCGACCGATACGACCGACGACGCCCATCATGTCAGGTGTCGCGACGACGACGTCGAATTCGAACCAGTTTTCGTCCTGAATTTTCTTCATGAGCTCTTCGCCACCGACGTAATCTGCGCCGGCTTCTTCCGCTTCTTTGATCTTATCGCCCTTAGCGAAAACCAAGATGCGTTCCGTACGACCGGTACCGTGGGGTAATACAACGGTGCCGCGTACCTGTTGGTCGGCGTGACGGGGATCGACGCCGAGACGAACGGCGAGCTCGATGGTTTCATCGAAATTAGCGACGGCGGTCTTTTGTACCAATTCAATGGCTTCGTTCACATCGTAAAGGTGGGAACGATCGACGAGTTTAAGACTGTCTTGATATTTTTTACCTCTCTTAGGCATGTTTAACCTCCTTGTGGTTCAAACGAAATGGAATTTCTCCCACTAACCTTCTACTTCGACGCCCATGCTGCGTGCCGTACCGGCGATCATGCGCATGGCCGCTTCGACATCGGCTGCATTTAAGTCGGGCATTTTTGTTTCGGCAATTTCACGGCATTGATCCTTGGTGATCTTAGCGACTTTCTTCTTGTTGGGTTCGCCGCTTGCCTTGTCGATGCCTGCCGCTTTTTTAATTAAGACGGCTGCCGGCGGGGTCTTGGTAATAAAGGTAAAGGAACGATCTTGATAGACGGTCATGACTACCGGAATAATCATGCCGGCTTGGTCTTGTGTCTTGGCGTTAAATGCTTTGGTAAATTCCATAATGTTAACGCCGTGGGGCCCGAGGGCGGTACCGACCGGCGGTGCCGGCGTTGCCTTGCCTGCGGGGATTTGTAATTTAACGATTGCTATGACTTTCTTTGCCATAGTACACCTCCTAATGTGGTTTGGCGGGGTTTCCCTCCCACTCTTAATGTGCTTACGTTTATGCCTCGGTTAATTGGTTCACGTCCAATTCCACCAAGGTGTCGCGGCCGAACATGGAAATGGTGACTTTCACCTTCCGGTTTTCCTCATCCAGCTCTTTGACAATGCCGACGAAATCTTCGAAGGGTCCGGTCAGGACCTTGACGCGATCGCCTACGGCATAGGTATCCGACAGGGCTTCTTTTTTCGTCACGCCTAAGTGCTTGACCTCTTCGTCGGAAAGGGGAATCGGTTTGCTTCCCGGGCCGACGAAGCCGGTGACGCCTCGTGTGTTTCTGACGACGTACCAGGATTTATCGTTCATAATCATTTTTACCAGGACGTAGGAAGGGAACATTTTGCGTTCCTTTAATTTCTTTACGCCGTCTTTTTCTTCGACGTAATCTTCCATGGGCACCTGGACATCAAAGATCATATGGCCGAGATCCTGATTTTTCACCATGGATTCCATATTGTCTTTGACTTTGTTTTCGTGGCCGGAATAGGTATGGATCACATACCAATGGGCTTCTTCCTGACCGTTTTCGCCATTGGTGCGATTTAAATCATCTGTCAATTGAAATCCTCCATACCGCTTACACGCCGAAAATCAGGCCCATAATGTGGCTGAAGACAAAGTCAACGGCGTAGATAAACAAAGCCGTGACGATGCTGACGAAAATAACGATTAAGCTATATTGGAATAATTGTTTCTTCGTCGGCCATACGACCCGTTTAAATTCCCTTTTGACACCGCGAAAATATTTCGATAAGGATTCTTTTTCCTCTACCTTCGGCGTTGTGGATTTTTGCGCCATCGTATCTCTCCTTACTTCGTCTCCTTATGGACTGTATGGGTCTTGCAGAATTTGCAATACTTTTTGATCTCCATACGTTCCGGCGTATTCTTCTTGTTCTTGTACGTTACGTAGTTTCTTTGTTTGCACTCTGTGCATTCCAATGATACGCGATCAGCCATCGCACACCTCCTCTGACTCTAATAATTAATGGAAATAAACTCAATAAAAAAGGGCTTGTCTCAAGCCGCTTTTTCCGGTAAGCCGGATTGGTTTACGGAGTAATCCTATCAAAAATCCGGCTTCCTGTCAATTGTTTAGGCCTTTTTATTTTTTAAAAGCCCTTCCCAACGATCCAATTCCTTTAAATATTTTTCTCTGCGCCCTTCGTGTTCCTTTTCAAAAATCGCCGTCTCCCGATCCACGGCCTCTAAGCGCTCGGGGCTCAGGTTTCTTTCGGCAAAGGGATAGACCACGGCATTTTCTCGATCGGCATGAGCTTCCAGCAAAAAGGCGTAGTTGTACATAAGGCCGAAGACGTCCAGGAGATGCTCATCCGTGGGTTCTTTTTCCCACACTTGGCGCGCTTCGTCTAAATTTCTGACGATGTTTCGCGCCTGATCGTGTTCGACAAACATGCCTTGGCGCACGATATATTCCGCCACATCGCCTAAATCCGCGAGCATGTAGCGAAAGAGAATGTCTTCTTCCTTGCCGTGGTGATGGGCGTCGGAGTAGTGGCGAATAAATTCGATCATGGGAAGCACTTCATCTTGAAATAAAACCTCGCCTTCCAAGGCCTTAATCAGGTAGCGGCGAATAATGCCGGTGAAACGCAGGATCTGTTCGTGTTCTTTCATGAGTACATCAATTCCGTACATGGTCTTTCTCCTTTTCGATGATTTTTTCCGCCACGCGCATGCCGTCCATGGCCGAGGAGACGATGCCTCCGGCATAGCCCGCCCCTTCGCCGGCGGGATAGAGGTTTTCGTGGCTTAAGGATTCCAATGTGGTCAGATCTCTGGTGATGCGCACCGGCGAGGAAGAGCGGGTCTCCGGCGCCGTCAAGAGTGCCTTTTCGATGAGGGCGGGAAAGCGGCGGCCCATGTCTTTAAGTCCTTCCGTTAACGCCCGGTCCAGCGCCTCGGGATAAATTTCGTGCAGATCCGCAAAAAAGGTGCCGGGCCTGTAGGTCGGCGCCACGGCATCACCTTCCTCGCCGTAAAGGTAGCTGCTCACACTTTCAACCGGCGCCTTGTAGCTCTTGGTCATGGCGAATACCTTTTGCTCGATCTCTCGCTGAAATTCCACGCCGGCCAAGGTGCCTTCGCCGTAGGTTTCATGGTCGATGGTGACGAGGACGGCGGCATTGGCATTTTCCCCGTCGCGGGCCTTGTAGCTCATGCCGTTGGTCACCACGCCGCCTTCCTCCGATGCGGCGGCCACCACTTTTCCTCCGGGGCACATGCAAAAGGTGTAGACGCCCCTCTCTCCCACCTTGGCGGTGACGCTGTAATCGGCGGCGGGCAGGAAGCGACGCATGTCTCCGTACTGGCTCTCGTCGATGGCGGCCTGGGGCTCTTCGATGCGAAAGCCCACGGCGAAGGGCTTTTGCTCCATAAAAATTCCCTTCTCGTGAAGCATGGTAAAGCTGTCCCGGGCGGAGTGGCCGAGGGCAAGCACCACGTACTTGGCGTGAAAGTCGCCCTTGCTCGTGGCCAGGCTGTAGCCACCCTTTTCTTTCGTGATGGATTTTAATGCCGTGCGGAAATGAATCTCCGCCCCCATGTCCTCGAGCTCTTTTCTCAAAAGCACCAAGACCTTTCTCAGAGCGTCGGTGCCCACGTGAGGCTTTTTCTTATAGAGGATGCTCTCGTCGTCGGCCAAGCGGCTAAACAGCTCCAGCACCGTGCGGCCACGGGGATCCTTGGATCGGCTGGTGAGCTTGCCGTCGGAGAAGGTGCCGGCGCCCCCTTCGCCGAATTGCACATTACTCTCGGGATCCAGTTCTCCCGTTTCCCAGAAGGCCTCCACCTTCTTCACACGCTCCTCTAGGGCATCGCCCCGCTCGATTAATATAGGCGCCATGCCCCGCTTGGCGAGGACCCAGGCGCAGAAAAGCCCCGCCGGTCCCGCGCCGACGACCACGGGCCGCTCCGCCGTTTCGACCTGCGACAGATCGTAGGCTTCCTCTTTTACGGGAAGGATCTGTTTGTTTTTTCGTATTTTTTTGTTTGTCGTCATGTCCACGGCGGCGATGAAGCGCATGGTGCGCCCCTTCCTTGCGTCCACGGATTCCCGGTGGCGGCGCCAGCTGTATTCGCCGTGCTTTAAGCCGGTGATTTTTTCGATTTCGGCCTCGTATGCCTCGGGCTTCGAGTCGATGGGCCGATGTAAATTATTGATTCTGTAGTTCATAGGCTTAATTATCCTTTTTCTTTTTTAAAAGGTCAAGTTCAGTGTACGGTTTTCTCCGGGAAAAATCCGTAACTTATGTAACGAAAAAGCCTTCCCGCAGGAAGGCCTTCGCGTTTATTTATTATTCTTTCCTAAAATATAATCCACGCCCGCCTGAATCACCGGCATGACTTTCATATTCGGAATATTTTTAAAGAGATTGTCTTCCACCCGTTCGATGTGGCCCATCTTTCCTAAGATGTGGCCGTCGGGGCTGATGAGCCCTTCCATATTGAACTCGCTGCCGTTGGGATTGTCCACGTAGGTGAAGGCCACTTGATTGTTTTCGACCAGTGCCTTCGCCTGTTCCTCGGAAAGAACCAATCGACCTTCCCCGTGGCTGATGGGCACGGCGTATTCGTCACCGGGATTCAAGTACATAAGCCAGGGCGAATCGTTGGTCATGACTTGGGTGGTGACCATGCGGGCCACGTGGCGGGAATTGTCGTTAAAGGTCAAAGTGGGGGAGTCGGCTTCTTGCACCCGGGCTTCGCCGTAGGGCAGATAGCCCGACTTGATCAAGGCTTGAAAGCCGTTGCAGATGCCAAGCACCAGCCCCTTCTTTTCCTTCACCAGGTAATCCACGGCGGATTTCACTACCTCGGTGCGGAGGATGTTGGCGATAAATTTCGCCGAGCCGTCCGGCTCGTCGCTGAAGCTGAAGCCGCCGGGAATGGCGAAGATGTCCGCTTCTTTAATCTTTGCGGCTAGCTCCGAAATGCTTTCGACGGTTTCTTTCGCCGTTTGATTCTTGAAGATAAAGACTTCCGCCTCGGCACCTGCCTTGGTGAACACGTCTTTCGTGTCGTACTCGCTGTTGGTTCCCGGGAAGCAAGCGATGAGCACGCGGCAGCTGTCTTTCGCCGCGGCATTTGACCTGCGGGTGCTTGCGATTTGCACCGTGGCCAGGGCTTTCTTTTGATCGTGAATTTCCGGCGGGAAGACTTTGTCCAGTCCCGTGGTGTAGGCGTTTTTAATTGCTTTTTCGTCTAATTTTTCGCCGTTAACCACATAGCCCGTTTCAGTCAAGCTACCGACGGCTTTCACTCCGTCGAAGGCATCTTTGTATTCCACGATGATGTCGCCGTAGCGGGCGTTGTAAAGGTCGTCGAGTTCCACATCGAAGCCGAGGTCGTTGCCCATGGCGGAGATGATCATGCCCGGCAAGGTGCCCTTGTGGGTCACGGCTGCGGCGGAAAGAATATTTCCCGATGCCATTTCTTTTTTCAGCACCTTGGCCCCTGCCTTAAAGGCACCGATGTCGATCCTGCCGTCTTCCGTGCGCACCGCTTCCACAATGCCCAGCTTGTTCCCCGCTGCCGTAAAGACATTGCTCACCACGTCTTTCGCCGCTATGGGGGCGATGGCGAAGGACACCAGGGTAGGCGGTACGTCTTTGTCGCGGAAGGTGCCGCTCATGGAGTCTTTTCCGCCAATGGGAGGAATTTCCAGATCCATGCAGGCGTCGAAGGCACCTAAGAGGGCCTTCAAAGGCTTTTGCCAACGCAATTCGTCTTCTGCGAGTTTTTCGAAATACTCTTGGAAGGTGAAGTACATGTCGCAGATTTCAGCGCCGGTAGCCACCAACTTCGCCACGGATTCCACCACGGCGTAGTAGGCGCCAAAGTATTGGTTTTCCGAAAGGAATTCGGGATTGCAGCCGTAGCTCATGACGCTGGCCGTTTGGCTCTTCTTGCCTTCCACAGGAATGAGCCCCGCCATGGCTTGGGTGGGCGTCAGTTGCTTCTTGCCGCCCAAGGGCATCAGCACCGTGCCCCGGCCCACGCTGTTGTCAAATTTTTCGATTAAATTCTTTTGGCTCACCACATTTAAATCGCCCATGCGTTTTACGATATCCGACGCCTTCAGGTCGTCGCAGCGATTCAGGTAATGGCAGATAGGATCTTTTTCCACCTTCACCTTTTGGCTCCGGTCCACGCCAGCGGTGTCGATAAAGGCGCGGTCCAAATCCACGATGAGCTTGTCTTCGTAGTAGAGGCGCATGGCGGCTTCTTCCGTCACTTCTGCCACGACGGTCATTTCAAGATTTTCTTCCCGGCTCATTTCCTCGAAGAGGGGCAAATCTTCTTTCTCGATGACCACGGCCATCCGTTCCTGAGATTCGGAGATGGCGATTTCCTTCGGCTTGAGGCCCGCATACTTCAAAGGCACCTTGTCCAGTTGCACGCGGATTCCGGGAGCCAGCTCGCCGATGGCCACGGAGACGCCGCCGGCACCGAAGTCGTTGCAGCGCTTAATGCGAGATGCGATTTCCGGACGGCGGAACAGGCGCAGGAGCTTCCGCTCTTGAGGCGCGTTGCCCTTTTGTACCTCCGCGCCGGCCGTAGCCAAGGAGGCCGCCGTGTGTTTCTTGCTGCTGCCCGTGGCGCCGCCGACGCCGTCGCGGCCCGTGCGGCCGCCCATCAAGAGGATTAAGTCCCCGGGCATGGGTTCGCCGCGCCATACATTGCTCCTCGGTGCGGCACCGACCACGGCGCCCACTTCCATGCGCTTGGCCATGTAGCCGTCGTGGTAAAGCTCTTCCACGAGGCCGGCGGGAATGCCGATTTGATTGCCGTAAGAGGCGTAGCCGTTGGCGGCTTCCGTGGTGATCTTCTTTTGAGGCAGCTTGCTTTCCCAAGTGTCTTCAATGGGCATGGTGGGATCGCCGCTGCCCGTAAGGCGCATGGCCTGATAGACAAAGGCTCTGCCGGAAAGGGGGTCGCGAATGCAGCCGCCCAAGCAGGTGGATGCGCCGCCGTAGGGCTCGATTTCCGTGGGGTGGTTATGGGTTTCGTTTTTAAACATGAGGAGATAGGGAATGGTCTCTTCCTTCCCCGTCCTGAGATCTTCCGCCACCACGTCCACGCAAATGGAGCAGGCGTTGATCTCTTCCGACACCTCCATATTGGTCTTCACGCCCTCGGCCTTTAGGTGTTTCGCTACCAAGGTGCCCAGGTCCATGAGGCTCACGGGTTTTTTGCGATTTAATTCTTTCCGCGTCTTTAGATAGCGGTCGTAGGCGGCGGTGATTGTTTCATCCACATCGTCGTCGAATTCGATCTCCAGGGCCGTGTTAAAGGTGGTGTGGCGGCAGTGGTCGGACCAGTAGGTATCTAAAATCGCCAGTTCCGTTTCGTTAATGTCCCGGCCCACTTCTTTAAAGTGTTCTTGAATAAAGGCGAAGTCTTCGAAGCTCATGGCCAGATCCATGGATTCGAAGCGGCGCTTCAATTCCCCTTCGTCCCAGGAAATAAAGCCTTCGATGACGGCGTTATCCGTATTTTTTTCCAATTCCTTTTTAATGGTGGTGGGCACGCCGAAGAGGCCGCCGATTTTTTGATCCACCGGGTTCACCAAATGCTTCACGATGGCGGCGTAATCTTTTTCGTCGATGTCGCCGATAAAATCGTACACCGTGGCACAGGCCGCATCTAAATTGGTGTGGCCGAAGATGGCCGTCGCCGTGTCCAGGACCCCGGCCTGCCGTTGATCGTATTGGCCCGGTTGGTATTCCACCACGAGGCCGTGATCCATATGGGCTTGAAGCTTAAAGGCGTCACTGCCTGCGAAGACTTTATCGCTGGGCGCTTCGGAAAGCACTTCTTTGGCCAGGCGATCCACTTCCGCTTTCGTCAGGCCTTCCAAATCGTAGCGGGCGTAGATCTTCACGTCGTCCAGGTGAATGCCCAGCTCTTCGTTTAACTGCGCCGCAAGGCCCTTGGCCGCGTTGTCGAAGCCGGGCTTTCTGCCCACGTAGACGCGGCTGGTCATGGGGCCGATGTCTCGGCGAATTTGTTTATGTTCGAATTGAATCTTATCCGCACCGGCGTAGGCTTTGGCTATGGCTTCTTCGAAAGTGTCCGCCGTGGCGGTAACGGTAAGCACCCGTCCCCCGTCGGTGACGAGCTTGCCGTCTTGGATCTTCGTGCCGGCGTGGAAGACGGTGACGTCTTTTAAATCGTTGGGAATGGTAATTTCCACGCCCTTTTCCGAGGACTCGGGATAGCCGCCGCTGGCCAAGGTGAGGGACACGACCTTCTTGTCGTTTTCCTTCACGGACACTTTATCCAGCTCGCCCTTGGCCGTGGCCATCATAATTTCCAAGAGATCGCCGTCTAAGCGTTCCAACACCGATTGGGTTTCCGGATCGCCGAAGCGGCAGTTGTATTCGAGAATTTCCGGGCCGGCATCGGTAATCATAATGCCCATAAAGATCAAGCCGCGGAAATCCATGGCGTCTTTTTTCAGGCCCGCCATAAAGGGGCGCACCAATTTTTCGTCGATGGCATCCAACAGGGGCAAGGCTTCCACATTGGGAGCGTAGCTGCCCATGCCGCCGGTGTTCGGTCCCCGTCCCCCTTCGTAAATGGACTTGTGGTCCTTGGCCGTGGAGAGGGGCACGATGGTTTTGCCGTCGCAGAAGGCGAGGAGGCTCATTTCGAAGCCTTCCAAAAATTCTTCCACGACGACGCGATCCGTGTGGAAACGGTTCTTTTCGTACACGTCGATTAAAAAGGCTTCCACTTCTTCTTCCGTATAGGCGATGACCACGCCCTTACCTGCGGCCAAGCCGTCTGCCTTTAAGACGCAGACGCCCTTTTCCGCCAAGAGATTGACGGCCCCTTGCCGCACGGCATCCCGATCCGTGGATTCGAAATAGCCCGCCGTGGGGATATTGTGGCGCACGCAGAATTCCTTCGTAAAGAGCTTGGAGCCTTCCAGCTGAGCCGCTTCTTTTCTCGGGCCGAAAATAGCCAGGCCCGCCTCTTCAAAGGCATCGGCAATGCCATCCACCAAGGGCGCCTCGGGACCGACTACGGTGAAATCCACCGCCATGTCCTTGGCAAATTTCAAAAGGCCTTGAATGTCGCCGCTTGAAATCGCGATATTTTCGCCTACATCTTCCGTGCCGCCGTTGCCCGGTGCAAAGTAAATCTTCTCTACCTCTTTGTTTTTCGCGATGGCATGGCCGATTGCGTGCTCGCGACCGCCGCCGCCGACAATTAGTACCTTCACAATGCCTCCTTAATGTTTAAAGTGACGGACGCCCGTAAATACCATGGACAGTCCTTTTTCGTTACATGCCTTAACAGAATCCTCGTCGCGGATGGAGCCGCCCGGTTGAATAATGGCGCTGACGCCTTTTTCCGCCGCCGCTTTGACGCAGTCGTCGAAGGGGAAGAAGGCGTCGCTTGCCATGACCGAGCCCTCGAAATCGCGGCCCGGGTTGTGATTAAAGATATTTTCCAGAGCCCAGATGCGGCTGGTTTCGCCGCCGCCGACGCCTAAGGTCATGCCGTCTTTAATGAGAACCACGGCGTTGGAGCGCACGTACTTGACCACCTTCATGCCGAAGAGGAGATCCCGCTTTTCGGCATCCGTCGGCGCCTTGTCCGTGACCACCTTGTAGTCTTCGTCTGCGTCGAGATCCGCATCCTGTACCAAGACCTTGCCGCTGGCAAAGCGCATTTCTTTTTTCAACGGGCCGGCGGCGTAGTCCACTTGAATGACGCGGAGGTTTTTCTTTTGCTTAAAGACCTCCAAGGCTTCTTCGGTAAAATCTTTTGCCGCAACCACTTCCAGGAAGATCTTCACCATTTCTTCGGCGCATGCCTTGTCCACCGTGGTGTTTAATGCCACGATGCCGCCGAAAATAGACAGGCTGTCCGCTTCAAACATTTTCTTGTAAGCGTCCACGTCGCTTTCGCCTAAGGCGACGCCGCAGGGCGTGGCATGCTTTAAGCCGACGCAGATAATGCCGTCCTTGTCTTCGTCGAATTCCCCGGCGAGGCTGACCGCCGTGTTAAAGTCGTTGAGATTGTTGTAGGAAAGCTCCTTGCCTTGGAACTGTTTCATGTGGCTGAAGTAGCTGTTCACCATGGGATCTTCATAGACCGCCGCCTTTTGATGGGGGTTTTCTCCGTAGCGCAGGTCCGCTTCCTTCTTCAGGCCGATGGTCAAGAGATCGTCCTCTTCCCCGGTGACTTCCTTAAAGTAGCGGGCGATCATGGAATCGTAGTAGGCGGTCTTGCTGAAAGCCTTCATGGCGAGCTTCCGGCGGAAGGTGAGATCGTCTTTGCCTTCCACCAATGCCTCGAGGACACTGTCGTAATCCGAGGGATCGGTGACGATGAGCACGTCCTTGTGGTTCTTCGCCGCCGAGCGCACCATGGAGGGGCCGCCGATGTCAATGTTTTCGATCATGTCGGCTTCGGATTTATGTTGCTTGTAGCTTTCTTCAAAGGCGTAGAGATTGACGCAGACCAAATCGATATTGCCGATGCCGTGTTCCTTCACCGTGTCCGCGTGGCTCTTTTCGTCCCGCTTATAGAGAATGCCTCCGTGTACCTTCGGGTGCAGGGTCTTTACCCGGCCGTCCAGCATTTCGGGAAAGCCCGTGTAGGCGTCGATGGGGGTGACTTCCACGCCGCCTTCTTCAATGGCTTTTAATGTGCCGCCGGTGGAGAGAATGGTGAAGCCCAACTCCCTCAGGCCCTTGGCGAAGCTCACGATATTCGTCTTGTCCGTTACGGACAACAATGCGTATTTCATAGTATGCCCTCCTCGCAAAATCGAATGGCTGTCTTAAGTAATTGATGCTCCAAGACGAGCACCGTTTGTTGAATAGCTTCCGGCGAATCCAGCTTCTGTATATCCACGGAGGATTGGAGCAGGATGGCGCCGCCGTCCACGGTTTCGGTGACGTAGTGCACCGTGGCGCCGCTTCTCTTTTCCCCGTGGGCAAACACCGCCTCGTGGACGTTGAGGCCGTACATGCCCTTGCCGCCGTAAGCGGGAAGCAGGGCCGGGTGAATATTGATCATGCGACCGTCGTAGCGGCTCAAAAGCTCCTTGCCCAGGATTTTTAAATAGCCCGCCAAGACGATAAAGTCGATGTGATTCTCCTCCAGCACCTCTAAGAGGTCGCCGTCACCTTCTACAAAGGTGGCCTTTCCCGCCTCTTGCGCCCGCACGAGGCCATAGGCGTCGCGGCGATTGGACACCACCAGCGCAATCTCCGACTGAAAAAATCCTTCCCTCTCGGCATCTAACAGAGACTGTAAATTGGTCCCGGAGCCGGAAATAAACACGGCGATTTTCATTTCAGCACAGTCTTGCCTTCGCCCTTGGTGATTTTTCCAATCACCGTGGCTTTCTCGTCGGTCTTGTCGTTCAGGTAAGCCAGAGCCTTTTCCGCCTCGTCCTCGCCTACGATAATCACCATGCCGATGCCCATGTTAAAGGAGCGATAGAGCTCTTCTTCCGCAATGGCGCCGGTGTTTTCGATAAAGGTAAAGAGGTCGCCCTTGTCCCAGCTGCCCATTTCGATGGTGCAGTCTAAGTCGTCGGACAAAATGCGGGGAATGTTTTCGATAAAGCCGCCGCCGGTAATATTGCACACGCCCTTCACTTCCACCTCGTCCATTAAACCCAAGACGGGCTTTACATAGAGGCGTGTGGGGCGCAGCAGGGCTTCCCCTACGGTGCCTTTAAGGCCTTCGGCGGTATCATTAATGCCCAACTTCAAGTGATCGAAGAACAGCTTCCGCGCCAAGCTGTAGCCGTTGGAGTGGAGGCCGCTGGATGCGAGACCGATGACCACGTCCCCTTCCTTCACCTTGCTGCCGTCGATGATTTTATTCTTATCACAAAGACCCACGGCAAAGCCCGCCAGATCGTACTCGTCTTCGGCGTAAAGGCCCGGCATTTCCGCCGTCTCCCCGCCGATTAAAGCGCAACCCGATTGACGACAGCCTTCCGCCACACCTTCCACGATCTTTTGCATCTTTTCCGCGGACACGTGACCCGTGGCCACGTAGTCCAAAAAGAACAGGGGCTTGGCGCCTTGGCAGATCAAGTCGTTCACGCTCATGGCCACGAGATCGATGCCCACCGTGTCGTGGATATCCATCATCTGTGCCACCATGAGCTTCGTGCCTACGCCGTCCGTGGCGCCTAAAAGCACCGGGTGCTCCATGTCCTTGGCGGCGGAAAGATCGTAGCCGCCGGAGAACAAACCGATGTCTCCCAAGACATTCTTGTCGTAAGTGGATGCGACGGCCTTCTTCATGAGCTCGACGGCACGATTGCCTTCGGTAATGTCGACGCCGGCGTCTTTGTAAGATAATGTCATAATGCCTCCTATATCACCGTGGGGTCTACCGGGTAGTCCCCGTCAAAACAAGCGGTACAGTATTGGTTGATCTCTTTCTTTCCGGCCCGGGCCAAGCCTTCCATGGAGATAAAGGCCAGGGAATCGGCGCCGATATTTTCTTCGATTTCCTTAATCGTTTGATTGGCGGCGATTAAATGCTTCCGGTACGGGGTGTCGATGCCGTAGTAACAGGAATATTTTACCGGCGGCGAGGTGATGCGCATATGCACTTCCTTGGCGCCGGCATCCCGCAGGCGATGGATCAGATTGCGGCTCGTGGTTCCCCGTACAATGGAGTCGTCCAAGAGGACGATGGACTTGCCCTTGACCACATCTCCCAAGGGATTGAGCTTGAGTTTCACCGCCATGTCCCTTTCCTTTTGGGTGGGCTTAATAAAGGTGCGGCCCATGTAGCGGTTCTTTACCAGACCTTCGCCATAGGGAATTTGCGACGCTTGGGCGTATCCGATGGCCGAGGGAATGCCGCTGTCGGGCACCGGGACCACCAAGTCTACATCACAGGGCGCTTCCTCCCACAAAATTTCCCCGCAGCGACGGCGGAAAGTGTAGGCGTTAATGTCGTCCAGATTGGCGTCGTTACGCGCAAAGTACACGTACTCGAAAATGCAGTTCTTCGGCGTAGCGTCCGATTCGTAGTGATCGGAATGAATGCCCGTTTCGTCGACGACGAGGATTTCCCCGGCTTCGATGTCCCGGATCATGCGTCCGCCGATAATTTCAATGGGGGCGTTTTCGCTGGCCACGATGACGTCGTCTTCGTCCCGACCCAAGACCAAGGGGCGGAAGCCGTGGGGATCCCTAAAGGCCACCACCTTGCCCTTGACCAGGGCCGTCACCGAATAGGCGCCCTCGATGACGCTCATGGTCTTTTTAATGGCTTCCACGATGTCCCCGTCGTAGTAGCGGGTAATTAAGTACAAAATCACTTCCGTGTCGTTGGTGGTTTGGAACATCATCCCCTCTTCTTCCAAACGCTCCCGCAAAATATGGTAGTTCACCAGATTGCCGTCGTTGGCGATGGCGATGGTTTCCCCGCCGATGAAACCCATAATCGGCTGAATATTATAATCGTGGGAACCTTCCGCCGTGGAATAGCGCACGTGACCGATTCCGATATCCCCTTCCAAATCCCGTAAGCTTTCTTCCGTGTAGGCGTCGATAACCAAACCCATGGACCGCTTTCTTAAAATTTCTTCCCCGTTGAAAACGGCCATCCCCGTGGCTTCCTGTCCCCGGTGTTGCAACGAATTCAAGCCGTAAAACAGACTGGTTGCCACTTGCGATTTACTATAAATTCCAATAACTCCACACATTGTTTGCGTTAGATCCTTTCTATTCTTAGCGATGTCTCAATTTCGGGTGCTGCTTTCATCTCGTTAAAGGATACTCTTCATTGGCTCCCCTCGGGAAGCCCCGCAC
The DNA here is from genome assembly GCF_900088125.1 of Peptoniphilus pacaensis. Classification (GTDB taxonomy): domain Bacteria; phylum Bacillota; class Clostridia; order Tissierellales; family Peptoniphilaceae; genus Aedoeadaptatus; species Aedoeadaptatus pacaensis. The sequence goes on along the minus strand of NZ_FLQT01000003.1, from coordinate 1,247,863 downwards.
AAAACCTCCTGAAAATTAAAAAAAGAGATACGGGTATCGTATCTCTTAAAAGCCTACACTGAGAGCGCAGCTTGGCCATTTTTTAACGCAAGAAAATACAAGCGCACAAACAGCCGAGTGCTTTAAATGCAATTGACGGAAATAAAATCGGATCAATCCCACGCCCCCCTTTTGTCAAAAGTATTGTACCATATTTTTTTATGAGGAACAATCGACCGGGAAAAAATACGGGACGTGCCGGGAAAATCCGTCTTGTCAGTCCGGGAAATTCGTGAAATAATGAAATCGATAGAACACGACCTCAAGGAAAGGATGAAAACATGCTGGGAATTATCGATGTCGGCGGAGGCATGCGCGACGTATTCGGCGCCGGCGTATTGGACTATTGCATAGATCAGAACATTCGCTTCGACTACTGCATCGGCGTATCCGCCGGGGCGAGCAATCTCATCGGCTATGCGGCCCATCAAAAGGGTCGCTCCAAAACCTTTTACCTGGACTACGCCTTCCGCAAAGAATACATGGGCGTGGAACACTTTAAGGAAACCGGCGACTACTTAAATCTGGAATACATTTACCACACACTGTCTAAGGAAGACGGCGAAAACCCCCTAGATTACGACGCCTTTTGCGCCTCGGGCATCCGCTTCAGCTGCGTCGCCACCGACGCCGCCACGGGCATGCCCGCCTACTTTACGGAAAAAGACATATCGCGAAATCACTACGAGCCCTTGGCGGCCAGCGCCTCCTTGCCCGTCGTCAATCAGCCCTATGCCTTTCGCGGGAAAAGCTACGTAGACGGCGGCCTTTCCGATCCCATTCCCTATATGAAAGCAAAGGCCGACGGCGTCACGCGAAGCGTCGTCATCCTCACGCGGCCGAAAGACTTTTTCAGAAAACCCCGGCGAGATTTCTACTTCGCCTTGCGCCTGCGGCACCATTACCCGGAACTCGCCCACGCCATGTTCCGGCGGGCAGACCTTTATAACGCCCAGCTACGCCACATCCTAAAAAACGAAGGGAAAAATTGCCTCATCATCGCACCGGAATCCACCCTCCACATGAAGACATTGAAATTGGACCGGGAAAAAATGAACATCCTTTACGACGAAGGCTACGAAAAAGGCGCCCATATCGCCCGCTGGCTTTCGCGGTAAAATAAATCAGCATCCACAGGAGCTCGAGACGGGCTCCTTTTTTCATGAAAAAATCGGCACGAATCCATCGTGCCGATTTTCCTTTCGGGATAAACTTGTGAAAATGTTCCGCCTCTTACTTGGCGATCTTCAGATCCAAGGGCAGTATGCGCAACCAAGTTTCGGCTTGCGTTCCCTTTTCACGTTGGTATTCGTGATTGTTGGCCGCTTCCATCACTTCACAATAAGCCCAGTGGCTGGGAGTGATGTCGGTGAATTGAATCAAATCCTTTGCCACGCCGGCCATGCCTTCCAAGGTCGTGCCGCGGTTGGCGTATTGATTCAAAATGCGCGCCACTTCGGCCCGTTGAATCTTGGCATCGGGACGGAAAGTGCCGTCGGGATAGCCGCTAATACGGTTGTTGCCGTAAGCTTGATTAATGGCATCTTCGTAGACGTGACCCTTCACGTCGGCGAAGGGAGCCACCGTGTCGTTCTTCTTGTCCACGTAGTACAGTGCCCGTGCAAATTCAGCCCGGGTAATGGGCTCGTTGGGACGGAAATTGCCGTCCTTGTCGGCAAACATCAATTCCATCTTCACTGCAATGTTAATGGCCGAGTTGTACCATGCGGAAGGCGTGTCCGCAAAATTCGGTTTCGAATCGTCGCTCATATCCAAGCCGGCCAAGCGGGCGATGAGAGCCGCCGCTTCGGCGCGGGTAATATTGCCTTCGGGACGCACGGTCTTGTCGGTGTAACCGTAAAGGTATCTGTAGTGACGACCGATTTCCATTTCCTTAGCTTCACTTCTCGGGAAGACGAAGCCGGGAGAATCGTTCCAGCGGGGAGCGTCCGGTTTCGAGGGATCTGCGGGAGACGCTTTAGCTTTCCAAATAGCTTTTACTACCGTATCGCCGTTGACAGTGATTTCAGTTCCCGGTGCGACTTCCTTGCCATCTACTTCCCAAGTTTTGAATTCTTGTTTGTCTGATGGTGCTTTGAAAGCATTGGATAGAATCTCATATTTAGCGCCCTTATTTACGGTCTTACCTGTCATTTCGCCGGTGCCTTTGTTGGCATCGTAGCTAACAGTTGCAGTTTCGAGAGTCTTGGTTGCCGGATCTGAATCGAGCTTATCGGTGTCGCCCTCAAGACCACCATTATCCTTTGCGGTTGCCTTGACAGTTCCACCAACTTCGATGTCTTCCACACTCAGAGTAATCACACCGGTGTTCTCATCAACGCTAGTTCCGCTCCATTTATTGGTTTGCAAATCTCGCGTTGCAGTTATGGTTTTATCGTTACCATCAGCATCCTTATAGGTCACGGTGTAAGACAGCAAATCGGTATCATCGCCAGGCTTTTCATAAGCCGGTGGGGTAATAGTTACTTCACCCTTATCCGTATCTACCGCAACTGTAGGTGGTTCTGGTTTAATGTTTTTTAAAAGGTCTTTGGCCGGGATTGTTATTTTTGGTTCAGCTCCATCTTTTATCTTAACTGAGCCATCTTCATTTTTTTCCGGAACAAATATCCCGCCATTGTTCCAGTCCCAATCACCTGCTACATCATTACCCCTAAATATCTTGACGTTTCCGCTGTCATCTATTTGTATAACTGCCGGTACTCCATCATAGTCTCCAGTTCCGTTTGGTAATTTAGATGTGCCATCTGGTGCTTTGTATGCTTCTTTAATAGCATTAACGATAGCTGTTTTATCATCTTCTGTTAATTTTCTAGGGTCTTTAACTTCTGTTTTTTCAGGTATTACCGGTTTAACAGTTGTTGTTGAACAAGATACAAATTTATGGGGTTCTTTTACGGAAACACCAACTATTTGATCGAGTTCTAAACTTTCCCCTGCTTGTAAAGTATAGGAAAAAGTTCCATCAGTTTTTAACGTTACATCGATCGGTTTAGATGAGTCTTTATCAACTGTACACTTATTTTCATTACAATATTGACCTAATTTATTCTTATTAACATTAAGGACTAATTGTACTTTTATGCCGTCAAAAGGTCCCGGTCCTGCCAGTTTTCCCTTAATTACATTGTCTACAATTGTAATACTGCCAAGAGTAGCTCCTCTCGAATGTTCTGTAACTTGTTTTATTTTTAAGTCTGGAGCTTCAACTTTACCTGATGTTGAACCATCATCGTAAGTTACTTCATAATAAGCATGTTCAGTACCATCAATAGAAAACTTAACTGATTTAATATCACCGGCTATATCAGTGTTTGCATCTTTCAACTTTTGAACAGCTTCTGCTTGTTCATCAGCGTTAACTATATTGGATGAAGTTTGTTCTATCCAAATTTCGCCTTGCGGCATTTTTAGCTTGTCTTTATTTTGTTTTGCAAGTGATACCATCGCATTGGCAGTTGTCACCGGTGAGCTTTGTCCATCAAACTCTTGATAAGCAGTAATCGTATCTCCTTCTGCAATTGTAACACCACCAGTTAAGTTTACTGTCCAGGTTGTTCCACTTTTCGGAGTAACGGAAACAGTGGCTTTTTCATTCCCACTACTATCCTTTAATGTTACATGAATTGTTCCTCTTGCATTCTTGCCATTAATTTTACCTCTATGGAGATTACCTCCAGAGATAGTATTTTTCCCTATAAATGCTTTTGTAATTGTAGGTGCTTCTATCCCAGCCGCCTGTACTTCCACCGCACCCAACACATTGGTCAGGATCATGACGAAAGCTAAAAAGCAGGCGCCCAAGGATTGGAACAGCTTTTTCCTCGCATCGTGTCGTGTCATTTTCTTACTCCCTCTCTTCTTTTTTCATCGGCGTATTTCTATGCCTTTTTCGACATTTTACATGCATCTTAACATACCAATGATATCGGATTTCCTTTGTTTATTCAAGGCTTGGGGCCCTTTACCGCGGTGATTTTCCATTACAATACCGTTACGATTACATATTAAGGGGTGCCGCTTTTTATTCCGGTTCCACCGGCGTATTTAATGTTTCGTTTTCGAAAAAGTCCGTGCCGTCTTCCACATTGCCTTGGAAGGCGCCGAAGGTGGAGATGTAGTTTTCTCCGTCGACGGTGTAATGGACCTCCACCTGCAGGTATTCCAGGAAGTCTTTTTCGTATTGGCGGCTGTAGCGCTTGGTGGTGTAGCTGTAGCCCAAGTCCCCTTCGTCTTTCGGCTCGCCTGTAATAACCCGCGTCTTTTGGGGATCGTCGTAGTGGGAGGCGTGGGCGATAATTTTAATGCTTGCCTTTTCAGGCTTCACGGGCTTTTCGTCTTTTTCGAATTGAAAAAAGATTTTCGGATCTTTGTTCAGGGAAAGATAGGGAATGTCGCCTTCGATCTTTCCGTCGATGGTATCCCGCACCTTGGCCAGTTGATTGTCCGTCAGGGCAAGGTAGTCTTTTTCTTTAAAGGTTCTGATAATGGGCTTGCGCTCGTCCCACGCCACCACGGCGTCCATGCGCATGCCGTCCACCGTTTCATTGCGCCGAAAGTCCGGCGTCGGCGAGAAGGCATAAGACAAAAAGGCCGCAAAAGCCACCCCCGCCGCAAAAAGAATCCCCAGGGCGATCAAAACTTTCTTTCTCATGGCCCACCTCCTTTCTCTTTATTTTACTCTTTTTTACCGCAATAAAAAACCGGCCCGAGGCCGGTGTTTTACAGATTGATTAGATGGGTGGCCACTTCGAAGTAGATCAACAGGGCGAAGGTGTCCACCAAGGTGGTAATGATGGGCCCCGCCATGACCGTCGGGTCCACGTTTACCTTGTCGGCGATCAGGGGCAGGACGCCACCGATGATTTTCGACAGGGTGACGGTTAAGAGCAAGGTGGCGGACACGGTGAGGCTGATGGCCAGGCCGTGGTCTCCCAAAAGGGTCATGCGGACGAAGTTTACCGCCACCAAGATGGTGCCGGTGATGATGCCCACTTTCAGCTCTTTGCTCATAACGGCAAAAATGTTTTTGAAGTGGACCTTCCCCGTGTACAGGGCCCGAATCACCGTGGTGGATGATTGGGTGCCGGCGTTTCCGCCGCTGTCCATGAGCATGGGGATGTAGGCGGCGAGGGCCACGCTGGATGCCAACAGGGACTCGTAGCGCTGGATGATAAAGCCCGTCATGGTGGCCGTAATCAAACAGATGATGAGCCAGGTGGTGCGGCCTTTGGCGATGGCGAAGCTGGAGCGTTCCAGATAGTCTTCGTCGGAGGTGTCCTGTACCCCGTGGATATTGGACAAGTCTTCTTCGTACTCTTCGTGCATGATGTCGATGGCATCTTCCAAGGGGACGGTACCGATGAGGCGCCCCTCGGAGTCGGTGACGGGGATTTCGGAAAGGTCGTAGCGGTAAGCGAGCTTTGCGACGATTTCCTGGTCGTCCAATGCCTCTACGGTGCGAGGCAAGGGATTGAGCAGATCTTCCACGGACTCATCTTTGTAGCGCATGACATCGGCCAGGTAGACGTAGCCCAAAAGCACCAGGGAGTCGTCGGTGATCCAGATTTGCTCCAGCTTGTCGCCGTCCAGGGGCGAGCGCAGCACCCGCTCCAGAATGTATTCCGCGCCGGATGAGGCTTTGATGGAGAGAAACTCCACGGTCATAATGGCGCCGACACTGTCTTCCGGATAGCCTAAGAGTTTGTTGACGATGACGCGGCGCTCCCCGGTAACGAATTCGTCCATGAGACGGCGCACCATATTGGCGGGGAGCTCCTGCAAGGTGTCCACCAGCTCGTCTTCGTCGAGCTCTTTAATCAGGGAGCGAATGGCGTCGTCGGTGTAGCTGTCGATGAGATCGCGCTTGGTATCGGCGTCCAATTCGGCAAAGGTATCCGCCGCCTTGTCTTTCTCCAATAGCTTCAGCCACAGGGCCACGGACACCGGGTCCATGTCCCGCAGGCGATCCGCCAAGTCCACCGGGTCCATTTGATTGATTTCGATTTTTAAGGATTTAATTGCATCCACGTCGTAATTTCGTGTCACGCCATCCCCCCTCTTCTCAAGAAAAAAGGATCGAGCACACTCAATCCTTTTGAATATATCGTTCTTTTCAGTCTATGATGAGTATAACACAGAACGAATGCTTTCCATAATCTCACCGATAAAAAACGGACCGAGCCAATCGATCCGTAAAAATAAAAACGACCGAGGCGCGTTTGCGCTTCGGCCGCTTGTGCATGGTCGAGATGACAGGATTTGAACCTGCGACCCCATGTCCCCCAGACATGTACGCTACCAAACTGCGCCACATCTCGATGCAACAATGGTATTATAACAACTTTACGACCTCTTTGCAAGTGGGCTTGTCTATATTTTTATTTTTTCGCCGAAGCTCTTCTATCATGCACTCTTATCGTGTACAATAGGAACGATGAACGGAGGGGAGTTTATGAGTTTAAGAGTAGACGGAAGGGCCATTTTGGAATTGTTGGCCGAAAACAAATCGGAGTCGGCGCAGTTGTATCGCCGCTTTACCGCCGATAATGAGCTCGGCGGTCCTTTTTTCGAAGCCATGGCGGAAAATTGTGATGAGATGCACGATGTTTTCCTGGCCTTGGCGAAGCAGGCCGAGGCCGACGGCGGTTGGGTGGTGGAAGAAAGCGACCACCACTATTTCCGCCTGCGTCTGGAGCGCACCTTTTTGTCGGATCCCGCCAAGTTCCGGGAGAGGGCGGATAAAGCGCAAAGCCGGATGGATGTGTTGGAGCTGGCGGAGCGCGTGGAGTGCAATACTTTGGAGATTCTGCGGGAGCTGGATGATATCGTCCCCCGCTTTGCGCCGAAAGAATTAAAGGCCATCGAGACGCAGACCAAGGTCCATTTGAAAAAGATTACGGAGGGCATCCGCAGTCTGTCGTAATATCGGGCGCCGCCCAAAGCAAAAGCGAAGGATTTTTCCTTCGCTTTTTTACGTGTGGTCCCTTAGTTCGCGATAGGCTTTAAAGCTTTTCACATCGTCGAAGTTCAAAAAGGGGTTCACGGCTTTTTCTTTTTTTATGGTGGTGGGCAAGGTAGTCTTCCCCGCTTCCCGCAGCTTCCGCACTCGAGCCAGCTCTTCTTTCACCGCCTTGGAGGGGTAGGCCTTCACCGTTTGCTCCAAATTGGAGAGGGAGTATTCGTGGGCGGGGTAGATTTTGGTGTCCTCGTCCAGTTTTTTTAGTTCCTCGAGGGTGTGAAACATGGCGTCGTAGTCGCCGCTAAAGACGCGGCCGCAGCTGGAAAGAAAGAGGGTGTCGCCGATAAAGAGATGCTCTTTCATTTGATAGGCCACGTGTCCCGCCGTATGGCCCGGCGTGGCCATGACTTTCACTTCTTCGCCGAGAAGGGAGAGCGCCTCGCCGCCTTTTACGATTTCCGTAGCCACGCCCGTTTCCTTGGGGCCGTAGACCGGGGCGGGGTGGGCTGCGATAAGCTTCCTCACGCCGCCGATGTGGTCTTGGTGCTTGTGGGTCAGGAGCACGGCTTCAAGAATGTAGCCTTTGCTTTTTATGATCTGAAGGAGCAGATCCGCTTCCGAGGGATCTACGACGACGATGCGATTATTTTTTTCGATGATCCAAATGTAATTGTCCGACAGTGCCGGCAGGGGCATAATATTCATTTTATTCACCTCCTTGGATTCATACCCTTCGCCGACTTTTCTCCACAATAAAAAAACGCCGCCGAAGCGACGTTTTTGTCTTTACAGCATTTCGATAAATGCGGTTAAGCGGGTGTTCAATTGGCCGACGTCTGCTTGAGAGTAGTCGGTTTCTACTGCGAGGTAGGGAATGTTCTTTTCTTCGTTGCAGAATTTTTGAATCGAAGAGGATTCGATATTATAGGTGTGGCATGCGGTTAAGACGATTTCGACCACGCCGTCTGCTTTGTATTTGTCGATGAGGTAGCTCAGCAGTTCGTAGCGGTTCGGGTTCGGCGTCATAACGGAGCAGCCGATGTTGATGTAGCGTTCGGCAAGTGCATCGAGCAACTCGTCAATGGTTTCGCCGCTTTCGTCGACGAAGTATTGGGATTGTTTTTCGCCGATGCAGTTTTCGAAGCTGACGACGACGGCGCCGTTGTCTTCCAATGCCTTAATAACTTTTTGCGGAGCGCCGCCGGAGGGGCAACCGGTAATTAAGATTCTCGGTTTCTTTTCACGTTTCGACGGATCGTATTCGCTCATAATCTTTTCTTTCAGATTGCCTAATTCTTCGGGAATGGCTTCTTTGTTGAAATTATAGAAGTTGGAGTTTAATACGGTGTGGATGTCGAAGCCGTTGACGGGGGTCGGTTCGTTTTCCATGACTTCGCAAAGCTCTTGTCTTGCGCGACGAATGTCGTTGGTCATGACGATGGCTTTTTTCAAATCTTCGTAGGTGAGTTTTCTGTCGAAGCGTTTTTCAAGGAAGTCAACGACTTTGTGAACTTCTTTTTTCCACAGTTCGCGGGCGTCGGCGGATTGGGAGTTGGGAAGTTCCATGATGTAGACGTCTTTGAAGTCGCTCATCATTTCGTACATTTTTTTCTTGCCGTCGCAAGTGGTTTCGCCGATGACTACGTCGGAGAAGTGGAAGAAGGGGCATTTGTCGGTTTTACCGAAACCGTAGCTGGATTTAATTAAGGGGCAGAGGTTCTTCGGAAGGTCTTTTTCCGCTTCGGCAATGGTTTCATCGCTGGTGGAGCAGAGGCCCACGGTAGCGATGCCCATGGCGTTGGCGACTTCTTGGGGGAAGTAGGTACAGTAGGTGCCTACGACGGGGATATCTTGATCTTTGATCTTTTTCACGTTCATGAAGCCGGTTTTTCTTGCATCGGCAAATTCGTCAAAAATTTTCGGTAAGTCCTTAATAATTTCTTTCATGTTTTTCCTCCTATATTCGCAATGGCTTAGTTTCTGATTTTCTTTTCCTTCGCCAACATGGCTGCGCCGATGGCGCCGGCAAATTGGCCTTTTTCGCTTCCGATGACATGGCGATCCAATTTCTTCGAGAGTATCTCTGCGAAATAAGGTACTTGGCTTAAACCGCCGGTCAAGATGACTTTTTCGGGAAAATCCATGCGGCCGGTGAGGGCCACAACTTTGTTGGCGACCGAGTCGACGACACCTGCGGCGATGTCTTCGCGATCCCGGCCTTCGCCGATGTAGCTGATGATTTCCGATTCGGCAAAGACGGTGCAAAGGGAGCTGATGGCGATCTCTTCCCCTTCTTTCGCCAAGTCGAAAAGTTCGTTAATGTCCACGGCCAAACGGTTCGCCATGACTTCCAAAAATTTACCCGTACCGGCGGAGCATTTGTCATTCATTAAGAAGTCTTTGACCATGCCGTTTTCCACCAGGATCACTTTCGTGTCCTGACCGCCGACGTCGATCACGCCTACATCCCCGCCGGCGAGCTCTCTGGCGCCTCGGCCGTGGCAGGTAATTTCGGTGATGACGAAATCGGCGAAGTCGACGGAAATGCGGCCGTAGCCTGTGGCCACGACGCGCACGTCGTCGCTTCTGACGTCGATCCCTTGACGCATGAGGTGATTTTCAATGCCCCGCGCCGTTTCCACCGAACTCCAACCTGTGGGCTGAACGAAGTGGATGTCTTTGTCGCCAAAGCCCCACACTTTCGCAGCCGTCGATCCGATGTCGATTCCGATAAATTCCAAGGCATTACTCCTTCCAGTGTAAAATCTTGGTAAAATCCAATTCCTTCTCTTCGATTAAGGCAGTGAGGGCCGCCTCTTCCTCCAAGGCGTGTTTCCACGCATAACCGCAACCGGCGGAAAGGGCATCGGGCAGGGGGATCAATTTCCCGTCCAGGCCCGCCGCTTCCACGGCCTCTTCCATGGCCATGGCGTCGGTTACGTTTTCAAAGGTGACGATAAGCGTCTCACTCATAGGCAGACTCCTTTCTGATTTCCTCCAAAGCACGAAGGGCCGCATCGACTTCTTCTTCCGTGGTGAAGTAGGAAAAAGAAAAGCGTACCGCGCCCGTGTTCCGGGTGCCCATGGCCTCGTGGATCAAGGGGGCGCAGTGAGCGCCGGTGCGAACCACGATGCCGTAGCGGGATTCCAGCTTCTCTCCGACCACCGAGGAAGGCATGCCCTGAATGTTCAGGCTGACGACGGCGGTCTTCTTTTTGGGATCTTTGGAGCCGTAGACGGTAATGTTGTCCATGGCGGAAAGACCTTCCAAGAAGCGGATCAGCAAGGCCTCTTCGTGGGCATGAATCTTGTCGATCCCCACACCTTTTAAAAAGGTCAGCGCGCCGTGGAGCCCGGCAATGCCGTGGCCGTTTTGCGTGCCCGCTTCCAAACGGGTGGGCATGGCTTCGGGGTGATGCTTGTTGTAGGAATCGATTCCGCTTCCGCCTACCTTAAAGGGCTTCACGTCCACGCCTTCTCTGACGTAAATGCCGCCGGTCCCTTGGGGTCCTAAAAGGGATTTGTGTCCCGTAAAGGCCAGAATGTCGATGTGGCACTTTTCCACGTCGATGGGAACGACCCCCGCCGTTTGGCTGGCATCCACAATAAAGAGGAGGCCGTGGGCGCAGCAAAAGGCACCGATCTTCTCGATGTCCAGGACATTGCCTGTCACATTGGACGCGTGATTGGCAATCACCGCCTTGGTGTTGGGCTTCAAGAGCCCTTCAAGGCCCGTGAGGTCTACTTCTTCCTCATGGGTCACGGGCAAGAAGTCCAGCTCGCAACCGATGCGGTACAGGGGCCTTAAAACGGAATTGTGTTCCGTCACCGTGGTGATCACGTGATCGCCCTTTTCAATGGTGCCGTTGATGGCCGCATTCAGCGCCTCTGTGGCATTGAGGGCAAAAGCAATATGCTTGGCCCCCTCACCGTGAAAAAGATCCGAAAGCATCACGCGGGTTCTGTACTCCACGCGGGCCGCCTCGAGGGCGCTTTGTCCCGTGCCTCGGCCGGCGTTGCCCAGGGAATTGAGAGCGCTTAAAATGCCCTCTTCCACTTCCTTCGGCTTCTTCATGGACGTGGCCGCATTATCTAAATAGATCATAGATACCTCCTTTCGAATCTATGTCTAATATAGCAAATTCCACCTAAGTATTGGATAAAAAATCAGCTTATTCGAAAATTCTATGGATGCGTTTTCGTATCATCTTTTTCTATCGCCCTGCATTTTAAAAAGGTTTTATGACTCTCCGTCCTTACTCTTTACGCCTGATGGGTATGAAAATCTTCGACCCTATATTTTTGCAAGAAAAAAAGACGTCCTTGCGGAGAACGTCTTTTTTATTTCCCTATTTTATTCCGGTTGTGCAGCGCCGGTGGGGCATACAGCGGAGCAGGATCCGCAGTCGATGCAAGCACTTGCGTCGATGGAATAGATGTCGCCTTCGGAAATGCAGTCAACGGGACATTCGGGTTTGCAAGCGCCACAAGCGATGCAGTCGTCAGAAATTTTATGTGCCATAATGATACCTCCATGAATTTATTTAGGTATGTGCAGCGTGCTTAACCTAAACACTCTATGTTTGCTTTCTGGAATCATTATATCATTACCGCCATGTATTTCAAGGTCTAATTGAAAATAATACAATCTTTTCCGCCGATTTTTCACATATCATAGTAAATCACTTTGAATTTTGCAGTGCAGCTCCAATAAAAAAGGATGCCGAAGCATCCTCTTTATCATTTACTATTAGTGGCTATGGCTGTGGCTGTGCTCGTGGTCGTGATCACAGCTCGCCGTACCGCAGTGGGAGCAACCGCAACAGCTGCCCTCTTCGCGGGACTTGCGCATGGATCTAACGGCACCGAAGACGGCTAAGCCGACGACGGCCAATACAATAATGGTTCCCATAGTATCTCCTTAATTTAATTGTTCGCGACCGATGGGTACGTCCTTGACTCGGGGTTTTCTCACAATGGCCCAAATAATTCCTGCCAAGAGGACGAAGGCCACGCCGGTCCATACAGTGAAGGATCCGCCGGTCAACAGTGATCCGATTTGGAAGACGATGAGGGCGATGGCATAAGCGAAGCCCGTTTGAAAAGTCAGGGCGAAGGCGGTCCAGAATTTCGATTGCATTTCCTCGCGAATGGCGCCGGTGGCGGCGAAGCAAGGAACGTTTAATTGGTTAAAGAGCATAAATGCCAATGCGCCGAGGAAGGTAAATTGGGTGGCGACGAAGGCGTTTAAGCTGGCACCTTCGGCGACACCGTTGATGATGCCGTAGGTGGATACGACGGCTTCCTTGGCCACGAGGCCGGTAATGCTTGCCACGGTGGCTTGCCATGTGCCGAAGCCCAAGGGAATGAAGATGGGGGCAATGACTTTACCCAGCGCGGCGAGAATGCTGTCTTGGTTTTCCGCAAATTCTACGAATTCGCCGTGGACGGAAATGTTTTGCAAGAACCAAATGATGATACTTGCGACGAGAATAATGGTCCCGGCCTTTTTAACGAAGGCTTTGCAGCGGCTCCATACGCTCTTAAAGACATTTTCTGCCGAGGGAATGTGGTATTCCGGAAGTTCCATAACGAAGGGTGCCGGATCGCCTTGGAAGATCGAAGTCTTCTTGAGCATTAAGCCCGCAATAATAACGGCGATGATACCCGAGAAGTAAGCGATGGGCAAGAAGTACCAGAAGCCGAAAGAGGCGACGAAGAGGCCGATAAGGTTCACTTTTGCCCCGCAAGGCATAAAGCTTGCCACGACGACGGTCATGCGGCGGTCGTTTTCGTTTTCGATGGTACGTGTGGCCATGACGCCGGGGACGGAGCAGCCGGTACCGATAAGAATCGGAATGAAGCTCTTGCCCGAGAGGCCGAATTTTCTAAAGATTCTGTCTAAGATAAAGGCGATACGGGACATGTAGCCCACATCTTCCATAATGGCGAGGAAGAAGTACAGGGTGGCGATCAAAGGCAAAAAGCCCAAGACGGCGCTGACCCCGGCGACAATCCCGTCCATAACCAAGGATTCCAGCCACGGTGCCGTGTCCATAGAGGAAACCACATTGTTGATGGCATCGGCAACGTAGGTGCCCAGCAGGGTGTCGTTGACCCAGTCGGTAACGGGGCCGCCGACCAGCTTGGCACTGATGTAGTAGACGCCGGTCATAATGATGATGAAGATGGGCAGTGCCAGGATGCGGTTGGTGACCACGGCGTCGATTTTGTCGCTGGTGGTCATGCCCCGCTTACCTTGCTTATAATTGCCTGCGACGATACCGGCAATGGCGTTGTAGCGCATTTCCGTCATAATACCTTCGCCGTCGTCTTCGTAATATTCTTCCAGTTCCGTAATGACGTCTGCAATCTTCTTTTCTTCATCGGCGCTCAGATTCAGCCCGAGCTTTTGATCGCCTTCGATGAGCTTCAAGGCATAGAAGCGCTTGGCGTCTAATGCGCCCACGGAGGGGGCGATGTCGTAAATGGACTTCGCCGCATCTTCCAAGTGCTCGTCGTAGTAAACGTTGTTTTCAGCGGCGGTGCCGTGGACTTTTTTCGCCATTTCCATGAGCCCGTCGAGATTTTCTTTCTTCAATGCGGAAATTTCAACCACCGGTGCGCCCAATGCCTTTTCCAGGCCGGAGCGGTCGATGACGTCGCCCTTGTTACGAACCACGTCCATGCGGTTCACGGCGACGACCACGGGAATGCCCAGATCCAAGAGTTGGGTGGTTAGGTAAAGGTTACGCTCTAAGTTGACCCCGTCGATAATGTTGATGATGACTTCCGGTTTTTCATTTAATAAATACTTCCGGCTGACCACTTCTTCCAATGTGTAAGGGCTCAAACTGTAGATACCGGGAAGGTCCGTAATGGTGACGTCAGTGTCTTTTCTATACTTGCCTTCCTTTTTTTCCACGGTGACGCCGGGCCAGTTTCCGACAAATTGGTGGGAACCGGTCAGAGCGTTAAATAAGGTCGTCTTCCCGCTGTTCGGGTTACCCGCTAATGCTATTCTCACGCTTCTTCCTCCTTCGGTCCTTGAATTTCTTCTACTTGCACCAACTCCGCATCGCCTTTTCTAAGGCTTAACTCGTAGCCGCGGACGGTGAGTTGAATGGGATCTCCCAAGGGCGCGAACTTTCTCACGAAGATTTCCGTGCCCTTTGTAATGCCCATGTCCATAATGCGGCGCTTCAAGGGGCCCTGCCCGTTGATTTTTTTCACCACGTAATACTTGTCTACCGACGCTTCATTTAAATTCATACAACACCTCACACAGTTACTCGAATGCATTCAGCCAAATCTTTGCCCAGGCCGACGCGCACACCTTTGATAATGACGATCACCGAACCCTGCACGTCGGATACGACGCGGCATATGGCACCTTCCACGAAACCCATGTTCTGCAAGTGGGTCACCTGGCTTTTGTCCAATTTTTGGTCCCGTATTCTCAACACTTTCAAATCCACGTTTTTCGGCGCAACAACTAAGTTCATATATAGCTCCTTACAATAACGATTATCAGCGAAGGGCCAAAAGAAAAAGGCTCTTACCTTCCAATGAAAACACCTCTCATCGCAGAGATTATAACACCCGGTGTATTTCTTTTCAAGGAAGTAAGAAAGGCTCTCATTCTAATTTATAATCAAAACAATCGTCAAAGCCCCTTTTCGCCGCAGAATCTTTCCTTAAATAAACCCGGGTTAATTCTTGTCGGCTTGTTCGTGGATTTGTCGAGATTTTCTTAGCTCACGTAAACCCGGGTTAATTGTTCTCGACTTTTTTATGGCGCTGTTAAAAATTTCTTTTCTCAAATAAAAAAACACGCGGTTGACCCGCGCGCTTTTACGAGAATGTGAAGTACAAAAAGACGATGAGGCCCAGAACGATTCGGTAGGTGCCGAAGATTCTGAAGTCCCGCTTCCTGATGTAGTCCATGAATTTTTGAATGACCACCACGGCCACGACGAAGCTCACCACGGCGCCCAGGGCGATTAAAAACCATTGGTAGGCGCTGAAGGCCAGGCCGTTTTTCACGATTTTTAATAAGGTGGCGCCGAACATGGTGGGAATGGCGAGGAAGAATGAAAATTCCGCCGCCGCCCCGCGGCTCGCGCCGAGGAGCAGGGCCCCTAAGATCGTGGCGGCGCTTCGGCTGGTGCCGGGCACCATGGCCAAACATTGAAAGAGGCCGATGGCGAAGGCCATGGCATAGGGGATGTTTTCTACCCTGCTCACTTTCGCCTTCACATGCTTGCTTTCGTTTCGATTTTCGATGACGAGAATGAGAATCCCGTAGATGAGCAAGGTGGCTGCCACCACTTGGGGCTTAAAGAGATGCTCGTCGATAAAGTCGTCGAACAGAAAGCCCAACACCGCCGAGGGAATCACCCCGACGATGACTTTCAGCCAGAGGGCGAAGGTGTCTTTTTCCGCTACGACTTTTCCCTCTTCCCGCTTAAAGGGCCAGAGCTTCCAAAAGTACAGCACCACCACGGCCAATATGGCGCCGAGCTGGATGCAGACGTCGAAGGCGTTTTGAAAGCTTTGGGGCTCGAGGCCGATAAATTCGTGGGCCAGAATCAAATGGCCCGTGCTGGAGATGGGAAGAAATTCCGTTACCCCTTCCACGATTCCCAGCAATATAACTTTTATAATATCCATAGTTCCTCCCTAGGCCTGCAGATTGACAAACTTCGTGTATTCGCCTTTAAACAGGAGTTCCACCGTGCCCGTGGGGCCGTTTCGGTGCTTGGCGAGGATCAGCTCGCCCAAGCCCTGTTTTTCCGTGTCGGGATTGTAGTATTCGTCCCGATAGAGAAACATGACGATGTCCGCGTCCTGCTCAATGGCCCCGGACTCCCGAAGGTCCGAAAGGATGGGCCGGTGATCGGCGCGCATTTCCGGCGCACGGGAGAGTTGGGACAGGGCGATGACCGGCACGTCCAGTTCCTTGGCGATGCCCTTTAATTGACGGGAGATGGCGGAAATTTCCTGTTGCCTGCTCTCGGCACGGCCGCCCACTTCCATGAGCTGCAGGTAGTCGATGACCACGAGGTCCAATCCTTTTTCCGCCTTTAAGCGGCGGCACTTGGCCTTTACTTCCAGAGGGGTAATCCCCGCCGTGTCGTCGATGTAGATGGCCATTTCGTTCATATAGGTCATGGTCTCGATGACTTTGGACCATTCCTCCGTAGTCAGGTCCCCGGAAATAATTTTCATGAGGTCCACGTGGCTTAAGGACGACAGGATCCGCTGAGACAATTGATTGCGGCTCATTTCCAAAGAGAACATGGCCACGGTGGCCCCGGCCTTTAAGGCGGAGTTGGTGGCGATATTCACCATGAGGGCGGTCTTTCCCATGGAGGGGCGGGCGGCGAGAAGAACCAGATCCGCCTTCTGCATGCCCGATGTCTTTCGGTCCAGATCGATAAAGCCCGTGGTGAGCCCCGTGAGGCCTCCCTTGTTTTCCGAGCGCTTCTGCATGACGTCGAAAGTGGTGATCATGACCTCGCCCATGTCCATCAGGCCGTTTCGTTGATTGTCCTGGGTAATGTCGAAAATGGATTTCTCCGCCTTTTCGATAATGGCGCCCACGTCGTCGTCGTCCCGATAGCTGTCTTCCACGATGTCGCTGCCCGCGCGAATTAACGCCCGCAGCGTGGACTTCTCTTTAATAATATTGGCATAGGCTTCCGTATTGCTCACGGCGCCTGCGCCGGAGGTGAGTCTGCCTAAATAAGTATAGCCGCCGACGGCCTCCAACTGCCCGTTCTTTTTCAGAAAATCGGATAGGGTGATCATGTCGGCGGGCTCGTTTTTGTTGTAGAGGCGCAAAATGCCTTCGAAGATGGCCTTGTGGCTGTCGTAGTAAAAGTCCTCGGCGTGGATGATCTCCACCGCCGTGGTAATGGCACTTTTGTCCAACAGCATGGCGCCTAAAACCGACGCCTCCGCCTGTTCGTCATAGGGCGGCGTCCGACCCTCCGCGCGATCGACCATTATTCCGCGTCGATGACCAGATCCACGTCGGCGGAAACATCGCCGTATAATTTGACGACGACTTGGTGTTTGCCCGTGGTCTTAATATTTTCCGCAAGGACGATTTTCTTCTTGTCGATCTTCACGCCGAAAATATCGTTCATGCGATCGGCGATGTCTTTTGCCGTAATGGCGCCGAATAATTTGCCGTTGGCGCCGCCCTTGGCCTTTAAGTCCACCACCTTGGATTCCAATTGCTTCTTTTGCTCTTCGGCTTCGGCGATGCGGGCCGCTTCGTCGGCGGCTTCCTTCGCCTTCATTTCTTTCCAGTTTTTCATATTTTCAGGCGTGGCTTCCACAGCCGCCTTGTTCGGGAAGAGGAAATTTCTGGCATAACCGCTCTTGGCGTCCACTAAGTCCCCTTCTTTTCCTAATTTGTCTACGTTTTTTAATAAGATGACTTTCATGCTTCCTTTTCTCCTTTATCTTTTTCTAAATAATCGGAAATGGCCTCAACTAATTGTTGTTCCACTTCGTCGATGTCGTCGCTTTTCACTTGGGCTCCGGCCATATTTAAGTGGCCGCCGCCGCCTAATTGTTCAAGAATCAGCTGCACGCTGATGTCGCCGAAGCTTCGGCCGGAAATGTGGATCACGTCTTTCTTCTTGTTCAGGACGAAGGAGGCTTTCACGCCGTGAATCCCCAAAAGTTCGTCGGCGGCTTGGGCACTGACGAGGACGGAATTAGGCATGTCCTCCGCCAGTTTGGAAATGGCGATATTGTCGAAAATAATTCGGGCATTGTGGACCACTTCCGCCCGGGAAATAATGGTGTCGTAATCGTCTTCGAAAAAAAACCGCACCTGGCTCATGTCCGCCCCGGCACGCTTTAATACCGACGCCGCTTCAAAGGTGCGCACCCCGGTTTTAAAGGTAAAGTTCTTCGTATCCACGACGACGCCGCTCATGAGGGCGTTGGCCTCGAAATTGGTCAGCTCCGTGTCGTCGTACATGTAGGTGAGCATTTCCGTAATGAGCTCGCAGGTGGAAGAGGCGTAGGGCTCTACATAGGAGAGCAAGGGATTGCTGACGAATTCCCCGCCTCGGCGGTGGTGGTCGATGACCACGACATTGGCCGTGCGCTCCAGAAGGGGCGGATGCTCCGTAAAAGAGGGCTTGTGATTGTCCACGAGGATCACCAAGTCCCTTTGGCGAATCAATTCCTCGGCCCGCTCGCCGGTAATGATGCGCTTGTACAGCTCCGGCTCGTCCCGCTTCATGACCTTCACCAAAACCTCGATGGAAGGATTCACATCGCCTAAGACGATGTAGCCTTCTTTCTCTTGATTGGATACGGCACGCATGACGCCGACAGCGGCGCCGATGGCATCCATATCCGCGTTTTTATGACCCATGACAAAGACCCGGGGCGATTTGTCGATAAGCTGTCTGAGGGCGATGCCCAGCACACGAGCCTTGACCTTGTTTCGCTTTTCCACGGCCTTGGATTTGCCGCCGAAATAGGTGTAGGTGTCGTCGCTTCTCAGGGCCACTTGGTCGCCACCGCGGCCCAGGGCTACGTCTAAGCAGGTGTCCGCTTCTTTATAGGCCTCGGTAAAGGGCAGGCCCGGGCGACTGACGCCGGCGGAAATGGTGACACTCGCCGAGGTGCCCGCGTCGATTTCCCGGATCTCGTCTAAAATGTCAAACTTCTGCTCTAAAATCACTTCCATATCGGATTTGCGCATGACCACCAGATACATATCTTCTTGGAACTTTCGCACCAAGGCTTCCTTGGAACGGAAGTATTCGTTGATGCGATGGTCGATTTCCGCAATGAGCAGGGGCTTTTTCGACGTAGGCGCCGCGTCCACCACTTCGTCGAAATTGTCTACCTCCACGATAAGTACCACGCCGGCATTGTCTTCATAGAGCTTTTCCATATGCTTGTACTGGCTGTGATCCACGAAGTAAAAGAGGGAGAGCGCGTCTTCCTTGCCGCCTCGCTGTAATTCCACATGGGTATTAAAGACCCGGTAGGGCACCTCTTTGATCTCCACGGTGGCGCCGTTTTCTATCGGCTTTAAAGCCTTGCCTTCCCCTGCAAAGTCTTCCACATAGGCGGTCAGGGACTTGCCCTTTAAGACATCCGTGTCGAAAATATCGGCGAAGAGGGAATTGTGCCACACGATGTTGCCCGTTTCGTCGGTGACCACCAGGGGAAAGGGCATGGAAAAAATAGTCCGCTCCGTGATCTTTTCGAAATCCTTGTGCAGATTCTTAAAATGATCTTTAAAGCGGCTGTTGTACTTCTTTACATTGCTGTAGGCATAGGAGCCCGTAAAGGCCAAAAACACCGCACCAATAGTTCCCAGAACGGGATTGTAGAAAAACAGGGCGATGGTCAATAGGGCGATCACCGCCAGGTAGAAGTAAAAATCTTTTAATGAAAAGGACTCATTCATAATCTACACTCCCTCTATGCCGCGCACGTCGATGAATTGATCGAGCAGCCCCAGTGCCGCCAGACCCATTTGCCCGACGGGTACCACTAAAATAAAAAGCATAAGCATGCCTCGCACAAAGGGCGAGGGAAAGAAACGAAGCAGGTAGTAGTTCACGATGCTCATGCCTTGAAAGGCCAATAGACTCACGAGAACCACCAGCCCGTTTAAAAGATAGGGCTCGATTCCCAGAGAGAAAAAGTAATTCATGGCTGCCGTCGTCGCCAAGAGACCCAGGGAAAGAAAGACCAAGGGCCGGGGCAAGTGCATGAGAAAAAAGGGCTCGGGGCAGATGACCTTTTCGCCGCTGATGCGCATATTCCGCCCGCTGATGCGGTAGGAAATATACACGATGCCCAAGCCGGAAAGAAGGGCGAAGGCGGGCAGCAAGGTCACGGCCCGGCTCACGGCGGTCTTTAATGTCAGGGCGATGCGGGATTTTTCCACATCGGTGAGCGCCGCCTTTTGGACGATCTCCCCTTGGATCCCGTTGATGTTTTCGACAAAGGCGCCGGATTCAATGGCCTGAAGGGTGCCCGTTTGGTATAGGATAAGCCCCAAGCTCACGAGAAAGAGCACGGTTCCCACCGCCATGGTGGTCTCCACACTTCTGTCCGTGCGCATGCAGTAGTCTAATATTAAAATCAATGGCCCCATAACGGTTAAAAGGGACAGGCCCAGAATGGGGTCTGTGAGAAAACCGATTAAGGCACAGGCGCCGACAAAGACGGCGGAAATGGGAAGCACGCCTTGAATGCGCATTTCCGATAAAAACAGTGCCGGTATAAAGGCAAATAATACGGGCACAAAGAGCCCGCCTATAACCAGCAAAACAGAATATAAAAGCAGCTTGAGCGCGCGCAAGCCGTAAGTTTTCCGATACAATCTATCACCTCATATCAGGTTATTTTACCATATTTCCGCAGTTTACGCCATTGGCGGCCATTCTCCTCTTTCGAACATAAAAATAGGTCTCAAGGCCCTCGGCACTTGAAACCTATTTTAAACAATTGGAGGTCTTTAATATTTATTTATTGTGATCCATGTTGTAGAGAACTTGCGCTACTTGTGCGCGGGTAAAGCCGGATTTCGGTCTAAAGGCTCCGTCGTCCATGCCCTTGACGATTCCCAGCTTCGTCATGTGTTGCACTGCCTCTTTTGCCCATGGAGCAATGGTTCCATCATCAGTAAAGTTCTTGCTTTCTTTTTCGGAAAACTTTTTATTCGTTACTTGTAAGAACTTGTCCATGATAACGGCCATTTCCTCGCGAGTGATGGGTCGCTTCGGATCGAATTTTCCTTGGCCGACGCCTTGCACAATGCCGTTTTCACTCGCCCAGTTGACATAGGCGGCGTAGTAGCCTCCGTTAACGTCTTTAAACGCATTCTTCATAAACTTGCTTTGGTCGATGCCCGCCATACGTCCCAGGACGGTGACGAAGTCCGCACGGGTAATGGATTGCTCGGGCGCAAAGCGATTGCCGCCAACGCCTTTAAAGTATCCTTTGCTGACAACATAGTTAATAGACTCTTTCGCCCAGTGGTTGACAGTGTCGCTGAAGTTTGCTTCGGGCGCTTTCGGTGACTCCGTATTCTTTTGGCTCTTTTCGGGTTCCGTTTGTTTTCCTTCAGATTTCGACGATGCCCCAGAGAAATACCATCCGCCTCCGGAATAACCCGGCTTCACATCAGGTTTTTTCGTATCCGGCTTCACATCAGGCTTCGGCGTATCCGGTTTTTCTTCAGGCGTCGGGGCTTTCTTTTGTACTAAAGCTCCTTTTGCCTGTTGCAGCTTTGTAAGTGCCAGTTCCACATCCTCTTTGGTTGCGGTGCTCTTTGCTGAAACAGCCTTCGCATCTTTTAATGCCGCAATAAAATCGCTCTTACCTTTTTCTTCATATCGGCTTAGATCCAGAGCATCACATTCGGCGATCAGTTGATTCAATGCCTTTTTGTCCACTTTGGGCGCAGGTTGTGCCGGCGTTTTTCCGCCGCCATCGACAACAAAGTCTGCCGATGCCTTGCCCTTCATTCCCTTTGCTCCAACGGTTACTGTCAATCTAAAGGTCTTGTTCACATCATTCATATCCACGGGAATATCAAATGCCGCAGGCTTCGTTTGAGTCACACCGCCGACGGTCACCTCTGTCGTCTTCGACGGCACGAGGGTTTCACCTTTATAGGCCATGTCGGTAACGTAGATTTCTTCGCTTGCATCTTGCAGTTCTACTCTGAAGAAAGCCTTTCCGTCTTTGACGATTAACTGTGCCGGATGCTTAAAGACCTTACCCATCATGGCGTCGACATCGCTATTCGTCTGTTTCCAAGTAAATTCAACTTGGTAAATAGCCTCTTGAACGGCAGGTGCTTCCATTTTTTCCCAGCGAGCGGTTAACCTTTTGTCGCCGTTAACAGGTTTTGTAAAGTCGAATTTTTCCTCGCCGTCGAACCAGCCCTTGAAAACATAGGTAACCTCGCCTACCTTGACTTTTGAAGCATTTTCTTCAAAGCCGGCGGGGGCGGAAATCGCCGAGCCTTTTTCGACGGTAACGGCAGCTGGCGCCGTTCCCTTGTCGCTCACAAAGGTGACGGTTACTTTTTCCTTGGGTGCTTGCTTTTCTACAAGTCCCTCTTTTGCCGCCTTCAAATCCTTTAAGGCATTGGCGACATCTTCCTTCGTTGCCATGTCGTCATTGGCTACGGTTCTCGCTTCGTTTAGCTTCTTGTCAAATTCCGTTTTGCTTTCATCGGTATACTTGCTGAGATCCATGCCTTCACATTCGCGGATAAGGTCTTTCAGCTTCGTCTTGTCCACTTTTGCCGGTGCTTCGCCTTCTTTTACCATGGCCTTCATGGCGGTGTCCAAGGCCTTGGTCAGCTCAGGCGCCTTATACCCGGCTTTAATGCCTTTTTCTTTTGCTTCCTTAATCCACTTCTTCGCATCCTTAATCTTGACATCCAGATTATCTTTGCTGTCTTGCGTGTATTGGCCGCTCATCATGGCGGAAGCTTTTTCGACTTTGGCTTCTAAGGCCGAGGTGTCGTAGCGCAGATTATCGTCGATGGCTTTAATGGCGTCGTAAGCTTCTTTTATCTCCTCGTATGTCTTGGCCTTTTGCAGGGCTTTTTTGCCTTGCGTAATGACCGCTTCATACTTCGCAATGGAAGCCGCCGTATATTTGCCTTGCTCTTGTTTGAATTCTCTTAAATTCGCCTCCAGCTGTGCCAGATGCACGCGGTAAATTTCATCGGCAAATTTCACGGCGCTGCCCGCTTTATCCAAGTCGCTGTAAACGGCTTTGACCTCTTGAATGGTGGCGTCGCCATTTTTGATCACTGCTTTTGCCTTTTCAAGATTTGCCTGTAATCCCTTAATTAAATCTTGATTGACGCCTTGTGCACCATTCGCCAGCATCTCATAAACTTTGACGGCATCGATCAATTGCCCTTTGTCCACCTTGTACGTGTTTTCGTTAAAGCCGTCGGTCGCCGATTTCCAGTCGATGGCGATGCGCGCTGCCGGTGAATGGACCTCCGGCCCGAGAGATGTCTTGTAAGACACGATTACCGGAACAAAACGCTCATTTTCAGTCACTTCGATTTTTACACGGGTGGGTGAGGTAAATGTATTTGTTCCGATCTTTACCTCGTGTTCCGCCAACACTTGTGCCTTTTTCTTTTCGCCATTAATCGTGTAGGTCAGCTCTGTAATGGCTCCGGTGGATTGATAATCGCCGTTGATCATGTCGACCCATTGCATTTCCAAATACCACTTGCCGTTTTCTTTGGTAAGCTTTCCTTGATTCCAAAGGGCACTGTGGGCCATGGACGGCTCATCTTTATTTTCTTTATACAGCTGAATGTTGACGGTCTTCGTCGCTTCAATATGAGCGTTCGGATCCTCTATGTCGGGGGATGCTTGGAATTCTTCTACGGCTGCTTGTAAGGTCTTTAAGGCAGCATCGACTTTATCTTGGCTGTCTGCGTTCAAGCCCTTTTTCGCTTCTTGAATGGCAATGGCAAGCTTTTCATTAACTTCTTCTGCCTTCTTCGTTGCTTTTAAGAGCTTCTCCGCCTTGTCGATTTCAGCTTGTAAGGCTTCAGTCTTAAAGACATCTTTCGATGCTCCATAGGTTTTCACTGCGGTATTTAATTTTTCAACCGCTTCATCGATTTTATCTTGTTCCGTAAAGTCCATTGCCTTTTTCGCTTCGGCAATGGCCGCACGCAACTTATCCTTTTCCTCTTTCGACTTATTCTTTTCCAGCGCCTTTTCAGCCTTTTCAATGGCATCTTCCAGGGCCGTCTTGGTGACGTCGCCGGGTTGTTTTTCCTTTAGGTCCTTTAGTGCTTCTTTGATGTAGTAAACCCACGAGTCGTAAAGGGTTGTATCCAAATTTGCGCCGCTTACATCATCGCCTTTAACTTCGGCCAAATATGCCTTGGCTCCATGAGAATTTCTTAAAACCATGGGCTGCATTTGACCCGGGTTGAAGGCATCGTCGGCACTGGCTCGGCGAAGGGCTCGGTCTTTTCCGTTGTAGCCATAAAGAATTTCTCTAAGTGCTTTCACGCCGGCATCTTGATACTTTCCGGAATTGATTTTTTGCTCCGCCTCGTTGATTAACTCTTCCAGTTCCGTATAATCCAAACGCAAATACTCATACACACTGAGCATCGCATCATGGTTTTGAGCCACGCGTTCTCGCTCCATTGGCGCATTCATTTGATCCCGAACGCCTTTGATAATGCCCTCGATCTTCTCAAGGGATGCCTTTGTAAAGTGACCGTCGGATTTATACTTATCTAAATTCTTCTCTGCGCCGTGGAACGTATTGCTAAAACTTACCCAAGGCAAAATCGCTTCCGAAAGATTGTCCAATTGTTGGATGGTGCGCCGAATTTGTTCCGCATCCTTTTCGTTTACCTTTTCCGACTTTTGCAACGATTCCTTAACGGCTTCTTTGATCGCCACTTGCCTCGAAGACTGCTCTGCCTCTTCCGGCGATTCAAAGAAATCGCCCACTTTTATAACCTCAGGCAATAATTTATCCACCGCGGCGGCATTTACCTTTAATTCGCTTCGACGTTTTGCCAAGGTATCTGAAAGTAACTTCAGTTCCTCTTCTCCGGTTTTACTTTCCGCCTTTTTAATGCGCAGACGCACAATATCCCCGGTCTTTTGTTTGTCCCTATTCGTATGGCCGATGACGATATCCGTAGTGACATTAATCGTATCGCCCCGTGCGATGTCGTACTTCATTACGAAAGTTTTCGGAATACTCACGCGTTCAGAAGCACTTTCCGCTACAAGCTCGCGTTCCTCTTTTTTTGTAATATCCACCGGTTTGTACGTTCCGCCCGTTGCGTAGTTAATCATGGCTACATAGGACTTCACTTTCGCTCCCGCCATTTCAGGCATCGCCGTAAAAGTAAGGGTCTTCTTAACCGGATCGTAGGTGACTTTATCGGACACCAACTGCTCCATGTAGGTCTTGCCGGCGCCGTTTTGATTTTCGTAGCTTACCTTTACATCATAAGGGGCTGTTTCCGGCTTTTCTTCCGCACCGCCGAGCAATTTTTTCTTGTCCATGTCCAAGGTGAACTGCACGTTCGGTTTCTCTTCAATGCCCAAGCGCTCCGCATTGTAGTATTTTACGTGAAGATACATTCCAAGACTGTTGTCCGGATCTATAAATTCGATGGTTTTTGCGATTTTATGTCCGCTCTCTTCACCTGCGGTTTCAGTCACCGTACCTGTTTTATCTGCATAATTCGACGTATTTGATTTCGCTTCCTTGACAAAATTATCCCCGTCCTTCTTAAAGGAGAAAATGTATTTCTTTTCCGAGGGAATGTATTTTACAGGCCCATCTAAGCACTTCATAATCGCCGTATCTCGACAGGTCACAGGCACTTCATAGATCGCTTTCGACGGTTTTTTCGCGTCATCGTCTTTAATTTCCGGCGGCGTCATGCCGGGCTTCGCCTTTAAATTTGCAATTGCCCTTTCCAACAGACGATAGTGATCCTCCGTTTCGTCCAAAGCGGGCGAATAGGTCTTGTTGGCTTCCACCCACTTCTTCGCCTTGGCTTCAGCCGTCTTAAACTCAAAAAAGGACTCTTCTTCGTAATACGCCGCCTCGTACTTTTCCGCCTTCTTCAAAAGCTTATCCAGTTTTTTCGTCGTATATTTAAGCACTTGATTTTGTCCGGCACTTTGGACGTCGCTAATCGCCGCCACCAGCTGGACGACATTCATGTCCGCCGCATCTTTTTGGAGCTTTTCCAGATACTTCTTAAAGGCATCCAAACTTTCCTTCGTGTATTTCTTTTCGTTGTAAATCGTGCCGGATTTTAAGTCCTCCAACGCCACATGAATGTAGCCGCTCAAAATTTCTCTTAAGGTAAATTCATTTTCCGTTTCGTAAATGGGTTGAGCGTACTTCAATGCTTCCGTCATCGAAGGCGCATCGGAATTTCTCAATGCATTCAGCTTGACAATACTTTGGCGTATCGTCTTAATCTTTTCCAAATCCTTCGGCGCACGGCTGTCCAAGTAACTGCCTATTAAAATATCGCCGCGCTTGATCCAATACTTGATCCGCGCCTTGGTTTTTTTCTCGTAACGTTTATAATTTGACGACGACTTTTTCATATTTTTATAATCAATGTCGATGCCGAATTTTCCCGTTTTTTGGGTGACACCTTGATTATCCACATAAGTCATCCCCTCGACGACCAATTGCGATCCGTCCAATTCCGCAGGAATAGGAATGGCCACTAAATTCGTTTTCGTCGGATCTTGTGCATCCCCCGAGCCGAGAGAAACGCGGATTTCTTTTCCCGCCACATTTTTTATGAGCATGGAATTGATTTTGGACACCTTTTTTTGGTTGGCGACAAACAACACTTCCAGCTCGTTGCCCCACTTCACCACTTCCATTTCTTGGAACAGATCCTTTACGTCCTGTTTTTCCGTGCCTAAATTTTGATACACATTCGTCTGTCCATCTTGGGAAATCAGCTGCACATCCACCAAACGGTACGTACCCGTATAATCCCCGTCATCCTTCAATTGAGGGCTGCTGTTCAGTGCGTAGATCTGCAAGACCATGTTTAACTCATCCAAGAGGCGATCGGCCACATTCTGATCCAAACTGTTCACGTGTTCTTTCGCCCGCGTCGCTAAGGAATAAATCTCATACCAATGGGTTGCTTTTAGCTGATCCGGCGTTAAAATATAGCCGTCTTTGCCGTAAAGCTTTCCCTTGCCTTCTACATCTTCGTAGTCACTGAGATCGATGCCCGGCGTATAAGTAGAGTTATGCTTCGGCGCTAAGTAATCGGTGCCCAACAAATGCTTTTGAATGGCGGGGTTTTTTAGTATGTCATCCGCCTTTGACACTATCGCCTGCTTTGTTTCTTCTTTCGCCGGCGTAAAAGCGAAAATCGGTTGAGCCGAGCTCATGACCGTTAACAAAGCCATGGCTAAGCTGATTTTTTGTTTTCCTTTCATTCTATCCTCCTACTGGTTATTAACGAAACCGAGTGTATCAAACTGGTTTCGATTTTTACCTGATAACATTTATCATTTATAGGGTAATAGATAGCTTTTCCCCTGTCAAGTTTTTTCTTCAAATGTTTTGCGCAATATCAGGTTTCTTTTAATCGCATGTCTTGGAAGAAAACGGCTGATTATAGGCTTTCCTCTTCAAAATAACCTCGGTTAACAATTAATCGTGTTTTTCGCCTCTCCAAAGAAAACTCGTTAACGTCTGAATTTTTTCAATAAAAAAACTCCCGCCGAAGCGGGAGCTGTGTGTATTTAAATTCTTTAATTAGTCGGCGCTGTAGGGCAAAAGAGCCACTTGTCTAGCGCGCTTAATGGCCGTGGTAATCTTCCGTTGGTGCTTGGCGCAGGCGCCGGTCACGCGACGGGGAAGGATTTTCCCGCGGTCGGAAATAAAACGCTTTAAGGTTTGCGTATCTTTATAATCGATTTGTTTTTCCTTGTCTGCGCAGTAAATGCAGACTTTTTTTCTGGCACGATATCTTCTTTGCATGTTCTCACCCCTTAACCTTGGTTAAAATGGGATATCATTGTTGTCGATCGGGTAATAACCCTCGTCATCGGATTTCGGTCCAAAGGCGTTGGGATTGTTGGGCTGATTGTCGTTGTTCGATTGATAAGCCATATTCGTCGGCGGCGCCATATTGCCGGCACCTGCACCGTTGCCCGATTCTTTTGCACTTTCTATAAAGTGAACGCGGTTGACCACAACGTCGGTGGTGTAGACCCGTTCGCCGTTTTTCTCGTAACTGCCCGTGGAAATTCTTCCTTCCACGGCGATGCGATTGCCCTTGTGGAAGTAATTGCCTAATAATTCGGCGGTCTTTCCAAATGCTTTAATGCCGATGAAATCGGCGGTGGGCTGGCCGGATGCTTCCGCTTCCTGACGTTTTTCGCGACTCAAGCCGCGGTCGACGGCGATGGTGGCAAAGGTGTTTGCCATGCCGTTTTGGCTGTAGCGAAGTTCCGGATCTCTCGTCAGTCTCCCGTAAAGTACAACTAAATTCACGATATCACCAATCCGTTTCTTATTCGTCTACGCGGACGACCATTTCTCTCATGACCGTATCGGAAATGCTTGCAATACGGCTGAATTCCTTAATGATGCCGGGTTCTGCGTCGAATTCGACGAGAATGTAGTAGGCCTCTTTGTAATCTTCGATTTCATAGGCGAGCTTGCGCATGCCCCATTCATCTTCCGATTTAATCACGCCGGCACCGGCAATGATGCCCTTTAATCTTTCATATTGCTTTTCACGCTTTTCAGATTCGGCATCGGGATAGAACATAAGGATTACTTCATAACTGTTCATGTCTGTCACCTCCTTGTGGACTGACGGCTCGACGATTCGAGCAAGGATAACTATCTGATTCATTATATTCGCAGCCGAGGGCCATGTCAAGGATTTTATCCTACCCCCTCCCCTTTTCTTCGCCCCTTTCTCGTTGCTCTGTAAGGGCCGGCGCCCATTGCAAGAGCTAGTATTTTAACAATCTTTCGCCTTGACTTTCCTTTCATCGGGCCCCCATAATAGACGTAGTGTTTCATTTTTATAAGTAATTATTTTCTGTCTGCATTCGGTCGAAGCACTACATAGGAAAGGAGTCGATATGATTAAGGGTATCCTTTTAATTTTTTTATGCACTTTTTTATGGGCCTTAAACGGCAATGTCGGCGCTTACGTCTTTCAAAATAAAGGCTTTACCCCCGAGGTCCTCGTCGCCATTCGTCTCACCGCCGTGGGACTGATGCTCTTGGTCAACGACCTGTACCGCAGTGGGCGCTACGCCTTCCGCGTGGTGCGGAAGCGGGAAAATATCCCCAACTTCCTTCTCTACTCCCTGGGCGGCATTTTGTGTATGCAGTTCGGCTACTTCTCTTCCATTTCCTATTCCAATGCGCCGACGGCGACGCTGTTTCAATACACGGGAATGTTTTTCGTCATCTTTACCGTGGCGATTATGACCAAAACCTGGCCCAAGCCCATCGTCTATCCCACCTTATTTTTATGTACCCTGGGACTCTTTCTCATGGTCACCGGCGGCGACCCGAGTAGCTTAAACGTCAATAGCAAGGCCATCTTTTGGGGTTTGATTTCCGCCGTGGGCTTTACGAATTTCAACTTGGCGCCCACCGGACTCTCCAAGACCTATCGCTCCATGGAGATTATGGGGCCCTCCATGCTTTTGGGCGGGCTCTTCCTCACCTTGGTGACGCGGCCGGATTTCACCGCCCCCACCTGGGACACCGTGTCCATACTCTGCGTGCTCTTCTGCATTATCGGCGGCACCATGATTCCCTTCTGGGCCTTTCTCGAAGGGGCGCGCTACACCGGCGCCACGAAATCCAGCATCTTCTCCCTGTCGGAGGCGGTGTTTTCCACCATCGTCGCCGTGGTCCTTTACAAGCTGGACTTCAAGCTGACGGACTTTGCGGGCATGCTCTTGATCTTAGGCTCCGTCCTTCTTCTGAGTCTGCCGGAGAAAAAGAAACCGAAAAAACAAAAACCTCTTCGGGAGCGCGTCCGCGAAGAGGATTAAGGAAGACCCATGTCTTCCTTATTTTTTTTCGTTATTTTCCGGCCGGCCGTAGCATTTTCTGTACTCCCGGGGAGACATGCCCGTAAACTGCTTAAAAGCCCGAGCGAAATTCGACGGATTGTCGTAGCCCACGGATTCGGCAATATGGGTCATGGCGGCATCACTCTCGATTAAAAGCCGCTCCGCTTCCATCATGCGCAAATTGGCCAAATATTTCATGGGGGTGTACTGGCAACGGCGAATAAATCGGTTGATGATCGTGGATTTGGAGCAGTTAAACTCACGCTCCATGGATTCCAGGGTGATGCGCCGGCTCAAATTCTCTTTTAAGTATTGCTCCATAGGCTCCACGGATTCGTTGGCGGTCTCTTGAAAATAGCGCATGCGATTGGCGCTGACCCGTTCCTTGGAGATCAATTCCATCAGCTGGAAGGTCCACAGGCCGATGCGCCCCCGTTCCGCCTCCTTCAAGGCGTCGATTAAACGGCGAGCCGTATCCAAGGCGTCTTTTCGCTTCACGGTAAAGCCCATATTGTTCACGTCTTTCACCGCTTCCACAAAGTTTTGAGACAGCTCCGTCAGGAAACTGTGCCCTTCGATTTCATTGGGTGCCACCATAATGTTAAATGCGACGATGCCCTCTTGGGTGCCGTAGGAGGCCTTGGCTTCGGGAATGGCCCTGCCGACAAAAACTTCCGCCGAGGTGATTAAGACCTTGCTGTCGTTAATGTGGGTGTAGTAATTGCCGTTGAGGCAATAGGCAATGCGAAAACCCCGCCTGCCGCTGTGGACGGCATTTTCCGAGTGGTAGCGACTTTTTATGTTGATGTAGGCGACGAAGACGCCGGGGGCGATGCGATAGGTGACCATGGTGTCCTCGTCGCTTTCAATGCCTTCAAAATACATGGTGTCCTCGTCGTAATCGACGACGCGAAAGCCCCAAGACTCAACGCCGTCAACCCAATCTTCTAAATTTGTCATGGCTTTCTCCTAATAGACATAGGCGTCGGAGCGCTCGAAGCTTTCGATCATGGTACGGTAGGTGGGGCTATCATCCAAAAGCGCCTCGTGGCACCCGCAGGCTTCGATTTTTCCGTCTTTCATGACGATGATCTGATCCACCCCTTCGATGGATTTCATGCGATGGGAAATAATCATCACCGTCTTATTTTTTATCAGTCGGTTTAATGATTCCTGAATATACTTTTCGTTTTCCACGTCTAAAGACGCGGCGATTTCATCTAAAAGAATGATCTCCGCATCTTTTAAAAAGGCGCGGGCGATGGAAATCCGCTGCCGCTCGCCCCCGGAAAGGCGGGAGCCGTTTTCGCCGATGATCGTGTCGTAGCCTTGGGGCAATTGCTTCACGAAATCGTCGCAGCCTGCCTGCTTCGCCGCTTCGTAGACTTCCTCTTCCGTAGCGTCGTATTTTCCGATGCGAATGTTATCGAAGACGGAGCCGTTGAAGAGGAGCACGTCTTGAAAGACCATGGACACGTGCTTAAACAAATCCTCCGTTTGAATGGAGGAAAGCTCTTTTCCGTCCAGCATCATATGCCCGGCGTCGTAATCGTAGAGGCGGCTCACCA
The DNA here is from genome assembly GCF_900088125.1 of Peptoniphilus pacaensis. Taxonomy (GTDB): domain Bacteria; phylum Bacillota; class Clostridia; order Tissierellales; family Peptoniphilaceae; genus Aedoeadaptatus; species Aedoeadaptatus pacaensis. Next base: position 1,216,646 of record NZ_FLQT01000003.1, on the reverse strand, counting down.
GGCGCAGCAAAGTGGATTTGCCGCAGCCCGAGGGGCCCACCAGTGCCGTGACCGTGTTTTGTTTCGCTTCAAAGGAGATGCCGTCGATGACTTTCTTTTTCTTGTCGTAGGAGAAGCAGACATCTTCCCCGGTAATATCGAAGTGGGCGAGCTCCGCCGGGCCGCCGGTCTGTGCCGGTGCATCCACTAAGCTTTTAATTTTATCGACGCTGCTTGAAATGTAGGCGATTTCGCCATGGGCCAAAATAAAGGCGGAAGTGCCGTCGATGAGGCGGGCCGCCGCAAAGACATAGCCTGCAAAGTAAAGCACGTTGATGGTGCCGCTTTGCAGCAGGCGGGTGCCCACCACCATGGCAAAACCGAGAGACAGAAAGCAGATTGCGCCGGCAAAGATCACGGGCAGGGCCTGGCCCAGCTCCGAGCGAATGTGCACGGCTTCGTTTCGCCGCACCATGGCCGTGACTTCCTTTTTCTTTTTCTCACTTAAATGATAGGACTGAATCTCCTCGTGAAGATCGATGAGCTCTTGAAAGGCTTTCGAGGACTTGCGCTGACGAAGATAATACTTTTTCGTCGCCCGTTTTTGCATTTTTTGCGACAGATGGGAGAGAAAAATGCTGAGCAAGATAGGCCCTAATACGGCGAGCCCCAAAACGGGTTGGCCGATGAGAAGCATGATGCCGATGACGACCACCGTGGCGAGAAAGGCGTAGTAGGTGGGCACGGAGTGAGAGAGGGCGTGCTCGATGGCTTCCACGTCCTTCATCATGGTTTGGGACACATCGGTTAAGTCCTTTTTGTTAAAGGACGACAGGGGCAATTGCCTGATTCCCTCGGCAATTTCCATGCGCAGATTCGCCGATTCTTTGTAGGTTTCGTTAAAAGTGGTGTGGTACTCCTTATTGATGACCAGAAACATGACCACGCCGATAAGCGCAAATCCGAGGGCGCCGTAGGCCATATTGAAGCTTCCGAAGCCCAAGAGGCCGTTAGTGGCATACATTAAGAGAAACATGGGGAGCATGTAGGTGATATTTTTTAAAAAGCCGTAAACCGTCGCTCGCCACAGGCCGTCGGCTCCCCGTTCCGTGAGGGCGTAGGTTTTTTGCAAATACTTTTTCATCCGTCGATCCTCCATTCATTGGCCTCGTGATACAAGTTGACGAAGCGGGCGTAGCGGCCGTCCTCTTTCATGAGGGCGTCGTGATCGCCTCTTTCCACGACCTTTCCCCCTTCGATAAAGAGAATCTCGTCGACGCCGCGAATGCTGCTCATGCGATGGGCGATCATGATGGTGGTGCGGCCCTTCATTAGGTTCGAAAAGGCCTTTTGGATCTCGTATTCGTTTTCGGGATCCGCCGCCGCAGAGGCTTCATCCAGAATGAGGATTTTCGGATCTTTTAAAAACAATCGGGCGATGGCGACCCGTTGGCACTCGCCGCCGGAAAGCTTCACGCCTTCGGCGCCGATGACGGTGTCGTAGCCTGCGGGAAATTTCTCCTTAAACTCTTCGCAGCGAGCCAAGTCCAGGGCGCGATGCACTTCATCTTGGTTTGCCTCGAGGTCTGCCAGCCGGACATTGTCGTAAATGGACAGGCCTTCAAAAAGTTTCGCCTGTTGAAACACCATGCCCACCATTTCCATGACCCCATCTTTATCGTAGGCGGCGATGGGCTTCTCGCCGATCATCACGTCGCCTTTATTTACCGGATAGAGCCCGGAGACGAGCTTGGCGATGGTGGACTTGCCGCCGCCGGAGGGGCCGACGAAAGCATAGATTTTTCCCGCATCCAAGTGGAGGGAGAAGTCGGAGAGAATTTTTTCGTCCTCATAAGAAAAGTCCACATGATTAAAGGTAATGGAGCTATCGCCGAAGTCCTTTTCCTTTCCGAAGACCATTCTCTTTTCTTCCATCTCCTTAAACAGGCCCTCCAGAGTATCCACGGCGCGATTGGCCTGCACGTGGTACATGGACACGTACATAATTTTCATAATGTTGGCAAAGAACATGCCCATAAACAGAGCGAAGAACAGGGCTTTTGCCGCCCACAGGCCGCCGTCGTCCCCTGCGCCCACGCGATAAACGGCGTAGAAAACAGGCACGACGATGAATAAATTCAACAGCCACTGAAAGGTGACATAGGGAATGCGACAGGACATGGAGTAGTTGTAAACCATGTCGGCGTAATCGTTGATGGTGGCGTAAAGGCGCTTAAAGCTCACGATGGGCGCGGCAAAAAGCTTTACCACCTGCATCCCCCGCACGTATTCCACGGCTTCGGCATTTAACAGATCCAGCTGCTCCATATAGGCGCTCATAAATTCTTTTTCCCCCATCATTTTGAAGCAGAGGAAGCCCGACAAGAGGACGATGACGCCGAAAAAGGCCGCCAGACGCAGATCCACCAGGCCGATGACGACAAACATTAGGATCGGCGTTAAAATGGCCACGGTTTGATCGGGAATCAAATGGGCCACGGCCATGTGGGTCTGCTCCACATTATCGTCGATGATTTTTCGCACGCGACCCGATTGGTTTTTATCGTAAAAAGTATTGGACGCCGTCAAGAGATGATCGATGCCCTTTTCTCTCAAGCGGGTCTCCAAGCGAAAGGCCGCCAAGTGGCTCATCCATGTGCCGAGAAAATAGAGGATCCCATAGGCGATAAATGCCACTACCACGCGAAGGGCGTAATCGCTGCCCGCGCTGAAATTCTGTTGAACGAAAATCGCCTTTAGGGCGAGCCACAGACAGTAATAGCCGAGGAGATGGCAGCACACGGCGGCCACGGAAAAGGCGGCCGACAAAAAGCCGTTGCCGCGCTTCTCCGGTATGTAAGCAAATAGCTTTCGATAGGTATTCAATTAAATCTCCTTTCATTAATGATATTGTTTATCTTTTAATCACAGTGTAGCGATTTTTTCTCCCCTTGTCTATTCCTAAAGGCGAAACTATTTATTTTGTTTGGTGGTATCCGCCTCGGCAAGTGCCGATGATTTTCGCCCCTTGCAGGAAAGAAAGGGCATTGTCCCCTTATTCTTGGTATAATAAAGGAAACAATGTCGCACACAGATGCAAGGCATCTCTTCCTGCGCGCCGGCTCGCGCGAAGCTCCGTCGGGAGGCTCTTATGTATCGCAAAGAAATCCTCATCTACTTGTTTTCCGTTCTCTTCATCGCATTGGCCGCCCTACTACATATTTTCTACGAACGGCAGGCTCTTCCCTTTACCGTCATCACCCTGGTCTTTTTTCTCTACGCCCTGGTGATTCTTCTTTGGGCGCGCAATATGGAAAACCGCGTCTTAAGCACTTCGGTGGCGAAACGCTTTAAGGTCGTCGCCTTTTTGCTCATCGGCTATTTAGGCACCCGCACGTTGAAGTACCAGGTGCTGATTCAATCCCCCGCCGCCGTACCGCGGATTCGCTACGCTTATTATTTCTTTATCCTCACCATCGTCCACATGGTCTTTCTCACCTCCCTCAATGTAGGTCGCTCGGAAAGAGATTCCATCGACGAGCGGTGGCATCTGCTGTGGGCGCCCACGGGGCTGTTGATTCTTATGATTTTAACCAACGACTTCCACGGCCTCGTCTTTGTGCCGGGCGACCAAACCACGGGCTTCGGTCAATACGGCCCGGTCTATACCCTTACCTTGGCCTACATTCTTTTTCTCGCCGTCCTGACCCTGATCTTTACATCGAAGCAATCCTTGGCGGAGAAGCGGCTGAAATCTATTTCATGGCCCCTGTTGGTTTTGGGCATTTGTTTTCTCTACACCGTTCTCTACATCATCGACTGGCCGCCCTTTCACTACGTCAAAATCGCCTTTCAAAGTGCGGAGTTTAATATTCTCACCGTCGTCCTCTTTATCGAGTCCTTGGTCTTTGCCCGGCTCATTCCCTCCAATCGAGATTACGAAAGCTTTTTGAGCCTCTCTTCTCTGAATATGGGCATGATGGATTTAAAGGGAAACATGGTCTTGCAGCCGGATAGCGGGCCGAAGGTCGACGCCGACGAGGTCAGGCGGGCATCGGAGCGCGCCCTGGCCATCGACGAGAACACCCTTTTGGAAAGCTCCCCCATTCAGGGCGGCACCTGCTTCTGGTTTATGGACCTTACGGATTTCAACCGGCTGAAGTCTCAGCTGGTGGCGGCCAATGAAGAAATGCTCAGCGAAAACGAGCTCCTTATGGCAAACAATAAGTTGAAAGAGAAAATGGCGAAGGTGCGGGAGCAAAGGGAAATTCGCGAAACCATCCACGAAAAACTTCAACCCCAATTCGCCCGACTGAAGGCCATCATGGATCACCTCCCCGATGAAAAAGACGCCTATGAAGACGCCTTAAAGGACGCCTGCATCCTCAATGTCTACATCAAGCGTTTTTCCAATCTGTATCTGCTGTCGAGAAACAAGACCACTCTTCCCCTGTCGGAACTGCGCCTGTCCTTCGACGAATCTCTGGACTATCTGCGCCTGAAAAGCAAAATCACCTCCCTCCGTTGGGACGCCGCAGGCCCCGTGGACACCGCCGTGGGCATCGGCTTGTACGCCGCCTTCGAAAAAATTCTGGAAAGCAATCTGGCTTCCCTCACCGCCGTCTTCGTCCATTTAAAAGAAGGCGAGGACGCCTATGAACTGGCGATCTATGTGGAATCCGCCGCAGAGATTTCTCTCTTGGAGGAAATACATCGGCTGCTGCCCCAAGGCGTCGGCTTGTCCGAAGAATCGGAAGATGGGATGAAAGTTTGGGCCATCTCCTTTGAAAAGGAGGTGAGGGCATGATTCAACATCTACCGATTTATGCCATGGCCATTCTCTTCGTCTCGAGCCTGATTATTTTGCTAATCAGCATGGACATTTGTATCGACGTGCTCCAGGCGGCGCCGAAATCCGCCCTGTGCTGCGGCGCTGTTCTCCTTGTCTTGGCGAGCCTGGTGCCGGCGCAAATCCTGGCGGAAATCGGCACGGGCGAAATGCTTTTCGGCAGATACTTTCTTTCCGCGCCCCTGCGCCTTTTCGTCCTGTATTATATTTTCATCCTCATTTTGGAATGGGTGGTCTATAAAAAAGTTTCCTCGATTAAAAAGAACCAAATCGGGAAAAACTCCATTAAGGAGAGCATGGACAATCTACCCGACGGCATCTGCTTTTCCAAGCTCGACGGCACGCCTCTTCTGGTCAATCGCCAAATGCAGGAGATCAGCTACGATGTTTTCGGCAAGCGACTGGTCAACGACGTGGTCTGTGCCCGCAATATCCGATCCAATCGTTTCAATCCCGCGACGAAAATTTTGCAGTGGGACCCGCTGATCTTCGAAAGCAACGGCAAGGTATGGCAGATCAAAATTATCTACCACGGCTTGGTCAAGGAGACCTTGATCTACAACATTACCCTGGAGTGGGCCCTCTACGAGGAGATCAAGAAAATTTCCGAAGCCAATCGGCGAATGAACGCCGACTTAAAGGCTTATCAGGAAAAAATCGGCGAGTATACCCGCCAAAAGGAAAACCTGCAGGCGAAAATAAAAATTCACGACCGCCTGGGCCAGTCCCTCATCTACTTCAGACGCTATTTGGAAAAGGCGGACAAGACGCCCGAGGACCGCATCCGCCTCGAAACCCTTTGGAGAGAAAGCCTCCTGCTCTTCGAGGAAAAGAAAGAAGCGCCGAAGGAGCCCTCCTCCTGGGACAAGCTGATTTCCACGGCCAAGGCCATCGGTGTCGAAGTTATCGCGGAAGGGGAGCTGCCCGAGGGCGAACAGGACCGGCGCCTCTTGGTGGATTTCGTCCACGAGGCCATGAACAATGCCATACGCCACGGTCGGGCGAAGAAAATTCGGATTACGCTGAAAGACGACGGCCCCACTTTCCGCTGCCGCATCGTCAACGACGGTCTGCCGCCTCAAGGCCCCATTGAGGAAAAGGGCGGCCTGAAGAACATGCGCCAGCGCCTGGCCTATTACGGCGGCGAGCTCTCCGTGAATACCGACGAGGGCTTTCAACTGGATCTCTCTTGGACCAAAGGAGGTTACCGTGACCTATAAAATCATGATCGTCGACGATCAATACGTCTCCCGGGAACTGTTTAAGTTGACCATCGATACCTGCCCGGACTTCGAGGTGGTCTACACCGTGGACACGGCCATGTTCGCCGATACCTACGTGTTGAATCGTCCGCCGGATTTGGTCATTATGGACATTCTCATGCAGGACGGATCCAACGGATTGGATGCGGCGGAGAAAATAAAGAAATTAAAGCCGGATCTGAAAATCGTCGCCGTCACCAGCATGCCCGAGGTGTCCTGGATGGAACGGGCAAAGGAGATCGGCATCGACAGCTTTTGGTACAAGGAGGCGTCGGAGGAGACCATTCTCAACATTATTCGACGCACCTTGGAAGGGGAATCCATCTATCCCGAGGCCACGCCGGTGATTCAGTTGGGCCTCGCCCAATCCACGGAGTTCACGCCTCGAGAGATTCAGGTGCTGCGCCTCTTGACCACGGGCGCAGGCAATGAAGACATCGCCAATCAATTGGATATCTCCCTCAATACGGTGAAGACCCACGTGCAGCATTTAATGGACAAGACCGGCTTTATCAGCCGCACTCAGCTGGCCATTCAGGCGCGAATCACGGGATTCGTCATCGAAGACAAATAAACGACGCCGCGGAAAATCCTCCGCGGCTTTTTCATTGTCCGAATCGTTGCCGCACAAAAAGAGCCCGCCTTCGCGAGCTCTTCAGATAAATTAATTGACGCCTATCACCAATTTAAAGCCGTCGGTCACCGGATCGTATTCCAAAATCTCGGTGCCGTATCTGTTGATAAAGAAGTGGCGCACGTGATCGGTGAGGTTTTTGTCCACGGGATTGTCCCTGCGCACGGTGACGAGAAAGCCGGGCACTTCCTGACCGTTGAAGTTTGCCAGCTCCGGCCGCATGTCCGTGGCGTAGTAGCTGTCGTCCAAGGTGCCTTTTTTTCTCAGGCGGCTTAGGACTTCCTCCACGGCATTTTCGTCGTTGACATAGGCCTTTAAATAGTGATCGGGTGAGGTGATCTTCACCTCCCGCGCCTCGCCGTCCCACTGCACGTCCATATCGAACATTTCCGCAATGGCGCGCAGAGGCAGCATGGTGCGATTGTTTTTTATAAAGGCCGGCGAATCCAAAGGCACGGGCCCGGCCAGCTCGGTGGTGCTTATGCTCATCTCCTTCTTCCCGATGGGAATGTAGATGTTCTTGTCCCCCTTTTCGATGGACACGGCCCTTTCATTACTTAGGTAGAAGACCTGTGCCCCTAAATTTTCGGCAATGACACGCACAGGGACAAAGGTTCTGGAATTTTTGATCACCGGCGGCTGATCTGTGGAGACGACCTCCCCGTTTATGGTAATCGTCACATCCTTCGGCGCCTTAAATGCCAGGGTGAAGAGAAGCAGGGGCAAAAGCCACAGCCATTTTCTTCGAAACGTCTTTTTCATCATCGTCTCCCTTTCCTTTTCGGACCCTTATTTTTTGTTTTTCTTTTTCTTCTTCTCTTTCATAACCTTCTTCACATCGTCGCCTTTTAATACAAAGCTGTTTTCGCCTCTCACCCGACTGGTCGTCACGCCGTGTTCCTTGTGCAAAAAACTGTCGACGCAACGCAAATGGGTGACGTCGCTTTTCGTCTCGAATTCGTAAGTATGGCGGGCGTCTTGATTTCTGTATTCACTCACCATTTTGAAGAAGTAGATAAAGCCGCCGACGAGCAGGAACCAAACGATGCTCCTGTTTTCTTGGATCTGAGTCCCGTTGAAGAGATTCAGGCCGAAAAAGATTCGTAAAATAATTGCGGCGATAAAGCTCAACACTTCGATCAGGAGGGAGACGAGAAACAGCTTGCCGTAGTTAATGGGGACGCTGCCCATGGTCTCCTTGGTTCTGGCGTTAACCGCCACGTAGTGGAGCAGGTGCCTTCTCCCCTTTATCTGCATATAGCTGTATAGCCACACGGGCAGGTAAGCCGCCTTCCACGAGTCGCCCTTAATGGTAAAGTCTTCATCCTCCCAGCGGACGCCGCGGTCGTAATCCCACAGGGTATCTAAAATGGCCATCCGTGCCACGTCGCCACTTTGCACGTCGGTAACGTCTTTCAGCCCCTCGATGTTTGTATCCCGCTTCTCCGAGGTATAGCCCTTCAGGTAATTGGCATTGTACTTGACGCAATTTTCCGTATCGAAGGGCAAGATGGAGTTGATAATGTTGGTGGTCTTGGTCTTGGACCTGTAGTCCAGCTTGTCGCTGCTGGATTCGATGGGAAGATCGTCGATGGTAATATCAAACTCCCGCTCGATGTGGTAGGTGTCCACATCGTATTCCCTGTGTTCCCCGTCGTCGTCTTTCACCAGGTAGCTGTTGGTTTCAATTTCCCCTTCCCCGGCCAGCCTCATGTGGCCATTCACGTCCACCAGCATATAGGGCAAATAGACGCCGCAAATATTCTCCGTAGTAAATTCCCTGGCGAACTTCGGATGGGCGAATTTCCTTCGTTGACTAACGAATTTTTCAATCTTTTCTTGTGCCTCTTCCTTGGAAATACTGAAGGGCAGAAGCACGTCGGGAACGGCGCCGTTGGGGACGACGTCATTAATGGAAAGGGTGTTGCGACACCAGTGGCAGCGGGCTTGGGTGGAGGAAGCCGTATCGATGACCACCTCCGCGCCGCAGCTTTCGCATTTCAGGGTGATGACATCTCCGGCATCGGCGTCGATGTCCTGCGCCCCGCTACGAACCGTGCTTCCTTCTAATGTCTCGATGGCCTCATCGTCCGCCGCGCGAATCAGTTCAAATTCGTGGCGACAGAAATTGCAACGCAGCTTCCCCGTCTTCGTATTCGTTTGAATGTCCGTGGCGCCGCACTTGGGACACTTGATCTGGCCGTTGGCCGAATCGCGTTCTTTTTCCGCTACAGCGGTATTCATCTTGTCTTCAGCCATAATGCACCTCTAAAGCCCCAACAATTCGGCTTTCATCTTGTTAAATTCTTCCTCGGTTACGACGCCCGCATCCAGTAATTTTTTCATTTGAATCAATTTCTCCGTCGGGTCGCCTCCCTGAGCCTGAGGAGCGGGCTCAGCGGGCTGTTGATTGCCGGCATTTTGGTTCACGGGCTGCTGTGTGGCGCCCATGACATTGCCTGCCGCGCCCATGCCCATGCCCATAAAGGCCATGTTGGCGCCGCCGCCGTTTTCTCCCGCCGCCTGCATGCCGCGGGCCACGGATTGTTGCATAAAGGAATTGCCTCGGGCGCCGGAAAGGGCATCGGCCCGCTTGACGTCCTTCATCATTTCCTTCGTGTCCTCGTCATATTCCATGGCGAGGATGGCGGTCTTCACGATTTGAAGGCCCCGCTCCGTCTTCCATTGATAGCCTTCTTCTACGGCTTCGGTCAAGCTCTTGGCGAAGCCGATTTGATCCCCTTGAATGCGGCTCATGCGATTGCCCTTGGAGGGATCGTTGGTGTAATTGGAGAAGGCGGCGGAAAGGGAACCCACCACTTCGTTAAACAGCTGTTCCGCCGCGTCGTTGTCCATGTCGCCAAAATCGAAGGCCGGCGCGTTTTGGATCAGATACTTTTGGGGCACGAAATTTTTTACGAAGAGCAGGGGATCCACGATCTTTAATGTGTAAGTGCCGCGGGTCACGGCGCCCACTTGGGTGCCGAAAAAGGCGTCGTCCCAGTAAATTTCGCTTTGGGTGCCGAAGCGATTGTTGGGGATCTCCTTTAAATTGACGTAAAAGGCCAACTGTTGCGCCCCGGCTTGGCCGCCGAATTGGAATTTATCCCAGGTGGACTGAATCAAGCTTCCCACAGGATCTTCCGTGGTGAAAATGCTTTGGGCGTTGGCGTCCTCGCTTTGGAAAATAAATCCGCCGGGCTCGGCGATGAGGCCGGTAATGGCGCCGTCTTCCATGGTGATGAGGGCCGTTCCCTCGGGCACGATGATCTTGCTGCCGGAGGTAATAATATTGTCGTTGCCCTTGGTGTTTTCGCCGCGACCGTGATTGGTGCCCTTGGGTCTGGCGGCAAAAAGACCTGCCGTGGCGGGGACGCCTTCCGGCGGCATGTAAAAATCTTTCCACTGATCGGCGAAGCTTCCGCCCAATGCGCCGGTAAATGCTTTAATAAATCCCATGATGTCCTCCTTTTTTCTTCTCTGCGTTTTATCCCTTAGGTAATTCTACTTTTGCATCGTCATACAAGAGGCGTATGGCCAAGGCCACCGCTTCGTTGCGGCGGATATAGCCGTCGGGGTTGAACCGCATCCACTCGTCGCCTACGGCCACCCCCATACGGTACAGGGTCAGGATCTCTTGGTGGTGAGGCGTGCACTTATCCACGTCGGGAATGTCCGTCAAGGGAACGTCGGGATTCAATAAAACCCGTCCCGGCCGCTGATCCACATAGGCGTACATGCCCGCCACGTCCCTTCGCTTGGCGGGAGCGTTCCACTTTTCACAGGCATAGAGCTTGACTTGGCCTCGTGCGACCTTTTGATTTCTGTAAATGCCGTTTTCGTAACAGTAGCTCAGGTACTTCCCATACCACGGCGTCGTGGAATTCACCTGAAAGTGGGTATTTCTTTCCAGCAATCGGTCGTGAAGCTTTGCCGCTATGGTGGCTACCTCGGCCATGGTGACGTAGCCGTCGGGATCGAATTTGGTTTCCGTTCGTCCGTTAATAATGCCCTCGTAGTAAGCCCATCGGACGTAGAAGCTGTACCAGCTGTCCTCCGGCACGTCGGTAAAGGGCAGGTGCTCCTCGCCGCAATTGCATACTTCGTTCTCGCCCTCGGCATAAGCTTTTGTAGCCGCAAAGGGGCTCATAAAAACCAATGCTGCCAGTAGGATAAGAACGATGCTTTTCTTCTTCATTTCGAGACTCCTTTCTTTTATGCTTCAAGCTTATGCTTGACCGTCCTCTTTATGGCTTTAGTCTAATCGATTGTTGTTAATCTTCCATCACCTAAAGGTATGAGATCATTTCTTTTTCGAAAAAATTTTCCGATGGCGTTCTGAAAACGGGCACAAAAAAAAGACACCGCCCTTCGGCAGTGCCTCTATGTAGCCGGGGTTGAACCGGCTGTTATACTAATTCGATAATGGCCATTTCCGCGCCATCGCCACGACGGGGACCTTTTTTCAGAATACGCGTGTAACCGCCTTGACGGTCGGCGTATCCCGGTGCGATTTCTTCGAACACTTTCGTTACAACGGATTCGTCGAAGATGTAAGCCAGGGCTTGACGTCTTGCGTGAAGATCGCCTCGTTTGCCGAGGGTGATCATCTTTTCAGCCATGCGTCTGGTTTCCTTTGCACGGGTCACTGTGGTTTCGATACGGCCTTCGCGCAATAGATCGGTTGTTAAGTTTCTTAACATAGCCCGTCTATGGGGCGTCGGGCGGCCTAATTTTCTCAACTGTGCCACAATGGATTCCTCCTTTATTCTTCGTTTTCTCTGAGAGAGAGTCCAAGTTCATCCAGTTTTTCCTGCACTTCTTCCAGGCTCTTCTTTCCGAGATTTCTAACCTTCATCATTTCGTCTTCGGTTTTGGCCGTGAGCTCGCTCACGGTGTTGATGCCCGCACGTTTCAAGCAATTGAAGCTGCGAACAGACAAATCCAACTCTTCCACGGTCATTTCCAGGACTTTTTCTTTTTTGCCTTCGGGTTTTTCAACCATAATGTCCATGTCGTTGACTTCTTCGGTCAAAGAGACGAACAGATCCAAGTGTTCCATCAGGATCTTGGCTGCCAAAGAAGTGGCTTCGTCCGCCGTCATGGATCCGTCGGTTTCCACATCCAGGATCAGGCGATCGTAGTCGGTACGCAAACCGACGCGGGTGTTTTCTACATTCCAATTCACCATGCGAATAGGCGTGTAGTTGGAATCCACGGCAATGACGCCGATCTCGGTGATTTCGTCTTTTTTCAGTTCGCTGGGCTCGTAGCCGCGGCCTCGCTCGATGACGAGTTCCATATAAAAGTTCGCATCGTCGTTTAAAGTGGCGATGTGGTGTTCGGGATTGACGATTTCCACACCGGCCGGCACGGTAATATCTCCGGCGACAAGCTCGCCGGCGCCGACTTTTTCGACGGCCAGGCGCACGGGTTCGTCTTGATCGCTCTTAAACACGATGCCTTTAATGTTCAGAATGATCTCCGGTACGTCTTCTAAGACGCCGTCGATGACGCTGAATTCGTGTTCGACGCCGCGAATATTGACGAAGGAAACAGCACAGCCCGGAAGCGAGGAGAACAGCACTCTGCGAAGGGAGTTGCCTAATGTGATGCCGTAGCCGTTTTCCAACGGCTCGACGATAAATCTTCCCTTATTGCCGTCGCTTGATACTTGTTCAACTACAATACTAGGCTTTTCAATTTCAATCATGTTATCCGCCCTCCTATGAATGGATCTGTAGAGACTTTCTCGTGAGATGGGTTGCTGTTTCGATATCAGACTCTACGACGCTTCGGCGGACGGCAACCGTTGTGGGGAATCGGGGTTACGTCTTTGATCATGGTAACCTCAAGACCCGACGCTTGCAGGGAACGAATGGCGGCTTCACGTCCGCTGCCCGGTCCCTTGACGAATACTTCAACGCTCTTTAAGCCGTGTTCCTTCGCCTTGGTTGCCGCTTCTTGTGCCGCTTCTTGTGCAGCGAAGGGCGTGGATTTTCTGGAACCCTTAAAGCCGAGTTGGCCGGCGCTGGACCAGGAAATGACGTTGCCGCTCATGTCGGTTAAGGTCACCATGGTGTTGTTAAAGGAAGAAGCGATATGCGCTTGTCCTTTTTCTATATTCTTGCGCACTCTCTTTCTGGAGCGCGTAGCTCTACCTTGTTTAGCCATTTAGCCCTCCTACTTCTTCTTGGATACAATCTTCTTCGGACCTTTGCGCGTTCTCGCATTGGTCTTCGTGTTTTGACCGCGAACGGGCAGGCCTCTCTTGTGACGGATGCCGCGGTAGCAGTTGATTTCGCGTAAACGCTTAATGTTTAATGCGACTTCACGACGCAAATCCCCTTCTACATGGTAGTCGTCGATGACTTTACGAATAGACGCAATTTCTTCTTCGGTCAAGTCTTTAATATACGTGTTGAAGTCGACGCCGGCTTTCGTCAGGATTTCTTGGGCGCGGGAACGTCCGATGCCGTAAATATACGTGAGCCCGATTTCAGCTCGTTTTTCTCTAGGTAAGTCAATACCAGCAATTCTTGCCATGCCAACACCCCCTATCCTTGTCTTTGTTTATGCTTCGGGTTTTCGCAAATCACCATGACGCGTCCTTTGCGTTTGATGACTTTGCATTTATCACACATCTTCTTAACTGAAGGTCTTACTTTCATTTCGTCCCCTCCTAAACTATTTCTTTCTCCAGGTAATACGTCCGCGGGTCAAGTCATAAGGACTCAGCTCGACAGTCACACGATCGCCGGGCAAGATGCGAATATAGTGCATGCGCAATTTGCCGGAGATATGAGCGAGAATTTCATGTCCATTTTCCAACTTGACTTTAAAGTTTGTATTGGGCAGGGCATCGGTGACGACGCCTTCCACTTCAATGACATCTTCTTTTGCCATGGTTGCATCCTCCTTATGCCTCTTGGAAGCGAGACAGTTGTTTACGAATATAACTATCGTTTAACGGTCTATCCTCAGGTTTCAGATCCACAAGAGAATGGGTTTTTTGCAAATGCATGGCCTTTTTCCGCTTGGGATTGTCCAATGTTCTTCTCTTGCCGTCTGCCAGAAGAAGATATCTGTCGTCAATAACTTCCAAGACCACAAAGAATTGTTCCTTGTCTCTGCCCGCCTTGGATATGACTACCTGACCGACCTTAATATCTGAGGTTCCGATCATCGACAACTAGGCCTCGTCTTCGAGCCCAAGTCGTATTTGCTTGAATACATCGTCGATGCCCTTGGAACCGTCGACATCCAGTAACAGTCCTTGCGCTTTGTAATAGTCGATTAACGGGGAAGTTTGCCTTTCGTATACGTCGATGCGCTTCTTCACCGTTTCTTCCGTATCGTCAGCTCGTTGAATCAACTTGCTTCCGTCGTCGTCACAGATGCCTTCCACTTTCGGCTTTTGATTGACCACGTGGTAGGTTCTGCCGCAGCTGGGGCATACCCGGCGGCCGACGGCGCGGTTGATTAAGAGTTCGCTGGCGACCTGAATGTTTATGACGCGATCGAGCTTCGTGCCCATGGCTTCCAATGCCGCATCCAAGGATACCGCTTGGTTTACCGTGCGCGGGAAGCCGTCTAAAAGGAATCCGCCTGCCACATCGGGCTTCTTCAGGCGATCCACGACGATTTCATTGACCACTTCGTCGGGAACGAGTTCGCCTCGATCCATAAAGCTTTTCGCTTTCTTACCGAGTTCCGTGGCATTCTTAATGTTTTCGCGGAAAATATCGCCTGTGGAGATATGCACCACGTCGTAAGTGTCAACGATGGATGCCGCTTGAGTGCCTTTGCCGGCGCCCGGCGGGCCTAAAATGACTAGTCTCATATGATCCTCCTTATTTTAGGAATCCCTTGTAGTGTCGCATCATTAATTGTTGTTCCAAAATACGTGCCGTTTCCATAATAACGCCGACGACGATGATCAAGCTGGTTCCCCCGAAGCTGAAGTGCATACCCGTGACTTTTTCTAAAATCGTAGGCAAGACAGACAAGAGGGCCAGGGCAAATGCGCCGGGCAAGACCAGTCGATTGACCATTTGTTGCAGGTAATCGGATGTTTTCTTGCCGGGGCGGATGCCGGGAATAAAGCCGCCGTTTTGTTGCAGGTTTTTGGAATATTCCACCGTGTTAAACTGGATGGCCGTATAGAAGAAAGTAAAGAAGACGATTAACACAACCATAAAGACGCTGTAGATAACAATCCCGATACTGCCTGCCGGCGTAAACCATTTGGTCATGAATTTCGCCGCTTGAGAGTTTTGGCCTTGGAACATAACGATAATCGATGGAATGCTCATAATGGTTTGAGCGAAAATGATCGGCATAACGCCGCTCATGAGAACTTTAATGGGAATATGGGTGCTTTGACCGCCGTACATTTTCCGTCCGACGACGCGCTTGGCGTATTGAACGGGTACTTTGCGTTGCCCTTCGTTTAACAGGACGACGAAGAAGACGATGGCGATGGCCAGGACGATGAAGACAACGACCCAAGCCCAAGATACCATGCCTGCCGCCGCCATGCGGAAGGAAGCCCATATATCAGCGGGGAATCTGGCTACGATCCCTGCAAAGATGAGTAGAGAGATCCCGTTTCCGATCCCTTTTTCCGTAATCATTTCACCGATCCAAATCAGGAAGGTACTCCCTGCAACGACAGAGAGAATAATGACGACGTCTTGGAACGGGTTGCTCGTATTGACTGCTTGACGATAAAAGCCGTAGGTGTAACCGATGGCTTGAACGGCAGCCAGAACAACAGCTAAATACCTTGTATACTTTGCGATCTTCTTACGTCCGGTTTCGCCTTCTTTGCTGAGCGCTTCCAAACTGGGGATGGCGATCGTCAACAATTGAAGGACGATGGACGCCGTGATGTAGGGATAAATGCTCGTGGCAAAGACAGAGAAATGTCCGAAGTTGCCGCCGCTCATTAAATCTAAGAACGAGAGTATACCACCTTGTTGTTGGTTAAAAATCTTTGCGATGGCCGAGCGGTCCATAAATGGAACGGGAATGTGGCTACCGAAACGAAAGACCACAAGCATCAACAGGGTGAAGAGAAGCTTTTTGCGAATTTCCGGGATCTTCCAAGCGTCTCTAAAGGTTTGGATCATCTAGATCACCTCAGCCTTTCCCCCTGCTGCTTCGATTTTTTCGGCAGCGGATTTGGAGAAGTGGTTGGCCTTCACGTTAACGGAAACATTGATGTCGCCGTTACCTAAAATACGCAAGCCGTCTTTTGCATCGGCGCGCTTGACCAAGCCGCTTTCAATCAGGGAATCTAAAGTCACAGTCGCTCCATTGTCGAATTGGTTCAATGCGTCCACATTGACAATGGCGTACTCTTTCTTAAAAATATTCGTAAAGCCGCGCTTCGGAAGACGACGGAAAAGAGGCATTTGGCCACCTTCAAAGCCCGGACGAACGCCGCCGCCACTGCGGGCTTTTTGGCCCTTGTGACCGCGTCCGGCGGTCTTACCGGTACCGGAACCGATACCGCGGCCGAGACGTTTCTTTGCCTTGACTCCTCCACCTTCGTAAGGTCTTAAATCATGCAATTTCATTACGTCCACCTCCTTAATCGACAATTTCGACCATGAAGTCTACTTTTCTGATCATGCCGCGAATTTGAGGAGTGTCCTCTTTTTCGACGACTTGACCGATCTTTCTGAGACCTAAGGCTTTAATCGTGCGTCTTTGTTTTTCGATTCTTCCAATGGGGCTTTTCTTGAGTTTAATCTTAATGGTACTCATGTCGTCCCCCTATCCTAAAATTTCTTCAACGCTTTTGCCGCGAAGTTTAGCTACACTTTCGGCGGTCTTTAAAGACATAAGCCCTTCCATCGTCGCATTGACGGTGTTTCTCGGATTCGGAGAACCGATGCTGTGGGTGTAGATGTCTTTAATGCCTGCGAGTTCGCATACAGCACGGACGCTGCCTCCGGCGATAACACCGGTACCGGGACGAGCCGGCTTTAAGAACACGCGACCTGCACCGAAGATGCCGGTGATTTCGTGCGGAATGGTATTTCCGACGAGGTTGATATTCACCATGTTTTTCTTAGCTGCTTGGCTGCCCTTGCGAATGGCTTCGGGAACTTCCAAGGCTTTGCCGGTGCCGACACCGACGCGGCCGTTTCTGTCGCCGACGACGACGAGGGCAGAAAAACGCATATTACGACCGCCCTTAACGGTCTTTGCAACACGGTTAATGGCTACGACGATTTCGTCGAGTTCCGTGTCTTTTTCTCTGGTATTGTTTTTAGAACGGTTCAATCTTTCCCTCCTTAGAACTTCAGTCCTGCTTCGCGAGCAGCTTCGGCTAAAGCGGCAATGCGACCGTGATAGACGTAACCGGAGCGGTCGAAGACGGCTTCTTCGATGCCGTTTTCCTTTGCTTTCTTTCCGATGGCTTCACCGACGGCTTTGGCCGCTTCTACGTTCTTCGTGCTTTCGAGACCCAAGGACTTGTCCAAGGTGGAAGCACTGGCTAATGTCTTTCCGTTTACATCGTCAATCAGTTGAGCGTATAAATGGTGCGCACTGCGGTAAATGGCAAGACGAGGTTTGGATTCCGTTCCGTTAATTTTCTGTCTGACGCGAATATGTCTCGCTTTTCGATTGCCTTGGCGATCAATTTTCTTAAACAAAACACTCCACTCCTTTCTTACTTACCGGTCTTACCGACTTTTCTGCGGACGTATTCGTCAACGTAGCGAATACCCTTGCCCTTGTAGGGTTCAGGTGCGCGGAAGCTGCGAATCTTAGCCGCATAGGCGCCGACTTTTTGCTTATCGATACCCCGTACAATGATTTGGGTATTGGCCGGTACTTCCACTTCGATGCCTTCCGGATCGGTGAGTTCGATGGGGTGGGAGTGACCGAGGTTCAGGGTCAGTTTGTTGCCGGATTTTTGTGCACGGTAACCGGTTCCGATGATTTCCATTTTCTTTTCGTAGCCGTTGACGACGCCTTCGATGTTGTTGGCGATCAAGGTACGATACAGGCCGTGAAGGGCGCGAATGTTCTTTTCATCGTTGGGACGGGTGACGAGCACTTGATTGTCTTCGATGGCAACGCTGATGACCGGGTCGACTTCCGTTTGAAGGCTGCCCTTGGGGCCCTTCACTTCAACCACGTGACCGTTCAGCTTCACTTCTACGCCGGTAGGGATTTCGATAGGATTTTTTCCGATTCTGGACATCTTTTTCTCCTTCCTTTACCAAACGTAGCAGAGAACTTCTCCGCCAACTTGTTCCTTGCGGGCATCGCGATCGGTCATAATTCCCTTGGATGTGGAGATGACGGCAATTCCCAATCCACCTAATACTTTGGGGATTTCCGAGTTTTTCGCATAGACGCGAAGGCCCGGTTTGGAAATGCGCTTCATGCCGCTGATTACTTTTTCGTCGTTTCTTCCGTATTTTAACTCTACATTAATTTTGCCTTGGGGACCTTCTTCAATAAGATCGTAGCCTTTAATATAGCCTTCCTCGAGAAGGATACGGGCGATTTCCGCCTTCATTTTCGAAGCGGGAATCTCAACAGATTTATGTTTTGCATCGTTGCCATTACGGATTCTCGTAAGCATATCTGCAATAGGGTCTGTCATCATAGTCAATTCCTCCTTTCGGTTAGCTTTACCAGCTTGCCTTTCTTACGCCGGGGATTTGTCCTGCGTAAGCCAGTTTACGGAAACAAATTCTGCAAATGCCGTATTTTCTAAGCACCGCGTGAGGGCGTCCGCAAATTTTGCAACGGGTATAGTTTCTAGCGCTGTACTTGTTCTTACGTTTTTGCTTGGCTACCATGGATTTCTTTGCCACAGTTTAACCCTCCTTCTTTGCAAAAGGCATGCCCATCTTTTCGAGGAAGGACTTCGCCTCTTCGTCTGTTTCGGCGGTTGTCACGATGATGATATCCATGCCGCGCAACGAGTCGATTTTATCGTATTCGATTTCCGGGAAAATCAATTGTTCTTTGAGTCCCAGTGCATAGTTTCCTCTGCCGTCGAATGCCGTCGGCTTCACGCCGCGGAAGTCGCGGACGCGGGGCAGGGCGACGTTCATGAGCTTGTCGAGGAAATCATACATTCTGTCACCGCGCAGGGTGACTTTGCAACCGATGGCGTTTCCTTCACGCAATTTAAAGTTTGCGACGGATTTACGCGCCTTGGTTACAATGGGTTTTTGACCGGCGATCAAGGTCAAGTCGTTGACGGCACTTTCCAGTGCTTTCGGATTGTCCTTGGCTTCGCCCAGTCCTATATTAATCACGACCTTTTCAAGGCGAGGAATTTGCATGGTGTTGTCATACTTAAACTCGTCCATTAAAGCAGGCGCGACTTCGCTTTGAATTTTATCTCTTAATCTCGATGTCATCACAGGCCTCCTTATTTATCAGAAATCGTAGCGCCGGAGGACTTTACGACACGTACCTTCTTGCCGTCTTTAAATTCGTAGCCGATGCGGCTTCTCTTGTTGGTCTTTGTATCGTAATACATGACATTGGATACGTGAATCGGGGCTTCAACTTTGTTGATGCCGCCGGGGTTTTGCGGTCCTCTCGGTTTTTCGTGTTTCGTCACAATGTTGACACCTTCGACGACGACGCGGTCAAGCTTCGGTAAAGTACGAACGACTTTGCCCTTCTTGCCTTTGTCCTTGCCGGAAATGACTTCGACGGTATCTCCTTTTTTGATGCGCATTCTATGCCACCTCCTTAAAGAACTTCCGGAGCCAAGGAAATGATACGCATAAAGTTATCGCCTCTGAGCTCGCGGGTTACCGGCCCGAAAATACGGGTACCTTGGGGATTCTTATCGTCCTTGATGACGACGGCTGCGTTGTCGTCGAATTTAATGTAGCTTCCGTCGGAACGACGAATGCCCTTTTTCGAACGAACGATGACCGCCTTGACAACGGCACCTTTTTTAACAACGCCACCGGGTGTTGCATTTTTGACCGAACAAACGACGATGTCGCCGATGTTGGCATAGCGACGGTTCGTACCGCCCAATACCTTAATTACGCCCAGTTCTCTCGCGCCGGAGTTGTCAGCAACTCTTAATCTGGTTTCTTGTTGAATCATGGCGAGAACCTCCTTACTTCGCTTTTTCTACGATTTTGACGAGGCGGAATCTCTTGTCCTTCGAAAGGGGACGTGTCTCCATTGCGCGTACGGTATCGCCGACACTTGCTTCGTTGTTCTCGTCGTGCACCTTGTATTTCTTCGTGTTTTTGAATCGTTTATTGTAAATCGGGTGACTCTTGAAGGTCTCGACGGCTACGACAATCGTCTTGTCCATGGCATCGCTTACGACCTTACCGGAGATCACTTTACGTTGATTTCTTTCCATAAGTTACGCCTCCTTTTCCATATTGAGCTCGCGCTCTCTTTGGATGGTCTTGACGCGTGCAATGTCTTTTTTCACACGCTTAATGGTCGCCGGATTGTCTAATTGACCTGTTGCAAGTTGAAAGCGAAGGTTAAAGAGCTCGTTCTTCAACTCGGACACCTTTTTATTCAGCTCGTCACCGGATAAATTGCGGATGTCTTTAATTTTCATGACTATCGCCCTCACTTTCTTCCTTATTCTTGGCGATGAAGCGCGTCTTAATGGGAAGCTTCATGGCTGCAAGGCGCATGGCTTCTCTGGCAACTTCTTCTTCGACGCCGCCTAATTCAAACAGGACGCGGCCCGGCTTGACGACGGCTACCCAGTACTCGGGTGCCCCTTTACCGGAACCCATCCGAGTTTCGGCCGGCTTTTCCGTTACCGGTTTGTCGGGGAATACTTTGATCCAAATGTTCCCGCCACGACGAATGTAACGGGTCATGGCACGACGTGCGGCCTCGATTTGATTGGAAGTGATCCAGGTCGGTTCCAATGCTTGGATGCCAAAGTCACCGTAGGTGAGCGTATTGCCTCTGTGTGCAACACCCTTCATTCTCCCGCGATGTTGTCTCCGATATTTTACTCTTTTCGGCATTAACATAGTGCTTTCCTCCTCACTTACCGTCTATCTTGGCCTTGGCCTTGATTTCTGCGGTTTCCACCGCGGCGCTTGTCGTTGTTGCCGCGACGTCTGTTGTCTCTACGGTTTCTGCGTCCTTGGGGCGCTTCGGGAAGAACTTCTCCCTTATAGAGCCATACCTTCACGCCGATCTTTCCGTAAGTGGTGTCGGCTTCGGCAAAACCGTAATCGATGTCTGCGCGCAGGGTTTGAAGGGGAATGGTTCCTTCGCTGTAGCCTTCGCGACGGGCCATGTCGGCGCCGCCCAAACGGCCGGAGCATTGGGTACGGATACCCTTAACGCCTAAGCGCATGACGCGTTGAATGGTTTGTTTCATAGCACGACGGAAAGCGACGCGGCGTTCCAATTGTGCTGCGATGTTTTCGGCGATTAAGGTCGCATCCAAGTCGGGATTTTTGATTTCATCCACATTGATGACGACGCTTCTGCCGGTTAATTTTTCA
This sequence comes from Peptoniphilus pacaensis, assembly GCF_900088125.1. Lineage (GTDB taxonomy): Bacteria > Bacillota > Clostridia > Tissierellales > Peptoniphilaceae > Aedoeadaptatus > Aedoeadaptatus pacaensis. The sequence continues at coordinate 1,195,421 of NZ_FLQT01000003.1, read as the reverse complement.
AGCTCTTGGCGAAGTTCTTCCACGCCGGTACCGCCGCGGCCGATGACCATGCCCGGCTTTGCCGTGGAAATGGAAATCTTGACCTTGTTGGCAGCCCGTTCGATTTCGATGCGGGAAACGCCTGCTTGGAACAAGTTCTTTTTAATGTATTTACGAATTTCGTTGTCTTCGACGAGGAGATCTCCAAAGTCTTTTTTGTCGGCATACCATTTGGAATCCCAATCTTTAATGATCCCTACACGAAGACCGTGCGGATTTACTTTTTGACCCATTCTTCTCCCCCTTCTTATTCTCTTTCGGAAACGACCACGCCGATGTGGCTGGAGCGCTTCAGAATCGGATACGCCATGCCCTTCGCTTTCGGGCGGAAACGTTTCATTGTCGGACCGTCGTTTGCGTAAGCTTCCTTCACGATGAGATCTTCGCGATCCAGGTTCAGGTTGTTTTCCGCATTGGCGACGGCGGAGTGAAGAACTTTATAAAGTTCACGAGCGCCGCGCTTCGGTGTGAATTTCAAAAGCGCCAGGGCTTCGTCCACTTGCTTGCCGCGAATTTCAGCACAGATGAAGTTGACCTTCAAAGGAGAAATACGCACGTATTTTGCAATTGCTCTTGCTTCCATTCGTTACTCCTCCTTACATTCTCGTGGTCTTTTCGCTGCCTGCGTGACCACGGTAGGTTCTGGTCAGAACAAACTCGCCAAGCTTGTGGCCAACCATGTCTTCGGTAATATAAATCGGTACGTGCTTTCTTCCGTCGTGAACGGCGATGGTGTGGGACACCATTTCCGGGAAGATCGTCGAGCGACGAGACCAAGTTTTTACCACTTCTTTTTTGTTTGCTTCGTTAAGGGCGTCGATTTTCTTTAACAGATGTTCATCTGCAAAAGGCCCCTTCTTAATGGATCTGGACATTGCTTCCTCCTCCCTTATTTCGTTCTACGACGAACGATGTAACGATCGCTCTTCTTGTTCTTCTTACGCGTCTTAAGACCCAGAGCCTTCTTGCCCCAGGGTGTCATCGGGGAAGGACGACCGATCGGCGTACGACCTTCACCACCGCCGTGGGGGTGATCCACAGGGTTCATCGCGGAACCGCGAACGTGGGGACGAATGCCCAGGTGACGTTTCTTACCGGCCTTACCTAAGTTAATCAGTTCGTGGCTAATGTTGCCTACTGTACCGACGGTGGCGCGGCAGTTGACGCTGACGCGGCGGTATTCGCCGGAGGGAAGACGGAGTTGAGCCATCTTGCCTTCTTTTGCGGAAAGTTGCGCCGAGGTACCGGCTGCACGAGCGATTTGGCCGCCCTTGCTGGGGGTCATTTCGATATTGTGTACCGTGGTACCGATGGGAATAGCGTACAGGGGAAGGGCGTTGCCGATCTTAATGTCCGCATCTTCGCCGGATTCCACCTTGTCGCCGACCTTTAAGCCCTTAGGAGCTAAGATGTAGCGCTTTTCGCCGTCCGCATAGTTCAACAAAGCGATGTAAGACGTACGGTTCGGGTCGTATTCGATGTGAGCGACCTTTGCGGGTACGCCGTCTTTCGAACGCTTAAAGTCGATGATTCTGTATTTCTTAGCAGCACCGCCGCCTCTGTGGCGACTGGTGATGCGGCCGTGTGCGTTGCGGCCTGCCGATTTATTGAGGCTTACGACCAAGCTCTTTTCAGGCTTGCTTCTGGTAATTTCTTCAAAACTGGCGACGGTCATGCCTCTGCGGCCGTTCGTCGTCGGTTTATATCTTTTGATCTCCATGAATGTCCCTCCTTAGGCTTATTGCATGTTGTCGAAGAATTCAATCGGCTTGGAGTCATCCGTTAAGGTGACGATGGCCTTCTTCCAGTTGGGACGCTTGCCGATATTCATGCCTTGACGTTTGACTTTACCCGTCATGTTCATCGTGTTGACCTTGGCTACCTTGACGGAGAAGATCGATTCGATGGCTTTTTTGATTTCCGATTTATTGCTCGTCTTCGCTACTTCAAAGGTGTACTTGTTTTCATCCATTTGTGCCATGGATTGTTCAGTAATGATAGGACGAATGATGATATCAAAGTTTTTCATTAGTTATACACCTCCACGATTTTGTCCAGCGCATCCTTGGTGAGGATCAGGGAATCGTATTTTAATATGTCGTAAACATTCAAGGTGCCTACCGTGGAAACTTCCGCCTTCGGTAAGTTTCTCGCACTCAATACGACGTTTTGATCGCTGTTTGCCGTGACGATCAATGCCTTTTCAGCGGCGCCCATCTTGGCCAGCGCATCGCTCAATGCCTTGGTCTTGGGAGCATCCAGAGCCAATTGATCTACGACGATGAGTTCTTTTTCTTGAACCTTTGCCGTTAAAACAGACTTCATAGCTAAACGACGAACCTTTTTCGGGGTCGTGTAGCGGTAGCTTCTCGGCTTCGGTGCAAAGACGATGCCGCCGCCGCGCCATTGAGGCGAACGAATGGAACCTTGTCTTGCACGGCCCGTGCCCTTTTGTCTCCAGGGCTTCTTGCCGCCGCCGCGAACCTCTGCGCGAGTTTTGGCGGACTGTGTGCCTTGACGTCTGTTGGCGAGAATATTCTTCACGACCAAATAGACGACGTGTTCGTTAATTTCTACATTAAAGATATCGTCGGAAAGTTCGATTTCTTCTAAGGACTTGCCGGCCATATCTACCATTTGGAACTTAGTCATTGTTAGTGTCCTCCTCTCGCTTATTTACCGCTTTTAACCGTGGCACGAACGCGAACGAGTCCGTTTTTCGGTCCGGGAACGGCACCTTTAATTAAAAGGAAGTTGTTGTCGGCGTCGACACGTACAACTTCGAGGTTTTGAACGGTGACCCGTTCGTTCCCCATGCGACCCATCATGCGGTGGCCCTTCCATACGCGACCCGGGTAGGATGCAGCACCCATACCACCGGGCATTCTGTGGAATTTAGAACCGTGGGTTTCACGGCCGCGACCGAAGTTGTGGCGCTTAATCAAACCGGCGGTTCCTTTACCCTTGCTGGTACCGGTAATGTCGACCTTGTCGCCTGCTTCAAATACAGTGACATCCAAGGTGTCGCCGACGTTGAAATCTTCGCCGTCAGCCAAGGGGAATTCACGAAGCACTCGTTTGTATTCCACACCGGCCTTGTCGAAGTGGCCCTTTAAAGGTTTGTTGACGCGTTTTTCCTTTACGGCGCCGGTAGCGACTTGAATCGCTTCGTAACCGTCGATGTCTTTGGTCTTTCTTTGAACGACCACTTGGGGTTCAACCGCCACGACGGTGACGGGAACTTGGACGCCTTCTTCGGTAAAGACTTGGGTCATGCCAATCTTTTTACCCAATGCATATTTCATAAAATACCTCCATTACAGCGGATTGCTTGGCAATCATATAGTCCGACAGCTTACAGTTTTATCTCGATATCTACACCTGCGGGCAGATTGAGTTTCATTAAAGAATCCACGGTCTTTTGATTCGGGTTCATGATGTCGATTAAACGCTTGTGCGTTCTTTGTTCGAATTGTTCACGGGAATCCTTGTGTTTGTGTACGGAACGAAGAATCGTAATGATTTCTTTTTCCGTGGGCAAGGGTACCGGACCCGATACATCGGCGCCGCTGGCTTTTGCCGCTTCGACAATTCTTTGAGCGGAGCTATCCAACAGCTCGTGGTCATAAGCTTTCAAACGAATTCTGATTTTTTGTTTTACATTTGCAGACATTTAGTCCCTCCTTGTGCATTTTCCTCAACGATAAGGGAAGAGCGCCGATCAACCTAGCCGGGTGTTTTCTGCATCCCGTAAAAAAAGTCGGGCACTCCGTCGCCCAATTCACGATTGGACATTCTCGACAATAATTCCCTTTTCCGCAAGCCTCCGATGCGAACACATCTTTGCGCCTGTTTCAAAGCCACCTATTGTGTCAACGCATGTCTCACGCATACCCTGGTATTATACATAAAAAATAACCCGAAATCAAGAGATTTAGGCATTTTTCGCGGAATTTCCGGCCAAAAGGCTCTATCCGCACGTATCTACTTTGGCAACTTAGCTATAATAACCGATTTGCCCCGTGATTGCAAGGCTTTTTCGAAAGTTTTCAGAACGGACCGCCCGGATTATAAAAGCGCCTCGATTTTTTCTTCCAGGCTCTTCGGATCCTTTTGCGGCGCAAAGCGATCCGCGACGCGTCCCTCTCTGTCCACGAGAAATTTCGTAAAATTCCATTTAATGTCGTCGCCTAAAAGTCCGCCTTGGGCTTTTTTCAATTCTTTATATAAAGGATGGGCATCCTCGCCATTGACGTCGATCTTCCCCATGACCGGGAAGGTGACGCCGAAGGTGTCGCTGCAGAAATTTTTGATGGCACTTTCGTCGCCTGGCTCCTGATGACCGAACTGGTTGCAGGGAAAGGCCAAGACGACGAGACCCCGATCTTTGTATTTTTCGTATAAAGCTTGTAGGCCGGCGTATTGTTTCGTAAAGCCGCATTTTGAGGCGGTGTTGACGATCAAAAGCACTTTGCCTTCGTAGGTTTTCAAGGACAGATCCTGCCCTTCGATGTCTTTTACTGCGTAATCGTAAATCATTTTCTTCTCCTTTGCTTCTTTACTTTTGCTTTTTTCATACCCCACATCATTTCCCCCCACGCAAAAAACGCCCGAGATCTCTCGAGCGTTTTGTTTTTGATTTATTTTTTGATGATATAGTCGTCGCCGTCCACGGCAATTTCCAAATGATCGCCATCCATAATCTCGCCGGCAATGAGGGCGCGGGAGAGTTTGGTTTCGATGTGGTTTTGGATATAGCGCTTCACGGGCCGTGCGCCGTAGAGCACGTCGTAGGCTTCGGCCAAGATCTTGTCCTTGGCTTCGTCGGTGGCGGAGATGTGAATATCTCTGTCTTCCAGGCGGCTTTCGATTTCCGCGATATTCGTGTCGATGATCTTTACGATTTCGTCTTTCAACAGGGGCTTGAAGAGGACGATTTCGTCCACCCGATTTAAAAATTCCGGGCGGAAGTGTTCCTTCATTTCTCTGCTGACGGAATCTTTCGCTTCATCGGAGATGTGGCCGTCCTCCGTGACGCCTTCGATTAAATCTTGGGAGCCGATGTTGGAAGTCATAATGATCACCGTGTTTTTAAAGTCCACGGTGCGACCTTGGTTGTCGGTGAGGCGGCCGTCGTCTAAGACTTGCAAAAGGATGTTGAAGACGTCGCGGTGGGCCTTTTCGATTTCATCGAAGAGGATGACGGAGTAGGGCTTTCTGCGCACAGCCTCGGTGAGTTGGCCGCCTTCGTCGTAGCCCACATATCCCGGGGGCGATCCGACCAATCGCGAGACGCTGTGTTTTTCCATGTATTCGCTCATGTCGATGCGAATCATGTTCCGCTCGTCGTCGAAGAGGGCTTCCGTCAAGGCCTTGGCGGTTTCGGTTTTGCCCACGCCGGTAGGCCCTAAGAAGATGAAGCTGCCGATGGGGCGGTTTTGCGCCTTGAGCCCGGCGCGGGCGCGAAGCACGGCGTCGCTTACGGCTTTGGTGGCATCGGCCTGTCCCACGACGCGCTTCTTTAAGATGTCGTCTAAGTGAAGGAGTTTTTCCCGTTCCGTTTCAGCCAGCTTCGAGACGGGAATGCCCGTCCATTTGCTGACGACTTCGGCTATTTCTTCTTCCGTGACTTCTTCTTTAATGAGCTTGCCGTCGCCCTTTTCCTTGCCTTGCTCCTCTTTCAGCTTTTCTTCCAGTTGAGGCAGCTCGCCGTATTTCAGGGCGGAGAGTTTTTCCAAATCGTAGTTGCGTTCCGCTTCTTCGATTTCGTGACGCACCCGGTCGATGGCTTCTTTAATATTTTTTTCGCCTTCCAGCTCTTTCTTTTCCGTTTCCCAACGGGCGATAAGGGCGTCGTAATCGGCCTTTTCTTCAGCCAGCTCTTCTTCCAGAGCGGCGAGCCGTTTTTTCGACGCGTCGTCGGTTTCCTTCTTCAGGGCTTCCCGTTCGATTTCAAGTTGGAGGATGTGCCGGCGGATTTCGTCGATTTCCGTGGGCATGGACTCGATTTCCGTGCGCACCATGGCGCAGGCTTCGTCCATAAGGTCGATGGCCTTGTCGGGAAGGAAGCGATCGGTGATGTAGCGATCGGAGAGCAGGGCCGATTGAATGACGGCGCCGTCGGAAATGCGAATGCCGTGATAAATTTCGTATTTTTCCTTCAGGCCACGCAAGATGGAGATTGTGTCTTCCACCGTGGGCTCTTGCACTTGCACCTTTTGGAAGCGGCGTTCCAGAGCCGGGTCTTTTTCGATATACTTGCGGTACTCGTCCAAGGTGGTGGCGCCGATGGTGTGGAGCTCGCCCCGTGCGAGCATGGGCTTTAAGAGATTGCCCGCGTCCATGGCGCCTTCGCTCTTGCCGGCGCCGACGATGTTGTGAATTTCGTCGATAAACATAATGATTTCGCCTTCGGAGCTCTTCACTTCGTTTAAGACGGCCTTCAAGCGTTCTTCAAATTCCCCGCGGTACTTGGCCCCGGCGATCAACGCCCCCATGTCCAGGGAAAAGACGGTTTTATTTTTCAAGCCGTCGGGCACATCTCCCGCCACGATTCGTTGGGCCAAACCTTCCACAATGGCGGTTTTCCCCACGCCGGGCTCACCGATTAAGACGGGATTGTTTTTCGTGCGGCGAGAGAGGATGCGGATCACGTGGCGCACTTCGTCGTCGCGGCCGATGACCGGGTCCATTTTGCCCTTGGCCGCTTCCACCGTCAGATCCCTGCCGTATTTATTTAATGCTTCGTAGGTGTCTTCGGGATTGTCGCTGGTGACGTGTTGATTGCCGCGAATTTCTTTTAAGGCGCCCATAAAGCTGTCTTCGTCGATGGAAAACTCTTTAAGGATTCGCTTGTTGTTCACCCCGTCGCCCTTGATCATGGCGAGGTAGAGGTGTTCCACGCTGACGTAGCTGTCGCCGAGGCGCTTGGCTTCTTTCAATGCGTCGGTTAAGACGCCGTTCATGGCGTTTGAGAGGCGGGGCGTGGCGCCGGTTTGCTTGGAGAGGCGGCCGATTTCCCGGTCCAGGGCGTTTTCAACCTCCTTGGCGTCGATGCCCATGTAGTTTAAGACGCGAGGGATCAGGCCTTCGTCGTCGGAGACCAAAGCTTTGTTTAAGTGGAGGACGTCTACCTCCGGATTTCCGTATTCTTGTGCCAAATTTTGCGCGCTTTCTAAAGCGGCCATGCTTTTTTGTGTAAATTTATCGATTTTCATATGGCACTCCTTTCATTCATTAGATTAATTTTTTATTTTGTGGTTTTGTGATTTTCTTTTAATTGTTTATAGAGGGCTTCTTCTTCCTCACTTAATTGATCCGGGTTCACGATGACGAAGCGAATGTAGGCATCGCCGGTGTTGCCCTTTAAATCCTTTAAACCTTTTTTCGGCAGCCGCAGCTTTTGTCCGCCCTTGGTTTTTTCGGGGACGGTAATGCGCAGCTTGCCGGCGGGCAAGGTACAGGTGACCTTGTCGCCGAAATAGGCTTGCCAGGGATAGACGGTTTGATCCATGACGATGTCCAGTCCTTGGATTTCCACGCCCTTGGGCGCCGTGACGTGGATTTTAAAGAGGATGTCCCCTTCCACGCCGAATTTATCGCCCCGCACCTTCAGCTTCTTGCCTTCGGTAATGCCTGCGGGCACCTTCACGGGGATTTCCACCCCGCGCCCGTCCACGGTGAGGCTTACACGCCGCTCTACGCCGCGGTAGGCCTCGTCCATGGAAACGGTGAGATCCGCCGCGTACTGCATCCGTTGGGGTTTTCGGGCTCTGCGGGCACCGCCGCCGAAAATATCTCCCATATTGAAGGTGGAGCTTTTGCGCTTCGAGCCGGTGCTTGCGCTTGTGCCGAAAAACATATCGAAGAAATCGCTGAAGTCCCCTTCGCCGCCGGTGGTGGTGTAGGTGTAGCCGTATTGGGAGGGATCGAAGTTCATGCCGCCGGAGAAATTACCGGCGCTTCCGAATTGGTCATAGGTCTGTTTCTTTTTCGGATCGGACAGAACTTCGTAGGCTTCGTTGATCTCTTTAAACTTTTCATGTGCCTTTTTGTCGTCGGGATGAAGGTCCGGGTGATATTGTTTCGCCAATTTGCGAAATGCTTTTTTTATCGTCTTTTGATCGGCGTCTTTTTCCACGCCGAGAATTTTATAATAATCTTTATATTCCATAAATCACCTCAGTTGACTTTCTTTGACCTTGATTCTATTATAGCACCTTTGCTATGGATTGCAATAAGTTTTTTGACCTTGTTTGACTTTTCTTTTCTTTCCGACAAAATAATAAAAGCCCGCGTTCAGCAGGCTTTTGTTGCACTCGATCAGAAGCGGTTTGCGTGTGCGACGAAGGCGTCGACGAAGCTTTGCAGGAAGGCTTCCGTGTCTTTGACCAATGCCCCGTCTTTGTCGAAGAGCTCGTGGACGGAGGCCAAATAGACTTCCGGCTGTTGCAGGGGAATGAGGTCGACGAAGATCAGATTCTGTCTCAGGCTGAAATTCGCTGCCATGCCGCCGGATGTGCCGACGCTGGCGCTGACGACGGCAGCGGGCTTGGTGCCCCATTTGCTCTTGCCGTAAGGGCGACTTGCCACGTCGATGGCGTTTTTAATGGCCGGGGCGCAAAGGCGATTATATTCCGGTGTAAAGAAGATGAAGCCGTCTTTCTCTTCCACTTCTTTGCGGAAGCGGGCGTAGCTTTCGGGCTCGTTCTTTTCCTTTTCAAAGTCTTCGTTATAGAGAGGCAGATCGCCGATTTCGATAAATTCCGCTTCGTAGCCTTCCGGGAACATGGCTTGCACATTTTCCGCAACCTTTCTGTTCCAGGATTCTTTTCTTAGAGAACCTACGATTAAACCGATTTTTTTCGTCATATACGACTCCTTTTCTTTCAGTAAACTATTGCTTAGTACACTGATATCCGAAAGAAAGGAATTTTAAACATTAGCGGTCCACGTAGCGCTTGATGTCCCGCTCGATGTCCCGCTTCTTGATGGCTTCCCGCTTGTCGTGAAGCTTCTTGCCCTTGGCCTCGGCGATGGAGATTTTCACCCTGCCGCGAGTCAGGTGCACGTTTAAGGGCACGATGGTGTAGCCCTCCCGCTCCGTGGCCCTTGCCAGCTGAGCGATCTCTTTTTTGTGCATGAGGAGCTTGCGCTTTCTCAAGGGCTCCAGATTAAAGCGGTTACCCTGTTCGTAGGGCGCCACGTGCATGCCTTCGATAAAGATCTCGCCCCCTTCGATGGAGCAATAGGCTTCTTTTATGGCGACGCTGCCCTTGCGAATGCTCTTGACTTCCGTTCCCTTTAAGACGATGCCCGCCTCGTAGGTATTTTCGATATGGTATTCGTGAAAGGCCTTTTTGTTGTTGGCCAAATTGTCCGGTCCGTTGTTTTTCTTTTTAGCCACGGGCCTCCTCCTCTAATTGAAAATCGATGCGCCCCAAAATGGGATCGGCACCGGCTACGACGATGCGCATGGGATCGCCCATGTGAATGGTCTTTTTCGTTCGCTCGCCTACGGCCACGTAGTGATCCTCGTCGAAGCGGTAAAAATCGTCCATGGAGGCGTAGCCGATAAGCCCTTCCACCGTATTGTCCAGCTCGCAGAAGATGCCGAAGGACGTGATCCCCGACACTTTGGCGTCGAAACTTTCGCCGATGTGATCGGCCATGTATTGAGCCATCTTCACATCCACTACCTTGCGTTCCGCTTCCTGAGCGATTTTTTCCGTGGCGGATATGTGATCGGCGATGTCCGGGAAGGTTTTTTGGTACAGATCGATGAGCTTCGTGTCCAGGACGTGGTTTAAGTCCTGCTTAATGACCCGGTGAATGGTTAAATCCGCATAGCGGCGAATGGGCGAGGTGAAATGGGAGTAGTACTTGGCGGCGAGGCCGAAGTGGCCGCCAAGCTCCTCGCTGTAGCGGGCCTTTTGCATGCTCCTGAGCACCATGGTTTGAATCAGCGCCTCTTCGTCTTTGCCCTTGCAGGCTTGGGTCAGCTTTTGAATGTCCTTAGGATGGATGTCCTTGGTGAGATCCAAGTGGTAGCCGAAGGGACGGATCACCGCATTCAACAGGGTGAGCTTTTCGGCGTCGGGCTCTTCGTGAATCCGATAGATGAAGGGGAGCTTCTTTTTATGATAGACCTCCGAAACGGTTTCGTTGGCGAGAAGCATAAATTCCTCGATCAGATCGTTGGCGTCCCGGTGATCCGCCAGGCCGATGTGTATGGGGTGGCCGTCGGCATCCAGCTCGATGGCGGGCTCATCGAAGGAAAAATCGATATTGCCCCGCTTATCCCGCATCTTGCGGCGATTTTTTGCAATGGTATTAAGAATCGTCAGCTCTTCCGTGAGATCTTTTAGGGAATCGTCGATTCGCCCATCTTCCAAAAAGTCGCTGACATCGGCATAGACCAGGCGTCGGTCGCTGTTGATCACCGTCTCGGCGATGTGGAAATTATAGACCTTGCCCTTTTCGTCCAGCTCGAAGACCACGCTCAAGCAGAGGCGGTCCACCCCTTCGTTTAAGGAGCAGATGCCGTTGGACAGCGCCTTGGGGAGCATGGGCAGCACTTCGCTTAAAAGATAGACGCTGTTGCCCCGGTGCAGAGCTTCTCTGTCCAAAGGACTGCCCGCGCGCACGTATTCCGCCACGTCGGCGATGTGGACGCCCACTTCCCAGCGGCCCTCCTTTAAGGGGCGTACGCTGAGGGCGTCGTCGAAGTCCTTGGAATCGGCGCCGTCGATGGTGAAGGTGGTTACCTCGCGGAAATCTTCTCTCCCCGCCACGGCGGAGCGGCTTACCTTTTGAGGAATGGCGTCGGCTTCTTCCATGACATCTCTCGGAAATTCCAGATCCAGGCCCATGGCGTAGGCGATGGAGAGGATGTCCACGTTTTTATCGTCGGGATAGCCCAGGACCTCCACGATTTTTCCCTCGGCCTTTTTATTGGGCTCGGGGAATTTTTCAATGTCCACGACGACTTTTTGGCCGTCTTCGGCGCCGTTTTTCCATTTCTTCGGAATGAAAATGTCGTCGGGGATTCGCTTGTCGTCGGGAATGACGAAGCCGAAGCGCATTGCGTCGTCGTAAATGCCGACGATGCGGTGATTTGCCCGCTCGAGAACGGTGACGACCCTGCCTTCGTCCCCCTTGTCCGGATCCTTGGAGGGAATCTTTTCCACCAGTACCCGGTCTTTGTTCATGGCGGAGTTCACCTTGGTGCGGTGGATGTATAAATCCTCCCCGTCCTCGTCGTCGGGAACGAAAAAGCCGAAGCCCTTGTCGTTGCCCTCGAAGGTGCCGGTGAGAAGGCCGTCGCGAAGGCTGACGTGGTAATTTTTATCCTCGTCCCGGTAGAGGGTGCCGTCTTTTACCATGTCCTTTAAAAGGGCTTTCATTTCCTTTTGCAGATTGTCGTTGACGGCCAGTGCCCGGAAAATTTCCCGTTTGCTCAGTCCGTCGGTTTTTTCCAGGGCTTCCAATACCCGGTCTCGAATGGTCATAATGCCTCCTTTGGCCTACAGCTTGCTTCCGTAGGTGGTTTTCGTAAATAAATTGGATTCGTAGCTGAAGGTGGTGTCCTTCCTTTCCCTCGCCCGCATTTCACCCAACTCGATGACTCTGTCCAATAGGCTCGCAAAGGAAATGCCTACAGGCTCCCAGAGATAAAAGCCCATGGAGCCGGGCAGGGTGTTGATTTCGTTGACGACGGGGCCGGCTTCCGTGACGAGAAAATCGATTCGCGCCGTGCCGCAGGCGTCGACGGCGGTGAAGGCTTCTTTCGCCAGGTCCTCGATTTTTTTCTTTAAGTCCTCGTCTACATTGGCAGGGCAGTTGCGGGCATTCTTTCCCTTGCTCGGGCCGGATTTTTTGCCGCCGCCCACGTATTTATCTTCGAAGCTCAAGAGATCTTTCCAGCCCACGGGCTCTTCCAGAGCCGATGCGATCACATCGCCTGCATAGCCCAGAACGGCGCAGTTGATCTCCCGAGGATTTTCCGCCGCCTTTTCCACCAAAATCTTGCGGTCGTAGCTTGCGGCGAGGTCCATGGCATCGTCCAGATCCGCGGGATCTTTTACCTTGGTAATGCCGATGGATGAGCCCAGGTTCACGGGCTTCACGAAGACGGGATAGCCCAGGGCCTCAATTTCGCTTTTCACTTTTTCTTTTTCTTCCCGCCACTCACGGCGATAGAAACAGATTCCTTCCATCACGGGAATGTCGTGGGCGCGGAAGACGTCTTTCATGATTTTTTTGTCCATGCCTACGGCGGCGGATAAGGTGGAGCAGCCGATGTAGGGGATGTCCATGGTGTCGAAGTAGCCTTGAATGGAGCCGTCTTCGCCGAAGGTGCCGTGAAGGGCCACGAAGGCCATGTCCACGTCGGCATAGACTTCTTCTTTCAAGCCGCCTTTGGAAAAGAGGCCGCCCTTGTCTTCCACTTGCTTGTAAATTTTGCCGTCTGCTCCGGCTTTAAAGTACACTTCAAAGGCGTCGTCGAAATTCCCTTCCTTGAAGGTTTTGAAATTGGACAGGCCTTCGCCGCCGAGAAACTTTCCGTCCTTGGTTATGTAGACGGGCACGGCCTCGTATTTGGATTTATCTAAATTTTCGATTACTTGCATGCCGGTAATGACGCTGACTTCGTGTTCCACACTGCGTCCGCCGAAAAATACAGCGATTGTTTTCATATAAACGTCTCCCTTCGTTTCGTTCTTTTTTTATTCTATCATAGACGGCGGCGGGAATAATAAAGAACCGTTAAGATTCCGTAAAAAAGACGAAAGAAAAAACGGCCCGAAAGCCGCTTTCTCATGAAATTATTCGTCGTAAGAGTCGGGCAGGTCGTTTTCGAAGAGCACCACGTCGCCGACGACGGCCACATGGCCCAAGGAGGCCGTGGCTTCGTCCAAGTTCTTGGTCACGATCATCTTGTCTTCACTAAAGCCCGCGTCCATCAGGCCCTTTTGAATGGGCGCCGTGCGCTTTTTGCCCACGAGAATGGCCACGTCGCACACCTTGGCGATTTCCTTGCCCAGTTTATAATTCTCTTCCTCTTCCATATCGCCTAATTCCACCATGCCCGGCGTGACGATAATCTTCTTGCCCTTTTCGAATTGGCTCAATACGTCCAGGGCCGCCCGAGCGCCCACGGGATTGGAGTTAAAGGCGTCGTCGATGACGATGATCCCCGTGCCGCCGTCGACGATGTTCAGGCGATGTTCCACCGGTTCCACCTTGCCGATGCCCCTAGCCACGGCCTCAGGCTCCATGCCCAGCACGTAGCCCACGCTTGCGGCAGCGAGGAGATTGGAGATATTGTGTTTGCCTAAAAGCTTGGTTTCCGCCTTTACCTCGCCCTTGTCCTTAAAGCCCAGGGTAAAGGAACTGCCCCGCTCGTGGACGGCGATGTCCTTGGCGTAGACGTCGAGCTTGTCGATCTCTTCCATGCCGTAGCGGATGGTGCGCTTTTTCGTCTTGTCCGCCAAGGGCTTCACGTAGTCGTTGTCGTAATTGAAAATGGCGATGTCGTCATCGGCCAAGGCCTCGATAAGCTCGTACTTGGTCTTTTGAATGTTTTCGATGGTCTTAAACAGATGCATGTGGGTGGGCCCGATGGCGGTGATGATCCCGATGGAGGGCTGTACCAGCTCCGCCACTTCGGCGATTTCCCCGGGCTCCTTGGCCCCCAGCTCGGCGAGGAAGATCTCGTCTTTTTCGTCCAACTCGTTGTTAATGACCTTAGAAAGGCCCATGGGGGTGTTGTAAGAAGAGGGCGTGTTTTGCACGACAAAGGCCTCTTCCAACACCGTGGACGTAATAAATTTCGTGGAGGTCTTGCCGAAACTCCCTGTAATCCCCACGACCTGCAGGCCCTTTTCCTTTAGGTCACGCACCTTTTTTTGTGCCGAATCGTAAAAGCCCTGATTGATTTTCATTTCCCTGGGATAATTGATGCGATTGGCGTAAATCAATACCACGTATTGGAAATAGTAAATCCCCACGCAGAGAAGGGCAAAGACCATCACCGCCAAGGTAGGCGATATGCCATACGCTGCCACGGCGGCGACGAGGGCCACGGCGAGCAGAATGCGGTTCAATCGGCAGTGGGTGCCGAAGAGGCGCTTCGCCCGATCCGTCATCACCAAAAGCGTCTTTTCCGAGGTAGGCGCGTAGCGGAAGGCTTTAATCTTTTCCTTATTCGCCGCGAGCCACGCTTTGTATTCCCCTTCGTTGTAGCCTTCCAGCTGAAGCATGTGCAGGGGATAGAGAGCCCGCTTATTAAAAACTTTATACAGACTCATACTTAACGCCAGATAAATGGCCAGAAAAAACACGAATGAAACCGAATGATACATGGATATCTCCTTATAAAAATGAACGCAGCACGGCATCGAATTGGCCGTAGGCATCTAAGTAACTGTAGTGGCCGCCCTTTAACACGACCAGGCCCGCTTCGGGAATTTTTTCCTCGAATACCTTGGCCATATAAAGAGGCGTGGCGTCGTCTTCGTCGCCCCAAATCAATAGGGTATCCGCCTGAATCCGCGGGAAGTATTCTTCCGTAGATTCGTTCACCACCTTGACAAAGACCTTGCGCATCACTCCGTCCGCCGCTCTGTAGTCGTCGGAGCCGAATTTCTTGTAAAAGCGCGCCATGGCCTTTTCCGTGTCCTGCCAGAAAAACAGGAGCTTGTACATATTTTTGAGGAATTTAAAGGTGTAGACCTTTCGATAATAGGAAAAAGAACGCTTGGGCAGCACGCCGGATGCGTCCACCAAAACCAATTTATCCACCATTTCGGGATATAGGGCGGCGAAGACGCTCAAGGTCTTTCCGCCGAAAGAATGGCCGATGCAGGTGGCGCGGCTCACGCCGTAGTGGTCGTAAATCTTTTTTAACAGCGCCACGTAATCGTCGCCGCCGATGACCTCGTCGGGCTCGTCGCTATCCCCGTGGCCCAAGCTGTCGTAGGCGATGACCCGGTAGCGGTCACGCAAGCTGTTGACGATGGGCATGACCGATTCGATATTCGCGCCCCAGCCGTGAAGGACAAAGGCCACGTCCTCGCCCTCGCCGGTATCGACGACGGCGATTTTTTTCCCGTCGATTAAGATAAATTCTTTCTCCATGACTTCCCCCTTAAAAAGTAATTATACCATAGGCGCCCCGCTACGCCGACATTTCGGATGTATTTTGACGGCGAAAAAAGAATTTGTCTATTTTATAAAAGAGGTTTTGTATACAGTTGTGAAAATTGTAGACATTGTTTTTTCCTAATGTTATGATTGTATTCAAAGAAAGTCTCTTAAGGAGGTTACGTGATGGAATTTTTGTCTTTAAAAGACCACGTCTATAATTTTATCGCCGAACAAATTCGTCTCGGCAAACTTAATTCAAACGAAAAAGTAAACGAACAGGATATTTGTCAGCAATTAAATATTTCCCGCACGCCTGTCAGAGAAGCCTTGATTCAATTGGCCGCCGACGGCTTTTTGGACTCCGCTCCCCGCCGCGGCTTTCGGGTCAAGCCCCTGACCAAGAAGGAAGGGGAAGATATTTACCGCATTCTGGCGCCTTTGGACGCCTTAGCTGCGGAGCTGGCCGCCCACAATTTAACCAAGGAAGATCTGAAGTCAATGGACGACTTGGTGGAGCTTATGGATTTCCACATCGACCGCAACCAATTCGACGAGTATTTCGTCCTGCAAGAGCGCTTCCACGACATCTACATCGAGAAGTCCAATAACGAAACTCTGATCAAGACCATCGACCGCCTTCAACGGCGCTTTATTCGCCAAGGCCAAGAATTGGACGACAACGATGCGCTGCAAAAGCTCTTACACGAAACCAATAAGCAGCACTCCCACATTACGGATCTCTTCCGGGAAAACAAAATTGAAGAACTGAAAGATTTTCTCGCCCACACCCATTGGACCTATCACTTTTCGGAAGTGGGTCAGACGGCGACGGATGACTAAGTAAAATACAGGGGGTGACCTCTGTATTTTTTTTGGAGGTTGATATGACCATTTACATGAACACCATCACCTACGGCTCTCCTGCCCACGATCGGGCCATCGCCATGAGAAAGCACATTCTCTTTAATCCCTACGACGAAGCCTTCGACGAGGCGAGAAAAACCTGGGACAGGGACAAAATCATCTACGGCCTCTTCGACGACGAGGATTTAATCGGCGTCATGGTCACGGAAAAAACCGACGAAGGCATCCACCTATCGGAAATCATCGTGGACTACGACAAGCGGCGCCAAGGCTTGGGCAGACAGATGCTGAGCTTCTTGGAGACCCGTTTGGAAAAAGACGCGCTAATCACCGCCCAAGGCCCCCTCTCCGCCCGTGCCTTTTACGAACAATGCGGCTTCGCGCCGAAATCCAAATACCGCACCACTAACGACCGCATGGAATTGGATTACGAAAAGAAAGTGACGGGCAAGGAAAAAAATGCCATTCCCTTTTTCGAACATCGGCAAAATTTGCCCATCTTTTTCTACACCGTGGACTCGAAAGATTTCGAGCTCATCCCCGTCATTCGCAACCACTTCCCCAAGGAGCATCTCTTCGTCGTAGACCTTCTGCGCGACGAGCCCCGTTGGCTGGATCTGGCAAAGGAAACGAAGCGGCGCTCGGCGAAATATTCCATCATCGCCCCCCATCTCTACGGCAGTCGCAACTTCCGTCCCCTGGACGACTTCGATCTGCCGGAAAAATGTGCAGCGGAGGCCGATCGCCTGAGTAAGAGCAAGACCGTGCTGCTCCTCGGCACGGAAGCGGAATTTTCCACCAACGCCTATCGGGCGGCCTTTGATTCGCAAAACGCCTCCCTCTCCACGGTACAACTGCCCTTGGAAGAGGAAGATTTCCGCGGCGGCCACCATTTGGACGCGGATTTCTACAACACCTTCGCCGAAAAAATCGACGAATTAAAGGATACGCCCTTCGATACCCTGGCCGTGGTGGACGGATCCTTCTCTACTCAGGCCGACGCCATGGAAAAATTTTTGGAACACAGCCTCGTACGGAATTTAAACAAGATCGACGTCTTCGATCTATTGATCACGGGCCTGCGCAAAGATCTCCTGGACAAAAATCTCCTGCGCCACGACGCCACGCCGGGGGTGCTTAAAATCTTTTCCGAAACGCCGGCTCGGGCGCGAGCGGAATTGAAACGCCTCCACCCCGCCGAAATGAGCGCCGATGTGGAGACCATTCGATGATTCTCCTCGTCCTCGCCGACTTGGACGATGCCATTGCTAAAGACGGCAAGCAGATCACCTTCATTCCCGAAGACCTGGCCCGCTTTAAGGCCCGCACCACGGGACAGGTGATCCTTATGGGCAGAAAGACCTTGGACGATGCGGGCAAGCTTCCCAATCGCATTACCGGCGTCATGACGCGGCAAAATTTGCCCGACGAAGACGAGCTCTTCTACTTCTCCTCGGAAGAGGAGCTGGACGAAAAGCTCCGGGCCTACGAGGGCAAAGAGATCTATCTCGTCGGCGGCGCGGGCATTATAAAAAGCCTCTTTCACCGCGTGAAGGAGGCCTACATTACCCGGGTGAACCTTCATTCCGGCGGCGATGTGAAGATCCCCTCCCTGAAAGAAGATTTCGAGCTGGTGGCAACCACGTCTATTACCGAGGACGCCACGGAGGAACATTGGATCCGAAAGAAATAGTAAAAGGCAGAGAACCTATTCGTTCCCTGCCTTTTTATTTTGCTGTTGATTTAATTCAATCACTTGTCCTGAATCATATCCCGATAAACGAAAAACAGATCGAAAACAATCAGAAGGAAAACAAGACAGGCAAGGGTCAATATCATATCCGGACTTAAATCAATTCGTTCCAAACCGACGCCTCCGCCTTCATAACCTATACAGCCATAGAAGAAGACAACACCAATCGTCGTCTTTACAAGGGAGAAAAGATTATACAGGTATATGAAAGAAAACTCACCCTTCTCAAGAACGCCTTTAAGAAGAAAATGTAGATTACGAAATGCGAACCCTGCAATTAGCAATATAATAGAGAAAAATATTTGATCCACAATGTTGCGTGCATCAATATGGCCCACGAATACATCCTTAAACATCGAGACGATCACCAGCGCGGATAAGGCGAACCATATGTAATAAAAAATTTTCGTGAACGTGGAATATCTTCCGAGAGTTTTCCTTTCTACCATCATTTCCTCCTGTAACTTCAATGGTCAATCCGAGATGTCTAAATTGTATTTCACATTTAGACAACATAGCTACGTTCCTTAGCGTTTTCATCCATGCTGCACATGGGGCAGCCTTCTTGCTACCGGAATTCTCGGCCACTGCACCGATTCATAAAATCAATTCCTTTTCTCATAATCGATTATAGCACTGTAGCATGGAAAAGAAAATCCTACACATTGATATTTTTTATGAAATTGTTCCGACAATCAACATAAAATTATCTGTAATCAATGGTCGCAGCAAAAGAATTTGTGATTTTCTTTGCATTCATTATACCCCCCCCCGACAATTTTTCAATACTTTACGGGCAACAATTGATTGGGACGCAAGACTTTCGCACGCAAAAAGAGCCGGCTCCTGCCGACTCTTTCTAACTTTTAGGATTTAGTTATCGCTTTCGATGGGGTAGCCTGCTTCTAACCAAGCGCCGATGCCGCCGGGTTGACGAATAATGTGGGTGTAGCCTGCTTCTTCAGCGATTAAAGCGCCGACGTGGGAGCGTTCGCAACCGACGAAACCGCAGTAGAGAACGATGGTCTTGTTCTTGTCGTCGCCGAGCAATTTAAGGAATGCTTCTTTTTGTTCCGGTTTTACTTCGTCCATGGTAACGGGAAGTTCTGCATTGACAGCGCCGGGGATACGATTGGCTTTGTAAGATTTTTCGGGCATGGTGTCGACGATAATCATGTCTTGTTTTTCGTCGATCATCTTCTTCAGGCCTTCGGTGTCGACCATTTCATACTTGCCTTCTTCGGCAGCTTTGACGAGCTTCATGGAAGCTTTTTCGATTTCGATTTCGCTACCGTCTCTTGCGGTACCGGGAAGATCTTTCATTTCTACCTTCGGCGGTTCTTTGGCTTCGTTGCCGCCGTTGTTGTTGGCTTTGGCTTCATTGTTTCCGCCACCGCCGGCACAGCCTACTAAAAGGGCTGCGGACAGTGCAGTAATGGTGAACAGCTTTCCTAATTTCATAAAAATACCTCCTTGTATTAATTTAAGAATACCTGATTATTATCAGCTTGTAAATCGCTTTCCCATTGTTTTTTCTAATGGTATTTCTTGCTCTATTTGTTTTTTCTATGCACTCTTCTTCGTCTCGATTCATCCGAAAAACGAAACACAAAAGCCCCCATTCGTCGTCGAATAAGGGCTGTGATTCGTTATTTCTCTTCGCTTATTTGCTTTCGGCTTTATATCCCGCTTCGAGCCAAGCGTCGATTCCGCCGGGATGGCGCAAGACATGGGTGAAGCCTTCTTCTTTGGCGATTAAGGCACCTACATGGGAGCGATAGCAGCTGACACGGCCGCAGTAGATGACGACGGGCTTGTCCTTGTCGTCGCCCAGGGCCTTGACGAAGGCCCCACGACGCTCGGGATCCACATCCTCCATGGTGCCGGGGAGCACCGCGCCGAGGGCGCCGGGAATATGATTCTTGTCATAGGAATCTTCGGGCATGGTGTCGATAATAACCATGTCTTCTCCCGCGTCCAATCTCTTTTTAATGTCTTCTGTGGAAATCAGATCGTAGCCGCCGCTCGCCACGTCTCTGACCAAATTCAAGGCCGCTTCTTCCGCCGCAAGCTCGCTGTGGGGCTTCACATCGGGGGCGACGCTGCAGCATCCGCCGCCGCCACCCATAAGCGTAAAAGTGGAAAGGGCGGACAGTTTCATTAATTTCGAAAGTTTCATAGACAACTCCTTTTTGTTTTAAATGAGCTCTTCCATTCATCATAGATACCCAAAAAGAGGACCGGGGTCTATTGATTTATCCTTCGGTTCCAAAAGCCATATTACTATCTTCTATTCCATAAAAAAACGACACCGAAGTGTCGCTTCTTTGTCGGCTCTGGTGTCCGCACATTAGGTAAGCCGTCGCCCCATAGGGGCTACACTTTAATAATTTCTCGCCGGTCCGTGATACTCGTTGCTACCGAAGGCGGGAAAGAGCATGATGAAGGGAAAGAAGATGGCTAGAACGGACAGGAGTGTGTTGCACTCGAAGTATTTCATCATTTTGTAGGTAAGAACGGCGCCGTAAATGGCGTTCACTCCCGGAATAATAAAGAGCAGAGTATACCAGTAGCTGTCGAAGACGATTTTCGACGCTACGGCCAAGTTTACAATGGGAATAATGGCGAGGATGCCTGCGTATCCCGCCTTGGAGAAAAACTTCCACCAGGCGATGGCGACGATAATACCGATACCGGCAAAGAGTGCCGTGTTCGACGATGAGCTTGCAATTTGATCCATATTGTTCATGTTTTCATCCTTTATTTTAAAAGATCTTTGATCACGTCGGACAGGAGCCGGCGCTCTCTTAAGGTAATGCCTTCGATTTTTTTGTCGGCGGTGAGGTGCGGCGTGTAAATGGTCTTAAAGCCCATGCGCACGGCCTCTTTAATGCGGGAAGTCATGGCGGGCACTTGTTTCAGCTCGCCGGTGAGGCCCACGTCGCCGATAAATAAGGTGCCCGAGGGGATAGGGCGATTGGTCACCGCCGATGCGATGGAAAGGAGTGTGCCTAAATTGGCGGCGCCTTCTTTTAACCTTAGATTCCCCGTGGTCTTTACCACCACGTTTTTGTCGTAGAGGCCCATGCCTCCCCGCTCTTCCAAAATGGAGAGGAGCACGCCCAGCTGTTCTCTGCGCAAACATTCGGAGATACGCTGGGGATAGGGGGTGAAGCTTTTGGAGACCAGGCTTTCGATTTCCACGATCATGCTCCTCGTGCCTTCCCGCACGATGCACATGGCGCTGCCCGGCACTTCGCTCCCCGCCGCCCGCTCCGTCATAAAGTGGGCGGAGGGATTGTCGATGGAGATCATGCCCGCCTCGGTCATTTTGAAAAAGCCCATTTCTCCCGTGGAGCCGAAGCGATTTTTCGTCGCTTGAAGGATGCGCAGCTCGTCCTGCATTTCGTGGTCGATGAAAAGCACCGTGTCCACTAAATGCTCCAATGCCCGCACGCCGGCCAGGGAATCCTGCTTCGTGAGCTGGCCCACGATAAAGACGGCTTTGGGACTTTTCGGATTTTTCGCCAAGTCCACCAGGCGATTGGCGCACTCCATGGTTTGGGTTGGGGTGCCGGCACGGGCGGGAAATTCCTCCAAGGTAAAGGTCTGAATACTGTCGAGAATAATGATGTCGGCGTCCACGTCGTCGATCCAGTGGCACACATCGTCCATGGAGGTGCCGGAGTAGATCCAGATATTGTCGGCGATGGCGGGGGCGATGCGCTCCGCCCGCATTTTAATTTGGCTCTCGCTCTCTTCCCCCGAGGCGTAGAGCACCCGGTGGCCGTCTTGTGCCAAGGCGTTTGCGATTTGAAAGAGGATGGTGGATTTCCCGGCACCGGGCTTCGCCGCCAGTATGCTCACCCCGTCTTCCACGATGCCGCCGCCCATGACTCGATCGAATTCCTCCATGCCGCTTTTGAGCCGCCGCTTGGATTCGCCGGAAACTTCTTTCAGCCGTTGGGCCGGCCGATACGCCGTCATGCGCCCAACCGATTTCTTCTCTTCCCCCACCTCTTCAAAGGTGTTCCAATCTCCGCAGTTGGGGCATTTGCTGAAGTAGCCCGCGCTTTTGTAGCCGCAGCTCGTGCAGCGATAGGCCTTATGCTTCATTGCCCACGGTCTCCGCTATTTTTTCTTCTTCAAAGCTCAGTCCTTCCCCTTCCACATCCACGTGGATGGCTCTTTCCTTGTGCACGTGGCCGGAAAGGATTTCGTCGGCCAGGCGGTCTTCGATGTTTTTACGAATGGAGCGCACCAAGGGGCGGGCGCCGTATTCTTCGTCGAAGCCTTCCTTGCCGATGTAATCCACCACGGCGTCGGTAAAGGTGATGGTGAAGTCGTTGTCTTCCAGTCGGGTCTTCAAATCCCGAAGCATAAGCTCCACAATTTCCTTCACCTGTTCTTTTTCCAAATACTTAAAGACGATGATTTCGTCGATGCGGTTTAAAAATTCCGGGCGGAAAGTTTCTTTCAGGCGACCCTGAATGGTTTCCACCATTTTGTCGTAGCCCTTCACGTTGCCTTCGTCCGGCGCGCCGAATCCCATGGTGTTTTGCTTTTTCAAAAGGGTGGCGCCCACATTGCTGGTCATGATCAGTACCGTGTTTTTGAAGTCCACGGTGCGGCCCTGACCGTCGGTAAGGCGGCCGTCGTCCAAGATCTGAAGCAGAATGTTAAACACGTCGGGATGGGCCTTTTCGATTTCGTCGAAGAGCACGACGGAGTAGGGCTTTCTGCGCACGGCTTCCGTGAGCTGGCCGCCCTCGTCGTAGCCAACATAGCCCGGAGGCGAGCCCACCAATCGGGAGACGGTGTGCTTTTCCATATACTCGCTCATATCCACGCGAATCATGGCGCTTTCGTCGCCGAAGAGGGATTTCGCCAAACTCTTGGCCAGATAGGTCTTGCCCACACCGGTGGGGCCCACGAAGATAAAGCTGCCGATGGGTTTGTCGGCGCTCTTTAGGCCCACCCGCGCCCGCTTAATGGCGCGGGAGACGGCTTCCACCGCCTGAGGCTGGCCGATGACTTGGCCGTTTAATTCGTCTTCCAAATGGACCAGCCGCTCGCTCTCTTCCGCATTCATGGTGGTCACGGGCACGCCGCTCCACTTGCTGACGATTTCTGCGATCTCTTCTTCGTCCACGGTCATGTTTTGGACCCGCTTTTCCTTGTCCCAATGCTTCTTTTCATCGTCCAAGGCTTCCCGAACTCTCTTTTCTTCGTCGCGGACCTTGGCCGCTTCTTCGAAGTTTTGGGAATTCACCGCTTCTTCCTTTTCCTTGGAGAGCTTCTTCAGCTCGTCTTCCAGTTCCTTTAAGGCGTTGGGGCTGTTGAAATTTTCCACCCGCAGCTTGCTCGCCGCCTCGTCGATAAGGTCGATGGCCTTGTCGGGCAGGAAGCGGTCGTTAATATAGCGGTGGGACAGCTCCGCCGCCGCCACCAAGGCCTCGTCGGTAATCTTCACATTGTGATGGGCCTCGTACTTGTCCCGAATGCCCTTTAAGATCAAAATCGTATCTTCCACCGAGGGCTCTTCCACCATAATGGGCATGAGCCGACGCTCGAAGGCCGTGTCCTTTTCGATATGCTTGCGGTACTCGTCGATGGTGGTGGCGCCGATAATCTGCAACTCGCCCTTGGTAAGGGAGGGCTTCAAAATATTGGAGGCGTCCATGGCCCCTTCCGCGCCGCCGGCTCCGATGACCACGTGGATTTCGTCGATAAAGAGAATCACGTCTTCCCTATCTTCCACTTCGGCGATGACGTCTTTCAGCCGCTCTTCGAAATCGCCGCGGTACTTGGCCCCGGCGATAAGGGCAGAGACGTCCAAGGTGTAGATCTCCTTGTCCTTAATGATTTCCGGCACATTGCCTTCCACGATGCGCTGAGCCAGCCCCTCGGCGATGGCGGTCTTGCCCACGCCGGGCTCGCCGATTAAGACGGGATTGTTTTTCGTGCGGCGCACCAAAACTTGGATGATGCGCTCGATTTCATCCTTCCTGCCGATGACCGGATCGATCTTGCCCTGGCGTGCCCTGTCGTTCAGATTATATCCGAACTCTTCCAAGGCGCTTTCGATTTCGTCGCCTTCCTCGCCGCCGTCTACTTTGCGAATGGCGGCGTAAATGCTTCGCTCCAACATGGCAATGTCGATGCCCAGATTTCTTAAAGCCAAGACGGCCACGCCCTTGCCCTCCCGCAAAATCGCCAGAAGCAAATGCTCCGTGCCGATGTAATTGTGGCCCAGCTCGTTGGCGATCTCGAGAGCCAGCTCGAAGATCTTTTTCGTCCGAGGGGTGTAGGTGAGGGATGTAACCTTCGAATCTTCCGGGGACACGATTTCCGCGATGCCGTCCTTCGCCCGCTCGTAATCGATCCCTACCTGACCCAGAATGGAGGATGCCCCTCCCGGTTCCTTTAAAATGCCGAGCAAAATGTGCTCGCTTCCTATATATGAATGGCCCTGGGCTCTGGCTTCCGACTGGGCGAAAACCATGGCCCGCTGACTTTTTTCGGTAAATTTTCCGAACATTGCCATTAAAAAACCTCCTTTATAAATTGACGCACCTTGTTGGCGCGGTAAATATTGCTGCTCCTGTCGTCGAGAAAGCTTTCCCGCTCCATTTGCAAATGGGCCTTGCCCATGTGAATCACCGCATCGTAGAGATCGAAGTCCCGCATAGGTTTCAATACGGACAGATCGATCCCCAGCTTCATGTGGCTCAGATGAAGCATGGTCTCTTCGAAAGTAATGATGCGGGCGTTGCGCAGTATGCCGTAGCTGCGCCGTGCCATGTCCTCCAGCTCGATAAGGTGATCCAGATACATTTCCTTGCGCTTAATTCGCTCCAGAGCCGCCACTTCCTGTGAAATGGACTTGGCCCGCTTTAAAAAATCCTCTTCGCTGAGACCCAGGGTGCGCTCGTTGGAAAGCTGATACATATGGCCCACGATTTTCGAGCCTTCTCCGCGCATGCCCCTCAGGACGAAGCCCATGCGGGTCACGGAGCGCTCGATTTTGTCCATGCCCAAGGTGTCCAGAGCAGGCAGGTGCAGCATGCAGCCGGCTCTTAAGCCCGTGCCCACATTGCTGGGGCAGGCCGTTAAATAGCCCAGCTCCTCGTCGAAAGACACGGGGAGCTTCTCCTCGAAAAAGCGCGCCAAGCTCGCCACGGTCTCGTACTCTTCGTCTAAGTGAAATCCCTTGTCCATGGCCTGAATCCGCAGGTGATCCTCTTCCATCATCATAACGGACAGATGCTCCTTGCCGAGAAAGTAAGCGCCCCTGTCTCTGTTTTTCAAGAGAGCTGCGCTGATTAAATTTTCTTCCAAATCGTAGAGATTCTTCAAAGACCCGTCTTTTAAATCGTAAAGGGTCCACAAATCGTCGTGCTCGTGAAGTGCGCCTATGATTTTCTCCCGCAGCTCCTTGGCCTGATCCTGCGTCATGGCGCCGGGATAGGGATAACCCTGAATATTTCTCGCCAAACGGATGCGGGATGTGAGTAGAATTTGATCCTTATCCATGGCGCTCTTCCTTCAATGCCTTGATCTCGTCCCGCAAAAGAGCGGCGTCCTCGTAGCGCTCGTCGGCCACGGCGGCCTCCAGCCGATCCTTCAGTGCCTGCTCCTTCTCCGACGCCTCCCGGTCCCGCTTAAAGGCCTCGGGCATGGCGCCTACGTGGCGATCCGCCCCCTGCATGCGAGGCAGGAGGGCATTCAGCTCTTCGGCGAAGGTATTGTAGCAATTGTCGCAGCCGAACATGCCCGTCTTGCGAAACTCCTTTAAGCTGCGGCCGCAGACGGGGCAGGTCCTGCCTTCTTCTGCATCCTCGTCCTTGCCGTGAAACAGAGAGAGCAGCTCCTGAATCATGGGCTGAATATCCAAGGGCGGAATTTGTGACGAGGGAAATTGCTTGGCCAAAAATTCCTGAAAGCAGGCGGGACACACCTGCATTTGTTTCGTGTCGTTGCCTTCCACTATGGTGTAGCTGATCTTCGCTTCATTTTCATGACAGTGTTCACAAAGCATGGCGCACCTCCTTAAGAAAAGATCCCGAGCAAAATATTTTGCAACAGATCCGCCCGCACGGCGTTGCGCTTATCCGACGCACCGGCCAGGGAGCGATCGGACAGGGCGATGCCCAAGAGTCGGTGCTCGTTTTCCGTTATATATTCCGCCTCCAGAAGGGTGTCCAAAATCTGATTGGCCTTGGACTGGGTGATGCTTTCCCCTACGGCTTCCGTAAGCTGCTCGTAGAAATGAGCGTCGTCTTTGATTTCCACCTGAACGATGCGAATAAAGCCACCGCCTCCCCTTCGGGACTCCACAAAAAAGCCTTGCACCGGCGTAAAGCGAGTGGTGAGGACGTAGTTGATTTGGCTGGGAGCACAATTAAAATGCTCCGCCAAAACATTTCTCTTTATTTCGATCTGCCCTTCCCTTTCGATTAAAAGGGCCCGCAGATAATCTTCGATGTGATTGCTAAGACGTGCCATGATTGCCTCCTATCTGATTTCAGTATACGTTTAAAGTCAAAGAATGTCAACATCAGAAAGCACGCCCTCTTTTTTCTATATGAACCGAATTCAGAACATAAAAACACCCTCCTAAGAGGGCGTTTCGTTTACTTGTTCAGCTCAGGATCTCGTACCCACACATCGTTCACCACGTCGTATTTATAAAAGATGCCCTTGTTTAAATCCAGGCGGTAGCGGGCGACGGTTACGATGTGATCCGGATGATCCTCGATTACATCGTAGGCGTAGATATGTTTCTTTATCAAAGCATCGCTGCCCTCATGAGAGCAGTCGATTAATTTAAAGGGCGGCTTCTTATATTCCGCAGGCAATTTGCTGTACATCCATGCACCGGCAATTTCCTCGTCGGTCTTCGCCACCTTCCCCTCGATGGACACCGTATAGGTCTTTCCGTCCCAGGAGATTTTTTGGTCGAAGAGCTCCACCACGGCCCGAAGAGGAATAAAGGCCCTGTCTTCTTTAATGACCGGCGCAACCTCCAAGGGCAGCTTCTTCCCTTTCTCTAGGAGAGTCGCTATCTCTTTCATCTGAAAATCCAACTTCGTCGACATATCGTAAGCCGACGCCACGTCTTTTTCATTCAACACGACGACGTTCTTCTCTGTCGGCTTCAGGTAAATGGCTTGCTCCGGTTTGTTCGTATCGAAATTCATCTTCGTCAAAAGGATGTCGCGGCTTTCCTCGTCCCACAACACTTGATAGTCCAGGGCCTCGGCCACGAAGCGCAGAGGAACCATGGTGCGATCGGAGGAAATAAAGGCAGCGGGCTTCGACACCACCGACTTTCCGTTTACCTTCAGCTTCACATTTCTTTGGGCAAAGGCCATAGACGGCAGAGCCAACAGGGCCAGAGCCAGGGCCAGCACATTTCTCTTTTTCATCTTACACCTCTTTCTATGTACCGAAATTCATGCTTGTTTTCAATATACCCTTCACGGCCTTTTTCCACACAAAAAAACAACTCGCCGAAGCGAGTTGCTCTATAATTTGATCGAGTTGGATCGACTACATAAAGATGCCGCCGAATTGAACAAAGAGGGGCGCGAAGACCAAGGATACCACCGTAATCAATTTGATTAAGATGTTCAAGCTCGGTCCGGACGTGTCCTTAAAGGGGTCGCCGACGGTGTCACCGGTAACGGCCGCTTTGTGTGCTTCGGAACCTTTGCCTCCGTGAGCGCCGCCTTCGATATATTTCTTTGCATTGTCCCAAGCGCCGCCGGCATTACTCATAAAGATTGCCATTAAGACGCCGGTGACCAGTGCACCTGCCTGCAAGCCGCCTAATGCTTCCGTGCCTAAGCAGAAGCCGACGACCAAGGGAACGACCACGGCGATGACGCCGGGTACGATCATTTCTCTTAATGCGGCGGTGGTGGAGATGTCTACGCATTTTGCGTATTCCGGGGTAGCCGTCCCTTCCATAATGCCGGGGATGGCTTTAAATTGACGACGTACTTCTTCGATCATAGCCGTAGCCGCATTCCCTACCGCGCTCATGGTTAAAGCGGAGAAGGCGAAGGGCAGCATGCCGCCGATGAAGGTCCCTGCGATGACGCCGGGCTTGGAAATATCGATGCCGGCGAGGCCGGTGGCGTGAATGTAGGATACGAACAGAGAGAGTGCCGTTAAAGCTGCGGAACCGATGGCGAAGCCCTTACCGATAGCTGCCGTGGTGTTGCCGACGGCGTCCAGGGAGTCGGTAATATCGCGGACTTCTTCGGGAAGTTCGCACATTTCGGCGATACCGCCGGCATTGTCGGCGATGGGGCCGTAAGCGTCTACGGCAATGGTGGATGCCGTGGTAGCCAGCATACCTACCGCTGCCAATGCGATGCTGTATAAGCCGATGGTGGCATTTTCGTGGCCGCCGCCCAAGGAGTAAGCTGCAATGATGCCGATGGCCAATACGATGATCGGGCCGACGGTGGACATCATGCCCACGGAAAGACCGGCGATAATATTCGTCGACGCACCGGTTTCAGATTCGTGTGCGATCCGTTGAACGGGCTTGTATTCGGCTGCCGTGTAGTATTCGGTGATTTTGGAAATAATCAAGCCGACGCAGACGCCGATAATAACGGGCCAGAAGACGGACAGGCTGTCGAAAATTTTATTCGCCAAGACGCCTGCCACGATAATGGTAATAATCGATGCCACATAGGTACCGATGTTTAATGCTTTTTGCGGATTCTTGTCGCCTTTAACGAAGAACATGGAGATAATCGACGCCACGATGCCGACGGCGGCGATGGAAAGGCCGTATTGAATGCCCTTGTCTTCGAATGCGACGAAGCCCAAGGTGATGACGGAAAGTAATGCACCGACATAGGATTCGAATAAGTCGGCGCCCATGCCTGCCACGTCACCTACGTTATCGCCTACGTTGTCGGCGATGACGGCGGGGTTTCTCGGGTCGTCTTCCGGAATACCCGCTTCCACTTTACCGACCAAGTCGGCACCGACGTCAGCCGCTTTGGTATAGATACCGCCGCCGACACGGGCGAAGAGAGCGATGGAAGATGCCCCTAAGGAGAAGCCGGTGATGATGCTTGCATCGCCGAACCAAAGGTAGAAGACGGAAATCCCGAAAATACCCAAGCCGACGACGACAAGACCCATAACGGCACCGCCGGAGAAAGCGATGTCCAGGGCTTTTCCCATGCCGTGGCTATGGGCGGCTTGTGCCGTGCGAACATTGGCTTTGGTTGCCGTGTTCATGCCGATATAGCCGGCGGCAACGGAAAATGCCGCGCCGACGACGAAGCACACGGCGGTGCGCCAGTCGATGGCGAAAAATAAAACTGCGGCCAAAACGACGACAAAGACGACGAGCGCCTTGTACTCCCGTTGTAAAAAGGCCATGGCTCCCTCGTGGATATAGCCGGAGATTTCTTTCATCCGTTCATTACCCGGGTCTTGCTTTCCTACATAGGAAGATTTCATCAGACCGAATAAAATAGCTATAACGCCGATAACGGGAGCAATGAATAAAATATTATAATCCATGATTCCTCCTGGTTATTTCGTAAATGCGATCAGTAAAATAATCGAAATAAAAAAGACGACCGACGAAACGACGGTAATGCGTTTAAGCATGTCCTTGCGGCTCGTCCCGCGATTCGAACCCCATTCCGACGACGGGGAGCTACCGTCCAAGGTTCCCAAACCCACTTGATTGGATTCCTGTGCTACGACGGCGCAAATAATTGCAATCGCCGATAATGCGACGATGACGCTGAAAAAAGTAGTCAAACTAACACCTCCTCGATCCAAACTATCTATCAATAACATTACTATCCTAACATAATCCATTCTCCATTGCAATTAAAACCGCCCCTTGAAAGGCTTGTTTTACGCATTTATCTGGTCAAAAGACGATAAAAAGATTATACTCCTCTTAAAGGAGCGTGAGACCATTGTACCCCAAGTATCCCTATTCATCAAAGAGAAGCATGACCTACGGCCGTGCCATGGCCCTGGCATCCAATCCCGCGGCTGCGGCAGCTGGAAGAAAAATTTTAGAAGCCGGCGGCAACGCCGTGGATGGCGCCGTCGCCATGGCGGCGGCACAGACGGTGGTCGAGCCCACTTCCAACGGCCTGGGGAGCGATCTCTTCGCCATTATCTCCGCCGGCGGCAAACTTTACGGCTACAACGGCAGCGGCAAAAGCCCCGCCGCCCTCTCCCTCGCCGCCGTCAAGGAGAGAGGCCATACCTCCATGCCCCTTTACGGCATCGAATCCGTGGGTGTGCCGGGAGCCGTGCGGGCATGGGCGGACATTCACAAGAAACACGGCCGCCTCCCCTTTAAGGATGTCCTCGCCCCGGCTATTGAATACGCCGAGAAAGGCTACGTCCTCTCCCCCACCGTGGCGCGGCTTTGGGCCATGGAGCTTGAAAAAAGAAAGGCCAATACCGCGACCGTCTACGACGGCTTTTGGGCTACCTTTTCTGAAAAAGGCAAGGCGCCCGAGGCGGGAGACATCATCCGCCTGCCCCATCACGCCCGCACCTTAAGAGCCATCGCCGAAGACGGCGGCAAAAGTTTTTACGAAGGGGCCATCGCGGAAAAAATCGATACATTTATGAAGGCCCACGGCGGCTTTATGCGGGCGGAGGATTTAAAAAACCACGAGACCTTGGAGGTAGAGCCCCTCTCCGCCACCTTCCGCGGCACGGAAGTGTGGGAGCTTCCCCCAAACGGCCAGGGCATTACCGTACTTATGGCCCTGAAAATTCTGAGCCGGTTCGATTTAAAGGCCGACGATCCGGAATCGATCCACTACACGGCGGAGGCCATTAAGCGGGCCATGACCGACGGCGCCCATTACATCGCCGATCCCGACTACATGGAGCTCACGACGGAAGATCTCCTTTCCGACGCCTACGCCAAAAAATGTGGCGAGGCCTTCGGCGAAAAGGCTCAAGCCATGACCTACGGCAATCCCCTGGACCGCTCCACCGTCTACTTCTGCATCGGCGATGAGGACGGCAATATGGTGTCCATGATCCAATCCAATTACGAGGGCTTCGGCGCCGGCATCGTCGTGCCGGAAACGGGGATCTCTCTGAACAATCGCCTGCTTAATTTCTCCATGGAAGAGGGCCGTGCCAATACCCTGGCGGGAGGCAAACGCCCCTACCACACGATTATCCCGGGCTTTTTGACCCGCGGCGGAAAGCCCTACGGCGCCTTCGGCGTCATGGGCGGCTTTATGCAGCCCCAGGGCCACGTACAGACCCTGCTGCAGCTCTTGGCTTACGGCAGAAATCCCCAGTCCGCCTTGGACGCGCCCCGATTTATGTGGACCGGGGACAAGAGAATCGAAATGGAGGCGGATTTCGATCCCGCCATCATTCAATCCATGAAGGAACGGGGCCACGAGGTGCACATTCCCGAACACGATTTGGACATGGGCCGGGGCCAATACCTTCTGTACGACGAAGAGCGAAAGATTTATATGGGCGGCACGGAAAAGCGATGCGACGGCACCATCTGCGTGGCGGAATAGCTTGACGGCGATTTCCTCCTCTGCCATAATAAATCCAGAGGTGATATGATTGAAGCATTTAAAACGCGCCCTGCTCGTGGCTGCGCTGGTGTTTGTCCTTCAAATCATTGCCACTGTCGTCGTCTCTTATCAAAACCACGGCAGCTGGCAATTCAGCGACTATTACACGAAGCCCGTGAACTTAATTCTTCTCGGCATGTTCTTCGTCTCGACATTCTTGTCCGGACTGAACAAAGACCAAATGGGAAAAAAATAAAACCGGAGACAGTGCACTGACCCCCAAAAGTTGGACCAAGAAATCCAACCTTTGGGGGTCTTTTAATGGCAAAATACAGTTATGAATTAAAAAGGAAAATCGTCGAAGAATACCTGTTCGGAGAGTCAAGCTATCCCATCTTAGAAGATAAATATCAAATTGATGAATCACTGATCAGACGTTGGGTCAATAATTACAAACAATTTGGCGATGAAGGGTTAATGCGCTCTAGAAATAAACGTGAGTACAGTGTAGAGTTTAAGTTAGAAGCCATTACACGTTACGAAACGAGCGAATGCAGTTACCAACAATTGGCCCTTGAACTTGGTTTGACGAATCCGTCCATGATCGCCAAATGGCACAGTCAGTATCGAAAGGAGGGCATGGAGGGGCTGCGAACACATAAGCGAGGGAGACCTGTGACGAAGAAAGACGCCTGCAATCAACCACCGAAGTCTGCAACTAAGAAGGAGCCTCTTGATGCATCCTCGCGTGAGGCATTGGAAAACCGCATCAAAGAATTAGAGGCGGAGAACCGGAAACTCACCATTCAAAAGCTATACCTGGAGGAGCTAAGGAGTTTGGTGAGGGAAGAAAAAATGAGAAAAAGGCGAGGATCGTCGCCAAACTCCGAGAACAATTCCAACTAACAGAGATACTCGCTGCCATCAACTTTCCCAAATCCACCTTTATGTATTGGCAGAAAAAGTGGAGCGAAGAAGACAAAGACCAAGCGTTAAAAGACGAGATCCTCGCCATTCGGCGCGAACACAAAGACTACGGCTACCGCCGGATCCATCTGGAGCTGAAGAACCGGGGTTGGGCGGTAAACAAAAAGAAAGTTCAACGACTGGTTCAAGACATGGGCCTTCAAGTCCGTGCCTATGGCAGGAAATACAAGAAGTACAACTCTTACAAAGGCGTCGTCGGTAAGATCAAGAAGAATCGAATCAATCGACGCTTCAACACCTGTATCCCCTACCAAAAAATTACCACCGACACTACAGAATTCAAATACTACGTCGAAGATAAAGCGGGGAAACTTCAAACAAAGAAACTCTACCTCGATCCATACATGGACATGTACAATCTGGAAATCATTAGCTACGTCCTATCCGATCAGCCCAACGGCGTCACCATGCTACGAGGCTTAGAAAAAGCCATCGAACGAACCAACACCTGTCCCTATCGCCGCACCTTCCACTCCGATCGCGGTTGGGGCTACCAAATGACCGCCTATCAAGCCATGTTAGAAGAACACCACATCTTTCAAAGCATGTCGAGAAAAGGTAACTGCTACGACAACGCACCCATGGAAAACTTCTTCAGTGTACTGAAAAGAGAAATCTACGACGGTTACGTCTACCGAAGCCGGCAGAAACTTGTGCGGGCGATCGAAGACTTTATCCACTACTATAACAACGACCGAATCAAAGAAAAATTAGGAGGGCTAAGTCCAAAGCAATACCGTGAACGAATGAAAACCGCTTAGAAAATAAGTTATGTAAAACAAAATCGAGCAAGCGAAATGCTTACTCGATTAAGTCCAACTTTATGGGGTCACTCTACAGTTTTGTCTCCGATTTTTTATTGCCTCCAACTTTTTACCAAGTGCAAAGGCCCGTGACTTCCTGGAATTTCCATAGGGGGCGAATGAGCACTCGCTCGTCTTTATATTCTTCAAAGGGCAAGGTGTACTCCCCGTCTTCGTTGGCCCAAATGCGACGGAAGTAATTTTCCACGGCCACGTGGGTCGGGGAATTTCTCTCCATCTCCATGGCCACGTCCGTTTCCAAATTATAGTTGTCTAAATTTCTGCGGGTGAAATTGCCGCTACCTAAAATCGCGAGAGGCTTCCGATCCTTGAAATCGAAATAAGCCATCTTCGTGTGGAATTGCTCGCCCTGTGTGTTGTACCAGCGGATCTGTATGCTCGGTGTCTTTTCCTTCAGCTCGCTCAGTGCCGGCCGATTGGGGGCGCCGTTTTTCTCCAGACCGAAGGCGTCTTTGTTTAAGTCGGCGACGATTTTTATATCTACGCCCCGATTGGCCGACGCCTCCAGATCCTTTAAAATGCGAAACTCCGACAGGTAGAAGATGCCGATGTGAATCTGATCGCCCTTCTCGCTCTTGTTGATGTTCTCGGATAAGGCGTCGTAGATCTTTCCCTCGGTGATGACCTTCAGCCGATCCGTGGAGTCCACATCGGGAGACTTGAAGGCCTTTACCGACGGAGGAAGCTCTTTAAAGAAGATGCTTTCCGAGCGGATCAAATCCTCCATGGCCTTGCCGCGAAAAACCGCGGCCACATTGGAGTGATAGGCGCTGGGGTCGTGGGGATTGGCCGATGCCACCATGGCTTCATTCTCCGACACCACCACTTTGCGGTGATTGCCCTTGAAATTAAGGAGCTTCAGCACGGAGCGCACCGTCACCTTCTCGCCCTCTTTGGCAAAAAAGTTTCTGATGCGGCCGTTCCCCGACGTGCCCAACCACTGAATGTAGGCGCGGTAAATGCCGGAGAACAGGGGGTTGGAATCCCTCATGCGGTTTAAGTCCGTGACCACCACTTCGATGCCGGCGTCTCTCAATCTTTTTATATTGGCCTCCTCGTAGGCGCCGTAAAAATTATTGATGGGATCCGTAACGAAGAGAATGGGCATGGCGGGATTTTCTCTCTTCTTTTCGATTAAGAGATCCGTCATGTCCGCCACCTGTTTGAGACAGCCCACGTCCTTATCGTAGGTGGCGTTAAAGAGAAAGAAGTCCACCATGAGAAATTCCTTCGCATCGCGAATGATGTCCATCTCCCGATCGAAAATCTTCTGCTCGTGGATTTTTTCCCCGTCCTTTACATAGCTCAGGTCGTAAATAAATTCCGCCTCCGCCGGCGCGAACTCGCCCGCCACGTTGGTTCCCTCGGGATTTTTTGTCGCGAGGCTGTAGACCGTGGGAATCAACCACATAATCAGGAGAATCCACAGGGCGGCTTTTTTTCTCGATAGCTTCTTCAATAGGCCCCTCCTTTTTTATTATTATAACAAAAATGCACCGAGCCTCGCCGAAACAGTTTTTCGACAAGTCGGTGCATTCATTTATTTGCAGTGAGGATCCAATGGCGGCACCGCCGAGAGGAGCTTCTTCGTGTAATCGTCTCGGGGATTTTCCATAATGCTGTCCCGGTCGTTGATCTCCACCAGCTTGCCACGGTACATGACGCCGATGCGATCGGAAATATGTTCCTCCACGGCGATGTCGTGGGAGATGAAGAGATAACTCAGGTTTCGCTCCTCTTGCAGCTCTTCCAAGAGATTGATGATCTGGGCCTGAATGGACACGTCCAGTGCCGAGGTGGGCTCGTCGGCCAAAATCAAGGTAGGCTCCACCACCAGGGCGCGAGCCACGCCGATGCGCTGCCGCTGGCCCCCGGAAAATTCGTGGGGATAGCGACCGAAGTGGGTCTTGGACAAACCGCAGAGGCTCAAGGTCTCGCGAGCCTTCTCGCGAATGTTCTCGCCCCCTAAATTCACCAGGGGCTCCATGACGATTTCCTCGGCGGTCATTTGGGGGTTCAGAGAGCTGTAGGGATCCTGAAAAATCATCTGCACGTCCCGGCGAATGACCTTCAGCTCTTTATCGTCGGCCTTTAACACGTCCCGGCCCTTGTAGAGGATTTCACCCTCAGCATCGGGATAGAGGCCCAAGATGCAGCGGGCCAAAGTGGATTTGCCGCTGCCGCTTTCGCCGACGATGCCCAGGGTTTCCTTTTCGCCTAAAGTAAAGGACACGTCGTCCACGGCGGTGAACATCTTTCCCTCTTTCGAAAAGAGGGATTTTTTCCCCACGGGAAATTTTTTTACTACGTGATTTAATGTCAACAGATCAGCCACAGCACGCCTCCCCTTCGTAGAGGAAACAGGCGACGCATTGACCCGGTCGATGTTCCCTCAGCTCCGGCACTTCTTTGCCGCAAATAGCCATGCGCTTGTCGCAGCGGGAATAAAAGGGGCAGTGCCCTTCCATTTCCGACGGCGGCGGCACATTGCCGGGAATATTGTAGAGTTTTTCGCCGCGGTTTTCCAGTGTGGGCCGCGCCCGCAAAAGCCCCATGGTGTAGGGGTGCAGGGGGCGGTCGAAAATCGTGCACACGTCGGATTTTTCCATAACCCTGCCGCCGTACATAACCACCACATCGTCGGCCATTTGGGCCACCACGCCGAGGTCGTGGGTGATGAGCATAATGGCCGTGCCCATTTCCCGCTGCAGGTTTTCCATAAGCTCCAGCACTTCTTTTTGAATGGTCACGTCCAGTGCCGTGGTGGGCTCGTCGGCGATTAAAAGCTTAGGGGAAGAGGCCAATGCCATGGCGATCATCACCCGCTGGCGCTGGCCGCCGGAGAGCTCGTGGGGATAGGCGCGGGCTTTGTTTGCCGCATCCTTAATCTCCACCATCTCAAGCATTTCCACGGCCTTCTTCTTCGCCTCGGCCTTGGAAAGGCCCATGATGCGGCGGTAGACCTCCTCGATTTGGAAGCCGATCTTCAGCGCCGGGTTCAAACTGGTCATGGGCTCTTGAAAGATCATGGCCAGGTCTCGACTGCGAAGCATGCGCCGCTCTTCTTTTTCCATGTTTAAAATACTTTCGCCCTTATAGAGGATGTCGCCCTCGTCGATTTTTCCGTAAGGCTTGGGCAAAAGGCCCATAAGGGACAGGGCCGTGACGCTTTTTCCGCTGCCGCTTTCCCCCACCACGGCGGTGGTGGAGCCTTCCTCGATGGAAAAATTCACGCCGTTGACGGCATGGACCGGGCCGGCGTCGGTGTAAAAGGTGGTATGCAGGCCGTTAAATTCAATTAGCTTCGACATATTAACCCCTTTGCGTTGCATCCAGGGCGTCTCTCAACCCGTCGCCGAAAAGATTTAATGAAAAAATCGTCAGGGCGATGGCGAGACCCGGGAAGATGGTCATGTGCGGATAGTCTTGAATGTAGCTTCTGCCTTGGGAGAGCATGCCGCCCCATTCCGGCGTCGGCGGTTGCACGCCGAGACCGATAAAGCTCAGGCTCGCCGCCTGCAAAATGGATGTGCCCACGCCTAATGTGGCTTGGACGATAATGGGGCCCAGGCAGTTGGGCAGAATGTGGCGAAAGATCAGACGGAAGTTGGATGCGCCGCCGATCTTTGCCGCTTCCACATACTCCTGCTCCTTTACGGATAGGACGCTGGCCCGCACGATGCGGGCGTAGTTGGTGATCCCGGAAAGGGATACGGCCAAAATCAAATTGCGAATCCCCGTGCCCAAGACCGCGGAAATGGCGATGGCCAAGATCAAGGACGGTATGGAGAGGATAATATCCACGAGGCGCATCAGCGCATTGTCCACGCCGCCGCCGAAAAAGCCCGCCACGGCGCCGATGATGGTGCCGAAGATCACGGAAAGGATGGTGGCGAGGAAGCCGATGAAAAGAGAGATCCGCGCCCCGTAAACCACATTGGAAAAAATATCCCGGCCGAAATTATCCGTGCCGAAAAAATGCTCGCCGGAGGGAGATTGAAAGCGCATGGCCAAATTTTGCTCCGAGGGCACTTGCGTGGCGATAAGGGGCGCAAAAATTGCCACGATAATCATGACGGCAATAATGGCGAAGCCCAGTACCGCCATTTTGTTTTTCTTAAACAGGCGAAGGAGGTCATAGAAACGAGATTGTTTTGAAATCATAGGGCCTCCTTATTGGTATTGGCTGCGCACGCGGGGATCCAAAAAGCCGTAGAGAATGTCCACGATGAGATTGAGCACGCAGTAGGAAAGAGAGATCAAGAGCACCGCCCCCAGGATCATGGGATAGTCCATGGCGGAAATACTTTGCACCATGTGGCGGCCGATGCCGGGAATGGAGAAGATGGTTTCCGTCAGGACGCTGCCGCCGATTAAAGAGCCGGTGAGAAGACCGGCGCTGGTGAGTACGGGAATCATGGCGTTTTTCAAGGCGTGAACGAAGAGGATGTAGCCCTCCTTCAGCCCCTTGGAGCGGGCCGTGCGAATGTAGTCCTTGCTTAAAACCTCCAGCATGGATGAGCGGGTTTGCCGCATAATCACCGCCATGGACTGAAAGCCCAAGGCGAAGCCCGGCAAGATCAAGTGCTTAAAGGAGCGCAGCCCCGAGGAGGGGAGCCAGCCCAGCTTCACGGAAAACAAGAGGATAAACAACATCCCCGACCAGAAGATGGGCATGGACAAACCGATCATGCCGAAGAACATGGATATCTTATCGATCCAGCTGTATTTATACACGGCGCTTAAGACGCCGAAGATAATACCGAAGATGACGGCTACGGCCAGGGAAAAGAGGGTGAGCTTCACCGTGGCGGGAAAGTATTCCTTCAGCGTGTCCCCCACGTCGGCGCCGGAAATATAGCTCTTGCCCAAATCGCCGTGGAGGGCGCCCTTCATGTAGCGGCCGTATTGCACGATAAAGGGATCGTTCAGGCCCAGTTTTTCCCGGTAAGCCTCGATGGCCTCGGGCGGCGCCTGTTGCCCTAATTTCGCCACCGCCGCGTCGCCGGGGGTCAGGTACAGGAGCCCGAAGATAATGAAACTGACGCCCAACATGGTGGGCACCATGAGTAAGAGTCGTCGAAGAATAAATTTGCTCATGCGCTCCTCTTTCCATACACCTTATGTAATAAAGACTCCCGAAGGAGCCTTTATCGTCGTGGTTTATTCAAACGTAATGTGGTAAAACTCGTTGCTGCCACAGGGGTCGGGCTCGAAGTTTTTAATATACTTTTGCGTGCCGATAATTTGCTCGCCGTAGAGAGCGAAGATGGCCGGATGTTCCTTGATGACCAGCTCTTGTGCCTCTTTGTAAATAGCCGCCCGTTCTTCTTCCGATGCTCGGAGGCCCTTTTCGATTAAAGCGTCGAGCTCGGGATTGCCGTAGAACATAAAGTTCGGGCCCACGCCCTTCTTATCCGTGGCGTAGGTGGCGTAGAGCGGATAGTGGGGATCCACGATGGAAGGCGACCAGCTCATAATAAACATATCGTGTTCGTGGTCGGGCTTGCCCAATGCGGACATATAGGCGTTCCATTCCATGGCGTTGATCTTGACGTTTAAGCCCACTTCGGCCAATTGCGATTGAATAATCGTGGCCATGTCCTTCCGGTCTTGTTGGTCGTGAACGTAGAGATTGATGGTTTCCCCTTCCTTGACCCCGGCTTCTTTTAAGAGAGCCTTGGCCTTTTCCATGTCGCGCTTTTCGGGCTTGACGGAATCGGAAATGGAGAAGGGAATGTTCGGGTTCACGGGTCCCGTGGCGATCTTGCCGTGGCCCATGTAGACGGCGTCGATAATGGCCTGCATGTCCAAAGCGTAAGTCATGGCTTCTCTGGCCTTGGGATTTTGGAAAATGCCCTTGTCCACGGTGAGACCGATAAAGTGAACGGAGTTGTCCAGCTTCGTGTAGAGGGTTAAATCCTCGTTGGATTCCACCTTGGAGGCGTCGTTAGGCGCAACTTCCATGGCGATGTCCGCCTGACCGCTGTCCAATTCGATGACGCGGTTGGCATCTTCCGGAATAATGCGGAAGACCATTTTCGTAAAGGCGGGCTTTTCGCCCCAGTAATTTTCGTTAAAGCTCAAAGCCGTGTTGTCCAGCTTCTTCCATTCGTCCAGCTTAAAGGGGCCGGTGCCCACGGGATTGGTGCCCAAGGCTTCCGGATCTTTTTCCGTGGTGGTCTTGTCCACCATGGATGCTGCCGGGTGAGCCAGTGCCGCCGTAAAGGTGGCATCCGGTGCCTTCAGTTTAAATTTAATCACGTGGGGATCCGAGGTGTCGTAGCTGTTGGGATCGATTTGTCCGAAGATATAGCCGTAAGCGTCGGATTGAGCCACGCGGTTTAAGGTATAGGCCACGTCTTCCGAGGTAAAGTCTTCGCCGTTGGAAAACTTCACGCCCTCCTTCAGCTTGATGACGTAACTCACGTCGTCGGGCTGCTCGATGGATTCCGCCAGGCGGTTTTCCATGGTGCCGTCGGGCTTACGAACCACCAGGGGATCGTAGATTTGCTTAATTATATTTTCGGCGTAAATACTGTTTTGAATGGTCGGATCCATGGACTCGGCATCGGATGCTTGGGCGATGACCAAGGTGTCCTTATCCTTGGCGTCGGCTTTTTCTCCGCCGCCGCAGGCCGTGAGCAACATGGTCATGGCCAGGACCACTGCCACAAATTTCTTCTTCATATGCGATCACTTCCCTTTCATTTTGGGTTTCTTCGTACTGTGCTCGTTAGAATAGAGTATACCCGAAGGAAACGGCTTGAAATCACCGAATCGCCATTACGCCTCTTCGCTTTCCACGCGGGAGATGACGGCGCCTAAATTTCTGAATTTTTCTTCGATGTCTTCGTAGCCGCGATCGATGTGGTAGATGTCGTGGATATGGGTCTTTCCTTCCGCCACGAGGCCCACGAGGATCAGGGCGGCGCCGGCACGCAGGTCGCTGGCGTGAACATGGGCGCCCTTTAAGTGCTTGGGCCCGATGACCACGGCACTTCTGCCGTCGATCTTAATGTCGGCCCCCATTTTTTCAAATTCGTCCACGTGCATAAAGCGGTTTTCAAACACCGTCTCGATGGCCACATTGCTGCCTTTGCACTGGGTCATATAGGCCATAAACTGAGCCTGCATATCCGTGGGAAAGCCCGGATAGGGCAAGGTCTTAATATCGATGGCCTCTGGAATGGCCCGGCCGATAACC
The DNA here is from genome assembly GCF_900088125.1 of Peptoniphilus pacaensis. Lineage (GTDB taxonomy): Bacteria > Bacillota > Clostridia > Tissierellales > Peptoniphilaceae > Aedoeadaptatus > Aedoeadaptatus pacaensis. The sequence continues at coordinate 1,155,032 of NZ_FLQT01000003.1, read as the reverse complement.
CGGACGTTTTCTCCCTCTTCGATAATTTCCACGCCGGATTCTTTCAGCTTGGCGATCACCGGCTTAATGTGATTGGTAATGACATTTTCCACCAAGACGTCGCCGCCGGTAATGGCCGCCGCCACCATAAAGGTCCCCGCTTCGATGCGGTCGGGAATAATGGCGTGGCGGGCGCCGCCTAAGCGCTCCACGCCGACGATGCGAATGGTGGATGTGCCGGCGCCGGTAACCTTGGCGCCGAGCTTTCTGAGGAAATTGGACAGATCCACGATCTCCGGCTCCTTGGCCGCATTGTCGATGACCGTCTCTCCTTCGGCAAGCACCGCCGCCATCATAATATTTTCCGTGGCGCCGACGGAGGGGAAGTCGAGATAAATCTTATCCCCTACAAGCTTGTCGCAGGAAGCCGTAATATTTCCGATGTCTTCTTGAATCTCCGCACCTAATGCGCGGAAGCCCTTTAAGTGGTAGTCGATGGGTCTGGCGCCGATGGAACAGCCCCCGGGAAGGGAGTTTTCCGTCTTGCCCAGGCGGGCGAGTAAGGGTCCCATGACGAGAAAGGATGCCCGCATTTTATTCATTAATTCAAAAGGCGTCTTGTATTCCGACAGGCCCGCTGAATTGATCTTCAGCTTGCCCTTGCCCAGGACTTCCACTTCGCTGCCCAGGGCTTGAAGCACCTGGCACATAATGTGTACGTCTTGAAGCTCGGGCACTTCTTCCAAATAAATATCTTCCGTTCCCAAAAGACAGGCCGCTAATATAGGCAGAGCCGCATTTTTCGCTCCGCTGATGCGCACGCGACCCTTGAGGGCCGGGCTTTTTTCCACGACGATTTTTTCCAAAAAAATTCTCCCCTTACATCTGCTGATTTATTTATAGGATTGGATCCTTTGCATACAAATAGAACGCCTAGAGACAAACTCCTGGCGTTCTTATTGTACCATATTTACGCGGCTCGCAACCTATGGTTTACAGCTTTTGTTTTAAATCCCCCGACGAATGACTTCGGTCTTGTAACCGTCGGGATCCGTGACGAAAAAGTAGCGGGGCGCTTCGCCGGGCAGGCCCATGAGATCGGTGACGTTAAAACCTTCCGCCTTCATGCGGGCGTGATCCGCCTCCAAGTCGTCGCTTTCTACGGCCACGTGGCCGTAGCCGTCGCCGATGTTATAAGCGCCGTGACCGATATTGTAGGTGAGCTCCAGCTCCGCCTTGTCCCCTTCCAGAGCCAAATACACCAGCTTAAAGCCGTCGGCGGAGTGATCTTTTTCCCGAGTCACCTTGTAGCCCAGAGCCTTTTCGTAGAAGGCGATGGAGGCTTCCAAATCCTTCACGCGAATACAGGTGTGGGCGTAATTCACGATCTTACCCTTTCTATTTTGTCCACGTAGACACCTTTGTCCACGATGGGATCGTATTCGATCTTGTGGAGGCTCGCCTTGCGCACCGCCACCACCTCGCCGGTAATCTCTTCGATGGTGTAACCCAAAGAAGGTTGATGGGCGATAAATAAAATGGGCTCGTCGGTAATATAGGTCTTCATATTGCGCCAGCGGGTGGCGTCTTTGTAGCTGACGATTTTCACGTCGTGTACGCCTAATTTTTCCGCCATGACTTCTGCCGTTTGCGCGGCGCGCTTATATCCCGAAGCGATGATTTTTTGAGGCAGGGGCCATTCCCGTCTCAGAAAAGCTTCCGCCGTGTCTTCCGCCTGGAAGATCCCCTCTTGGGTTAAGGCGCGCTCTTCGTCGCGAGAAGCCATGTCTTCCGCCTTGCCGTGTCGCATTAAATATAAAATCATAATGTCCTCTTATCTAAACAGATCTTTTCCCTCGTAGCGGGCGAGATCGCCCAATTCATCTTCGATGCGAAGGAGTTGATTGTACTTGGCGACGCGGTCGGTTCTCGCCGGCGCGCCGGTTTTAATTTGTCCCGTGTTCAATGCCACGGCCAAATCGGCGATGGTGGCATCTTCCGTTTCGCCGCTGCGGTGGCTGATCACCGCCGTCATAGACGCTCTGTGGGCCATGTTCACGGTATCGATGGTTTCGCTCAGGCTGCCGATTTGATTCAGCTTGATCAAAATGGAATTGCCCACGCCCTCTTCGATGCCTCTCTTCAGGCGCTTCACATTGGTGACGAATAAATCGTCGCCCACCAACTGAAGCTTGTCGCCTAAGCGGTCGGTAAGCATCTTCCAGCCTTCCCAGTCGTCTTCGTCCAGGCCGTCTTCGATGCTCTTAATGGGGAAGCGAGCGGCCAAGTCTTCGTACCAAGCCACCATGTCTTCCGCCGAGTATTCCTTACCTTCGCCCTTTAAAACGTAAATGTTTTTGTCAGCGTCGTACATTTCCGATGCGGCCACATCCAGTGCAAAGACGATGTCTTCCCCGGGCGTGAGACCCGCTTCTTTCACCGCTTCCACGATGAGTTCCAAGGCTTCCTCGTTGCTCTTTAAGTCGGGAGCGAAGCCGCCTTCGTCGCCGACGCCGGTGGAAAGGCCCTTGGACTTAATGACCTTTTTCAGGTGGTGGTACACTTCGGCGCCCATGCGCAGGCCTTCTTTAAAGCTTTCCGCGCCTACGGGCATAATCATAAACTCTTGAATGTCCACATTGTTATCGGCGTGTTCCCCGCCGTTTAAAATATTCATCATGGGCACGGGCAAGGTGCGCGCGCCGACGCCGCCGATGTATTGATACAGAGGCAGGCCCTGCTCGTCAGCGGCGGCCTTGGCCGCGGCGAGGGATACGCCTAAGATGGCATTGGCGCCGAGCTTCGACTTATTTTCCGTGCCGTCCAGCTCCAGAAGAGCCTCGTCGATGCCCAGCTGATCCAAGACGTCGTAGTCGAGAATTTCCGGGGCGATGATTTCGTTGACATGAACCACGGCATCTTCCACGCCTTTTCCTAAGTAGCGGCTGCCGCCGTCGCGCAATTCCACGGCTTCGTAGGCGCCGGTGCTTGCCCCGGAGGGGACGATGGCCCGGCCGAAACCGCCGGCCGCCGTATAGACTTCCACTTCCACCGTGGGATTGCCGCGGCTGTCTAAGACCTCGCGACCATAAACTTCAATAATGCTGCTCATAATTGCTCCTTATTTCCATAAACTGCGGCCGGTCATGGCCTCGGGTTGTTCGATTGCTAATACGTCTAACATGGTGGGGGCGATATCGGCGAGAACGCCGTCTTCGAGTTCTCTCTCAAAGCCCACGGGAATGAGGAAGACGGGATTGGTGGTGTGGGAGGTGACGGGACTTCCCTCCTCGTCCTTCATCACGTCGCAATTGCCGTGATCCGCCGTAATCAGCGCCCGGCCGCCCTTTTTCGAAAGGGCCGCCAGCACCGATGCCAAGGACTTATCCACGGTCTCTACCGCCTCGATTGCGGCCTCTAAATTCCCGGTGTGGCCGACCATGTCGGGATTGGCATAATTTACAATATACACATCCGCCAGCTCTTTTTCAATGGCATTGATCAAATGTCTGCCCACGAGCTCCGCCCGCATGGCCGGCTCCAAATCGTAGGTGGCCACCTTCGGCGAGGGCACCAAAATCCGGTACTCTTCCTCGAAGGGCGTTTCCCTGCCCCCGTTGAAAAAGAAAGTGACGTGGGCGTATTTTTCCGTCTCGGCGATGCGCAGCTGCTTGAGGCCGCGGCGGGAAATAATTTCGCCGAAGGTGTCTTTAATCTCTTCCTTGGGATAGATGATGTGGGTGTTGGGAATGGTGTCGTCGTAGTCAATCATGGTGACCACGTGCATATGGGGATAAATTTTTCGCTCGAAATGATCGAAGGCGGGATCGGCAAATGTGCGCACGATCTCCCGCGCTCGGTCGGGGCGGAAATTGTAGAAGAGGAACACGTCCCCGTCTTTCATGCGGCCCACGGCCTTGCCATCTCTCTCGAGATAAGAGGGCTCGAAAAATTCGTCGGTATTGTCCGCTCCGTAAGACAGGGCGAAAACCTCGTCGGGATCGGTATAGGCTCTGCCCACGCCCCCCGTAAAGAGGTCGTAGGCCTTTTCCACCCGCTCCCAGCGGTTGTCCCTGTCCATGGCGTAGTAGCGACCCACGATGCTCACCACTTCGCCTGCGCCCCATTCATCGAGCTTGGCCTGAAGCTTTTGAATCTCTTCACGGCCCGCCGTGGGCGCCACGTCTCTTCCGTCTAAAATGGCGTGGATGTAAATTTTTTCCACGCCCCTGGCCTTGGCCAGCTGAACCAAGGCGTAAAGGTGATCTCTGTGGGAGTGGACGCCGCCGTCGGAGACCAGGCCCACCAAGTGGAGGGCCGAGCCCTCGGCCTTGTCAAAAGCTTCCTGCAGGACTGCGTTTTTCGCCAGGGTGCCGTCTTTCGCATCTTTCGTAATGCGGGTGAGCTCCTGATAGACGATGCGGCCGGCGCCGATGTTCGTATGGCCCACTTCGGAATTGCCCATTTGTCCCTCGGGCAGCCCCACGGCTTCGCCGGATGCCTGAAGCACGCCGTAGCCCAGTTCCATGAGGCGGTCGAGGCAGGGCGTCTTTGCCATGTAAAAGGCGTTGTTCGGTCCCGCCTCGGCGAGACCCAGCCCGTCTAATATGGCCAAAAGCAATGGCTTAGGCATAGGATGCCTCCCGCACGATGGCCTTAAACTCCTCGGCCTTTAGGCTGGCGCCGCCGACGAGGACGCCGTCGATGTTTTCCTTGGACACGAAGCCCGCCACATTGGAAGACTTCACGCTTCCGCCGTAGAGAATCCGCACCTTGTCTTGAATCGCAGGATCCAAGGAGACCCTCACCTCGCCGATGACCGAATCGGCATCGGCGGCATCGGCGGTCTTTCCCGTGCCGATGGCCCAAATGGGCTCGTAGGCCAAGGTGATTTTATCCAAATCCTCAATGCCTTCGAGGGAAGCCTTCACTTGTTGCTTTAAAAAATCCACGCGTTCGCCGGAGCCGTAAACCGCTTCGCTTTCGCCGAAGCAGATAATGGGCAGAAGGCCCGCTTCCATGGCGCGGGAGGCTTTCTTCGCCACGGTCTTATCATCTTCGCCGCGGCCGCGACATTCGCTGTGGCCCACGATGACGTAGTCGACGGAAAGATCCTCAAGCATTTCCGCCGCCACTTCCCCGGTGTGGGCGCCGTAGTTGTCTTCGGACACATTTTGTGCCCCGAGAAAAACATCGGTATCTGCAAAGATGCGGCCCACCCGATCCAAATGGGTAAAGGGCGGAGCCACGAGGACGTCCACCTTCGCTGCATCCACGTCGTGAAGGGCCTTTGCCAAAGCTTCCCCTTCGGCCACGGTGGTATTCATTTTCCAGTTGCCCGCAATTAACAGTCGTCTCATCTTACACCTCTTCCATGACGGCGATGGCGGGAAGGATTTTTCCTTCCAGAAATTCCAAGCTGGCGCCGCCGCCGGAGGAAATGTGGCTCATCTTATCTTCCAACCCGGCCTGCTTAATGGCCGCCGCGGAATCGCCGCCGCCGATGACCACTTCCGCATCTAAATCTCCCAAAATTTTTGCCAGAGCTACGGTTCCCTTGTCGAAGGGCGCCGTTTCAAAGACGCCGGCCGGTCCGTTCCAAACCACGGACTTGGCATCCTTCAAGCCCTCGGCGTAGGCCTTCACCGTCTCTTCGCCGATGTCCAGAGCCATTTCGTCCGCTTTAATTCCGTCGAGAGATGTGGTGCGTGCCGTCTTCGGTTGGTCGATACCCTTGGCGACCACCAAGTCCACGGGCAGATGCAGGGCCACGCCCTTTGATTCGGCCTTGACCATGAGTTCCTTGGCGTGATCCACTTCGTCGGCTTCCACCAAAGAAGCGCCCATGTCGTAGCCCTTGGCCAACAAAAAGGTGTTGGCCATGGCGCCGACGATAAAGATGCCGTCTACCACATTCATTAAATTGTCGATGACGGAAATTTTGTCGCTGACCTTTGCCCCGCCTAAGATGGCCATAAAGGGCCGCTCGGGTTTCTTAATTAAATCGGAAAGCACTTGCACTTCCTTGCCCATTAAAAAGCCCAGGGCCGAAGGTAAATGCTTCACGATGCCCACATTGGATGCGTGGGCGCGGTGGGCGGTGCCGAATGCGTCGTTGACGTAGCACTCGGCGAGGGATGCGAGATCCGCCGCAAAACCGTCGTCGTTTTTCTTTTCTTCATTTCTGAAGCGCAGGTTTTCCAAAAGACCCATGTCGCCGGGTTCCATCTCCCGGACCATGCGGCGCACATTGTCGTCCACGACCGCACCGGAAAACATGGGGGCGATCTTGTGATTCAACACTTTTTCCGCCGCCTCCCGCACCGGCTCCATGGAAAAAGCTTCGTCGTAGCTGCCCTTGGGGCGGCCACGGTGGCTCATTAAGATCACCGATGCGCCTTTCTCCAGCAAATAATCGATGGTGGGCTTGGCCGCTTCGATGCGGGTCACGTCGGTGACCTTGCCGTCTTTCACGGGCACGTTAAAATCCACCCGCACCAACACGCGCTTGCCTTGAACGTCCATATCTTTTAAGTTCATAATTCCTCCAAAAAAATCGAGCCCCTAAAGAGCTCGACTTCTATTACATCTTCTCTGCAACTAATTTTGCCAGGTCGATGACTCTTTGGCTATAACCCCATTCATTGTCGTACCATGCAAACAGCTTCACGAAATTGCCGTGCGCCAAGGTCAGGGAAGCATCGAAAATCGACGCGTGATCGTTGGCGATAATGTCGGAGGAGACGATGGGCTCTTCCGTGTATTCCAAAACGCCCTTCATGGGACCTTCGGCGGCTTTTTTCACGGCGGCGTTAATTTCTTCCACGGTGGCGGGTTTTTTCAGTTCGAAAACCATATCCGTAATGGAACCCGTGGGTACGGGCACGCGAAGAGCATGGCCGTCCAGCTTGCCTGCCAGTTCCGGCAAGACTTGGGCCACGGCCTTGGCGGCGCCGGTAGATGTGGGAATGATGTTTTCCGCCGCTGCACGGGCTCTGCGCCAGTCTTTTTTGTGCTTCGTGTCGTGAATCTTTTGGTCATTGGTATAGGCGTGAACCGTGGTCATCATGCCCTTTTCAATGCCGAAGGTATCGAGTATAATCTTTGTCACCGGCGCCATGCAGTTCGTGGTGCAGGATGCGTTGGACAGGAAGTGGTGTTTGTCGTTGTCGTAAAGATCGTCGTTGACACCCATGACGATGGTAATGTCTTCGCCCTTGGTCGGCGCCGAAACGATGACCTTCTTTGCACCGGCCTTAAAGTGTTTTTCCGCGCCGTCGCGGTCCTTAAAAGCACCGGTGGTGTCGATGACGATGTCCACCTTGTTTTCTTCCCAGGGAATGTTTTCGGGATCCCGTTCGTCGGAAATAACGATGTCCTTGCCGTCAATATTAAAGCCCTTGTCCGTGACCTTCACGGTTCCGGGATAAGCGCGATAAATGGTGTCGTGGCGGAACAGGTGAGCCATGAGCTCCCAGTCACCGCTGGCATTTAATTGCACCAACTCAAAGGGCAAGTCGCCTCTCAAGCAAATGCCGCGAATTACGTCGCGGCCGATGCGGCCAAACCCGTTAACGCCTACACGAATAGTCATTGTATCCTCCTTGTAGTCCAATGTAATCTGTTTAAATGATACCCGGCGGAGAAATTTCTTACCGCCGTCACCATAAAAATCCATCTGCTTTATCATATCAGAAACTGCCTCTCAATGCGATAAGCAATAGAAAAAGAAAGGAAAAATGATGCTCTTCGTCCTCCAAGGTCCTTCCGGATCGGGAAAAACCACTCAGGCCGCTCACTTAGCTCGGGAAAAACAGTTTGAAAAAATCATTACCGCTACCACCCGCGCCCCTCGCATGGGCGAAGTCCACGGGAAGGACTATTATTTCCTCGACGATGATACCTACGACGAGAAATTGAAAAAAGGCGATCTCCTGGCCCCCACCTCCATTCACGGCGCCCGCTACGGCATTCCCAAGGCGGATCTGCTTTCCGTCATTCGAAGCAAGGACCGCCACGCCCTGGTGATCCTGGACGACAAGGGGGCGCGGGAATTAAAAGCCATGGGCGCCTTCGTCATCGGCCTGCGCTTAGACGAGTCCACTCGCCATGCCCGCCTCCTGAAGCGAAAGGACGAGGGCCGCTTCACGCGGGAGCATTTCCGCATTACTTGCGACGCCACCGTCGACGCCTCTCAATCGGAGGACGCGGTTTACCACGCCCTTTCGGCGGCGGTGGAAAAGGCCCTCGCCGAAAACGCCTGTGATTTTTAATCTTTCACAAAAATTTTCATCGCTCCATTGAAATTTTCCCCCCCCGCCCCCCGCCGCTCCATTCATTTTTTGATAGAATAAACGGGAGGTGACATGATGAATTACTTATACGTCTTCGCAGCTGCATTTCTGTTTTCGTCCATGGAAGTCGCCATTAAATTTACCGGCGGCGCATTTAATCCCGTTCAACTGAACTTTATCCGCTTCCTCGTGGCGGGGCTTTTGCTCTATCCCATCAGTCGGCGGGAGCTGTCCAAACTTACATATACCTTGGCGAAGAAGGACTATCTCCACTTCGCCTTCACGGGCTTTCTGTGCATCGTCGTCTCCATGACCTTCTACACCTTGTCCGTCTCCTTCCTGGACGCCCACGTGGCCGGGGTGCTCTTTTGCGCCAACACCTTTTTCTCCATGCTTCTGGCCCACTTCTTTACGGAAGAAAAAATGAATCGGCCCATGCTTTTCGCCGTGTGCCTGGCCTTCGTGGGCTTTATCGTCCTCATCAACCCCCTGCACTTTCAGGGCTCCCTTCCCGGCGTCGTCATCGTCCTGATCTCCGCCCTGTCCTTTTCCTTCTACGCCCTGGTGGGAAAAATCCTCTACAAAGACGCCCCCTTTAAGGCGGCCACCATTACCTCCCGCTCCTTCCTCTTCGGCGTGGCGGAACTATTCGTCCTGATCTTAATTTCCCGCACGGCCCCCGTCTCAGGCGCCTTAAAAGCCGCCGGCCTCGACGTCTTTGCCAACATCCCCATTCTTCATGGGATTCAGGCGGACAACATTCTGATCCTGCTCTACATCTCCGTCTTCGTCACGGGGCTGGGCTTCGCCAGCCACCTCTTCGCTGTGGAAACCAATCCCGTAGCCGTGTCCTCCCTGGTCTTTTTCGTCAAGCCCGTCCTCTCCCCCATCATGGCCGCCCTCTTTCTCGGCGACACCATTTACAAAAACGAAATCGTCGGCATCCTTCTCATCGCCGTCGCTTCCGGCCTGATCCTTTCGGAGCAACACCGGCGTGAACAGAAAAAAGCCGCGGCATAAAACCTTATCTCCACGAAAAAAGACGGCGTCACAACAGACGTCGTCTTTTCTAATGGGCTTATTTCGTAATTTGAACCGTGGACAGAATTTCCGGCAATTCTTTCCGCGCGTCATTGTAGGCCTTTTGTAATTCCTTGTTTTCCAAACTGGTTTGCACGTCGGAGGCGCAGATAAAGATCAGGTACTTGTTTCCGATCCGCCCCACGACGTAAGAGGGAATGTCGCCTTCCGGTTTGTCGGCGATGTCGAAGCAGCCCAACCAGCCAATGGCTTCGTCGGCGGCGTGGTTTTTCTTTTCGTACAGGCTCTTTCTCAAAAAGCCGCTATCCATTTTTTCTTCTTTATACAGGAACATGTCTTTCTTGTCTTCGGGAATGGTGACGGTGACGTTTTTATAGACCTGAACTTTTTCGCCTTTCGCTTCTTTGCCGATTTCCATGTCGCCGAAAAGGGCTACCCGATTTTTTTCGTCCCATTGAACCTTCACGCCCAGGGCTTCCGAAACGAAGCGCATGGGAAGATAGGTGCGGTCTTTGGAAATACGGGGCACGGTGTCCATGGCCTTTTTCGCGCCGTTGACCGTGTAGGCTTTCTTGCCGATGGTCATGACCACATTCTTGTCGCCTTTCGTCAAAGTGACTTGGCGCTTCTCTGCGTTCCAGTCCACTTTGCCGCCCAGGCCTTCGGTGACCACGCGCACAGGCAGGCTGATGCGGTCGTTCTTCACTTCCACGCCGGTAAAGCCGTCGAACATGGAGGCTTGCACGCCCTTAATGTAGACGTCGATGGGGTATTCGTCGTCGTCATCCGGAGCGTTGGCAAAGGCCAAGGTGGGAATAAAGCACAGGGCGAGCAAAATAAGTAAGAGTTTCTTCAATTTCAATCTCCTTTCTAAAAATCGTTTACAGGATTATTATACCCCCCCCATTTTAAAATCAACGACAAAAGACGCGGTCTCCCGCGCCTTTTTTATGCCAAAATTAAGTTTTGAATGTCTTCTTCCACGGTGCCGTTGGGAGCGATGTTGAAGTTTTCCACCAGCACCTTTACCACATTGTCGCTTAAGAAGGCGGGAAGGGTGGGGCCCAGGTGAATATTTTTCACGCCCAGGGACAGAAGGGCCAAGAGGACGATGACGGCCTTTTGTTCGTACCAGGCGATGTTGTAGACGATGGGCAGCTCGTTGATATCGTTTAAGCCGAAAATTTCCTGCAGCTTCATGGCGATGACGGCTAGGGAGTAGGAGTCGTTGCATTGGCCGGCGTCCAAGACCCGGGGAATGCCGCCGATGTCGCCCATGTGCAGTTTGTTGTAGCGATACTTGGCACAACCCGCCGTTAAAATCACCGTGTCGTCGGGCAGGGCTTTGGCAAATTCTTCGTAATAATTGCGGTCACTTTGCCGTCCGTCGCAGCCGCCCATGACCACGAATTTTTTAATGGCGCCGCTCTTCACCGCATCCACGACCTTATCCGCCAGAGCAAAGACTTGATTGTGGGCGAAGCCGCCGACGAGGGTGCCTTCTTCGATTTTTTCCGGCGCCTCGCAGCCCTTGGCCTGTTCGATAAGGGCGGAAAAATCTTTGTGGCCCCTTTCGTCTTCTTCGATGAATTTCGCGCCCGGATAGCTTGCCACGCCGGTGGTGTAGAGGCGGTCCAGATAGCTGTCATCTTTCGGGGGCACGATGCAATTGGTGGTCATCAGGATGGGGCCGTTGAAAGAGGCGAATTCTTCTTTTTGATGCCACCAGCTGCCGCCGTAATTGCCCACGAAGTGATCGTATTTCTTAAATGCGGGATAGTAATTGGCGGGAAGCATTTCCGAGTGGGTGTAGACGTCCACGCCGGTGCCGGCTGTTTGCTCGAGGAGCTCTTCCATGTCCTTCAGGTCGTGGCCGGAAATTAAAATCCCGGGATTGTTTCGCGGCTCGAGGGACACTTCCGTCATTTCCGGATGGCCGAATTTCGTCGTGTTGGCTTCATCTAAAAGGGCCATGGCCTTGACGCCGTGCTCCCCGGTCTTTAAAGTGAGGGCCACGAGCTCGTCCACAGACAAACTGTCGTCGGTGATCTTTTCCAAAGCTTCGGCAATAAAGGCGTGGACCTCGTCGTCTCTAAAGCCCAACACATTGGCGTGGCGCGTGTAGGCGGCGGTGCCCTTTAAGCCGTAGGTAATGAGCTCTCTCAGGGAGCGAATGTCCTCGTCCTTCGTGGCGAGGACGCCGATAGCATCGGCCTTTGCCGCTTCCGTAAGCCCTTCACGCACGTCGAAGGCGGCTTCGGCGGGCAGATCATTCATGCCCTCTGCCAATTCCTTTTTCATGTCCAAGGTCTTTACGATGTAATCCTCCACCGTTTTCGCATTGAAGTTCGCATTGGTAATGGTGGTGAAGAGATTATCCGCGATGCGGTCTTGTACGGCGATTTTTTTATCGCCTAAATCTCCCTTGCGATTGGCCACTTGGGCCAGGCCCTTGGTCGTGTAGATCAGTAAATCTTGCAGATCCGCCACGTCCTTGGTCTTTCCGCAAACCCCTTTGATCGTGCAGCCCTTGTTGCCGGCGGTTTCCTGACATTGATAACAAAACATCTGTTGCCTCCTTCTATATTCTTGTTCTGACTTAGTTCAAGGATATACGAGAGCAAAAAAAATGTACGTAACCTTTGTTACGCACAGTTGAAAATTAATAGAAAAGGGATTCCAATTTTTCCGGATCGAAGGACAGCTGCCTGCCATTCAGATCGATATAGCCCTCCCGGTGCATCTTCATCAGCTCGCGAGACAGAGAGGGCCGGGGCACGGCCAAATAATCGGCGAGCTCTTCCCGATTCATCAGCATCATCGGCTCGCCTTCGGGATTTTTAAAGAGGAAGTGGCGGGCGATCTTTTTTCGGATGCTTCCCGCCGAGAGGATGAGCATCTTTTGATTGAGAAAATAGGCTTTATTCGCCAGCACCTGAAGCATATTCTGCGCCAGGCGCTGTGCCAAGGCGCCGCCTGCGGGATCAAAGGCTTCCCTCGGCACAAAGAGCAGACGGCTGTCTTGCACGGCGCGGCAGGCAAAGTCGTAGGGCCTGTTTTCCAAAAACAGATACACCTCCCCGAAAACCGTGTCGGGCTTGTCGAAACGATTCACCATTTGCCGCTTTCCCGATCCGTCGTTTTTTTCCACTTCCACCATGCCCTCGAAAAGAATATAAAGCCCCTTCGCCTCGTCTTCTTCCCGGAATATATACTCCCCGGCCGCCACATCCCCTTCCCGGGCGCCCAGCTTCTGTAAATAAGCATCCAGGGCCTCCTCATCGACGCCGCGAAAAAGATTGCTCCTATCGGCCACGCTTCTCACCTCGCCTCAGATCACGCAGACGGTAGCTCGTGGTGTGCACCGCCCGGGAAATATCCGCTCCTGTGAAGAAGCGCCGCCGTGAAGACAGGCGGGCCCGTTGCACGCGCCGTGCCAAATACATGGGCCGGCGGCGACGGGAAAGGGAGCGCAAAAAGACGCCGGCGGCTGCGGCTGCGGTCTTTTTTCCCAACAGGGGCAAGACTTGCTCCGACTGCCTGCGTTGAAAACGGCGCACGGCTTCTTCCACTTCCATGGATTTTTTAAAGCCTTTGCTTTTTTCCAAAAGATAACGTTCATTTGCTTTTTCTCTCATAAGGCCCTCCTGAAATTATTCTTACTATAAAAATAACCGAAAACGTCACATCTTAAACCGAAAACCGCAAATTGAGATGTAATTTGCTTAATTTTGGCGACGCCTTTCAGTCTTATCTTGAATATGGTATATTGTCTTTAGCAGAAAACGTTAACCATGACGTCGACGTTTTTTCGCTGCGATTCTTTAAGAAAGGAAGAAATTATGGATTGGAAGAAGCATCACAGGATTCTCATCATTACCGGCCACTTCGGCAGCGGTAAGACGGAAATGTCCATTAACTTGGGCCTTCAGCTTCGTGAGGAAAACGAAGAGGTGACCATTGTGGATTTAGATATTATCAATACCTATTTCCGCATCAGAGACAAGGACGATCTCTTAAATCAAAAGGGGATCCACACCCTCTCCACCGCCGTCAAGGCTCGTGCCGTGGATATTCCCGCCCTAGATCCGGCCATCGACGCGGCCCTTTTGCACTCGAAGGGGCGGATCATCGTCGATGTCGGCGGCAATCCTTCCGGTGCTCGCGCCCTCGCCCGCTACCGCCCCACTTTGGAGGAAACGGGCTACGAGCAGATCTTTGTCATCAATTCCAATCGCCCCGAAACCAAAACCCCTGAGCAGGTCATCAAATTTATGGAAGACACTCAGGCCACCAGCGGAACGCAAATCACCGGTTTGTTTAACACCGCCCACTTTTTAAAGGACACCACGGCAGACGACGTGGTGGAAGGTTTAAAATTGGCGGAAGCGGTAAGCGATCAAACGGGCTTGCCTCTGTTGGGCACGGTTTGTAAACGGGACTTGGTCGACGAGGTCAAGGCGCGGACGAACGATCTGTATATTCTTCCCATCGATCTGTATTTCAGAGATCAATGGATGCTATAAGGAGGAAAACCAATGGCAAAAGGAAAAGTCACTTTCGATCAAGAGTACTGCAAGGGTTGCTCCCTTTGCGTCTCTGTCTGTCCCAAGGACGTGTTGGCTTTAAAAACCGATGAATTAAATCCGAAGGGCTACAGACCTGCCTATGCAAAAAATCCGGATGACTGCATCGCATGTGCATCGTGCGCCATCATCTGCCCCGACTCTGTCATCAGCGTCTACCGCATCGAAGAGTGAAAGGAGTCTCACATGTCTGAAAAAATTCTTATCAAAGGTAACGAAGCTGTCGGCGCTGCATTGATCGCCGCCGGTTGCAAAACCTATTTCGGATACCCCATTACGCCTCAATCCGAAGTTCCCGAGTACTTAGCAAGAGAACTGCCGAAAATCGGCGGAACTTTCCTTCAAGCCGAATCGGAAGTCGCTGCAATTAACATGATCTACGGCTCTGCCGGCACCGGCACCCGCGTCGCCACCAGCTCCTCTTCCCCCGGTGTTTCCCTTATGCAAGAAGGCATCAGCTACATCGCCGCTTGCGAACTGCCCTGCATGATCATCAACATGATGCGCGGCGGTCCGGGCCTCGGCTCCATTCAACCGTCGCAAACGGACTATTTCCAATCCACACGGGGCGGCGGAAACGGCGACTATCGCACCCTCACCCTGGCACCGGCCTCCATCCAAGAAATGGTCGACCTGATCCACTTGGGCTTCGACCTGGCCGATCAATACCGCACCCCCGTCATTATGTGCGGCGACGGCATGCTGGGCCAAATGATGGAACCCATCCAATTTAAAGAACACGAAGAAAAAACCTACGACCGCTCCGACTGGGCAGCCACCGGCACCCAAGGCAAGCGCGAACCCCACATCATCAACTCCCTCTTCCTCTCGCCCGACGAATTGGAAGCACACAATAAAAAACTCATAGCAAAATACAAAGCCATTACCGAAAACGAAAAACGCGCCGAAGTCGTCGACGTGGAAGATGCCGACATCGTCTTTACCGCATTCGGTACCACCAGCCGTATTTGTAAATCCGCCGGCGAATTATTAAAAGCCGAAGGATACAAAGTCGGCTACGTTCGCCCCATTACCCTGTGGCCCTTCCCCGACATGGCCTACGACAAAATCAACGATAAGTGCAAAGTCATCTTAGACGTGGAATTGAACCATGGGCAAATGGTGGAAGACGTCCGTCTCGCCGTCCTCGGAAGAATTCCCGTTGAATTCTACGGACGCCAAGGCGGTATGATCCCCACGGCTGAAGAACTCAGAGACGTGGCATTAAAGTTATTGGAGGCGTAAAATGGAAAAACTTATCTACACGAAAAGTAAAGCATTAACCGATGTTCCTACCCACTACTGCCCCGGCTGTACCCACGGCGTCATTCACAAACTCGTGGCCGAATGCTTGGAAGAATTAGGCCTTACCGGCAACACCATCGGCGTCGCCCCCGTCGGCTGTGCCGTACTCGCATACAAATACTTTAACTGCGATATGTACGAAGCTGCCCACGGACGTGCACCGGCCGTCGCTACCGGCATCAAACGCTCCACACCGGACAAATTCGTCTTCACCTACCAAGGCGACGGCGACTTGGCATCCATCGGTTCCGGCGAAGTCGTACAAGCGGCCCACCGCGGCGAAAAAATTTCCACCATCTTCGTTAACAACGCTATTTACGGCATGACCGGCGGTCAAATGGCCCCGACTACTTTGATCGGCCAAAAGACCACCACATCGCCCTTGGGCCGTCAAGTCGACTGGTCCGGACGCCCCATCCGCATCGCCGAAATGCTCGCCACCATCGACGGCGCAAAATTCGTCGAACGGGTTGCCGTCAACACGCCGGCCAACATTCGCAAAGCGAAAAAAGCCATCAAACGCTGCTTCGAAATCCAATTGGAAGGCAAAGGCTACGGCATCGTCGAAGTTCTTTCCGCCTGCCCCACCAACTGGGGATATCCGCCGACAGAAGCATTGAAATGGTTAGAAGAAAACATGATTCCCTACTATCCTTTGGGAAATTTGCGTAACGGGGAGGATCTATAATGGCTACTAACAGAGTAATCGTATCCGGCTTCGGCGGCCAAGGCGTTATGGGCATCGGCCAACTGCTGACCTATGCCGGCATGTTCGACGATAAACACGTATCCTGGTTGCCCTCCTACGGCCCCGCCATGCGCGGTGGCGCCGCCAACTGCTCCGTCATCATTTCCGACGAACCCATCGGCGCACCGAACATCTCCACCGCCGATGCAGCCATCGTCATGAACGAACCCTCGCTGGACAAATTCGAATCCTACGTCGCACCGGGCGGCCACATCTTCATTAACAGCTCCCTGGTCAACAAAGACACGAGCAGAAAAGACATCACGTCCCACCACCTGCCCGTCAACGACCTCACCGCAGAATACGGCAACCCCAGAGTCCTGAACATGATCATGATCGGCGCATTTAACACCGTCCTCAATATGGTCAGCCAACAAGCTTTGGAAAAAGCCGTCGACAAGCTCTACGGCAAAAAAGGTGAAAAAGTCACGAAAATGAACCTAGACGCCCTGAAATTCGGCGAAGAAAAGATGAAGGAGATCCTCAATGCGAAATGAAGTTGAAATCCTAAGACAAGCCATGCTCAACGAAGTGGAAGGCGCTGAATTTTACAAACTGTCCGCAGACAAATTCGCTCCCTCCTCCACGAAAGACGCCCTCTTAGACCTGGCGCGTCAAGAAGAAGACCACATCGAATATTTAAAGAGCCTTTCCGAAAAGCTCATCGACGACTCCAGAAGCATTAACTTCGATCCCGAAACCTTAAAAGAAGAAGTACCCTCCCCGGGCATCTTCAAATGGGACAAAGTCGACGAAGACATGGTTCGTTTGGCCGTCACCGTCTTCTCCGTAGGTTTGAACATGGAAAAAGATTCCGTGAAATTCTACACCGAAGCCAAAGACAAAGTCGAAAGCGCCGAATCCAAAAAGCTCTTCGATATCTTGGCTAAATGGGAAGAAAGCCACGTGGAAACCCTGCAAAAACAATACGACATCTACCAACAAGAATGGTGGAACATGCAAAACTTTGAACCCTTCTAGAGAGAAGAGAACGACAAAAAGAGCCCGCTTCGGCGGGCTTTTTCTGTTGCGCTTTGTTTCCATTTAAGGAAAAATCCCCCCTGTACATTTACGTAAACGACCCCGTATAAACGGCGGCGAATTTTCGTGGTACAATACATATAAGACCGGCCGTTCATGTATTGAACGCAAACCGAAGTGAAAAAACAAATGAGAGATGAACATGAATCAAACAGACCCTATTCAAGCATTTATTGAAAGCAATCCTCTTCCGGAAGCTTATAAAGACCGCATCCCCCATCCTCGCTTCAACTACCACGGCGAGGAAATCTTGCGTGCCGCCACGGCAGCCATTTTATCCGGAAAAAATTTGCTCCTCGTCGGCGAAAAATCCACGGGCAAAAACGTACTGGCGGAAAATTTGGCCGCGCAGTTTCAAAGGCCCCTGTGGAACGTGTCCCTTCACATGAGCATCGACGCCCCGGCCCTGCTGGGCGACGACAGCTTAAAGGGCGGCGACGTGTTTTTCAGAGAAGGCCCCATTACCTTGGCGGCGAAAGTCGGCGGCTTTGCCGTGCTGGATGAAATTAACATGGCGAAAAACGAAGCCCTGGCCGTGCTCCACTCCGCCTTGGACTACCGGCGCATCATCGACATGCCGGGCTACGATCTCATCAAAATCCACCCCGCCACCCGCTTTATCGCCACCATGAACTACGGCTACGAAGGCACCCGGGACTTAAACGAAGCCCTGCTGTCTCGCTTCGTCGTACTGAAAATGCCGCCTCTCGCAGACGACGACCTGAGTCTGTTGATCGGCGAGACCTATCCGGAGCTGAAGCCCGCCTTTATCCGCGACCTGTGCCGACTGGTGGCGGACATCCAACGCAAGGCCGACGCCAACGAAATTGCCCACCACGCCATGGATATTCGCGGCCTCTTCGATGCCGTGGACTTGGTGAAGGAAGGCTTGGAACTGAAAGAGTCCCTGAACTTGAGCCTCGTCAACAAAATCTTCGATCCCTACGAAGAGGAGCTGGTGGCCGATTTAATCAAGGCGCGCTTCAAAGAACCGCTCCATCTGTCGGATCTGGTGAAATAGGCCGCCTATGAAATCCCATGGAGACAGCAGGCCCGACAATCTTCAATGGGCGGGCGCGGAAAATTACGATTATAAACCCGTTCTCTACGGCCTGGACCTTGCCGGCAATCCGGACTTCTACTTAAACCTGATCCTCGGCCTCGCGGCAAAATACTTCGGCGCCGACACCTTGGACGCCCTCTTCGGTCGCTTCTCCGGCCAACTGCAGCGGGAAAAATACGACCTCTTTGCCCTCTACCTTTTGGAAGATGTCGTCTATCACCGCGAAGGGAAGGAGCGCCCCGTGCTTTCGGATCTTCGGAAAGATTTCGCCTGCCGCTTCCTGGACGATGGCCACGACCTGCGCCGCCGCACCTTGGCCCTTCGTATCCCCCTCTTCTACGCCATGGAAATGAAACGCACCCATGACATCCTGGGCCTGCCCTATAAAAAGCTCAACAAGAAAGAAATGGCCCTCTACGAAAAGCTCCGCCTGCCTCAAGACACGACAGAGGACGATTTAGAGGCCAATGTCATCGCCCTCTTCACCCAATGCCTCCGCTACCGGGAGCATGCCCGGCCATTGCCTCCCTGGCTTCCCGCCATCCACCTCTTTTCCATTCCCGGCTACGTCTCCGTCGAGCGCGCCAATGTGCCCGCCTTCCTTCATGGCGACGGAAAAGGCGGCGATCTGCCCGTCTTCACCAATTTCTTTCGCCGCATTAAAAAAGACCGGGAAGATGCCATCGAAGAAACCTTCGGACGGAACCTTTTTTCCGAAGAAAAGAGCCTGGCCTTGAACCGCGCCCTATGTACCGACGGCCACAGAAAATCCCGCATCTTCTTTACAAGAGGCATTGAAGATGCCGATAAGCGCTTGAATCAAGACCTGAACGCCCGCACCGTGCGCCGCCACTTGCTTAAATTTCAAAAAAAGCAGGCCACCTACCGCCGCGCCATCGAAGAAATGACAAAAGCCTTTAAACTGAAGCTGGCATCCGTCACCGACATGGAGGGCGAAGCGGCCAAGAGCGGCAAGCTCGTTCCCCGGCGCGCCTTTCGCTCCCAAATTTCAAATCGCGCCTCCATCTTCGAGCGCAAAAACCTCATCCCCGCCCCCGGCTTTCAAGTGGACCTGGTGCTGGATGCCTCCGCCTCCCTCTTGCCCATCGAATCGGATATCGCCATCGAAGCCTATATCCTTTCAAAATCCTTGGAAAACAACGGGATCCGAAACCGCATCCTCTCCTACCAAACCGTGGAAGATACCACCGTCGTCACCATCTTAAAAGACTACGACGAGGCCGCCGACATGAAGAGAATTTTCCGCTACAAATCCATGGGCTGGAATCGAGACGGCCTTTTTTTCAAAGCCTACCCCGTTCTGATAAGCTCCAAGGCGCCCCTGCTTAGCATCGTCCTCACCGACGCCAATCCCAACGACTTTAAACCCTTGGCGGGAAAGGGACTTCGACTCGGCAAAGCCTATTCCGAAACGCCGGCCCTGGAAGACACCGCCCGCTACCTGGACATGCTGGCGCGAAAAAATGTGAAAGTCCTCGCCCTCTTAAACAGCGATTACGTCGAAAACGCAAAGACACTCTTTCACCACCGCTTCGTAAAAATCCAAAAAATCGAACAGATCGCCCACGTGGCGGGAAAGTGGATTCAAAAAGAACTGGTGAAAATGAATTAATGAACACGCAAAAAGGCGCCGACATGGCGCCTTCTTTGCAACGGAAAAAATTCTCCGCACCACGAAACAAACCCGGAAATTTCATGGATTTTAATTTTTTTAAAATATCCCTTGACTCCTCATGTCACTTCGCTTATAATTCCATTCATAACGTTGAAGAGGAGAGTACAAAAGGGAAGTGCTTACAGAGAGATTTCATTTGGTGAGAGAAATCGGCATGGAAGTTTTGGAACATGGCCTCGGAGTGTTCGCACCGAGACTTCGGTTTAGGCTGCGACAGGTACGCCTGTTATAGCGTCACGGGTATGATAGTACTCTGTAAGGTTATTTTAGCGATAAAATAATGAAAAAAGGTGGTAACACGAGCATTTTGCCTTCGTCCTTTTAGGGACGGAGGCTTTTTTTATTTATCGCGAATAACCGAGGACAAAAGGAGAATGAAATGAAACAGAAAAATCGAGACACTTTTTACATCGGCTTGGCGCTCTTTGCCTCTTATTTTGGGGCGGGCAATTTAATTTTCCCCGGCGCCCTGGGCCTCGTATCGGGAGATCAATGGAGCTTAGGCGCCGTAGGACTTATGATTTCGGCCGTCTTAATGCCCATCGTCGCCCTGTACGTTATTTCGAGAGCGGGTTCCGTGGAGGCCCTTACGAAAAACATCCACCCGGAATTTTCTAAATACTTATTGCTCTTGATTATGCTCTTCGCCGGCCACATTTCCGTGCCGAGAACCGGCGCCGTGGCCTACGAACTCGGCGTTCAGGCGCTGTTCCCAAAGGTGCCCATGGCGGCATTCGCCCTCTTTTATTTCGGCATTGCCCTTTACTTCGCCTTGGACTTAAGCGCCATGATCGACAAAGTAGCCCGCTATTTGACACCGGCCCTCGTGGCGATATTATTTATTATCGTGATTAAAGGCGTGCTCTTTCCCATCGATGCCGTCCCTGCCGCACCTCAAGCGGAAAACGTCCTTTTAAATTCGTTCTTGGGCGGCTACCAAACGGGTGATTTACTGGTAAGCTTTTTAATCGGCACCGTCTTTATAGGCGACATCGTGCGAAGAGGCTATGCAAGCGACAAGGAGCGAAACGGTATCGTCGCCAAGGCCGGCGTCATTACCTTCGGTCTGTTCTTCGTCATTTACGTTGGTCTCCTCTATTTCGGCGCAAAATTAAGCGGACAGTATCCGGTGGACATCGATCACGCCACGCTACTGCTCAATATCGTCCGTGCCATTTTAGGCGAAAAAGGGCTGGCCTTATTGAGCATCGCCGTCGTCCTCGCCTGCTTGACCACGGCGATCGGACAAATTACATCCATCGCCAATTTCTTCCACGAATTTACGAAGGGGAAACTTTCCCATAAACAGGCCGCTATATTATTTTCCTGTATCGGCGCGGGCATTACCTTACTGGGCGTGGAAAAAATCGTCTTCTTGGCGACGCCCATTTACCTCATGGTTTACCCCAGCGTGATCATGCTCATGATCTTGGGCGTTTTCTACAAACCCCTTGAAAATCACGCCCTCGCCTTCCGCGTCGCCATGGTCTTTACCCTGGTGGTCAGTTTATTGGAAGCGATCACCGCCTTTACGGGCCTTCCCCTATTAGAGGCCGCCGTCGACGCCATCCCCCTTTCGGGAGCGGGCTTCGCGTGGCTCTTACCGGCCGTTACGGGCTTCGTACTCGGCATAATCTATGAACTTGCGAAGGGATCGGCAAAAAACGCCGTCCCATCCACTGTGAAAAATGAATTATAAGGAGAATATGATGACAAAACAAGGACTCGGAACATTATGTGTACAAGCGGGATACGATCCCCAAAACGGCGAACCTCGCGTGGTGCCCATCGTACAATCGACAACATTTAAATACGACTCTTCTCAGCAAATGGGCGATCTCTTCGACTTGAAGGAATCGGGCTATTTCTATTCCCGACTGGCCAATCCTACCAACGACGCCGTGGCGGCTAAGATCACGGCCTTGGAAGGCGGCGCATGTGGCATCCTCACCTCTTCCGGTCAGGCGGCGAATTTCTACGCACTTATTAATATTTTAAAAGCCGGGGATCACGTGGTGGCATCCTCCGCCATTTACGGCGGCAGCTACAACCTGATCGCCCACACCATGAAGGACATGGGCATCGAATCCACCTTCGTGGATCCGGCGGCGACGCGAGAAGAATTGGACCGCGCCTTCCGCCCCAATACGAAGGCGGTCTACGGAGAGAGCCTGGCCAACCCGGCACTTAAAATTTTAGATATCGAAACCTTCGCCGAAGCGGCTCACGCTCACGGCGTGCCCCTCATTGTGGACAACACCTTCCCCACGCCGATTTTCCTTCGCCCCTTCGAATACGGCGCCGACATCGTCACCCACTCCACGACGAAATACATGAACGGTTTCGCCAATTCCGTCGGCGGCGCCGTCATCGATTCCGGAAACTTCGACTGGACGAAACACGGAGATAAATATCCTCAATTGACAGAGCCGGATGAAACCTATCACGGCATTACCTTTACGGAAACCTTCGGAAAAGGCGCCTATATTACAAAAATGACCACGACGATTATGCGCGATTTGGGAAGTATTCCCTCGCCGCAAAATTCTTTCTACTTGGGGCTAGGCTTGGAAACCCTCCACCTCAGAATGCCTCGCCATTTCGAAAACGCCCACGCCGTGGCCAAATATTTAAAAGGCCACGACAAAATCGCCTGGGTTAATTTCTCCGCATTGGAAGACGACAGCCAACACGAGCTGGCGAAAAAATACCTTCCCAACGGTTCCTGCGGCGTCATCTCCTTCGGCATCAAAGGCGGTCGGGAAGCCGCTACGAAGTTTATGGATAGCTTAAAACTCGCCGCCGTCGTCACCCACGTGGCCGATTCCCGCACCTGTGTCCTCCACCCGGCGAGCACCACCCATCGCCAAATGAACGACGAGGAACTCCTGGCCGCCGGCGTCAGCGCCGACCTCATTCGTATGAGCGTCGGTATCGAAGATAAAGAAGATATTATCGCCGATATCGAGCAAGCTCTGGAAAATCTATAAGAAAAGCTCGCCCACGTGGCGGGAAAATGGATTCAAAAAGAACTGGTGAAAATGAATTAATGGGCACGCAAAAAGGCGCCGACATGGCGCCTTCTTTTATTGCGGTGAAACGGCACGGAATTGTGCCGCGATTTCTTCCTAATCGATCTTCAGTTTTACATTTAAAGCCCATTCATAGGCACCACCAAAGACAATCATCATGTTCACATCCACGGTCTTGCCTTTGTTCGCTTCGCGGAATGCATCGGATACGCTGAGCGTGATCTTATTCGAATTCAAATCATAGGCGGCTTCGACGCCATCGGTATTCGATTTGATCATCGTGTACATTTGCGCACCTTGAAGCGCATCCTCGTCGCTTACCTCCTCTTCCGCCATCACCTTGGCGAGGGAGATGAAGAGTTCTTTAAAGCCCTTGTAGGGATTGTCGAATTCCACATCCGCCGACGTTACGGTAATCGGCTCTTCCTTTGTCACCGATTGAGCCCAGAAGTTTTGACTTCCGACGCCGTTGGCTACGGCCACGTAGCGCTTGGCGATGGATTCGTCCAATCCCACATAGGTTTCAATGTGGTTGCCGGAAAGGTCGATGTCCTTGATCTTGTCGAAGTTTTTAATGACGGAGACGTCCTTTAGATTGTTGGCGGAAAGATCCAGGAAATTCAGCTTCGTCAAATTTTTCAGAGACGAAATATCGGAAATTCCGCCGCTGTTGATGCGCTTACCATCTATTATCTCTTGATGCACATTGTTGTGCAGATCCAGGCCCTCTAAATTGACCAAACCTGCCAAAGGCGTTACGTCTTCGATCCAGTTATTGTACAGCTTTAAGAAGGTCAAATTGGTAAGGTCCTTCAGTGGTGTCAAATCGACGATACGGTTTCTGGAAATTTCCAGGTATTCCAATTTCTTTAAATCCTTCAGAGGCGTAATGTCGCTGATTTCATTTTCATTTAACTTGAGATGCGTCAGGTTCTTGGCGTATTGAATGCCTTCGATGCTCTTGATGCCGTAGCTGGTCATAAATTTATACTCCGGCGTGCCTTTGAGGCTTCTCGGCGTGCCAAGTATGGATTTTTTGGCGTCGTCCTTAATCCCCGGCTTGCCCTCGTCGTCGAGATAGTGAGAAATCATAGTGAGGCTTTCCATTTCTTCCTTCGTGACCTTTTGATCGTCGGGACGATTGGGATCCAGGTTTTTGTTAATGACCTTTAAGAACAAGGGGTCCGGAATATTCACGTACTTGTCTTCGGGATTCGGCGTCGGATTCGGTTTCGGGTTCGGCGTCGGCGTCGGCGTCACGCCGGAAGAGGTGCCGGATTTTCCGCTATTGGGTTTTTCCTCGGCCTTCTTTTCTTGAAGAACCAATTTGTCGCGAAGAATATTGCGGGTTTCCAACATGGGAAGGCCGTTGTAGATGAGATCGAAAATATCTCGGCGAATGGATTGTTTCGTAAAGTCCGTGACTGCAATGCCTTCTAAAAGGCCTGTCTTCTTTGCGTAATCGATATAATGGTTTGCCCAGTTCTTTCCTTCAACGCGATTCGTGTCCTTAAAATCGCGGTCCAATCTGACCGCAAAGGCGATAACTTCCTGATAGCTGATCGGCGCGTCGGGTTTGAAGCGTCCGTCGGGATAGCCCGCGGCTACACCTAAATCCTTCATCAGCTCGATGTACTTGTAAGCCCAGTGAGCCTTGGATACATCCGTAAAGCCGAGGCGGTTGTACTCTTTCTTTTCAGCCACGCCTTCCATACCGGAAGCGTGAACGAGCAGCTTCATAAATTCTGCCCGGGTCAACGTCGCATCCAGCTTCAGATCGCCCCCGTCTCTGCCGACGACGATGTCTTTTTGCTGCAATACGCCCACCTTGTCCACTTGGGCGAAGCTCGGAGATGCAAAGCCGACCAACATCACGAAGGCCAGCAGACATCCGATGAATTTTTTCATTATTTCCTCCTTTTGTTTGAATGAAAACCTCAAACATGAAACTTTATGTTTTTATATTAACATGAATCATTGCCTCACGGCTTTGTATCGAAAAAGATTATGCGCGCCGTAAATTCATTTAAATTACAAATAAAAAACCCGCCGAAGCGGGTTGAAAAATCTTATCTTCAATTATCTCGAGTCGTTTTTTTAAAAAGGCCGGCACCGTTGAGCACGATGGATGCCGCGGTTAAGATCCACAGGGCGCGGCTAAGGGTGGGCATGGTGTCCATGAGCCCGCCCCAGTCTTCTTTCAGCACCCGTGCGGCGCCGTCGGCGTAAAAGGCGCAGAGGGCGAGAGCCGTGAGAGACAGGCTCGCCCAGCGAAAGGTCGCACGGTTCTTGCCGGGCTTTGCGAGATTAATAAAAGCGAAGGCCGCAGCACCCACGCCGAATACGAGCCACATCGTCTTAGTCCTTCCCTTCCGTCATCTGTTCCTTCGCCAAGGCCTTCAGGGCATCTACATCACCTCGGCGCACCACATCGGCCGGCACCTCGTAGACGGAGAACATATCGTCCTTGTTTTTTAAGGCGCCGTTTTCATCCCGACTACCCTTCGGTTCGAAGGTCAAAGCATATTCCATGACGTCGAGGTTTTCGTCGTCCATAATCTGTTGAAGCCGCTTTAAAATCGCCATGGCCTCATCCGCCGTGATCTTTCTTTCGCCAAAAGTTTGCACCTCGAGTTTATAAGGCAAATGCTTTAAATCCACCGGCTGATCCAAGGTCAAATAGTCTGCCTCATCGATCTTGTTCCAAGCGGACAACGAGATTTCATAGGGAAAATCATATTTCTTTTCAAGAACCTCGCCATATTTCCACACTGCACTTTCGAAGCGCGCCGCCGTATTGTCGATGCGCCAGTCGTAAGTGTCACGCCTCAAGCGGCCGAAAGAATCGAAACACAATTCAAATTGGGAGTCCTCGCTGTTCTTATCTTGCAGGTGTACCACGTACTCGGGAGCCTTAAAGTTATAAAACACCTTTTCGCGGGATAAATCCAAATCGCCGTACTTTTCCGCGATCACCTTGTCCGCCCCGTGCTCCGCCAAGGCTTTCGACATGGGATTGCCGAATAGGGTATTTACCACCGCAAGAACAAGGAGAACAAAAATGCCGAGGGCAATCTTTTTAACGCTTAATTTCATCGCAAGCCTCCCAAAAAACTTCCCAAAAGCGCCAAGGCGCCGTAAACCGCTACGTAAATCAATGCCGATTCATTGTAAAAAATCCAAATGGACGGCAAGAAACAAAGGCTCACCGCCAAAGGATAAAGCGGGTGGAAGCCCCGCCTCCTGCCGTAGGCGAAGGAAATGGCGAGGCATAGGATGGGCATGGCCAAGAGCAAAACCAATATCGCCCCGCCCGTGTCCCTCATGCAGAGGGGCAAAAGATAAAATGCCGCGACGATTCCCGCGAGATATGGAAGCATGCCTTTAAAAGCCTTCATAGTACCTCCCGATTTTTCTGCAAAACGATTCTCTCTTTCCATCATTATACCCGCCGGGCTAAATCAATTTACCTGCCCGCGCCATTCTTAGACAAAACACCCACATTGTAAAGGAAATGTAGCCAAGGAAAAAGGCACCGCCATAGGTGCCCTTGATTTTTCTAAATTGTTCGGCGGTTACTCGCCCGCTCATTCCCGTCGATCTCTTTCAGCCGCTTCAGCCACTTCACCACGCAGCCCTCATTAAGCAAGCGAAGCAAAAAGCCGTCACAAAACCGTTCGCCCCGCATACTCGCCACGATAAGTGCCATGACCGCCTGCCCGTCGAGGACCTCCGGATCCGCCTCGGCCATGGCCTCCGTACTCATCTCGATGCCGAGATCTTCAAGAATCAAGGAGTATCTTTTCAAATCCATTTCCTCGTGCGCGTCCACAAAAGCCATGACGTCGCCGAGAAAATTCCTCACCGCCTCATCGTAATTCACATAGGGAAAGTGAACTTCCTTTTCGTCGATGATCCACCGGCCGTAGCCGTCTTCCTTAAACACATCCAAATATTTCGTCAGACTTTCGTACATGGCGTACTCCTTTCACGGATGGCTTACTTCTCCCGCACACGGTAGATAAAATCGCCGCGGTAGAAAATATCCATATATATTTCCAAATCCTCGTCGCCGCGACTCAAAAAGCCGGTGATGATGCAGTTCATGTAACCATGGTAGGTGCTCATGATGTCCATGGCGTTGAATTTCGAATCGAAGGCGTCAAGAAAGGAGACGAGGGTCATTTTTTCGCCGACGAAACTTCCCACATTCCCCGTCAAGACGTTTTTGTATTCTATGATGGTGACGTAGGAATCTTCCGGGGACACGCCGGTAATGATCACATCCCCCTCCACCATGGTATCGGTCAGTGTATCCACAAAGCCGTATTGGGGCACGAGGCGCATTGTTTCGCTGTCGTAGTCGCAATCCATGGCAACGATATGGGCGTCATGGAGGCTGAAGCGTTCCCCCGCCTCTCGTTCTCTCTTGTAATCGGTCATAGGTCCTCCTTTTTTCTTATTATATCAAAGGCCTGAGGGAATTTTTCCTTCACGCAAAAAAATCCGCAGGGTCATGGCCCCGCGGATCTTGCTCGTGTTTCCTTTATTCAGTTTCGTGTTTCCTTTTATTCGGTATAGTCGTAGAAGCCCTTGCCGGCGGCCACGCCCAGCTCGCCTTTTTCCACCTTTTCCCCGATCATGGTGAGGATTTTGTGGTTCAGGGAGTCGGGATCCTTGGCGTCTTCTTTCATGCTGACGATGGCGTAGACGGTCTTCAGTCCCACCACGTCCATGATTTTAAAGGGACCTGCCGGTGCGCCGGTGGCCAGGCGCCACGCTTTGTCGATGGTTTCCGGATCGGCGACGCCTTTCGCCCAAAGAGCGGAGCCCGCATCCAAGAGGGGAACCAAAAGGGAGTTTAGGACGTAGCCCGGCTGTTCTTTGTGCAGCTTAATGGGTTCCATATTGATTTCTTCGGCAAAGCGAACCACGTCGTCGTAGACGGCGGGATCGGTGCCTTCGTGACCCATGCATTCCGCCGTGTTGTAGTTCCAGATTTCGTTGGCAAAGTGCAAGGCCATGTATTTTTCCGGACGACCCGTGTATTGGGCAAAGGTCGAGGGAAGCAGGGTAGACGAGTTGGTGCAGAGAATGGTCTTTTCGTCGAAGAGATCGCGGAATTTTTCGTAGAGTTCGATTTTTTGCTTGGGATCTTCGGTCATGGCTTCGATGACGATGTCCGCATCTTTCAATGCTTTTTTCGCATCCAGCTCGAGATGGAGCTTTTCGTTCATGTTCTTTTCCACTTCGGCGTGTAGGGCGTCGATTTTTTCAGCCGTCATGCTGTTCCAATCCCGAATCAGAGCCTTGGGATAGAGGTAGGCGCCCAGGGGATTGCCGATAAGGCCTTTGGATTCGTCCAGGGCCTTCAGGATTTCTTTTTTAAAGTGATCGATCTTCGGTTGGGTACGACCGATAGAGCCTTCGCTGCGCAGCCATATGGTGGTGTCGTGGCCGGTGTAGGCGCACATTAAGGCAATTTGCGTACCGAGGACGCCGCCGCCTAACAGTACTACTTTTTTGAATTCCATGGTTTCCTCCTTTGTAATTTTTCGTTTTACGATAGGAAAGTTCTTTTACTTGTCGAGCCCGAGTCGGGATCTATGTAAAGACCTTCCCGGTTTTATTTATGTACCCTCAACCGAATTGTTAAAACAATATTTATTGAATGGTTATACATTTCCCGCTGATTTTTTTATTTCCCGGCTTGTTCGAGTAAATTTTTAACACAAAAGGATTTTGTCGCTTCCCCGCGAAATTTTTCCACGAAAAAACAGCCGGCCATGACGGCGGCTGTTCTCTTCTGTCTTATAGCTCCGTGTATTTGACTAAATCGGCTTTCACCAATAGGCGCTTGTTGTTTTTGGGATAGGGATGGCAGCTCATCAGGTAGAGCTTGGTCTTGTCCTCTTCCCGTATAAAGCGGCTCCAGTCGTTGGGCTCCACCACTTCATCGCCCACCACGCGGTAGTGGAGGATTTCTTTTCTGGTGGTGATTTTGATTTCATCCCCGGGCTCCAGTTTGCCGATGTGCAAAAAGTAATCCAGGCCCCTGCCCGAGCCGCGGTGCCCCGCCAGGACGGTGAGGGTGTTTCTTTTCGTGCTCGGCGCATCCGTAGTGTCCACCACGCCGACGCCGAGAAGCAGGGTCTTTTTGTTCGTATTGTCGAAGATGGGATACACCGCGCCGATTTTGTCGATGCGTATGACGCCCAGAGCGTTGTCGTAGGTGATGGCATCGCCGGTATCGGCCGCATCGGCAGATTTTTCCTGCGGCCTGCCGCTCAACATTTGCTCTTCCAGTTTCACGGCTTCTTCTTTTTGCGCCCGGTTTTTAAAATAAACCTTCACGGGAATGGCCGCCCCGATAAGGAGAAGGGAAATCCCCAAATATATCAGGAATTTCCCTTTCTTGTTCTTATTTTTACTTGGCTTCATCGATTTCTTCTCTGCGTTTCTTCAGGCCGATTCCCAAGGTAATGGCGCCGACGACGCCGATGGCCGCGGCGTATACCACGGGGCTGATGCCGTCTCCGGTCTTGGGCAGATTGGACTTCGTGCCGCCTTGGGCGGTGGTGCCGCCGGCGATGGCTGCAGCCGCTGCCTGGGTTTCGAAGATGACGGTAATCAGGCCGCCTTTGACGGTGACCGTTTCGCCCGCGGGAATGGTGCCCAGGGTGACGCTGCCGTCTTCTTTGACGGTGAATTCAAAATCTTTCGGCGCGGCAAATCCCGTGGGGGCCGTCTTCACGTGGAAGCGATAGGTGCCCGGTTGCAGTCGGGTCAGGTAGCTGAGGTCCGTGCTGGTCCAGCTTTCCACCATGGTGCTGCCTTGGTAGATTTCCGCGATGACGCCGGAAAGTTCGCCGCCGCTTCGTTTCGTGAGGCTGAATTCGACCCAGATGCTTTCCGCACCCTTTTTCTCTTTCGATTTTTCTTTCGGGTCGGCTTTTACCTCATTACCGGAAATGATGAGGGTTCTGTCTTTTAATTTTACCGTATCGCCGATCTGAACCGCACCGAGTCTGATGGTGCCGTCGGCTTTGACTTCAAATTCAAAGTCGGCCACTTTTCTGTGTCCGTCGGGGATGCCGGCTTCGTGGTAACGATAGACGCCGGGTTCC
Source organism: Peptoniphilus pacaensis (assembly GCF_900088125.1). Taxonomy (GTDB): domain Bacteria; phylum Bacillota; class Clostridia; order Tissierellales; family Peptoniphilaceae; genus Aedoeadaptatus; species Aedoeadaptatus pacaensis. The sequence continues at coordinate 1,125,120 of NZ_FLQT01000003.1, read as the reverse complement.
AGTTCCAACGTATTGGCTTCGCTGCCGCTCTTCCAGAAGGCGACTTTCGTTCCGTCTTTATAGATTTCGATGGTGGTGCCGGCGAGGTCCTTGCCGTCGCCTTTCACTCGTCTGAATTTAATTCCGTGCTTGACATAGCCGTCGACTAAGCTCAGCACTTGTTGGCCGCCTGCGGCGCTGAGGCCTTTGCCGGCCTCTATGATTTTGCCGTCTGCCACTTTAAATCGAATCGGCGATGCCATTTGATAGCCGGGAAGCACGTTGATTTGAGAAAATTCGTATTCGCCCGCTTCCATTTTGAAATCCACGGGGGATTTGCCGCTTTCCCATTGTTGTACGATTTGTTCGGTGCCGATTTCTTTGATTTGAAGCTTGACCCCGGCGATTTCATTGCCGCGGTTGTCTTTCACGCTGAAGAAGGTCTTGCTTTCAAGGGGATCCACGCGCAGGGCCAGGTATTGGTCGCCGTGTTCGTCCTTGGAGAGCCCCATGATTTCGCCATTGTCATTAATGCCGAAGGAGATGGGCGCTGCCATGGTGTAACCCTTGGCCGGGCCGTCGATTTGTACCAGTTCGTATTCGCCCGCCTTCAAAGCGATGGGGACCATGCCCTTTTCGCTCTTCCATGTGGCATCGTCAACCGGCCTACCGCTCTTTCTTTCTCTGATTTGCAGCGTGGCTCCGGTAACAACTCTGCCGACGCTGTCTTTCATGCCGAAGAAGGTTTTACCCGCTTCTTTTTCGGCTTTCATAATCAGGGTTTGCTTGCCGTCCTTGGTCTTTTCCAAGAACTTATTGTCGTCTTTGATTTTACCTTCTGCAGTAATCTCAAATTCGATGGGATTATTTTTGATCTTGTAACCTGCAGGTGCTTCGGCAGAGAACTTAAACTTGCCTTCCTTCAAACCGCTGATTTCAAAGGCCTCTGCTTTACTTGTCCATGCTTTCTCTACTATACTGCCGTCTTCATTGGTAACCTTCAGCTTCGCTCCGGCCAATTCCTTAGTGTTGTCGGCGGCATCTCGGATGCTGAAGAAAATCTTTACGGCTTCTTTTTCAGGTTCTTTTTTGGCTTCTTCGACCTTCAGTACCAAGATCTTACTGCCTTCTTTACCGTCCTTGATCTCAATGGGTAGTTTATTTGCATCCTTGATCTCACCGTCTTTGGTAATTTCAAGCGTAAAATCCTTCGCTTCCTTATAGCCATCGGGGGCTTTGGTCATCTTGAACTCATATTTTGCAGGTTCTAATGTGAGAACTGACTTCGTATCCTTGATGTCCTTCGGATCTTCCTTCAAGTCGCCTTTTATCTTTACATATTGAAGCTCTGCTCCGTCCAATCCGTCGGAGTCGTCTTTTTTACTATCTTTTACAAAAAAGGAAATTTTAGCGGGAACGTTTACGGGTTCCTCTTCTTCACCCTTGCCGGGTTCTTCTTTTTTCTTTTCTTTTCCGTCTACAGATTTATCTTCCGAAGAACCTTCTGCAGGCTCCGTCGGCTCGTTCTCTGTTTCTTCTTTCGTGCCCAAGACCTTCGCAACCAATGTGGCGAGTTTCCATTTTCCCTTCTTGGGCTTTTCCACGGAAACAGCCGCCGTTGTTTTCGTGTCGGTCTTGCCCGTTTCAGCCGCAGCTACGGTCGGTGCCATGGTAGATAAGACAAAGGTCATGGCCAACAGCAGGGCAGTCAATTTTCTGTTCATAGAATCACTCCTTCTCATTCGTCTAAGGTCACATTGCGCTACGGAACAAGCTTCCCGCCAGGAGGGCGTATGCAGGTTCCTCTTCTCGGTCGATGGAAACCGACCGGACATCCTTCTATATTCAGGTAAGGCTTTACCAATATCTATAACTATTCAGTTCATTATATCATGCTTTTTTGTTCTTATGTGAAAAAATACCCTTTCTCTTTCGGGCATAAAAAAACGCACCCTTTCAGGTGCGTCCCTTGGTGGACAGTACTGGACTTGAACCAGCGACCCCTACGATGTCAACGTAGTGCTCTACCAACTGAGCTAACTCTCCATACCATTTATAACAATAAATAGTATACCAAGGTTTTACGATTCTTGCAAGTCCATTTTATTTGTTCTTTACGTCATGAGCATGGGGGCCGTCTTCATTTTACCCAATGCCTTTACGGAATGGAGACCCTCTTTATCAAAGCAAATCATGTCCCCGGCCCTTCCTTTGCGCTCCGCCCTTTCGTAGTCGACGGCGGCCTCGCCTTCTGAGACGGCGAGAAGGGCGTCGGCGTGGCGCGGTGAGGAATTATGCATCATCGTCGTCAAAGGCCACCAGGATCAGTCTCACGCTCCCATTGGATGCGATTTCTTTCTTCGCCACGGTCTTTTCTTCGTAATTGATCAGTTCTTTTAATGTGGCGACGTCGCCGCCGTGACATACGAAATTCATCGTTCCTACTCTTTATTTAATGCTTCTTCTATCCATGCTTTTAAGACGCGGGCGTGATTCGTCTCTTCGCTCTTGGCGCCGTAAACGAGAGTGACGGGGCCGCGGTTCAATCGTTTTATGATTTCATCGCGCCACGCTGTCGCCGCCTTCGATACCTCAAGTTCTTCCCGGTATTTTTCGGCAAAAACCGAAAAGCGATCGTCCCGGTGGTCGAACCATTTTCTGAGCCCGGTGGACGGGCACACTTCTTTTGCCCAAGAGTCGAGGGCCGCATCTTCTTTTCTCACGCCGCGCGGCCAATAGCGGTCAACGAGGATGCGCGCTCCGTCGTCGGGTTCCGCCTTTTCGTAGGCTCTTTTGATTTTTATTGCATGCATTTCTATCACCTGCTTTAAGGATAGCTTATTTTTGAAACCGGCACCGTATCATTTGTTACATCAGCCTACGTAGCGATTGTTTTCCATAATAAAGGGCGGCGCCACATTGGGATCGGTGTAGTCTTTGTATTTATTTTTCAGGTAGCCGTAGCACGCCTCTTTGTTTTGAAAGCGAATGGCCTGGTAGGGCTCTTCGAAGGAAATTTTTTCCACAAAAAGGTAGCCGCTGCCGTCTTTTACCAGGACGCCGACGTGGCCGATAAACAGGTAATTGCCGTCGAGATTGTCGTGAAGCACCACGGACACCATGGAGGCTTTGTCCGAAAAGGTCATTTGGGACAGAAATTTTTCCATGATCTTGCCCTGATGGGCGGGGTCTTTGCTCCCGTCGGTCTTGACGCGGCTGAAGAGGCGAATGAAATCCGCCGTTTCTTTTTCGTTTAAAATGCCTCCGCGGCTCAGGGCCTCTTTATCCATAAAGAGGAGCTCGCCATCTTCTTCTATGTCTTCACTCACTTTCATATCGTCTTTTAGCAGAAGATAGGTGGTGATGCGGCAATTGGTGTTGGGGTAGTTCATGGGCTTTTTCGATTGGGCTTCCGTGATTTTGCCCACGTCGTAGGTTGGGATGCCGCTTTTCGAAAAGTCCGCCGTGAGGTAGGGGGCGGCGGTGCCGTTGTAATCGTCGACGAGGGCCATGAGTCGGTCCACATTTTCGGCGCTGAGCGATGACTTCAATCGTGCTTCCACGTATTTTTTGTCTTCCGCCTTGGCCATATTGGAAAAGGAAGGGCCCTTCGCCTCCCTCGGCTGCTTTCTCGCGGCTTTTTTTATTCTTCGCCGGCACGGGCGTTTTTTCAGGCGACGCTTCGCCTTGCGTCTCGCACCTCGGTGACGGTATGTTACCGTGGCCCGGGCCTTGGCGCGAGGGGTTCTCCCCGCGTTTTTCCGAGGGGCAGCGCCGCAGGATATGACGGCGATTCCCAGGGCTGCGAACAGGATCAGGATGTGTTTTATTTTCAATTTCTTTTCCTCTTTTTCTTTGAATTGCCACTCTATTATACCCGTTTTTTGAAAGAGCTGCGATGAAAAGGTTCGATCCCGCCTTAAATACGCCCTGTTCTTTTTCTCCGCAATGAAAAATCGGCCCCAGGCGGAGCCGATTCTTTGCTTTGTTTAGTTGATTTCCGCTTTGGCGGCTTTGGCTTTTTTGTATTCTTCGATGAGCTTCGGAACGATTTTGTTCAAATCGCCGACGATGCCCAAGTCAGCCACTTCGAAGATGGGCGCGCCGTCGTTTTTGTTGATGGCGATAATGAGGCCCGATTCTTCCATGCCTGCCAAGTGTTGGATGGCGCCGGAAATACCGATGGCGAAGTAGATGTCGGGGCGAACGGTCTTACCCGTTTGACCGACTTGACGGTCTTTTTCGATCCAGCCTGCATCGACGGTGGCGCGGGAGGTGGATACTTCCCCTTCCATGACGTCGGCCAGTTCTTGCAGCAGGTCGAAACCTTCCGGTCCGCCGATGCCGCGGCCGCCGGATACGAGGACGTTGGCTTCGGTAATATCCAATTTCTTCTTGTCGTCTTTAGCGACTTCGAGAATCTTGACGTTCATGTCGGCATCCGTTAAGCCCACATCTTCCATGATGACTTCGCCTTTGCGGCTGCTGTCGTTGGCGAGGGGGGTCATAACGCCGGGGCGAACGGTGGCCATTTGGGGACGGAAGTCTTCGCAAATAATGGTGGCCATTAAGTTGCCGCCGAATGCGGGACGGGTCATGCGCAGAAGTTTGGATTCTTCGTCGATTTCAAGGCCCGTACAGTCTGCGGTAAGACCGGTGTGAATCCGTGCGGCCAAGCGGGGGGCCAGGTCGCGACCGATGGAGGTTGCGCCGTAGAGCACGATTTCCGGATCGTATTTCTTGACGATGGTATAAATGGATTTAGCGTAGGGTTCGGTGACGTATTCTTTTAACAGGGGATGTTCCACGACGATGACTTTGTCGGCACCATGATGAATTAATACGTCGGCTTTGTCTTTAATGTTTTCGCCCAATAAGACGGCGTAAACTTCTTGGCCCAGGTCGTCGGCCAGTTCCCGCGCCTTGCCTAAAAGTTCCGTGGATACTTTTTGCAGTTCTCCGTCGCGCTGTTCGGCGATAACAAATACATTTTTACTCATTTATTTCACGCTCCTTGTTTGGCCAATGTTAAATCAAGTACTTTTCTTCCAACTTGGAGACGATGGCTCGTGCCGCTTCGTCGGCCGAGAGGTCTTTCAGCACGATACCGGCGCCCTTGCCTTGTTTGGCTTCGGATTTTTTAACCTTTGTCGGGGAGCCCTTCAGACCTAAGTTGGCTAAATCGACATTGTCTTTGACATCGTCTAGGTGCCAAACGGTGACGTCTTTGGCGTATGCATCGTAAACGCCGTGTACTGTCATGTAACGGGGTTCGGCGAGTTCGGCCAAGGCGGTAATGACACAGGGTGTCTTGACTTCGATGAGATGGTAGCGATCTTCAAATTGCCGTTTGACGTGAAGCGTGTTTTCGTCGACGACTTTTAAGTCTTCGGCGTAGGAAACTTGGGGCAGACCTAAGTGTTCTGCGATTTGGGGACCGACTTGCGCCGTGTCGCCGTCAATAGCTTGGCGGCCGGCGAGGATTAAGTCGTAGTCGCCGACGGTTTTCAGACCGGCGGCAATGGTTTGGCTGGTAGCCCAGGTGTCGGCGCCGCCGAATGCGCGGTCCGTGAGCAGAATGGCTTCATCAGCGCCCATGGCCAAGGCTTCGCGCAGAGCATCTTCCGCTTGCGGCGGTCCCATGGAGAGCACGGTGACCGTGGTGCCTTCATGTTCGTCTTTAATGCGCAGAGCCATTTCGATGGCGGCCTTGTCGTCGGGGTTGATGATGCTGGGCACGCCTTCTCTGATCAATGTATTCGTCTTCGGATCCAAACGGACTTCCGTCGTATCCGGTACCTGTTTTGCACAGACTATAATTTTCATGATATACGCCTCCTCTTAATTGACACCCATCCAGCCGGCAATGACCATGCGCATAACTTCCGACGTACCTTCATAGATTTCGGTGATCTTTGCATCGCGCATCATCCGTTCGACGGGATAGTCTTTAATAAAGCCGTATCCGCCGAGGAGTTGAACGGCTCTGTTCGTTACTTCCGATGCCGTTTCGGCGGCAAAGAGTTTTGCCATGGCGGCGTAGTGGCCGTAAGGCAGATGATGTCCCTTGGTATCGGCTGCGCGGTAAACCATGAGTCTAGCCGCATCGGCCTTGGTTTGCATATTGGCCAAGGTAAATTGCGTGTTTTGGAATTGAGAAATTCGACGACCGAATTGCTTTCTTTCCTTCGTGTATTTAACCGCTTCGTCGATGGCGCCTTGAGCGATGCCTGCCGCTTGGGCTGCGATGCCGACGCGGCCGCCGTCTAAGGTCTTCATAGCCAGAGCGAAGCCCTTGCCTTCTTTACCCAAAAGGTTTTCCTTGGGGATGCGGCAGTCTTCCATAATCAATTCGCAAGTGGACGATGCGCGGATACCCATTTTGTTTTCCGGTTCACCGACGCGGAAGCCCGGTGCGTCGCGATCGACGATAAAGGCGGAAATGCCGCGGGTGCCTTTGGCTTCACGATCCGTAATGGCGATGATGATAAAGACATCGGCGAAGCCCGAGTTGGTGATAAAGATCTTGGTGCCGTTTAAGACCCATTCGTCGCCGTCTAAAACAGCTACGGTTTGTTGACCGGATGCATCGGTACCGGCATTGGGTTCCGTTAAACCGAAAGCGCCGATCTTCTTGCCGCTTAATAAGTCGGGTAAGTATTTTTGTTTTTGCTCTTCCGTACCGTTTTCAAAAATCGGTGCGCAGCAAAGGGATGTGTGGGCCGAGACGATAACGCCGGTGGTCGCACATTTTTTCGAAAGCTCTTCTACGAGCATGGCATAGGCTAAGTAATCGCCGCCTTGGCCGCCGTATTCCTTCGGGAAGGGAACGCCGAAGAAGCCGGCTTTGGCCATCTTCTTAATATTTTCCATGGGCGGTTCGCATGTTTCGTCGATTTCTGCTGCGACCGGCTCCACTTCTTTTTCGGCAAAGTCCCGATAGAGTTGGCGCAACAGTAGATGTTGTTTATCCATAATAAAATCCATATTCAAATCCCCCTTGTATCGACAAGATTTGTTCAAAACAGCGTACATGGCAGTGCGTGATGCGGCCGTTTGTTTTTAAACGCGTCTTCGACCACCGCTTAACTCCATTATAAACTTTTTTTTAACAATGTTAAGCCCTTTTTGACATTTTTTTAATTTTTTTCTCAGGCCTCCGTTGGAGGCCTACTTTTCTGTCAAATCGCGCCCCTTCGACGATAAGTCTTCTAAATACAAAAAAGACAGGTCCGAAAACCTGTCTTTTTATTTGCATTATGCAGCAGCGCTTTGTTTGGACTTTTTGATGTAGGTAATGGCCGTGTAGATTACAACGATGGTAATGATGATGGTCAATACGTTCATGGGAAGTCCGGTTACGAATTTTGCTGCGATGAATACACCGACGATACCGCCGATGGTAATGGCGATACTTGATTTACGAGCGTATGCACCGGCTTTAATAAATTCGGCACTGGCTACGGGCATTAAGCCTGCGCAGGAAGCCATCATGATCGGGAATGCAACCAAGGGGTTCAAACCGAGCATGTAAACGAGGGCCATACAGGGAGCGTATAAGCCGACGCCGATGGTCATAAGAGCGCCTAAGAAGAAGTTGACGACGACTGCGATAACTAAGGTGACGCCGCTGAGGCCGATAGCTTCGTTGCCGGTTCCGAGTGCATCTAATGCACCGAATTGTCTTAAAAGCATGAGGGCTGCCGTTACTAAGAGGGCAATACCCATGTACAATTGTACCTTGTTTTCGGGGAGCTTGGATACGGTTCTGGATCCGACGAAGGAGCCGACGACTGCTGCAGCAACCATGCTGAACAGGGTCACGGGTTCAACTTCAACGGATTGAATGAAGATAAAAGCTTCCGTCAAAACGGGAATCGTACAGGATACGTTTAAGGTACCGGGCAATAAACGGTCGTGGTCTAATTGTTTAAAGAAGTCTAAAAGTGCGGTAAGGGGTGCGAAACTTCCGATACCCAATGTGTCGAAGAAGTTGACGAAGGCACCGATTAAAATAGATTTGCCCCAGCTGGCTTGTTCATTGGCCATAGCTTCTTTGTTGGCAGAAACGTCTTTTACGAAGAAGAATACGAAGTAAAGGGTGAGAACACCCAATACTCCTAATAGTAATTTAACAATCATTAGCTACTCCTATCTTTATTGGCGATTAACCGAGGATGAATCCGTGTTTTACAGGGTCAGTTTCGTCGATAACGAAGTGGTTGAAGCCGGTGATCCAAGCGGAACCGGAAATTTGCGGGATAACAGCGTCGAGGTCGCCGACTTTAGCTTCTTCGAGAAGTTTGCCGTAGAACAAGGTTCCGAGGATGGATTCGTATACGAATTCTTCGCCAATCTTCAGCTCGCCTTTTTTGTAAAGGGTAGCCATTTTAGCGCTGGTACCGGTACCACAGGGAGATCTGTCAACTTGACCTTGACCAAAGACGACGCAGTTTCTGAGGGTTGCGCCCGGTGTGTCGGTTTCGGACCACCATTCGATTAAGTCAACGGTATGGATATGGGGAAGTTCAGGGTGTTGAACTTTGATTTCTTTATTGATGATGTCGCGAAGTTGCATACCCAATTTGTTCAATACTTGAGCATTTTCCGGTTCGATGGTAACGCCGATTTGGTCGACTTTTACGATGGCAAAGAAGCTGCCGCCGAAGGAAATGTCAAATTTGATCTTGCCGTAACCGGGAAGTTCAACTTCTTGGTCTTCTTTGTACAAGAAAGCGGGAACGTTGGTAAAGGTAACTTTTTTAGCGTGTCCGTCTTCGACTTCGACTTCGCCGCGAATGATACCTGCCGGTGCTTCTTGAACAACTTTGGTAACGGGTTCTACAGCGGGGATCATGCCGGTTTCAACGGCTACGGACATAGCGCCGATGGTGCCGTGACCGCACATGTTTAAGTATCCGCCGCCGTCCATGAAGATAATACCGTAGTCAGCTTCGTCGTTGGTCGGTTGTGTAAGGATAGAGCCGAACATATCGTTGTGTCCACGAGGTTCGAGCATCAGAGCCGTACGCAAGTAGTCGAGGTGTTCTTCCAAGTATTCTTTCTTTTCAGGCATGCTGTTTCCCGGAATATTGGGAATGCCACCGACAACAACGCGAGTTGCTTCGCCTGCGGTATGAGAGTCTACGGCATGGATACTTCTGGAAAATTTCATTTTTTGTTCCTCCTTACAATTGTAAAAACATTTTCCCAACTCGTCCATAAGTCCTATCGCCATTAAAATAACAATTAATGGCGGGAACATGTGGGAATCGAACCCACCTAAGAAGCTTCGAACTTCTCACAACGGTTTTGAAGACCGCGAGGCACACCAGACACCTAGCTGCTCCCAAGGATTTGGATTAAAATAAGGATAAAAAACCGAGGTTTTCCCCTGTAGGTATCATACCATATGTCCGACAAAGAATCTACAAAGACCTCGGTTTTTCCTTATATTTTATTTTTATACCAGTGCGCGAATGGCACCGTCTCGATATTCGTTCGGCGTCAGATAGACAGGCATATTGTACATATCAATGACCGAAAGTCCGTCGAAACCGGAGGGCTCCGAGGGGAAGATCATATTGTCGTACATGGCGCCTTGGCCGGCCACTTGTTTCAAGAGCACGACCTTCAGTCCGTCTTTGCGTTCGATATCATAGTAATCATGTGATTCGTCGGCTTTGCCGCCGTTTAAGTCCTTCATCATTTTACGAACTTTCGCAATATAGTCCTCGGCTACTTGGAAGGCTGCATTCGCAAGTTCGCGGCTAAAGGGTTGGCCGCCTTTGACCAGGACGTCGATGTGAATGATGAAGTCGTCTTCTCCGGGGGTTCCGCGTCTACCGAGGTAGAGCTGCTCTTGCAGATTACCTTCGCTGGATCCGAATTCCCCGATTTGGCGACCGTCTTCGTCGACACCGGTAAGGAGTACATAGCAACCGGTAAAGGTGTGCGTGACACCATCACCGAGTTTGCCAAGTACTTTTGTAGACATAGGGATAATATCCATGATACTGTTCACTTCCACATCGTGTTCGTGTGGTTTGAGAATGGACACCGTGGATTTTACGACCAGGTCGCTTTGATTATGGGTTTCCTGGGGTACGGTCAGTACGCCCTGCACAAAGGACGGCTTTTCACCGAACTGTACATCGGTTGCGTGAAATGCACGGATAACCAAACGTCGTTTTTGAATATCTTCCATACTATCCCCCTACTGGATTTTATACGTGAGCAATATATTCGAAGGGCAGGGGAACAATTTTACCTGCGCTGGGAATTTTCACGAGTTCTTCTAAGGTTGCCTTCAAAATGCCCGTTTGCATTTCGACATTGTGGGGTTCACCTGCGTTAGCGCCCATCGGTACACGAGGAGCAACGGCACGCGGGGATCCGTTTTGACGGACAACCGGAGGTAATGCAGCGATCAAGATGGTAGGAATACCCGATTCCTCTATCGCACGTTGAACAATCGTCGCGGTGCGGTGACAGGTACCTCAGCCACCGGTGAGGATAACTGCATCGACGTTTTCCTCATTCAGTTTCTTAGCAATTTCCGGACCGGTTCTGTGGGTAAAGGCGTCTTGGTCGCCGCCGCCGCCCATGAATCCGTAGTGGAAGGGTGCTACTTCTTTAATAAATCCTTCATCGGCGAGTTCTCTCAAACGGTCGATGGGGAACATACAGTTGATGTCTTTGTTTACGTCCGAGTTGTCGTAACCACCGTGGGATACCATTAACTCGTCGTCTTGTGCGTCGCCGGGGATTTCACGATAAGTCGTGTCACCTGCTAAGTTAAACCGTTCTTGGCTAACTAAGTGAATACCCGCAGCACTCGCAATAGCGACTCGCATATCTTTCAATTCCTTCTTAACCGGGGCCCATACAGGATCCGGGGTAATGGGAACGAAGATTTCAGATTGCAAGCCTTTTACGGTTGTAAGCTTCATTCTCTTTCCTCCTTAAAGAAACTCAGTCCAGAAGACCTCTTTCACGTCTAAGCTCGATATTTCGTTTATATCCTTCATTAACTTCAGGGTTAATGACTTCGGGAATGGTCATCATCAAACCGACTTCCATTCCTTCTTGAAGCGGATCGTCGGAAATGATATAGCGAAGGGGTACCTTCAACTGACCCATCCGGCCTTTGAAATCGATCGTAACCGCGACGTCGGTCAAGTGAACAATTATGCCTTCTAAATACGTTTCCGTAGAAATATACCTAAGCTTTTCCATTGATTATTCGTCTTCTCCTGCTTCGTCCTTTTCGTAGATTTCACGACGCTTCTTGCTCATCTTCAAGACAGTTTCGTTATCTAACAGTTCAAATTCACGGCCGGTTTGTTCCTTAATTAAGTCAACGTTGTTGAGCTTAACGTTCGGGTTCCATTTACGTTCTGGAGCCTTAATTTCTTCGCCTGCCATTTGGTTCTTCAACATAGCCAATGCGCGGATGGCGTCTTCTTGACAGAGGGTGTTGTTTTCGAGAATTTCGTTTTCAATACCTTGTCTGGACTTGTTGTTATCGACCATAGCAACCATGTATTCGTTACCGGTTACCAAAGCACCTTGTACGGCACAGAAGGACATACCTACGACGGGGATGCCGCGCATACCGACTTGTTCGTGGTGAGAACCGAAGTCGATGTGGTTGTTACCGAAACCTTCGGTGGTGATGATAACACCGTCCGGGTTAATGGCTTCAACGGTCATACCGAGGCGTTTGGATACATAGAATTTTTCGGTGTTTGCTTGCGGCGAGCCGACGAGCAATACGCCTAATACGTCGATTTCGTCGTCAGCCAATGCTTCGAGTACCAAGGGTTCTCTGAAGTAGTGTCTGGACATTTCCTTGGATGCCGGCCCGATACAGGTTAATGCGTGAACACCGCCGTCGAGGATTTCGAGGGGAGACAGCATGATCGGAAGGTTACCCAAGTCGACGTTGGGCTTACCGCCTAACCAACCACAGGGTTCTACGGGGAGCAACAAGTTGTCGTGCATTGCGCCTTGGCCCATGATTTCCTTAATAAGGAGAACTTTTTTACGGCCTTCTTTTCTGACGTGAGAGAATTCTTCGGAGCGAACGGGAGTTGCTTCGTATTCTTTCAGGGCATTACGGATTTCGTCGGTCATGTGGTCAGCTGCGTGGTGAGCGGCCATGGGTCCACGACGTTCCATGTTGGTCTTTGCTTGAATGGTAACTTGGCACTTAACGAAGATTTCGCCTTTATCCGGGCTGCCGGGGCGGTTGAACATAATGTTTCTGTCCATTTCACCTTCGGAAGAACCGAATTCACCGATTTGTACGCCACCTTCGTCGGTACCGGTCAACATCATGATGACGCCGTCGAGAACGCGAGTCACGCCGGAACCTAATTCGCCTTCTTCTTTCGTAGCGATAGGTTGTACGTCCATGATGGTTTCGGAATATTCATCGTAACGGTCGGGCGTAATGATGTCGATCTTAAAGTCTTTAACCAATTCTTGAGAATCGATAACTTCTTGTTCGATGCCTTCGCGAATGTAGAGGGTGGTTCCGTCAAACTTGGTTTCGGGACCTCTTTCTACCTTTTCGATCTTGTAGTAATCTTTTCTTAAGTGACGAATTTCGTGGGTTTCACCTTCGACGAATTCGTCAGCTGCTACGGGTGCGCCTGCTGCAACGCCTTGAGCAACACCTGCTGCTTGTGCGGGAGCTTGGCCTGCGCCTGCGATAACGGGGAAGCTGACTTCGATGTTTTCGCCTTTGGCGATCTTAATAGTAGCTACGCCACCGACAGCCGGTGCTGCTTGTGCTACAGGGGCAGCTGCTGCTACGGGTGCTGCTGCTTCTTCAGCTTCTGCTTCTGCTTCTTCTGCTCCTTGTACCGGAAGATCTTCTACGAGATCCTTGGTTAAGGGAGTAAGGGAATCAACGGTTGCTTTCAATTTGCCACCGAGAACTTCGCCAATGGTCAAAGTTTCATCGGTGATTTCCAAAAGACCGGTGTCTTCCAGGTCGGGAAAGATAGCGGGGTCTTCTAAGATAGAAGGCTCGATAACTTCACCGGCTTCGAATCGGCAACAGGTTACAGCAGGATCATTTTTATGCTGCATTGCCGTTTCTTTGGTAATAGACATATTCTTCCTCCTTTGTGAACTGTTCGAGATGCAAGAGGCTTGCATCTATGTCGGATCGAACAATTTCCATCCTAAACGTGTGTTTCAAAACCATATTCATGGTAACCCATCGTTCTGACACAATTATATCACAATTCGATTCCAGGTCAAATCGCCGAAATCACAAAAATCCGGCTGGATAATCTTGAATTTGACAAATAAAAAAACAGGAAAGGCAGAGGGTGCATTTTCCTGTTTTTTCCTAATTAATTCTTTAACACGCCTATTCATCGACTTTGTTAGAAAATTATTTTCCTGTAAAAACCTATTTTCGATAACTCGTCGACCGGTATAGGCTTCGTCAATATTGCGCCTGATTTTTCTATAGCCGTTTCTATAGGTAAATAAATCAGCTCACAAATTTGATCTATTCGCTCTGATATTGAATCAACCGTAAACCGGGAAGGAGATTTCGATGTTTTCGCCTTTGGCGATCTTTAATGTGGCATAGCCGGTAACCACGGGTTGTGCCCCTGCGGGAACCGGGGTAATTTCCATAGCGGCCGGTGCATCGTCTTCATCGACGACTTCCGCTTCTTCTGCCGCACCGGGTTCAGGAAGATCTTCCAAGAGATCCTTGGTCAAGGGGGTGAGGGAGTCGACGGTTTCTTTTAATTTTGCGCCGAGGACTTCGCCGATGGTTAAGGTTTCGTCGGTGATTTCCAAAAGACCGGAGTCTTCCAAGTCGGGGAAAATGCCCGGGTCTTCCAAGATGGAAGCTTCGACCAGTGCGCCGGCTTCGAAACGGCAGCAGGTTACCGCCGGATCATCTTTGTGTTGCATTGCAGTTTCTTGAGTAATAGACATAGTTGCCTCCTTCATTATTTCCTTGGGCCGACATAGCCCGCTCTCAAACAGTTCCGACCGGAAAGGAAGTTTTTCCTGTCGTCGAATTGATTATAGCAACTTTAAAAAAAGAGGTCAAACGGCATTCCTTCGGAAATATCTGTTAAAATACTTTATTTTTGCCTTAGATTATGCGGGAAAACCAAAATTATTTTCCCTCTTCTTTCCTGCAAAATCTCTCCGATCCCCATGCGCTCGCCTTTCTTCCCCATTTCTTTTCCTCGAGGGCGAAAGACATTATTTATAGGCATCATCCTCTTATTCGAAATAACGATAGGGTACTATAAAATAAAATCTGTGATAAAATATGCTTATAGATAATTTATCAGACTTGCTGCAGTCTTCTATTTTATCATCCAGGCCGGCTAGGGTACGGCAATAAGACGACCGGGAGGAATGTATGGATTTTAAACAGATTAGTGCTTTTGTCAATGTGGTGAAATATAAGAGTTTCTCGCGCGCGGCAGATGCGGCTTTTTTGACGCAACCGACTATCAGCGCCCACGTCATCAGTTTGGAAAAGGAACTGGGCGTGATTTTAATCAATCGCAATCGCGGCGAGGCCATTTTGACGGAAGAAGGCAAAAAACTTTACAGCTACGCCGTGGATTTAATTAACACGCGGGACGAAGCTTTAAGGGAAGTAAAGAGGGAAGTGCGGGAGGATGTGGCCGGCGTTTTATCTATGCAGGTCTCTTCCGTTATCGGCGAATCCTGGCTGCCCGGGCATTTGCTCGGCTTTCGCGAAGAGCATCCCTTCGTGCGCTTTTTCATCGACCAGTCGGACAGCGACATCGTAGAAAACAATTTGCTGGCCGGCCAAGGGGATTTGGGCTTTTTAGGAAAAAAACCCAATGCCGCCCTGGGCTCGGAAAAGGTGCTGACGGATCCCTTGGTCTTGATCTGTCCGAAAAACGAAAAATACATGGCCATGCATAAAAAGGATACTTCTATTAGTATTAAGGAAATCATCGGCGAAAATTTTATTTGGCGGGAAGAAGGCTCCGCCACGCGGCGCCAATTCGAAAAGGAAGTGGAAAAGCTGGGCTACTCCTCTTACCAATGGGGCATGAGCGCCCTGCTCACCCACATCGAATCCATCAAAAAGTGCGTGGAGTACGGCTTGGGGATTTCCGTCATTTCAAAAATCTCCGCCTACGAAAATTACGAGGCGAGAAATTACTTAATTTTTAAAATTAAAGAGTTGCACATGACGCGAGATTTTTATATGGTATGGAATAAGAACACAGCCCTGTCCCTTCCGGCACAGGAGTTCAAACAATACATCCATGAAAAGGCGGAGTAATCCATGAAATTAACCATGAAAGAAAAATCCACGTTCCTGCGGCAATTGCCTCAGGTCAACGACGTCCTGGAAAGTTTAAAGGCCTCGGAAAAAGATCCCGTGGCCTTAAAAGATGCGGTGAGGCTGGCATTGGAAGGCATTCGCTCAGATATTAAGGCTGCCGAAGACGAGGCCACCTGCGCCGCATTGGCGTCTATGGAGGAAATCCATCGACGGATCGACAATCAAATTGAGCGGCAAATGACGCCGAAGTTGCGCCCGGTCATTAACGCAACCGGCGTCATTTTGCATACGAACCTGGGCCGTTCCCTTTTAAGTCGCCGTGCCATCGATAATGTCGATAAGCTCACGGCATCCTACGCCAATTTGGAATACGACATCGACGCCGGCAAAAGGGGCAGTCGCCACAGCATTTTACAGGAGCTGGTGAAAGACATTACCGGTGCGGAAGATGCCATGGTGGTAAACAACAACGCCTCGGCGGTGCTCCTCGCCATCAGTGCCTTAACTGACGGCGGCGGCGTGGTGGTCAGCCGGGGCGAGCTGGTGGAAATCGGCGGCTCCTTCCGCGTGCCCGAAATCATCGAGCTTTCCGGCGCACGACTCATGGAGATCGGCACCACCAACAAGGTTCATGCCTACGACTACGAGCGGGCCGCCGATGAGGAAGACGCTCAGGCGATTTTAAAGGTCCACCGCAGCAATTTTAAAATCGTGGGCTTTACAGAAGAACCGAGCCTGGAAGAGCTCCGGGACATCGCCCACGATCGGGGCCTGCCCTTTATCTACGATTTAGGCAGCGGCCTCATGCACGAATTGAGCGACGTGGGCATCGACGAGCCCACGGTCTCCGACGCCTTAAAGGCCGGCGCGGATCTGGTGCTTTTCAGCGGCGACAAGCTTTTAGGCGGGCCCCAAGCGGGGATCGCCATCGGCAAGAAGGAATACATCGCCCGCATGAAGCGCCATCCCCTGGCGCGGGTGGTGCGCATGGACAAAATGAGTTTTGCCGCACTGGAAGCCACCATGGAAAGCTACCGCAATCCCATGACAGCGCGAAGAGAAATTCCCGTCCTCGCCATGATTACCAAGCCCGTGGAGGCGATAAAAGCCGAAGCGGCTTCCCTGGCCGAGGAATTAAAGGCCATGGGCTATGACACGAGGGTGGAGGCCGACCGCAGCCAAATCGGCGGCGGCTCCTGCCCCGGCGAATACCTGGACACCTTCGTCACCTCCCTCGCCCATCCCGAAAAGAGTGCGGCGGAAATCGAAGAAGCCCTTCGCCACTGGGAAATTCCCATTATCGCCCGCATCGCCAAAGACCGCGTGCTCCTCGACCCCCGCACCCTACAGGAGGGAGACCGGGCGCGTATCTTGGACGCCTTTTCACAGCTGAGGTGATTTTATGAAAAACGTCATCGTCGGAACCGCCGGCCACGTAGACCACGGCAAGACCACCTTGCTCAAGGCCATGACCGGCGTGGATCTGGATACATTAAAGGAAGAACAAAAGCGGGGCATTACCATTAACCCGGGCTACAGCACCCTGAAAAACGATCGGGATCTGGACATCGGCATTATCGACGTGCCCGGCCACGAAAAATTCGTCCACAACATGCTTACCGGCATCGGCGGCGTGGACTTGGTCCTGCTTCTGGTGTCCGCCGAAGAAGGCATTATGCCCCAAACCCGGGAGCACTTTGAAATCGTCAAGGCCCTGGGCGTGGAAAAAGGCATTGTGGTCCTCACGAAAATCGACCTGGTGGACAAGGAACTGGTGCCCCTCATCGAAAACGAGGTGAAGGACATGGTGAAGGGAAGCTTTTTGGAAGATGCGCCCCTCATCCCCGTCTCCGCCTACACCGGTGAAAACATCGACTTGTTAAAGGAAACCCTCCTTGATATGGCGGAAACCTGCGAGGAGCCGGATCACGAAAAGGCCTTAGCCCGTTTGCCCATCGACCGGGTCTTTTCCGTGGCAGGCCACGGCACGGTCATCACCGGCACCTTGGTGGAAGGCTGCATCGAAAAAGGCGACCTCCTCATGCTCTACCCCGCCATGAAAGAAACCGCCGTCCGTTCCATCCAGGTCCACTCCAAAGACGTGGACGCCGCTTACGGCGGACAGCGGGTGGCGCTGAATCTGACCCTGAAAAAAGACGATATCGAAATCGGCGACGTCCTCGCCCCGAAAGACTCCCTTCCCGTCACGGAGCAGGTGGACGTGGCCGTCACTATGTTCGACTCCACGGACCGAGTCATGGAAAATTCTTCCCGCGTTCACATGAACTACGGCAGCGGCGAAGTCATCGCCCGCATGATTCTTTTCGGCATCGACGAGTTGAATCCCGGCGAAAAAGCCTACGGCCAGCTGCGCATGGAAGAGCCCATTCCCCTGCGCACCGACGATCCCTTCGTGCTGCGCTTCTTCTCCCCGGTGATCAGCATCGCCGGGGGTCGGGTCTTGGAGATTCGACCCAAGCGCCACAAGCGGCGTGATCCCGAAGTGGTGGAGGTGCTCAAGCAAAAAGAAGAGGCGGACGATGCCATCCGCGTGGCTCTGGCCCTTCTTGAAAACCGCTACCGCTACCTGACCGACCGCGCCCTCGCCCTGTCCTTGGGCTTTACAAAGACCCGCTGGGACGAGGCCATGGAAAAGCTCTTGGCGGAGAAGACGGCGGTGCCCCTCACCGACGAGATCTGCGCCCACAAAGACGTCATCGAAGGCGTCTTTGAAAGCGCACGTGCCATTCTGTCTCGCTACCACGAGGAATTTCCCCTGGAAACGGGCATGCCCAAGCAGGCCTTTCGCCAACAGCTGACGGAGACGGAACACGCCAAGGACGACAAACTTATCGAAGCCTTTATCCGCACCTTCTACGATCAAAAGCGCCTGGTGGACCACGGCATGCGCGTGGAAGAGACGGGATTTACCGCCACCCTCACCCCGGAACAGGAAAAGCAGTGGGAATCGGCGGAAACCATCGCCAAGCGCGGCGGCTACGAAGGCGCCACAGGCGACGATCTAAAGCGCATCGGCAAGAAATACGAACAGATTTTAAAATTTATGACGGAAACCGGCGCCCTCATCGCCCTGCCTTCCGGCTATGTCCACAAGGACTACTGGGATAAGGCCGTGGATACGGCCCTCGCCATGATCGACGAGGCCGGCGAGCTGAAACTCGGGGATTTCCGCAACGCCCTGGACACCTCGCGGAAATACGCAGTGGAGCTCTTGGAAGAAATGGACCGGGAGCAAATCACCGTCTTTAAAGACGGCAAGCGCATCAAGGCCTAAAGTTTTCTATTGCCCCCCCAAAATAAATAATGTATAATGAATGAAAGATATCGTTTCTTTTACGAAAGGTCCCATTTTTTACAAGGAGGCGATGATAATTCATTTCGTTTTAATGGCGGGCTTTATCGTCCTCGCCCTCGTCCTTTGTCTCGTCATCCTCTTGATTCACCGGCTTTCCGCCGACGAGCGGGACAGAAAAGACCAAAGGAAAAATCATCAAGATTGAATTTCACAAAATAGGTAACACTTTCATTCAAGGAGGGATAGTATGGTACAAGGACTCGGTCTACTCGTTTTAATCGCTCAAGGAGCTTTCGGTGTCGCCGCTTTCGTCCTTATCGTCCTCTTGATCCGCCGGCTTCTCGCCGACGAGCGGGACAGAAAATAAGATCGAGAAACAAAACATCAAGACGACAAGTAAATCATTTCATAAGACGCCTGCGGGCGTCTTTTTTATTTTTCCCACGAAAAAATCGGGCAAGTATCTGCCCGATTCTTCTTGCGATGCGTTTCGCCTCGCCTTATGCTTCGTTGTAGTAATCGCTGCGCTTCATATCTTGAAAGACCACGTGGATGTGTTCCTTCGGTGCGCCGGCGTGTTTGTGGACCGATTCCACAATTTCCTTTGCAATCTTTGCCTTGGCTTCGTCCGAGCGGCCTTCGACTAATTCGACGTGAATAAAGGGCATGGTAATTCCTCCTTTTGCCTTAATATCTTCTCCATTTATTATAAATCGCCCCGCCCGTCGGTTCAAGTTGCCTGAAACCCCTTTGGCTGTGTTTTTCTATAAGGTTGATGAAATTAGATCCGAACACAGAAAAAGGCGCAGCCATTTCTGCGCCTTTTTCTTCTCGGACCCCAAGGGGATGTGAGGTTGAGGGATCCGAGTGGAATGGCAACAGTTTTTTGGACACTTTTGTTAAGGTGTCGCTCGAACGACGGGCTTGCTTTTTATACTCTCTCTTTCTCGGTATGCGAGAGGGGTCATGTTTTCAAGGCTTGTATGTCTTCGCTCGCTGTTCCACCATTGAATATAACTGCTGAGTTTCTCTCTTAAGTCATTCAGGCTTTGAAAGGTTTCTCTCTCTAAAAATTCTGTTTTGAAGCTCTTAAATATGTTTTCTGCCACGGCGTTGTCATAGGGATTGCCGGGGCGACTCAGCGAGCGTTTGATGTGGTTGGCTTTTAAGAGGGCACGTATATGGTTGTTATCGAATTCTTTCCCTCGGTCGGTATGAAAGCAGCCGATGGCTTCTAGTGGGTAAGGGATGGTGTCGAATGCTTGTTGTATGAGGGCAGAGTCGCGACGTAAGCCGCAGGAGTAACCGATGACTTCGCGATTGAAAAGATCGGTGATGGCACAAACGTAGGCCCAGCGCTGATGGATGCGAACGTAGGTCAAATCAGAAACGATGACTTCCAACGGCTGACGTTGACTGAATTCGCGGTTGAGCTCGTTGTGTATTTGCTCTTCGTTTTTCTTTGACGGATGGTGTTTGTACTTTGCTTTGGTGTAAACGGAAACCAAATGAAGCTTCTTCATAATGGCGCGAATTCGTCGCCTGGAGGCGACGATGTTTTCCGCTTCTAATTCACTTTTTATCTTGCGTGCGCCATAGACGTTGCGACTTGCACGAAAAATGGCACGGACCTTGATCTCCAGGTCGATCGCATCATCGGAAAGAGCTTTCGGCCGGTAGTAGTAGGCGGAACGGCTGATACCTAATACTCTGCAAAGCGCTGATACCGGGTATTTGTGTTTTAAACGATCGATGACGTATCGTTTTTCTCCGCAAGTATCAGCGCGGCCTGCTTTAAAATGTCATTCTCCATCTTGAGCCGTTGAATCTCTTTACGCAATGCAATCTTTTCCTGATCCGATTCACTTAACGACACCGTCTCTTTGAAGGTACCGGTGGTGCGGAATTGGCTAACCCAGCGGTCAAAGGCGGAAGGAGTTAATGAGTATTTCTGAATGATCTCTTGTCGGCTCATGCCTTCTTCATAAAGATCCACCACGTGCTGCTTAAACTCGTCTGAAAAGGCTCTTCTTTTTCTAGGTGCTTTGTCCATTTGATCCTCCTTGTTGATCATAAGATACCACACCTTAAGGAAACTGTCCTAATTATTGTAGCCTATCCAGAGAATGATCCGATTTTTTATCCTATTCTCATGTTTTACAGTAAGGTGTGCAAGACACCGTCTCTACATTGATTCGGGGTAACAAAGAAGGGAATATTGTTGCAGTCCCTGAGCAGCCGGGAATCGATGTATCCGGCGGGCTCTTTAGGGAAAACGGAACTGTCGTACATATTCCCCAGCCCCGAAGTGATCTTGACGAGAAGCACGCGGGGCTTGCCCGGGCGCTCCGTGTCGTAAAATTCTTCTTTTTCCGAACGCATGGACTGCAGGTCTTTTAATTCCTTTCGAATTTCATCCACGATGCGATCCGTGCTCCGGTGGGCCGCTTCTAAACCCTCTGCCGTGCGGCCTTCGCCGGGCTCAAAGAGATAATCGATGTGGAGAATGAAATCATCCGACGCCGGCGTACCCGCTTCATTAAAGGCAACTTGTTCTTTTAAAATTCCTTCCGAAGAACCGATATTTGAAGGTTGAAAGCCGGTTTCCGCTTCGACGCCGGTCATCATCACCGTAATGCCCGTCAGGCAGTGGGTGATGCCCCGGCCCAAGACGCCGCGATTTTTTACGGCGATGGGCGAAAAGTCCAAATTCGAATTGACAAAGCCGTCCACATCGCCCGGTTGTAAGAACTCAATATTGATGGCTCGAATGCGACTCTCCGTCTCGACGATGCGGGATTCGATGTCCTTACGAAGGGTCAAATGGCCCCGCTCGATGGAGGTCGCATCGCCAAATCCCACCGAGGTGATGTGGAAATTTTTCTTTGTGAGGCGATGTTTTTTTACGGGCTCGCCGGTGGCTTCAGCGGGAAGTTTGCCTTCTCTTTTTAATTTAAGTTTCAACAGAGCTACGGCTTTTTTTGCATCCAGGTCGGTGACATTGTTTTGGCCGACCATGCAGGTTTCGTAGCCGGAGGCTTCTTTGTTAATGTCCACAATGGTGTCCACGTAATTGTTCGTGGCCACCAGGCGGCCCTGTTGACCTAAATAGCTGATTCCCACAGAGGGAATGCCCCGCTTGCCCAACTGTTCGATGACATTGACAAAATCCAGATGGTGGTTTCCCCACCCATCGATGGCGACGATGGCGCCGTCGATCTTTAATGCCTCGGCCAGCTCGCCGGTCCGAATGGCGGTAAAGACTTTGTCGTCAAACACTTCGCTGACACCATTGATGATGATGCCCGGAAAATCCAAATCGTCGTCTTCCGACAGACGCTTGGTCACCGGACAGCGATAATGGTGCAGTGTGGTCATTTTGATGCTAGGTCCTAAACCCATGCTGAGCCCCTTTCTAAAAAAAGGCTGCCACAATTGTGACAGCCTTTCTTTTTAAACCATCAGACGTTGTGACGATATTCGTAGGGCAGCATCTTGGTTTGGTTATAGCTCGGGCAGTCGCGTACCCATTCAAGGGAGTCTTTCAAAATACCCATTTGCATTTCCACATTGTTCGGTTCACCGGCATTGGATCCGATGGGCACGTGGGCTGCAGCGATGCGGGGTGCACCTTGTTGTCTTGCGATGGGCGGAAGGGCTGCGATAACGACACAGCTCATGCCTGCTTCTTCACAAGCACGGGTAACGATGGTAGCCGAACGGTGGCAAGTACCGCAACCGCCGGTACATAATACGACGTCGACACCTTGGTCTTTTAATTTCTTTGCGATTTCAGGGCCGGTTTCTTCGCGGAATTTTTCTACGTTTCCGCCGCCGCCCATGAAGGTGTAGGTTTCTTCCGGCAAGGAACCGATGAAGCCTTCTTCTACCAATTCATGGAGACGGTCGATGGGGAACATGGCGTTAACGTCTTTGTTAATGTCCGAGTTGTCGAAACCGCCGTGGGTAACCATGAGTTCGCTCGAGGGGGTGTCAAAGGGAATCGTGCGGTAAGAGTAGTCACCGGATGTGTTAAAGGGTTTGTCCTTTTTATTGTGAATACCACCGGCGGTAATAAATGCTACTTTACATTCGCTAAGGGGCTTTTTCAATTCGTTGAAAATCGCTTTAGGAATAATCGGAACGAAAATTTCTGATCTTAATCCTTCCACTGTCTTTAAAGTCATTTCAGTCCTCCTTCATAACTTGCTTTAATCTGTAATGACTTGCGCTTTGCTTAGATAAAATTCGACGGGTAGTCCTTCTTCTAATACCACATTGGTAATCATGGTGCGTCTGGGCACGCGAATCCAACCGAGGTCACGGTTCATTTTGACTTCGATGGCCGTATCGTTGACTTCGCTTATGACGCCGCTAACGACACAAGGCGCAGGTTCTTCTTGATTCAGCAGATCGTACACGTCGTTATCGAAAGGCGCATCTTGGACAGTGATATAGCTGTAGTAAAAGGTCAACTTTCGGTTGCGCTCAAACTCCTCTATATTTAAAATCATGTCCTTGCCAATGACCAAGACGCCCAATCTGCCGCTCAAGTGAATCTTTAACTTGTCGCCGTCGATGGAATCAAATTGTTTAATTTTACCCGTTACCTTGACCGGTTGAATCTGATACTTCATGGCTTAGTGATCCGTACCGCTTTCGACAAGTTTGCTTTCAGGTAAACCTAAAATCTTGTTGTTTTCATTGATAACGGCATGGTTCCATTTCTTTTCGGCAGGAAGAACTTTAACGCCTTCGATTTTGTTCTTAAGCATTTGGATAGCTCTTGCAGCGACTTCCGGCGTAATACAGTTACATCCGGCGATGTCGTTTTCGAATCCGCCTGCGTCCAAGTTTTCTTCGACCATGGCATCGGCAAATTCGTTACCGACGACCAATTGACCTTGGTAGGCACAGAAGGATACACCGACGACGGGAATGCCTCTGGAGCCGGCTTGACCAATGTGTTCGACGAAGTCGATGTGGTTGTTGCCGAAACCTTCGGTGGTAATAATTACGCCGTCTAAGGACAGGGAGTCTAAAGTCGATCCGAGACGTTCAGAAACCCACATTTTTTCGTCATTTACTTGGGGAGAACCGACCAAGCAAACCCCGACTAAGTCGATTTCGTCGTCTTCAGCTAAACCTTCGATGAGTGGTTCACGAATATAGTGACGGGTCATTTCTTTCGTTGCCGGCCCGATGCAGGTTAAGGCGTGAACGGCACCGTCTCTGATTTCATTGGAGTTTAATACGAGGGGAACGTTACCTAAGTCGACGTTCATACGGCCGCCTGCAACGCCACAAGGTTCATTAGGGCACAAGCAGTTATCGTGCATAGCGCCTTGGCCCATGATTTCCTTAACGAGGAGGATACGGGGTTTGCCCGGGTGACGGACGTCTTCGCAAACTTCTTCTTTCACAACTTCGCCTTCGTAATCTTTCAATTCATTACGAACAGCTTGGATGATGTGGTCTTGGCATTTGTGTGCAGCCAAGGGACCCGGTCTCGTCATACCGGTTAAGCGTTGTACCACGGCATGGCAACGAATGATGATGTCGTTTTCGTCTGCACAGCCCGGGTGACCGAAGAACATTTGCTCATCCAGGTAACCTTCGGAAGAACCGAATTCGTGGATTTGAACGCCGTCTTCATCGACACCGGTCAGCATAAATACGGCGCCGTCGACGATCTTGGTAACGCCTTCGCCTAATTTGCCTTCGATCTTCGTAGCGATGGGCACGACGTCCATAATGGTTTCCGTTTCAACGTGACGGTTGTCGGGATGGATAACGTCGAGTTCCAAGCTCTTAACGAGAACGTCTTCTTTAAGCGCTTCTTTTACGATATTCTTGTCAATGGTAATAACGCCGTCTTTAATGGACGTTTCGTTGCCGATCTTTGCATCGGTGATCTTAATATGCTTTTTGACGAGCTTATGGAGTACCTTTTTTTCGCCAACTACAGGCGCAGCTCCTCCGGCGACAGCACCTTGTGCACCGCCGGCTAATACGGGAACTTCAAGCTTTAATCCGTCAAATTTTTCAGCCTTGCCGATTTCAATACGAATCATGCCGCTTCCTCCTACGGGATCTTGAGTCATAGTTGCTTTTTCTTCTGCTGCCGGTTTTTCTTCCGCTTCAGCTTTTGCCGGTTCTTGAACTGCGTCAAGCAAATCGGCAGTAATGGAAACTAACGCATCTGCATCTTCCAGAAGCGTTGCGCCTAAAACTTGTTCGATGGTCAAACCGTTGTCGGACAGTTCGATTAAGCCCGCATCAACCATGTCGGGGAACAAGCCGGGATCTTCCAAGTTATCTGCAGAAATCTTCGTACCCTTCGGAGTACGGCAGCAAAAAACAGCAGGATCTTTTAAATGCGCTTGTAGTTGTTCATTGGTTAGTGACATTTACAGCCTCCTTCAGTCCTAAAAAATAGGATAAGAATATGTCTACTTACGCAAAGACTAGATGAGCCTTTGCAGCCATTGCGATAAACAATCGTGCTATACATCCAAAGAGGCATCTTTCGACGAAAAAAGCCAATGGTTTTTTACGGATCCTTTTAAAAAACCTGTGTCGTGGAAAGCGTCGTACCAAACACCTCCCCGACCCTTCACAATAAATTGTTTGGTCGACAAGATGCACATCCGATGTCCGCCCGAAAGCCCTTTTTTATCGCTCTGTCATGACTACATCATAACAATCAGTGCAAACTTTAGTCAATAATTGTATGGGCGTATTAAAATATTCTACAGAAACCGAAGAGTTATTCGTTTTTCTAATCTATATGCTTATGTGATTTATCTATCAGTGTTTTCCTGCGCATTCCCCAAAACCGTTGCAGGCAGCGGACTTGAAAGTTCACGTGATTTTCACATTTTCATTTTCTCTCTTTTTGTCATTTGCATTTTTCCCCTTATCTCTT
Organism: Peptoniphilus pacaensis; assembly: GCF_900088125.1. Lineage (GTDB taxonomy): Bacteria > Bacillota > Clostridia > Tissierellales > Peptoniphilaceae > Aedoeadaptatus > Aedoeadaptatus pacaensis. The sequence goes on along the minus strand of NZ_FLQT01000003.1, from coordinate 1,099,578 downwards.
TGTCTATCGGAAGAATCAATAAGCCTTGTCAATCTTACCTTGCCCATTTCAACAAAGAAAAAGAGCACAAAAAAAGAACCCGACATCCAGCCGGGTTCTCATTTGTTTACTTGCGACCTTCTTTTCGAATTTTTAATTTCAAAAGGGCCACGGCTTTTCGAGCGTCCATTTCGTCGACATTGTTTTCGCCGACAACTTCCGTCTCGATGCCTTGTTCTGATTTGTTAATATCCACCAGCGTGTTCATGTATTTGTTTTTAACGACAAACGACGCTTGTTTTCCTTGGAATGTGACGCCGACAGTGGGAATGCCGCGCTTACCCAGTTCTTCCCAGGTATTGGCGAAGTCCACGTGGGAGTTGCCCCAACCGTCTGCGGAGAGGATGACACCGTCGGTGCGCATGCCTTCAATCCAGGAAGCGGCGCGGGTACCGACGAAGTACTTGTCTTCGTTATCTTGGGGCGTGCCTACAATGACGACGCCTTGAAAATCGATGTCAGTATCTTGACCCAGGACATCCACCATCGGGTCCCGGAAGTGGTGTAAACTAGTCTCTTTTGTCGAAGGACCTATACCCATAGTCTCCTCCCTTTCTTTTTGTTAATTAAAGGATGCTTTCGTCGAAAATACGGATCAACGGACGGCCCATGGTTCTGAGGGGCGTGTCAGTTGCGTGGTGTACTTCGAGGCCGGCCTTCGGTGCCGATGCCATAACCGTGTTGGTACAGTCGGAGCAGTGACCGATGAGGACGGATTCGCAACCTTGTTTCTTAAATGCCAAAATGTGTTCTGCTTGACCCGGGCAGTTTCCGGGGTCTTTGCACTTGTAGGTGCCGTTCTTTTGTTCGACGGCATTCTTGCAGACGCGGTAATCGATGGGCTCTTGGCCTAAGGATTGAGCGATTTCATACAATCTTTCCTTGCAGGGACCGCAAGCACATTGAATGATGCCCATGGGGCCTTTTGCCTTTTCGAAGGGTTCCGTTGCGGTAACGCCGCCGTATAATTTGTAGATGGCGTTGTTTTCTTTGTTGCGACGACCGGTGTAGGGTCCGCCGATTAAGATTTCGCCGATGGGCTCATCCAAGCCGCCGAAATCTTCGATAATATCGTCGATCATCATGCCGTAGGGAATGTGAATAACTTCCTTGTCCCCTTTGTTCTTGAATTTCTTGAACTTGCCGGCGATGGTGACGTATTTGTCGATACAGGGTTTTAAGTCGTTGACGGCGTGAGCGATAGCGCAGAGAGTTTCTACGTTAAAGACCACGGCGTCGGCTGCTGCAGGGAGTCCTCCCGGGGGGATCAAAACATTAATGGTGTCGCGAACCAAAGCACGTTCTTCCCCTACGGGGTAGATGTTGCGAAGAGGCAGCACGCGAATGTCTTTAATGCCCTTTTCCTTTAAGATGCCGTTAATATGTTTGATTTCTTCTTTGTGTTTTAACTTAATACCGATAATACCCTTGTCGGCACCGGTTGCTTCCATAGCGATACGCATACCGTCTATGAGAGCGTCGGTTTCTTCCATGATTTGGGTCATGTTGTGTTCGAGGATCGGTTCACATTCAGCTGCGTTACAGAGAATGAAGCCGCCCTTGTGTAAATCCGTGCCCAATTTCACGTAAGCGGGGAAGCCTGCGCCACCCATGCCTAAAATGCCGGCGCGACGTACGGTTTCGGCTACGTCTTTGCCTTCTTCCAATTTGACGTAATCGTCAGATGTATCGGTTTGTTCGACGATGATGTAATCTTCTTGTACGTCGACAACCTTGCCGGTTACGGATGTGTGCAGCGGTACACTTAATTTTTCCGGTTCGTAATCGGCGATGACTTGGCCGCGCTTAACTTCGTCACCTTTTTTAACGCAGGTAACCGGGGGAGCGCCGACGCCTTGCTTCAGAAAATACTTGAACTGTCTTCCCATTTCTACAACTCCTTCATACATACTGAGTCCTATCCGCGGACGGATATGATCGGGGAAAAAATCGTTTTTTGTCGGATGATGGATTTCAACCTCATTTGTGATTATAGCAATAGGAGCCGAGACCGTCAAGAAGTGAACGACCCGGAAAAGTGATAAACAGCGGATTTTTAAATATATAGAAATTTCTTTTAGTCAAAACCTTTCTCTATACCAAAAAAGTGCACCGACCGGTGCACTGAAAAAAGCTATTCGTTTTCCACTATGGGTTTGATCTCTTCCTCGTTGACTTTTTTTACAAAGGCGATGGCGATCAACATGGCGCCCATTTCCGCGATGGGATAGGCGAGCCACACATAGGTAAGGACGCCGGTTTTCGAAAAGAGATAGGCCAAAGGCACGATGAAAATCAGTTGGCGAACCAGGTTGACGATCATGCTGAGGATGCCGTTTCCCAATGATTGAAAGATGCCGGAGCTGATGATGCTCACGGCGGCGAAGATAAAGGAGACGGAAATGATCCTGAGGGCCACGACGCCGATGGACAAAAGTTCCGGCGAAGGATCGAAAAAGCCCATGAGCTGTGCGGGGAAGATTTGGAAGATGAGAAAGCCCAGGCCCATAAAGATCAGGGCCACTTTGTAGGCCAGCTTGATGACTTCGTAGATTCGCTCGCGGTGCCCGGCGCCGTAATTGTAGGCGATAATGGGGACCAGGCCGTTGTTCACGCCGAAGATGGGCATAAAGATGAAGCTTTGTACTTTGTAATAGATGCCCAGAGCCACCACGGCGGCGGAGCCGAAGACGGCGAGGATGGCGTTGATGAGAAAGACGGAAACGGAGTTGACGGATATCATAATGGCCGAGGGGATGCCCACGGCCAATATGCCTTTGACGATGGCTCCGTTTATATGGAAGCGATCTTGCTTCAGATTGACTTCCCTATTCCGCTTCATATTTAAATAGAGGCCGAAGAAGAAGGCGAGGATTTGTCCGGTGACCGTGGCGATGGCCGCGCCGGTAACGCCCATTTCCGGGAAAAAGCCCCAGCCGAATATGAGGAAGGGATCCAGGATGATGTTGAGTACGGCGCCGAAGAGCTGCGTGTACATGCTGTAAAGGGCGAGGCCCGTGGACTGCAGGAGCCGCTCCATGCAGATTTGGCCGCAGATTCCGATGCTGAATAGGAAGCAGATGTTCAGGTAGCGCACCCCTTCTCTGATGATTTCGGGATCCGATGTCTGCATGGCCACGAGCTTCGGTGCCGTCATGGTGCCGAAGAGGGCAAAGATCAGGGCCACGATCATGCTCAAGAGCAGGCCGTGTTGGGCGCAGAGATTGGCTTCCCGAAAGTTTTTCGCCCCCAGGTGGCGACTCAAAAGGGCGTTCATGCCCACGCCGACGCCGATGGCAAAGGCGGTAATGAGCATTTGCAGGGGAAAGGCCACGCTCACCGCGGCCAGGGCTTTTTCGCCCACCCGCGACACCCAGATGCTGTCCACGATATTGTACAGGCCCTGAACGAGCATGGACAGGGCAATGGGCAGGGATATGCGCATTAAAAGCTGCGGTATGGGTTCATAACCCATTCTGTTTTCTTCCATCGGTCACCTCCCGTTTTTTTAGACAAATGAAAAAGGGCGCATCGGCCCTTTTTCCATTCCACTATGCTAACACGACCGCTTCTATCAGTCAAGTTATTCCACGCTCTTCAGGGCTTCCACCATGTCGATGGTTTGAAGTTTTTTGTGGAAGTAGCCCATGAGGATCGCCGAAATAATCAAGGTGATGACGGCGGGCAGGAGATAGTTTAAAAGACCTAAGCTGGGATCCAACATGGCGAAGTCGGGCACCACCACGCGAATGACCAAAAGGTGCATGCCCATGCCCACGATAAAGCCCAACAGAATCCCCACGGCGGTCAAGACGCCGGTTTCTCTGTAAATATAGCGGGTCACTTCTTTCGGATAGAAGCCCAGGACGCGAATGGTGGAAATTTCCCGGCGCCGCTCTTCGATATTGATGTTCGTCAATGTGGAGATGACCACCACTGCCAAGGTGGAGGAGGCGGCCAAAATGACGAAGACGATAAAGTTTATGTTGCCGGCGATTTCATCCACCATGTCGCGCATGTCGCCGATGCCGGTAAAGGCCACCACGGAATCGAAGTCTTTGTAGTAGGATGCGTCGGCTCCCCCGGTTTCGATGAGATCGGCATTGGCCTTGTAGTCTTTGTGGAAGATTTTTTCGTAGCTCGCCTTGTCCATATACATGGAGTGGCCGGCGTAGGCTTCGGCGATGGCGGCCACGGGCACATCGTATGCCTTGTCGTCACCATCTTTGATCCGAATACTGTCTCCCGGCTTCACCTTTTTAATGACGGCGAGTTTTTCCGTAATCACCGTGCCTTTTAAAGGAATGTCTTCGCCGGTCTTCCGATTTCTCAGGGTCACCAGCTTTTTCAGTTCCTTTCCGCTTTCGGGCACGATCATGGTGACGGGCTGGTCGATAGAACCTTCGTCGTCCACATCCAGGTTTTCCACATAGGCCGTGGCCTTGGCGCGAATATTTTTGTCTTCGGCGATCTTTTTCTTATAGGCCTCGTGGGCCTTTTTATCCAATAGGGGCTCGTAGAAAATAATGTGGTCGTAGCGATTGAGCACGTCGAATTGTTTTTCCACCAAGCCGTCCACGGAGGTGCGAATGCCGAAGCCCAGAACCAGGAGGGCTACGCAGCCCATGACGCCGACGATGGTCATGGCCATGCGCTTTTTGTCGCGGAAAAGATTCCGCGCCGTCACTTTGTGGAAGAAGGACAGCCGGCTCCACAGACCTTTAAAGTGTTCGAGGAAAATCCGCGTACCCTTGGCCGGGGGCTTGGGCATGAGAAGGGCGGCGGTTTTCAGCTTCAGGCTGCGCTCCACGCTCACATAGGCCACGAGGCCTGTGGCCACCATGCCGATGACGATGGCGACGAGGATTTGCACCGGGTACAGGGAAATGGACAGCTTGTCGAATATGCCGCTGGACAAATAGCCGTCGGCGATGACCCGGCTCAGTACGTAATTTCCCAAAAAGGCGCCGGGAATGCCGCCGATGAGTGCGGCCAAGGTGCCGAAGCGCAAATACTTTTGCCGCGTGGCGCCGTTGGAATAGCCCAGGGCCTTGTAGGTGCCGATGATCATGCGGTCGTCGTCCACCATGCGGTTCATGACCGTGGAGGCGAGGAGCATGGCGATGGCAAAGAGAAAGACGGGGAAGACGGCGGAAAGCTTGTCCACCCGATTGCCGTAGTCCAAGAAGACGAAGGTGCGCATTTCTTCGTTAACGGGGGTGATTTTGTAGTCGGGCTTTTTCAAAATCGTCAGGATTTCCTTGGCCCGGTCCACATCTTCTTGGCCTTTGACCAAATCTTTTAAGGCATCTTCCCGCTTCTTTTCATAAGTGGCCCGCGCCTCGTCCAAATCTTTTCGCCCGGCCATAAGCTCGTCGTATGCTTCATCGAGCTTCGCTTCGCCCTCGGCTTTTTTCAGGGCCAGCTCTTTGGCGCCCGCCTCGTAACCCGCTTCGCCTTCTTTTAATTGATCCTTGGCGGCGAGAATGGCGGCCTTACCTTCGATTAAGGTCTTTTCCTTTTCCTTCAGCTCCGCCTCTTTCGAACGGAGTTCGGCCTTGTGCGCTTCCATGGCCTTGAGCCCTTCTTCGGCTTGGGCGCGGCCCGCTTCCGTCTCTTCCTTCTTTTTCAAAAGCAGGGCTTCTTTTTCCGCCAAATCTCTTTTCGCGGCTTCCAGGGCTTCCTTTTCCGAACGAAGGGCCTTTTGGCCGTCCGCCATTTTCTTTACGGCGGCATCTCGGGCGGCGATGGCGTCTTCTTGGCGGCGGATTTTTTCCTCCGCCTCCTTTACTCGCCCTTCCGCGGCGCCCACATCGGCTGTGGCGGCGGAAAAGGCGGCTTCCGCGGCATCGGCGGCCTTTTTCTTTTCGTCGACGGATTTTTTGGCCGCCACATAGGCGGGGTTTTTCAGCTTCTCTTCCAGAGCGGCCTTGTCTTTTTCAGCGCGGCGAATTTTTTCGTTCACGGCATCGGTATCCGCCGACTTTTCCTTTTCTCCATTTAAAGCCGCCAGACTCTTGTCCAAGGCGTCGATCTGCTTTTGGATCTTGTCCCCGTCCACGCCGGTAGTCAGGAGGGCGACCTTGGCGTCCAGGAGGGCTTTGTCCGCCGCCTTCATGGCCGCGGCTTTTTCCTTTACCGCCCCTTTCTTGGCGGCGACATCGCCCTTAGATGCGACGACCGCCTTCGCCCGGGCCATGTCCTCGTCGCTGTAAGGCAATTCGGGCAGGCTGACGGGAGGCAGTTGGCCGGCGTCGAGCATTTTTTTCGCTCGATCCAATGCCGCCTGTTCCTTGGCCATGCTCTCCAGAGCCGTTTCGATTTCACCGGGCAAATCCTTCGCCTGTGCCTCCTTGGCCTGAATCTCCGCCATGGCGGCGGCAATGGCGTTTTTGCCGTCTAAAAAGGCCTTTTCACCCGCCGACAATTGATCCTCTTGAAAGAGCATGCTCTTGCGGGCTTGGGCCAGCTTCTTGCGGGAATCGGCCAGGCGGCCTTCCCCTTGGCCGATGGCGAGATTAAAACGGGCGCGATTGTCCCGCAGGGTGCGGGCGCCGTCGTCCAGCTTCTTTTCCCCTTCGTCAAGCTTGTCTTTTCCTCGGTCCAGCTCGTCGTAGCCTTCGCGAATGTCCTCTTCCCCTTCGCGAATATCCTTACGCTTGTCCGCCAAAAGGGCATCCAGCCGAGCCTCGCCCCGGTCCTTAAACAAAAGATGCAGCTCCTTTTTGTGAGCGGCATTGATTGCCCTGAAATCGTCGCTGTATACGGCCACGCCCTTTAAATCGTCGAAGAGAAAGTGCACTTCCGTAATGGTGGGGTCTTTAAAAGCCAAGGGCAGGACGTAGCCGTAGCCGTCGATCTTGTCGCCCTTGGGCGTGGTGCCCTTGTCGCTCTTGTCTAAAAATTCCGGGCTCGTGGCAAAGCCCACCACCTTGTATTCATAGCCCTCCATCATGTCGGGGGCGTCCTCGTCGAAAGGATCCTCTTCCTTATCGAAGACCACCACGTCCCCGAGCTTATACGTGTCCTTTAAAGTGGGGTCCAGCACAATTTCATCCTTCGCCCGGGGCAGGCGCCCTTCCTTTAAATCGGGCGTGCTGATCCGCTTCGGCAGAGACGAGAGATAGACGGTCTTTAATTCCTTGGTGGTCAAATAGCCCGTGTGGAAATACTCCTTGTCCCGCACACCCTCCAGATCGTTAATCAGGTGCAAATCCTCGTCCTTGAGACCGTCGCTGACGGAAAGGCGCAGGTCGTAGGCATTGGACTTCGCCAGCGTGTCGGCCACGGTGCGGCGTATGACGGGTCCCGTCACCGTGAGCCCCACGAGGACGAAGACCCCTAAAAGCACCAGGGCCACCAGGGAGAAAAAGCGCATCTTGTGCCCCGTGATCTCCCGTAAAAAATCTTTTTGTCTCGGACTCATACTACCACTCGATTTCTTCAATAGGCATGGGATGTTCGTTTAGGTACATGGCCCGCACCTTGGCGTCGTTAATTTCGATGACCCGATCCGCCGCATCGGCAATGGCCCGGTTGTGGGTAATGACGATGAGGGTTTGAGCGTGTTTGCGGCAGCTTTCTTCCAAAAGCAGCAGCACCTTCTTCCCCGTCTGATAATCCAACGCCCCGGTGGGCTCGTCGCAAAGGAGCAGCTTGGGATTTTTCCCCAAGGCGCGGGCGATGGCCACCCGCTGTTGCTCCCCGCCGGAAAGCTGGCTCGGGAAATTGTTCATGCGCTCGCCCAGGCCCACGCGGTCTAAAATCATTTCCGCATCCAAGGCGTCCTCCACGATGGCATTGGCCAGCTCCACATTTTCCAGGGCCGTTAAATTGGGAATCAAATTGTAAAATTGAAAAACAAAGCCCACGTCGTTTCTGCGGTAGGTGGTGAGCTCTTTGTCGGAAAAGGCGGCGATGTCCTTGCCGTCCACCAGCACTTGGCCCGAATCGTTGGTGTCCATGCCGCCCAATATATTTAAAATCGTCGACTTCCCGGCCCCCGACGGACCGACGATGACGACAAATTCCCCCTTCTCGATGGTAAACGAGATCTTGTCATTGGCCACGGTCTTGGTCGCGCCCGTGCCGTAGGTCTTCGTCGACTCGATAAATTCTACATATGCCACGCCGTTTCCCTCCTTCTGTTACAGTCTATATTACCACGTTTGAGCCTTTTAAACACCTTGCCAAGGTCCATTTACTTCAGTACAATACATTCATAAGGAGGCACTATGAAAGAAACATTTACCGTCACCGAGGAGGATTACTTTACCTATCAGTGGCATTTATTTAAACACAATCCCACGGCGAAAAAGACCATGCTCATACAAATGATCACCCCCATCGCCGTTTTTTTGGCCATCGGCGCCTATTATGTAGCGACGAAAAAGCCGGTAAAGGGACTGCTGCCCTTGGCCGTGGCCCTGGTGCTGTGGCCCTTTCTCTACCAATTCTTCTTTAACCGCAGCATGAAGAAAAAATTGAAGCAGCTCATACGCAAAATGGAAAAGGATCTGCCCATCGGCAAACACACCGTCCTCATCGACGAAAAGGGCTTGAAGGACAAAAAGCTCTTCGTCGCCTACGACGACATTCGCTACGCCGTGGAAAACGAAAACTTCGTCTATATCTTTTACAAAGACTCGACTCAGGCCTATCTCCTGCCGAAAGAGCTGGCCAACGACGCCATAAAAAGCCACATTACCGCGAAATAAACGTCCTGAGCTTTATAAACGCATAAAAAATCGACGCCACGTCATCGTGACGTCGATTTTTATTTACCTGTACCCCGCTGCAGATAAGATGTCATCGTAAGCCCAGTGACCCTCCGAAACATCGGAGAAGGAAATTTTTCCATCGGTCGCTTTTTTAATCTTAAAGGTGCGGTTTAACATAGTCACCGCTTCGGCGCGGGTTACGTCGCATGTGGGGCGGAAAGTATTGTCTTCATAGCCTTTAATAATGCCTTGGGCATAAACCATGTCCACGGCTTCCTTTGCCCAGCTGCCTTCCATATCCTTAAAGGGACTCGGTGCCGCTTTTCCGCTTAAAAAGCCGCTGAGAACCTTGGCAAATTCCCCGCGCATAATGGGCTCATTAGGCTCAAAGGCGCCGTTAGGATAGCCCTTCATATAGCCGCTCTTCACGACGGCATTAATGTAGGCATTGTACCAGCCGTCCACACAGGATGAAGTGTCGGCTCTCTTGTCCGTCAAGGGCAGGTGCTGCAACTTCGCTATAAGTGCAGCCGCTTCGGCCCGGGTCAAGAGCTTTTCGGGACGAAAAGTTCCGTCAGGGTAGCCGTCGATGTAACCGCCGCCGCAGGATATAATCCGTTCAACGACAGCTGTATCAATCGGCTCTTTGGTCTTGTCTTTACTCGGGCTCGCCTCGGCAAAAACCGGAGTCATGGACAGTGTGCTGAGTAGCAATGCGAAGGCCAGCACCTTTGTCAGTAATCGGATCTTCATAATACACACTCCTGTTCTTTGAGCCACCGGGTGATATAAACGGCGGCCGGCTCGTCGTCGCTCGTTTATTTGCTATCCATTAAGAGGCTTATCCCTTGCCGCAACAGGTGAATGCTCATTCTGTTTCCGCGACCTCTTTAGCTAATTATATCACCTGTTTTTTTTTTTTTTGAAGAAAATTTTATATCTTTTTCAGCTGATACCGATGTTTTTTTCGACGGCGGGACTTGGAAATTTCACCAAAAGAAAAAAGACCCTCGCGGGCCTTTTTTTCTGCTCGATTATTTTGCAGTATAGGTTATAACCACAGGCGTCTTGTCGGCGGGGACATTATCTTTGTTCAACATTAAGGTGAACTTATCTTTTTCGTCGTCGCCGATCATATGGGTGTGGTTGGAGGTGATGCCTGCAGGGCAGGACAAGAGGCAAGTAATGCAGCCGGTATTCAATTTTTCTTGGGTGTCGTGATTACCGCCGAAGCGAATATCGATAGGTTGCTTGGAGGAATCGTCGACGACTTCGTCGATCTTGAATTCCTTGTCGTTGCCGTCGAATTTAAAGGTGACGTCCAGGGCGTCGCCTTCCACTTGGGCTTTTCCCGCATTGTCCATGGTCATATTGTCGCCGGGCTTCAGTCCTAAAGAGTCCAGTGCGTCGTAGAAATCCAAGGCCTTGGCGTCGGATTTAAACATGGCGTGATCGGCTTCTTTACCGGATTTGGAAACGACCATATGCATGGTGGATTCGTCTTTATACTTTTCATTGACTTCCGCATAGATCTTGACCGTTTTGTTTTCCTTGTCTACGACAATGGGGTTTTCCGCAGTGGGTTCGGTGGCTTCGGCGGCGTCGGTTTCGGCTGCGTTTTTGTTTTCTTCATTGGCTGCCTGGGTGTTTTCCGTCTTGTTTTCTTTCGCGGCATTTCCTTCGTCGGCTGCCTTCGGCGAGCAGGCCGAAAGGGCTAACAGACCGCAGAGGGCTAATGCCAGAACGTAAAATTTGTTTTTCATTGGTATCCCTTCTTTCTTTTTATGTTTTTATCCCATAAGCGGCCCTTTAAACATCGGTTTTTTCGCTATCGATCGCCCTCTATCGAATTTTTCGATACCTTTGTTTTCCAATAAAAAAAGACGCCCGCAGGCGTCTTCTTAATCTTCTAATACGTAGACAATGACATTTCGTCTTCCGAAATTGTAGGCTTCGCGGCGACTGTTATAAAACAGGTCGATGCGATTGCCCTTGATGGCGCCGCCCGTGTCTTCCGCCACGGCAAATCCGTAGGTGGGGAAGCCGTCGGCACTTTCGATGTAAAGCTTCGTTCCCAGAGGAATGACGCGGGGATCCACGGCCACGGCGCCGACGCGGGCGCGGGTGCCGGAGGCGGTCCACTTGCCGGCGCTGGGATCGTAGGCGGTCCCTTTCATCACGATCTTCTTTTTGTACTTCTTGCCGTGAATCATATTTTCCACGGGCTTCGTGCCCACTTCCACGATTTGCGTCTTGCCGTCTTTCACGACGCGGGAAGAGAGGACGAGGCGGGCGGTTTCTTCGCCGTTGACGGTACTGATGCGCACCGTTTCTTCCACTCGGGCGGCTTCGCCCTGTTGCACGACGCGCTCGGTGCCGGCATCCAAGGCGGGATTGTCTCTGCGCTCCACGGCCACGGGCACGTCGCGGGTCACGGTTTCCGTGCGCTCTTTGTAGCGATTGATGCGAAGGACTTCCCCTTCTTCCACGGTGCCTTTAATCGGCGGGGTCACCGTGTCTTTTTCGCCGAGCTTAATGTTCAGCTCTTTTAAAATATCCGCCACTTTGTTGGAGGTGGTGGAGCGAGTGTAGCTTTGCTTGCCGTCTTTGACGGTAATGGTGTAGCCCTTTTTAATGCTTAAGGTGTTGCCTTCTTTCAGGGCTTCCGATGCACTGGGGAAGGGAACGGTGCCTTTTTCAAGCTGAATGTCTTGTTCCAAGAGAAATTCGCCGACAGTGGCGGCGTCGGTTTCGTAGGACGCGGGCGCGGATCCCTCGCGTTCTACGGTGACGGTCTTTGCTTCCGCCGTGGCGGGCAAGATCAGGCTCACGGCCAATGCCGAGAGAAGAACGGTCTTTTTTATCACGATGAAAACTCCTTTGTTCCAAGTGTCGCTGAATTGATTTGTTACAATTTGTAACTTTTGCGAGGCTTATTGTATCAATTCAGAAAACTCATCGCAAGGCGTTTTCGTCGATGTCATCTTTTTGTAATTTATTCCCCGGCCTTCAGGCGTTGCGCCACGCCGTACATGATTTTCGCCGTCATGCCCCAGACGATTTGCTCTTCCTTCTCGGCGCCTGTATAAAAGAAAATACGGTCCCTGTAATTGCTGAATCTGGCCGACGTGTCCGAGGGCACCAGATCGTAGGGAAAGCTGTCGTCTTCGATTTTTTCAAATTCCAAGGCGTGGACTTCCGGCTCCGTTTCGAGAAAAAACGAAAGGGGCACGGTAAAGATATAGGTCACTTCCGCCGGCTCGGGGCGAATGTCTTCCGGCCTGATGCCTCGGAGGATGCCCACGAAGCAATGAACGGCTTGGTTTTGACGAGTGAGGAGATAGTCGCTTTCGCCTAAAATTTCCACGGCGGAGGTCGGTATCCTCAGCTCTTCCGCCGTCTCGCGAATGGCGGCGTCTTTCGGCGTCTCGCCTTCTTCGATGCGGCCGCCGGGCAGGGACACTTCCCCGGTGTGGCTGCGCAAATAGGCGGAGCGCTTTTCAAAAATCACGTGCCAGCTGCCATCCACCTCCACGAGAGGGCAGAGGACGGCGTAGCGATGCTCCATGCCCAAGGGCTCGGGACGGCGACTGTTTAAAAGGTCCGCGATGTCTTTTTTATCCAATGGCCAACCTCTTTCCGCAAAATAACAAATAGAGCACTCGGTCCAGTTTGCTCACCACCCGGGGATGGACGTCGCTCTTCTCATCCAAAGCCTTTAAAAAGCCGTCCACGGTGTAGAATGGATCCTTCGGAAGCTGCAGCAGCTCGCCCCGCGCTTCCAAGAGGCCGATGAAGAGGGCCTTGTAGCTGTAATCCTCGGGAAGCTCCAGGGCCTGTGCCAGCTCCGGCCACAGATTTTCTACAATGCCCCGCTCGCCGCTGCCCTTGGCCGTGGCCAGGTAGCGGAAGTCTTCCGTCCGGGCGAAAAATAATTCGCTGAGGCGGCGAAAGGCTTCTTTTTCCGATAGGGGATAGAAGGTGTAGTCCAGGCCGTCGCAGCCGGAAAGGATGCGTCTGCCGTGGAGATAGCCCTGTTGCATGCGTAAAGGCGCCAGATCGGCGTCAAAGTGCATGGTATCGGCCACGGGCCGCGTGGGCCCCAAGATCGTGGCCTCTTTCGGCAGTGCCTCCCCTTCTTTCGGCGGATTGGTCCTGAGGATAATGGGCTCGAGCCCCTTGGCCAACACCATTTCGTAGGGCAGATTATCTCCCACCCCGCCGTCCACGTAGAGCTTGCCGTCGATTTTCACCGGCGGAAAGACGGGATAGGCGCAGCTGGCCAAAATGTATTGATTGAGTTTGCCCTTGGGAATGTCGTCGATGTAAAGATATTTCGTCCTGCCCTCGCTCATGCTGTAGACCACCAGACCATAGCCCACTTCGGAGGCGCGAATCTTCTCCTCGTCCACGTGGCGGTGGATCAGCTCCTTTAGAGGCGCCATATCCAAGTTTAAGGCGGCGCGGGCGGTTTTTGCCACCTGAATAATGTCCGGTGTCTTCTTCATCCGGTCCAAAGAAAGCATCAGCTCCCTGCCCCCTTCGAGAGAGAACTTTTGCCATATGTCCTCCAAGACATCGGTGTTTTCCTGTACAACAAAGGCGCCCGTCAGGGCGCCCATAGACGTGCCTACGACGAGGCGAATGTCCGGTTTTGTTTCTTGAAGGGCGCGGTAAAGGCCCAGCTGATAGCTGCCCTTGGCGCCGCCCCCTTCCAATACCAAACCTTTAGCCACTACTTATCCTCCAAAACGGCGGTGCAGTGGGGGCAGCGTGTCGCTTCGATGTGCACCGTTTCTTTACAGAAGGGGCAGACTTTCGTCGTGGGCGCTTCTTCTTCCGTGTGGATGAAGTGATCCTTCATCTTGCCGATTTGTTTAATGACCATAAAGATAACGAAGGCAATGATTAAAAAGTCGATGACGTTTTGCAGGAAATTGCCGTATGCCAAAATGGGCGCGCCGCTTTCCGCCGCTTCCACGGGATTGGCATAGGTCTTACCGTCCAATGCCACGTACATTTTCGTGAGGTCGATGCCGCCGAGCAAGAGGCCGATTAGGGGCATAAGCATGTCGTTGACCAAGGAGGTGACGATCTTTCCGAAGGCCCCGCCGACGATGACCCCGACAGCCATGTCCATGACATTGCCCTTGGCAATAAACTCTCTAAACTCACTCATTGTCTGTTTCATACTATTCCTTTCCTTACTCCTTTTACCGTTCTCTCCTCACGTGCTATACTAAACGAAAGGAGGCTTACTTTGAGAAAATCTTGGGATACCTATTTTATGCAAATCACGGAAATTGTGGCCAGCCGCTCCACTTGCGACCGGGCCTTTGTGGGATGCGTCCTGGTCAATAAAGACCACCGCATCGTCTCCACGGGCTATAACGGCTCCGTGGCAGGCAATCCCCATTGCGACGACGTGGGCCACACCATGCGCGACGGCCATTGCATCGCCACCATTCACGCGGAAATGAACGCGCTTTTGTACTGTGCCAAGGAGGGCATCCCCACCAAGGACACTATTTGTTATGTTACCCATTTCCCCTGTTTAAACTGCACAAAAGCATTAATTCAGGCGGGAATTCGGGAAGTGGTCTACAAAAACGCCTATCGCATCGACGATTACGCCGTCAGTCTATTTGAAAAAAACAATATCACCCTTCGGCAAGAGGGGTAAAGTCCGCTTCCTTGGCCAGGGCATCGGCGCGCTCGTTGCCTTCCACGCCGCTGTGGGCTTCGATTTTTACGAAAGTAACGTCCAATTTGTCTTTGACGGAATCGTAGAATGCTTTGTATTCTGCGGTTCCTTTTTTATTGCACTGCCATTCGCCCTTGGCCCAGTGTTCGATGCCGGCGTAGTCGTAGCAGAGCTTCATATTGGAAAAGCCTAACTCAATGGCCTTCTTCATGGCCACGGTGGCCCCTAAAATTTCCCCCGCCACATTGCGCATGGCGGCTTCATCGCCTCTGAAGCGGCAGCTGTCCTCCCAGCTACCCCCTTCCCAGCTCATGGACACGCCGTAGCTGTAGGACCTGTCTTCGTGGCGATAGGAGCCGTCAACATAGGCCACGGCGTCGTAGGCGGCATCATCCTTTTCCTCGGCGATCTCGCCCATAAAGACGCGGGCTTCCTCTTCCGTCTTAAAGGATTTGTAAATGGCGCCTTTAAAGCCGTGGACCTGAGCCTTGCAGCTGTCCCAGTCACGATAGATCCCCGGCTCCCTGCCTACCTTCACGGCGTAATACTTCTTCATGATCTCAACTCCCACGCCCGGCGCACGGCATCCAATGTGGTGCCCCGCTCTAAGGCCAGGGCCCTCAGGTCTTCGTATTCCGGGGACGCCTTTTCTACATCCTTATAGCGGGCGAATTTCGTCGCAACGGGCCCCGCCTCCGTTGCCACTCGACAAAAAGTGCGAGGCAATTCGATTTTTTCCAGAGGAAATTTTTTTACGCCCAAGGTGGTGCTGTGGGTGAAGAGGGCGTCCAATACGGCGGCCTCTTTCTCCCCGTCCGTTAAAATATCCAGGCGATAGCCCGGGCGATTCTTCTTCATAAAAATCGGCGTAAAGCTCACGTCCCGCGCCCCGGCGTCGAAGAGACGCTCCATGCAAAAGCCCATGGCCTCGCCGGTCATGTCGTCTAAATTGCAGCTAAAGAAGATCGGCGCACGGGCCTCTTCCGTCTCCAGGAAAAAGAGGCGGAGCACATTGGCCAGGGCGTTGTCCCTCGTACCTGCCCCGTAGGCCACCTTCAGCACCCGTCCCTCGGGCCGGGGCCGGTAGCTCGCCTTCATGCCCTTTAAAATGGCGGCGCCGGTGGGAGTGGTAAGCTCTTCTTCCACGAGCTCGCCTCCCAAGGGCACGTCCAGGGACGAAAGAATATGGGCGGTGGCGGGAGCGGGCACGGGATAATTGCCGTGGGCACAAGTCACCATGCCGGCGCCGGTGTTGATCTTCCCCACGTAGACGGTTTCCACTCCGCTTAAGAGGGTGTAGTAGGCCGCACCTAAGACGTCTACCGCCGCGTCCAGCTCCCCGACCTCGTGGAAATGGACTTCGCGAAGCTTCTTGCCGTGAACCGACGCCTCGGCTTCGGCGAGGGGCAGGAAGATGTCCTTGGCCAGGTCCTTCACTTCCCTCTCGAAGCCGCTCTTTTCGATGATGGCAAGCATATCGTCCAAGCCCCGATGGTGGTGATGGTGATGATGATCTTCTTCGCTCTTTAAATTAAAGTAGGTGGCGAGGATGCCGTTCTTTTCCCGCTTTTCGAAGATCACATCGTCATCTTCAATGCCCAAAGGCGCCAGGCCTTCGATAAAACCCTTGGGCGAAAAGCCGCCGTCCACCATGGCGCCGATAAACATATTGCCGCTGATCCCGCTGAAGGGATCGATGTAAAGGGCCCGCATTACTGATCCAACCCTTCGTTGCCGGAGCCGGAGCGAAAGCCCACCACGTCCAGTGCCGTGTAGGTGATGCCCAGCTCCTTAAAATAGGTCGCCACATCTTCCCTGTGATTGAGCATGAATTTTTGAAAATCCGCTACGGGAATTTCCACTCGGGCCACATCGCCGTGAAGGCGCAGGCGGCAGGTTAAATAGCCCAGCTCGTGGAGATAGCTCTCGCCCTCTTCCACCAGGCGAAGGGCCTCCTTCGTCAAGGGCGTGCCGTAGGGAATGCGCGTGGCCAAGCAGGAGTTGGATGGCTTGTTCCACGTGGGCAGATCGTATTCCCTCTTCGACAGCTTGCGCACCATTTCCTTGGTGATGCCGGCCTCCTTTAATGGGCTCCCCACGCCCAGCTCCACGAGGGCCTTAAAGCCCGGCCGATGATCGGAAAGATCGTCTACATTGGTGCCGTCTAAGAGCACCTCATAGCCATTTTCCTCGGCAAAAGCCTTGGCGGCGGCAAAGGTCTTGCGCTTGCAATAGTAGCAGCGGTTCACGTCGTTGGCGACGACATCGTCGTCCTCCATAAGAGCCACGTCCGCCACCTTCACCTGCCAGCCCATCATCTCCGCCAATACGTAAGCGTCGAAGCGATCCCTGCGGGGATTGAGCCCGTTTTCCGCATAAATCCCCAGCACATTCTCCGCGCCCAGCACCTCCACGGCCGCGGCCATGAGAAAGGACGAATCCACCCCGCCGGAATAGGCCACCGCCACCTTGTCATAGGCGGCTAAATTTTCTTTTAATCGATTAAAGGCATCCATATCCTCACCTTTTCCTCATAGAAAAAAAGGCCCTTGCGGGCCGATTTTTCGTTCATTATTTTCCGAGACAGGCTTGTACGGCGGTGATGACAGCCAGTTGATAAACTTCTTCCTTGCTGCAGCCGCGGCTCAAGTCGTTAACCGGCATATTCAAGCCTTGAAGCACCGGTCCGATGGCGGTAAAGCCGCCGAGGTATTGGGCGATCTTGTAACCGATATTTCCACATTCCAAGTCCGGGAAAATAAAGACATTGGCTTGGCCTGCAACTTCGGAACCCGGCGCCTTTTTCTTTGCTACGATGGGATCGATAGAGGCGTCGAATTGAAGTTCGCCGTCCACTTTAATTTCCGGATGCGCTTCCTTAACCAGATAGGTAGCCACTTCTACCTTCTTTACCGTGTCGCTCTTAGCGGAGCCCTTGGTGGAGAAGGAAAGCATGGCGATCTTGGGATCGAAACCGAATTGCTTTGCAGTTTCGTCGGTGGTCGCTGCCACTTCTGCTAAAGTCGGTGCATCCATGACCGTGTTAATGGCGCAGTCGGCCATGAGGTAACTTTCTTCACCTTTGCAGAGAATAAACAGACCGGATACGCGGCTGACACCCTTCTTTGTCTTAATGATTTGCAGGGCGGGAAGAACCGTTTGGCCCGTGGTGTGAACCGCACCGGAAACCATACCGTCGGCATAGCCGGCATAGACCATCATGGTTCCCAAATAGTTCGGATCGTGAAGTTGTGCGTGGGCACGGGTTTCATCAATTTTGCCCTTGCGGCGTTCGACAAATTTTTCCACGAGCTCGTCGAAGTGTTCGTAATTGCCCACTTCCACGATGTCCAGCTCGGAAATGTCCAGACCTTCTTTTTCAGCGGTCGCTTCGATTTCATTTTTGAAACCGATGACGATGGGATGGATTAAGCCATCTTTTTGATGCTTAACCGCTGCCCAAAGAACTCTGGGATCTTCGCCTTCGGGAAAGACGATCCGCGTGTCTTTGCAGCTTAAACGTCCGCTTAACTCTTTAATAAAATCCATTGCACTTTCCTTTCTCATGCATTACCACATTCTTCTGTACATGCCAGGCCGCACGTGGCGACCACAGTCATACTAAATATACCACAGAGAGGCCCCGCTGACAAAATCGCTATATTCTTGTCAAACACCGCAAAAAAAAAAGATTCGCCGAAGCGAATCTCATCATGGTCGGAGTGAAAGGATTTGAACCTTCGACCTCATGCTCCCGAAGCATGCGCGCTACCAAACTGCGCTACACCCCGCTGTGAAATTGAATAGAGTGGTCGGGGTGAAAGGATTTGAACCTTCGACCCCATGGTCCCAAACCATGTGCGCTACCAAACTGCGCCACACCCCGTAGCAACTTACTTAATCATTATACAGGTGTTGCCTCTTTTTTACAAGTCTTTTCTATTGCATAAAAAAGCGGCCGAACGGCCCGCAAGCCATTCGACCACTCTGCAATTGGCGGACCCGATTGGATTCGAACCAACGATCTCTGCCTTCGGAGGGCAACATTCTATCCAGCTGAACTACGGGTCCATACCCGAGTATTGTATCAAGGTGGTATTTTCCTGTCAAGCGGCCTTTTCTATGGCGCGGAAGACGTCGGCCATGAGGTCGCGATAGCTCAGAATGGGATTGGGTTTTTTAATGTCTTCTTTGACGAAGACGCGGGCCCGTGCGATTTCTTTGCCCCCGGCGTAATAGACGACGTCGCCTACGGCATCTTTCTTCGAATGGGGCGGCGTCACGGGCACGAATTGAAGCTCGCTGGTGATCTCTGCCCCTTCTTTTACATTGCGCACGAGATTTTTTTCCACATAGACGGAGCTCTTCCGCGGGCTGGCGTTTTTCAGAGCCAAAAAGCCCAGGTCCTCCGACTTGTCGGCGAGAACGGTGTTGCGATGGGCCATGGCTTCTTTCGACAGGCGCAGGGATGCGGCGTAGCGATCCATGTCGTTTTCCGCGCCCATATAGACGCCGATAAAGCGGGTGTTCAGATACTTGCCTTCCGCCGGGCGCAGGCCCGTGGCGATAAAGCAGCGGCCGGCGGCGCCGGTATATCCCGTCTTCAGGCCGTCGATGCCGGGGAGGATGCCCAGGAGGGGATTGGTGGAGTAGCTGATGTATTCTCTCTGAGGCTCTTCGATTTTCGGTCGGCGGGCGACGTCGAGGACCATGGGGTATTTTTTCAAGAGGCTCCGGGACAGTTCAAACATTTCCCGCGCCGTGGCCTTGTTGTAGTCGTTGGCGGTGTAGTCCGTGAGGCCGTGGACGTTGATGAAGTGCATATGGGTAAAGCCCATTTCCTGCGCCTTTTGATTCATCCGCGCCACAAAGGCCGCCTCGCTTCCGGCGATGCGATCGGCCAGGGCGATCATGGCGTCGTTGCCCGAAACGATCATGCCGGCGTGGATCAACTGTTCCACGGTGTAGACTTCCCCTTCTTTGGTCTTGTAGACGCTGCCGTGCATGGAGGCCGCCGCGTGGTCGATGGTCACGGGATCTTTCATGCCGATCTCCCCTTTGTCCACGGCGTCCATAACGCAGTAGATGGTCATGAGCTTGGTGGTGGAGGCGAGGCCCACGGGCACGTCGGCATTGTATTCTCTGTAGACGGCGCCGGTTTCGTAGTCGCCGATAAGGAAGCTCTTTAATAAAGCCGCGTCGGGCTTGGCCATGGCCGCGTCAAAATCTTTTTTCTCCGTGGCGGTCATGGGCTGTACGCCTTGTGCCGTGCGGATCTTTTCCTGTTGGTCCCGGGGCTCCTGCACTTTTTCAGGCGGATGGGGCCCCTCGGTCGGTGCCGGCGCCGGTGCCGCCCCCGTTAAGAGGGCGATGGCCAGAAGCAGGCACATGATTCGTTTTAATTTTTTCACCGGCATCCTCCGCTTTCTCTGTCATTTAAAATAATATCTACGATGCGTTCCGCCGCCTTGCCGTCGCCATAGGGGTTCAATGCCTTGGCCATGGCGTCGTAGGCGTCTTTATCTTCCAAAAGCAGGCGGATGTTTTCGTACACCGCCTCTTCTTCCGTGCCCACGAGCTTGGCCGTGCCGGCGACGATGCCTTCTTCCCGCTCCGTCTCTTCCCGCACCACGAGGACGGGAATGCCGAAGTGAGGCGCCTCTTCCTGAATGCCGCCGCTGTCGGTGACGACTAAATAGCTTCTCGCCATAATGTTTGAAAAGGGCAGATAGTCCATGGGCTCGACGCGGTGAATGTTTTTCGCCCCACCCAGCTCCTCTTCCGCCACTTTCCGCACCTTGGGATTTAAGTGCACGGGGAAGATCACCTCCACCTCGTCGTATTCGTCGGCGATGCGGCGAATGGCGGAGAAGATCCGCTTCATGGGCGCGCCGATGTTTTCCCGGCGGTGGCAGGTGAGGAGAATGGTCTTTTTCTTTTTAAAGTCGATGGCGTTTAAGGCCGCCTCGTCAAAGACGAAATCCTCCCGCTCCGTGTAGGCCAAGGCGTCGATGACGGTGTTGCCCGTAATGTAAATGGTCTTATCGTCGTAGCCTTCGTTTAAGAGGTTTTGGCGATTGGATTCCGTGGGAGCGAAGTGGTAATTGGAGAGGACGCCGGTGAGTTTTCGATTGGCCTCCTCGGGATAGGGGGAATAGAGATTGTGGCTCCTGAGTCCCGCTTCCACATGGCCGATCTTGACACCGTGGTAAAAGGCGGAAAGGGCCGCCGCAAAGACCGTGGAGGTGTCGCCCTGTACCAGGAGAAGGTCGGGCTTAATTTCTTCGAAGACGGCCTCCAAGCCGCGAAGGGAACGCACGGCAATGTCCGTTAAGCTTTGACCGGGGGTGAAAATGTCCAGGTCGTAGTCCGGAACGATGCCGAAAATGTCCAACACTTGATCGAGCATTTCCCGGTGTTGGCCGGTGACGGCGACCACGCTTTCCACGTCGTCTCTGGCTTTCAGTGCCAAGACGACGGGCGCCATTTTAATGGCCTCGGGCCTTGTGCCGAAGACGGACAGTACTTTCAATTCTCTTCCTCTCTTTCATTTAACAAACCTAAGAACAGGGCCATGACCCCGACGGCGGCGATGATTAGAATCGCCGTAATCAATCCGTTTTTCTCGTGCATGGTGCTGACGATATTGCCGATGACGCCGAAGACCATGCTCACGCCGTAAAGGGCGAGGACGGTCTGCTTTTGATTAAAGCCGTGGCGCAGGAGGCGGTGATGCAAATGCCCCTTGTCCGCCTCGGCAATGCTTTTACCGGAAAGTTTGCGGCGAATCATGGCGAAGGTGGTGTCGAAGACGGGCACGCCCAGAATCAGCACGGGAATAAAGATGGTAATCATGGCGATGGATTTCATGACGCCTTCGATGGCGAGAAAACTCAATGTAAAGCCGAGAAACAGCGCCCCCGTGTCCCCCATAAAGATGGATGCGGGATTAAAGTTAAAGGGCAAAAAGCCCAAGCAACCCCCGGCCAATATGGCGGCGAGAATGGCCATTTCGTCGTGTTGCAGCCGATGGGCCACAAACATGAGGCTGACGGATGCAATGGCGCTGATGCCGCAGGCCAAGCCGTCTAATCCGTCGATTAGGTTAATGGTGTTGGTAATGCCCACCACCCAAAAAATCGTAATGGGAATGGCGAGCCAATCTAAATTGATGAGCAGATTGTTTCCGTAAAAGGGATTGGTGAAAAATGTAATCTTGATGCCGCCGGTAATTAAAATCGCCGCCGCCACGATTTCCATGGCGAACTTCGCCTTGGCGCTCATGGCGAATTTGTCGTCGTAAAGGCCGGTGATGACGATGACCGCCCCGCCGGCGAGGTAGGCGATTTTTTCTCTCTCCAGTGGCAGAAAGAGAAGGACGCCCGCCAGGACGGCGAGAAAGATGGCCAGCCCCCCGCTTAGGGGGATCGCCTTTTTATGAACTCTTCGCTCGTCTTTTGGAATGTCCATAAAGCCGAAGCGGGTGGCACCTTTTCGCACGACGGGCGTCGCGATAAAGCTGATCAGGGCCGCGACGAGAAAGGGCCATAACAAAATCTTCATGCTTCACCTGCTACTTCGTTCCGAAAATTCGATCTCCCGCATCGCCGAGACCCGGCACGATGTACGCGTGCTCGTCTAATTTTTCGTCGATACACGACACGTACAGATCCACGTCGGGATGGGCCTCTTGAAAAGCTTCCAGCCCTTCCGGTGCCGCCAAAAGGCACAGGGCGCGAATGTTTTTGGCGCCTCGCTGTTTAATAAAGTCCACGGCGGCTGCCAAGGACCCGCCGGTGGCGAGCATGGGATCCACGACGATGACTTCTCTGTCTTCCACGTCTTTCGGGAGCTTGCAGTAGTATTCTACGGGCTGCAGGGTTTCCGGATCCCGATAGAGGCCGATGTGGCCCACCCGGGCGCCGGGTATCAGATTCAAAATACCGTCCACCATGCCGAGACCCGCCCGCAGTACGGGCACGATGCAGGGCTTTTTGCCGGCCATTTCCTTGCCCGTGGTGCGTCCCATGGGCGTTTCGATGAGCTTGTCCTGAATGGGCAGATTCCGCGTCAGCTCGTAGCCCATAAGCATGGTGATCTCCGTGAGCAGTTGTCTGAAATCTTTGCTCGATGTGGACGCTTCTCTTAAAAGGGTCAGCTTATGTTGAATTAAGGGGTGTTCGGTTACCGTTACTTTTCCCATGTTTCCTCCTCGATCATTGCGACTCGACGGGCGTGGCGTCCGCCTTCAAATTCCGTTTCCAAAAATGCGTCGGCGATTTCTTTCATCATGTCGCCGCCGATGGTTCTCGCCCCCATGGAAATCATGTTGGCGTCGTTGTGCCGGCGAGAAAGCTTCGCCGAGTAGGGCTCGGAGACCATGGCGCAGCGAATGCCCTTCACTTTATTGGCGGCCATGCCGATGCCCAGCCCCGAGCCGCAAATCAATATGCCCCGCTCGCAGCTGCCCTCGGCGACTTTTTTTGCCGCCGCCTTGCCGTAGAGGGGATAGTCCACGGATTCCGCGGAGTCCGTGCCCACGTCCACGACGGTGTGGCCTTTTTCTTCTAAGTACTTTTTCAACATTTCTTTTCTTTCGTATCCGCCGTGATCGGCGCCCATGGCAATTTTCACGCCTTCTCCCCCTTTAATTTGTTTTCTATTTCTTCCTTAAGGCGGTCTCTGGTGATCCGATAGATTTCCAGGGAGCCGCCGAAGGGATCGATGACGTCTTTTTCGGCGAAGGCTTGGATCTTGTCCTTGTAATCCGGCCAGCCCCGCTTTAAATTGGCGGCCATGGTGTGAGTCATGGCATAGATCTCATCGGCCCAGATCATATCCGCTTCCGTCACGGTCTTGGACTTGTGGAAGGTGGCGTTGATGCCCTCTTCCGCCATGACCTTTACGGCGCCGATGCTCATGGGCTCGCCGTCGCGGGCGGCCATGCCCCGGGAACGCACCGTCACATCCAGTGCCTTTTTGTCCGCCTCAAGCTCCGTCAACAGCTTCGCCATGGGGCTTCTGCAGGTGTTGCCCGTGCAAATGTAAAGAATGTTCATAGTCCCAATACCACCTTTCCGCCACAGGCCTTTAAGAGCCGGTTCATAATGCCGACGCCTAAGCCGCGGAAGTCGAATCCTTCCACGAAGAGGAGGTCGATGTCCTCTTCGTCGCAGCGCCTCAGGCTTTCAAACAAATTATGTGCCACATCTTCCAGCTGCTCCCGACTGCCCATGTCCACCAAAAGATCCATGCCTTCGTAGAGATCCTTGGTCTCCGTGGTGCAGAGCACCGCCGTCCTGACGCCGGGCTCCGCTTCGGCGAGGCGCCGATTGATCTCCTTGGCGATGTTTTTTAAATCCCCGGCAAATAGCGTGGCGTCGCCTTTGGGGGCGTAGTGGCGATACTTCTGACCCGGGCTCTTGGGCACGGCGTCGTTGTCCGCATCGATGGTAGTCTCGTCCACGGCCACCTCGCCGATAATGGCTTCCAGATCTTCCTTGGTCACCCCGCCGGGTCGATAGATCATGGGGGGATCCACGGTCACATCCAGTACCGTGGACTCGATGCCTACATTGGCGTCGCCGGAATCCACGATCAAGGGCACCTTGCCGTCCATGTCTTCCAAGACGTGGGCGAGGCGGGTGGGGGACGGCCTGCCCGATGTGTTGGCGCTGGGCGCCGCCACGGGAACCGCCGCCGCCTCTAATATGGCGTGGGCGATGGGATGGGATGGCATGCGAATGGCTACCGTGTTCGCCCCGGCGGTGACGCTGTCGGACACTTTTTCCGAGCGCTCAAAGATCAAGGTCAAGGGCCCGGGCCAAAAGACGTCCATACAGTCCTTGCCCTTAGGCGGGATGACCTTCACCAAATCCAGCACCTGTTCCGGATCCGCCACGTGGAGGATCAGGGGATTGTCCTTGGGGCGGCCTTTAGCGCGGAAAATTTTATCCACCGCACCTTCGTCCAGGCCGTTGCCTCCCAAGCCGTAAACGGTCTCCGTGGGAAAGATCACCAATTCCCCTTCCCGCAAAAGCCGCGCGGCCTCTTGGATTTTCTCTCGGTCCTTTTCGTCTTTTATGTGTAAAACTTTCGTCTCCATGGATTCCTCCTCAACAGAATATTATACCATAGAGGAAACGCCCTTACATTTTCCCGAGAAAATCCAAGGTCATGGCCATCATATTGGTGGTGACCACGTGAGAGGTGCCTTCCACGATTTCAAAAACCAGAAGCGCACCTTCGTGGGCGTCTTTTATTTTTTCGTAGTAATTTTTTTGATAGAGGGGATTCACCACATCGTCCAGCTCGCCGTTGATCATGCAGATGGCCTTGTTTACGTGGGTGTCGATGTGATTCATCGGGTCGTAGGCATCCACCGCTTCCTTGTAGGGCGTGCGGCTCATGGCATGCCAGTCCCCCATGCCGTTTAAGGCCACGGCCCCCGCCACTTCCTCCCGGCCAAGGAGACCCATGGCGGTCATGGCGCCCATGGAGTGACCGCAGACGACGATTTTTTTGTCGGCGTAGCGGGCGCGAACACAGGCGAGTATATCGTCGAATTCCTTCATGTTTTGAATAATGACGGCGGGGAGCTTGTCCATGTCCTCGTAATCCCAGCTGCCCCGCGCCCCGTGGAGCGCTTCTTCCACCACGAGGACCGGGTAATCCGCCGCCGCCCAGATGCTCGCCCGAAAGCGGGAGCTTTCCACATCGGAGCCCCAGCCGTGGTAGTAGATAAGTACGATGTCCTTCGCCGCTTTTTCCGGCAGGATCCAGAGAACGGGAATGTCTTTCGCAAAGGCCGCTTCTTCTCTTACGTGCAGATACATATTACCTCCAGTCCACGGGCGTATCGCCCATGGCGATTAAATACTCGTTGGTTCTCGAGAAACATTTGGAACCGAAAAAGCCCCGGTAGGCGGAGAGGGGCGAGGGGTGGGGCGATTCGATGATGCGGTGGGCGGGATTTTTCACCAGCCGCTTTTTGCTGCGGGCGTGGGCGCCCCACAAAATAAAGACCATGGGCTTCTCCCGCTCGCCTAAAAGCTCAACCACTTTGTCCGTAAAGATTTCCCAGCCGATTTTTCCGTGGCTCATGGGCTGTGACCGCCGCACGGTCAAGGTGGTGTTTAATAAAAGCACGCCCTCCTTCGCCCAGGGAGTTAGGTCGCCGCTTGCGCGGGTGATGCCCAGATCGTCCTTCAGCTCCTTGTAAATATTCACGAGAGAGGGCGGCAGGGGAAAATCTTCCGGCACGGAAAAGCTCATGCCCTGTGCCTGACCCGGCCCGTGGTAGGGATCCTGTCCCAAGAGCAGCACCTTAGTATCGTGAAAAGACGTCAGGCGCATGGCGCGGAAGATATTATCGGCCTCGGGGTAAATGGTCTGGGTTTTGTACTCTTCGATTAAGAGGCGGCGCAGGTCCTTGTAATAGGGCTTTCCCATTTCCTCTTTTAATAAATCGTCCCAATCGTTTGAAAAAGTCACATGTCCCTCTTTCTATGCTACATGGAAAACAGTTCCGTTAAAAAGCGCTTGGCTTTTCGGCGAATAAACTTCTGCAGATCCCCGGCACATTCGGGCAAAAGGAAGAGGATCAAGTGATCGCCCTCCATAAGCACGGTCTTCCCTTTGGCCAACACGTTCTTGCCCCCGCGGTCGATGCCGCCGATTAAGAAGCCCTCGGCGAGATCCAAAGATTCGATGGTCTTGCCCACGGCATAGACCTCTTCGCTCAGGACGATTTCGTAAATTTCCAAAGAGCCCGGGAACAGGTGCAGGGAAATTTCCGGCGGGCCGAAGAGATTGTTTTTGATCTGTTGGGAAACCAAGAGCTCGCCGGAGAAAATGCCCCCGGTGTGGGCCACGTCCACGACCCGCATATAGCTTTCGTCTTTGAGGCAGAGTGCCACGTCGATTCGCGCCGCGTCTCTCGCCGCCGTAGCCATGAGAAAATTGTCCGCGTCGTCGTCGGATGCGGCGACAAAGCCGTCGTAGGCGGCCAAGTCCAAATCTTCCATAATCTCGGTGACGGGCCGGTCCATGACGTAATTGGTGCCGGCGGGAAGCTTCCGCTCCCGGGACAGAAGGGTGGTGTCCGCATCCTGTGCCAAAAGCCCTTCGATGCTTTCAGCGGCCTTGCCGTCGCCGAAGATTAAGAAGCGGCGGGAGCGCTCCAGCCCTTCAAAGGGATCGGCCTTGCCGTAGCGCCGCCGGAAGCGGCGAATGGCATCGACACTGCCCACCATGCGCAGCACGTCGTCGGCTTCGATGACGGTGTTGCCCTTGGGCACGATAATCTTTCCGCCCCGACGAATGGTGACCAACACCAGCTCTTCGAAGGCGCCGATGTTTTTGACCCGGCGGCCCACAAAGGCGGGATCCACGCCCACGTCGATTTTCACCATGGCGGAATCGAAATTGTCGAAAATTTCCGTCTGCATCCCCTCTTCTTCATAAAAGAAGCGGTGGATGCGCCCGGCCAAGATGGATCCGTAGTCGTAGACATAATCGATGCCGAAGGTCTCCTTCGTCATGTCCAGGAGCCGACCCAGGGCGCCGTCGTAGCTGATAAAGTGAATGGGCTTTTGCCGCTTGGACAAAAGGCTCGCCAGGGCCAGGGCCCGATTGGAATCGTCGCAGAAAACGAAGGCGTCGGTCTTGGAAAAATCCATGGCCAAGACCTCTTCTTCCCTTTCGTAAAAATGGGCGTGAAAATCCCTTAGTGCCTTCCTCGGTTTCTTTCCCCGATGAATGAGAAAATCCACCTCGTGATGCTCCCGAACCAGTGCCTTCGCCAAGAGGCGGCCTCCGGCGCCGGTTCCGATAATGGTAATGTGCATAATTCACTCCTAATTTAACAGGCGATTGCCCCGCTGCGGGGTAAGAAGGGCGAGGATGGTGAAAAATTCCAGACGCCCCATAAGCATCAGGGCGGAAAAGAGCAGCTTGTAGCCTGCGGCAAAGTCGGCGAAGGAATTGGTGGGGCCCACGCCGGAAAAGCCCGGCCCCACATTGGACAGGCAGGTCAAACAGCCGGAAAAGGCCGTGAGAAAGTCCACGCCGGAAAGGGCGGTGATGGCCGTGGAAACGCCGAGAATAAGAATGTAGACGCAGACGAAGGCGACGATGCCTAAGATCACCCGGTCTTCCACCACCTTGCCGTTGATGCGAATAGGCATGACGGCGTTGTGGTGGATGCTCTTAAAAATTTCCCGCTTCACGATTTTCCACAGGACCAAGATCCGAATCATCTTCATGCCCCCGGCGGTGGAGCCGGCGCAGGAGCCGAAAAAGTACAGGGAGAGCAAAATACATTTGCTGAAGCCCGGCCACTGATCGTAGTCCGACGAGGCGAAGCCCGATGTGGAAATAATACTGGTGACTTGAAAGAGGGACTCTCTCAAGCCCAAGCCCAAGCTCATGCGCCCCGATAAGATTAAATTGGCGGCGATTAAAGTCACGGCCCCCGCCACGATTTTTAAATAGAGGCGGTACTCTTCGTCTAAAAACATATCCCGCCAATGGCCGCCGAGGGCCCGGGAATAGAGGCTGAAGTTCGTGCCGCAGATCACCATAAAGATCGACATAATGATTAATATGGCGGAGTTGTTCATATAATAGGCGCAGGAATCGGCGTGGGAGGAGAAGCCCCCGGTGCCCACGACGCCCAAGGTATGGACCACCGCGTCGAAAACATTCATGCCTGCCACGAGGAGAAGCACGAAGAGGACGATGGTGATCAGTAAGTAGATTTTGTAAAGGGCCGTGGCCGTGTCTTTCATCCGCGGCTCCACCTTGCCCGCCACCGGTCCCGGGGTCTCGGCTCTGAAAATACGAAAGCCGTTGTTGCCGGCACGGGGCAAGAGGGCCAGGGTAAAGACCAGTATTCCCATGCCGCCGATCCAGTGGGTAATGCTTCGCCACAGCACCAAACTTTTGTCGATGACCTCCACATTACGAATCACCGACGCCCCGGTGGTGGTAAAGCCCGATACGATTTCAAAAAAGGCGTCCACATAGGTGGGGGTGCCGCCGCCTAAATACAAGGGCACGGCGCCCACGAGAGAAGAGAGGATCCAGCCCACGGCCACGATAAAGAGGCCGTCCCGGCCGCGAATGTGCTCCACTCTTTTGGGTACGGAAAACAGCAGGCCGCCGAGAACCAAAGCCATGGCCATGGCGATGATAAAGGCCTTGAAACTGCCTTCTCCGTGGACGGCGGCATAAATCGAAGGCGGCACGAGAAAGGCCCCCTCCACCATTAAGAGCGCACCGAGGACGTTAAACGCCGCTCCAAAGTTCATTAAGCAGGCCTCCTCTTTCTTGGTAGTAAAAATATTTCTTCATAACATGAACATTATTGTGTTTGCAGAAGACGATGATTCGGTCGCCCCGGTGCAATTGGGAGCGGCCGTTGGGGATGAGCACGTCCTGTCCGCGGACGATGGCGGCGATAAGTATGCCCTTGGGAAGGCCCAGGTCCATAAGCGGCGTTTCCAGCACGTTTAATTTGTCGTGCAATTTAATTTCCGCCACTTCCGTATTGCCATCGTACATGAGATTGATGGCAAGGGCGTCCTTGCCCCGAATCAGCTTTAGAATCAAGGATGCCGTAATGAAGCTCGGGTTAAAGGTGGCGTCCAAATTCAGCTTGTCTAAGACGCCGATAAAGTTCACCCGGGAAATTTTCGCCACGGATTTCGTAATGCCCTCTTCCTTCATGGAAAGGGCCATTAAAATATTGGTCTCGTCGATGCCCGTGGCGCCGACAAAGGCGTCGTAGGACTGGATCACTTCCTCTTCCAGCACGTTAAAGTCCGTGCCGTCGCCGTGAATGACCACGGCGTCGGGATGGCGCTCCTTCAAAGACATGGCCTTGTCGTAATCTTTTTCCACCACCAGGACCTCGATATTGTCTTTTAATAAGAGGCCGCAGAGGTAGTCCCCCAGCTTGCCGCCGCCAAGGATCATGACGCTTTTCGTAGGCTTCACCGCCGTGACCTTGGAGTGGTCCCGATCGAAGGCATCGATGTTTTTCCGCGCCCCGATAACCAGAATCACGTCGTTTTCCTTCAGCTCCGTGTCCCCGTTGGGAATAAAAGTGTAGCCCCGTCGGGAGACGGCGGCGATGAGAAGGTCGTTAAAATTCTCCAGATCCTTAAGCTTTTTGTTGACGAATTCTTTTTCCTGGCCCACGTTAAATTCCACCAGCTTCACCTTGCCGCCGGCGAACTCGTCCCCCATAAGGGAATACTTCTTTAAAAGGTATTTTTCGATGGCCATGGCCGCCGCATTTTCCGGATTGATGACGTAGTCGATGTCCAGCTCCTCTTTGATCAGGCGAATTTGGGAGTGGTACTCGGGATTTCGAATCCGGGCGATGGCTTTTTTGCAGCCCAGCTTTTTGGCGATGCTCGCGATCAATACATTGGATTCGTCGCTGGTCACCGTGCCGATGATTAGGTCGTAGTGTTCGATGTCCAGCTCCCTGAGAATATTAAAATCCAAGGCGTTGCCCGTCACCGTCAGCACGTCCAGCTCGTTATTTACTTTTTGAATCACCCGGGGATCGTTGTCCAACACGGTGATTTCGATATTTTCTTCAACTAAAGAGCGTGCCAGGCGCATACCCAGCTTGCCGCCGCCGACGATGAGCGCGCGCATAATTAAACACCGTCCTTTTTACCGGCCTTCTTTTGGGCCTCTTTGGCTCGTTTCAGCTTTTCCGGGGTAATGTCGTTGCCCTCTTCGTCCACGACCTTTGTGTTCAAAAGCTGTTGACGAAAGCCTTCGCGAAATACTTTTAAGTACTCTTTTCTGAGCTTGTCCCTTTCCGCCTTTTCCTCATCGGTAAGCTCGCGGACCTTGGCCTCGTGAGCCAATTCGTTAATGCGTTTCAATAATTCATCTATATTTTGCAAGCCGTCCTCCTATTCAGATTCTTGTATTTTCGACTCGGTATAGTACAATAAACGAGAAGGATGTGACACCATGATTCGATGCACCATGCGAGCCGTCGCTCGCCCACCGGCCGCCATGGACTATGCCTTTTACGACGAAGGCGGCCTGAAAATTTTACACAATCGGGATAATGCCCTCACGGATCAGTTCGATTACCTGTTCCGCGAATTACCCATTATACCCTATACTCTATCACTAATCGATGCCGATGGAAACGAGCGATTTCGCTTGGAGCGAAAAACGCCGCCGCCCTTTCAAACTCACGCCTTTCGCCTCCACTTCGACGGCGAAGAGGTGGACTTTTTCGAGGATCGGATGCGCTTTTCCCTCCCCAATCTGAGCTTCATATATAGAGAAAAGAAATACGACATCGTGGGCTTCGTCCGGAGCCGCGAATTTTTCATCGAAGAAGACGAAATGAAGCTTCTGTCCATGGCGGCAAGCCCCATCGTCGGCGGCAAGGAATACGCCGTCACCATTTACGAAGACGCCCTGCCCTTGGCGGTGTACTTCGCCGTCGTCATTATTATGGACATCTGCTTCCACAATTACTAGAGAAACGAGGTCCCATGGATTTCAATACAAAGGAACGGGTCATCATCAAGCCCGGCGCCGAAGTGGATCCCGCGGCCACCATTGCCGCTACGGAAAACTTCCCCGCCGTCGTCGGCGCATATGCCGTCGTGGAAGCCGGGGCGGAAATAAAAGGTGCAAATATCGGCGCCTACGCCACGATTAAATCAGGCGCCCGCATCGAAGAGGGCGTCTACGTCGGGGACTTCGCCATCATCGAAGAGAACACCCGCCTGCCCGCGGGAGCCAAAGTGCCCTCCCGGGCCGTGGCATCGGGGGATCCCTTTGCCATCGTGCGGGGCCTGACCAAGGAAGAGCTGGACGAGGCCAAGGCACGGGCTAACGCAACGATTTAAAAAAAGACTGCATGAGGGCCCGGCACTCCTCGGCGAGGACGCCCTCGGTGACGGCGACGCTGTGATTAAAGGCGCGAAAGGCCGCGAGATTTACGACGCTTCCCGCCGCGCCGAAGCGGGGATTGTCCGTGCCGATGATGAGCCGATCGATGCGGCTGTTTAATATGGCCCCCATGCACATGGGGCAGGGCTCCACGGTGACGTAGAGATCGCCGCCGATGCGCCAGCCCTCCGTGGCTCTATCCGCTTCTTTCAAGGCCATGATCTCCCCGTGATGCATGGCGCATCCGTCCGCCTCCGTGCGGTTGTAGCCCCGGCCGATGATCTCGCCGCCCCTGACGATGACGCAGCCGATGGGCACCTCACCCAAGTCGTAGGCCTTTTGTGCCTCTTTTAATGCCTCTCTCATATAATACGAATCCATACCCATTCCCCTTTCTTATCTTCTATCCTATCACGGAAAGGAGCTTTACATGAATATATATATTTCCTTCGACATGGAAGGCATCGCCGGCATCGACCGCTTCAGCGATGAATTTAAACGCACAGGCGCCTATCTGGAATCCATTCACGCCCATCTCCAGGCGGTCATCGACGGCATTCGCCAAAGCCCGAAAAACGACGAGGTGGAGACCATTACCATTTCCGACAGCCACGGCGAAGGCAAAAATTTAGACTACCTGACCCTCTCGAAAATGGACGAGCGCATCGAGCTGGTCTCCGGCTATCCCCGGAACGAATACATGATGAGCGGCCTGGACCGCCACGACATTATCTTTTTTCTCGGCTACCACGCTTCCGGCGGCCATCACCGGGCCAATATGGACCACGCCTACTCCACGGCCTTTCACCGGGTAAGCATCAACGGTATTAAATGCTCCGAGGCCATGATCAATCAAATTTACGCCAAGGAAAAGCACGTGCCCGTGGGTCTGATCATCGGCGACAGCGGCCTTCACAGCCAGCTGATTTTGGAAGGCTACATGCCCTATGTGGAATACGTGGTGACGAAGAAAAGCTTGGGACACAATGCCGTCATCCACCGCAATTTCCAATCGGTGCGAAAGGAAATTATAGAGAAGGTGGGCCTGGTTCTGGACAAAGATTTTTCCGCCATGCCCCTGGGGGATCTCACGGCGCCCTATAATGTGACCATCGAAACCAACAGGACCCTCCACGCCGACAAGGCGGAAATGCTTCCCGGCGTGGCGCGCCTGGACGGCTACCGCATCGGCATGAGTTTTAACAACGGAAAAGATTTAATCAACGGACTCATGGCACTGGAAGTGCTCTGCCGCAAGTAACAGAAAGGAAATCTATGAAAGCCACCGCATTTGACTTCGACGGAACCCTTATCGATTCCATGGGCATGTGGCGCCACTTGGGCCGCAATTTCGTCGAATCCAAAGGGAAGATTTACACCGACGCCATTCACGAGAAAGTGACCACCATGAGTTTAAAACAATCCAGTGCCTTTTTTAAGAAGGTCTTGGAGCTGGACGAGTCGCCGGAGGCGATCTTCGACGAAATGGGCGCCATTTTAATCGACGGCTACGGCAAGACCCTGCCCCTGAAGGAAGGTGCCATGGAGGCATTGGAAAAAGCCCGCCGCTTAGGTCCCGTGGTTCTCGCCACCGCCACCAACGAAGAGCTTCTCATGCCCGCCGTGCGCCGCTTCAATATGGAGCCTTATTTCGATTTCATCCAAACCTGCGACGGCGTGAATATGGAAAAAAGCGACACCCGCTTCTATCACATTCTCGCCGAGAAGCTGAAGGTGGCCCCCGAAGAGATCCTCTTTGTGGACGATGCCCACTACGCCCTGGCATCGGCAAGGGAAGCGGGGCTATTTACCGTGGCCGTCAGGGACGATTACAATCTGCCCTACTGGGACGACATCATAAAAAACAGCGACGTCACCTTGGAAAGCTTGGCGGATTTTGAACCGGAGAGGTATTTTTGATTTACTATGTACTGAAGATGACCCCTGTCGTGGTCATTTTTTCCTTCTTTTCTTTTTCACTGATTCGCACCCAAGTCTTTTCCAAACAAAAAAAGAGAAGCAATCGAAAGCGAGAGCGACTGCTCCTGGCCTTTTCCACCTACTGCCTGTGGCTTTCGTTTTTTCTTCTCGTCGGCAACGAGCGTTTGCAAATGGGCGGGGTGATCTTAGGCATCGACACGACCCTCGCCGATTGGAAGCTCAATCTCATTCCCTTC
The DNA here is from genome assembly GCF_900088125.1 of Peptoniphilus pacaensis. Taxonomy (GTDB): domain Bacteria; phylum Bacillota; class Clostridia; order Tissierellales; family Peptoniphilaceae; genus Aedoeadaptatus; species Aedoeadaptatus pacaensis. The sequence continues at coordinate 1,065,997 of NZ_FLQT01000003.1, read as the reverse complement.
GCCACGGTAAAGGCCTTTTGGCGCTACGGCACCTTTACGGGCATGTTTTTAAATATTTTCGGCAACATTCTCATCGCCGTGCCCCTGGGCTTTCTTACCCCGGTGCTCTTTCGGCGCCTGAAAGACCGAAAGCCCACCCTGCTCCTTTACGCCGTCGCCTTTCTCCTCGTGGAAACCTTGCAGTATTTTACGGGGCGCAGCGCCGACATCGACGATTGGCTCTTAAATATGCTGGGGGTATTCATCGGCTTTGTTCTGTCGAAAAAACAACACCGCTTTCTCCCGGAAATTTACCGCCGCTAGCACCGCAAGGTGCTTTTTTTACGCCCTTCTTGTTTCTTCAGCGGCCTTTTTTTATAATAAGGGCGAGGAGGTTTCTATGCGAACCATTTTGACAAAAGTACGCATGAATCCGGCCAACGAGGTGCAGGTGGTGGACGCCTACTTGGCCCAGGCGGACACGGATTTCGCCTTGGTCATCGACGCCATTAACAACACGAATAAAATCGTCACCTTCTTAAAGCTGGACGTGCTTTTCATTAACGCCTTCGGCAAATACATTTTCGACGAGACGGTCTTTCAACACAGCTACGAAAAGCTGGCGCTGAAGCCCAAGTCCCTGTCCTACCTGCCCCACTGGATTTTGGACGAGCGCCACCACACGGCGCGGGGCGTGCGGATCCGCATCGCGGAGGTGCATTTCGACGACGGCACCCGCAATTACTACGACCGCACCAAGGAAACGCTCTTTACCGTGCCCATTATTCCCAAAGAAAAAAAAGACGAGCTGAAAAAACTTTTCGGCCCGGATTTTTATACTTACGGCGATCGCACCGCCGGCATGTGGCGCTGCATCTGCGGCTTTACCAACGGCGACGAAGACGCAATCTGCCGCCACTGCAGCCGCTCCAAAGACTTCGTGCTCTCGGCGGTCACCGAGCGGCAGGTGAACAAAAAGCTCTTTCAGCTCTATGTAAACAAAGACCGGGACTTCGCCGATCGAGCCACGGCCTATGAAGAGACCATGCCCATTCGCCCCCTGGATGAAATCGACTTGGAGCGGGGCACGGCAATCGCACCGGCGCCCTCGAAGAAAAAAAGCGCCCTGGTCTTTCTAATCGTCGCCGCCGCCGTCATCTCCCTCACGGCCTTCGCCTTTCACATCTACGACGGCATCAGCACGAAGCGCAATTACGAAAAGGCGCAAAGCTACATCGCCATGGGCGAATACGACAAGGCCGAGGCCATTTACGACGATCTGCCTCCCACGGTGGACAATGTGGACATGGCCCTGAAAATTCAGGAACTGGACACATTAAAGGATTCCGACGCCAATTACAACAAGGCCCTGGAGCTTTCCCGCGCAGGCGACACCTTGGCCGCTTACGCCAATTACAAAAAAGTGGTGGAAGAGGATCGCCACAATTACGCCAACGCCCGAGCCATGATGGAGAGCATTCAAACGGAAGCCATTTTGGAGGCGAACAGCACCCTGGCCAAGGGCAATAAAAAAGACGCCGAAAAAATCTTCGACGCCTATCTGGCCTTGGACCCGAAAAACGAACGGCTGTTGAGGGCAAGAGAAGACGCTCTTACCAAGTAGTTTCTTCGGGAATCAACAGCGCGCAAATAATGTAAACCAACAGGCCGCTTCCTCCGCCGAAGGCGAAGAGAACCCACAAGATGCGAACGATATTGGAGTCGATGTCGAAATATTCGCCTAAGCCGCCGCAAACGCCGGCGAAGACGCGGTCGGTGGTGCTTCTTCTTAATTCTTTTTTCATAAAATCCTCCTGTCTCAATCTGTAGATATATTATACCCGAAAAGGCGGTGTCCTATGGAAACAAAACGATATAAAGTCCACGAAAAGACAAAGATTCATCTAAAAGATTACGCCACCTCCTACGACGGCCCCTTGGAGAAAAAAGAGGTGAAGGAAAAATACCTTCCCGAAAACCTAAAGGCCATGGCACAGATTCAAGACGCCCTCTACGCGGAAAACACCCGGGGCATCGTCGTGGTCCTGCAGGCCATGGACGCCGCGGGAAAAGACGGCCTCATTAAACACGTCTTTACGGCCCTGAACCCCCAAGGCGTCACCGTCACTCCCTTTAAGGTGCCCAATGCCGAAGAGCTGGATCACGATTACCTGTGGCGCATCGCGAGGGCCCTGCCCCGCCGCGGCGAAATCGCCATCTTCAACCGCAGCCACTACGAAGACGTGCTGGTCACCCGCGTCCACGATCTCTTGAAAGATTCCCCCATGCCTCGGGACTTGGTGGACGATCACATTTGGACCCGCCGCTTTAAAGAAATCGTCGCCTTCGAAGATTACCTGAACGACAACGGCTTTACCGTGGTGAAATTTTTTCTCCACCTGTCCAAAGACGAGCAGAAGGAGCGGCTTTTGGAGCGGATCACACGGCCCGAAAAGCACTGGAAGTTTTCCTCTTCCGATGTCAACGAGCGAGCCTACTGGGACGACTACCAAAAGGCCTACGAAGATCTAATCGCCCACACCTCCACGGAAAAATCCCCCTGGTACATTATTCCCGCCGACCGCAAGTGGTATGCCCGCTACGCCGTGTCGGAAATCATGCTCGATCTCATGAAAGAGATGAACCCGACCTACCCCGAATTGGCTGAGAAGGAGAAGGAAAATTTAGCCAAGTGGAAGAAAATTTTAGAAGAAGATTAAAAAGGCGGCCCCCGCGTGGAGCCGTCTTTTTTCATGCCTTATTTTTTCAAATCATCTCTAAAGAAGCTGTTGTCGATAAGGCGGGTGCTGCCGATGTAGACCGCCATGGCGATAAAGCTGTCTTCCACCAATTCCGCATCCCGCTCGAAGTGAGGGAAGCGGAGGATTCCCACGTAGTCGATCTTCGCCAAAGGCTCGGCTTCGATTTCCTTCGTCACTGCGTCCAATAGGGCGGCCACATGTCTTTCGCCGTCTTGCACCATGGCCTTGGCCATTTTGATGGAGCGGGATAAAACCACGGCGGCCTTTCGCTCCTCAGCATTTAAGTAGCGGTTTCTGGAGCTCTTCGCCAGGCCGTCCGCTTCCCGCACAATGGGGCAGGGCACGATGGCGAGATCCATATTTAAATCCCGCACCATGGCCTCTACAATGGCCACCTGTTGCACGTCCTTTTGACCGAAGTAGGCCCTGTCCGGCGCCACCAAGTTAAAGAGCTTGGTAAGCACCGTGGCCACGCCGGCAAAGTGAATGGGCCGGGTAATGCCGCAGAGAATGTGAGTCATGGACTCGGGCGGCGTAACGCGGAAGCCGAAATTTTCCGGATACATTTCCTCCGGCTCCGGATGAAAGACGATGTCCGCCCCCAAGCTTTCGCAAAAGGCGCCGTCCTTGTCGATGTCCCGAGGATACTCCTCGTAGTCTTCCCCCGGTGCAAATTGCAGGGGATTGACGAAGACCGACACCACCACCGTGTCATTTTCTTCCCGACATCTTTTAATCAAAGAGCCGTGGCCCTCGTGCAAGGCACCCATGGTGGGCACGAGACCCACACTGCCCTTGGCCTTGGCCGCCTTGCATGCTTCTCTTAATTCATCTACCCTCGTAATAATCTTCATCGTTTTATTTGTCCTCCAGTAACCGTTCGTCCATGGAAAATTCGTGTTCCTTCGTGGGGAAGCTGCCGTCCTTCACCGCGTCGTTGTAATCCTTAAAGCCCTGCACCATCACTTCGCCGACGTGAGCGAATTGACGGACGAATTTCGGCACGAAATCGTCGAACATGCCCAGCATATCCTGATAGACCAAGACCTGGCCGTCGCAGTCCGCCCCGGCGCCGATGCCGATGGTGGGAATGGAAAGCATCTCCGTCAGCTTCTTTGCCAGCGCCGCCGGCACACATTCCAGAACCACGGCGAAAGCCCCTGCCTCTTCCACGGCCTTGGCGTCGGCGAAAAGCTTCGCCACCGTGGCCTCGTCCTTGCCCTGTACGCGGAAGCCGCCAAAGGCATTCACCGATTGAGGCGTAAGGCCGATGTGGGCGCAGACGGGAATCTTCGCATCTACAATGGCCTTAATCACGTCCTTCACCTCCACGCCGCCTTCCAGCTTCACGGCGTGGGCGTGGCCTTCGGCGATGAGGCGGCCGGCATTAATGACGCTGTCGCGAATGCCCGTGGAGTAAGACATAAAGGGCATGTCGCAAATAATCAGAGGATGCTTCGCGCCCCGAGCCACGGCGGCGGAATGGTGAATCATATCCTCTACGGTGACGGAAAGAGTGTCCTCGTAGCCCAGCATGGTCATGCCCAAACTGTCGCCGATTAAAATGGAATCGATCCCCGACTTGTCCACCAGCTTCGCCGTGGAGTAATCGTAGCAGGTAATCATGGTGAGCTTTTCGCCCGATACCTTCGCCTCGTTAAATGTACGTACCGTTACTTTTTTCATTCTTCCTCTCCTTTTAAAAGCATTCGCATGGCGTCATAGGGGCGGCCTTCGTGCTTCGCCTCGCCAATGTCGCATAAAATCAAACTCGCCGCACGATACAGAGCCTCTGCATCATCGTCGCCCTTACGGGCCAGAGCATCTAAATGGCGGCCCACCGTGGTCAAATCACAGCGCTCCACCGGCCCCGTCAACGCGGCGGCGGGGCCCACGTCGAAAATCTTCGCCAGATTCTTTTCGGCGAGAGGCTTCAAAGCCACCTTCGCCTCCGATTCGTCAAAGCCCACGTCCTTCATGAGATCAAAGGCCATGGCGCTTACCGCCACCACCAAATTACTCATCACCGCCGTAGCCAGGTGGTAGGTGGCCTTGTCCGTCGACGTCATCACCTTATAGGCGATACCATGGGCGTCCAGACAGTCCTTAAACACCGCCACGGCCTCATCGTCGCCCTCTAAAGTAAAAAACGCACTACCGACGGATGCGTATCCCGTCTCCCTGTCGGCAATGGCCATTAAGGGATGCAGAGATGCGGCAGAAACGTCCTTGGTAGTACGATGAAAGAAAAGGGAAGAAGACAAACTGCCCGCCGTGTGGCAGAGAATCTTTCCCGAAATATTCAATTGTAAAAGCTGTCGCCACACATCCTCGATGACATCGTCGGGAGTGGCGATGAGAATCACATCGCTTGCGTCGAGCAATTCACTTAGACTCCGAAAGCACGTGCTTCCCGTTTTTTCCGCGCCGTATTGGGCGCTTGAAAGACTGCGGCTGTAATAGCCGCTGATCCTCAGGGGCCCCGATGAAAACAGAGCGATCCCCAAGCTGACGCCGACCTTGCCGGCGCCGATAATGCCAAGCTTTTTCATGTTATCACCTCGTTTGAGTGCAATACATAGGCGTGACCATTCAGTTGTAAAAAATAAATGTATAGTTTCATTCGAATACTACCATTACCATTGTACGAGCCTTTCCCTTTAATGACAAGGGCATTCGAAGCACAAAAAAGGAACCGAGTAAAAACTCGATTCCTTCTTTTTGATTCTTAGCGATTGGCTAATGCCTCTTTCCAGTTTTGAAGAACGCGTACCCAAGTTTCATCTACCTTGCCCTTTTCGGTGCGGTAGAATTCGTGAGTGTTGGATGCTTCGACAACTTGGAAGTATGCCCAGTGGCCGCGGTTAATGTCGTTAAATTCGACCAATCTGCTCTTCACATCGGCAATGCCGGGTTCTTCGACATGACGATCGTAAAGCTTGTTAAAGATCGTAACCGCTTCTGCACGGGTGATTTGATCATTCGGGCGGAAGGTACCGTCCGGATAACCGGCGATTCGATCGTTGGCATAAGCTTGATTAATCGCCGCTTCTGCCCAGTGGCCCTTCACGTCGGCGAAGGGTGCCATGCCGGTATTGGCTTTGTCGATGGCCCTGATCATTTGTGCAAATTCAGCACGAGTGATCTTGCCGTCGGGGCGGAACGTGCCGTCGGGATAACCCTTCATATAACCTGCGTTCACAACCGCATTAATGGCCGCATTGTACCAGCCACTGCGTACGTCCATAAAGTCGGGTCTTGCCTTGTTGGAAAGATCCAAACCTTGCAGACGAGCGATCATCGCTGCCGCTTCGGCACGAGTCATATTGCCTTCGGGTCTGAAGGTGCTGTCTTCGTAGCCATAGATATACAGCTTGTGAATGGCGGTTTCGTGTTTCGGTTTTTCATCAGAAGGCGTCGACGGGGTCCAGGGGATGAACCAGGTGCCGCCGTTATCTTTACCTTTTACAATAGCGGTTTCAGTAGCGGGTTCTTTACCTTTTTCCGTTTGCGTTGCGGTAATGGTTTCGCCCGGTTTCAGCGGACGATCGACGGGAACGGGAACGGACCACTTGCCGTCAGTACCGACGGTGGTCCTGCCGATTTCCTTTTTGTCCTTATCCGTTACGACAATTTCTGCACCGGGTTTGCCCTTACCGGTGATCTTATCATCACCTTCCGTCGGACGATTGATGATAGGTTTATCGGATTTACCCGGATCTGCTTGCTTCGGATTGACGATGATGTTGGTCTTGCCATCGGCGGTCAATTCTGTCGGTTGTCCGCCGGCGTCTTTTCCGTTGACTTTGGCAACGAAGGGTTTGCCGTTGTGGTCGTTGATGGTCAGATCGGTTTTTTCTGTCGGGGTCACGGTGACGCCGTATTCAGTCAGTTGATCTTTGCCGATTTCAACGGTGTTGCCGTTTTTGTCGGTGAGTTTGACTTTGATGCCGTCGTGATTCGGTTTGTCGCCTTCGGTGTAGGTCATCTTGGTCGGGTCTTTAATGACTTCGATACCGATGATGTTTGCCTTATCGAAAGTAGCTGGAGCAGCTTTATCTGTGTATTTTGCCGTGAAGTCTACATTTGCATCTAATGCTGTTTTGTAGTCTTTTAAGTCTTTTGCATAATCCTTGCTTGCTGCTGTCCAGCCTGCCCATTCTTTTCCTGTGTTTGCTGTTACTGTCGGAATTGTTAGGGCCGGATTTGCTGCTTGAGCGTCTTGGATTGTCTTGCCTTTTAATACATCAAATACTTTCTTGTCGTTTGCTCCGAATGCTCCGTCTGTTCCAGGTGCAAAGGTTACTCTTACATAACCTTCCGGTGTTTTTCCAGGATTGTCTTGGTCGTCCGGAATGATAACGACTTTCTTATCTGTGTATTTTGCCGTGAAGTCTACATTTGCATTTAATGCTGTCGTGTAGTCTGTTAAGTCTTTTGCATAATCCTTGCTTGCTGCTGTCCAGCCTGCCCATTCTTTTCCTGTGTTTGCTGTTACTGTCGGAATTGTTAGGGCCGGATTTGCTGCTTGAGCGTCTTGGATTGTCTTGCCTTTTAATACATCAAATACTTTCTTGTCGTTTGCTCCGAATGCTCCGTCTGTTCCAGGTGCAAAGGTTACTCTTACATAACCTTCCGGTGTTTTTCCAGGATTGTCTTGGTCGTCCGGAATGATAACGACTTTCTTATCTGTGTATTTTGCCGTGAAGTCTACATTTGCATTTAATGCTGTCGTGTAGTCTGTTAAGTCTTTTGCATAATCCTTGCTTGCTGCTGTCCAGCCTGCCCATTCTTTTCCTGTGTTTGCTGTTACTGTCGGAATTGTTAGGGCCGGATTTGCTGCTTGAGCGTCTTGGATTGTCTTGCCTTTTAATACATCAAATACTTTCTTGTCGTTTGCTCCGAATGCTCCGTCTGTTCCAGGTGCAAAGGTTACTCTTACATAACCTTCCGGTGTTTTTCCAGGATTGTCTTGGTCGTCCGGAATGATAACGACTTTCTTATCTGTGTATTTTGCCGTGAAGTCTACATTTGCATTTAATGCTGTCGTGTAGTCTGTTAAGTCTTTTGCATAATCCTTGCTTGCTGCTGTCCAGCCTGCCCATTCTTTTCCTGTGTTTGCTGTTACTGTCGGAATTGTTAGGGCCGGATTTGCTGCTTGAGCGTCTTGGATTGTCTTGCCTTTTAATACATCAAATACTTTCTTGTCGTTTGCTCCGAATGCTCCGTCTGTTCCAGGTGCAAAGGTTACTCTTACATAACCTTCCGGTGTTTTTCCAGGATTGTCTTGGTCGTCCGGAATGATAACGACTTTCTTATCTGTGTATTTTGCCGTGAAGTCTACATTTGCATTTAATGCTGTCGTGTAGTCTGTTAAGTCTTTTGCATAATCCTTGCTTGCTGCTGTCCAGCCTGCCCATTCTTTTCCTGTGTTTGCTGTTACTGTCGGAATTGTTAGGGCCGGATTTGCTGCTTGAGCGTCTTGGATTGTCTTGCCTTTTAATACATCAAATACTTTCTTGTCGTTTGCTCCGAATGCTCCGTCTGTTCCAGGTGCAAAGGTTACTCTTACATAACCTTCCGGTGTTTTTCCAGGATTGTCTTGGTCGTCCGGAATGATAACGACTTTCTTATCTGCTTTTGCTAGGAATGTTGTATTTCCTGTTATTGCTACTTCTTCCGGTTTGTTGTTCTCAACGGCGTTTTCCTCGTTGTACCACTTGGGATTGCTGAAGGTTTGTTCTGCTTTTAGTGTCGGGAATTTGTCTTTCGCTAATGTGTCGTCTTTCTTGACGGCGTAGGTTTTTCCGAAGAGGGAATCGGCTTGTACGCCTTCGCCCTTGCTCACGGTGACTTTAAAGAAGCCGTCGGGGAGTTTCGGATCGCCCGGTTGAATTTCGTCGCCGCTCTTGATGAATTTGGCGATGCGGACTTGGCCGTCGGCGACTTTGTCTGCCGGGGCGTCATCCCAGTGCCAGAAGACATAGCTATTTGCGTTATTTGTTGTTGGCATGGTAAAGCCTTCCCATGCGGTGTCTTTTTTCACCAGGGCGGAGATGACTGGTTTTTCTTTTTCTTTACCTAAGGTTAAGGTTCCCGAGTTGTCCGGGCTGACTTTGAAGGCGACGATGACGTAGTTATCTCTGTTGATTTCTTTTCCGTCATCATCTTTGGTCGGGATATTGGGGTCGTCCGGTTTGGTCGGATCGTCTTTATCTGCAGGGACGTAGGGAATGACGTCTTTGTTGCTGTATTTGCTTCCGTATTTTGCCGTATATTCAGCCGTCGTAACGACTGTGTCATCCTTCGGCACGTCGGGCGTCCAGCTTTCAAATACCCGATTATTATCAGGAGTGGTTGTCTTGGTTCTTGTCGGTATCGGTTTTAGTTTGGCAATTTCTTTTTGCAATGCCTGGTTGTTGTACTTGAGCCCTTCTTTGACGTCGATGACTTTTATCTTTTCACCCAAGTCATTGAATTTACCCTCACGTTTGCCGGGGACTTGATCTGCCTTAAAGGTGAGTCGCACATAGCCCTCGGGGACGTCGGGGTATTTTCCGTCATCGCCGCGATCGGGCACGAGGACATCGGCCCCGTACACGAGGGAAATCGTCGCCGGTTCTTTTGGATTTTTCTCGGATAAAGCGATCTTGTATTCTTTGTCTCCAAGGGTAATCTTGTCCCCATTGCCTTTGCCGTCGACTTTGTATTCCACGCCGTCAACGGCTTCATTTAATTGATCATCATCAATGTCTTCCGAAGTCCGGACATTCAGTTCCGCATCCTTGGCCGGCAAGGGCAGGCTGACATCGGTTAGGTTGTCAGCTGTAATATTGGGCATATTGCCTGTGGGCAAATCTTCCGCCTTTAAGGCTTTGCCGTAGGGATCCACATATTTCACGTTCACGATGGGGTTGGCTAATTCCGTCAGTCTAATACGGAAGTGCAACTTGCCTGCAGATCCGGGAGCGGTTGAGCTGGAAAAATCAACGCGAATTTTGATGTTTCCTTGGTATTCCGCTTCCAAAGATGCATTATCTACCATGGTGCCGTCGGTGGGCCAACCGATGTTAAACTCTTTTGTTCCGGCTTCGGTTATGGGACCCACTTTTTTCTTGTGTTCTTGTCCGTCTTTGGTGGTCCACTTGGCCACAAGGTCAAAAGACTTGTTAGGGAGCGCGTCCCAATCAAAGGCTTTTCCGCCGAGGCCGGTGGCTTTTAACTCAACGGCCGTGTCCCATTGTGCAGGTGCGCGGCGAGGCACTCTTCTCAGGGTCCTTACGCTCGTTTTGTTTTCAGGTACGTTGAACGAAAAAACTTCTCTTCCGCCTTCAATTTTGCCTTGTAATTCTTCATACCCGCCGCTCGTTTCCTTTGCGTATTGGCTCACGGCGTAGGCCGTGTTTCCAAAGGTGGAAAGTAGCATCGCGAGTGTCAGAAGCAATGAAAGCAGTTTTGTTTTTGACTTCATTTTACCTCCTTTAAGGGGAGGGACTCCCTCCCCCTCCGGTTCTTCTGTCTTCTCTATCTCAGTTGGATTTACTTAATATCCAGTATCTGCGGATTGGTCGTATAGGTCTTTCCGGCTTCCGTGCAAGTGCCGCTAACCACGATGCGGTCGCCGGCTTTTAATTTGTAGCCATTAGCGAATACCGCTTTAACAAAGGTTCCGTTGGTTTGAACGGTTGCCGTTGCGGAAGATTTTTCGCTGCCGTCTTGACCGATGACTTTCAAGGTCACTTGTGCATTGTCTCTATCTGCTGTGACTTTTACGAATTTTCTGCCGCTTCTGTAGCCTTTCATTTCGACCATCAGTTGATAGGTCCTGGTGTAGTCCACAATTTTTTCCGTCTTGTTGCCATACTCATCGACAGCGGTAATGGTGATGACGGGATCTTGGCCGTCATTGACGCCTTCTCTCAAGATGGTGTTCAAGAGTTCTAAGGAAGCTTTGGTGCCCTCGGTTGTAACTTCATAGTCAAATTCTTGGATGCCGGTTCCCAATTGAACGGTCACATGAACCTTACGTCCTTCGGGGATTTCAGACAAGATGGCCTTCAAATCCACGAAGCGTCTAAAGAGTTCGTCTTCCGCTTTTGTTTGATCAAATTGCGGGCCGGCGGCGTCGATCTTGACGTAGTCTCTGTTGGCTACATCCTTTTCGCCGATGGCCTTATCGCCGTCGTTGTTGGACGCCGCAGGAATCATATCCGGTTGCTTGGATACGATGCGAACGATGTCGCCATCCTTAACGCCGTCGAGGGTAATGGTCTTGGTTTTCCCCAAGGTGTCGGTGTTTTCCATGGTGGTCTTGCCGACATCCACCCACTTGTTGTTGTCTTTATCCCACTTTTGTGCCACGTATTCCGTGCCGGGAGTGGGCTTGTTTAAGGTGGGGTTGGGAATGTCGAATTCCACGACGGGTTTGCCGTCTTGGGTATTGGGCACTTGCTTCATTCGATCAACCGGAGCGGAGGTGCCTCGTTGGTTGATGGTTACACGGCCTTCCTGACCGTCGATGTCTTTGCCGGCTTTTTCAACCACGTACTTGGCGACAATGTCTTGGCCTGCCTTTCCTTTCAGGTTCAGGCTGCCGATAATTAACTTACCTGCATCTTTGTCTGTTCCTTCCGTGGCTGTGAATTCGCCGCCTGTGTAGCTGCCGTCGGGTTGTTTTGCAAGCACGACTTCCGTGCCGTCTGCAACGGTAAGCTTAATGGCTTTGATTCCGGCTTTCTTTTCCGCCGCGCCCCAAGTGAGCTTGGCTTCTTTGTCGGTGTCATAGACATTGGCAAAGGCAGGTTTCGGAATGTCCAAGGGTGTGGAGGTGTTCCAAATGGTGTAGCCGACGACTTCCTCTGTATTTTGACGATCGACCGTAGTCGCCGTTCTGGATGTTGCCGAAGTAAAGGCGTCAACACCGATGCTGTAGGCTTGGTTTTTCGCCAAGGGATCGCCGTAGGGATTGCCCGCTTTTTCGTGTAAGTTCTTGGGCGCATTGGGGTCTACCGTGGCGGCGTCGCCTTGCAAACGAAGATAGGTCTTTAAGCCTAAATCGCCCCAGTTGGGCACCTTGAAGTTCTTGTAGGCATCTTCCATGCCTGCGGGAACGACTGCCGATACATAGGACATCCGTTGTCCCAATTCGTCAAAGCCGGGCAGTTTCCACGTTAAGGTTTTTTCCGTGCCGTCCCACTCTTTTAAGCCGGCATCGCCTAAGGGATAGTAGTTGGCATTTTGGTGAACCGTCGGCTCACCGTAGTTGGTAACCGCTGTCCGTCTCAAAAGGCCGATCTTTGCAGGTTTTTTCTTAGCACCATCAACGTCGTCCACGTACTTGCCATACTTGCCTTGTTTGGTGTCGATGTTTTTGTACGAAGCCACGACATTGATGTCGAAGAAGGGGCGGTAGTTGGCATAAAGGTGAATGTCCTTGCCTTCTTCAATGGCTTGTGCTAAGTCATCTGCGTAGGCTTTGTTTACATCTTCCGCGCGCACCGCCACGGAGTAGCCGTTGGGAATATAACGTGTATTTTGAACGACCTTCAGGTCTTTTAACCATTCGGTTTTTTGAGGAATCCGCTTGGTTCCTTTTGCTACAAGGCCTTGGGTGATTTCACCGATCCGTTCGTTGTTGTTCCCTGCAGCAAATCCAGAACTATCGTCGTTCGTGTAGCGTGTGGTGGTCCAACCGATAAAGGAGTTTTCAGGAATATTAAAGGTCTTCGCCTTGGTATCCGCAATCTTGTCAATCTCCCCTTGCTCGCCGGTGACTGGCACCTTGGGCAATTGCTTGATAATCAGGTTCCCCTTCATCTTTGATAAGGTGGCGCTGGAAACGGCGTCGATGATTTTGTTTGTCTTATCGACGTCGGAAATCGTAATCGGCACCGTTATCGTTTGTTCGTCCTTAGGATCGGCGGTGTTGTTGGAGTGAAGGATTAAGTTAATGCCTTCCCCGTAAACAGCGTAGACTGTGCGATTGGTGTCGATGGGGGAGTTAGCGTCAAAGACATAGGCTTCTTTTTCCGCTTTTGCCCAGTCGCTCGCTTTGGTGACGACCTTGCTGCCGTCTTTCAATTCGTTGAACTGCTCAGCCACGCTCTTTCCATCTTTGGCTGCCAATTTCACAGTGGTCCAACCGAGTAATTTCTTGCCTTGGGGCAATTTAATGGCGTCTTTCGTGGGCATTTGTCTTAATTTCAATGCATCATCTTTCAGCGGATTGCCATCGTGATCGAGCAAGTTGCCTTTGGCGTCTTTTTTCACATTGTCGCCTTCAAAACCGCTGGCCTTATAGTTAGCATTGGCCTTTCCGGTTTCAATGTCGTATTTGTATTCGGCACTGAGGGGAGCGATCTTTTCAATAGTAGCCTTGTTATCGGTGGAGGTGACGCCGTTCAAATCGAATGTTACTTTCGCTTGAACTTGTTCCACGACCGGCGGTCTGGATTCGCCCGCCAGGGTTTCCACGTCGGTATTGCTGAACAAGAGCGGCATATCTCTTTCCAAGGTCGGCATGGTAAAGGTCTTGTCTTTGCCGGGCATTTCCGTGTCAAATTCATAACCTTTTTGGTTCACGCCATTGACCTTTACGTCGATACGGCTGTCGGCCTTGTTGGATGTATCGCCGGGCTTGGCGGTAATGTTTTGAACATCCTTGTCTTCTTTGGACTTTTTAATGTCGATTTGCGCATTTTCATAAGCGGTGCGACCGGAAATCTTGGTGTCGCCGACGAAAATTTCGTCCACGTCAGGCTTTTGGTAGGTGGTGGTTACGGTACCGGCAGAGTACGTGCCTTGCCAGTCCATAACGATGGGGCTGTGGTCTTCTACGTAATTTGCCCGGTACATCTCCGGCGAATCCTTAAAGTGAAGGGTAGCTTCGCCGCCATCCTTATAATTGGTAAATAGATAGAGTTCCGTGCCCGCCTTTAAGGTCATGTCCATACCCTTTTGAACGGTGTATTCATAGAATTGCCCTTGTCCGGCATGAAGGAAATTTGATCCCAGGAACATTTCCGTCCCTTGTCCACGAATGCCTAAGCGCATTTCACGGTTTCGTGGCGCTGCCGCGTCAGAAAGAATCCCACTACCAAACTTGTCGGCAAAATCAATCTTAATCTTTTCGCCGCCACGAATGGTGACATCTTTGTCCAACTTAAAGCTGTACTTATACTGTCCTTCTTTGTTGTCTGTAATAACAGCGGAATAGAAGGGGAAGTATTGGAGGCCATCGTTGTCATTCAGGAGCTTTTCTACTTTTTCCGGGTTCACATAGTAGCGGACGATGGTGCTTTGACCACCATTTAAGAGGGATTCAACCCCGTCAAGCCACGATGCTAAGGGCTCGTTGACGGTAAGGTTGGTTTTTATTCCCTCTTGGGCCTCCTGTGTACGATCAAATGCGTTATTGGCGATTTGAATAAAGCCCACATCGCTCCCTTTCGGGAAGTTAATGTTCTCTTTCAATACAGCGACGGAGCCTTTTGGCGTCGGCTTGCCTTCTTTATCTAGACGTCCGGGTGATGGATTCCCGTTGTTCGCTGTGGAGTAAATATGAGCGATGGTGCCCGATGCATCAATTGGCTCTAAGACGTCAAAGAAACGCTTATCTACCACTTGCCGATAGCCTATTTCTCGTCCGTATATTGTGTTGTTCGCCGTACCCACCTTGTTGTAGCGGTGTCTGACTTCAATATAGCCTTTTTCTTTATTGAAGTATACTGAAGAGCCGCCGCCGCGGAAAAACCGGTCCGGCGTAACAGAATGACGAATTTCTCTTAAGAGATTTTGTTCATAATTGTGTTTGATAGGCACGATAGAGGCGAATGTGTAAGTTGAATAGTTCCCCCTACCCGTTGCTTTATCCGTATAACAAGCAATTTCCTTTCTATCGCTCGTCATCAGCCGCATTTGAACCAAAGGTTCTTTGGCGAACTTATCTACGGTTTGGCCCTTTTTCAAAACCAAGTTGATGGGCACTTCATTCATCGCCGCCGTGGCGCCTGTGTTTCCATTTTGGGCAATATTGACTTCTTTTACGTTGGTTGTCCCTGCATTGGTGATGTTGGTGACACCAAAAGGTGTAATCGTATCGTAGGTTTTGTCGTCATGGTACCATCCGAGAGTCGAACCTGCCGAAACGCCTTTGTAAATTCCCGTTTCGATATCGTTCCAGTCAACCATATCGTAGAAGCTGTCTTCCAGCTTCAGTTGCATGACGTGCCATACACCGGTGCCAACCTTGTCGAACTTCCTCATGGTCAGTCGCATGACGGTTCTGCCATCGGGGCGAATAAAGTAGCCACCATAACCGATCATCGGGTTTTTCAATGGTTCGGCCAAGTTGGATACTTCACGCAAGTATTGTCCATTCGCCAGCGGCCAGTAATTCTTTTCTTTTAAATTATCTTCCGTTAAGTTCCAATCCGTGGTTTGGATGGTCTCCTTGCCCGTTTTTGGATCGATTGCTTTATAGGTTTCGGCAAAAACGGAAACAGGCAATGCCGTTGTGACCATAATGGCCGCCAGGGCACCTGCTGCCACTCGCTTTCGCGCATGCTTAAAATCCATGCTTTCCTCCTTTTCTGTTTCTCATTGCTATCGCCTACCGAGTGTTTTTCCTTGCAATCCCTCCTTAAAAAACACACTGCCTTTTTTTCGTCATTTTTTTACTTTATCAAGGCGGTATATGATTTTATTGTACCACCCCCCCCTATCAAAAATCTATATAAATTCCGTAAATTTACACATTTTAAGGGAAATATTTTCTCAATAAAAAAAGCACCTTCATGCACTGACCCCCAAAAGTTGGACCAAAAAAATCCAACCTTTGGGGGTCTTTTAATGGCAAAATACAGTTATGAATTGAAGAGGAAAATTGTTGAGGAATATTTGAATGGACACGCAGGTCATAAAATCTTGGCTAAGAAATACCAAATCGGCGTCTCGCAAATTGAACGCTGGGTCAACAATTACAAACATTTTGGCAATGAAGGCTTAATGCGCTCTAGAAATAAACGCTCGTACAGTGTAGAGTTTAAGTTAGAAGCCATTAAACGCTACGAAACGAGCGAATACAGCTACCAACAATTGGCCCTTGAACTCGGTTTGACGAATCCGTCCATCATCGCCAACTGGCGCAGACAGTACCGAGAGGAGGGCGTTGAGGGTCTGCGATCACATAAGCGAGGGAGACCTGTGACGAAGAATAACGATCGCAATCAAACACCAAAGTCTTCAACAAAGAAGGAGCCTCTTGATGCATCCACACGGGAGGCATTGGAAAACCGCATCAAAGAATTGGAAGCGGAGAATGAAATACTCACCATTCAAAAGATGTACTTGGAGGAGCTAAGGAGTTTGGTGAGGGAAGAAAAAATGAACAAAAGGCGAGGATCGTCGCCAAACTCCGAGGACAATTCCAACTAAGAAAGATTCTTGCCGCCATCAACTTTCCAAAATCCACCTTTATGTATTGGCAGAAAAAGTGGAGCGAAGAAGATAAGGATCAAGCGTTAAAGGATGAAATCTTGGCCATTCGGCGTGAACACAAAGACTATGGCTACCGAAGGATCCATCTGGAGTTGAAAAACCGGGGATGGGCGGTCAACAAAAAGAAAGTTCAACGACTGGTTCAGGTCATGGGCCTTCAAGTTCGTGCTTATGGCAGAAAATACAAGAAGTACAACTCCTACAAAGGCGTCGTCGGGAAAATCAAGAAAAATCGAATCAATCGACGCTTCAACACCTGCATCCCCTACCAAAAAATTACCACCGACACCACGGAATTTAAATACTACGAAGAAGATGAGGCGGGGAAACTTCAAACAAAGAAACTCTACCTCGATCCGTACATGGACATGTACAATCTGGAAATCATCAGCTACGTCCTCTCCGATCAGCCCAACGGCGTCACCATGCTACGAGGCTTAGAAGAAGCCATCGAACGAACCAACGGCTGCCCCTACCGCCGCACCTTCCACTCCGATCGTGGCTGGGGCTACCAGATGACCGCCTATCAAGCCATGTTAGAAGAGCACCACATCTTTCAAAGCATGTCCAGAAAAGGCAACTGCTACGACAACGCACCCATGGAGAACTTCTTCAGTGTGCTGAAAAGAGAAGTCTACGACGGCTATGTCTACCGGAGCCGGCAAGAACTTGTGCGGGCCATCGAACACTTTATCCGCTACTACAACAACGATCGAATCAAAGAAAAGTTAGGAGGTTTAAGTCCGAAGCAATACCGTGAACGCATGAATGCAGCATAGAAGGAATGTTATGTAAAACAAAATCGAGCAAGCGAAATGCTTACTCGATTAAGTCCAACTTTATGGGGTCACTCTATCACAGATGCTTTCTTTATCACCTATTTCGATTACATGGATACCACGTGCACCGGGTTTCCCGCCGCTTCGATAAGTTTAATTAAGTCCTCGGCTTTGAGCCACACGGTGGCGGTGTTGTCGTTGGGATGGATGCCGATGATGCCGCCGTTTTTGGTGAATTGCTTGTCCAAATAGAAGTGCACGGCGTGCTCGGCATCGTTTAAGAGGCCGAAGGGGCTCACGGCGCCGGTTTCCAGATCCAGTTTTTCTTTTAGATCGTGATCTTTTCCGAAAGACAGGCGGCGGGTGTTGTGTTTTTCTTTAAATTGTTTCAGGTCCACGCGCTTGTCGCCGAAGACGGTGATCAGGTAGTAGTTTTTCTTTTTGTCGTCGCGAACGAAGAGGTTTTTGGCGTCGCGGCCCGGGTAGAGGAGGTCCACTTTGCTCAGCTCTTCCATATTCATGACGGCTTCGTGTTCGGTGACTTCGTAGGCGATGTTTTTTTCGTCTAAAAAGTTGTAAATGTCTTGCTTGTTCATATTGCCTCCTTTGTTTGCTTTTATTTATACCCATTCCCCCTCCTCTTCATCGTTTTTCCTGCCGCCGCCCATGTTTCTTCGGGTATAATAGAGTTAAAGAAATGAATCTATGGACAGGAGGCATTATGGACAAGTTTATTTTTTCGGTACCGACGACGATTTTTTTCGGCGAGGGTCAGGTGCGTGCTTTTGCCGATGCGGTGAAGTCTTACGGGGACAAGGCGCTGATTGTTTTCGGCGGCGGCTCCGTGAAGCGAAACGGCATTTACGACGAGATTACGGGTGCTCTCGGCGCCGCCGGGGTGGAGACGGTGGATCACGGCGGCATTGAGCCCAATCCCCGCATCGACAGTGTGCGTAAGGGGATCGACCGGGTGAAGAAGGAAGGGGTGGATGTCATCGTGCCTATCGGCGGCGGCTCCACCATTGACGCGGCGAAGCTCATCGCCGCCGGCACGTTGACTCCCGGCGATCCCTGGGCCATCGTAAAGAAAGAGGTGAAGGTAAAGGCCGCTCTGCCGATTTGTGCGGTGCTGACTTTGGCGGCCACGGGTTCCGAAATGGATACGGCATCGGTGATCACCAATCTCGAAACGAAGGAAAAGCTGGGCTGGAAGAGCAGCAAGGTGCTTCCCAAGGCGAGCCTCATGAATCCCGCTTACACGACGACGGTGAATGCCTACCACACGGCGGCGGGAACGGCGGATATTATGAGCCACACCATGGAAAATTATTTTTCCGTGGACGACAGTGCCTTTATGCAGGATTCTATGTCGGAGGGCATTTTGCGCACCTGTGTCCACGCCGGGCCTGCGGCGATTAAGGACGGCGGTGATTTGGAAGCCAGGGCCAATTTAATGTGGGCATCCAGCTGGGCGATTAACGGCTTGCTTTCCACGGGCAAGGGCCAAGCATGGAGTGTGCACCCCATGGAGCACGAGCTTTCCGCTTTTTACGACATTACCCACGGGATGGGGCTGGCTATTTTGACGCCGCGTTGGCTCAGCCACGTGTTAAGTGCCAAGACCGCGGCAAAGATCGCCCGCTTCGGTCGCCGCGTCTTCGATATTAAGACCGACGACAATGTGGATGCCGCCCAAGAGGCCATCGACGCTCTTTACGATTTCTTCGTGCGCCTGGGGATCCCCATGAATTTAAAGGATGTGGGCATCGGCGAGGAACATTTGGCGGAAATGGCCAAGGCTTGTGCCGACCACGCCGGCGGCGTGATCCGCGGCTTTGTGGATCTGAAGGAAGAGGATGTGCTGGCGATTTACAAGGCTTGTATTTAAGGCATAAAAAGAAGCTGCTCGCAAGGGCAGCTTTTTTTGTTGGGGATATAGAATCGCTTCAAGATTTACTTTCAAGGGTGTCCTTCGCATCCTTCGCCTTAAAATAAAAAGCCCTCTCCGTGGTCCGCATGCAGGAAGTCTGCATTAAGCGTGGAGAGGTTCTGTTGAGTCTATTATAGCAAAGTTTCGCGACCTCATGTTGAACTCTTGCACTTTTCAATGGTTGGATTTCGTTCACTATTTCTAAACCAAAAGTGGTTATTTCCATTTTGGAAACAACCACTTCTATTTTTATTTTTCCAAAACCGTTTTTAATTCCTCAATGGTTGTATAAGCAGGGGCGTCATTATCAGCGGCGATCCTTCTTCCCTCTTCCATGGCGGAAAGGGTCTCATTACCGGGGCGACTCAATCTTCGCTCAACGACATCTCGAACCTGAAAGGAAGATTGCCGACCTCTAAAGGTGGCTGTTTGCGTTTGAAGACGACTTTTGTTTGTTTTGCTTTTTTTATTTACGCATTTCGCCATCGTCTCCGTCCTTTCAATTCTCCTTTTGTTTATCATATTCATACTCTCTTCTATTTTCAATGCATTGTCGTTTAAAGGAGTCGTTCTATCGAATAGATTTTGTTTTCAATAACATATTTTGAACTATTGCATTTTTTGCAACAGTTGGATTGTATTGGCGCTTTACATAGCCAAATTACTCTCGTCCTATTTCTTGTCCAGTATCCCCTTAATTTGTTTATCGAAGTCCGACTCTATCTTTTGAATCTTGTTAAATGCCTCGTACTCGGCAGCCGCTTTTTGCTTTGCTTCTTTCATAGCAACAGCCCCGTGTCCTTTAAGAATTTTATACTCTCTAAATTCCAAGAAACGATCGATGCTTTGAGCGAATGCCTCCATTGTGAAGGTGTTTTTTCGCTGGATTAAATCTTCGATATAATCAAAATAGCCGGATACATTACGTTCCAGTTGTTTGATTTCTTTTTCGGATAAGTAATTTTTTGCGACACCGGTGTCGGCTTTTAGAATTCGTCCATCAGGTGCATTTTTCCAAGTCGTTAGCCCCATATGTGCTTTATTACGATCTGCTTTTTCATAAATGATTTCTGCTGCCGTTTGACCGGTAATTGCGTAGTGGAATTTATTCTGTACATTGGCATAAAATTGAACTGTGGTCAGAGAATTCTTATCATAATCGATAGATATTTCTGCAAAAATATCCGTAATCTTTTGCCAAATTCTCCGCTCGCTAGCTCGAATGGACCGTACACGCTCGAGCAATTCTTGGAAGTAGTCTTCGCCAAAAAGAGTCTCGCCCTGTTTTAAGCGGTCGTCGTCCAAGGCAAATCCTTTAATCATGTATTCTTTTAAAACGCCGGTGGCCCATATTCTAAACTGAGTTGCTTTTTTTGAGTTAACTCGATAGCCCAAGGCAATAATGGCATCCAGATTATAATAGCTTACTTGTCTGGAAACCTCTCTATCTCCTTCATTTTTAACTCTTTCAATTTTTGCAAGAGTTGCCTCTTCTCTTAGTTCCCCTTCATCAAATATATTTCTCAAGTGCCTAGAAATAACAGATTTGTCTGCATCAAACAAATTTGCCATTTGTTTTTGGGTCATCCATAAGGTTTCGTTCATAACTAAGACTTCACTTACTACAGTGCTGTCTTCAGTTTCGTAGATTAACACGGATTGGATGTTTTCCATAATTACCTCCCTGCAATTAGTATATCACGGCTTTATCGCTCCGCCCCACACAAAAACCGCGGCCTTTTCGCCGCGGCTTTTTATTTTCTATAGCTCTTTGCTTTTTCGATGCGTTTTAAGATTTCGTCTTTGCCCAAGAGGTAGATGATGTTGGAAAGATCCGGGCCGTGGACATTGCCGGTCATGGCGGCGCGGGCGGGCATGTAGAGGTTTTTGCCTTTTACGCCGCTCGCCTTTTGCACTTGTTTCATAAGCTTGCCCGCTTCTTCCAGGGAAATGCTATCCATCCCTTTCAGAATTTCTTCCAGCCCTTCCAGCACGGCGGGGGCCGTTTCGGAATTGATTTGCTCCAGGGCGTCGTCTTCGGTGACTTCGTATTCGTCGAAGAGGAAGCCGCATTCTTCGGGCACTTGTTCCAGGCGGTCCAGGCCGTCTTGAATGGTTTCCATTAAGACGCGGTAGCGCTCGGGATTTTTTTCCACGTCGGCTTTCGTAAAGAGGCCGGCTTCTTCGATATAGGGCATGGCCATGTCGAGAAGCTCGTCGGCGGAGAGCTCTTTCATGTAGTGGCTGTTGATCCAATCCAATTTCTTCACGTCGAAGACGCCGCCGGTTCGGGCGATGCGCTTGGTGTCGAAGGCTTGGATGAGTTCGTCCATGGAGAAGATTTCCTGATTGTCTTCCGGGGACCAGCCCACGAGGGCCAGGTAGTTGACCAGGCCTTCCGGCAGGTAGCCGTGGCCTTTAAAGTCTTCCACGGACACGTCGCCTTGGCGCTTGGAGAGCTTTTTGTGGTCTTTGTTTAAGACGCCGGGGAGATGAATATAGGTGGGCACGTCCCAACCCAAGGCTTGGTACAGGTACACGTGCTTGGGCGTGGAGGGCAGCCATTCTTCCCCGCGAATGATGTGGGTGATGCCCATAAGGTGGTCGTCCACCACCACCGCCATGTGGTAGGTGGGGAAGCCGTCGCTTTTCATAAGGACCTGATCGTCCATTTCGTTGGTGTTAATGGTGATCTTGCCCCGGGCTTCGTCCATAAAGCTGATGTCTTCGTCATGGGGAAGTTTTAAGCGCACCACGTATTCTTCGCCCTTGGCGATTCGTTCCTTGGCTTCTTCCATGGAAATGGAGCGGCAGAGGCCGTCGTAGCGGGGCACTTGGCCTTTGATTTTTTGGCCTTCCCGCAAATTGTCCAGCCGCTCTTTGGTACAGAAGCAGTAATAGGCGTGGCCGGATTCCAGCAGCTGATCCACGTATTTTTTGTAAATGTCCAATCGCTTGGATTGGATGTAGGGGCCCCGGTCCCCTTCTTCTGTGACGACCCCGTCTTTCATCATGACGCCTTCGTCGATTTCAAGGCCCGCCCAGTTCAGGGAGCGAATCAGGTTTTCGATGGCGCCTTCCACAAAGCGGGTTCGGTCCGTGTCTTCGATGCGGAGCAGGAATTTTCCGCCTTTTTGTCTCGCATATAGGTAGTTATATACGGCGGTTCTCAAGCCGCCGATGTGCAGATACCCCGTGGGTGATGGGGCAAAGCGCACCCGTACATTGTCCATACTTCCTCCTTATTTGTCCATTAGGGTAAACGCCTGTAGAATCTTCTCCGTGTCCCAGGTGTTTACGATTAATTCCTCCGGATAATCCATCTCTTCGATAAGCGCGCGGGCCAAATCGAAACGGCCGACGTCTACGTCCATGTGGGCGTCGCTTCCCACGATGATTTTCATGTTTTTCTCTTTTCCCAAAGACAGCAGCTTGCGCAAATTCTCCTTGGCGCCGATCCGCGGGCCGTTGACTTTCAGCGACGAATTGTTCACTTCGCAAAACAGATCCCGCTCCACGATAAAATCGCTGAGTCGCTCGTAATCCAGCGGATAGCGGGCATCGTCGGGATGACCGATGATCTGTACGGCCGGGTGCTTGCAGGCATTGATGATGGCGTCGGTGTTGCTCTTTTCATCCAAGGGCGTAAAGCACTGCTTGTGCAAGCTGACGATGGCGTAATCGACTCTCTGCCGGTCCATGTCGATGTCGATGGTGCCGTCTACGTCGATAATATTGGCTTCGACGCCGCACAAAAGCACGATGCCGTCGAGCACGCGGGGCAGGGCCATGTAGTTGCCGAAAACGGCGTTGCTTCTCACGCCGCGCATGGCTTTGGCGTGGTCGCTGGTGCCCATGATGCGCAGGCCTCTTGCCTTTGCGAAGGCGATGTTTTCTCTTATGGTCGAATAGGCATGTCCGGAGGCCACGGTATGCGTGTGTAAATCAATTGATAAATCCATATTGCCTCCCTCCTTAACGTTTCTATTATAGCATAGGCTTTTGGCGTGAACAAAAAAGTTATGGCCTTTCTTCCTCTTCGACTGCCCCGACATTTTCGGGCAAGAAAAAAAGCCCGGTCCGCAGGCTGAGCTTTTCGTTCATAATTTTAGATGCCGGTCAATCCGCCGTCGGAAACTAAAATCGTGCCGTTAATATTGGAGGCTTCGTCCGATGCCAAGAAGAGCAGGTCTTCGGCGATTTCTTCCGGCATGGCCAACATTTTATTGACATTGGCGCCTCGTTGCACGACTTCCATGCCTTTTTCGTCCACGTCGCTTAAGTTTTGCAGGATTTCCGTTTGGATCCCCGCCGGTGCCACGGCGTTGCAGCGAATGCCGTCGTTGCCGTACATGGCCGCCGTGTTTCTCACGAGACCGTTAATGGCATGTTTTGACATGGTGTAGGCGACGCCGGCTTTGCCGCCGCGATTGCCCGCAATGGATGAGGTGGCCACGATGGAGCCGCCGCCTTTCATTAGGGGTATGGCCGCTTTAAAGACTCTGAAGTTGCCTTTGACATTGGTGCTGTAGATGCGATCGAAGACCTCTTCGTCGCAGTGGGTCACGGGCTCGAATTTGTCCATGACGCCGGCATTGGCGATTAAAATATCCAGCTTGGCGTTTTCTTCTTTCACCCGATCAAAGGCCTTGGCCACATCTTCCGTCTTGCCTACATCGCAAACCAGGGGAATGACGACGCCGGGATATCCCGCCTCTTCCACTTCTTTTTGCAGCTCTTCCAGGCGTTCTTTTCTTCTTGCCATCGCATAAACCTTGCCGCCTTGTTTTGCCGCGAGAACGGCGGCCGCCCGCCCGACACCGGATGATGCGCCGGTAATAACCATGACTTTATTTTCAAATTTCATCATCTTGCCTCCTTTGTCAAAACCATTCGTTTGCTTTGATTATATTGTATATATATTTTTTCGTTTTTGCAAGTCTTTTCGTATAATCTCTAATTTAACGAAAAATTTTTTTAGCACGGTTTCTCCCACAAAAAAAGAAGCCCGAAGGCTTCCTTCTTCTATTGGGGTTGTCCCGTAGCTTCTAATATTTCGTAGTAGCTCCACATTTTTTTGTTCACGTCTTTAAAGGGATTGCTGCCGTAGGTATCCAGGAAGGCTTTGTCCGGCGTGCGGCCCTGGACTTTGTTCAGTGCCGTGCAGACTTCCTGGCGGGTAATCTTCGCCGAGGGAGCGAAGCGCCCGTTGCCTACGCCGCTCATGAGTCCGGCTTCCTGAACGGCGCCAATGTAGCCTTTGGCCCAGTGATTGGATTTCACGTCGCTAAAGGACGTGCCCGCCGTGGGCGTCAGATTGGCGTAGCCGGCGAGGATGCGGGCAAATTCCGCCCGGGTAATGGATTGATGGGGCTTAAAACTTCCGTCTTGGTAGCCGGAGATCAGTCCCCGCTTTTCCATATAGCCCACGGAGGCGGCGAACCATTGGCTGTCGTCCACGTCTTTAAAGGACGTGAAGCCGGCCAGGTCTTTCTTGCCTGTGGCCATGCGGGCAAAGACCGCCGAGACTTCCGCCCGGGTCATGGCTTTTTTCGGTTGAAACTTGCCGTCGGGATAGCCCGAGAAGTAGGCGGGCCGCGCCACTTTCATGGCTTCCGCCAAGGTATTTTCCGCACCGGCGATTTCGGTGATGCCGGCATTGTCTTTGGCGAGGATAAATTGCCCCGTGGCCACGGCGGCGTTGACTTGCAGCTGCGCCAGTTTTTCTTTTCCGCTCATATTGACGGAGCTGAGGACGCGCAGGTAGTCGTCGATTTTCGTCTTGTTTTGCGCGGGTACAGACGGCGGAGTCGTCGTCGGGTTCTTTTCCACCACGGCCCGCACTTCGTCTTCCCCGGCCTTGGTCTTAAAGATAAAGGTCAGTTCGCTTCCTTCCGGTTGGGGATTGATGACCAGGTTGAAGCGGCCGTCTTTATCGGCGAGGGTGCTGCCGATCAGGGTCTTGCCCCGATAGACGCGGACGCCGGCGTTGGAAACGGCTTTGCCCGTGAGGGTATTGTCGCCGGGCTTAATGGGATCCACGGTAAATTGATATCCCGAAGGGGACGTTCCGGGGGTTTGTACCGAAGGTGCCGGCGTGGTGTTTTGACCGGAAGGCACCGCCGGTTTCGCCGGTGTCACCGGCGCTTGATCGTTGGCGACGTTTTTTTGAATGGAGCGGCTATTGCCCTTATTATCCATCAGGGCGATAACATAGGACATGGACACTTTGTTTACGTTCTTTACGCCTTTTTTAAATTTGCCGCTGAGCTTCAGGGTGAAATTCGGGCGGCTCAGGGCCTTGACATCGGGAATGATCAAGGTCACAATCTCTTGTTTCGAGCTGTCGGTCTTCGTGGACATGAGGCGGTAGTCGTTGTCCGCCAGGCCGCCGACGAAAATAGCTTTTTCGATGTGGATGGTCTTGTCCACGCGAAAGGACATGGAAAATGTCTTTATATCGTTCTTGTAATTGTCCGGCAAAACGACATTTAAATCCATGCCGTAGCCGTCCCCTGCTTTTTGATTTTTGGTCGGGGGAAGATTCAATTGGGTTTGAACATCTTCCGCGGCAAAAACTGCCGTGGACACAAAGATCATTAACAGGGCCAAAAGGGTGCACAGGCTTTTCTTCATAGAATCCCTCCTTATACCTATTATAAACGAAGGAAAGGCCCCTCGCCGTTACGATTTTATAACAGATTCCCGATTTTACGGGAAAAAGAAAAACCCCGCCCACGCGAGGTTTTTTGCTATTCGTTGAGTTGATCCATAATGCGGCGAAGGGCATCTTCCGCCGGGAGTTTTTCCATATCGCCGCCGCGACGTTTAAATTCCACGACGCCTTCCGCGGCTTCCTTGCCTACGGTGAGTTGCAGGGGGATACCTAAAAGGTCCCGGTCTTTAAATTTCACGCCTGCCCGCTCGTTGCGGTCGTCGCAGAGGACGCCGATGCCTGCATCACGAAGGGCATGGTAAAGCTCGTCGGCCAGTTCTACTTGCTCTTCTTTTTTCACATTGACCACGGTAAGGGCCACGTCGAAGGGGCCAATGTGAAGGGGGAAGGCCGGTCCGTCGTCGTCACGATGGTTTTCCAAAAGGGCCGCCAGGACGGCGCCGGTGCGCCAGGTGGCTCCGCCTAAAATATAGGGGGCTTCCTTGCCTTCGTCGTTTAAGAAGCGCACGTTCATGGCTTCGGAAAAAGCCGTGGAAGGCTTTCTGATTCGCGCCACTTCAAAGGCCGTGGTGAATTCATAAGGATCGCCCGAGGGGGACACATCCCCTTCGCGCACGTCTAAGAGGTCTTCGGCGATTTCGCCTTCGAAATCCCTGCCGTAGTTCACGTTCTTTTTATGGTAGTCTTCCTTGTTGGCGCCCACCACCATATTGTCGATAAAGGTGACGGAGCGGTCCACAATGATCCGCGCCTTCTCTCCCAAGCCCACGGGGCCGGTAAAGCCGGGGAAGGTGCCCATTTCCAAAATGGTCTCTTCGTCCAGCATGTCGATTTGATCGGCGCTGACGCCCAGGTATTTTTCCAGCTTCTTTTGATTCAGATCCCGATCCCCGGGCACGAAGACAAAGACGGGCTCGCCGTCTACTCGCAGATCCACGGCTTTCGTGCAGCGGGCGGGTTCCACGCCGATCATGTCGCTTAATTCTTTAATGGTGCGGGCATCGGGGGTGTGAATGTCCTCCGCCTCTTTCGGTTCCTGTCCTTCGGGAACCGGGTAGCGAATGGGGGCTTCATCCATTAAAAAGGCCGCATCCCCGTCCAGGGCCACCGCATCTTTGTAATTTTCAGCCGTGGCATAATAGATGAGATAATCGTCCCGGTCCACGACGCAATAGTCGATGCCCAGGTCCTTTAAAATTTTTTTCGCCCGGCTCTTGGCTTCCTCGAAAAAGGCCCGTGCCGCCTCTTCGTCGCCGTCAAAACGCAGGCCGTCTACGACGCGCACGCCCCGCCCGTCGGCGAGGCCCGCCGCGGGCTTTTGTACATCGCTGTAGCGATTGGCTTTTTCGTATAAAAAGAGGGGCAGTTGCTTGTAGCTTTTCAGCTCCCCGTCCACGAAGGACAAGAAGGCTTCTTCGGATTCCGGGGCCAGTACCGCCTGGCGATTGGTGCGATCCGCCACTTTATACATGGCGCTGCCGTAGCTGTCCCAGCGGCCGCTTCTCTCCCACATGGCGCGGGGTTGAAGGGCGCACAAAGCCACGGGGAGGCCGCCTTCGAAAAATTCATCTTCCAAGCGCTTTTCAATGGCTTCCGACAAAGCCAGGCCGTAGGGCAACAGGGAATAGAGCCCCACGCCTACTTCCCGGGCCATGCCGGAGCGAAGCATCCACTTGTGGGCTTCGGTACGGGCATCTGCCGGGGCTTCCCGCAGGGTCGGTAAGTAATACTGTGAAAGTTTCATAGGGCCTCCTATTCCGCTTGTCGAATACAATTTCTCACGGCTTCCATAAAGCCGTAGGACGCTTCCGTGGCACCGGAGATCGTGTCCACATCCGCCGATTGTTTTTGAAGGACGTCCTCTTCCAGACGATCGAAGGCATCTTCCGCGACGCCGACGTTTTCATTATGTTCCACGACGTCGACACGGTCGATATAACCGTCTCGTACCCGCAGCTCCACTTGAATGTCGCCTTGCATGCCTCGCCCGGCGGAGACATAGCTGCCGTCTTTTAATAAATGTCTGCCCTCTTGCCTCGATTCCACCGCTTCGTTCTGCTTTGCTTCGGCAACAGGCTCTTCGGCACTGTAGCTGACGGAAGAGCCGCAACCGGTGAGCGCGAGACAACAGACCAAACCCACAGCGAGTTTTTTCAATGGAAATACTCCTTTATCTATATGAATGAATCAATCAATTATCTGCTATTTCCATTATAACCGATTTTCCACCATATGTGGGGGTCTTCTGTCTTTTAACCACTATTTTTTGTGATTTAAGTCCACCACGCTCTGCCGCTTGATGATTTCCACGGGCAGGAGGATCATTTCTTCGCCCTTGTCGGCATTTTTCTTGTCCAACATTTTAAAGAGCTTGCGAATGGCCACGGCGCCGATATCGTAATAAGGCTCCTTCACCGTGGTAAGCTTGGGCCGGTAAATCTCCGACAAGGTGCTTCCGCCGAAGCCGGCAAAGGACATGTCGTCGGGGATGTTCATGCCGTGATCCCGCATAACATTCATCAGATGGATGGCCATGAGGTCTTGGCTACAGAAAAGGACGGAGTACTTGCCGCTTCTCAGCTCTTCTTCGTGTTCTTCAAAGAGCTCCAGGGCGTCTTTTTCTTCCAGGCCTTCGGAGTAAAGGATGGAAGGCTTCAGCCCCGCCGCCCGCATGGCGTCGCGGTAGCCGCGAATCTTGTACTTTTCGTTGGTGCGGTCCATATCTTTTCGCATGGCCACGTAGCCGATGGATTTGTGACCTAAATTGATCAGATAGTCGGTCATATTGTAGGACGCCGCCTTGTTGTTTATGGTGACCGTGGGCGCCTCGTCCACATTGTAGAAGCGATTGATGACGACGCAGGGAATTTTAAATTCGTCCAACTTGTAGAGGAGCTTTTGATTTAAAATTTCCGAAATAATAATGATCCCTTCCACTTGCTTTTGGCTGAAGAGATTGGCGAATTTGATTTCGATTTCGGGATCGTCGTAGGACGAGGACAGGAGAATATCGTAATTGTACATACGTCCGATTTCTTCCACGCCGCGAAGGACTTGGGAGACGTATTGGTTTCCGATATCGGAGACGATGACGCCGATAATATTGCTCTTTTTCGTAACCAGACTCCGCGCCACCTCGTTGGGCTTATAGTCCAAAACGCCGATGGCGTGCAGCACGCGCCGGCGAGCCTCGGGGCTCACGGGCTTGGAGTCGTTAATCACGCGGGAAACCGTGGAAATGGACACGTCCGCCATTTTTGCTACATCTTTAATGGTCGATGCCATAAAAACCTCCTATTTCGTAATGAGTTGAACGGCGCCCGGCACCACTTGAATGGTCTGTGGCAAGCAGGGACCCTTTTCGCCGTCAATGTCCACGTGCATGGGTTTGTCTGCACGCAGCGTAATCTTTTTTCCGTGGCGGTAAATGAAATGATCGTGATCGATATGCTTTCCCAGACCGATGGTGCGAAACAGCTCGAAGACCTTGGTCATGCTCATCTCTTCGATAACCGCCAGTTCCAGCAGGCCGTCTTTCACATCGGCTTTGGGGGAAATTTTGGAAAAGCCGCCGACGCTGTTGGAGTTGGAGACCATGACGATCATGGCCTTGGTGTCGATGATCTCTCCGTCGCAGTCGATGTGCACGTCGAAGCCGCTTTTTAAAAAGTCCCTCTCACGAAACATGCGAAAGCCCTCGGCGTAATAGGCGAGCCTGCCCACGGCGGATTTCGCCTCCTCGGGAACGCTGTAGCCGATTTCCGAAAAGGCGCCGACGGCACAGACATTAATAAAGGCGCTGTCGCCGCAAAGGCCGATGTCCACCGCGCTTTTCTTTCCATAGACCACCATGGTGTAAAAGTCGTAGGGATCTTTGGGAATGCCCAGGGACTCGGCAAAGTCGTTGACCGTGCCCGCCGGGTAAATGGCGAGAGGCGTATCTCTCTTGGCATCGTAAAGCCCGGAGACCACCTCGTTCACCGTGCCGTCGCCGCCCATGGAGATGATGCAGTCTTCCCCGTCGTCGGTGGCGGCAAATTTGCGGGCATCTCCCGCTTCTTGCGTAAAATTAAGTAAAATAGATGTCCCCTTTGAGGCAAAGGGAACCAAGAGTTTATTAATAATTTCTACGGCCCCTTCCCTGCCGCTGGAAGGATTGGCGATGATCTTGATCTTTTTCATTAACTACCTCCGTGTGTTTATTATACGCCATGGCGAACGATACCACAAAGAGGAAATCTTATTTTTAACACAAAAGCTCTTCGGAAAATTTTCCCGGAAAAGAAATGAAACATGGGAAAACATCGTGCCGGCACCCCGTTTTTTCATCTTCTCACTCTTTTCCCGGGGGTATAAAGAGAGGTGGCCGGGAAAATAAGCCTTCTTTTCCCGCAGCGGCTTGTTTTAAAATTTTCGGCAAGCGTTTATTTTTTCTCCGCCCGATATTTTCAAGGGACGCTTTTTTTACACGGCTTTTATTTTTTTCTAACGTCCTTCCTTTATACTTGAGGCGTCGTTTCAGGCAATAAAAAAGAAGCGGCGCAAACCGCTTCTCTCGTCTTCTGTTACCGCGTGCGCAATACATCTCGCAAAGCTTCCAATACTTCCCGCATAATGTAGAAGTAATCCACTACATTGTTGGCGTTGAAGGAAATGGTCTTTGCCGTGTCCGAAATAGAATCGGATACCACATCGGCGGTGTTTTTTAATTTCATGGACGTTTGGTCCACGGTGCGAGCCACATTGTCGACGGTGCCCGTGACATCGCCTACGGTAACCGCGATCTTTTCCACTTCCGGCTTTACCACTTCCACCATTTCCGTGGCGTCGGTGGTCAGACGCGATGCGTTGGACGAGATAATGGTGACATTATCCGTAATCGTCGGAAGTTTTTGCATGGTATCGTCGATAACGGCTTCGTGGGTCTCCAATTTGGTTTTAACGACCTTTAAAATGCCGGCGACGTTTTTCAGGGTGATCATTAAAAAGACCAATGCCCCGATTCCCGCAACATAAAGTAAAAAGCGCAAGAGGTCGTGCAGATTAATCATGGTGTCCATTGTGACCTCCGTGTTCTACTTGTCTTTCTTTTCGTCTTTTACTACCTTTTCGGATTTCTTTTCAGCATCTTTTGCGGCTTTGGCGATCTTATCGGCGCTGTCTTCCAACTGATCTTTTGTCGCTTCCGCTTGATCCTTGGCTTCGTCGCCTACTTCTTTGGCGGCATCGCCGATGGCCTTGGCGGAATCTTTCAATTCGACCTTCACATTGGCGCCTTCTTCGCGGACGATTTGGCCGATGGCTTTTGCCTTGGCTTTTGCGATTTCCGCATCGTCGCGAACTTCGTCGGCCTTAATGGCGGCGCGGAGTTTTAAGTCGTCATAGGTATCTTGCACGGCTTGTTGTGCTTCATAGGCGCGGATGGACAGTTCGTCTGCAGCATCCAATGCCGTGTCCTTTGCGTTTTCAGCCAATTCTCTGGAGCGATCGGCGATATCTTCGCGGGTCTTTCTGCCGCTTTGAGGCGCAAATAAAACACCGGCGGCTGCGCCGATGACGGCACCTAAGGCAAATTTACGAGCCCGTTCTTCTCTTAAATAGCGTTCCCGTTCTTTTCTTCCGAAATCAAAATCAAAAATCATAGTCAACCTCCAATACATAAGTTACTATTGTTATAGTACCCAAGCTTCGGGTCTTATACGCAGAAATTAAGAAATTTCCCCATACGGAAAGGAGAATCCCTTGCTTATCGACTCACACAGCCATTCCCGCTTCTCTTTCGACTCCATGGCCGACTGCGAAAAAAATATTCTCGCGGCCATGGACGCGGGCCTCGACGGTCTGGCCTTTACGGATCACATCGACCGGGTGGACGGCCCCTTAGACAATACCTTCGACTTCGACGAATACTTTCGCGTCCTTCTTCCTTTAAAGGAACGCTACGAAGATAAAATCCAATTACTCCTCGGCGCGGAAATGGGCTTTAATACAAAGAAGAACGACTGGATCGAAACCGCCATGGCCGACGATCGCTTCGATTTTTTCATCGGCTCTCTCCATACACTGGACGATAAGGACGTGGCCGGTACGTTAAGAAATGGCGCCGTAGATTTACATTCCTACTATAGAAGGTATTACGACGCCATGGTGGCCGCCGTGGAAAACACGTCGGGCTTTCATATCCTGGGCCACGTGGATTATTTGGACCGCTACGTGCCCGACAAATCCGCCATTCCGACTTTCGCCTTTTACCGAGATCAGGTGGCGGCGGTGCTGGAAAATATCATCCGCCGGGACTTGGTTTTGGAATACAACACGGCGGGTAAGTATAAGGGCCTGAGCTACGGCAATCCGAAAAAAGAAATCCTCACCCTCTATAAAGATCTCGGCGGAAAAAATATCTGCCTCTCCTCCGATGCCCATAAGTCGGAACACATCGGCAGAGATTTTTCCTCGGCGAAGGATTATTTGCTGAATCTTGGCTTTACCCACATCCGTTATTTCAAAAAGAAGGCGCCCACGGACGCACCCTTGGCGTAATTTAATTTTCTTTTTACAAAAGGACAACGGCAGATAAACATCGGGGCCTTATACTGATGATGGAAATAGGAAAGGGCAGCGATCCCGTTCAGTTTTCATTTCTTACTCCCTTATGAAGAGGCGGCGCCACGCGTCGTCTTTTTATTTGCAAAAGTCGACGATTAAATATACAATCTACTTTAAATATGCTCTACCATTTTAAAGTAAGAACGGGTATACTGTTAGTAATGACGACTATATGAATTTAAAAACGGCATTGTCGTTTCCTTGACCGCAATGAGGAGGTAGTATGACAAGCATCGCATACCAATTACTCGAAAGCCATCTATTGGAAGGCGAACTCCGGGCCGGAGAAGAGATAAAATTAAAAATAGATCAGACCCTGACCCAGGACTCCACGGGCACCATGGTGTATCTACAATTGGAAGCCATGGGCATCGACGACATTCAAACGGAACTGTCCGTGGCCTATATCGACCACAATATGCTGCAGACGGGTTTTGAAAATCCCGACGATCACGAATTTATTCAATCGGCGGCAGCAAAATACGGGCTGGTCTTTTCCAAACCCGGCGGCGGCATCTGCCACCAAGTGCAACTGGAACAATTCGCCGCACCGGGCAAGACTTTGGTGGGCAGCGACTCCCACACCCCCACGGCGGGCGGCCTGGGCGCCCTCGCCATCGGCGCCGGCGGCTTGGACGTGGCCGTGGCCATGGCAAGCGGCTTCTACTTTTTAAAGGTTCCCAAGGTGCTCAACGTGCGCCTCAGCGGCAAGCTAAAGCCCGGCGTCAACGGCAAGGACGTGATCCTCGCTATCCTGGGTAAAAAGACCGTCAAGGGCGGTACGGGCTATATCGTGGAATATTCCGGCGACGGCGTAAAGAATCTTTCCGTTACGGACCGGGCCACCATTTGCAATATGGGGGCGGAGCTGGGCGCCACCACCTCCGTCTTCCCCTCCGACGAAGTGACCCGGGCCTTCTTGAAGCGCCACGGCCGCGAAGAAGTTTATATGCCCCTCGCCGCCACGGAAGATGCGGTCTACGACGAAGTACTTGAAATCAATCTTTCCGACATCGAGCCCGCCGTGGCCAAGCCCCACTTGCCCGATCAATACGAAAAGGTAAGGGACCTGGGCAAGGTAAGGGTGGATCAAGTGGCCATCGGCAGTTGCACCAATTCCTCTTACACGGACATGATGAAGGTGGCGCAGATCTTAAAGGGCAAGAAGGTTCACGAAGACGTGAGCCTGGTTATCTCCCCCGGCAGCGCCACCATATTAAACGCCCTGTCGAAAAACGGCGCCCTGGCCACCATGATCGAAGCCGGCGCCCGCATTTTGGAAAGCGCCTGCGGCCCCTGTATCGGCATGGGGCAGGCACCGAAATCCGGCGCCGTGAGCCTGCGTTCCTTTAACAGAAACTTTAAGGGCCGAAGCGGCACGAAGGACGCGAAGATTTATCTCGCCGGTCCCGAAACCTGCGCCGCCTCCGCCATCGCCGGCTACATTACCGTCCCCGACGAGGTAACGGCGGTGGAAGAGCCCGATCACTACGATCACGCCACCAATTACCTGATCTATCCCAAGGAAAAAACCGAGCGGCCGAAGGATGTAAAGATGGGCCCGAATATTAAGCCCTTCCCTATCGCCCACCCCTTGGAAGATGCCTTTGAAAAAATCATTCTCCTCAAGGCTTCGGACAATGTAACCACCGACGACATCTGCCCCTCTACGGCAAAGCTTCTGCCCTACCGGAGCAATGTCCCCGAGCTGTCCAAGCACGCCTTCTCCACTTTGGTGGACGACTTTAAGGCCCGGGCCGAGGAACACGGCGGCGGCATCGTCGTCGGCGGCGACAATTACGGCCAAGGCTCCAGCCGGGAGCACGCGGCGCTACTTCCCCTTTACCTGGGCGTGAAGGCCATCGTGGCAAAAAGCTTCGCCCGCATCCACCGCTCCAATCTGATCAATATGGGCATTCTTCCCCTGGTCTTTAAAAATCCCTCCGACTACGACAAATTAGTCGAAGGCGAAAGTATCGCCATGAAGGATTTAAAGGCCTCCGTGGAAAGCGGCGAATTTATCTTAACGGCCGGCGGAAGCGACATGGAGCTCGTCGGCGACTTCAGCGAACGTGAAAAGGCCATGCTCTTGGAAGGCGGCTATTTAAACTACACGAAGAACAGGAGGGCCGCGAAATGAAAACCGTAACACTTATTCCCGGCGACGGCATCGGTCCCGAAATCGCCGAGGCGGTAAAGAAGGTCTTCGAAGCCATGAAGGTTCCGGTGAGCTTTGAGGAGGTGAACGCGGGCAAGGCGGTCTTTGAAAGAGAAGGCACCTATCTCCCCGACGCCCTCTTCGAATCCCTGGAGAGAAATAAAATCGCCTTGAAAGGCCCCATTACCACTCCCATCGGCTACGGCTTCAGAAGTCTCAATGTGGAGCTGAGAAAAAAATACGATCTCTACCAAAACATTCGCCCCATAAAGCCCGCGGCGGATCTGCCCATGAAGTTCGACGACGTGGACATGGTTCTCTTCCGGGAAAACACGGAAGATCTCTACGCCGGCGTGGAGGAAGTGATCTCCGAAAACGAGGCCCACTCCATTAAAATCATTACCCGGGACAAATCGGAGCGGATCATCCGCGCGGCCTTCGACTACGCCGAGGCCAATCATCGCCGATCCGTGGCCGTGGTGACCAAGGCCAATATTATGAAGGCCACGGATGGTTTGTTTTTAGACGTGGCCCGGGAGGTGGCCAAGGACTATTCCGTGCCCATGAAGGAAATCCTCGTGGACAATATGGCCATGCAGATGGTGATGAATCCGGCGCAGTTCGATGTTATCGTCACGGAAAACCTTTACGGCGACATCCTCTCCGACTTAGGCGCAGGCCTCATCGGCGGCTTGGGCATGATTCCCGGCATGAACAAGGGCAAGGACATGGCTATTTACGAATCCGTCCACGGCTCGGCTCCCGACATTCAGGGCAAGGGCATCGCCAATCCCACGGCCATGCTTCTGAGCGCCTGTCTCATGCTCGACGACATAGGCGAAGGCGAATCGGCAGAAAAAATTCGTCGCGCCATTTACGACGTCCTGTCCGATCCCGAGACGCGCACGGCGGATCTCGGCGGCAAGTTAAGTACCGAGGCGTATGTCCGCGCCCTGATAGAAAGATAGAGGTGTGAGATGCTTAATCAAAAAATGGATCACCGCTTAGACGATCTGGCGGAAAAAATCACGAAACGGGATACGATCAATCGCGAACTTTATGCCAAGTACGATGTGAAACACGGCTTGCGCGACTCCGACGGCACCGGCGTGCTCGTGGGCATTACCCGCATCGGCTACGTCACCGGCTACGAAAAAATCGACGGCAAAAAGATTCCCATGGAAGGGGATCTCCTCTACCGCGGCTATTCCGTCAAGGACATGGTCAAGGATTTTAAGGAGACCAATCGCTTCGGCTACGAAGAAATCGCCTATACCCTGCTCTTCGGCAATCTGCCCACGAAAAAAGATCTGACTTTCTTTAAGGGCCTCCTGCGGGAAGAGCGCGAACTGCCGAAAAATTACTTAGAAGATACGATACTGAAAGTGCCGGGCAGAGACGTTATGAACAAGATGATGCGCTCCACCCTGTGCCTCTACTCCTACGACGCGGATCCCGACAGCACCTCCACGGCCAATGTGCTGCGCCAAAGCGTGGGCCTCATCGCCAAGACGCCTTTGATCATGGCTTACAACTACCAAGCCAAGAAGCACTACATCGACGGGGACAGCTTGGTCATCCACTACCCGGACAAAGACATGTCCACGGCGGAAGTGATTCTGTCTTTGATTCGGAAAAATTCCGATTACACCGACGCCGAAGCCAAGATCCTCGACCTGATGCTGGTCCTCCACGCGGAACACGGCGGCGGGAACAACTCCACCTTCGCCACCCACGTGGTCTCCTCCTCGGGCACGGACACCTACAGTGCCATCGGCACGGCCCTGGGCTCCTTAAAGGGACCTCGCCACGGCGGCGCCAATCTCATGTGCTCCGCCATGTTGGACGACATCGCCTCCAATGTGCGTGACATTCACAATGAAAACGACATCGAAGACTACCTGCGCCGCATCCTAGGCGGACAGGCCTTCGACGAAAAGGGCCTGATCTACGGGATCGGCCACGCCGTCTATACATTAAGCGACCCGCGGGCGGAACTGCTGAAGGAACAGGCCAAGGTCCTCGCCGAAGAAAAGGGCTACAGCGATCAATACAATTTCATTCGCTTAGTCGAAGACATCGGCGGACGGCTTTTGCAAGAGCGAAACGGCACGAGCTATCCCCTCACCGCCAATATCGACTTGTACTCGGGCCTGGTCTATCAAATGCTGGGCATCCCCCGGGATCTCTACACCCCCCTCTTCGCCACGGCGCGCATGGCGGGCTGGTGTGCCCACCGCTTGGAGCAGGTTCAGGACAAGAAGATCATTCGCCCGGCCTACGTCCACTTAAACTCAAGAAAAAAATACCTGTCCATGGACGACAGAACCCAATAAAGCTTTCCCCTCGCAAGTCGAGGGGATTTTTTTACGGGCATAATGAAAATAAAAAAAAATATATGAGCCGGCAATAATTTTATAGACAAAGAGAGCCTCCTGGCATAGAATTGACTTGATAGCAACTATCAACCAAAAAGGAGGTTCCCATGATTACTATCGACCATTTACATAAAAGCTACGGCACAAAAGATCAACGGCTCCACGTTTTAAAGGACGTCACCTTTACTCTGCCCGACGGGTGCATGGCCTGTCTCTTAGGCCCTTCGGGCTCGGGGAAATCCACCCTGCTGAATATTTTAGGCGGCATCGAGACCATGGACGAGGGCGACATTATCGTGGCGGGCAATCACCTGGCGCCGATGAATAAAAAAGAGCTGGAGCGCTACCGTAGAAAGCAGCTGGGCTTCGTCTTCCAATTCTATAATCTGGTGGAAAATTTAACCGTTCGGGAAAATATTCTGACCGGCGCCTACCTTTCCGACGATCCCCTGGACGTAGACACCTTGGCCGAGGAGCTGGGCATCGGCGATCAGCTACATAAATTCCCCTCGGAAATTTCCGGCGGCCAGGCCCAGCGAGTGTCCATTGCTCGTGCCATGGCGAAAAAGCCCTCCCTCTTTATTTGCGACGAACCCACCGGCGCCTTGGACTACGAAAGCGCCAAGGCCGTCTTGCACTTAATCGAGGATCTGAATCGAAAGTACAGAACTACAGTGATTATCGCCACCCACAACGAGGCCATCGCCTCTATGTGCGGAGTGGTTCTCCGCCTTCACGACGGCGCCCTGAAGTCCTATGAAGAAAATGAACACATCCTCTCCGCCGAGGAGGTGCAATGGTAATGAAAAACCCCATTCACCGGCGAATACCTCGGCTGTTTTTTAAAAAGCCCGGCACCTATTTGCCCCTGTTTTTCATCTCCCTTCTCACCGTGACATTTATCTCGTCCTTTTTCATCAGCCAAAATTCCATTAAGCCCATTTACTACCGGGGTCTTCGGGAAAACAAGGTGGAGGACGGGCAGTTTCTTATGGCGGATCCTTTAACAAAAGAGGCGAAGGAGGCCATAGAGAAAAGGGATTTGGATCTCGCGGAAAATTTTTACAAGGACGTCAGCTTCCGCATCCCCGGCGATGACGATTCCCGGGAAAAAACACTTCGTACCTTCGTCAATCGGGACGAGATCAATACCGCCGCCATTCACGCCGGCCGTCTGCCGGAAAAGAAAAACGAGGTGGCCATCGCCGCCAACTTGGCCAAAGCGAGCGAGCTTAAGGTCGGCGACAGGCTCATCCTCGACGGCGACGATTATGTGATTACGGCTCTGGTGGCTACGCCGGATTACTCCACCATTTTAAAAACCCAAGGAGATCTGGCCATGGACACGAAGCATTTTTCCGTAGCCTTCGTCACGAAAGAGACCTTCGATTCCCTGAAGGAAAAAGCGAATTACCTCTACGCCTACAGAAATCACGCTCGCCTGTCGGAGGATGCGGCGCGGGACAAGTTCGAAGACATTCTCTCCGATGCACAAAGCTCGGGTCCCCTTCTCGGCGCCACCACCACTTACGACAATCGCTGCATCCAATACTTTGTCGACGACATGGGCGGCGATGTACCGATGATGGTGATCACCATGGTGCTTCTGTTTATTTCCCTGGGCTTTATCAGCGCCCTGCAAACCCGGGGCCTGTTGCGGGAAGAGGCGCCGGTAATCGGCACCCTCCTCTCCATGGGCTACGAGACGAAAGCCCTGATACGCCACTACAGCCTGGTCCCCACCTGCCTCACGATTTTCGCCGGGGTGGCGGGCAATATTGTCGCCTATGTGAAGGGCTATGAGCTGTACGCCGACCTTTACTACACATCTTATAATCTGCCGCCCTTTGTGCCCGTCCTTTCGCTGAAGGCCTTCGCCATCACCACCTTGATTCCCTTGGGCATCGTATGGCTCGTCAACCGCCTGCTTCTTATGCGCTACTTCCGCCTGTCGCCCCTACGCTTTTTGCGGCGGGAATTTTATCGCAAAAAAAGAAGGAGCGCACCGTCTCTGGAGGGCCTTTCCCTTTTGCGCGCCGCCCGTCTGCGGATCCTGGGGGAAAATCGATTAAATATCCTCGCCCTGTTCTTCGGTATGTTCGTGGGCAATGTGCTTCTTCTCTTCTCCATGGCCATGGGCCCCATGTTCGACGACTATGCAGACTCGATAAAGCGAGACATGAAGTACAACTACACCTACATGATAAAGGCACCGGATCCCGACGTTCACGCCGACAAGGGCTTGAGCCTGACCATGGATTATAAAAAGGGCGACGACAAAAGCGATCTGAATCTCCTTGGCCCGGACAAGAATACGGCCTACGACAAGGATCTGCCCACGACCATGAAGGCCGACGAGGTCGTGATCTCTACAGGCCTCGCCAAACGGGACGACCTAAACATCGGCGACACCATCGAAGTAAAACTTCCCGGCAAAAAGGAATACAGGAAATTAAAAGTCGCCGCCATTGCCCATGACATTCACTCCGTTCAGGCATTGATGCCCATGGAGGCACTGAATAAATTTATCGACAAGGACGCAGGGAATTTCAATCTCTATTGGTCTCAAAAGCCCCTGCACGTGGACGACGACCGACTTCTTACCACCATCGACCGGGCAAAGACCGGCGCATATCTGGAGGCCTTTTTAGAAAATTTCAACGGTGCCCTGCTTACCACCCGTATCTTGGCCATGGTTTTCTATTTTACTCTGGTCTATACCGTAAGCAAGCTGATTTTGGAAAAATCTCAAAAGGATATTTGCTACCTGAAAATTTTCGGCTACGGAGACGGGGAAGTGGCATCCGTCTATCTCTTGGGCATGGGGATCGCCGTGGCGCTCTTTTATCCCCTGAGCCTGCCTCTTTTTGATCCTCTGGTGCGCTACCTCTTCGCCCTGTCCGTATCGAAGCTTTCCGTCTACATGGAGCCCCACTTCGCCGCCAAGAGCTATGTAACTATCTACGCCTTGGACCTCGCCGTCTTTGCCGCGGCCCAGGCCTTGGGACGCAGGAAGATTAAGGGCTTGAATATGGTGGAAGAATTGAAAAAAGTCAGCGGCTAAAGAGTGGTCCGGTGTTTGACTTTGCCCGATGAATTGATTATAATTATCATTAGTAAGATGCAGTATGATTTTTTAGAAATATAAGGAGAAAATTATGGCTTTAATAGGAAAAACATTACCGGAGTTTAAACTCGACGCTTATAATCCGGCGAAGGACGAATTCGTCACGGTGTCCGACGAAGACTTGAAGGGCTCTTACACCGTTCTTATCTTCTACCCCGCCGACTTTACTTTCGTCTGCCCCACGGAGCTCGAAGATATGCAGGAATCTTACGACGAATTAAAATCCCTGGGCGCCGAAGTGTATTCGGTTTCCGTGGACACCCACTTCGTTCACAAAGCATGGCACGATCATTCCGAAGCCATCGGCAAGATTCAATACACCATGATCGGCGATTCCAATAAAGAACTGACCGGAGAACTCGGCCTCCTCGACGATTCGGGCAAGGCCCATCGCGCCACCCTGGTTATCGATCCGGACAATGTGATTCAAACCATTGAAATCAACGCCGACGGCATCGGCAGAAAAGCCAATGTCAATATTAACAAGGTCAAGGCGGCCAAATACGTCGCCGAACACCCGGGTGAAGCTTGCCCCGCCAAGTGGGAAAGCGAAGCGGACGCCACCCTTACGCCGGGTCTGGACCTGGTAGGTAAAATCTAATATGTTAGATACAAATCTAAAAAACCAGTTGGCCCAATACTTTGACCTCTTGAAAACGGAGGTCACTATTGGGCTTTCTGCTCATCATGACGACGAAAATTCCAAAAAAGTCCGAGACTTTGTCGAAGAAGTGGCGGCCTTGTCGGACAAGATCACCTTGGTGGAAAAGGAGCTGACCTACAGTCCTTCCTTTGAGATCAAGGGAAGCTTCGACCACGGCAGGATCGTCTTCGCCGGCCTTCCCTTGGGCCACGAGTTCGCCTCCTTCGCCCTGGCCATGCTCCAGGCGGGCGGCGTGGCGCCGAAAATAGATGATGCCGACAAAAAGCGAATCCAAGGCCTGGCGCCGGCGGATTTCGAAACCGTCGTGTCCCTTTCTTGCCACAACTGCCCCGACGTGGTTCAGGCCTTAAACATTATGGCCATCCTCAATCCGACGATCAACCACACCATGATCGACGGCGGCAGCTTCCAAGAGCTGGCGGAATCCAGAGACGTTCTCGCCGTGCCCGCCATTTTTAAGGACGGAGACTTTTTCGAAGGAGGCAAGCAATCCCTTTCGAGCCTCTTGACGAAGCTGGGCAGCAAGGTGGACAAGGACGAATTTAAGGACAAGCCCCTCTTCGATACCTTGATTATCGGCGGCGGCCCGGCAGCGGCTACAGCCGCCATCTACGCCGCGAGAAAGGGCATTAAAACCGGCCTCGTCGCCGGCGAATTCGGCGGTCAGGTCAAAGAAACCTTGGCCATCGAAAATATTCCCGGCTTTAAATACACGGAAGGCCCCGACTTTATGGACCAAATGCAGGCCCAGGTCGCAGCCCTGGATGTGGACATCATGACCGGCGTCCTCGCCGACGGCATCGAAGCCCCGGGCGACAAGGTGGAGGTCAGTCTGGATAACGGCGCCAAACTTTTTGCCAAGACCCTGATCATCGCCACCGGCGCCCGCTGGCGGCTCATCGGCATTCCCGGCGAAATCGAATTCAGAAACAAAGGCGTCGCCTATTGTACCCACTGTGACGGTCCCCTCTACAAGGGGAAAAATGTGGCCGTCATCGGCGGCGGCAACTCCGGCATCGAGGCGGCCATCGACCTCGCCGGCCTCGCCAAGCACGTCACCGTCTTGGAATTTTTACCGGACCTCAAGGCGGACGACGCCCTGTTGAAAAAATTAAAGACCCTCTCCAATGTGAAGGTCATTACCAATGCCCAAACTACGGGCCTTTACGGCGACGGCAAGGTGGAAAAGCTCGCCTACACGGACAGAATCAGCGGAGATGAAGCGGAAATCGCCATTTCCGGCTGCTTTATTCAAGTGGGTCTGGTGCCCAATACGGAGTGGCTGAAAGATTCCGCCGTCGAACTTTCCGACCGAGGCGAAATCCTCACGGCAAAAGACGGATCGACCAATGTGGAAAGAGTGTTTGCCGCAGGAGACTCCTCGGATACTCTCTTTAAGCAAATCGTCATCGCCGCCGGAAGCGGAGCCACCGCCGCCCTCGGCGCCTACAACTACCTTATGGTCAATGAGTAAAAAAAGGCTCTATATTAACCATTGGGGAGCTCGGTGAAAGCCGGGCTCCTTTTTTTGTGCGCTTTCGCATGAAACCATCCATTGAGGAGTTCCTCCTCATGTGGAAGTAATCACTCATCTTAAAAAATAATATTTAAATAAGACTTTAAGAGCTTGACATGACTCCTAAAGTCT
The DNA here is from genome assembly GCF_900088125.1 of Peptoniphilus pacaensis. Classification (GTDB taxonomy): domain Bacteria; phylum Bacillota; class Clostridia; order Tissierellales; family Peptoniphilaceae; genus Aedoeadaptatus; species Aedoeadaptatus pacaensis. Next base: position 1,023,793 of record NZ_FLQT01000003.1, on the reverse strand, counting down.
TATTTTTATTATTAATTATATTTTTGGATATCTTAGTTTAAGTCAGATCCATAATATTGCGTAAAATTTACTAGCACAATATTTTGGCCTTGACTAATTGATAGTGATATAATGTTTTCATAAAATAGAGGAGGATATCTGGATGGATTGGGGTTTTGTTTTTAGTCACGCAATAAGTGGCTATATACCTACTGTTTTAATATTAACATTATATTTTATAGTCTTAAAAATATATGGAAATAATCAATGTAAAGAACGTATAATTTTGACTTTTGTATTTTCATTTTATCTTGTTGGAGTTTTAACTACAACTGGTATTTGCTTGAAACCTAATTATTCTCCAACATTTTCGTTCATACCATTTATAGATATGATTAGAGGCCCAAAAGACACAATTTTAAATATAATTTTGTTTCTTCCATTAGGATTTTTCCTACCTCTACTTTATAAGAAATATAATTGTTTGTCTAAAGTTTTACTCATTGGATTTTTATTTTCATTGTCCATAGAAGTTATTCAAATGTTTGGTTTTGGAACGACAGATGTAAATGATTTAATTACAAATACAGTTGGATCAGGTTTAGGATACGGTGTATACGAATTATTTAATAGATTTATTTCTAATTCACTAATTAAAAAATCCAAAGCAAAGTTTAAATATAGCTATTATGAACCCATAATTCTATGGGTAATTATTATACTAATTATGCTAACTATTCAGATTTACATCTATAACATCTTTTTCGCAATTGACATAAATGGTGAAATTCATAAATGGTGATATTTTATTTTTATGATAGGTTGTAAAATTAATTCACTATGAAAAATCAAAAAAAATAGTAAAAAATAAGGAGTGATTGATTTAGATTATACTTTATCATTTGTTGAAGATAGCGGAAACTTCCAAAATTTACCGATTGGTTTGTTTGAACATAGCTGAGGTGCTCATTTTGATTGCAGTGTTCTTACATATCGTGGAGAGTTAAAGCCTTTTTCTCCTCGCAGCCGATTCGCCCCATCAAAAAAAAGCCCCTGCAGGGGCTTTTTCCTTCGTCACTTGTTCAAAAAACTATTCGTCCAGGTCGATGACCTCGTAGCCTTCCAGATCCGGCGCCTCTTCCATGGTCGCTCCGTAGCTTGCGTCCTCTTCATAAATATAGGAATCAGAAGCAGGCTCCGCTTCTTCGTCGCGCCAGGCTTCGTAGGCCTTGATCTCCCCGTCGAGCTTCTTAAACACATACATTAACACGGCCACGTCGTCGGCAAAGCCCACGGCAAAGAGAAAATCCGGCAAAAGATCCATGGGATTCACCAGATACATGAGCCCGGCCACGATGAGAAAGAGGTTTCGCTTCTTCAGACCCCGGTAGTGCCCGGTGACCGTATCCTTCGCCAGCTTCCACAGGAGCAGCCCCTCTCTTCGCACCTCGGCCAATTTGCCCTCGCCTTTTAAAAGGGAGAAGCTTTCCTTGGCGAGCTTTTCCATGCGCTCGGGATCGGAGATGATTCTTTTGGCCCGGGGCAGGTATCTAAACAGGACCTTGGCCCAGTTCATTACCGACACCAGCTTTCGTCGTAGGGATCCTTACGCCACTGATTGAGGCGGTCTTTTTCATCTGCGCTTAAATCGCCGCGAGCCACGGCCACTTCCGCCAGTTCCGGGAAGGTGGCCAGGGAGGCGTGTTTAAAGCCCGAGGCTGCGAAATTTTCTTCCGCCGCCTTCAGCTCGTAGCTGAAAATGGAAATAATGCCCACCACATCCAGGCCTTCCGCTTCGCAGGCCTTGGCGGCGTCAATGGAGCTGCCGCCGGTGGAGAAGAGATCTTCCACCACCACGACCTTCTCCCCTTCTTTAAAGGCCCCTTCGATTCGCTTGTTCTTGCCGTGGTCCTTGGCCTTGGAGCGAATAAAGCCCGAAGGCATATCCAGTATCCAGGAGATGTAGGAGGCGTGGGGAATGCCCGCCGTGGCCGTACCGAGCACGGCTTCCGCTTCGGGAAATTCACGCTTCACCAAATCCGCCAGGGCGTCTTCAATCACCTTCCGCGCCTCGGGATAGGAGAGGATGAGGCGGTTGTCGCAGTAAATGGGGCTCTTGATCCCCGACGCCCAGGTAAAGGGGGCCTTGGGCGACAGGCTGACGGCGCCGATGTCTAATAGGTATTCGCAGACGGCTTTCATTGCGCACCTCCTAAAAATTCTTCCTTAATGGCCTTGTATGCCGCTACGGGATCTTCCGCCCGGGTAATGGGACGGCCCACGACGATGTAATCCACGCCCATCTCCCGCGCCTCTGCCGGGGTGACCACCCGCTTTTGATCGCCGACGCTTTCCCCCGCCGGACGGATCCCGGGGCATACGAGGGGGAAGGATTGGCGAATGTGTTCCCTTAAATACTTGCCTTCCATGGCCGAGGAGACGATGCCGTCGGCGCCGCTTTGCAGGGCCAAGTGGGCCAGGTGATGGACCGCATCTTCCGCCGAGCGATTTTCGCCTAAGAGGGCGTCTTTTCTGCCGGCGTCGGAGAAGGAGGTGAGCACCGTCACCGCCAAAAGAGTAGGCGCATGGTCCATGCCCTTGATCGCTTCCCGGGCACGCATAAACATTTCGCTGCCCCCCGATGCGTGGAGGGTGAGCATGTCGGCGCCCAAGCCCTTGAGGGAACGCACGGCTCCCGCCACGGTATTGGGAATGTCGTGGAGCTTTAAATCCAAAAAGACCTTGTAACCCTCGGCCTTCAACTCCCGCACGAAGTCGGGCCCCGTGGCGTAAAACAATTCCATGCCCACTTTTACGAAAGGCTTTTCTTTTTCCCCGTCGAAGCGGGCCAAAAATTCCCGGGCCACCTCTTTCGACGGAAAATCCAAGGCGACGATAACGTCTCTGTCCATAGTCATCTCCTTAATATTTATTCATTGCGATTTGTTCTCTATTATTAGTATATACCGAAACCGAGGTTTGGAAAACCGAGAAAAATTAAGAGAGGGAAAAACCGTCCTTTCCGTCGTTCTTTTTTAAATCGAGCCGGTTCTCCTTTCCATTGCCCTATGGAGGGAAAATCGACTATAATAAAATCAAATGAAGGAAAAGAAGGAGTCATCCATGAATTATAACGATTATTTGAAAAGAGAAATGAAAGTGGCCTTCGGCTGCACGGAGCCCATCGCCCTGGCCTACGCCGCCGCCAAGGCCCGGGAGGTCTTGGGACGGGAGCCGGAAAAAATCGAGGCCGATCTTTCCGCCAATATGATTAAAAACGCCAACAGCGTCTACGTCCCCGGCACCGAAGGGCGAAAAGGCATCGCCATTTCCATCGCCGCCGGCGCCCTTTTAGGCGACCCGTCCAAGGAACTGGAGGTCTTGGCTCACATCGACAAGTCCGGGCTTTCGGCCTGCGACGAATTTATCCGCGAAGGCCGCATCGCCGTGACGCTGAAAGAAAATGTGGCTAATCTCTACATCGACATCACCGCTTACGCCGGCGATTCCTACGCCAAAGTCATTATTGCGGAAGAGCACACCAATATTATTCTCATAGAGAAAGATCACGAGGTGCTCTTTGAAAAAAGCGAAAGCACGGAAGAAGAGGTGCAGATCGATTTCAGCTTCGATGAAATTTACGATTACGCCAAAACCGTGGATTTGAAGGATTTCGAAGCTCTTTTGGATCAGGAGATCGAATACAATGCCGCCATTGCTGCGGAAGGCATCGCCAATCCTTGGGGCTCGGGCATCGGCCGATTGATCCTCGACGCCCACCCCGACGATTTGCGGGAGAAAATCGTCGCCTACACCGCCGCCGGCAGCGACGCTCGCATGTCCGGTGCGGAAAACCCGGTGGTCATTAATTCCGGATCGGGCAATCAGGGCATTTCAGTTTCCGTTCCCCTCATCCTCTATGCCGAGGATAAAAAGCTGCCTCGCGAGACGCTGCTCAGGGGACTGTTGTTTTCCAATCTTCTGGGCCTCTACCAAAAGAAAAACATCGGCAAGCTTTCCGCCTTCTGCGGCGTGGTTTCCGCCGCCTCCGCCGCCATTTGCGGTATCGCCTTTATGAAGGGCGACGACAAAGAAGTCATCAAAGAAACCCTGGCCAACGCCCTGGCCGTCAACGGCGGCATTCTCTGCGACGGCGCCAAGGCCTCCTGCGCCATGAAAATCGCCTCCAGTTTGCGCAACGGTTTTTTGGCCTACGATCAGGCTGTGGCCGGCCGCTCCTTTAATCCCAACGACGGCGTCGTCAAAGAAGATATCGACGAGACCCTGGAGGTTATGGGCAACATCGCCCGCTACGGCATGAAGAAAACCGACGAGGTCATATTAAACGAAGTCCTGGGCAATCGGGACTATATTAAAGAATTCGAATAGAGCAATCAAAAAGGCTATGAGCAAAAACTCATAGCTTTTTTTGCGCCTCGAGGGCTTCTTATTTAAATTTTTCGATTTCGTCCACAATATGGGCCAAGGTGTCCACCTTGTAGTCCTCGATGCGACCGGCATCGGCACATTCCGCCAGTTTCGGATCGATGGGCAGGGCGCCCAGATAGGGGATGCCTTTTTCCTCGGCGATGGCGGCGGTTTTGCTCACGCCGAAAATATCGTAGCGCACGCCGGTGTCCGGGGCGATAAAGTACTGCATGTTTTCCACAATGCCGATGACGGGCAGGCCCATCATCTTCGCCATTTTAATGGCCTTTTCCACGATCATGGACACCAGATCCTGAGGCGAGGTGACGATGACGATGCCGTCTACCGTCATGGTTTGAAAAACGGTGAGGGCCACGTCGCCGGTGCCCGGGGGCATGTCGATAAAGAGGTAATCTTTCTTGCCCCAGTTGACATCGCTCCAGAAGGTGGTGAGCATATTGCCCACTACCGGGGCCCGCCACAGCACGGGGTCCGTGGGGCTTTCCAAAATGGAGTTCACGCTGATAAGGTCGATGCCCGTATCGCTCACGAGAGGGCGGATGCCTTTTTCCGTTTGAAAGACCGCACCGTCGGTGCCGAAAATTTTCGGAATGGAGGGGCCTAAAATGTCCGCGTCCAAGACGCCCACGGCCTTGTTCCGGCGTTTCATTTCCGATGCCAAAAGGCCGGTGACCATGGATTTACCGACGCCGCCCTTGCCGCTTAGTACGGCGATGGTCTTGCCGATGGAGGAATTGGCGTTCAGGGGTTTTTTTAATGATTGTTTCTTTTCCATAGGCTACACTAACTTTTCCATAACGGAGTTGACTTTTTGATCCAAGCTCGCCTTTTTGTCCCGGCGATCGTCGACTTTCAAGACGGAATAGACCCGTTCCGCGCCGGAGGCGAAGACGGCTTCCTGCATCTTCCGAACGCAGGCGAAGAGCTCGTCGATGTCCCCTTCCAGGACGGTACCCATGGGATTGAGGCGGATTTCCACCTTGTCGTTGTCTTTTACCGCATCGTATGCCGCCGCCACATAGGGGCTGCAGGATGTCTTTTGGGTTCCGATGGGAACCAGAGTTAATTCTACTACTGCCATAATGACCTCCTATAGTCTATTTCTTTAAAAATTTAATGATGTCCCCCATGGCGATCTCGCTGGCCTCTTCGTGGAGCAGGTCGTGTTTCATAAGGGGATAGATTTTGTTTTCGTACTCTTCATACCCTAATTTGTAAAAAGTTTTCGCCGTGTCGGCCAAACCTTTCGGACCGCCGGTTAAGGGATCCTCCGTGCCGTTTAAAACCAGGACCTTCAGCCCCGGATTTTTCACGGCGTAGCGGCGGTAATCTTTCAAGCGGGCTGCGCTGTCCCAAATGGCCATGGCGCCGCCGTTAAGGTAATCGTTGACCAATTTATCGTCGGCCTCAAAGGCCCGCAAAAATTCCGGATTGTTGCTGATCGTATCCAGTGCCGCCTTGGTCTTCGAGTCCATGAGGCGGACCAAAGCGCCCCGTTTCTTCGGCGTGGTATAGAAGCTTTCCAAATTGCCGAAAAACAGTCCCACATGGGCTGAGGGCGGGTAGCACACCACGCCGGTAAGGATGAGCTTGTCGATGATGTCGTCGTGGGCCATGATATAGTTTCGCGCGATCAAGGAGCCGAAGGAGTGGCCGAACATGGCCAGGGGGAGATCCGGAAAGCGGCTCTTGAAAAAGAGGGACAGGGCGTATTGATCCGCCACGATATCGTCGATGGATGAGACATAGGCCCGGGGATGCTTCGCCGTGACGGAATCGCCGTGGCCCCGATTGTCCGACAGGAGCACGGTGTAGCCCGCCCGCGCCAGGCGGTGGGCAAAGGCCTTGTAATAGCCCTTGTGTTCCTGCGCCCCGTGAACGATTTGCACCAAGCCCACGGGCTCGACCGCCTCGATGATGGTAAAGGCCAGGGGCATGCCGTCGATAGGGGATTTATACACGCCGCTTATAATGCCGTCGTCGTCGCCGTATATGGCCGCCCGATGTTCGCAACCCGCCGCCTCCCAGAGGGCCAGGGTACGGGCCGTGCGTTTTTCCCTTCCCCGAGCCGCCAGTTGAGGCATAATCGATGCCCCGCAAATCAGCCCCGCAATGGGTGCCCATTCAGAACGCTTTTTCATAAGATCCTCCTTGATTTTATGCCTTTAAAAATTCTCTGCCTTAAAAAATGCCGCTATGGCGTCGTAAAAATCCCTCACGTCGTCTACGTGGACTACTTCCCTCGCCCCGTGCATGGCCCAGGTGGGGATGCCGATGTCGATGGCTTCCATGTCCACGTGGCGCAGGCTCAAGGGCCCGATGGTGGAGCCGCCCCGCTGGCCGTGGGGATTGGCGAAAAGCTGTACCTTAAGGCCTGCCCCCTTCATCATGCGCTTAAAGCGGGCGCTGCTGTGACCCTGGGTGGCGTAGCTTCGGCTAGCCGAAAGCTTTACGGCGACGCCGCCGCCCAGGACGGGGGATGCGGAAGGATTGGCCGCATCGCGATAGTTCGGGTGATCGCCATGGGCCATGTCGCAGGAGAGCAAAAAGCTCCGCGCCAAAACGCGGTAGTAGGCCTCTTCCCCTAAGTCGCCGACAATGCGCCGCAGGGTGTTGCCGAAAAAGCTACTGTCGCCGCCGCTTTGGGTCAAACTCCCGATCTCTTCCTGATCGGCGAGATAGACCACTTGGGTCAGATCGTTCTTCTCTTCGTCGAAGAGGGCCATGACCGCGGGATAGGCCGTGGCCAGATTATCCAGCCGCGGTGCGGAGAGCCACTTCTCGTCCACGCCGATAAAGTCGGAATCCCCGGCAGGATAAAAATAGAGATCGTAATCTAAAATATCCTCGGCCTTCACGTCGGCAAGGGCGGCGAGATCTCTTATAAAGCCGCCCTCGTCCCATGCCTTCGATGCCAATGGCACCAGATCTTTTCCCGCCTTAAAGACGTAGCCCGTGTTCACTTCCCTGTGCAGATGAGGCGCCAGATGAGGAATCGTCGCCACGGCATCCCGAAAGTCCACGGGAATACTTTCCACGCCCGTCTTGCCGTCTGCGATGATTCTGCCGGCAAGAGACAGGGGCCGGTCGAACCAATCGGCATTGATGATGGCCCCGTAAGGCTCCACATCCATCCTCACGCAGTCCTTCTCCCTGCGAATGCCGCCGGGGATCAGGCGCAAAGCCGGGCTGTCCGTGTGGCTGATCACCGTGCGAAAAGCCATGGTCTCGGGATCTCTCTTTCCGAGAGAAAAGAGAAGGATCGCCCCGTCTTCATTGACGAGGTAATACTTGCCCCCTTCTTCCAAATGCCACGCCTCTTCTTTTTCCAGGCGGATAAAGCCCGCCGCCATCATCTTTATATGCTCCACCACCTGGTAGGAGGTGGGGCTCATGTCCACAAAGGATTTCAAATCGTTAATATCCATAATCGCTCCTTTCCCTCTTCTAAGTATAACAGAATTGGGTTCATCTCCTGTATGATTCTTACCCGTCGGGGTATATACTATTAGAAAAGGAGGAATGTATTTTTATGGATTCCGTTGGGCAGGTTCTGCCTGAATTACTACTTATTATTTTACTTACGGCGATTAACGGTTTTTTTACCGCCACGGAAATCGCCATGGTCTCCGCCAATGGGGAGCAACTTCGCAATTTAGCGGAGGAAGGCGACAAGCGGGCGCAAAAAATTTTAGACTTGACGAAAAATCAGGCTCGTTTTCTCTCCACCATCCAAACGGGCACCACTTTGGCGAGCTTTTTTGCCGCCGCCTTGGGGGCAAGGGCCTTTGTGCCCCTCCTCGCCCCGCTGCTTCACAGGGTGGGCCCCGGCGTGGCCGACACCTTAGCCTTCGTGCTGGTGATCTTGATTCTGTCCTATATCAGCTTGGTCTTCGGCGTCCTCGTACCCAAGCGCAGGACCCTGCAAAAGGCGGACAAGACGGCGCTGAAAAACGCCGGCATCGCATCGCTTTTTTCCAAACTCATGACGCCTTACGTGAAATTCCTCGCCCTGTCCACGACCCTGGTCTTAAAGGCCACGGGCAATTACTCCAAGGACGTGGAAAAAAATATCAGCGAAGAGGAAATCAAAAGCTATCTCCGCGTCGGCCAACAGCACGGGGTCATTAACGAGTCCGGCGAAGTCATGATGGTGAACATTATGGACTTCGACGACAAGCTGGCCTACGAAATTATGACGCCGCGCACCTCCCTGTATATGTTGGATTACGACGAGTTCGACGCGGCAAAGATTCGGGAAATGCTGGAATCCGGCTACAGCCGCGTCCCCGTCTATCGGGACAGTCCGGACAATATCGTGGGCACCATTTACATTAAAGACCTCTTCGTGGAATACGCCAAGCGCAGCTACCGCTCCATCGACATCGACGAGGTCATGAAGGAGCCCTACTTCGTTCCCGAAACGAAAAACATCGACCGCCTTCTGCAGGAACTGCAGTCCACGAAGAATTACCTGGCGATTTTAATCGACGAGTACGGCGGCCTGTCGGGCATGGTCACCATCGAAGACATTGTGGAAGAAATCGTCGGCGAAATCGAAGACGAGTACGACGAGGAATTGAAGCAGATTTTAAAAATCAACGACTACACTTACGTGGCCGACGGCATGACGGAGCTGGATACCATTAACGAAAAGCTGGATTTGGATCTTGAAAGCGAAAACCACGAAACCATTTCCGGCCTTACCATCGAGCTCTTGGGCTTTATCCCCGAACCCGGCGACACGAAGAAGCACAAGGTCCTCTACGACAGTTCCGTGAAGCTTACCACCTTGGGGATCACGGACAAGCGCATCGCCCGTGTGGAAATTCAGCTCTTGGATTTAAAGCCGGAAAAGGCGGAGAGCAAATAAAAAAGGAGGCGAAGGTGAACAAGAATAAATATGCGGCCCTGCTTTTGGCTGCCCTTATGGCTGCGCCTCAAGTCACTTTCGCCGAAAACGCTCCTTCGCCGAAAGAAATAAGACCCGCAGAAAAAATTCAAAAGTTGCAAGAGGAAGGGCTCATCGTCGGCGACGAAAACGGCGATCTCGCCCTCGCGCGTCCCATTACCCGCGCCCAGTTCGCCAAGGTCGTTGCCTGCGCCCTGGGCGTCAAAGCCGAAGCGGAGGCCATGAACCAGTCCCCTTCGCCCTTTAAGGACGTACCGGAGGACCATTGGGCCAAGGGCTACATCCGCGCCCTCACATTACACGAGGACGCCCGGCCCGTGCCCCTGATCCGCGGCTACGAAGACGGCAGCTTCCGCCCCAATCAATGGGTCACCGGCGCCGAGGCGTCGAAGGTGGCTACCCTCCTGGCGGACGACGGCCTCACCGCCGACGAAGCCGCCCTCTTCACTTGGCCCGACAGCTGGATCTACCGCGCCATGGCCTTCTCCCTTCCCGTAGCCGACGAGCCCGCAAACGCCCCCGCCACCCGCGAATCCGTCTTTCTCACGCTCTACGACATCCTCTATACGGAGCCCGTCTTTGACAGGGACATGAACCGCTTTTTCTATTTGACCGACGGCCTCAATCGCCGCCGCACCTTCGATCACGAGGCCTTTCAAAGGGCTTTTCTGAAACGGCTCAATGCCGAGCGCAGAAAGCATCGCGTCCGCCCCCTGAGCCTAAATAAAAATCTGGAAGCAGGCGCCTACACCCGGGCCAAGGAACTCGCCCTCTACGGCAATATGCGCGTAGACGGCAAGCGCCACGTGCGCCCGAACGGCGACGGTTACTACACCGCCTACAACTATCTGAACAAAAGGAATCCGGCCTTTTTCGTCGGAGAAAATCTCATCCAATTCCCTTTAAAGAAAAAGGGCTACAGCAACAGCCAAGGCCTCGCCATCGACCCGGAGGTTTTGGCGGAAGAATGTTTCAAGGCCTGGTCCATGAGTCCGGGCCACCGAGACAATATGCTCTCGCCCATCTACAAAAACATGAATATACAAGTTTACGCCGGCCCCGTGCTTCGCTACGAGGACAGCTCCGACGAGGGTATCCTCATCGGGTCCTTGGGACTGAGCCGTTAACATCCATCGGAGATCCCGATGGATGTTTTATTTTCCGTCAAAAATGCGTACAAAAAAAGAGTGTGGAGAAATCCACACTCTTTTAAGCTTTAAGCATTGACGATATCTTGTTGCTTGCTTCCTTCTTTGGAAACGACATAGCCGTAGATCAATGCCGCTGCAATGCCGATAACATTGGCAGCCATATAGGGCAGGCGGAAGCCGATCTTGGCGCCGAAAATGTAAGACGTAATGACGTAGACGTAGAACATTCCCGGAATCAAGGAGATCAGATAAGCTCTGCCGTGGCGTTTCAGGTAAATGGCAATCATGGCAAAGGCAAAGACCGCAATGGTTTGGTTTGCCCAGGCGAAGTATTGCCACAGGACATTAAAGCCGCTGGGGCTGAGTTTTGCGAAGATCAAAATCACCAACACGCCGGCAAAAATACCCAGGGAGAGACTCAAGCGGCTCTTCATGGATTTTTGAGAAATGTGCAAGTGGTCGGCGATCATGAGACGAGCCGAGCGCAGGGCCGTGTCGCCGGAGGTGATGGGAAGGACGATAATGCCGATGATGGCGATTAAGCCGCCGATGGTTCCCAGCATATCGTTGGCCACGAGGCCGATGACGGCGGGTTTGCCGATGAGGCCGGCGTCGATGCCTTTATTGTAGATGCCCATAGCGGCAGCGGCCCAGATCATGGCGATGAAGCCTTCAAGGATCATCATGTCGTAGAAGACGAAACGGCCTTCTTTTTCACTCTTGACAGAGCGACCGATTAAGGTTGCTTGGGTGGAGTGGAAGCCCGAAACGATGCCGCAGGCCACGGTGACGAAGAACACGGGCAGAAGCGGCGTGCCGTCGGGATGTACGCCGGTCATATTGCTCATGGTCAGATTATCCAGTTGATAGCCCTTGGCGAAGAGGCCGAAGAAAATACCTACCGCCGACAGAAGCAAGATGCCGCCGAAAATGGGATAGACGCGGCCGATGATCTTGTCGATGGGAAAGAGCGTCGCAATAATGTAGTATCCGAAAATGCAGGCATAGACGATCCATACCACGGGGTTCGAGGCGACGGCTTCTTGGTGAAGAACATTGGCCACGATCAAGTCCCCGGGGGTGTAAATAAATACGGCACCGACTAAAATCATAAGTACGATGACGAAAATGTTGTACACGGAGTACACCTTGCCGCCTAAATTCCGTTTAATCAAGGACGGCATTTGTTCCCCTTCCGAGCGAATGGAGATCATCCCGCTCATGTAGTCGTGAACGGCACCGCCTAAGACACAGCCGATGGGAATTAAAATAAATGCTAAAGGACCGAATAAAATCCCTTGGATGGGCCCTAAGATCGGACCGGTACCGGCGATGTTCAATAATTCAATGAGTGCGTTTTTCTTCTTGTCCATGGGGACGTAGTCTACGCCGTCTTGATTTTTGATGGCGGGCGTTTCTCTGTCATCCGGTTGGAAGACTTTTTCTGTGAAACGGCCATAGGCAAAACCGCCGACGATTAACATGGCGAGACCGATGAGAAATGTAGTCATAATATACCTCCCAAAAAATTTTCTTTGAAAACCGTAAGTCTAAGGTTTGTCAAGAATGTACTTAACTATTATACTGCCCTCGCCATCATTAGCAATAGGAAATTGAAATAAATCGGCTTGCTTCGCCATTTAATATAGTGTTTCTCCATCTTTTATAAAATATATTAAAAATGAATAGGCCTTTTTCGACAAAACACCTGCATTCGAACGAACCGCAACCGTTCTTCACCTCTTTTTATGGAAATGCTCTCGTCGCAGCAAACGAAAAACACCCTTCGCCTTACAAAAAAGAGGCAGCCTTGCGTCGAAAAGAAAATTTAAAATTCACTGGGCGCCGCCCTTCTTCGGCGACAATCTTTTCATCCGGATTTTACAAAAGGCTAAAATTCTCGTCTATTGTGTTCCGTTTCCCTTTCTTCCCCTTTTTATGCCGTTCTCATTTTCATCGCCTCTCCATTTTCATGTTTCATTTCCGAAAGCTCTCCTTTTCTTCACAGTATACACAGAACTATCCACACTGTATCCCCCTTATTCACGGGATTTTGCGAAGTTATCCACCTTATCCACAGCCTTATGCACGTTTTCCCGACATTCGCAAAGAGCCGTGGGCGAATATCTAAGTTTCGTCTATTTCACCGCATTTGCCGCCGACTTTCCTTTTTGTGCACTATTCCTCTTCCCTTCTCCCTCATTCTCATTCACGATTTTACATAGGCAAAACAAAAGCCGCAGCTTTCTCGCTGCGGCAAATAAGCGTTTATTTTCTTTATTCCAGGCCCAAATTCGGATCGGCATAGACCTCGCCCTCTTCGCCTTTCAGATGGCTGTAATAGCCCACAGAGGCGATCATGGCGGCATTGTCGGTACAGAGCACGGGATCGGGATAGTAAATGGCCACCCCTTCTCTCTCGCCCCGGCTTTCCATGGCGGCCCTTAAAGCGGAATTGGCACTGACCCCGCCGGCCAGGACGATGGTCTTTTCGCCCAGCTCTTTCGCCAGGCGGAATGATTTTTCCACGAGGACGTCGATGACGGCGGCCTGGAAGGATGCGGCCATGTCCTCCACGCGAATGGCCTCGCCCTTTTGCTTCGCCTGATTCAATTCGTTTAAGACGGCGGTCTTGAGCCCGGAAAAACTGAAGTCGTAACTGTCCGGCTCCAGCATGACCCGTGGCAAGTCGTAGGTCTCTTCCCCTTCCTTAGCCAGCTTGTCGATGACGGGCCCGCCGGGATAGCCGATGCCCATGGCTCTCGCCACCTTGTCAAAGGCCTCGCCGGCGGCGTCGTCCCTCGTCTTGCCGTAGAGGGTGAAGTCCACGTAGTCGGTGACGTGAATCAAATAGCTGTGGCCCCCGGAGACGATGAGCCCGACGAAGGGAGGCTCCAACTCCTTGTGGGTCAGGTAATTGGCGCAGATATGGCCCCGAATGTGGTTGACGCCCACAAAAGGCTTGTGATTGGCAAGGGCCAGTCCCCGCGCCGCCGTAAGCCCTACGAGAAGGGCGCCGATAAGCCCCGGGCCCCGGGTGGCGCAGATGAGATCCACATCATCCATGGTGATTCCCGCCTCTTCCAGGGCCAAATCCAGCATGGGCAAAATGGCGGAGACGTGCTTGCGGGATGCGATCTCCGGCACCACGCCGCCGAAGAGCCGGTGTATTTCGATTTGTGATGAAATCATATTGGACAAAATTTCCCTGCCGTCGCGCACCACGGCCACGGATGTTTCGTCGCAGGACGATTCCACGCCCAGTGTCAACATATTACCACCTCTTCCAATAGATCAGCCCGTCGCGCTTCACGTGGGCGTAGTAATTTTTTCGAACGCCTTCCAATTGAAAGCCCAGGGATTCGTAGAGATTAATGGCGGCCACATTGTCGTCTCTCACTTCCAATGTGGCGGCCCGCATCCCCTTGTCGTAGACGGCGAAAAGGTAATGGTTCATCATATAGCGGCCGTAGCCGTTGCCGCGAAATTCGCCGCCCACGGCCACATTGCCGATGTGGGCCTGATCTCCCAGAAGCCATGCCCCCACATAGCCGATGACCACGTCCAAGTATAGGAGCACTTCGTAATAGGTAAGGGGGCTTTTCAGCTCCCGCTCCCAACTGTCTCGGGACCAGGGGGCGGCGAAGCTTTCCTCTTCAATGGCCATGATGTCGTCTAAATCATCAAGCGTCGCTTCCCGCGTCGAGAGATTCTCCATGTTTCCTCCTGTATTCTCGCATGGCCTGAGTGGGCCGCAGGTAATTGGGCTCCAGGGCGTAGGGATTGGACGGGCCTTCCGCTTCAAACTGGGCCGCGCCTTCCAAGGCGATGGCCGCCGCCGACACTCGGGAGAGGTGATCGGGATAGAGAATAAAATCCTCTCGCGCAGAGAAGGCCTCCCGGTACTTCTTTAAGCCGTCGCCGATGAGGACGGCACCCTTCGGCGCATCTTTTATGATGGATTCTACGGGATAGGCGTCGTCTTTTTTCAGGCGCACAAGCTCGCCGCCCTTTTTTTCAAAGACGCCGGCATAGACCCGCTCTCTTCTGGCATCGAAGAGGGGAATCACCACGCCGTCGGTGGCCACCTCCCGCGCCAGGGCCTTTAAGGTGGAGACCCCGACCACGGGGATGTTTAAGCTGCGGGCGAAAACTTTGGCCAGCACCACGGAAATTCTCAGCCCCGTAAAGGAGCCGGGCCCCACGCCGGCAGCGATAAGGTCCAAATCCTCCATGGCCCAATCCGCCCGATCCAGCATGTTTTCAATCATATTGATGAGCCCTTCCGAGTGGCTCGCCATGCTGTTCACTGAGGCTTCCGCCACCACCTTCTCGTCTTCCACCAGGGCGCAGGTGGTTTCCATGGTCGCCGTATCAAAGGCGAGAATTTTCATAAGTCGCCACCTCCTCTTCAAGTTCCCTGCCCCGGGAGCCGAAGCCCGTGGCCGTGACTTCCCGGGTGTTTTCGTCGACGCGCTTAAATTCCAGCTGCAGCACGTCCTCGGGCAAGCTGTCTTCGATAATGTTCGCCCACTCCACGGCACAGACGGCGCCGGAATCCAGGAGATCCTCGCCCCCCATGTCGAAAAATTCGTCCTCGTCCTTCAGGCGATAGACGTCGAAATGGTAAAGGGGCAGATCCCCCTCGTATATATTTAAAATGGCGAAGGTGGCGCTGGTCACGTCGCCGGTGAGGCCCATGCCCTTGGCCAGGGCTTTGACAAAGGTAGTCTTTCCCGTGCCCAAATCGCCGATAAGAGCCAAGACGTCGTAGGCCTTTAGCTTTTCGCCTAAATAGAGACCGAAGGCTTCGGTTTCTGCAGTGCTTTTCAGTATCATAGCTTCCTCCTAACTCTTATTATAGTCAAACACAGCCCCGGAGAAAAGCGAACATGAAAAAAGACCTTGCCGAAACAAGGCCTTGGTCTTAATTATTAAAGTCCGGAATCAGTCGGCCTAAGCCGCCGTCGCCTCGGCCCTGAACCGCGGGCACTTGGTAGTCCGTAAAGGTCAGCTTCAGGGTTTCCTTCTTGCCGTTTCTGGATACCACCACATCCACGGCATCGCCGGCCTTGTACTTATAGAGTTCGCGGCGCAGTTGGCTCATGCTTTGGATGTCTGCATCGCCCATTTTCAGGATGATGTCGTTGACCTGAAGGCCCGCAGCCGCAGCCGGAGACTGGGCTTCCACGCCGCCGACGATGACGCCCTTGCCGCCGGTGCCTAAGTCGTAGCCGCTTCGTTCCACGGCGCTGACGGTGTAGCCGCTCATCCCGAGGGCCACGGATTTAAAGTCGCCGGTCTTCATGACCTGTTCCACAATGGGCTTCGCCGTGTTAATGGGAATGGAAAAGCCCAGGCCTTCCGCCGAGGAAATCTTCACGGAGTTAATGCCGATGACCTGGCCCTCGCTGTTTAAGAGGGGCCCGCCGGAATTGCCCGCGTTAATGGAGGCGTCGGTTTGAATCAAGCCGTCCATGTAATTGCCCTGCACCTCGCCGATGTTTCGGTTCAGGCCGGAAATAACCCCGGAGGTGACGGAGCGTTGAAAGTCCAGACCCAGGGGATTGCCGATGGCCACGGCGGTCTCGCCGATATTAATGCCGTCGCTGTCCCCCATGGGAAGAGGCGTAAGGCCCTTCTTCGCGATCTTTACCAGGCCCAAATCCAAGGTCTCGTCGGACCAAACCACCTTGCCTTCGGCTTCCGTCTGGTCGTTTAAGAGCACCTTGACCTTGTTGCCCTTGGCGCCCACCACGTGGGCATTGGATAAGATATAGCCGTCCTCCGAAATAATAAAGCCGCTGCCGCTGCCTTGAACGGCCATGGGGCCCATTAAGGTGTTTTTCGTCGTGGAGGTGGTAATGCCCACCACGGAAGGCATGGCTCGCTGCGCCACGCTTTCCACCACGCCGGCTTCATGCTTGCGCGTCGTATCCGCCGGCAGTTGGGCTTGCGGCGCCTGAGCACCTGCCACAGACTGCGTGGGCATGTATCTATAGGTAAGGACGCTTCCCGCCACGCCGCCGATTAAAGAAAAAATCAGCGCCCAGAGGATGAGGAAGCCGCCGCGGCGTTTCTTCTTCGGCCCGTAGTAATAGGTCGTGGGCCGATTGTCTTGATCATAAGGTCTATTCGGTTCCATTATTTTCCTTTCTATCGAAACAGATTGTTTTCATCTACTAAATAAAACTATACCCAACCAAGTGAACTTCTTGTGAAACCTTTACAAAGAAATTTATTGGGTATAAACAAGAAAGATACAAATACTTAAGGAGGTTTCTATGGATTTTAAAGATATGGTGAAAAAAAGACGTTCGCTTCGCAAATACAAGGCCGGAGAAAAAATGGACGATGAGACGCTAACGGAAGTGTTGACCTACGCCTCCATGGGGCCCAGCAAGGGCAATACCCACCCGGTGGAATTTCTCGTCGTGGAAGATGAGGAAAAGAAGAAGGCCCTGGCGAGCTTAAAGCGCTTCGGCACCAAGTACCTGGCTGATGCGCCTCAGATCATCGTGGTCATGGGCAACGACACGGAAGAGCCCACCTGGATCGAAGAGGCCACCATCGCCTCCGCCTACCTGGGGCTGTTGCTCCACGCCGAAGGCTACGCTTCGAGCTGGATCAATATTCGGGAGCAAACCGACTCCGAGGGCAGAGACTCTGAGGAAATCGTCAAGGAGCTCTTCGACATTCCGGAAAACTACGGCATCCTGTGCCTGATTCCCTTCGGCATCGCCGACGAGCGGGTGCCGGCGCGGAAGTATTTCGATATTTCGTCCAAGGTCCACAAAGACAGCTTCTAAAAAAAACGGCCGAGAGGCGATTGCCCTCCGGCCGCTTTTTTAATGCCCTTCTTTAAAGGTAATGCTCTGCTTGTCCGAGTCGATGGCTTCGATGCGCACGATGGAATAGACGTCGAGGCCCGCCTCTTCCAGCCGCTCACGCCCCGGCTGAAAGGATTTTTCCACGCAGATGCCGATTCCCGCCACGGTGGCGCCGGCCTGCTTCACGATGTCCACGAGACCCAGGGAGGCTTCCCCGTTGGCGAGAAAGTCGTCGATGATTAAGACGGAGTCCTCCGCCTTTAAATAGGACTTGTTCACCACCACCTTGGAGGAGGTGTTTTTCGTGTAGGAAAAAATATCCGTCACGTAAACGTCATCGGCCTTCAGGGTGGATGGCCGCGCCTTTTTGGCGAAGAGCATGGGCACGCCAAAATGAGCCGCCACCATAATGGCCGGCGCGATGCCCGAGGCTTCCACGGTGAGTACCTTCGTCACCTTTCGGTCCTTAAAGTAATCGTAAAACTCCCCTTCGATCTCCTTCATTACCGTGGGATCGATCTGATGATTGAGAAAGGAGTCGATCTTCAACACATTTCCCGGATAGATGACGCCTTCGTTTTTAATTCGTTCTTTTAAGTAACCCATGGCCCCTCCTTTATTTCTAATAAACAGTGTAACACAAATAATGGGGGGATTTATCCACGGCACTTTACTTTTCCAAAAAAAAATCGAAGGCCGAAGCCTCCGATCTTTTCTCTTTTATTTGTCGTATTTGTAGAAACCTTCGCCGGTCTTGCGACCCAGCTTGCCGCCGCGGACCATCTTCCGCAGAAGAACGTGAGCGCGATACTTGCTGTCGTGGTAGTCGTTGTAAAGAACGTCCATAATGGCGAGGCAAACGTCCAAACCGATTAAGTCGGCCAGTGCCAAGGGGCCCATGGGGTGGTTGGCGCCCAGTTTCATGGCGGTGTCCACATCTTCCACGGAGGCGACGCCGTCGGCGACGATGCCGATGCCTTCGTTGATCATGGGGATCAGGATGCGGTTGACGACGAAGCCCGGAGCTTCTTCCACTTCGACGGGGGTCTTGCCGATTTCTTCCGCCAATGCGATGACGGTTTTCTTCGTTTCTTCGTCGGTGTTCAATCCGCAGATGACTTCGACGAGTTTCATTGCGGGAACCGGATTAAAGAAGTGCATGCCGATAACTTTGCCGGGGCGCTTGGTGGCGGCGGCGATGTCGGTAATGCTCAAAGACGAGGTGTTGGATGCGAGAATGGTTTTTTCATCGCAAGTTTCGCAGAGTTCCGTAAAGATGGCTTTTTTGATCTTCGGATTTTCCGTAGCGGCTTCGACGATCAGGTCGCAGTCTTTCAAATCCTTAATGTCTTCCGTGGTAGAGATGCGAGCGAAGGCGGCCTTTGCGTCGGCTTCTTCCATGCGGCCTTTTTCCACATTGCGATTATAGCCTTTTTCGATTTTTTTCTTTGCGCCTTCCAGGGCTTCGGGAATAATGTCTCGAATAACGACGTCGTGATGAAGAGCCATGGTTTGAGCAATGCCACTGCCCATGGTACCGGAACCGATTACACCAATTTTCATTTTATTTCCTCCTTTTAGGAACTGTCTTTATTCTCCCTTAAATTCAGGTTTGCGTTTTTCTAAGAAAGCTTTCATGCCTTCTTTTTGATCGGCAGTGGCGAAGCACAGGCCGAAGGCGGATTTTTCGATTTCCATGCCCGTGTGGATGTCGGTTTGAATGCCGTCCACAATGGCGGCCTTGGCGTAGCTGACGGCGACGGCGCCGTTGGAAGCGATGGTGTGTGCCATTTTCATGGCGGCTTCATCTAATTCTTCCGCGGGTACTACGGCGTTGACCAAGCCGATTTCATAGGCGCGGTCGGCCTTAATGTTTCTGGCCGTGTAGATCATTTCCTTGGCGATGCCGACGCCCACCGTGCGGGCCAGGCGTTGGGTGCCGCCGAAGCCCGGCGTAATGCCCAGGCCTACTTCCGGTTGCCCGAAGACGGCTTTTTCCGATGCGATGCGAATGTCGCATGCCATAGACAGTTCGCAGCCGCCGCCTAAGGCGAATCCGTTGACTGCGGCGATGACGGGTTTGGACAGGTGTTCGATTAACATAAAGGTGTCCATGCCCAGTTTGGCGAAGCTATGTGCTTCGGCTGCGGAGAGGGGCGCCATTTCGGAAATGTCGGCGCCGGCGACGAAGGCTTTACCTTCGCCGGTAATGACGACGACTTTCACTTCGGCGTCGTCGTCCAGTGCGAGGAAGCAATCCCTTAACTCAGTTAACAATTCCGTGTTCAGGGCGTTTAAGCTCTTGGGTTTGTTAATGGTGATTTTTGCAATGCTGTCCGCCTTTTCAACGATTAAATACTTAAAATCCATCTTTTTCCCCCAATCAAGCACGATTTAGCGTTCTACGGTAACGGCCGTGCCTTGACCGCCGCCGATACATAATGTAGCGAGGCCTTTCTTTGCATCTCTCTTTGCCATTTCATAGAGCAAGGTGACGAGAATCCGCGCGCCGGATGCGCCGACCGGGTGACCGATGGCGATGGCGCCGCCGTTGACATTGACTTTATCCATATCCAAGCCCAGGGTCTTGACTACGGCACATGCTTGTGCGGCAAAGGCTTCATTGGCTTCGACGAGGTCCAGGTCGCCGAATTCCCAGCCGGCTTTTTCCATGGCTTTTCTCGAGGAAGGAATGGGGCCCGTACCCATGACCTTGGGATCGACGCCGGCGGAGGCGTAGCTGACTAAAGTAGCCAGAGGCTTGACGCCTAATTCTTTTGCTTTTTCTTCGCTCATAACGACGAGCATAGCGGCGCCGTCGTTAATGCCCGATGCGTTGGCTGCGGTGACGGTGCCGTCTTTTTTGAAGACCGGTTTCAGTCCGCTGATGCTTTCTACGGTAACGCCGTCGCGAATGTATTCGTCTTCGTCGACGATGGTAACTTTGCCCTTGCGTCCGTGAATTTCAACGGGGACGATTTCGTCTTTAAAGCGGCCTTCGGCGCGGGCTTTCGATGCCCGTTGTTGGCTGCCTGCTGCCAATTCGTCTTGATCGGCGCGGGTGACGTCGTATTCTTCGGCGACGTTTTCCGCGGTGACGCCCA
Organism: Peptoniphilus pacaensis; assembly: GCF_900088125.1. Classification (GTDB taxonomy): domain Bacteria; phylum Bacillota; class Clostridia; order Tissierellales; family Peptoniphilaceae; genus Aedoeadaptatus; species Aedoeadaptatus pacaensis. Next base: position 1,003,368 of record NZ_FLQT01000003.1, on the reverse strand, counting down.
TGTGGTAGTCGTTAAAGGCATCCCACAGTGCGTCGTTGATCATGGCGTCGACGAATTTTTTGTCGCTCATGCGAGCGCCCCAGCGGGCTTCTTTTACGAGGAAGGGTGCGCCGGACATGGATTCCGTACCGCCGGCGAGAACGATGTCGGCATCGCCTGCTTTAATGATTTGTGCTGCCAGGGAAACGGCGCGAAGGCCGGAGCCGCAAACTTTGTTAATGGTCATGGCGGGAACGCCTACGGGGCATCCGGCGTGGATGACGATTTGACGGGCGACGTTTTGTCCCAAGCCCGCTTGCAGTACATTACCGATGATGGCTTCGTCAATATCTTCCGGTTTTAAACCGGCACGAGCGATGGCTTCTTTGGCGGCGACGACACCCAGGTCTACGGCGCTGACATTTTTGTAAGCGCCGCCGAAGGAACCGACGGGCGTTCTTACCGCACTGGCAATGACGATATTTTTCATAAATGAATCCTCCTCACAGGTTCATAATTTACGGTGCACGTCTTTGAACGGGGCCTTAGCTCCCGTGCATCGCAGTGGCAACCGACTGTGTCGGCGAGATACTCTCTTTTCGTCCTATACCCCGAGGTACAATGAATTACACCCCTTGATAGAAAATATTTTAACAATACGAGTTTCCCATTTCAAGCCTTGACAGAAATTTTTTTCGGACGTAAAATAAATTTACTTATGCGGGTGTAGCTCAGTGGCAGAGCCTCGGCTTCCCAAGCCGATCGCGAGGGTTCGATTCCCTTCACCCGCTCCACGGCCTTCGGCCGTTTTTTTATTGCCCTTAAGCGGGAAAGTGCATGAGGGAATGGACGGGCACGCCCATTTTTTCCCTGCCGTCTAAGCCGTCCAGCTCGATTAAAACCAAACAGCCTATCACATCGGCGCCGGCGGCTTCACAAAGCTCCACCGCCGCACGTCCCGTGCCGCCGGTGGCCAAGAGGTCGTCGACGATCAGGACCCTTTCCCCCGGCTCGACGGCATCCGTGTGCATTTCCACTTTGTCGGAGCCGTATTCCAAATCGTATTCGGCGGACAGGGTGGCCGCGGGAAGTTTCCCCGGCTTTCGAATGGGTACAAAGCCCACGCCCAAGTCGTAGGCCAAGGGCGCGCCCAGCAAAAAGCCGCGGGCTTCGATGGCCACGATTTTATCTATGTCCTCGTCCTTTACCAGCTCCTTCATGGCGTCGATGCAGGCGCGGAAGGCCTCACCGTCTTTTAAAAGGGTGGTGATGTCGCGAAAAGTGATCCCCTCTTTAGGATAATCTTTCATGCTTCTGATTTTTTCTTTTAAATCCATGGTCGCCTCTCTTTCTTCATCGTTTATACCCAAAAAGTGGGTATAGAACAACTAAGGAGGAGATCATGGAGCAATTATCTCAATTAGAAAAAAATTACTACCGCCTCTTGGCCGAAAAGTACCCGTCCCGGGACTGCGCTTTGGCCGAGGCGCTTTTATTGGAAAGCGGTCTGAATCTGCCGAAGCCCACGGAACATTTCGTCAGCGATTTACACGGTGAGTACCGGGCATTTACCCACGTCCTTCGAAACGCATCGGGGGTGTTGCGCCGATACATCGACGAATTATTTCCCGAAAAAAACGAGGCCGATCGCAAGCGACTGGCCACCATTCTCTACTATCCGGAAGAAAAATTAAAGCTGCTGAAAGAAACCATGGCGCCGGAAGCCTACGACGATCTCTTAAAGCATACCTTGGCGGATTTAATCGTGGTGGCGAAACGGGTGGCGGCGAAGTACGACCACAGCCAGGTGGAAGCCACCTTCCCCGAAGATAGGAGAAAGATTTTAAATCTCCTTCTGTTGGAAGAAGCGGGCCTGCGCCACAAGGCGGGTTACGTCAAGACCCTCCACGAAAAAATCGTGGCCTACGGCGAAGGGGAGGTCTATATTAAGGACCTGGCCGATCTTTCCGTGCGCTACGCCGTGGAAACCCTTCACGTCTTAGGGGACATTTACGACCGGGGGGAAGAGGCGGAAAAAATCATGGATCTCCTTATGGCCCTTCCCCGGGTGGACATTCAGTGGGGCAATCACGACATCGCCTGGATCGGCGCCTGCACGGGAAATTTTGCCCTGGCCGCCAATGTGATCCGCATCGCCCTGCGCTACAATGTGGCCCACACCATCGAAGACGGCTACGGCATCAATCTCCTGCCTCTGGTGCCCTATGCGGAAAAGTATGAAGCCTCGGCGCCTTTTTATCCGAAAAATCCCGACCCCGATCCGGCGCGAAACGAAAGCCTGGCGAAGCTGCACAAGGCCATGGCCGTCCTGCAGTTTAAGGCGGAGGGCCAACTCATCGCCGCCCATCCGGAATACGGTATGGACTCCATGCGCCTCTTGCACCGCATCGATTTCGAAAACAAGACCGTGGAGGTCGGCGGCAAGAGATATCCCCTTCTCGACGGGGACTTTCCCACGGTGGATCCCGCGGATCCCTACGCCTACACGGCGGAGGAAAGAGATGTGGCGGCCCGGCTCACGGAAAGCTTTACTTCCTGCGAGCGCTTGAAAAAACATATTCGCTTTATGATCGAATCGGGGAGCATGTATTTAATTCGTAACGACAATCTCCTCTTCCACGGCTGTTTACCCACCGACGAGGACGGCAATTTCGCCTCCACCGATATTTTAGGCGAGCCTCTGGCCGGGCGGGAGCTCTTCGACGCCTTCGACCGCGTGGTGCGGGACAGCTTCTTCGCCCGAGGCGAGAAACAGAAAGCGGCCTCGAATATGCTCTTCTATCTCTGGTGCGGCAAGGCCTCGCCCCTTTTCGGGAAGGAGCGGATCACCACCTTCGAGCGCTACTTTATCGAGGATCCCGTCACTCATATCGAAGAAAAAGATCCCTACTACCGCCTCCGTGAAGAGGCGCCCTTTGCGGAAAAAATCCTTCGCGCCTTCGGCATCGACGAGGCGAGGGGCAAGCTCATCAACGGACACACGCCGGTGAAGCGCAGAAAGGGCGAGGATCCCGTGAAGGCGGAGGGGAAGGTTCTGGTCATCGACGGCGGCTTCGCCCACGCCTATCGAAAGACCACGGGAACGGCGGGCTACACCCTGATCTCCAATTCCTACGGCGTGCTCCTCGCCACCCACAGCCCCATGAAAGACGAGGAGAAGCGCATCTCGGACGACATCGACATCACCTCCTCCCTGGCCTATGTGACGGAATACGACCGCAGGCGTTTGGTGCGTGACACCGACGGCGGCATGCAGGCGAAGGCGACCATGAAAGAACTCATGACCCTGGCGTCCCTCTACGAAAAGGGCGAGCTCAAGGAGCGAAAATAAGGCGGAAGATAAAGCCCCGCGCTATTTAAAAAACATCTGCCGAAAATTTTCGGCACAAAAAAATTCCCCCGCCACCCGGCGAGGGAGTTTTTATTTGCTTATCTTTGGCCCAATTCGTGGTCGAGGATATAGAGGCCGTTCCAGGATTCGTTAATGCGTTCGAGGCGTTCGACGATTCCGCGGAAGGTGTCTTCTTCTTCTCTTTGTTCTTCGATGAATTTATTCAAGAATTGTTGGGTGGTGATGCAGCCCACTTCGACGGCATCCTTGTAAATGGCCTTGATGCGGTTGGTCACTTCTTGTTCGTGCTCGTAAGCGGCGCGGAAGGTGTCGGTGAAATTGCCGAATTCCTTTGGCGGCTTCGGAATGGCTTCGTATTCCGGTACGCAGTCGGTTTCTTGCAGGAAGTCATAGAAATCTCTGGCATGTTCCAATTCTTCCTTCGCTTGTTGGACGAAGAAATGGTCGAAGCCGGACATGCCTTGTGCGTCCATGTAGTTAGCCATGGCCATATAGATATAGGCCGATTCCAATTCAAAGTTTAATTGTTCGTTCAGCTTCTTACTTAATTCGTTAGACATTTTTTCCTCCTAGCTATACCCATTAAAAATACGGTTCATATACGCCATACACCGGCACGCCCTTTTCCACGAGCAGCGCCAGGACAGCGGGGATTTCATCGACTTCCAATCGGAGACGAATGCCGTTAAAGCGAAAGAGACAACGGCCGGCATAGGGGCTGTCGGGACGATTTAAAAGATCCATCAGCTCGCCGGTGTGCTCATCCATATCGCCGATTTGGAAAAATACATTTCTAAAACCGGCACTCTCTTTATTGATTGTTTTAATTAAAAGTGTATCGTGCATGAACCTAACCCCCCGAACTCTGTTCACCTAATTATATACCCGGGGGGCTTCGATTTAATCATCGGTCTCAATACGTATATTGTCGATTTCCGTAAGGCCGTTGGCGGTGATTTCCACCCGGCGCAGATCTTTGACGGAAAAGGCGGGATTCGCCTCGGCCATGGCTTCTTTCGTGAAGCGCACGGTCTCCAATGCCCGCTTGTATTCCCAAGTTTTCGCCGCGTACTGCCATTTCAAGAGCCCGGCTTCCAGAGCGTTGTGAAGGCCGTCCTTGTCGGGATGAAATTCCACGGTCTCTCCCGCTGCATCGACGAGTTTTACCTTCACGTCGGCCCTGCCTCTTTTCGCCGCCACGTCCATGGCGAAGTCGCCGTCGGCACCGGTTGCCGTAGAAAGGACGAGGGTTCCGAAGAGCCGCGCCACGTGATTGTTTCCGCCACGGTCCGAGGGAATGAATGCCCCTTCTTCGTAGGTGCTCGCCCCGGTAAAGTCCGGCGATACGCCATCGCCGCTGGCCGTAGTCAGATCGCTGTCCTCTTCGAAATCGGCGAGGACAAAGCCCTCGGGCTCCGTGGCCAAGGCATAGCCCGCCTCCGGCACATAGGCTTTGAAATCGCTGAAGAGGGCCGGGTCTTTGACAAAGGCGTAGGCCGCCACTTCTAAATAGCGCTGCTGCTCCTCTTTGGGGAGCACATTCCCCGTGGCAAGGGCCAGTGCCTCCAGCCCCTCCCGGTCCAGCCTGCCCCAATTGGAATTAAATTGGCTGTGATTGACGTAGTCCACCATAAGCTGTCCCCGCCAGGCGCGGGCACGGATGTATTGATCCATGCCCTCCAGGGAAGACACGTCCTGATCCCACGCCCCGGTGACGAGGAAATAGGGCACGTCCAAATCCACGGGACGGTCCCCGGGCTTGTACTGCCCGTCTGTGGGCGCCACGGCCAAAACCCCCGCCACGTTGAGGCTCTTCGTCGCCTCGCCCGTGTCGGGATTGTAGGGCAGGGTGGCGAAGGAGGCCGCAATGGCCGCCGCCTCGCCGCCCCGGCTGTGGCCGCCGAAGTAAATTCTGTCGGCGTCGATGCGCTCCTTGAGCCGCGGATCCTCCACTACCTTCCGGGCGTGATCCAAGAGGCTCAGCGCCCGGGCGTCGTTTTCGCCGGAAAGCCCCTTGCCCAAGTAGGCGTTAAAGTGGGACTGCTCCACGGACTGAAAGGCCACGCCCCGCGCCGCCAGGTAGCGGCCCAGGTACTCGTAGCCCCCCTGATTATCTTCGATCATATTGTGATTGCCGTGAACGAAGACCACGAGAGGCGCATGCTTGACTCCCACGGGCAGATAGAGATCCCCCTCGTAGGGCACATGGGCGGGAGTGTAGCCGAAAAACATTTCCCGCAGGCGGTCTTGCCGCTTGGGCAGGCGCATGTAACGGCTGTAGCTTTCCTCGCCGAAGTCGTAGGCCTTCTTGGGGCCGTATGTAATTTTTTCCACTTTGTAAGAAGCGGGAATTTCCTTTTGCGCTGCGGCGAAATCCTTCCGGGTCTTGGGCCCCTGCCAGGCACAGAGAAAGATCAGCCCCGCCATAAGGAGCGCGCCGAGGACGGCGCCCATGGGGAAGATTTTTCGCGCCCCGATCCCTAAGGCGAAGAGCCAAATCACCGCCACCACCGCCGCCGTGGCCCCGTAGGTGTATGCGTCGGATGAGGGACCTAGTGACGATGTGGATAGGATCACGTCGTTTGCCATGTAGGCCAGGAGGCCGAGCATAATAAGCTCCGTGGCCGCCGGCGTGAACACGGGCCGCGCCCACTTTCTTATGATGAGAAGGACGAGGATGACGGCACAAAAATAGATCCCCCACACCAAGACGTCGGCGACGCCGTGGGGAATCTTTTTTTGAAAGTAGAAGCCGGGAAAGGCGTCCAGGAAAAAGAGCGCAAGAAAGGCGGCGAGCCACACCAGTCGCCCGCCGTTAAAGAGGCCTCTATTCAGCTTCTTCCATACTTGCTTCACTTGCTTCATGGGCGCACCCCTTTCCCCGGCAGGGCTTTCTCGAAACATCCGATGCGGAAACGACGACGAACTCCACGCCGTCATCCGTTTCGATCTTTACCTTCACCAAGGCGCGCAAGGTGTCGGTGCTCACGACCACGCCTTGGCCCTCGGAGGTATAGACCGTGCGGCCCACCCGGGGCAGAATCTTTAAATTCTCCTCGTAGCCGTCCTGCTCGTAGCGCAAGCAGCACAGAAGTCTGCCGCAGACGCCGCTGATGGCGTCGGGATTCAGAGAAAGGCCCTGGTCCTTGGCCATGTTAATGGACACCGGGGCAAAGTCCCCGAGGAAGGTGGTGCAGCAACATTCCCTGCCGCAAATGCCGATGCCGCCCACCAGCTTTGCCTCGTCTCTCACGCCGATTTGGCGCAGCTCGATGCGGGTGCGGAAAATCGACGCCAGATCCCGCACCAGGCCGCGAAAATCCACTCGGCCGTCGGCGGTAAAGTAAAAGAGCAGCTTGGAATTGTCGAAGGTGTATTCCGCGTTGATCAAATGCATCTTCAGGCCGTGTTCGCGAATTTTATCCTCGCACACCGCCATGGCCTCTCTGGCCAGATTTCTATTGGCCCCGTGACGTCTCTCGTCGTCTTCCGTGGCCGTGCGAATAATGGGCTTCAGCTCGCCGACGATGGATTCTTTTTCCACCGCCTTGCGCTCGATGGCCACATAGCCGTACTCCACGCCTCGGGCCGTTTCCACGATGACCCCGGCATCGGCTGCGGGAGCCGCATCCTTGGGATCGAAGTAATATATTTTTCCCCGGCGCTTAAAGCGTACGCCGACGACATCTCTCGTTTCTGTCAAAATTCCTTTAGCCTCCCATAGTTAAAAGCAGCCACTCAAAGGCAAAGCTTTTATTTACATTCATCTCTATATAGCGCCGCGTCTCGTAGAGGGCGTCGATGATCTCATAAATTCGCGAACCTGCGGACTGCGCCTGCTCGGCGATCAGCGTGCCGTAGTCCTGATTTTTCACCAAGGACACGTCCCCGGTCTCGTATACCACGGCCAAATCCCTCAAGTAAGAGAGCATGTAATCGAAAATTTCCGGCAAATGCTCCTTCTCTTCCTCGAAAAAATGGCGCGCAAAAAAAACTTCTTCCCGCCGCAAAAACACCTTCTCCATTAAACGGAAGGTGCGGTGGCGCCGCTCCGGATCTCCCGGGGCCTCCTTCGCCTTTAAATCCAAAAAGCCCGCCCGGGAACGAACCGTGGGCAAGATCTTTTCGGGGGACGAAGACAAAAGCAGAAAGCGGGTCTTCGCCGGCGGCTCTTCCAAGACTTTTAACAGAGCGTTTTGCCCCTCCACCGTGGTGCTGTCGAAGTCCACGAAGAGAAACACCTTGCCCCCTTCGCCGTAATCGGTCATGGCCGCCTGCTTAAGCACGCTTTCGATGCGCTCCTTTTTAATGGAGGCCTTGGAGGTTTTTTTCGTTGGGGCGATTTCCATATAGTCGGGATGATTCTCCCCTCGCCCTTCGCCGGATAAAAAGAGCCGGCAGGAAGGGCACTCACCGCAAGGCGCCTCTTCCCCACGGCACAGATAGCCCATGGCCAGGCGGCGGGCTTCCTTCAGCGCCTCCTCCCCCGCCCCCTTGAGGATATAGGCGTGGAGATGGGATTGAAAGGCCCCCCCACTCAAATGCGTAAGCCCTTGACCAAGTCGATGGCAAAGACGTGGGCGCCGGCGTGGATGCTGTCCTTGTCGTCGCGACTGCCGACGACGCGGTCCAAAATTTCTTTCAGCTGGTCGTATTGCTCATTGGAAACGCCGATGACCACCGTGGTGTTGCCTTCCTTCAGAAAGCCCCCGGTGGAAGCCATTTCCGTCACGGAAATGTCCGCCTCCAATAATTCGTCGATGACATCGCCGATAAAGCGGTCGGCGATAATCGCAAACACCATTTTATTCATGACGTCCCCCTTAATAGCGACTGTATTCCGCAACGTCGAGAATAAATATGGTGGCGCCCCCGACGCGCACATTTAAAGGATAGGGCATAAAAGATTCCCCCGGCGAGAGAGCCATGGCCGACGGCTCTTCACGCACGGAGCAATTTTCTTCCATAATGTCGAAAAGGGCGTCCATGTCTTCTTCGTTCACGCCCATTAAAAGGGTCGTATTGCCGGCTTTTAAAAAGCCCCCGGAGGAGGATAACTTCGTTACCCGAAAGCGCTTTTCCGTCAGGGCGTCGATTAAACCTGCGGCGTCTTGATCTTGCACGATAGCAAATATAAGTTTCATCTGAACCGGTACTCCTTTTCAATGGCTTCTATGCAGCTTTTAAGGACCTGATCCGCATCCCGGGATGCGTCGATAAGGACCAGCTCCTCTTTCAGCTGATTGGCTAAAATTCTGTAATTCTCCTCCACCGTGTCCATGATCCGTCGATCGGACTCCAGGCGGTCGGCGAGGCGATCTTTCATGCGGCTGTCCCCGGTGCCCTTGGGCACGTCTAAGTACAGGGTGACGTCGGCCTTTAAGCCGTCGGTGGCAAAGGCGTTGACCGCCCCCACGGACTGAATTCCCAGTCGGCGACAGAGCCCCTGATAGACGAGGCTCGAGAAGACAAAGCGCTCACACAAGACGAGCTTCCCCGCCTCCAGTGCCGGGAGGATCACCTCTTCCACATGTTGGGCGCGAGAGGCCGCATACAATAGGGCCTCGCACCGCGGGTGCATGGCTTTGTTTTCGGGATCCAATAAAATCTTTCGAATGTCTTCCGAAATCGCCGTGCCCCCGGGCTCCCGCGTGTGGAGGACGTCGACGCCTTTTTCTTCAAAATGGTGCCGTATGCCTTCCGCCACCGTGGATTTGCCCGAGCCGTCCGGCCCTTCGATGACGATAAATAATCCCTTCAAAAAAGAAACACCCCCTCGCTCCCATTATAACATAGCTTTTGTCCCTTTAGGCTCGGGGAAAATCCCTTCGTCCCCCTCGGAAACTTTCCCCCATTGACACGACTACAGTATATCACGGCCCCCTCGGTTGAACGCAGACATAAATTAGAGTATACTGAGGGCAACCGCAGAACTTATAGGAAGTTAGGAGGACATTATGTCATTAAAAGGTACGAAAACCGCAAACAATCTGTTGATCTCTTTCGCAGGAGAATCCCAAGCCACTGCACGCTACACCATGTACGCCAAACAAGCGGACAAAGATGCTTCCGTTCAAATTAAAAACATCTTCTTGGAAACGGCACGCAACGAAGAAGAACACGGCAAGCGCTTCTTTAGATACTTAATCGACGACTTCAACGAAGACGAATTGGAAGTCAAATGGGACTACCCCGTCGCCCTGGGCAGCACGGAATTAAATCTGAAAAACGCCGCCGAAGGCGAAGACGGTGAAGCTACCGATATGTATCCCGAGTTTGCAAAAATCGCTCGTGAAGAAGGCTTCGACGAAATCGCCGACAACTGGATCGAAATCGCCGAAGTGGAAGAAGCGCACCGCGACCGCTACCTGAAGCTTTTGGAAAATGTAAAAGAAGGCAAGCTCTTCAAGCGCGACGAAGTCGTTCTTTGGAAATGCAACAACTGCGGCTACATTCACGAAGGCAAAGAAGCGCCGGAAAAATGCCCCGCCTGCTTCCACCCGCAAAAATGGTTTGAAGTCTTTGTCGAAAACTATTAAAATAAATTGAAACCAAGCACCTGAGCCTCGGCTTCGGTGCTTTTTTTATGAAAGGAGAAGGGAATGAACAGAAACGAGCGGGTCGCCGCCATGGAAGAAATTTTAAACGACCACAGCCGCGCCGTGGCCGAGTTTAAAGAGGCCCTGGCCGCCTTTGAAAAGGCCCAGGATGCCTTCGATGTCTTGGACAGGTACTACAGCTCCCAGGATTGGTTCGACGATGTGGACGCTTACGACGAGGGCGAGATCACCGTGGACTGCGGCGTCCTCACGGAAGATGCCGTCTACGATTTAATCGGGGACAATTACGAAATGGCCAAGGAAATGATTCGCCTGGCCAACGCCATATTACAAAAGCACTAGGCAGTGACGCTTAGTGCTTTTTATTTTAAGGAAATATCCTCAGCTTATTATATTTTTCATCGACTAAAAAGATCAATCTCTGTACACCCGCACGTGGAAGGTCTTGCCCCGGCTCTTCATGCCGTCCAATTGTTCGATGGCGCTCTTCGCCGCCTTCTTCGGCACTTCCACCACGGTGTGGCGATCGCGAATCAAAATATTGCCCACGATGTCTCGGCCCAGATCCGTTTCCTTTTTAAAGATGGCGAGGACGGCCTTGGGGGTGATGCCGTCTTTTCTGCCCTTGTCCATATAGAGCTTGGTGTGATTGGAGAAGCGCTTCTTGCCGCCCTTTTCCTTCTTGTCCTTGCCCTTGCGGTCTTTTCTCAGGCCCCTGGCGCGGAATTTCTTTCCGTAGTCCACCTCATCCAGAGCGTCGTGCTTCTTCGACTGGCTGCTGTCGTCTAAAAGCTTTAGTAGGGCGGCGGAAATTTCCACGGCGCCGTACTCCAGGCGGAGCATGCTTTCCACCATGGGCTTGTATTCGGAAAGATCCGCCTCGGCGTCCAGCAGCTCCGCCACTTTTCCTTCCAGATTCTCGCGCTTGTTCACGTCCATTTGCTCCATGGTGGGCAGCTCCATATAGGCGAGATCGGCCTTGGTGTAGCGGACGATGTCTTCCAGCTTGTAAATATCCCTGCCCACGACAAAGGAGAAGGACAGGCCCTTGCGCCCCGCCCGCGCCGTGCGGCCGATGCGGTGAACGTAGTACTCCTCGTCCTGAGGCAGGTCGTAGTTCACCACCATGTCCACGTCGCCCACATCGATGCCCCGGGCCGCCACGTCCGTGGCCACGAGCATGTCGATGGAAGAATTTCTGAAGCGTTTCATGACGGCGTCCCGTTGGTTCTGCTTCAAATCCCCGTGGAGGCCGTCCACGGCATAGCCTCTGGACGCCATTTCGCTGACCAGATCGTCCACCCGCTTCTTCGTATTGCAGAAGACGATGGCCAGAGTGGGGTCGTAGATGTCCACGAGGCGGCTTAAAATTTCCGGCTTCATGGAGGCCTTCATTTCCAAATAATACTGCTCGATGTTTTCCACGGTGAGCTGCTTGTGCTTAATGCGAATGATCTCCGGATCCCGTTGGAATTTGGCGGAGAAATCCATAATGTCTCTTTCCATGGTGGCGGAGAAGAAACAGGTTTGGCGGTTATCCGGCGTCTCGTCTAAAATGGTGCGCATGTCGTCGCGAAAGCCCATGTCGAACATTTCGTCGGCCTCGTCCAAGATGGCCATGGAGAGTTCGTCGAAGCGCAGGGTCTTTCTGCGCATGTGGTCCATAACCCGGCCCGGGGTGCCCACGACGATTTGCACGCCGCCTTTTAAGGCGCGGATTTGCCGCTCGATGCTGGTGCCGCCGTAGACCGGCAGAATCTTCACGCCTTTTTTATAGGCGCCTAATTTCGCCAGCTCGTTGGCCACTTGCAGACACAGCTCACGGGTGGGGCAGAGCACCAGGCCTTGGAGCGGGCCCTTCTTCTCCACCCGCTCCAACATGGGAATGCCGTAGGCGGCGGTTTTGCCCGTGCCGGTCTGGGCTTGGGCGATGACGTCTCTGCCTTCCAAAAGGGGCGCCATGCTCTGAGCCTGAATCGGCGAAGCTTCCTCAAAGCCCATGGCCTCGATGCCCTTTAAAATGGCGGGCGACAGATTAAATTCATTAAATTTCAAAAGTTCCTCCTCGTTTCAAAAAAAAAGCAGTCCCGCGGACCACTCAGTTCGTTTATTTATCTGATTATTTCACTTCTTTCCATTATGGGAGATGGGACGAACAATTGCAAGGCTTTTCAAAAAAGATTTAATGTTTAAGTATCGGTAAAGATTTTTTAAAAGGCGAAAAAACCGCCCCCGATTTTTTCCCATATGCTAAACTAAGAGTAGAATGCTTTGGATAACAAGGCTGAAAGGAGTATGGGGATTGAAAGATAAAAATGCCATTGAAAAATTTGTGGACCGCGCCATGGAAGACGACGACTTTCAGGACGTGGCCGATGTCATAGAAAAAAGCGTGGAAAGCGCGATTCAGTACTCGAAAATGGGCGCCGGCGCTTTGATGCGCGGAGTGAAAAAGGGCTTCGGGCCGAAAGAACCCGTGCGCCTTCCCGTAAACCGGGATCCCGCCAGGGTGAAGCAGAAGGTGACGGCGCCCAACACTTGGTTCTGGCTGAGAAATGCAGCCGCCCTTTCGGCCATCAGCTCTTTTCTTTGTGCCCTCTTTGTCTTTATCGACGACATCGCCTATGGTTTCTTCTCCACCGACACCATTGCCGCGTTCCTCTTTCTTTTTGTCTCGGCTGTGGTATTCGCTGCGGGCACCATCATCAGCCAGCGCAATATGATTTTGGCACGGGATTTCTTCCGCATTCGCCGGGAGATTCAAGACCAATCGGTTCTCGCCGTGGAGGACATCGTCACGGCACTGAATAAGCCCCAACAGACGGTGGCGGCCGAGATCAATCACATGATCCGAAAAGACTACCTGCCCCAGGCCCGCCTGGTGGAGGGAGGCGATCTGCTTCTCGTGGATCACGCCGCCTACAAGGCTTACAAGGACAATTACATGGGCCGCGCAGCCGTGACACAAAACGAGGTGCCCGAGATTGAAGAAGCGCAGGCCACCACCGACGACGACCGGGCGACGGCCATGGACGATTACGAAAAGACCTTAAAGGAGCAGCGGGACCGGGCCCACGATTACGTGCTGAAGGATAAGATCTCCGCCCTACTGAAGCTTTTGGATGCCATTCGCCATGCGGTGAACACGGATCCCGGCCGGGTGGAAAGCTTAAACAAATTCGTGGACTACTACACCCCCACTACCATTAAGCTCATCGAGCGCTTTCTCCAGTTTGAATCTTCCTCGGTGATCACGGAGGCCATCAGAAAGACCATGGACGACATTCTGCGCTCCCTGGACAAAGTCATCGACGGCTACGAAAAATTATTGGACACCTTATATAAAGACGACCTCTTGGATCTCAACGCCGAAATGGATGTGATGGAGACGGTGATGAAACAAGACGGGCTAATCGACGAATCGGAAGGAGACGGATTCCATGAGTGATGAAATTAAATTGACCTTAGACGGCACCACCGACGCGGAAATCGAATCGGAATTGGCCTTAACCCCCAAGGAAGCGGAGGCCCAAGTGAAGCTGACGCCGGCGGAACAGAAACAGGTGGACGACTTTGCCAAGACCATCGATCTCACCGACTCCTCGGTGATCCTCCAATACGGCGTGGGGGCACAGAAAAAGATTTCGAACTTTTCCGAAAAGACCTTAAACTCCGTGCGCACGAAGGATCTCGGCGAAGTGGGCAAGCTCCTCTCCGACGTGGTGACGGAGCTGAAGACTTTCGAAAACGAGGACGAAAAGGGCCTGAAGGGCTTTTTGAAACGCTCCACCAACAAGGTCACCGCCATGAAGGCCAAGTACGACAAGGCGGAAAAAAACGTGGACGACATCGCCCGGGTCTTGGAAAACCATCAGATCACTTTGATGAAAGACATTTCCATGTTGGATCAAATGTACGACTTAAACGAAAAGTACTTTAAGGAACTGTCCATGTACATTCTCGCCGGCAATCAAAAGCTGGAAGATGTGCGCAGTCGCGAGCTCCCCACCCTCATGGCCTCGGCCACGGAGGGAAGCCTGGAGGCCCAAAAAGCCAACGACCTGCAAAACATGGCCAATCGCTTCGAAAAGAAGCTCCACGACCTGGAACTCACCCGCATGGTGAGCTTGCAAATGGCGCCGCAAATTCGCATGGTGCAGGCGTCCAACACGGTCATGGCGGAAAAGATCCAGTCCACCGTGGTCAACACCATTCCCATCTGGAAAAACCAAATGGTCCTCGCCCTCGGCGTGCACCACTCGGAACAAGCCGCCGAAGCCCAAAAGAAGGTGGCGGATCTCACCAATCAGCTCCTGAAGAAAAACGCCGAAACCCTGCGCCAAAGCACGGTGAATGTAGCGCGAGAAAGCGAGCGGGGCATCGTGGATGTGGACACCATTCGCTACACCAACGAACAGCTTATCGCCGCACTGGACGAGGTGCGCAAGATTCAACTGGAAGGCCACGAAAACAGAGAAAAGGCACAGCGGGAGTTGGAAGCCTTGGAAGCGGACCTCAAGCACCGCCTCTTACCTCAAAACAATCAATAGAAAAGACCCCTTGCGGGGCCTTTTTTATTGGGCAAATTTATTTGTAAGAGGCGGAATTATTTGCTTCCCTTTGTCTTATCGTAAATGATCTTTCCCACTTGCACCGCGAAGATGGCACAGGCGAGGTAAAAGAGAATATTTAGGGGAAATTCCCATAAGTAATTTATGGGATCCGAAAAACATTCACCGAAAAGAGATGAGTTCGCCCATTGAAATACGGGCGCCAGAAGAAAGCACAGGAGGAACAAAGCGACGTCCAGGATGAAAATAATTTCCCTCTTTGAAAATCGCCTTTGATGCACAGGGCCTTCCGCTTCCCCGCCAACAAGATAGGCCATGGTAGTGTGAAAATAGCCGCAGAGCTTTAAGAGGTCGCCGCGGCTCGGCAGCTTCCTGTCCTGTTCCCATTCCCGCAAATCGTCTACGGACACTTCCAAGGCTTCCGCCAAGTTTTCCAAGGACATGCCCTTGTCTTTTCGTAAGTTCGCTATGCGATTGCCTAGTGTCATAAGCGCCTCCTTTTTGCATTTTTATTTAATACATTTTATCAAATCCGCTTCCCCCTCGCCATATTCTCCGCAAAAAAACAGCACGCCTTTCGGTGTGCCGTTTCGATGTTTTATTCTGCGCCTTGAACCACTTCGTCCGCCACCAGGGATTTTTCCCCGTGGGTCTTAATGGGATCGAAGGTGAGTCGGGCGACGTTAAAGATGTGGTCGCCGATACGTTCCAGTGTACCCAAGATATCCACGTAAAGGGATGTGGTAACGGTGGCCTCTTCGTGTTGAGAGGTCATGCGCCTGAAGTGGGATGCACGGAGTTCGTATTCCAAATAGTTCAGGCTGTTTTCTTCTTCTTTCATGGTTTCGTAGAGATGGTGGTCGGCGCCTCTGTAAATTTCCACGCCGTGACCGTACATGAGGATCAGCAAATCATAGATGGAATTGAGTTCCTTCATGGCTTCGTCGTGGAAGCTTTCGCCGGAATCGTAAATCATTTCGAAATATTCCACCAGATTTTGCACCAAGTCGCCGATGCGCTCAAAGTTTTTTTGTACCTGAAGGCCGGCGGAGTATTCGTCAGCCAGCTCTTCCGTCAAGGACTGCTTGGAAATTTTCAACAAATAGGATTCGATTTTCGTATCCAGGGAGTTGATCATGTCTTCCAGCTGATTGACCTCGTGGAAGTATTTTTTGTCCTTAGTCAGCAGGTACTGCTTGCTGTCTTCCAAAGCGTCCATAACGATGTCGGAGACTTGCAGGATGGCCGCCTTGGCTTGGGTCAGCGCCCCGGCGGGGAAAGCGGTAATCATGGTTTCGTCCAGCTGAATCTTGCCCATTTCCTCGGCCAAGTCGTCGCGACCGGGCATGAGTTTTCTCAGCAGGGACACACATTGGGGAATGATGGGCAAAAAGATGATCATGCCCAAGAAGTTAAAGGTGAAGTGGGCGAAGGCGATGGTCATCATGTCGTTAAAGTGGAACAGATCCGTCACGTAGTGGACGAAGCGTTCGTATGGCCCGATAATGATGAGGAAAAACACGGACACGGAGATGTTAAACAAAAAGTGGAACAGGGACGTGCGCCGCGCGGCGAGGCTGCCCCCCACGGAGGCCAATGCCGCCGTAACCGTGGTGCCGATATTGGCACCGAAGACCAATCCCAGGGCCGCCACCAGGGTAATGGACTGGGTGGCGTAGAGGGTTTGGACGATCCCGACGATGGCCGAGGAGGATTGAATGACCCCGGTGACCACGGCGCCGATTAAGGCGGCCAGGATCGGCTGGCGACTGAGCCTTACGACCATGTCGGAGAAGCCGGGGATGTACTGCAGCTCTTTCAATGCATCGCCCATAATGTTGAGGCCGATAAACAAAAGCCCGAAGCCGACGACGATTTCGCCCAGGTAGGTGGTTTTTTTCTTCGTCGCCATAAGCATTAAGAAGACGCCGATAAGCAAAATAAAGTAGGCCAGGTAATCCAGTTGAAAACCGATTAAAATCGACGTTACCGTGGTCCCGATATTGGCGCCGAGTATAATGGCGATGGCTTGATTCATGCCCATTAATCCGCTTCGCACCAGGGATATGGCGATAACCGTAGCCGCCGAAGAGGATTGGATCAGGCCGGTCATGACGATACCGACCAAGACCGCCATGATGGGATTGGACGTGTATTTTTCGATATAGTCCCGAATCTTCGTCCCGGCAAATTTCGTCAGGCTGTCGCCCATGAGTTTGACGCCGAAAAGAAACAAGCCCAGACCGCCGGCAATAAAATGCCAATCAATTTGAGACCATGAACTTATCTCGCCCATAAAATCTCCTTCCGTAAAGTTTTACATACATAGACCGCCCTTATTATATCAAAAAGTAAAGTCTAGGTAAGGTTTTCGCCATAAAAACTTCCTCGTTATTTCTTTCTCATAGAAAAAATAAATAATACGGGCGGCCGGCCCTTTCCGCGCACAAAAAAAGCAAGCACGGAGCTTGCTTTTTCCTATTTCCAGTAATCCAATTTGCTTTCGTCCAAGCCGATGCTCCGACCGAGGAAGTGGGGGTTTTTGCCTGCGTGGGACTGTTCTTTGTAATCCTTCAGCGCCGCCAGAGCTTGATTGCTCAGAAGCAGAATGGCGGGAATGTTGACCAGCACCATGAGGGCCATTAAGAAGTCCGCCACGTTCCATGCCAGTTCCATTTTCATGCTGCTGCCCAAGAAGATAAGGGCGATGGCCACCAGTCGGTAGCAAAGCATAAAGGTTTTGGAGGGCGTCTTTTTGTTCAGGTAGTTCAAACAGCTGTCCACGTAGTAGAGATTGCCTAAGAGGGTGGTGAAGGCAAAGAGGGTCAAAGACAGAGTGATGAATACGTAGCCGTAGTGGCCGAAGACCGTGGCCAGGGATTCTTGCACATAGGCTGCCCCTGCCAATTCTTCCGTGGCTTCTACGCCCGATGCCATGGCCATAAATGCCGTGGCGGAGCAGATCACCAAGGTGTCTAAGAAGACGGAGAACATTTGAACCAGGCCTTGTTTAACCGGGTGGGATACATCTGCCGAGGCAGCGGCGTTGGGCGCGGAACCCATACCGGCTTCGTTGGAGTACAGCCCCCGCTTGATCCCTTGGACCATGGCGGAACCCGCAAAGCCGCCGAAGATGGCTTTGAAGTTGAAGGCGTCGGAGAAAATGTTTTTGAATACCGTGGGCATGTAGGTAATGTTTTTGAAAATCATAAACAATGCCATGGCCACGAAGATAATGCCCATAAAGGGTACCAGGGTGGAGGTGGCTTTAATGATGCGCTTGCCGCCCCCTAAGACGCAGTAGCCTGCGACGACGGCGAGGCAGCCGCCGATGATCCAGGTGGTCTTGCCTTCCACGAAGAAATCATAGACGCGGAAGGAGTCGGTCATGTTAAAGGATGCGAGCATATTAAAGCCCACGGCATAAGTTAAGATCAAAAAGATGGCGAAGAGCACGCCGAGGCCTCTGGAGCCCAAAGCGATTTCGATGTAGTAGCTGGGGCCGCCGAAGCTGTTGCCGTGTTCCCCTTTGCGCTTATAAATTTGCGCCAAGGTGGATTCCACAAAGGCCGACGCACCGCCGATAATGGCGATGAGCCACATCCAGAACACGGCGCCGTAGCCGCCGAGGCAAATGGCCTGGGCCACGCCGACGATATTCCCCGTGCCGACCCGGGATGCCGTAGACACCATGAGCGCCTGGAAGGAAGACACTTCTCCTTCGTGGGGCTTTTCTTTCAACACGCGCACAGATTCACCGAACATAGATAATTGCAAAAATCCCGTGCGCACGGTGAAGTAAAGGCCGGCGCCGATTAAGACAATAATTAAAATGGGGTAATACAAGTACCCGTTTACTTTCAGTAATAGATCCATTGGTCACCTCAATTTCTAAATACCTACAGATTACATGGTTGTTCACATTTTACCATAGACGACTACAATGTAAAAGATTGTTTTCCATTAACACGGAATTTTTCTGCTTTATCTTGCCGCAGTGAGCCTTCTCTTCGGGAAATTTTCAAACGTCGCAAAAAAATAGCGCCCCTTCGGGCGCCGAATCAGTCTTCCAACAAGTCTTCGATCTTTTCGAAATAGTTTTCGATGCGCTTGGCCATGGGCGGGGCAAATTCGCCGTCGGCCAACATGGCCTTTAGCTCTTTCTTGCCGACGAATTTATAATCTTCCACTTCGCTTTTTTGCATCTTGATCTTGTCCACGTCTCTCACGAGGAGAAAGATCTTGGAAAACTTCTGATCTTCCTTCATGGTGCCGAGGAAGGAGAGGTCCCGGTCCGTGGCGCGAATGCCCACTTCTTCTTTCAGCTCCCGCAGGGCGCCTTGAAGGGGGCTTTCTTTGTCCACGACGCTTCCCATGGTAAATTCCCATTGATGGGCGAAAGTTTTTCCCTTCGCCCTTTTGGTTACCAAGAGCTTCTTTTCGGAAATCACCATGACGCCGGCGACGACGTAATACTCCTCGGGATCCAGGGGCTCTTTCCGATCTTTTAAATAGCCCTGATAATTAAAGTCTTCGTCGTAAATACGCCTCAGTTCCACGGCGACCTCCTTACTTGCTCACATTGTTTTTCACGCGCTTCAAGCGGAAGAAATCTTCCCGCTCCTTTTCTGCCAAAATGTCTTCGATTTCTTTTTTCGCCGCCTCGTACCTGGGAATTTGAATTTTTTCCAGGGCGTTGGCCCGCTTCACCGTCTTTTTAATTTCCTTGGCCAGGCGGTACAAATCCGTTTCGATTTCCGCGAGCTCGTAAATCCGCGCCCGCATGTCGTGCATGCGAATATAGGCTTCGTCGAAGGCGAAATTGGATTCAAACATACTGAAGGTGGTTTGGGGCTTAAAGGCCTTGTAGTGGATTTCGGGAATCTCCACTCCCATGACGGAGCGGTAGCCGATATTGTAGGGCTCTTCCGTGGGCATGGACTTGCTCATTCCCACCACGGACTCCCAGCCCATGGTCACCGAGGCCATGGTGAGGGCGTCGTAGGACTGGCCGAAGCGCTCTTCCACCTCTTGTTGAATGGTTTGGGCCCGGGCGTTTAAGCGCATCATCTCACGCATAAGCACGGCCCGCTTTTTGTCTAAAAGGCCGTAGCCTCTCTTGGCAAAATTCAGGGCGCTCTTTGTTTTGATTAAATTAGCTTTTGTCGCCGTCACGCGTTTCGCCATAGCTCACCTCTAATAATACTTGTCCAGAATTTTCGGATCGATGCGCACCAAGCTGTCCTTGGGCAATGTCCTCAAAAGCTCCCATGCCTTGTCCAGAGTCTGGCCGATGTCGGAGGGCTCGTTAAAGTCCTGGCCGATAAATTCGTTTTCGAAGCGGCGACCGAAGGCCAAGAGCTTTTGATCGTTTTCCGACAATTCCTCTTCCCCGATGATCTGGGCCAAAGAACGCACTTCCGTACATTTGGAGTAGGACGCAAACAATTGGGCGGAGACGTCACTGTGGTCTTCCCGGGTGTAGTCCGCCCCGATGCCGTCTTTCATCAGACGGGACAAGGAGTCCAGAATGTTAATGGGGGGATAGATGCCCTGGCCGTTAAGGTCACGAGACAATACGATCTGCCCCTCGGTAATGTAGCCGGTCAAGTCGGGAATCGGGTGGGTAATGTCGTCGGAGGGCATGGTTAAGATGGGGATCAAAGTCACCGATCCCTTCACGCCCTTGATCATGCCCGCCCGCTCGTAAATGGCGGCGAGATCCGAATACAAATAGCCCGGGTAGCCCTTTCTCGAAGGCACTTCCTGCCGTTGAGAAGACACTTCACGCAAGCTTTCCCCGTAGCTGGTCATGTCGGTCATAATGACCAGCACGTGTTTGTGCCGCTCGAAGGCCAAATATTCCGCCGCGGTCAAGGCGCATTTCGGCGCGATGATCCGCTCCATAATCGGGTCGTCGGCGTAGTTCATATAGATGACGACCTTGTCCATAACGCCGGCTTCCATAAAGCTGTCGGTGAAGAAGGAGGCCACCTCCCGCTTCAGGCCCATGCCGCAAAAGACCACGGCGAAATCATCGCCGCCCGCGTCGTCGGCGATATTGGCCTGGCGAATGATCTGCGCGGCCAACTCGTTGTGAGGCAGACCCGCTCCCGAAAAGATCGGGAGCTTTTGGCCCCGAATCAAGGTCATGACCGAGTCGATGCCTCGAATCCCCGTTTGAATAAAGTTCCGGGGATACTCCCGAGCCACCGGGTTCATGGGCTTGCCGTTGACATTGTAAAAATCGTCGGAGTAGACGGGGCCGCCCTTGTCGATGGCCCGTCCGATGCCGTTGAAGCGGCGGCCTAAAATTTCCGGCGCCAGGGGAATTTCAAAGGGCCGTCCTTCGAAGACCACGTTTAAATTTTCCGTGGAGACCCCCATGGATTCGCCGAAGACCTGTACCGTGGCGGCATCTTCGTCGATGCCGATGACCCGCCCCACTAAAGTCTCTTTCGTTTCCCGATTGGTGATGGAGACGATTTCGCCGTAGCGCACCCGGTGCAGGCCGGAAAGCTGAATCAGGGATCCGTCGATATTATCCAATCGCAAATACTCTTTCTTCACGTCCTACACCTCCTTTTCCGTTTCTTTCTCTTCGTCCGTTTCGTCCGCTTCCTTCTTCCCTTCGATTTCCAAGGCGTCCATTTCGTCTTCGGCAATGCCGTATTCGATGCGAATTTCCCGGTAATGCTCTTGGATGTCGTTGATCAGATGGGTGAAGGATTTAGAATCGTCGTTGGCGATATTGTACTTCATATTGACGATGCGGGAATGAAGGGCATCGTCCTTCACCTCTTCGATGGAAATGCCTTGCTCCAGGACCACCTTGCCCTCTTCGTACAAAGTGTCGATGACTTCCATCATGGCAAATTGTTTTTCCAAAGGCACCGACTGGTCGATATCGTTGAAGGCGTTTTGTTGCAAAAAGGCGTCTTTAATTAAGCGTGCCACGATTAAGAGGAAGCGCTCCTTGTCGGGGAGCACGTCTTCGCCGACGAGCATGACGATTTCCTGCAATCTTGCCTCTTCGTTCAGAATGTTCATAAACTTCTTCCGTAAACCGGGCAGGTCGCCGTCCAGTCGATTGTCGTAGTAATTGGACAGGGCGCCGATGTAGCCGGAATAGGAATGGAGCCAGTGAATGGCGGGATAGTGGCGGGAGTAGGCCAGGTCCTTATCCAGTGCCAAAAATACATTGACGAAGCGACGGGTGTTTTCCGTGACGGGCTCGGAGAAGTCGCCTCCCGCCGGGGAGACGGCGCCGATGGTGGTGACGGAGCCTTCTTCGCCACAGAGTGTCTTGGCCGATCCGCTGCGCTCGTAGAAGGAGGCGATGCGGCTGGGCAGGTAGGCAGGGTAGCCTTCTTCCGCCGGCATTTCTTCCAGACGGCCGGAGATTTCCCTGAGGGCTTCCGCCCAACGGGAGGTGGAGTCCGCCATCATGGCCACGTCGTAGCCTTGGTCTCTAAAGTATTCGGCAATGGTAATGCCGGTGTAGATGGACGCCTCACGCGCCGCTACAGGCATATTCGATGTATTGGCGATTAAAATGGTGCGCTGCATCAAAGGCTTGCCCGAGTTCGGGTCGATGAGCTTCGGGAAGTCTTCCAGTACTTCCGTCATTTCGTTCCCCCGCTCGCCGCAGCCGATGTAGACGATAATGTCCGCATCGCAAAACTTGGCGATGGAGTGTTGGGTCATGGTCTTGCCCGTACCGAAGCCGCCGGGAATGGCGACGGTGCCGCCCTTGGCGATGGGAAAGAACACGTCCAGTACCCGCTGGCCGGTGACCAGGAGCTGATTCGCGTCTAAAAATTCATGGACGGGGCGGGGAATCCGCACGGGCCAGCGCTGGCTCATGGCCACCTCGTGCTCCTCGCCGGCTTCGTCTTTCACCTTGCAGATGGGCTCCACCACATTGTACTCGCCGGCTTCGGCGACCCAGCTCACTTCCCCGGAAATGTCCGGGGGAAGGAGAATGCGGTGGGTAATAATTTCCGTCTCTTCCACGGTGCCTAAGACGGCGCCGCCGCGGACAGCATCCCCCGCCTTGACCTTGGGCTCGAAGGCCCACAGCTTTTCCAGATCCAGATTGGTCATGCCGATGCCTTCGGGGATAAAGCTGCCGTATTTTTCGTTAATGCGGTTTAGTGGCCGCTCGATGCCGTCGAACATATTGCCCAAGAGGCCGGGGCCCAGACGCACGGAAAGAGGCCCGCCGGTGGAGACGATGGATTCGTCCCGCATGAGCCCTTCCGTCTCTTCGTAGACCTGCACCGTGCCTTCGTCGCCGTGAATGGCGATGACTTCGCCGATAAGCTTCTTTTCGCCCACCTGTACCATTTCACGCATGGAGAAATCCCCCATGGGCTTGCCGATGACCACGGGCCCGTTAATCTTAATGATCTTCGCTTCTTTACTCATGGTCCATCTCCTCTCGGAACAGGCGATAGAGCAACTTGCCGATGGCGTAGCGCTTATCTTCGATCAAGGTGTACAGATCGTAGTTCAGGCTGTAGGTCTTTTCCATATCGCTAATGGTATGCCCGCCGATGTGCCAATCCTCCAAGGTCTCCGGGTGAAGGGTAATGCCTTTTTTCTCGGCCATGGCACGAAAGCCTTCGAAATACTTGTCCATATCCCCGGCCACCATGGCGAAGCGGTATTCTCCCGCCTCCAAATCGCCGAGAGATTCCTCTACCCGCGTGGCCAGATCCGTGGCGTACTGATCCGTAAAGGTGTATTCCGCGGCCCGTTCGCGAATGGCGTCGATAAAATCCTTCTTTAATTCGTTGATCTTTTTTAATTCCAAGACCCGCTCGTTCTCCTTGGCCTTGGCAATTTCTTCATTGCCCATGACCCGCGCCAGGTCGGCACGGCGGCGAACGATGGCCTCTTTTTCATCATTCAGTTGTTTTTCTTTGCGCCGCAGGAGATTGTTTTTTTCCTCTTCCCACGCTTCTTTGCGCTTTTCCAATTCCACGAAACGCCGCTTGTAGACGACGTTTTCGAATAATTCCAATTTGCTTTCGACTTGCAGCATTTTCTCACCTACTAATCCAGTTTGACCCCGATGGCCTCGCGTACGTATTTCATAATGAAATCATCTTCCGTGTAGCCACCTCTTCCGGGCAATGTGCAGATAAAGGGGCTGCGCTTTTTCTCTTTCACAGCCAGCACCTTTTCTTCCAACGCGCGAAAGTCCTTCTCGTTTAAGATAATCATGCCGATGTTTTTATCCTGCAGGCTGGAGTCAAAGGTATGGTTCAGCGCCTCCAAATCGGCACAGAACACGCCTTCGAAACCGCTCATGCGAAGGGCGACGAGAAACTCGTCATCACGAGAGATGACTTTGGAGATCATTAAAGTTTCCCCAAAATCATAATGGAAATGATCAAGCCGTAAATGGCGATCCCTTCGGCCAAGCCGACGAAGATCAGGGTCTTCCCTAAAATAGAGTCGTCTTCACTGACCGCACCCAATGCGGCGGAACCGACGATACCCACGGCGTAGCCCGTGCCGATGGTGGCGAGGCCCGTGGAGAGGGCGGCGGCCAAAAGGCCCAGGCCGTTGACTTCAGTCGCGCCCGTGGCGGCGTGTACCACGCCGGGGACGAGGAGCACGTAGGCGGCGACCACCGTGGGGATAAAGGCGAAAAGATTGGTGCGCATGGCCTTTTTCAGCTTCACGCGATCCGAGGACACACCCCGTTCCAAAAAGACGAAGCCCGCGATAATCGTCGATAAGACGACGAGGGATGCTAAAAATAATATTTTTTCCATAATAATCTCCTTCTCAATGCTTATTTGTGATTCAAATTCAAATTGTCGGAGCGGAATTCCCGTCCGTTGCCGTCGTAGTAGCGGCTGAACAATTCGTAGTATTCGAGACGCAGGCCTTGGATAAAGACGATAAGTCCTTCCAGACCGATGATCAAAATATTTCCTAAAATCAAAATGATGTAACCGCCCACGTCGTGGGAAGCCATTTGACTCATGACGTGGAAGGCCATAAATAGCCCCACGTGGTTAATGGCAAAGGCGCCGACGCGGATAAAGGACACGATCCCCGATAAGGTGGAGATCAACAGCTCGATCATGGAAAACGAACTTTCGATAAAGTAGCCGCTCTTGTTTCCTGCGTAATCCACATCGGTCTTTTGGATCTTTGCCAAAATGGGCTTTTTAAAGATCATCAGCAGAATGGATAAGACGAGGATGCCTGCGGCGACGGGCATGGGAATAAAGGACACGAGTCCCGCCACGTCCAAAATCATAATGAGGAGCATGGCGAAGACCAAGAAGCCGAAGAGGCCGTGTTCGCCGAAAAGCCCCCGGGCCAGGTCTTTGTTCTTAATGGCATTGGCAAAGTTCATGCCGTAGGCCAAAACCAAAAGCACGACGCCGAAGCCGATGGCGGCCATAAGCACTTGCTCGATGTTTTGGAAAGGTCTCAGCCACAGGGCGTCGATGACGTCTTCGTAACCGAAGACCGAGCCGTACAAAAAGCCGAAGACTATGGACGATCCGCCCATGCGCATTAAGAGGCCGCCCATGTCTTTTTGCCGGTGCCTCGAAAGGATAAAGCCGATAAGGAAAAAGACCGCCCCTTGCCCCACGTCGCCGAACATGGCGCCGAAGAGGAGCATATAGGTAATGCCGACAAAGATCGTCGGGTCGATTTCGTTGTAATGGGGAATGCCGTACATGCGCACCAAGAGCTCGAAGGGTTTGAAGAACTTCGGGTTCTTGAGCTTCGTCGGCGGCGTAATGCCCTTGGCCACGTCTTCTTCGCTTTGGGTTGTAATGACCACGTCCTTAAACTTCGCCGTGCGGCGGCGAATGTCTTCCACGCCGGCCTCGTCGGCCCAGCCCGTGATCAGGAAGTACTTGTTGGCAATGGCCATTTGCTGCTTCGCTTCTTCGATGCGGCCCAGGAAAAGGGTGTGGCCCAAAATTTCCCGCACCGTGTCCCGATCGTCCCGATAAAGGGTCTTCCGCTCTTCGTCCAGCTCTGCCATGCGGGTGTAGAGATCCGTCTCTTCTTCTTTCAGGCGGCTCAGGGTGTCCTTCGCCGTGCCTACGGCATTGTCCAAGACGGGCACGTCGATCCAGTGAAGGGACTTCAGCACCCGATCGATCTCTTCCGCCACCTCGTTGGGGTAGACGATCATGTACACTTCTTCATCTTCAAAAGAGCCCGTGTGCAGAATAAGGGCAAGAAGATTTTCGTAACTGCTCTTTAAGCGCACCCGAGCGGACTTTTCCAGCCGACCGAAGCGGGCGGTGAAATACTTCATGTCCCGAATCTTCGTCAAATCCACGTCCACGTTTTCGAAGAGGGCCATGTTCTGTTTAAACATGGCGATGGTTTCCAGACGCTTGTGAATCTTATCGTACTCTTCCCGCAAGGGCTCCACCCGATCGATGAGGGCCTTATAGCGCTCGTCCAGACCGTCGGTGCCTTCGAAGCTGTTAATATTTAAATCCTTAATGTGGAAGTACTCCACCAATTTTTGCGCCTCTTGGGTGCGCTGCCTTACATCGGTATCAATGGGAAAGGGCGCCAGATTGTTTAAATCCACCACCATGTCCACATTGTCCTCCAGGGAGTAGATATTGCTGTTCTCCGCCAATTGGGTCATGGCGTCGACCATGTCCAGCGCTTCTGAATCCAAAATTTCGAACAGAATATCGTTCATGTCCTCGATTCGGGCGACGACGCTGAGCATCTTCATTCTCTCTACTGCCATACTTCACCTTCTTTCATAGGAATCGTCAACAGACTCCTGATCAGTTCCTTGCCGAAGCCGAGCCTGAGTCCTTCCAACGTGGTGGAAACGTCCTTAATGGCGTTTTCCAGCAAAATGGACAGGGCGACGATACGCGCCGGGCCCGGGCCCCCTTGTTGATACTGTTTCAAATACATGGCGGCGAGATCCCTCGCAGCCGCTACGTCGGTCATGTGATTTTCCCTCGCCGTTTCAAAGAGAAAGGCGAAAGACGACGCCCGCACGGAGCGCACCAGGGCATCCACATCGTCGGCATAGATCCACGAATCCAAAAGCTTCCTGGGAATATTGCCGCCGCGAATGGCGAAGTTTTCCATCTCCGACTTCATAATGTCGTAAGTCTTCTTGCCCCGATAAATATAGAGAATGTTCAAGAGATCCACTTGCCGGTTCAACATGGCCATGACGGACTTATGATACTTCTTCGGCAGCTTCTGCGCCTCTTTCATCAAGTCCTCGTAGTAACTCTTGTCCAGCTCCATTTCGATATAAAAAAGAATACGGTCTCGGCTCACGCCCTCATAAGCGGAAAGCATCCGCCCGTAGGGGGTGGCGTCCAAGGCCTTAAACAAATCGTCGGGACCGACGTTCTGCTCCCTCGGCAGAATTTCCGGATCCAAGGCGAGGAGGCTGTTTCGTACGATATTGACATCTTCCTCGTGATAGACCGCCCGGAAAATCCGCTTCAAATCCTGCATCTCGTAGCGATTCAAAAGGGCTTTGAAAAAAATCCGGTCCTGTCCCTGTAAGTAGTAGTGAAAGCCGATCAAGGTGTCGTACACCTTTTGGGCCATCTTTACATTGATTTCCAAAAGATGGGGGTCGTCGGAAAGTTCCAGCCCCCAAGTCTGTTCTAAAATAGCCAGGCCGTCTTTTACATTTCCCGCTTCCAGAATCCTCAAAGGCACTTCCGGCTTCAAATAGCGGGCGTAGACGGTGACCGCTTTGGTGTTTACTGCAGCGTAACTCATACTCGCCTCCCACTAAATGTCCAGGAGTTGAAACGCTTCTTCCACCAATTCCGCTTTGTGGGCTTTGTAAACCGAATCCACCGACTCCAGCTTCTTTCGATTGTTTTCTTTAATCTCGTCCACCACGCCCATGGCCTCGTTGTAAATGGTATCGTAACTGTCCTTCGCCGAAGCCTTGGAGGATTCCCGCTCGTCCACTTCCATTTCCGTGAAGCGTTTTTGCAGATCCGCCTTCTCTTCGTCGATGGTCTTCTCTTGCTTTTCAACCATGGCGTCGGTTCGCTCGTCAAGTTCGATGACGCTTCGAATCAATTGTTCCAACCTAGTCCCCTTTCCCGTTTTATTTCGGCAAATCTCCTGTTTTAAAGATTTGCAGTTATAAATATTTTAGCACTTGCCCCGACCTAAATCAAAAAAATGAAGAGGTCGGAAGGTATTTTTTTTGACTTTTTTTCAGCGATTTTTTAAAAAACAAGCCGCCTATTTTTAAAACGAATCCCTTCCACCCCATCCTCTGCATGTTTCTTTCGCGGGAGCGAAAAATATCGGGGTTTTTTGCAAAATTTTTCAGTATGACCGTGAAATTGAGTCGGTTTTTTGGTATAATCAAATAAAGCTATTTGTTTTGGTTAAAGGAGGTGCATAAGGTGCACATCAATCGTTTTACCGGTGATTCCATCGACACATACATTCTGTCCCTGTTAAACGAAAACAGCCGCATGTCCCTAAGCGACATCGCGAAAAAGGTCAGCCTGTCCGTTTCGGCTACGCGTAATCGGATTCATCGCCTGGAAGATGCGGGCGTCATCGCCGGCTATACCATTCTTCTCGGCGGGGAAGAGGACGATTCCTATATCCACTCCTTCTGTCTCATCGACATATCCGAAGAAGACAATACCTTGGAAGAATTTATAAACTACGTCGAAACCTCGGATCAAGTCACCGACTGCTGGAAGCTCATGGGCGAATACCAATTTTTAATTCGCATTAAGTCCACCTCGTCGAAGGCCTTGGACGACTTTTTAATGCGCCTCAGAGAATCCATTTCCATTAAGAGGACCAATACCATCGGCGCACTGAATCAAGTCAAGGGCAAAGACATTCGGGAACACAACGCCATACGGATCAACGAGAAATAAATCGGGCGCTTCGGCGCTCGTTTTTTTTGCACTTAGATTGTAAATTCAAGCAAAAAAAGACAAGCCCCGTTGGCTTGTCTCTTTCGTTTTTAATCTTCCAGACGGGCGAAGAAGGTCTTTTCGTCCAAGGCCTTCAACAGTTCTTCCCGTGCCATGTCCGCGGTGTAGGTGAATCCCTCTTCCACTCGGTCGACGAAATCTCCTTCCAATTCTTTTGCCACGAAATAGCGGCCGCGTATGGGCGCAAGCGCTACATCGCCCCGCTTCATAAGGGGCATGGCGCTTTTTGTGGCGGCTGCCACGAGATCCGCCACCACGGCGTTGCCCGTGGGCTCTTTGCCGGCGCCGGGGCCGGTAAAGGCCAATTCGCCGACCCAACTGCCTTTCACATTCACCTGATTAATGGCATCGGGCAGGATGGCCAGGCTGTGGCCCCCATCGAAGATCACGGGTTCCACCACGGCTTCGATGCCGCCCTCTGCGGGCTTGGCGGAGGCCACGAGCTTCACCTTTTTATTTTGCGATTTCAAGTAGGCCACCACGGACTGATCGATTTGGGCGATGCCCCGTGTGGGAATGGCGTCGCCGTCTACGTGACCGAAGGCCATTTCGATTAAGAGGTGGAGCTTTCTGCGGGTGTCGTAGCCTTCCACATCGTCGGTGGGATCCTGCTCGGCATAGCCCAGCTTTTGGCACAGGGCCAAGGTGTCCTTGTAATCGGCGCCCTCTTTAAACATGGCGTTTAAAAGATAATTGCAGGTGCCGTTTAAAATGCCCTTCACGTCTTCGATTTCGTTTTGAAGGCAGAGGGCCCTCAGTGGCGTAAGGACGGGAATGCCCCCGGCCACCGCCGCTTCAAACAAGAAGGGCGCGCCGGTTTTTTCCGAAAGGGCCACGAGCTCCTCGTAGTGGGCGCTGACGCAGGCCTTGTTGGCGGTGACCACGCCCACGCCTTTTTCCAATGCCCGACGCATGTACTCGTAGGCCATGTCCATGGCGCCGGTGGCCTCGGCGACGCAGTCCACTTCTTCCAGAACCTTGTCGTATTCCTTCGCCGTAACCACGGGCTCGTCGATTTCCAGCTCCAGGGTATTTCTGCTCCGATCCGATGCCACCACATAGGCGATCTCCATGGGGCCGATGGTCTTTTCGAAAACCTCTTGTCGATCCTTTAAAATGTCGTAGGCGCCGCGGCCGACGGTGCCGAATCCAATCAATGCCAGTTTCATAGTATCCCCTTTCCTTGCAATCATTATGAATTGACTATACTAGAGTGTTTTTGCTATAGTCAAGTAAAACATCGTTTAATAAGAAAGAAGGTTTACAATGACGATCTATCGCACAGCAATTTTAGGCGCAACGGGCCTGGTCGGTCAAACCATGCGCAGTATTTTAGAAGAAAAGCATCTCCCCTTGGAACTGTCTATGTTCGCATCGGAAAGAAGTGCGGGCAAGACCTTCACTTTTAACGGCGAAGAACACGAGGTGCAAGAGCTCACGGAAGAGGCCTTGAGAGAAGGCAAGTTCGACTACGTCCTGAGCGCTTTGGACGGCAATCTGGCCGCGCGCTTTTGCCCCGTGGCCGCCGAAGCGGGCAGCATCGTCATCGACAACAGCTCCCACTTCCGCATGAAGGAGGACATTCCCCTGGTGGTGCCGGAAATCAATCCCGACGACATTATCGACGACGCGGGCATTATCGCCAATCCCAACTGCTCCACCATTCAATCCGTGGTGGCACTGAAGCCCGTGGAAGATCTCTTTAAGATGAAGCGCATCGTCTTTACCACCTTCCAAGCCGTCAGCGGCTCCGGCGTGCGAGGCATCGCCGATTTGGAACGGGGCATCAAGGGCGAGGCGCCGGAATTTTATCCCTACCCCATCGCCTACAACTGCCTGCCTCACATCGACGACTTCCTGGAAGACGGCTACACGAAGGAAGAAATGAAGATGGTGAACGAATCGCGGAAGATTTTCCATCGCCCGGATCTCGCCGTTACCGCCACCGCCGTTCGCGTGCCGGTCAAGGGCGCCCACGCCATTTCCGTCAACGTCACCTGCGAAAAGCCCGTGGACATCGACAAGCTTCGCGCCGCCTATGAAGCCATGGACCACGTAGTGCTTCAGGACGATGTGAAAAACCTCGTCTATCCCCTGCAAATCAATGCCGAAGGCAAGGACGAAGTCTTCGTCGGCCGCATTCGCAAGGACGATTCCTGCGAAAACAGCTTGAACCTTTGGGTCGTCGCCGACAACATTCGCAAAGGCGCCGCCCTCAACGCCATCCAAATTCTGGAAGAACATTTAAACGCACGAGCATGAGAGTTTCCATCGTACAGGCCCCCATCGGCCCCATGACCCAAGAGGTCAACAGAAAAACCATATTCGATGCTATGGAAGAGGCCCTGAACTCCTCCCCCGACGTCATCGTCTTGCCGGAAATGTGGAACACGGGCTTTTACCCGGAACGCTTCTCCGCAGACGACGATTACGAAGAAGAAAGCCTGCGCCGGGATCTCTCCGCCTTTGCTAAAGAGCACGAGGTGAATCTCGTGGCGGGGAGCATCACCGTGTGGGATCATGACGCCCGCGCCAATCGCAGCTTTATTTACGACCGCGCCGGCACCCTCTTGGGCACCTACGACAAGGCCCACCTCTTTCCCATGGGAGCGGAGAAGACCTACTTCGCCCCGGGAGAGAAAAACCTGGCCTTCGAACTGGACGGGGTGCCCGCGGGGATTATTACCTGCTTCGAGCTGCGCATGCCGGAATGGGTGCGCCTCGCCGTCATGGGGCGGGCGAAGATCCTCTTCGTCCCCATGGCCTGGGGCCTTTCCCGCGTGCCCCACATGCATCTCTTCGCCCGGGCGCGGGCCGTGGAGAACCAATGCTATGTGGTGGCGGTGAATTGCACCAAGCTCGGCGACTACCCGGCCATGGGCGGCGGAGGCAGCTGCATCTACGATCCCATGGGTGAGGAAGTGCTTATGACGGGCACGGAAGCCTGCATCCACACCGTGGATCTGGATCTGTCCAAAGTGGAAGAGGCCAAGGGCAAGTTCGATCTCTTTCATGAGCGCCGCCCCGATCTTTACGGAGAGCTGGTGAGCCGCCATGGATAAAAAAGCCATCGAAGCCATCGCGAACGAGGTGCGGACGCACTACCGCCACCTCCACGCCCATCCGGAGCTGAGCGGCGAAGAGTTCGAAACCGCGAAATACATTCAGTCGATTTTAAAGGACATGGACATCGAAGTCGTCCCCTATTCCAACGGCGGCTTTCACGGCGACATCAAGGGCGAGAAAGAAGGCCGCACCGTGGCCCTTCGCGCGGACATGGACGCCCTGCCCATCACCGAAGCCACGGGTCTCGATTTCGCTTCGGAAACAAAAGGCCTCATGCACGCCTGCGGCCACGATATGCACATGGCCATCCTTCTGGGCACGGCCACCTATTTTACCCGCCACAGGGATTTCGCCGGCACCGTCCGCCTCATCTTTCAGCCCAACGAGGAGAAAGACGGCGGCGCCGAGGTCATGGTAGCCGAAGGCGTCATGGACGGCGTGGACAATGTCATGGGCCTTCACGTCTCCCCCTATTTGGATCTGGGCACCGTCGGCGTGCGCCCGGGCTTTATGTACGCCGGGGTGGAAGATTTTAAATTCACCATCACCGGCCGTGGCGGCCACGCCGCGCGCCCCGACGCCTGCATCGATCCCATCGTCTGCGGGGGCCATATTATCGTCGCCTTGCAGACCATCGTCTCCCGTCGCTTCTCGCCCCTGACGCCGGCGGTGGTCACCATCGGATCCGTACACGGGGGCAACAAGCACAATATCATCCCCGACACCATGACCCTGGAAGGCACCATTCGCGCCGACACCATGGACAATATGCATACCCTGCGCACCCGGCTGAAAGACATTGCTACCGCTACCGCAGCCGCCCACGACTGCCGCTGCGACATGGAAATCATCAAGGGCTATGTTCCCCTGATCAACGATCCCGAGGCAACGGAAATCATCCGCCGGGCCGCCACAGAGGCACTGGGCCCCGACAGAGTCGTCACCCTGCCCAAGCCCACCATGAGTGCGGAAGATTTCGCCTACTACCTTCAAAAGGCACCGGGCAGCTTCATCAATCTCGGCGTGAGAAAACCGGGAGAGGCATGCCACGCCCTTCACACGGCGGAGTTTCTCCCGGAAGAAGACGCCGTCACCTACGGCATCTGCGCCGAAGTGGCGTCGACCCTCGCCTTTCTGGTACAGTAAAATACTCCCCGAC
The DNA here is from genome assembly GCF_900088125.1 of Peptoniphilus pacaensis. GTDB lineage: Bacteria > Bacillota > Clostridia > Tissierellales > Peptoniphilaceae > Aedoeadaptatus > Aedoeadaptatus pacaensis. The sequence goes on along the minus strand of NZ_FLQT01000003.1, from coordinate 970,693 downwards.
TTTTTTCGAAAAGAGTCGGGGATTTTTTTGCCCGCCGCCGGGGACGCAAAAAAATTTTTTTATCGCCATTTTTTCTTTTGTGAAAAAGATTCCGCCCGCCTCCCCCGCTCTCGACAAAAAATAAAATCTTTTCCCCGCGGGAAGAATTATTTTTTCTTTTTCTAGACAAACCACAAAATTTTCGCAAAAAGCCCCCGCCTCCGCGGCCTCGCCTCGAATTGACTTTCATTCGTGTACGATATACAATAAACGCGTAAAACGTTACCAGCCACTTTTTCTATCTGATGAAAGGAGTTCTTATGCCTAAATTTGCAAAAAGAATGGACAATTTGAAGGCTTCGGAAATCCGTGAGCTTCTCGCTTTAACGGCTGACCCGAGCATTATCTCTTTCGCCGGCGGTCTTCCCGCAGCGGAATTGTTCCCCATCGACAAATGGATCGAAGCATCCGATAAGGTCATGAAAAACAACGGCGCCGCCGCCCTTCAATACGGTCCTACCGACGGCTTCAAGCGCTTAAGAGAACACTGCATTACCCGCATGAATAAAGTCGGCGTCAAAAACGTGGAAGCCGACGACATCCAAGTTCTTTCCGGTTCCCAACAAGGTCTGGACTTTATGGCCAGAATCTTTATCGATCCGGGCGATTACATCGTCGTCGAAAGTCCTACTTACTTAGGCGCATTAAACGCCTTTAAAGCTTACGAACCCAAGTTCCTGCAAGTCGAGCTCGACGAATACGGCATGGTTCTCGAAGATCTGGAAAAACAATTAAAAGAACACGACAATGTAAAATTCATCTACGTTATTTCCGACTTCCAAAACCCCTCCGGCAAGACCTGGACCATGGAACGCCGCAAAGGCTTAATCGAATTGGCCAATAAATACGATGTCATGATCCTGGAAGACAATCCTTACGGCGAACTCCGCTTCGAAGGCGAAATTCAACCTTCCCTCCGCAGCTTGGACACCGAAGATCGCGTCATCTTCATGGGCACCTTCTCCAAAATCTTCAGCCCCGGCATCCGCGTCGGTTGGTTCAACGCATCGAAGGAAGTCCTGAACAAATTCAACATGGTTAAACAAGGGGCAGACCTTCAAACCTCTACCACGACTCAAATGATTCTGGCTCAATTCCTCGACGACAACGACTTGGAAGCCCATATCGCCGAAATCATTAAGGTCTACGGCAAGCGTAAAAACGTCATGGTGGAAGCCATGAAGAAATACTTCCCCGAAGAAGTGACCTTCACCAATCCCGAAGGCGGCCTCTTCCTGTGGGTTACCCTGCCGAAACACTTAAACGCCCGCGACATCGCCGTAAAAGCCATTGAAAAGAAAGTGGCCTTCGTACCCGGCGGCGCATTCTATCCCGAAAGCCCGGAAGAAAACCACTTCCGCTTGAACTACAGCTGCATGCCCGAAGACAAAATAGAAGAAGGCATCAAGCGCTTAGGCGAAGTATTACACGACGCCGTTAAATAAAATCCGCTCACGATCCGTCGGTCTATGCACCGGCGGATTTTTTTGCCCAAAACGCCCCTTTACGGCACAAAAAAACCTCCCCTCGGGGAGGTCTTTACATATCTCTTTACGCGTTTTCTTCCAATGCCTTGGCCAGGCGCTCTTCGCGAATGGCCTGTTCTCTGTAGACATCCTCTCTCGTGCCGCCGAGGCCGGTGAATTTGCCGATAAGCCCGCCGATGACGGCGCAGATCAGTGCCGGAACCAGCCATTCAAAGGCGAAGTTCGCCAGGGGGAAGGTCTCGATGGTTTTCACCAAGCCGCCCAAGGCGTCGCCGTTTTGCATTTTCGAGAAGACGTTCACGGCTTCGATGACGCTGATGACGCCGGCGCCGATGACGCCGCCGATAAAGAAGCCGTTGTATCTGATTTGGAAATCGAAGATCGATGCCAAAATCAGGAAGATGACGATGGGGAATACCGCCGTGAGCACGGGCACGGCGATGTTAATAATGCCTTCGACGCCGATGAGGGAGATGGCGAAGGCGATTAAAGTAGAAACGATGACCACGTATTTATATTTCAGCTTGCCGCCCGTGACGTCGCTAAAGAAATTGCCGCAGGTGGAGATGAGACCCGTGGATGTCGTGAGGCAGGCGAGAGCCACGCCCAGTCCCAGCACGAATCTGCCGCCTCCCCCAAGCAGATGTTCCACCGAGCCCAACAAAATGGCGGTGCGGTCCATGTCCGGGGTGTAAATGGCGCTGACGGTGCTGCCCACATAGGTGAGAGAGCCGTAGACCAAGGCCAGACAGATAAAGGCCACGAGGCCGATTTGAATGCTGGCCTTCACTTGCACCTTGTCGTCGGTGTAGCCGCGGCGAATCAAGTCGGACAGGACGATGCCGCTCAAAAGAGCCGCACCCAGGGCGTCCATGGTTTGGTAGCCTTCCTTAAAGCTCATCTTAAACAATTCCGGCGTATCCGTGGTAATGGCCGCTGCCGGCGGATGGGCAATGGCCATGGCTGTAATCACCGCCAGTACGATTAAAAGGGCGGGCGTCAGCATTTTGCCGATATAATCCAGCACCTTCCCCGGATTCAAGACCAAATATAGCGTCAGCCCGAAAAAGACGATGGAGGTCACCAAGGGCGGCACACTGGGAAGATTGGGAGCGACGAACATTTCGTGGGTGGTGGCGCCGGTTCTGGGCACGGCGAAGAAGGGCCCGATAATCAAAATACATATGGCGGAAATAATCGCCGAGAACTTCCAGCCCACCCGCTTGCCTAAGTCGATGGCCCGTCCGCCTAAGCGGGCGGTGACGATGACGCCTAAGATGGGAAGCACCGGGTCGGAAAGAATAAAGCCCGTGGACGCCGTGAGCCAGCGGTCGCCGGACAGCACGCCTAAGTAAGGCGGAAAGATCATATTCCCTGCGCCAAAAAAGATGGCGAAGAGAGCAAATCCGCAAACAATAATATCTTTTCTTTTTATATTCATAATGCCTCCTTCGCCCCTTCGGGCATTTCATTCCGTCTGCAGCGGCCTTGCCATTAACTGAGTATCGCTTTATCAGATGAAGCGTATAAAAAAATAATTCCTCGGGCTGAATCGATACCTGTCGGTGCCCTGCAGACAACTTTTTCTGTATTCTTATAGAGTACTCCGCTATAAAAAAAATTGCAAGTTATTTCGTATAATTTTCGCAAAACCTCCCTTCCCCCGCCGCCTTTATTTGAAAAACCATCGTCCCCGCCCCTCTTCGCCACAAAAAAAGAAGCCTCTCGGCTCCTTTTCTTATTTCACCGTCTGGAGAATGTCTCCTGCTTTCCCCACACCTTCTTCGTAGGCTTTTTTCAGAACCGGATCCTTCAGGCTCGGCTTATCCGCCCTGACGAAGATCAGGCTGCCGTCCTTATTGTATCGGAACAGGCGGTAGTCCTCTTCTATTTTCTCCAATTCCTTTTGATTGACCACGCGGAAGGTGCCGATGAGGCCGCTGCCCTTTTTCGCCTTTTCATTGGTCTTTTCAAAGAGCAACACATTTCCGCCGGCTTCTTCCACGCCGATCACGTCTTTGTAGGCCTCGGGAAGCACCATGGAGACCGGACCGATCTTCACGCGGTCGGCTTCCTTATATACATCGTCAATTTCCACGGTCTTTAAAATTTCCCGCACCAACTGATTGGATTTCGTGTAGCTGTCACAAAGCTTTTGATTGCCCGTGTCCACTACCTGCACGTCGCTTGCAAAGGTGCAGAGGGTGTAGAAGCAATTGCCCTTGGCCAGAAGGATGGCGGGCACGGGCGAGTCGGGATTCGCCGTGTTGATGATCTCGCCGATGCGGCCCAGACCGTCCTGAGCCTCGTAATTCATTTTGTCGTAGAAGGTCACTTGATTGTGGTCATAAGTAATTACCAGCTGTTTTTCCCAATCCTTGGGCAGGGAGAAAGTCACATTGCCGTAGGTGACGGTCTTTGACCGCGTAAACTTCGGCGCGCTCTTGTACTCGCCCACGACGGCGACTCGATTTTTCCCGTCCCAGGTGACGGGAAGCTTCATGCCGTCGGCCAAAAAGCGCAGGGGCACGTAGGTGCGATCCTTTTCGATAAAGGGGGCCACGTCCATGGTCATTTTTTCGCCCTTCGCCACATAGTCTTTTTCGCCTACGACCATTTCAATATCGCCGACGGTAACGGTTTTACTCTCGCCCTTCCAATCCACTTTGTAGCCCATGGCTTCCGTGACGCTCCTTACGGGAAGGAACAGGCGATCGTCCCGCAGGATGGGCTGTTGTTCATAGTTTCTCCCGTCGATTCCGTTGACGTAAAGGAGAACGGGTTCTGCGGCAAAGGCCAAGCCGGGAATCATGGCCAGGGCCAGTGCCAATCCGAGTAATTTTTTCATGTCTACCTCCTTTTCTCTACGCTACTTTCCTTGCCCTATTTATACCCCCTCAATAAAAATCAACGCCATTTGAAAACCACGACACAAAAAAACCTGCCGTAACAGCAGGTTAAATATCCACGATTTCATGAAAGCCCAACTCCTTCGCCAAGGCAATGAGCCGGTCTTTTTCCTCTCGGCTCGGGGCGCGAAGCTCGTCTACGTATTCTTTTCTTACGCCGAAGTGGCGGTAGCTGATAAGCTTCACCCGTGTGGAGTGAATGCTCTCACCCAGCACCTTCGCCGCTTCCCGCAGGCTGTGCTCGTTGTCCAATGCGTCTAAGAGGACGAAGCGCAGCTCTTCGATTTTGCCCTTCTCGGCGAGGTAGGCGAGGTTTTTCTTCACCGGTTCGTTGTCCCGGCCCGTGATCCGAAGGTGATCCTCCTTCTCCCAGGCCTTCACATCCAACATGACCCCGTCGGAAATATCCAGCAACGTTTTTAAATCGCCTTTGGAAAAATCCACGCCGCCGTTGGAGTCGATGAGAGCCGTGAGGCCTTTTTCCCTCGCCATTTCAAAGAGCGGGATCAGCTCCTTCGCCTGCAAGGTGGCCTCGCCGCCGCTGACGGAAATCCCTTCGATAAAGGGCACGGCCTTTTCGATTTCCGCCATGAGATCTGCGGCACTCATGGCCCGCACCTTCGGCGACGCGCCGTGGGTGCAGGTGGCGATGCACTTGTCGCAGTCCACACACTTCACCGGATCCCACACCACTTTTCCATCCATGAGATCAAGGGCATCCGCCGGGCAGCCCGCCACGCAGTCGCCGCAGTGGATGCAGCGGTGGATCGTCTCGGGATTGTGGCAGTACTTGCAGTTGAAATTGCAGCCCTGCAGGAAGATGGCAAAGCGATTCCCGGGACCGTCCACGACGCTCATGGGAATCAGCTTATTGACGAGAAGCATTAAACCCCTTCCACCTTCCGGTCCAAAATGCCGTACTTCGTGAGGGGATCGGCGGCGTATTGCACCGTGTCGTAGGACACTTGCTTGCCCGCCTTAAAGGCTTCCACGTCGGATTTTTTAACGAGATAGCCGGTGACGCGAATGAGGTCGCCGTCGTCGTTGTAGGCGGAAAGGTAGCGGTTCCCCAGCTTAAAGCCGCCCTTAAATACGTCCAGCACCGCCTTCGGGTTCTTCTTCGCCGTTTCGTCGAAGGGGAAGTGATCGCCCACGCCGGAGGGGAAATATTTTTGGAACTTCGCCGCTTGGCGAATGTGGGAGTAGAGATCCGGCTCTTGGCCGATGGGAATGCGGTGAGCCGCCGTGGTACCTTGGTCGTTGGCAGCCCCCACTTGGGCGTGGAGCATAAAGCGGTGGTTCCACACCGGGCTGTAGGCCGATTCAAATTGGCCGACCCGCTCTTGGATAAAGTCCATGACCCGAATGCCCATGGCGTCGGCCGCCTCGTCGGTGCCGTACTTGCCTTCTTTGCCCTCAAGCTTCAGAAGGGCTTCCGTACATTCCGCCAGGCCCACCATGCCGAAGAGGCCGACGAAATTGTTTAGATCGATGAAATCTTCCTTCACCAGGAAATTGGATTTAAAGAAAGCCGTTTCTTCCACCAAATAGCGAATCTTGGCTTCCATAAAGTGAAGCATGGTGTCGATGGCGTGAGGCAGATTCTTTTCGAAGAAGCCATCCACGCTTTCGGCGCCCAGTGCGATTTTGTTCAGGCGCAGACGGCTCAGGGTAAAGGCGCCGCCGTGTTTCGGCAGAGCGTTGTAGCAGGAAGCGATGCCGTAGGGCACGTCGCCGAAATCGGCGCTGTAATAGGCGTCGTTGGCGAAGGCCGGATTGGCGCAGGTCAAGCTGCATGCCAGGGCCTTTTCGGCGAAAGCGTCCGGCGTCTTTTCTTCGTCGTAAAGGAGGGTCATATTCGGCGTCACGATTTGCAGCTCTTCCAAAAGCTCCAGAAGCAGATTCCCCGTCTTCGTTTCGTAAGGGCCGATATTGGCGTGGCAGAAAGAGTCGTCCACCGTGCGGTCCAGCTGCATTAAAAAGCTCTTTAAAATCTCCCGTGCGGCCTCCTCGTCGGTGGTTTCAACAAAGGGCTCCAGGAGATCGTCCAGGGCGCCGATGTAGACCGGGAAGCGGGTAATGCTGGGGACGTGGTGATACATAATCAACAGCGCCGTCGTGGCTTCGAGGAGCGTCTTCGGCGGTTCGATGCGCAAAAATTCACTGCCCTCTTTCAAAAACTTTTCGTAATCGGGCAAAATATAGCGCGGCGCATAGGGGGCGTGGCCTTCGTCCAAATCGCAAATTTCCCCCTTGGCATAGAGGTCGTAAAAGGCGTCGTCATTCGCCACGGGATAATCCAAACTGTTTTCCGCAAGCTTTGCCAGGCGGAAAGTTTGTTGCTCGTAAGTTTGCGCTGTGTCCTTTTGCACGTCGCGCACCGCTTGATGAAATTCGTCCATGGTGAAAAACCGTTCCATAATAGCCTCCTGTCGTAAAAAATCGTCCCTTTTTTCTTAACTACAGTGTATACTGATTGGTAAGAAAAAAAGATGCCACCTGGCACCTTTTAGGAGGAAAAGATGAATTTTCAAGAACTTTTTCGCAACCTGAACGCCCCGGCCATCGCCTTTCGCCCGGGGGATCAACTCATGTATCCCGACAGCGCCGAATTTTCCGTTCTGCTCTTGGAAACCGGCACCGTGGAAGTGTCCCGCTACGCCCAAGACGGCAGCCGCATCCTCCAGAGCTTTATGACCGCTCCCCAATGCTTGGGCCTCATCGAAAGCCTGACACAAAGCCCCGTCCTTTCCGGCGTAAAAGCCGTCACCGCCGGCCGCTACTACAGCCTGAACATGAAAGATCCCCTCTTTCAAAAACCCGAGACCCTCATGCTCCTTCTGCGCTACCTGGCCGGGCTCAATGAGGAGACCATGCGCCAAAGCGCCGCGGAAAAACACCTGAGCAAAAAAGACCGCCTCGCCTACGCCATCTATAAAAACGCCAAAGCCCCCTTCCCCGCCATGCTACCACTAAAGAGAGAAGACCTGGCGGATCTCCTCGCCATCCCCATGAGGAGCCTGTATCGGTATTTGAATGAGCTGGAGGAGGAAGGGTGTGTTTTTAGAAAAAACGGGAAAGTTTTTGTAGGCGAGGAAGAGCACAAGCGATTGGAAGAGAAGATGAGGTAATTTTTTCTTTCGCATTCCAATGGCGTAGGTAAGACGATGTTTTCAAAATACTTTTTTACTTAAATATTCATTCTTACATGGTTTTGAGACCCGGGGACGGGGGAAAGGGCTCAGAGCGTGGATAGGCTACAATAATTAGGACAGTTTCCTTAAGGTGTGGTATCTTATGATCAACAAGGAGGATCAAATGGACAAAGCACCTAGAAAAAGAAGAGCCTTTTCAGACGAGTTTAAGCAGCACGTGGTGGATCTTTATGAAGAAGGCATGAGCCGACAAGAGATCATTCAGAAATACTCATTAACTCCTTCCGCCTTTGACCGCTGGGTTAGCCAATTCCGCACCACCGGTACCTTCAAAGAGACGGTGTCGTTAAGTGAATCGGATCAGGAAAAGATTGCATTGCGTAAAGAGATTCAACGGCTCAAGATGGAGAATGACATTTTAAAGCAGGCCGCGCTGATACTTGCGGAGAAAAACGATACGTCATCGATCGTTTAAAACACAAATACCCGGTATCAGCGCTTTGCAGAGTATTAGGTATCAGCCGTTCCGCCTACTACTACCGGCCGAAAGCTCTTTCCGATGATGCGATCGACCTGGAGATCAAGGTCCGTGCCATTTTTCGTGCAAGTCGCAACGTCTATGGCGCACGCAAGATAAAAAGTGAATTAGAAGCGGAAAACATCGTCGCCTCCAGGCGACGAATTCGCGCCATTATGAAGAAGCTTCATTTGGTTTCCGTTTACACCAAAGCAAAGTACAAACACCATCCGTCAAAGAAAAACGAAGAGCAAATACACAACGAGCTCAACCGCGAATTCAGTCAACGTCAGCCGTTGGAAGTCATCGTTTCTGATTTGACCTACGTTCGCATCCATCAGCGCTGGGCCTACGTTTGTGCCATCACCGATCTTTTCAATCGCGAAGTCATCGGTTACTCCTGCGGCTTACGTCGCGACTCTGCCCTCATACAACAAGCATTCGACACCATCCCTTACCCACTAGAAGCCATCGGCTGCTTTCATACCGACCGAGGGAAAGAATTCGATAACAACCATATACGTGCCCTCTTAAAAGCCAACCACATCAAACGCTCGCTGAGTCGCCCCGGCAATCCCTATGACAACGCCGTGGCAGAAAACATATTTAAGAGCTTCAAAACAGAATTTTTAGAGAGAGAAACCTTTCAAAGCCTGAATGACTTAAGAGAGAAACTCAGCAGTTATATTCAATGGTGGAACAGCGAGCGAAGACATACAAGCCTTGAAAACATGACCCCTCTCGCATACCGAGAAAGAGAGAGTATAAAAAGCAAGCCCGTCGTTCGAGCGACACCTTAACAAAAGTGTCCAAAAAACTGTTGCCATTCCAGCGAAGGCCGCATTTCCCCCGTCCCCGGGACCCCTTGCCCCCTTTCTGGCCGCGTGTGATTGGTAAGAAAATGCCTGCGGCATTTTCTACATATTTCCTTTTTCGTCGTTGCGATAGTAAACCTATGTCACAACAGTTGACCGGCACTATGCAGGTGACTGGCCTTGCTGATGACCCGCTGCCCCTTCTCCTTCGAGCGATCGCCTTCCATTTTACGCCTGCTCACTCCAAAATAATGCACTCATTTATACTCATCTGATTAATCGCCTAACTCACCTTCTATCTTCCGCACCACGGCCCAACAGGAATCGAAACCCGTTAGGGTTTCGCACATTAAGAGAGCGTTAGGGTTAAAGGGTGGGGGCCGGGGGAGGGATAAGGGCGAATCGCAACGCCCTTTTTCCCTCCCCCGGGGAGGAAAGGGTGAACAAAGGAATACGAAGAGAACAAACAAAGGGAATGCACTTTTACTCCGCTTAAAAAGATACATAGCTCCTGCGGTCTCCTCCGGGTATAATAAAAAAAGAAAAAGAAAGAAAAACCCTTGGAGGTCACCATGTACCATCTTTACGCAAAGCAAAAAGTCTTAAAACTCGAAGATCACTACGCCGTCACCGACGAATCGGAAAATCCGATTTATTTTATCGATCAGAATCTGAAAATTTTCGGCTACGACGTCCGCGTATCGGACAAAGAGAAAAAGCCCCTTTTTTCCGTAGAGCAGGAACTCATGCACCTGTTGCCCACCTATCACGTGCGCTTCGAAAACGGCGACGTCATGGACATTAAAGCCCGCTTCGCCCTTTTCAAAAAGAAAATCGACATAAGCTACAAGGGCAACGACCTGCGTCTCGAAGGCGACATCTTTTCCTGGGACTTTACGATTCTCGATGAAACCGACCGTGAGGTGGCGGCCATCGAAAGGAAAATCCTCGCTTGGGGCGACACCTTCGTCATCGACGTCATCGACGAAGCCTACGCCGACGTGGCCGTGGCCATGATGATCGTCGTGGACCACATCATCGATATGGAGCAAAGCAGCAATTAGCCATAGACGCCGAATGTTTTCCGGAGCTGATGAAAACAAGAGCAAACAAAAAATGAGCCGGTGAGGATCTCCCGGCTCATTTTTTATCTGTATTCCCCTCGAAACACGACAACGGCTTGCCCGTCTATTTCATCTTTCTTTCGAGGTATTCAGTAAACGACCGCGCGCCGATCTGCCTGCGCTCATTTAACATAGCCTGCCAAATAGCATTGCCCTCAGCCTCCGTAATCAGCCCTCTCTCATGGGCTTCGACCAATAAATCGCCGGTCGTCATATGCTTTAAAGAATACTTCTTTACATAATAAGCCACGTCCTTCAAATTGTTGCTGCCTACAATGCCGCCATACTTTTTTGCCAGCGAAATAGAAGCCGCTTCCCCGCGACCGATCACTTTATTGTCGCCCGAAAGGGTCGTCAGCTCTCTGTACAGATCATATTCTTCCGAATCAATGGATAAATCAACCACCTTCGCCGAGCTTTTTCTTATGAGTCGATCAACGCGCTCCTTTAAGTGTGCAATCGAAGGACGGCTGATTTCATCGTAAACCGGCTTAGGAATCAGTATATTTCCTTCAACCAAATCCTCCAGCAAACACACCTCATTTACCCACAAAAAAGCACAGATACAATCCGTGTCGAAAAAAATGGAATCAGTCAAGAGGAATCCCTTCCTCTCCCAAATCGCCGAACACAATATCGTCTCTGAAGGCATCCATCAGCAGCTCTTCGTATTTTCCGTGAGAAATACATTCCTTCTCCAACAGATTTTCGGAAAGAGCCAAGTACCTGCCCAGTACCATTCGCTCCTTCTCTTCCGGCGCCGGACGATACAGCGACGTATCGTAACCCAGGCGCGCCGCAAGACTCATAACCCCCGTCTCCATGGCACCCGCATCCTGCGCCGTCAAGACACCGTCGCTTACAAGCCGGTACAATATGGCCTTGTGGCTAAGGCCGTAATACTGCTCCAGCCAGATCACGTCCTCCGCGCCGGGCCGATCCGACTTGATCCCATCCAAAGACTCGCTTAAAGCCGCCGGCGGCATCAACAAATAAGAGGCGAATTGATCCGCACACCTTTCAATCGCATCTCCAACGCCGATGGCCATTCGGCTGACTTGCGATTCCTTCGCCTCGTCGAAATACAAGTGATACAACTCGTGGGCCAACGAAAAACGCTGTCGCCCCAAAGACATATGGGAATTAACGGCGATGACCCGGGACGACGCCCCTTTGTAGCAAACCCCGCTGATATTTTTCCCCAGGGGATAAAAAACCAGCGTCAGATCCTCGATCCCCTGGACCAATTTAAAAATATCCATAGGCGATTGCCCGTCGGCACCCAAATATTTCCTCACCCGGTAGGCCTTGTTGCTCAAATCAATTTTATCCACGGCGACGCGCCTCCCAGATCCTGTCCATTTCAAACTGATTCAACACAATCTGATTCACCACGGCCAAGGCTTCCAGATCCTCCGTGGTTAAATCCTTGGCGCGAAACGACATGGTGCAACTTTCGCCGCCGGGATCTCCCGATATAATAAAATCCGGCGAACAGCAAAACAAACGCGCCAACTTTTCGATCACATCGGAGGTGATTCTACGCTCGCCCTTCTCCATCTTTGCGATCATACTTTGATCCAACGATAAATAAGCACCCACCGTCTTTTGATTTAAATTTGCATGCTCGCGGAGCGATTTAATCCGCTTGCCTACTTTAACTAAATCAGCCATCACTCACCCCTCCTTTAATCCCAGTATAGCAGAGGTTAGTCATAAAATAAATTGTATTTTCATGATTTTTATGACAGGGGCGTTTTCACCTTCATAAAACACAAATCATCGGCGGCAAAATTTTTCATTTTTCTAACAATACAGCTCAACAGAAATTAAACAGAAGCTTGGCCGAGCCAAACTCCTATCTCACGCTATTACATTTTATTTTGAGTCAACATCTTTAAATTGTTTGTACTCAATCTGCCTTTTTCCGAGTGGTTCGATGCGATAGTCACCTTTTTCAATTTCAAGTTTTCCGTCATCTATACTCCCTTGCATTAAGACAACCGAATCTTGATAATGCTCTACAATGATACGATAGCCGCTTTCCTCTCCGGAAATAAACTCATAACTTTTCTGATTCTTAACCTCCAAAGGTGACAATTTCACTAGTAACACAAGAGCATTTATTGTCACCAATACACAAACTAATACATATAAGAATTTAATGAAATTGCTTGTTCCCAACCATTCTTCTGCATCATTTCGAGGGACTGAACTAAATACGAAATAAAACACAAAAAATGCAAATGCGCAGAATCCCAGACATAGATAATTAATATTTATGTTGTGAATTGTTCTAATAATACAATCCAATTTAATACAACTCATCCTATTGTTTATGGATGTTAAAAACTTCAATAGATCTTCAAAGAAATACATCGAAAAGTGCAGCGATTCTATCAGCACTAAAAGTGCGACAGCAAAAGCAAGAAGCAATCTTTCTCCAAGATTAAACCCACCTTCTTTAGAAACTCTATTTACAATAAAAGGTATAAACCAAATAAATGCAGAAATCAATATATAAATAACTACCAGTCCAAAATCTAGATTTCTATCATAAAAATATAGACTGGGCACACCATAAAATTGTTCTGCACATATCGCGAAGCTATAATGTAGCCAGTAAACTAAAATCCCACCAATTATTGCAAATGAGGACATATATTTTAACAGGACATCGAGAATAGTATCTTTAGGTTTTTCTAATTTGCAAGTACATTCAGGTACTTTCCTCTGATGCAAAAATATTCGCTTGCTCGCCGCTTTTCTCTCTGTCATTTTTAATTCACCGCTCCTTAACTCTATGTTTTATATAAAATACCCAATATATTATCATTGAAAACCTATTTACGCTTTTGTGATCGCAACCCACTTACATTTGCTTCCCACGTTGAATCTCAACGGGAAACAAATTCCGCTAAACATTCACCCTTTTCGAAAAGACTTCGCTTCCTAGAAACGTTGTAAGACTGCATCTGACCTTCCGACAACTCGCTTTGCTCATCGGAATAAATCATAAGAGCAAATGCGGACGTCTTAGACCCTTCCCCCCTGGTTCAATTCCGTGAAAGAACGGATTATTAGCGAGATAGAAAAATAAATTTTAATCAGTCGGCTACGCAAACAAAAATGAGTCGCCGAGGATTCTCACTCCCGGCTCATTTTTCATAACTGTTCCACTCGAGACGCGTACATGTGGTGAAATTTACCACAATAACAAAAGAGCTGCATAAACATTTCCACCCAAAAGTGTGAGTCACCATTATTCCGCTCACACGCGTCTGGAAAGGAAACAAGGTAAAAAAAATAGACCGCCGGCGCACTAAGCCTGTGGTCTATTTTTTGTATCTTCGATATTTTGTTATAGATAGCGAATCAACTGCACCAAATAAGGTTTTTTAAAATGTTTGTTTTCATCCCTGTCTAATGCTCGCTTGTCAAAAGCGCGAAAGCCATTGCTTTCATAAAACTTCAACAGCGCCGGTGTGTCTTCACATTCTAAATAGACAAAACGCCCACTGGAAAGACTCTGAATAAATTTTACACGATCACAGGCCAAGCGCAAAAGTTGTTCACCGCTAAATAAAGAAAGGACTTCGGGAACTGCACTATAATTTTTTCCCAACTGACCGATCAAATAAACCGGAAGCGTGTGCTTTTTTAAACGCTGATCATAGGTCGCGTAAGTGGAAATTTTGTTTTTGTATCTGCTGTTGAATCCGGAGAGTTTATAAAAATCAATACTTTTCATGGCGATAGCAAAATAACCGACAAGGGTCGGCTCTCCGCGAAATGATAGAAAAACCAAATACGTTGTGGAAAAACCGCGGTTCGAAAACTCTATCGCCTTTTCATGCAAGAAATAATTGACATCCTCGTTATACACGCAGTCAAATTCAGCAAGAATCTCCTTTACTCGTTCTTCACCGAGTTCTAAAAGTAAATCCTTAAGGTTAGCAACATAAGGAACGGGCTTTTGCACTCCCATAGCCATGGCCTAGCCTTCTTTTGAAAAATACTTTTTTATCGCATCTCTGGAAAGGACCTTTGCTGGCTCCTCTCGATAAGGTGTCTTTTTTACAAATGCTTCGGATTCAGCTATGGCATGTGCAATGTTTCTTGTCTGTTTCGGATTTCGAATATCTACTGACTTTAAGAAGCTCTTTGTTGCCATGCTTCTCCCCCCTTTATATCTTGATTGTACATGAATGGGATTACTTTGTCTATTTTTCCATCTCTTTTTCCGTCAATAAAGAAAGGACCGTTTAGGTCCTTTTCTTATTCTCCATCTTCCTTCTTCCTCAATTCATCCACAAACTTCTTCCCTCGCCACACAAGCAAGACAACCAACGCCCCCGTCACAATCAGCACGGCGGCATTCATCTGCTTCACTTTCTTCGACACGGGCGCTTTTTTATCCCCGTCGGCGGAAGCGGCGGTGTCGGCGGAAGAAGCGGCGGCGGCATCGCCCTCATCCTTCTTCACCAGCTCGCAATTCACCAAGAGCCGTTGGCGGCGAGGCGGGCGCATGGGATTACAGGTGAGCAGGGTGAGCATAGTCTTTCCCTCCACGGGATTCAGCTTCTCCACCTCCCAGGGCTGGATGACCTCCTGCCCCACCACCTTATACTCCAGCACATTGTCCTTCCATTCCACATACACCGGGTCCCCCTCGGCGAGCTCGTTCAGGTAGATAAAAAAGGTGGATTGGTAATAGCCCCGGTGCCCGGCGATCACCGCCCGAAGCCCCGGCGACTGCCCCGGCAGATCCGTGCCCATAATATGAGCCACGCCCCGGGCCAAATTCTCCTTGGACGCATCCATATAGATCGGCTGATACAGATCCAGCTTGGGAATCCGCAAGAAGGCGAACACCCCGTCGGGATCGTCGATAAAGGACTCCGCCGCCGCGTAATCGTCCGTGGCGAAGGGATCCACCGCCGCCACCTGCCCGCCGAGATCGGCGTTATACTTCTCGATCACCGGCGCCACCTTCTCGTAAGAAGCGCCCTCCGACGCCATAAAGCGCCTGTAGTTCGCCTTCTCCAGCAAAATCCCCTTGGATAAACTGCCGAAGCCGTAAAGAGGCAGAAGGATCCCCATGAGAATCAGCAGGTGACCCATCACCCGCATCCCTTTTCTATTCATCCTTCTCCTCCTTCTTCTTCAAACCGTACAGGGCATCCACACGGGCCCGCTGCTTCTTAAACTGCTTCCGTTGATAGCCGTAAATCAGCGACAAAAGAATCAACAGCGGCAGCGCAAACAACAGTGCGTCCTTGAAATCCATATTCACAAAAGGCAAGCCGTGATTCGTTTCATCCGCCGGCGGCGTGTAGGGAATCCGGTGCCCCCGCACCAAAAGCCGGTGGGAATTAATCATATAAGGCGTGCAGGTGAGGAGCGTGGTGTAATCCTTCCCCTCTTCCACCAAAATCGGATCGAAATTCGACGGCTCCACCGTCATAATCCGGTCTACCTGATAAGCCAACACCGTTTGAATGTTGTGGACGTAAAACACGTCCCCTTCCTTCAACTTGTCCAGCTCGCGAAACATCTTCGCCTTGGGAAGGCCCCGGTGCGCCGTGAGGACCGCGTGGGTCGACGGCCCGCCCACAGGCAAACTCGTGCCCTCCAAGTGGCCGCAACCCTTGTCCAAGACCTCCATGCTCGTGCCCGCGTAAATGGGCAAGTTCACATCGATCTTGGGAATCTCCACAAAGCCGATCTTCTCCGCCACCTCCAGCATGCGGGCATACTCGGCGATCCCTTCCTTCTCCTTCTCCGTGTACGGGTCCCCCAGCTTCGAGGGATCCAGCGTCTGGTTATAGGCGCGGGCGAGCTCGATGCGGCGCAAAATTTCCACATCGTCCAGCTTCTTTGCCCCGTCCTGAAACTCCTGAATCTCCCGATTCGCATCGATGCGGTAATAGTAATTGGAAATCATGGGATACATCATCAAGAGAAAACCCAGAATGAAAATCACGACAAAAGGCCAGGTCTTGCGCTTAGTCTTTGTCATCCCCGGCTCCTTTCCCGTCGCCTGCGCCCATCACCTTTTCAAAAGCGCGAATATCCGATTCCAACCGCTTCAACTTCTTGCGGTAATTCCACGAGCCGTAAGCCAAAAGCAGAATCAGCGCGATCACCGCGAAGAACGCATACTTATACAAGAAATCCTTCTTGTTGTCCGCCACAAACTGATCGTCCACCGCCTTGTCGTAAGGCACGCGATGCCCCCGCACCAACAGCCGGTGGGAGTTAATGCCAATAGGCGTGCAGGTTAAAAGCGTGGCGTAATCGTGGCCCGGCACCACCAAGAGATCCTCGAAATTCGAAGGCTCCACCACCTTAATCTGATCCACCTCATAAGCCAAAGTCTCGGCAATATTGTGGATGTAAAAGCGGTCCCCCTCCTTCAAATCCCGAATATCCGTAAACAACTTCGCCGTGGGAAGGCCCGAGTGGGCCGTGATCACCGTGTGCGTGGAATTGCCCCCGATGGGCAGACTCGTCCCCTCCAAGTGGCCCGCCGAGGTCTGCAACACCTCCTCCGACGTGCCCGCCCGAATGGGAATGTCCAAGTCGATAGTGGGAATCTGAATGTGGCCGATCTGCTCGTGAATCTCAAGCATGTGGGCATAAGCCGCCCTGCCCCGCTCGTGCCGCGCCTTGGAATAAGGATCCTCCATATTTTGATTCACCAAGGAATCATTAAAATCTCGGGCGAGGGCCATGCGCTTCTTGATCTCCTCGTCACTTAAGGCCGCCTTGCCCTCTTCGAAGCTCGCCACCTCTTGCGTCGACTGCACCCGGTAATAGAGCCGCGACACCTGGGGATACATTAAAATCAAAAACCCCAAGACAAAAATGAACTTAAAAAACCAATTACTCTGCTTCTTCTTCGCCATGGACCGATGTCCTTTCTATAAAAATAAGCCATATGTAAAGAAATCCCCTACCGAAAAAAGATAGAGGATTTCTTGAAAGGAACATCCTTCCACTTGTATCTGCTATTCATTGTCCTTCAGAATCTTTACCCCGAGCATACCGCTCAAAAGACCCGCCACACTCATCATGAGGAGCTGCACGTCCCCCGTCTTCGGGATATTCACATGCTTGTCGTCATAAGGCGGAACATCGCCCGGAGGCGTTTCCCCGGGAGGCGTCTTGCCCGGAGGCGTGGTCTGGGGATTGTTCTTAATGACCAATTCCTTCTTCAATGAATCTGCGCTTACGATAAACTTCACGCTGCTGCTCAAAGGCTCGTAGCCCGCCGGCGCCTTGATCTCCCAAAGATAATAGTCCCCGTCGGGAAGACCGTCGGCGACGAAGGTGCCGTCTGCGCCGGAGGTGAGGACCATGTCCTTGCCCCCCTTCTTCATGCGCAAATACGTCTCGCCCTTCTTTTTCGTGACCAGAAACTGCGCGCCGGCAAGAGGGGCACCGTCCACGGAAGACACCTTCTTAAAGGTCTTGCCGCCCTGCGTGTCCTTGTAATTGACGACCGAAACCTCGGTCAAGCCCTTGCCCGCCACGTCGAAAATCGTTTCGGGATTTTTAATGCGGTAGCCCGCCGGCGCCTTTACTTCCACAAAGACATACTTGCCGGGCGAAAGCTCCAACGGTCCGATCTCGCCTTTCTCATTCGTGGTGTAATTCGCCGCCCCGGAAGCATCCTTCACGGGGACGCGATTGCTGTTTTCATAGCGAAACAACTGAAACACCGCACCGGAAAGGGGTTTGTTCTCAGTGTTGACCTTTTTAAGCAACGTCTTCGGAACATCATCCTTGGGCTTGGGATAAATCACCGACTCCGAATCGCCGGGAATGACCAAAAAGACACAGGGATAAATCGAGGTCGCCCCCTTCTTATCCGCCACGCGAAGATAATACATGCCCCGCTCCAAAGACAAGCTCAGCTTGCCCCCGGCGTCCGTTTCATAAGACTTGTGAGAAGAATAGGCGTCGTTCAGCTCCTTGTCGGACTTTGCATCCAACAGCCGCGTCACGTCCTGAAAGCTCTTCGCGCCCTTTAGGCCGCTTTCATCCGGCGTCAAACCGTCGGATAGCTTCCAAATCGTCACGCTGCGGCCCGCTACTTCATCCTTTTTTCCTGCACGAGATAAGTCTATCGTCATACTTTTGGTATTCGCCCCTTGGGCCAAGCCCATAGCGGGAGCGAAGAGACCAAAAGCAACCATGCTAAACACGAGAGCCGCAAATACAAGCTTACAAAGCCTACTTTGTAGATTTAGCATGGTTCACCTTCTTTCTTAGGCTTGTTCAGCGCTGCGTTTTCTCATGGCGATAAAAGCACCGCCCATTAAAGCGAGACCTGCGACCATAAAGATCATGGTGCCCATACCACCGGTTTGGGGAATGGTAATCTTTTTATTGTCTACATTTTGCGGATCCGCATCTACAGGCGCATCGATGGTTGCATCCTTATAGTAGGACGTATCGTTGACCGTAAACTCGATGGGATCTTCCAATAAGGAATATTTATTCGGTGCCTTAACTTCCACAAGCTTATATTTTGTGCCGTTCGGACGATCATAGGCCAAGCCTTTAATTTCAAAGAGACCGTTAGTGCCAGATTCAATGACTTTCAATTCCGTATCTTTTGCTAAATCAGTCCCTTTGTCACTGTTAACTGTCTTCCAGGAATACTTTCCGTTCGTTTCAACTAAGCATTGGTTAACTGTGTTAGGTGCTTCGCCAACCGTACGCATAACAACAAATTTAGCGCCTTGAAGAGCTTTGTTGTTATCACCGGAGTCGATCTTCTTAAATTTCTTACCACCGGTATATACTTTCGGTTCTTTCGGTTTCTTTTTACCGGTATTCGTAGGGTTGTGACCATATTCAAGTTCAACACCGTTAGGAATGTTTTTAGACATAACAGCGCTGTCATTAATGGTGGTGACAAATTCTACCCGTAAAGTTTTTCCTTCGACACCGGCTAATTTCTTAATACCTGCCTTAGTTAATTCAACAGATAACGTTCCACCTTTGTCACCAGTTGGTTCTGTTAGCTTGTAATCGGTGTCTTTTACCAAGGTAATGTTCGTACCGTCTTCTTTAACTTTAACCGTTACAGTTTGACCTTTCTTATAGGTCAAAGCTTCCTTTAATACGTCCGTTAATTTGAACACTTCGTAATCTTTGAAGCCGGTCGGAATCGTAGCTTCAATTGCCCAGGTGTGTTCTTCATCTTTGTCGAAAGAAGCTGCATCGGCATCAATCGTATCTTCCTTGATTTCCTTTTTTCCGGCATCGTTTACGGTGACTTTTCTGCTTTTCTTTACAACTTTCTTTACAACATTCGGTGTGTCTTCCGTGTTCTTGGGATAAACGTGGATAGTATCGGCAATCCCGTTTTCAGTCCGTGCGTGATCAGGTAGTTTTAAGACGACAGGAACTGCTTTGGATTCCGCCAACATTCTTCTCGTTGCCGGATCTTGATTAGCTTTGTCGTATTCAGAAAGCCACTTTACTTCATAAATCTTATACGTGCCGGGGCTGACAAGTTTAAGTTCTAATTGACCATTTGCTTTCGTTAAGCCTTTCATATTGGCTGGCTGACCATCAACTACGGTTTTTTGTTGATCTTTTGTTAAGTCTGCAAAATCATTGTAGTGCTCGTGATCTTCTTTTAGAGCAACAAAGTATACGCCCTCAATTTCTTTAGCTTTATTATCGCCAAAGAATGTTTTGATATCTGCGATCTCTTCATGGGGACGATATTCTTTGTTGATATCGTGCGCTTTTAGTGCATCTTTGCTGATCAAAATCTTGTGAACATTAACAGTGATATCTTTCGTTCCCGGCTCACGTCCATTATCTGCCAGTGCACTTAGCGGTGCAAAGACGCCAAGTACCATCACCAGTGCCAGGACCAGTGACCATAGAGTATTCTTACGTTTCATTACATTCCTCCTTCTTTAAAACAATAAATACTATTTAAACCCCCGGGCCGGGAGAGCCCGGGCGCTTAAAACTTAGTGAGAGAGGGCTTCACGCCCCGATCGTCATTCGATCTTCACGTACACACAATGCTTGTACCGAAGAGACCGCATACCCATTACGCACCCCCCTTCGGCTCGGCGGACGACCGCTTCCGGCGAATGTATTCTTCCGCCGCAATCGCCGCAATAATCGCCCCGATGATCACAATCCATCTCGGACCGAAACCACCGGTGAAGGGATAAGTGCCCTTGTAGTTTTCGATGTCGTAGGTTGCGGGGTTCGTCGTATTGCCGTCGGTCGTTTCCAACCTGCGATATTCTCTGTAAATGAGGGAATCTTTCGCGTTGGTGAAGGTGTCATCTCCCAAATCTTGCTTGAGAGCTGTGGGATCAAAGCGATAAGTCGCTTCGGTGGCTTTTCCGTTAAAGGTCGTGGCGGTGGGAATGGTGACTTCGCCTTTTCCTTTCACCGTCATCGGCACTTTGACGACCAGCTTCTTCTTCGCTTTTTCGCTTTGCTCTTCTGTAGATCCCGTTGGTTTGGGAATCGTCACAGTCAATTTGCCGTCGTTCACGCTCTTCGTTATACCGCCAAGCTTATTATTATCATCGGAAATACTTTCTTTCGAATCCAGTGCGTAGACGGTGATGCCATCTTTCTTAACGCTGCCGTCCTTGGGCAGATCCATGGTAAACGTCGCGCCTTCCGTCATTTCCTTATGATAGGGATTGACGACGAAGTACATGTCGATGTTTTGTTTGTCTTGGGTCGTTCCCTGTGCCAAGGCCGGTTCCTTTATGAGAATGCCGTCGTCTTGGATGACAAATTCTTTCACGTAACCGCTCATAGGGCTGGGCTTGATATAGCTGTCCGGCGCCTTGGTTTCCTCCAGGGCGTAGTAGCCGGATTCGTAAAGTTCCAGCTTGATCTTGCCGTTTTTATCGGCCTTTACCTTCAACGTTTCATCAGTATCTTGGCCGTTGGCATCTTTTATCTTATATGGCGAGTACTTCAAGACATCCTTGGTCTTTTTGTAGTAGACCTTGAACTCGGCGCCTTCAAGCGCTTTACCGTCTAACCCGTCCACTTTCGTGAATACAACGGGCTTGTGGTTGACCACGGAAATGGGAATGCTTCCGTCTTCTTCCTGATCTTCGGGCTTGCCTTCGGCATTTGTGACCTTCTTTATGATCTTGCCGTCCTTGTTCACCGTAAATTCGAGAAGGACATCCTTATTTTTCACGTAGCCGTCCGGCTCCTTCGTTTCTCGGATTTGATACTCGCCGGGGGCGATATTGTCGAAGGTTATGATGCCGTCAGCTTGTGAACGGACGGCCCTTCCGCCGGCTTCAAATTCGCCTGACGTCGGATTCTTTCGGAAAAGTGTAAAGATTGCATCCTTTACAGGTTTGCCTTGGCCATCGACCTTTTTAAAGACCACTCTGTTCGTCGGGTTCACGGCGCGAATGGCGAGTTCCGCCTTGGCTTCGGTTTTGTTTTCATCGAAGTAGGCCCAGTCTCGTCGTCTGGATAGAACGTAGGGATATCCATAGCGATTCCAGAGGATGATTTCCCCGGTGGTTCGCAGGCCCTTGGCGTCCTTGGGATTCGCCCTGCCGCGCACGGTGACGATGTAGGAGTCTTTGGAGCTCATTCCTTCGTAATAGTTGTTGCTGAAATCGTAGTTGTACGACCAGAGCGACCGGCTATTGTAACGCGCCGTGGGCCACAGCTCGCTGCCGTCGTAAGCCGGCACGGCGAAGGATTCAGGCATCCACTTCTTGATCATGGTGTCACTGTTGTTTCGCAGCTTGTCGATGGAAATGCGGACGTCGCTCAGTTCTTGATTAGCCGAGAATTTAAATCTGGGCATGTAGACGCCGTCGCGTTTATCCCGGTTAATATAGTAGTACTGAACGAATTCGCCGGTCTCCGGATCCAGTTCGTAGATCTTACCGGAAATGTTGTGGTTGTAGCCGGTCTCATCATAATCGGGGTGGCTGGATGTTTCTTTGTCGATGTCGTAGTGGACATTTAGGTCGGTTGTCTTCAGGCTTTCGCCGTCCAGACCGATGCCGACGGGAACATTGTCTCTTTCCTCTGTGATCTTTTCCAGATTGATCCATGCCACGAGCTGGGTCTTGAAGTCTTCCAAGGTGTAGCTCTTGGCGTAGTCCGTAAAGGTGTAGGTGATGATTCCCTTTTCCTTATTGTAATTGGCCTTGGCAATGGTGCCGACGCCGTCGGCAAAGATGTCCAAGTTGGCGATGGAACGATTCTTGTAAATCCCCTGCAAGTCGATGTATTTGGAAATATTGACGGTGAAGTAATCCCCCGGCTGAATGGCGGCTGCGCCATCCTTTAGCTTAAAGTCGCTGAGTATGCTGACGCTTTGGGCCTTGTGGGGATAGATGTTGTTGTCTGTCGGGGTGTTATCATCCTCCATGTATTTTTGTACCTTGACATCGGATGTCTCCAGGAGGATGTTCTTTGTAATGTCCCGAGTGGGCTGGTTCGTGTCTTCGGCGTAGGGGTCCAGGGTCTTTCCGCCGACGGTAAAGTTCCATACCATGCCGGTCTTAATGTGGCCGGACGGCGGCGATACTTCTTCCAGTCGATAGTTCCCGATGCCGAGGTTTTCAAATTTAATTTTACCGTCTTCGTTCACAACCGTCTTGGTCCAGACGCCTTCGGGCTTTCCTTGAGCGTCGGTCTTGCCGGCGGATGACAGGCGGGTCAATTTGAAGGTGGCATTTTTTAAGGACTGCAGGTTCTCATCGACCTTGCTAACGGTGACTTCCCCTTTGCCGGGCTTTTCGTTTACGATTTTACCCATGTTCCGCGCCGTACCGGAGGTAACGAAGTCGACGAGCTTTCCGCCTACTTCACTTCCGTCTGCTTTGACGTATTGGTAAATACCGTTGGCACTATCATCGTATTCCAGGGAGATATACCCTTGTTTGCCCGGAATGATCTTGGATTTGCCATCCGAATCGGTGATCTTCAATTCATCTTCCGTATAGGCCACTTTAAAATACAGGATGGGATCCTTGATCGGCGTGTAGCCTTCCGGCGCCTTGACTTCCATTATGCGGTAGCGCCCGGGCTTTAAGCCCCGGAAGCCGAAGTAGCCGTTAAATGCCGATGCCACAAAGGAGCCTTCCACGTCTTCGTAGTCGTTGGAGTTCGGCGTCCATTGTTGCAATTTGAACACGGCGCCTTCCAGGCGGTTTTCCGCTACCAAGTTTCCGGTGGGACTCCACTCAGGGCCATCGCCGTCGCGACCGTGCTTGGAGAAGGTAATGTTGTAGGATTCCTCTTCGTCGGTGATGATCATGCCCGCTTGAGGGATGACTTTCGAATTCTTCGACGTATACAAGGGATTAATGTTGATGCTCGTGGTTTGCGATTCGACGGGGGCCTCATAGGATGCGTCCTTGGAATCAAGAGAGGGGACAATCCGGCCGCCCAATCGGCTCAACATATTAATATATTTGGCGCCATCCGGCTGGTCGGTTAACCAACTTCCGTCTCCGAATTTGGCTTTATACGCCTCGTTGATGATCATGTTCCCCGCTAAGAAGGAGTCGGTCTTCTCTACTTCGCTTTTGTCTTTGTACTTAATTGATTTAATGGTTTTGTCACCATTAAATTCAGCTTTCGTTGCCTGGCGGAAGGTCCGCTCGCCGCTAAAGAAGTTGAGCTGAATGTCGATCTTGCCTTCATCCACGATGTTGTCGTCGTAATAGCCTTCCACGTCGATAAAGTAGACGCCGGGCTTTAAGTTCAATTGGTCTTCATCGAAGCCCCAATCGAAGGGACGCCAACGGGCGGTGTTGACCATGGACACATTGTCCTTGGACAGGTCGTAGGATTTTAAGATGGAATCCACGGGCGGATCGACTCCGGGATCGGCCACCTTGTAAGTGGTGCGGTACGCCGTCTTGACGCCGGGTTCTAAGGTGTCCGGCGGATCGGCGATCTTCGTCTTCTCGTGTGTGACGGGGTCTTCAACCTCTCTCGGGGCATAGTCTCTTTCTTCCCGCTTAATGAGGGGCTTGATTTGAACGTTGATGACGTCGTCTCGTCCCCGTGTATCCAGGTAGATTCTTTGATTAAAGGTTTTGGCTTCCGGGTCGATGGCAGTGACGCGGGATGCGTACTTAATTCCTGAAGGCGTGGTAGTCAATTTCTTGACCAAGGCCTTGTCCACCGGATTACCGCTTGCATCCGCGTGAACTTGGTTCAGGTAGCTCGATGCCGTGTCTTCCGGCCCATAGTATTCGGCGATTAATTGGCCCTTATCTTCTTTGATGTGAATGTTCCACGGCGCCGTGATCTTTTTGTAACCTGAAGGCGCCGTTTCCTCTTTCAGCACGTAGTAGCCTTCGGGCAACAGGGGCTGAGGACTCAAGGGATTGTCCTCTCCGTCG
Source organism: Peptoniphilus pacaensis (assembly GCF_900088125.1). Lineage (GTDB taxonomy): Bacteria > Bacillota > Clostridia > Tissierellales > Peptoniphilaceae > Aedoeadaptatus > Aedoeadaptatus pacaensis. The sequence goes on along the minus strand of NZ_FLQT01000003.1, from coordinate 946,242 downwards.
ATAAAGATCAGGCGGCCGGTTTTGTCTTCGGACTTCGCTCTGAGATTGATGCCGCCCTCTTTGGCCTTCTTGACGTCGAAATCCGGTCCCGTTTCCTTCAGGGTGAAGATGGCGTCTTTCAAGCCCGTGCCCAGGAAGTTCCTTTTAAAGATCTTCATGTCCAAGCCCGTTTGCTTGTTTTTCACAACGGCCAGTTTGCCATTGGGAATCTCAGTGCCCGGATCTTGGGGATCGGGATTTTTGGTAAATGTGGCCGTGACCGTGACATTGGAGGCGGGCATTTCGAATTTGTTGTTCGTGAGGGTGACCGGCACGCCATTTGCGGCAGCGACGGAAATACCGGCGAGGGTGTAGCCCTCATTGGCCGTCGCCGATACGGTGACCTCTGTGCCTGCTTTTCCCGAAGTGGGACTTGCGCCCACCGTGCCACCCGTACCACCATCCGGCGACGAGGATACGAGTCTTACGGTATAGATTTCCGGCGGCTTTTCAACAAAGGTCGCCGAAACGGAGACATTGGACGGCGGCATTTCAAAGGTGTAATTTCTCATGTCGACGGGAATAATCTTTCCCTGTCCGTCCGTGACGGTAATGCTTTGAATTTGATAGTTCTCTGCCGGCGTGACGGTTAATTGCACCGTCTTTCCCGCTTCCGCTTCAGTGGGAGATGCCGTTACCGTGCCGTTTTGCATGCCATTGACAGTTACTTTGTATTTCGGTGGCGCCTTCTTCTTGAAGGTGGCCGTAACGGTAACGTCGCTGTCGGGCATGGTGAAGGTGTTGCCGGTAAAGGTTTTTGTCTCTTGCGTCGCCGTATTAGTGACGGTGTAGTAGTCCAGTACGTAGCCTTCACTCGGTGTCGCCGTTAAGGTGACGGTGGTGTTTGCCTTTGCACTGGCCGGATTCGCCGCGACCGTGCCGTTTTGCCCTTGGATAACTTTAATCAAGTGCTTGCAGTTAATGTCGGATTCACTGCCGTAGGACTCGTCGATCCAAGCTTTATACGTACTATCCCATGTACTTGCTTCGGTGTTGGATCTGTAATCCGAGCCGAGGCCGATGCGCAAACCTTCCATATACGGTGTCTCGACTTCCACCAAAATCCATCCCTTGACGGTTTTTGGAATGATATTGGATTTTAGGCGGAATTTATTGCCTGTCTCGTTATTACTTATCGGAGTCCACTTGACGCTGGTAATCTCTTTCTTTGTGCCGGGATTATCGATGGATCCCTTATCCACTTGATAGACCTTAACCTTCGTCCAGTTCGGTCGATTTGTGGTGACATCATAGGAATTTTCCCAGAAATGGATTTGTATTTCGCGCGGTTTCGTACCGCCGGTGGGTTCGCCATAAATGAAGGCTTGTCTGAAGCGATTGTCTACTTTGTTGATCTCGAGGATCTTTGTGTCCATGGGCGCTTCGGTTTTCGACGTATGCCTGTGATTTATCCCTTCCGATCGAGCCGGATCGACCTTTTCCCAATCGCTCTCGGCGCCCACGGGGCTCGGGACGATTTCTTCGCCCAGTTCAAGCCCGCTATTGGCTCCGAAGGTGGTGAGGAAGTTGTTTAGCTGTTTGGTGGTGCTGATTTTTTCGCTTATCGGTTCGGATGCTTCCGCTGCAGTCTCTTTCTTTTCCGCTGCATTAGAAACATTCGCCGCATCTTTCGCATCTTCAGACGTTGCGCTCGCCGCTTCCGCTTCCGCCCTTTCTTTCCCATCGACAGCTTCTTCCGCCATGGGTGCTTGAGCGTTTACAGGCGCTGCTTCTTCGCCGAAGGGGGCGAGGAAGTCGTTCAGCATGGCGCTGCGGCTCATTTGATGAGCGGGGGCAGTGGTGTCAGTCGCCACATCCCACACCGCCGATTTTCCTGTGGGGCTGTCGTCTTTCATAAAGACTTTGCCCTCTTTGGTAATGGTGACGGTCCAGTTGGTCTTCACCTTGTCGTAGCCCGGGGCCGCGGAGGTTTCTTCCAGTTTGTAGGTGCCTTCCACCAGGTCGTTAAACTGAATGATGCCTTTCTCGTCTGTGACGAGGGTACGCTTTTCGCCGTTTTCGCCGGGGCCTGTCAGGCTAAAGGTGGCGCCTTGAATGGTGGTGTTGGGATCGTCATCTTTTACTTTTTTCAGTTTGAAGCTGTATTTTTTCTGTTCGTTGGTGACGTCCAGGGAGCCATCGGAGATATAGGAGCCGATAATGTCGGAATCCTGGGCTCTATCGACGGGTTCTCCCAACACGATGTCGGATACGCGTTCGTAGTAGTCGCTCTTCCAATAGACTTTGCCGTCGATCCACAGGTCCATCCCGGTACCGACGCCGCCGCTTTCATCATCATAGGGTACCTTCACGTCGATGACGATGGGCCCGGTAATGTTTTTAAAGTCAAAGGACTTCCGGTCCGGTTCGCCGTCCTTTGGAGTTGCGCCGGTGGTAAAGTCCGGTTGCGTTATTTCCGTCGCGCCGTAGTCGGCTAAACGGAAGTCTTCCACATTGACGGTGACGGGCTTCTTAGCTAATTTGTAAACCTTAAACTCTTCATTGCCCTTGAACCAAGTCATGTTTTGGTCATTAGGCTTTTCTCTGTGGATTTCCACCTTGGCTTCGTTGAGGTTGTATCCCTCGGGGTTCAGGATGTAGCGCTGAATGACGTATTTGTCCTGTTTATTGATGCCGATGATCCGCGTCCCCATTTTGTACGGGTCGGGCGAGTTGCCCACCCAGCCTTGCCAGCGGTTGTCGTAGAGATCCCAGCCGGTCAGGGGGCGGTGGGCCACGTCGACCCAATAGGTGTTTTCGCCTACAAAAAGCGAATTCGTTGCAACGCCGCCTGTTCCCGAGCCTTCCGTGTAGTTGTACACTTTGACTTTAAGGTTTTTGTCCACGACGATAACCCATTTTTTATCCAGCTTCTTGTAGCCGGCCGGGGCCTCGATTTCTTTCAAAATATAGGTGCCTTCGGTCAGGTTTTTGAATTCAACGTAGCCGTTTGGATTGGATGTTACGGTGTCAAGTGGCGTGGTCGCGCCTTTTTTCGTAATGGTGAATTTCGCTCCCGGAAGGGGACTTCCCTTTGCATCTTTTTTGTAGACCCGGAATTTCTCGCCGATGGGCTTGTTGGGTACCTTTAATTCGATGGTGTTTCCGACGACGGTACCGCCGCCCAGGCTCATTTCCGTAATGGTCACGACGCCGCTGTTGCTTACGGTAACTTGCCAGTTGACCTCGGACTTGGCAAAGTTTTCCGGCGCCTTGGTTTCCACAAGGGCATAGTTGCCGGGCTCGAGGTCTTTAAAGGACAGTTTCCCTTGGTCGTCTGTTGTCCGATAAATGGTTTGACCTTTTTGGTTGGTCAGGGCAAAGGTGGCACCTTGCAGTTTTTGATTTTCGTCTGTGCTGCTGAATTTTAAGATATCAAAACTTCCCGGGGTGTACTTCCGATTCACCAGCTTGACCTTTTGCTTGTAGAATTTCGGGATTTCTTGGGCCGTTTGATCGGCTGTCCCCGTATTCTTGTTGACCTTACTGGCAAATCCGGATTCCATTTCCCCATTGCTCATGTAGAAGGCTCTAAAGAGGTTGTACCACTTGTCTTTGTCGTTGACCTTGAAGGTCTGTTCGATAATATAGCCTTCGTTATTCCGACTGATTTGGGGCATGTCGATTCTCAAGGGGCTGTTTTGGTCCAAGGTGCCCCAGGATTGAATTTTATCCGGGTCGTAGTTCAGCGTAAAGCCGTTTGCCGAGTCACCTGTGTGATGCTCCTGGTCAGTGATGGTCTTTTCGTAGACCTTGGTGTAGGTATTCGGATCTTGTTCCGGCCGCACCCCAAAGGATAGGGGCATGTTGCGGTTATAGCGCACGCCGTACCTGTCTGTAGTAATGTCCGGCGACGTACGGTAGATTTTTACGCTTTGCAAATCGAAGGCCGGGGTATTGCCGTTGGCGGGCCAGCGCACGATTTGCGTGTTGTTGCCGCCGAAGCTGGTGGACAACCAGTTGAACTTCAAGGTGCGGGGCGCCCGGTGATTGTCGGCAAGGGGATTGTAGTAGGCCAAGACGGTGAAGTATTCTTCTTCGTCGGCGCCGGTGTAGATGTCCCTGTGGTAATAGGATTGGGCCGGGGTCCGACGATTGGTGTCGTAGCGTTCGTAATCCGCATCTACGCCGAAGTCGATGGTCTTCGTCGCTTTTCCTTCGGTGGTGATATCTGTGTCGTCCACGTTCGGAAGGACGGTGGTCTTAAAATAGTAGCGCTCGCTGTTTTGCGCGTAGAACTTATTCGGGGTGATCCCGCGAATGTGAATGGTCGCATCGGTCGGGCCACTTTGGGACTGGTCGTTAAAGACGTAGGTGAGTCGGTTGGTGGCGTAGTCGAAGTAGGGATCGGCGACGGCGATGCCGCGGCCGTCTTTAATCTTCGGCATGTCGTTGACGTATTGTTTAAAGTCCAGATTCGGGTCGAATTGAATGGAAAATCGCGTTCCCGGTGCCGTATTGTCGATGTAGATTTTCGCCGTGTACTTCAGGGATTCATAGCGATAGGCTTCCCACACGCCGGTTTTCGTACCGATGTCGCCGGGTTCGTTCTCTTGGATTTCCATTTTGTTTTCTTTGATAATGTATTTTACTTCGCCGGGTTCTTGTTTGCTTTCTTCGGTTTCGATGAAGTAGTCCGTCCCTTGAACCGGGTCGCCCGAGCCGCTCTTAAAGCGCGGGGTGTAGGTGACCTCGCCTTTTTCGGTGACGGTGACGTCAAAGACGACGGGTGAGGCGATGTAGCCATTGGGCGCCTTGATTTCTTCGATAATATACTTGCCTGCGGAGAGCTTGCCGAAGTCGGCCACACCATCTTTATTGGTCGGCACATCGTCGATGGGCCGGTTGTTTTTGTCTTTGAGGACAAAGGTGGCACCGGGAAGGACTCGTTGTTTATCCCCTTTTCCTTCGTCCACCTTGGTGATGGAGACGGGTTGTCTTGTAAACTCCTCGTTGCTGATGGTCAGGGTGGGGGTATTGTCCCCGTCGCTTTCGCTATTGATGGTGACGAGCTCTTGAAGTCGCGTTTGATTGGCCGTGTCGTCCTTGGTGAGCCAGTCGTAGTTCAGGGGGACGGTCGTCTTGTTCACGCCTACATTGGCGGTGACTTTCACCAAGAAGCCCCAGTCCTTTGCGAAGCGTTCTTTCGGGAAGAGGATTTGGTAGCCGGTGCGCCCGGTGTAGGGATCCTTCACGTTCGCAGTGCCGGTGATGATCTTATTGTCATAATTTGGGGCACCGATGACGTTGTTTCCGAGGCTTTGAATTTTTTCTTCCATGGTTTGTTTTTCCATGGCTTCATAGATTTCCGCCCGACGGTCGGAGGACACGTTGTAGGCGGCGACGCTTGCAATGGTCATGCCGGTGGGAAGGGCAATGGCCAGGCGAGTGTCTCTGTTCGTGGTGCCCCCTGAGGTTTTGTGGGGCTTCAGGTAGAGATAGAAGCTCAACTGCCCGTTTTCCAACTTGCCGTAGCGCATGGCGTTCATGTAGTCGGGCCACGAGGGGTAGCGGTCGTGTTCGACCACTTTGGTTTTGTTGCCGCCGCTGGAGAAGGATTCGTTGCGTCCCAGTCCGGAGACGCTGATTTCGCCACCGGTGGTGATGGTTACGTTTCGCTTTCTTTGATCCAGTTTGTAGCCCTCCGGCGCCTTAGTTTCGATTAAGGTGTAGTTACCCGGGGCGATGTTGGAGAAGGTGGCCTTCCCGTCGGAGTCTGTGGTGGCTTCCACATTGGCGCCGTTGAGTTTGAAGCGGGCGCCTTCCAGCTTTGTCGTCGGATCCTTGGCGTCCACTTTCACGACGTCAAAGGTGCCGGGTTTGCCTTGGGTGGTATCCGCGGCTCTGTTTTGAATGAAGTGGTATCTTTGGTCCGTCTCCTCGTCTTTGGTGTAATAGTTCAGGTTTTCGTAGTAGCTGTATTGCTTCCCGCCGATGGTTTCTTCCTGCGGAATAAATTCCTGTACGATTTTGTGTTCCAATCGGGTGGCTTTGGTTTCGGTGCCATCTGAAACAATGTCCCAATACTTGGCGCCGGCCAGGGTAATGTTTCGACTGGTCTTGCCCGGCTCGCCTTTGTTCACGGTCCATTCGCCTAAATTCGTGTCATTTGCGCCTTTGGCGATAAACTTTTGTTGAGGCATAGGGATGGGGGTGCCATCGTTCCTCTTGGGCATGTCGCCCCACACTTGTTTGATGTAGAGGTCTTGGTACTTGGAAATGGCCACACCGGAGACGGCGTAGTCTTCCGCATCGTTCGGATTGGTTAAATTCGCATCCACTTCATAGACGGCGATGGTGCCCACGGCCTTCTCGCCGGGCTTCGTCCCCTGTGGCGGGAAGCCGCCGATGGTCGATGTGCTATCCTGTACCATTTTGCCTTCAGCATTAATGGCGTAGACAGCCATTTGTGCGCTTTGAATGGTTTGCTTGCCTTCAAGCTTTCTGTTTTCAAGGGGCAAGTTTGTGTTGTCTTTTCCCGGGTCTTTCGAGGACACGGCGTCGGTGACGGTCCATTTCGCGGTGCTGCCCGATGTGAATTCGCCCATGACCGTGGTGCGGTTGTTCATGCCCACGCGGGTGGGGGTGGCTTCGCGGATTTGATCGCTGTTGTAGCCTTCGGGAAGGATGAGACGCACGGCACCGATCACGGGATCCGTCGTTCCCTTAATGTATTTTTTAGTTAGTACGGTGGAAAGATCCAACATATAGGATCCTTGTTTTGTGGTCCTCGGGGTGTAGAAGGTGTAGTAAAGTTCTTTCGTATTTGTGTTTAGGTTATGGTGCTTGGAGCTTACAATCCCTAAATTGCCTTGAGCAGGGTTGTTAGAAAATTCCGTATTGGGCACAGAGGTGTTGGTGACGGAAATGTTTTCGATCTCGCCGAGGCCGGAGCCTTTTACCGTAGTAAAGTTGGTTTTAAGGCCTAAGTCTTTTAAGTCCGTGTCGGAGGTAATTCTTACGGTCCAGCGGATGCCGGCCATTTCTCGGTTGTTGACGACGGGTTCGCCATAGGCGTCCACATTGACTTTGTAATTGTCGCCTTCTTCGATGACTTCGACCACATCGTCGCGGCCCGGCTCGATAATGCTTGAGAGCATATTGCCGTTGGAATCCACGACCACGGGAAGTAGATCTTTGGGGTCAGTGACGCCGATGCCCGTTACTTTATTAATAATAGTAAATTTCTTGGCATTCGGGTCGATGTTTGCCGTATTGTAGTCCACATCCACGGCCATAGGCACTTGAATGTCTTTGGTAATATCTTCTCGAACTTTATAAGTAATGGTGTTGGCTCTCGCATCGTAAACGGGGGGCTCCGTAATGACTGTGCCGTTATTGCTAAGTCGCTTTAAGGTGGAGGGATCCTTTACCATGAGCTTGTCGTCTAAGTGCAGGGTAAATGTTTGGCCCGCCTTCACCGGTCCGTTTTTGGTGGAGACGTCGAAGCGGGTGAGGATGGTGAATTTCTTGTCTTCGAGTCCTCCGGGATTCATAGGCGATGCCACGCGGACTCTTTCTTTTTCTTCCGAAAATTCCAGGGCCATCTCTTTGCTCTTGGCGTCGTCTTCGATTAACGGCTTCGGCGCCTTTTCTCCCGACACTTCTACTTTATTCGTAGCAGGGTCGAAGGTGTCTCCGGTCTCCGCCTGCGCGGGGGTGCTCGGCGCGGGGCGGGTGGGCTGGTATGTATTCGGTGCTTGCCGCTGCGGGCGGTAGCTGCTGGGCGCTTGTCGCTGCGGCTGATTTTGGGCAGAGGGGACGTACGCATCTCCCGGGATGAATTCCTCGTCGCTGACCGTGGCCCTGTTGTCGTAGCCTGAGCGCGCTTGTACCACGCCGGGCGTGACGACCTCCATAATCATGATGACGGCCATTAATAGACTTGCGACTCGTTTCAATGCAGATTTCATTCTGACTCCTCCCCTGTTTCTGTTCGTTTATATCGATATGATGTGAAATCATTTTCTCATATTCCTAATTACAACCATGATACCCCATACTTTTCAAAAAAACAATGCAATATTCTACTTATCACATATATTTTTAAATTTTTTTCTCTTTTTATTTTTTTCTCAGAGAAGGCGTTTATTTTATTCCCGTGCGGCCTTTTTTTCGTGCTCTTATCCTTTCGTCTTTACGGCTCTTTTACCTAGTTTTATCGCCTATATAATGGAAAGAATTTTATTGCGGCGAAGTGAAAGGCTTCGGATTAAATAAGAAAAAATAAGTTCCCTCTCTCTCCATATGGTACAATCATAGCTAAGAAAGGAGAGGGTGTTATGGATGGCTCCCACGGGATCCGGGTGGTGCCTTTAGAGGAAAAGCACGTGCGGGATTTTTTGTCCTGGACGGATTACGACGACCCTCTCTTTGCTATGTATAATTTTTCGGAAGACGAGGACACGGTGGGGGATTGGTTTCGCTGGAAGACGAAGAGCCGCCGGGACAGGTATTTCGCCATTCTCTTGGAGGGTCGTGCGGCGGGCTATATGGGCCTGAAGGGGATTTCCCGCATTTCCCGCTCCGCCGAGCTGGGCATTATTTTGGACCGGGCGGTAATCGACGGGGGCGTGGGACGTGCGGCCATCACTTGGCTGTTGAATCACGGCTTTTTTAATCTGGGGCTTGAGCGGATTTTCTTGGAGGTGCTGCCCTGGAACGGGCGGGCCATTCATCTCTATGAGTCTTTGGGCTTTGAGGCAATGGATCCGGTGTATCGGCCGGTGGAGCTGAGCCGGCAGGCGCTTATGGATACCGCTTTCGACCCGTACCGAAAGTACATACGGAGTTTGCGGCAGTTTACGACGGTGTTGGTTCAGCAAATGGAAATGACGAAAGGCAGGTGGCGACGTGGAATTTAAATTGGACACCCTTCAATTTGACTTGGGGGATACCCCGGTGGAAAATATTTTTTTAAACGACTACATGCCTCAGGCCGACGGGGATTTCGTTAAGGTCTATTTGGCGGGTCTGCAGCTGGCATTAAACGGCGGCGAGGGGGATCACCGCTCTCTGGCCGATCGGCTGAATCTTTTGGAGACCGACGTGAAGCGGGCGTGGGACTATTGGGAATCGGAAGGGATCGTGGAGAAGATTTACGAAGGGGAAAGCTACGGCATTCGCTTTTTGCGGCTGAAGGAGCTTTACACCAAGGAGGTCTACAGCCCGCAGCAAACGAAGAGCGATTTCGTGCGCCGCTTGGAGGACACGGAAATGGCCAATCTCTTTTCCCGGGTGGAATATTACATGCGCAAGCAGGTGCCCTACCAACAAAAGCTGGATATCGCCGCCTGGCGCGAGGTGTATAATATGACGCCGGAAATGATTTTGGAGGCCTTCCGCTACGGCACCGAGGAAAAAAACAAGCGCTCCGTCCCCTATATCGAAGGGATCGTGCGGAACTGGGCCGATGCCAATGTGCGCACGCCGGAGGCTTTGGCGGAAAATTTCCGCACCCACGACGAGGCCTACTACCGCTATCGCCACCTGCTTGAGCTTATGGGCCTTTCCAACAAGCCCTACATCGCCGAGGAATCCGCCGCCGTCACATCTTACGGGGCGGAAATGGATTTCGAACTTCTGGAAGAGGCAGCGAAGCGCACCGGCGGCATCGCCAAGCCCAACTGGCGCTATTTCGAAAGCATTCTCGCCGCGTGGAAGGCGAAGGACATAAAAAAGATCGACGATCTTTCCAAGGATCAAAAGCCCAAGGCGCCCCGGGTGAGCCACGCCCGGCCCATCACCGGATCCGCCACGGCGAAGTACAGCGCCGAGGCCTTGGAGCAAATGGCGCAGCGGAAGCGCCGCCAATTTTTAGACGGGAAAGGACAGAAATAGATGGCATCCATCTTCGATAAAATTCGCGCAGATTACGACGCCCTGAGGCGGGAAAACGAACGGATTCTCTACGAGCGCCGGCAGGAAGCCTATGCCATGGCCCCCGGCCTGGAAGAGGTGGAGGACAATATCCGCAATTTGGGCTTTGAGGCGGCGAAGGCCACCCTGCTTTCCGGCGACGGGGCAGTGAAGGACGCCGCCGTGGAGGAACTGAAAACCTACGAAGCCATGGCGCGGGCGCTGCTTACGGAAGCGGGCCTGCCGCCGAACTATCTCGATCCCATCTACTCCTGCGAGAAGTGCAAGGACAAGGGCTATTTGGAAGACGGCAGCCGTTGCAGCTGCATGAAGCAGCGGCTCACCGCCTATCTCCATCGGTCGAGCCACATCGAGCGGCAGATCGAGAAGAATAATTTCGGCAATTTTCGCCTGGACATTTATTCCGACATGCCCTTTGCCGACGAGGGCATCTCCCCGCGGCAAAACATGGAAGAGATTTTGACCGTGGCGGAAAATTTCATCAGCACCTTCGACGAGGCCAACGACATGAACCTTCTCCTCTACGGCCCCACCGGGCTGGGGAAGACCTTCCTTTCCCACGCCGTGGCGGCGGAGCTTATGGCGGCGGGGAAATCTGTGGTTTACGAAACCGCCTTCGGTATGGTGCGCATCTTTGAAGAAAAAACCTTTAATCGCGACGCCGGTGACGAAATAAAAATGGCCTACGACAGCCTGTTCACGGCGGATCTCTTGATCATCGACGATTTGGGCGCCGAGCTCAATAACAGCTTCACCAACTCCCAGCTCTTTAACATCGTCAACAGCCGCATGATCGACGGCAAAAAGATGATCATCAACACCAATCTGACCCCCAACGAACTTTCCACCGTGTACGGCGACCGAATCTTCAGCCGCATCTTTCATAAATTCGTGCCCATGGCATTTTTCGGAAAAGACCTGAGGTGGGAGAACGAATAAAGCCGCATACAAGCGGCTTTGTTCGAGAGACCCTACGGGGGTCTTTTTTATTAAAAGGATTCAACGAATCAATTCAATAAATTTGGTATAATCTTATCAAGAAGAATCGGGGTTAATCGTGAGTTAATCGTGCGAGATTAACTTCCCCAATCAATACAAATGGCTTGAATCCGCCAAAGTAAACGAAAATAATCGTGAGTTAATCGTGCGAATATTGAAAGAGAGGTTGATTATGGAACTAAATAAGCTTCTTGAAATAAAAGAGAGCAGCCGTATTGAGCTTAAAAAAGCAAAGAACCAAGTTCCAAAATCTTTCTGGGAAACTTACTCTGCTTTTGCTAATACAGACGGTGGCATAGTGATATTTGGCGTCGACGAGAAGAATAAAGAGGTTACGGGCGTCAATGATGCCTATAAATTGAGGGATGACTTGTTTAGCAACCTCAACAACCCAAAAAAGGTTAGCTCAAATATCCTCTCTAACAATGACATTGAAGTCGTGAAACTTGAAAACGGATTGCAGCTATTGATTATCAGCATTCCGGAAGCACCCTATCATCTTAAACCTGTCTATTTAGACGGAAATCCCAAAGAGGCTTATGAGCGATTAGGCGAAGGGGATAGAAAATTATCCGAAGAGAAATATAAGGCACTTGTTGTCGGCGCAAAAAAAGAAACAGACAATGAACTATTAAAGAACTATGATCTCGATGACTTGGATATGGATACCTTAGAAATGTATCGTAAAGAGCTGTACGAGCAAAGCCATAATGAAAAATATAAAGACATCGACTTCAGAGAAATGCTTATTGAATTAGGTGCGATGAGGAAGGATAGACAGGGATAAAACGAGTATCTCTTGACAACCGGCGGATTGCTGTTTTTCGGAAAATACACCGCTATTACGGATCGCTTCCCCGGATTTCAATTGGACTACTTTGAAAAGAATTCTTCGCTGGACACGGATTGGGTCGAAAGGGTTTCCACCGGCGATATGGAGTATCCGGAGCTCAACGTCTATAAATTTTTTAGAATCGTAATGGAAAAATTGAATCTTACTATCAAAGATACGTTTATCCTCGAAGAAAAGAGTAAAACGAGACTTCCTTATAAATCCGATTTGTTCACGTCTGTGAGGGAAGCCTTGGTAAATGCTCTAATGCATTCATATTATGATTCCGACACGCCTATCAAGGTAATGGCCTATCCGGATTATTACGAATTTATAAATCCCGGAAAGATGAGGGTCTCCGTTGAAGAATTTATCCACGGCGGAACATCAGACATCAGAAACCATACCATGTCTTCCATTATGAGAAGGATAGGCATTTCTGAAAAGGCGGGAAGCGGCGGTCCCAGAATTTTTGATATTGCTGCAAAGTACAAGCTAAAACTTCCGGAAGTCATGAGAGATCAATACAGCACCGGTTTAAGGATTTGGAAAGTAGACTTGGAAAAGATTATAGAAAAATATCCAAGTCCTCAAAAAGAAATTTTGCTTTACCTAATAAAACATCGCTCGATCACCAGAAGAGAAGCTGAAAAAAATCTTTCAATTGATAGTTATCAATTTAGGAGAGCTGTAAATACGTTACTTGAAGAAGGAACTATCGACGTCATAGGAAAAGGAAGATCAACCGAATATATTCTACAAATGAGCTCCCCTGAATATTCTTACAGCATGAAAAGACTGCTGCGATTAGTTGAAGATGACTTAATGGGAAGAAAATAAACTTGATAAATTTGCAACCTAACACTTTCTATATGGACGGAACCCTTTCGGGTTCCGCTTTTTATTGGGCTTCTTCGCTCACAAAAGAAAATGAGTCGGGCAAGCCTTTATCTTTTTTATGAAAGTAAATTTATCCAACTCAAAGTATTTCTTCCGCGATATGGTCCAACAGGAATCAAATGCCGATAGGCATTACAACTATACATCCATTTCAAAAAGGCTTCGCCTCCTTGAAATGGTGTAAGACTGCATCTGACCTTCCTACGACTCGCTTTGCTCGTCGGGATAGGTCCTGATTGCACTGCTAAAAGGCGTTTTGTGGGTGGATGGGGTGGTACAACTATACATCCGTTTCGAAAAGGCTTCGCCTTCTCGAAACGGTGTAAGACTGCATCTGACCTTCCTACGACTCGCTTTGCTCGTCGGGATAGGTCATGAGGGTCCCGGGGAAGGGGCAGAGGGCGAATCGCAACGCCCTTTTTCCCGCCCCCGGAATGGTTAGGTAAGTAAATTATCCTCGAAGAAAAAAAGAAACTACAATCATATCCTATGGCAAAAAACAAAGCGGCCCCGCAGGGTCTTCTCTCCATGGAAAAAAGAGACCGCTTATGCGATCTCTCCTTCCATGGCTCTTTTCCTCCATTTGCCTTTAAAGTAGTACACCAGGGTCAGGGCCCAGGTGAAGATCCAGCTGATGGGGTAGCTCCAATAAATAATGTCGATGGTGTTGTAGATGGGCATGGCGACGATGATCCAGCCGATGCGGATGACGAACATGCCGATGAGTGTAATGACCATTATAGGAATGGCGTCGCCGCTTCCCCGTATGGCCCCGGAAAGGACTTCGGTGACGGAGAAGATGACGTAGAAGGGGGCCAGTGTCCCGATCATTTTCGCGCCGTAGTAGACGACGTCTTTATCCGCCGTAAAGATATGCATAAAGGGATGGCGGAAGATGACGAGGACGGATGAGACGGAGGCGACGAAGATCAGGGTCATGATAATGGCGGTGCCGATGCCCGTCTTCAGTCGCTTGGGCTTTCTCGCGCCGATGTTTTGTCCCACGAAGGTGGTGATGGCCAGGGCGAAGGCTTCCAATGAGGTAAAGACGAAGCCGTCGATGCGGCTGGCCGCGGCCACGCCGGCGATGGCTTGGGCGCCGAAGACGTTGATCTTCGCCTGGATGATGACGTTGGAGAGGCCGATCATGCCGCCGGAGATGGCGGCGGGCAGGCCGATGGCCACGATCCGCTCCAGGGTTTTTTTATGGAAGCGAATTTTTTTCAGACGCAGGCGATAAATGTCCGTGGTCCGCATGAGACTGATGATGACCAAAATCCCCGAGGTGGATTGGGCGATGGCCGTGGCGATGCCGGCGCCGATGGCCCCCATTTTTAAGTAGCCGACGAAGAACAGGTCCAAGACGATGTTCAGCCCGGCGGCGATGGCGAGGAAGTTAAAGGGGCGCACGCTGTCGCCGACGCTCCGCAGTACCGCCGAGCCCATATTGTAGACCATGACGGGGATCAGCCCCACAAATATGATCTGCAGGTAGCGGGTAGCGGGGCCCATGACGTTTTCCGGCGTGTCGATGAGGCTTAAAAACCAGGGAGACAGAACCACGGTAAGAATGGTGAGGCCCAGGCCGCCGTAAATAGCCATGGCGAAGTTGGTGTGCACGGTTTTCGACAGCTCCGCCCGGTCCTTGGCGCCGTAGTACTGAGCCACCAAAACCGACGTCCCCGTAGACATGCCCATAAAGAGGGCGACGACGAGGACGGTAATGGGGCCCGATGCGCCGATGGCGGCCATATCCACCTTGCCCGCAAAGCGGCCGACGATTAAAAGGTCCACCGTGTTATAAAGTTGCTGGAGTAAAGCGGAAAGGAGGAGAGGGAGCGTGAAAGTCAACAGGTTTTTCCAAATCACGCCTTCGGTTAGATTGACATTCTTCTGCTTCATATTCCCTCCCCTTCTCTACTTTATCCTCTGCTCGATGAATTATCTTAACATAGCTCGGTCGACTTGCCTATGGAAAAAATAAATTTTTATAGAGATTTTCCTTTTTCTACGGTTTTTATAATGGATTGGGCGAAGGCGTAGCGCATGCCCATGGATTCCAGCATGAGGACGCCTTCGATGGTGGCACCGGCGGGAGAGGTGACGCCGTCTTTTAATTGCCCGGGATGCAGGCCCCGTGCCGTCATGAGATCGCTGGTGCCCGCCACGGCTTTGGCCGCCAGAGTGTATGCCAGATCCCGCTTCATGCCGCAGGCGCAGGCGCCGTCGACGAAGCCTTCGATGACCATGGCGACGAAGGCGGGGGTGGCGCCGGTGAGGGCGGTGACGATGTCCAAATCTTTTTCCGCCACTTCCACCACTTCGCCCGCGCCTTTCAACAGCTCTTCAAAGGCGGCCTTTTCCTCGTCGCTCATGTCGTAGCCCGGGGTATAGGCGACGACGCCCGAGCCCACGGCCACGGGGGTGTTGGGAAGAATGCGGATGATTTTTTCCGTGGGGGCCATTTTTTTCAGCCGCTCCAGGCTCACGCCGGCGGCCATGGACACGATGATCTGTCCTTCTACCTTCGGCACGATTTCCGCCATAACCTCTTCCACCATATAGGGCTTGACGCCGATAAACAGGATCTCCGAGCGATCCACGATGGCGGCGTTGTCCCGGGTTTGGAAGGTATCGATGTCTTTTTCGTGAGGGGAGCCGACGAAGATTTCGTGGCCCTCTTCTAAAAACAAGTCGTAAAATGCCCGGCCCATATTGCCGAGACCGATTAAACCGATATTCATTAAATCCCATCCTTTCTTGAAGCGGTATTCTCCTTACAGTATACTATTGAACAGGAGGTCATGCATGGAAAATACGGTATCTTTAAGAAGATTATTTTTTACTTTTTTAAAAATCAATACCTTCACCTTCGGCGGCGGCTACACCATCGTGCCCATTATTCGGGACGAATTTGTGGAGCATCAGCCCCTGATCAGCGAAGACGATATGATGGACATCGTGGCCCTGGCCCAGTCGGGTCCCGGGGCCATGGCCATTTCCGCATCCCTGTTGACGGGCTACAAGCTGCGCGGCCCGGCGGGGGCGGCGGTGTGTCTTCTCGCCAGTGTGCTTCCCTGTTTGGTGATTATTCTTTCCATTAATATGGCCTATCGCCAGTTCCGCTCGAATTTTTTCGTCAACGCGGCTCTGGTGGGGATCAGCGGCATTATTTCCGCCGTGCTCTTTCTCACCACCTACCGCATGGGCAAGCGGGCAATTAAAGAAGACCGGGGCTTTTCCGTAGTCATGATCCTCGTCGCCACGGCCCTGGGCATGTTTACGGATATTAATACGGCCTTGATTATTTTGCTCTTGGGCTTCAGCGGCATTTGCATTACGAAATTTGAAGATCACACGAAGGAAGGACACCAATGAGAGAGTTTCTGCACAAGAAAAATGTGCACCCCAATTTAAAGACCTACGGCATCGACGCCTTAGGCGCCATGGCTTACGGCCTCTTCGCCACCTTGCTGATCGGCACCATATTAAACACCATCGGCACCCAGCTCCACATTCCCTTTTTAACGGATACCCTCTGGCCCATGGCACAGGCGGCCACGGGCCCGGCCATCGCCATGTCCATCGCCTTCGCCCTGGACGCGCCGCCCTTGGTGCTTTTCGCATCCTCCGTTGTAGGGGCGGCGAGCTACGACATCGGCGGCCCGGTGGCGGTGTATCTCGCGGCCATTGTGGCGGCGGAAGCGGGCAAGCTCATCAGCAAGGAAACCCGCATCGACATCCTCATGACCCCGGCGGTCACCGTGCTCACGGGGACGCTCCTCGCCGTCTTGGTAGGGCCTTCCATTCAATGGCTTATGGAAAGCGTGGGCAAGCTGATTATGGCCGCCACGGAACAGGCACCCTTTGTCATGGGCATTTTGGTGGCCACCATCGTGGGCATCGCCCTCACCCTGCCCATCTCCAGCGCCGCCATTTGCATGATGCTTTCCCTTTCCGGTCTTGCCGGCGGCGCCGCCACCGTGGGCTGCTCGGCGCAGATGATCGGCTTTGCCGTTATCTCCTTTAAGGACAACGGCTTCGACGGCTTCTTCGCCCAAGGCCTGGGGACCAGCATGTTGCAAATGCCCAATATCGTGAAGAACCCCAGGATCTGGATTCCGCCCACCGTGGCGGGGGCCGTCATCGCTCCTCTGTCCACCGTGGTCTTTAAGCTGAAGAACACGCCTCTCGGAAGCGGCATGGGCACCAGCGGCCTCGTGGGGCAAATCGGCACCATTCAGGCCATGGAAGGCGCCATGGCCTTTCCTCAACTGCTTCTCGTCATTCTTCTCATCCACGTCGTTCTCCCCGGCCTCATCAGCTATCTCGTCTACCGCACCATGAAGAAGCGGGGCTGGATCGCCGACGGGGACATGAGTCTTGAAATATAGGAGGACGCCTTGCTCTTAGCGAAATTATTCTTTGAATTCTTTAAAATCGGCCTCTTCTCCTTCGGCGGAGGCTACGCCACCATTCCCCTGATCCAACAATTTATCGTGGAGCAGGAAGGTTGGCTCACCATGACCCAATTCACGGATCTCGTGACCATCAGCCAAATGACCCCGGGGCCCATCGCCATTAACAGCGCCACCTTCGTCGGGGCGCAAGTGGCGGGGCCCGTGGGCTCTGTCGTGGCCACGGCGGGGGTGACGGCGCCGCAAACCATGATCATCCTGACTCTGGCCTATTTTCTCTTTACGAAAAAGCGCACCTTTCGCCTCATGGACATGCTGCTCAGGGGAATCAAGGCGGGGATCATCGGCCTGATCTTTGTCGCCTCCTACGAGATGTTTAAAAACGCCCTTTGGCCGGAAGGGGGCGGCCTGGAAATCGTCGCCCTCATTACCTTCGTCGTGGGCGGTGTGCTCTATTGGAAAAAAATGGATCTGATCAAACTCATTGTCCTGGGCGCCGGGCTGGGCATCGTCTTAAAGCTCGCCCTGCCCCTTGTGGCTTAGTCGCAAACTATCTGAAATTCTTACCGAGGTGAATCATGAAGTACTTACTCGCCATCGACGCGGGCACCACATCCAACCGCGCCATTCTCTTTGACGAAGACGCCCATGTGATCTCCGTGGCGCAAAAACCCTTTCGCCAATTCTTCCCCCATCCCGGCTGGGTGGAGCAAGATCCCGCGGAAATTTTAGCCACCACGGTCGGCGTCTGCGCCGAAGCCATCGCCCAGGCACAGATCGACAGAAAAGACATTGTGGCCATGGGCATTACCAATCAGCGGGAGACCACCATTCTTTGGGACAAGAAAACGGGCAAGGCCATCGCCCCGGCCATTGTGTGGCAGTGCCGCCGCACCGCCGATCGTGCCGAGGCGATTAAAGACGCGGGCTACGGCGATATGATCCGCCAAAAGACCGGCCTTGAAGTGGATGCCTACTTCTCCGCCACAAAAATCGCCTACATTCTCGATCATGTGGAGGGGGCGCGGGAGAAGGCGGAAAAGGGCGAGGTGCTTTTCGGCACCGTGGACAGCTTCCTCCTCTACCACTTAACCGGCGGCGTCCACCGCACGGATATGTCCAACGCCTCCCGCACCATGCTCTTTAATATTCACGATCTGGATTGGGACGACGAGCTCTTAAAGCTTTTCGACATCCCCCGGGTGTGCTTGCCCGAGGTGCTTCCCACGGCGGCTCATTTCGGCTCCACCTTGGCGGAGCATTTCGGCATTTCCATTCCCATTACGGGCATGATCGGCGACCAACAGTCCGCCCTCTTCGGCGAGCAGTGCTTCGAGGTAGGCGAAGTGAAAAGCACCTTCGGCACCGGCGCCTTCGTCTTAATGAACACGGGTCATGCCCCCATTATCAGCGAACACGGCCTGCTCTCCTCCTACGCATGGGACATCGGCGAAGGACCGGTCTATGCCATGGAAGGCAGCATCTTCGCTTGCGGCAGCGTCATCGAATGGCTGAAGGAAGATATGGAGCTCGTGGACAAGGCGCAAGAAACCGCCGCCCTCGCCGAAAGCGTGGCGGGACAAAATCCCATGCTCTTCGTCCCCGCCTTTACGGGCCTGGGCACGCCCTATTGGGATCCCGACGCCCGAGGCACCATTTTCGGCATCAGCCGCTCCACGACCAAGGCCCATTTGGTGAAGGCCGCTCTCGATGCCATCGCCTACATGACCGCCGATGTGGTGGATGCCATGGAAAAAGATTTACAGGCGAGCCACGACCGCATTCTCGTCGACGGCGGCGTGAGCCACAACGACTATTTAATGACCACCCTGGCCGATGCCATTCACCGCTCCGTCCACCGGCCGGCTTTGGTAGAAACCACGGCCCTTGGCGCCGCCTTTATGGCGGGGATCGGTTGCGGTCTCTATAAAGATATTTCGGACATAAAAAAACGGGCCTCCAAGGCCCATATCCTTTCCCCCACCGGCGCCGATCTTACAGACGAACGGACGCGGTGGAAGAAAGCCGTCGCCGTCACCATGGCCAATCACATGGATTGACCGAAGGCGTTTAAGCGCTGAATTTCTTTTTCGTGATCCTCCGGCTCCCCCGGCGTTTCCAAAATCATGGGAAGCCCCTTTAAAGGCGCGGAAGAGAGAAAACGCCCCAGCACATCCAAACCGATTTCGCCCGCACCCACCGGTGCGTGGCGATCTTTTTTTGCGCCGAATGGAGTGAGGGAGTCGTTCACGTGAACGGCCCTTATCTTTTCAAGGCCGATGAGCTCGTCAAAGGTGCTGAAAAATGCCTCGGGATCCGCCGGATCGTAGCCGGCGCTGAACAGATGGCAGGTATCCAGCACCACGCCCACATCCTCCGCTGCCACGGCATCTATGATGGCCACGATTTCCTCAAGCCGCCCGCCGATTTCCGTGCCCTTGCCGCTCATGGTCTCGAGACAAATGGCCCGTTGGGGAAACAGCTCCTTCGCCTTATCCATGGCGCGAATAATTCGCTCCACGCCCACCTCCGCACCGTCCTTCGTGTGGCTGCCCGGATGAAAGACGTAAACCGTATCCTCCGGGTATTGGGCGAGAAGGGCCATGTCCGAAGCGAAAATATCATAGCTTTTCTCCCGCACGTCCTCCCGGCTCGAGGCCAGATTCATGGTGTAGGCGGCGTGGGCGACGACGGGGCCGAAATCTTTTTTCTCCCGAATAAATGCATCCATATCCGCCACATCCAACTCCCGGGCCTTGGAGCCCCGGGGATTGCGCGTGAAAAATTGGAAAGTGTTCGCGCCGTATTTTTTCACCTCGTTCATGGTGTTTACAAAACCCGCCGTCGTCGACGTATGGTATCCCAGAGTCAGCATATTATTTTCCTTTCGGCATCCACATCATGCAAGCTGCGACAAAAATCATTAACCAAGTCACGTGATCCCTTCCTTTCGAAGGCAGTATACACCGCCAACCCAAGAAAAAAGTGCCCTTAGGCACTTTCTCCCCTTTTCGTAAAGAGATCTTCGTCGTTCATTTACTTTTAAACCAATTGAATGTAATTGACCACGGGCACTTCGTAGGGGTGGATGCGGTCGATAATCCGCTGCACCTCTTCCCGGTCTTCTTCGTCGATACGAAATTCCATCTTCATCTCTTCCCGAGTTTGCACCTGGCCGATGACGCCGTCATAGGGATCGGCGCCTTCCAAGGGCCGCCAGTGGCCTTCCACCTTCGTCAGGCTGAAGGCGTAGTCGTAGTGGCCGTTTTTTAAAATATCCGCTTCGTTTAAATCGTTGGCCAGTTCCACCACGTATTCTTCCGGCACGAAAATTTCAACTTTTAAATAGCTCACGGGGCACCTCCTTAAATTTCATCCTCTATTTCTTCGTGAATGGGATCGATGGTATCGAATGCGCCTCGCTCCACCAGCTCGCGGATGATATCCACCACGGCCACGTAACTGATGAGACCGAAGCCAACGGTGCCCAGTACTCTCATCACCGCGTTCAACACACCTTCGGAAGCGCCCGCCGCTGCAGCGCCCAAGCCGAATGCGACGGCGAGAACGAGGATAATGACGACGACGATGGCCATGCGGCCGAAGATCATGCCCTTGTGGCCCTTGGTCATGCGCCAGGATTCTTTAATGGGCGTCATGACACCGCCTCTGCCGCGAATCTGATCGATACCCACCACGGCGCCCAGGGGCACCATGGCCAGAGAGAAGATCAGCCCCGGCACCACGAGCAGCATGAGAAAGACGACGCCGAGAATTTTTTCCAAAATATAAGTCCCTAAAGTGGAGCCGGCCTTGGCGTTAAAAAAGTAAAAGACGTCGGCAAATTCCGGCTTGGTGTCGTAGCGTGCCATGCGGTAGATCATTAAGATCAGGCCGTAGCCCGCGAGACCCATGACGATGTAGTAGATCAAGTAGACGATAAGGGATGCCACCGCCGTGCCGCCGAAGTGAAATTCCGGCATGGGCATAGCGGGGTTTGCTCCCGGTGTCATAAAGGCGTCGGTGCCCAGGCCCATCATTTCAAAAATTTGGACGAAGGCGGCGATCACCAAAAGATAAATAAGTAAACTGGGAAACATGGCTTTGTAAATATCCATGGTTGTTTTTTTCATAAAAACTCCTTTCGGATCTTAGTGACAAGTTACCTTTATTTATACCCAAGGAAGAGCGGCTCTCACGCCCTTTACATAGAAACTCGTCGTTCGGCTAAAATTTTTCGAAGGGCGGGAAGCACCTGGGCCACAAATTGACCTGCGAGGATCAAAAGGCAGCCGAGGATTTTTTTCGGATAAAATTCTTCCCCGGCAAAAAAGTAGGCGGCAAAGGTGCCGAAAAGGGATTCGGAGCTGATGATGAGGGCGCTTTCGTCGGGGCTCGCGTCCCGTTGAGCGCCGTTTTGCAGATAATAAGCCACCGCCGTGTTCAACACCACGAGGTAAAGGAAGGCGGCGATAGATTTCGTCGTTACAGGGCCCACGACGGTGCCCGCTCCTCGAATGAAAAAGAGCACGGCGGAGACGATCCCCGCCACAAAAATCTGTATCGTCGTGAAGAATATGGCGCTTTCCACCCGGGGCATATAGCCGTCGATGCGAATGATCTGCACGGCAAAAAGCAGGGCCATGATGAAGGTAAACACGTCGCCGCGATTAAAGGCGAGGTCGGGCCCCAGGGTTAAAAAGCCCACGCCGATCACCGTAAAGACGGCGGCCACCATAATATTTTTTCCCGGCCGAATCCCCGACACGAGGAAGCGAATCAGGGGCACGGTAATGACGTAGCTTACGATAATAAAGGTTTGATTGGCAGGAGTGGTGTATTGCAGGCCCACCATTTGAAAGGCGGTGCCGATGCCCAAGAGGAGGCCGATTTCCACGCCACCTACCACGGTGGCCTTGTTGGCCTTCTTCCGCTCCTTGGGAAAGAGCAGAAACATGGCCAGTGCACCGATAAAAAAGCGCAGCACCATAATAAAATAGGGATCGAAGCTTTCCATGGCGAGCTTCGCCGAAACGAAACTGCCGCCCCAGATCATGGCCAGGGCGAGAAGCATGAGATTGGCGCGAGCCTTTCGCGACATGGATTTACTCATCGAGCCAACTCTTCAGCCGGTCCATCTCGGCGCGATCGGCCATGCCGTAGATCACCGGCGTCGCCGTCACATAGCCCCGCTCCAGAAAATAGCGGTCCGTTCCCGGGGCGTGCTCCGTAATGCTTCTTCCCCTTAAAGACAGGCGCCTTTCCCCGTCCACTTCCTCTTCGAAGTAAAAGTCGTAGGCATTGTCGCCGATGTCCGCCACCCGAAGGCCCTTCAGCGCCTCTTCGTCGAGATAGGGCACATTAATATTCAAGACCATGGGCTTGGCCAAAGAGAGAAAAGGCCCCTGCACCTTGTCGAAAATCTTCTTCGCCACGGAAGCCGCCGTGTCGTAGCGGCACTGCCCCTTCACCCACTCGGCACTCACCGCCACGGAGGGAATCCCCGAAAGCACCCCTTCCAGGGCGGCGCTTACCGTGCCGGAATAAATAATATCCATGCCCGCATTGTAGCCGGCATTGCAGCCGGAAAAAATCACATCGGGCTTCCAGGGCACGAGCTTGTCAAGCCCCGCACGCACGCAGTCCGCCGGCGTGCCGCTGACGCTGTAAGCTTCCGCCTCCACCCCATCGATTTCCACGGGCTTTACGATCATCGAATGCTTAATGGTAATGGCGTGGCTCTGGCCGGAATGCTCTTCCTCCGGCGCCACGATCACCAGCTCGTGTTCCTTCGCCAGCACCTTGGCCAGCGCCTGAATCCCCGGCGCAAAATAACCGTCGTCATTGGTCAAAAGAATCTTCATAAGTCCTCCTTACAGCTCGATAAAGCGGGAAGGCAACTTGGCCTTGGCCACTTCCAGAATAAAATCCCTGCCCTCGTAAATGGCGTGCTCCGCCAAAATCTCCCGGGTCGCCCGGGCAGCCAACAGGGGCCGATTATTTTCCTCGGACAAATGGGCCAAGACCACGTGCTCGCCCTTCTTCTCCAAAAGCCCCGTCAAGAGCTCGCCGCAGTGCTCGTTGGACAAATGCCCCCGAGTCGATGCGATGCGGTCCTTTAAAATGCGGGGATAGGGTCCGTTTTCAAGCATATCCGTATCGTGATTGCTCTCGATGTAATAGAGATCGCTGCCGCTCATCTTCTCCAGCATGGACGTGTTCACCCAGCCCGTGTCCGTAAGGACGGAAATCTTTTTATTCCCCGAGCAAATCACATAGCCCGTGCCCTCGGCGGCGTCGTGAAACAGCGCCATAGGCACGATCTCCATGTCCCCGTAGGAAAAAGCTTGGGCCGTGTGAAAGACGTGGCGCTTGTGATCGTCGATCCGCTTCACCGTCTTTTCCATGGCGTGCCAGGTGTTTTCGTTGGCGAAGACATCCAGGCCCCAGCGGCGGGCCAAAATCCCCACGCCCTTCACGTGATCGTTGTGCTCGTGAGTGACGAAAATCCCGTCCAAATCCCTGGGATCCACCCCCACGGCGCGCAAATTTTCCTCGATAGCCTTGCCGCTTAAGCCGGCGTCGATTAAAATCTTTTTTTCGTTTGTTTCTATATATTGGCAGTTGCCGCTGCTGCCACTGGCGATTGCACAAAATTTCATAGTTTCCTCCACAGCTATTATAGCAAACTCTCCGCCGAGGAAAAGAGAGGAAACAAATTCTTTCCATTTTCCTAAAATGAAATCCATGTTCGCCGAAAAAGGGCGCAAAAAATCCCCGACCCGTTTCGGCATCGGGGATTTATTTTTATTTCGCTTCTTTGTTGTACCAAAGATTGGTCCAGCGTTCGTAGTCGCGGGCCAAATCGTCTTGGCCGCCGCGGCGAACCAATTGATGGCTGTTGGTGGCTTCCACTAATTCATAGTAGAACCAGGTGTCCTTTTGAAGATCCGTAAACTTCGCCAGGCGCGCTTCGAAGCCTTCCACCGCTTTAGCGTCGGCCACGCGATTAAAGACGCGGTTCAGGAAAGCCGCCGATTCGGCGCGGGTCAAGGTGTTGTCGGGCTTAAAGCTACCGTCTTCATAGCCCATGGCCCGGCGATTGCCGTAGACCTGATTAATTTCCTTTTCGTACTTGTGGCCGGCAATGTCCGTAAAGGGCGCCTTGCCCTCGGAGGGCCTGTCGATGGCGGCGATCATCTTCACGAATTCGCCACGGGTCACCGGCGCGTCGGGACGTAAATTGCCCGCATCGTCCGTATCCAACATGCCCGCCTTCAGCGCGGCGTTTATATAGGGGAGATACCACGCCCCATCCTTTACGTCGGGGTAGTCGGCCTTGGACGTGTCGGAAAGATCGAGCCTGCCCAGGCGAGTCACCATGGCAGCCGCTTCCGCGCGAGTCAAATTGCCTTCCGGCCGCACGGACTTGTCCGGGTAACCGAAGATATAGGCCATGTGATCTTCCGTCGCCTCTTCCTTCTTTCCTCCGCCGGGAAGAATCCACATGCCGCCATTGTCAGGCTTGGGTTCGGGTTTCGGTTCTTCCTTTTTGTGGATGTAAGACAGCTTCACCGGTTTTTTGACTGTGCTTTCGTCAATCGGTAAATCCTGTTTCAACGGAACGGTTATTCCAAAAGCACTCACGGACCCGGCCTCTGCAAAGACATGACCTTTAATGGTCCCTTTAATATCGATGGTGTCTTTTGCCTCGCCGTCTGCAAGCGCTCTGGCCTTTGCATCAGAGATTTTAACGATGTTTTTATTTTCAATGCCATCAGCAGATCCCAACACGCGCAAGGTCATATTAGACAAAATTTCACTTGCAACGGTCCCTGCAGGTTCTTTAGGGATCTTGCTTTCGGGAATTCGTTCAGCGCTAAATGGTGTTTGATGGGGTTTTTCAACCCTGTTATCCCATTCTCTTAAAACGACGCGAATGGTAATTTTTCTATAGCCTTTTGTTTCTACACCAAATGTGCTTTCCGGCTTGTCACCGCTTCCTATTTTCTCAAAATCACCTTGATTAACAATACCGGGATCTTTGCTTAGCTTGGTTCCCTCTTGATCCAGCATCTGTAATACAGTCTTGGTGCCGTCGTCATTTATTCCGAAAGCGTAAAGGGGACGCCAAGTGTAGCTCTTAAATTCGAGGAACAAATTGTCGGGAATCACAAGGCCTTTGTCGGTTCCGAAGTCCATGTTTAGGTCAACATAAGTGTAACCGGCATCTACTCCGTCCTTCGTCGGGAAGTCATTATTCTTATATCGTGTGTTGTAATCGTAGCTTAAAACCGGTCTCAAGGCATTGCTTCCGGTTTGATTTCTGTACGCAAGCATGGCCACGACCCAGTCCATATTAAATTCAGACCTTAGAACAACTTCGTTAATGTCGTTCACATCGTCTTTCTTTTCATAGTAATCGACGATGGTATCCCCTGATTTGGCAATGTCCGTCTTATTTAATACATCGTCAGCTGCAACGTCGTTGTTAATCGTAATCTCGTTCTTGTTTACTCTATCCTTTAAGTTTTCTAAAACACTACCAAGAGCTAACATTGACAATGGATCTTGGGGAAATGGGTCGCCATAAGGCTTGTTAACCTCATAATAGACGGCATAGAGCTTTGCATCATTCGGAATAGAGCTTCCGAACACATCACTGATGGTATCTTCAGGCGAAAACAGCTTTGCGCCATCTGCCAGCACGCCGTTATCGGCGGGTGCCTTATCCGACCAGCCTAAGAATTGTTTGGCAAGGCCTCTTAATAAGCCGGAATTATACTCCGGAGGCCCTATTTTATCCGTCAATTCGTAGTGTTTGGACACATCTTTTTTCTGACTCGAATCATTCACCCATTGTCCCACGAGCGTAACATTCTTTTCTCCTTCGGCAAAAACCTGCCACGGCATCACGCCCAGCAGCATCACCGCCGCCAAAAATATGCTCAGTAATCTTTTCATATCATCTTCCTTTCTTGCAAAAGCCTCGGGCCGGGATTGCCCGGCCGTGGCCTTCATTTACTTTCTATACAATAGGGGAAAGCGGAATTCTTCCCCGTTGAGACGGATCCAGTTTTCTTCCTGCGGGGCCTTTCTCGTGTAGTCGTGGCCGTGGGTCGCTTCCATAATGGGGAAGTAAGCCCAGTTGGCTTCCGTCAAATCGTGGAACGGAATCATTTCGGGCAGGTGGCCGCGCACGAAATCCTTGTCGGCGTAGCGGTCCAACATAATATTGGTAATGGACACCACTTCCGAACGGGTGATCTTGCGCTCCGGCTTAAAGCTGCCGTCGGGATAGCCGGAAACCCAGCCCTTGGCTGCCGCCGAGTCGATGGAGGCCACTGCCCAGTGGGTGTCGGGCACGTCGTTGAAGGGATTGCCCTTGCCGGCCACGAGCTTGTCGAAGCGGGCGGCCATGGCGGCAAATTCCGCCCGGCTAATGGCTTCCTTGGGTCTGAAGCTGCCGTCTTCGTAGCCTTTAATAATGCCCTTTTCCGTCATAAAGCCGATGGCCTCGTAAGACCAGTCTCTCTCCGTTACGTCCTTGTAGGGAATGGCGTAGCTTCTGCGCTCCCTGGGATAATCCTTCAAGAGGCGGGCAAACATAGCCGTGACCTCTTCCCGCGTCATATTGCGATCGGGAAGGAAATTACCGTCGGGATAGCCGAACATATAAGCCTTGTGGTCCTTCTTGTTCAACAGACCGTCGTCGGATACCGGCTCATTCTTCCAAACGATGTAACCGCCGGTGTTGCGATTGTCTTCGGGGATTTTTTTGTAAATGTGGCGAATAACATCTTTGCCCTTTTCGGTACGAAGGTAGGTGTAGCCCTTAATCTCGACGACGGGCTGTGCGCCTTCTTTGTCGGAAATTAATTTGTTTCCTTGCTCGTCCACGTATTGCGTGACGACTTTCGTCGGCGGATTGGGATTGTCTTCTTTCAACTTGCTCTCGGTTGTAGCCGTTTTCGGAACATTCTCGTGAGTAACCGTGACCGTGTTGATGACAGCTTTGGCCTTTACATCCTCTTCCGTTACGGTGTAGGCGTATTTAAATTCCTTGCTTTCGCCTTTTTCCAAGTCGAAAGTCGGAGTGTCGAATGTCGTTTTGGGATCCGAAATCATCAGGTCCGTTAAATCTTTTTCGCCGGTATTCGTTACCGTGACCGTGTAATTCAGTACGTCGCCGGCTTTTTTAAAGGTTTCCTTATCGACCGTTTTTTCCACGGTGAAGTCGGATTTCTTTTCCGTAAAAGTCCAGATTCCTTCAAATGTTACATCGGCTTTGTTTACTGTCTTTGTGTTTGCATCCCATTTTTCAAAGGTCCAGGTGCCGTCTTCGATTTCAAGTACTTTTATCGTCGGTTCTTTGGCGGTGACTGTTGCCTTGTCTTCATATTCAGTCGCATCTGTCGGCTTGAATCCGTCGATTTCACCCGGAAGTGCTTTGCCTTCCGTTCCGCTCTTAAAGACATAATGGACTTTGTATTTATCAGGTGCCGGTTCTTCTTTTTTCGCAAAAATCCAAGTACCCTCGAAGGTTACATCGCCTTTGTTTACTGTCTTTGTGTTTGCATCCCATTTTTCAAAGGTCCAAGTGCCGTCTTCGACTTCAAATACTTTTGTCGTCGGTTCTTTGGCGGTGACTGTTGCTTTGTCTTCATATTCAGTCGCATCCGTCGGCTTGAATCCTTCAATTTCCGCCGGAAGGGCTTTGCCTTCCGTTCCGCTCTTAAAGACATAATGGACTTTGTATTTATCAGGTGCCGGTTCTTCTTTTTTCGCAAAAATCCAAGTACCCTCGAAGGTTACATCGCCTTTGTTTACTGTCTTTGTGTTTGCATCCCATTTTTCAAAGGTCCAAGTGCCGTCTTCGACTTCAAATACTTTTGTCGTCGGTTCTTTGGCGGTGACTGTTGCTTTGTCTTCATATTCAGTCGCATCCGTCGGCTTGAATCCTTCAATTTCCGCCGGAAGGGCTTTGCCTTCCGTTCCGCTTTCAAATTTGTAACTTACTTTGTACTTTACTTTTGTATTCGTAACTGTAAAATAGCTATTAATCTCTCCCACTTGATTCGCCACTAACTTGTCCGGTCTATAGCTTGGCGTAAATCCTTTTATCGGTGTTTCTACAACGCTATATTCCCTGGGGGTGAACTTTAAGTTCATGTTCTTTTCTTCGTCAGGTTCGTAGGATTTTGTAAATACCGGAAGATTTGTAAAGCTATCGGAGTAATATCTTGCTTCTGTCAATGTAACAGTTTTGTCCTTATCTCCGCCTTTTAGCGTTACAGTTACATCAACTTTATCAGCATCTTCTGCATCTTCCCACGCTTTTGAAACACCTAGTTCTATATTTTGAGACCAGCCGGCGTAAGTGTGGATAATATTTGGAGTGATGATCTTATCGGTATTTTCTTCATTGTTTTCAAATTCAACTCTTGAGAAATCAAATAATTTTTCTCTTAAATCATCCGGTATTTTTATATTTTGAATTGAGTCGTCAGTATCTTCAACACTGTCGCCATCTTTCCAGAAGTACCAACCCATAAAGCTGCTTCCTTCTAATTCCGGATCAGCTACTTGGTATTCTTCTAATTGTCCTTCCCAGAAATTAGGATTTTTGTAAACATCTACAGTCTTTTCTGCTGAATCATTTTCACCTAATTTACCAAGATTGCCATGATAAATTAGCTTAACTCTTTGACCAAGAACTACCTTTTTATTGTCTTTATCAAGGACAAAGTCCCATTCACCGGTGCTTTTGTCATCTGCAAATGCTGCTCGTGGTTGATTTGAATAGTGACTAGCGTCTTCTTTATTCGTTCTGCCTATATAGTGCAAGAAATTTGCATCGGCTTTCGTCGCTTTATAGTCATCTTTTCCTTCTGCTATAACATAGCCGACTTGTCTCTTTGCCTTTTCACTGCCTCCTGCAATTTCACTTATGGAGACATCAATTTCTTTTGTTAAGGCTCCTGTTAAAAGGATTTTGGATTGTCCATCTAAAACTCTAACATCTTTGCCGGTTGTAAGACTGGCTTCCGGCGTAATGGTCACGCTTTTTTCAGCATAGATATTTGTTCCGCCGTGTTCATATTTTTTTTCATGTCCCGGTGTTTGATTCCAGTTTGCCGGACCGACAAAATTACCTGCTACTGTAGCTTTATCTACAGTCAAGTCACCATTGTTATAAATTTCTCCACCGAGTTTCGAACCGACTCCGCCGGTTAGTGACGATCCACCGCTGATGGTTAAATTGCCTTCGTTATAAATGCCGCCACCGTAGGAAGATCTCGTATCTGACATGGTGTCGTTTGACATGGTCACTGTGGCTTCAGGTCCTATAAAGATGCCGCCGCCATGTTGTGCTCCCCAAAATAAAGTTCCGGCATTTGAAATTTTGTTGCCGCTCATGGTGACTGTCGAGGGTGTGCTTTCACCTTTGCGCGTTCCGATGGCGATGGCGCCGCCGTTGTCGGAAGCCGATGAGTCCTTAATTGTATTATCTTTAATGGTAACCGTAGCATTGGCGCCTTGCTCGACGCTGATGGCACCGCCAAAGGAGGCTATTTGTTGTCCGTTTTCCTTTCCGGCACCTGTCATTTTATTACCATCAATAACATGAGCGCCAGCGCCAACTATATCTATAAAGCCACCTGCGTGATATAATTTTGAGTCAGTGCATTTAAAAGTAGAGGCCTTAACTTCACTTGTGCCGTTTTGGAAACAGAATACACCGCCACTGTATCCATAGCCATCGCCTTGATTAGCTATTGTAAAAGTAGACTCATTCACTTTTACTGTGCTTCCCAGTGATCTTAAAAAGCCGCCGGTGTTAAATCCTTTTGAAATTTCAGCTTCTACATTGGAAATTTTGGCTGTTACTTTATCTCTCGTGTGGATACATGCTCCTTGCGTTCCGGCATTGCCGCCTTCAGCGTGGCCTTTATTATTTTTAAAGCTTGTTCCGGTTACAGTTAAGCTACCATTTTCTTGATAAATAGCTGCACCGTGGCCATATGCTTTTACCTCGTTATCTTCAAAGCTTCCGCCGGTAATTTTAATATCTGCCGAGGTTTTTCCGGAATAGATGGCACCGCCGTTTAAATCTCTATCGCCTTCATCGAGTCCTTGGGTCGTGCCGGGCGTGTTGCCTATAAAATCAGTCTTCGTGGCCGTTAACGAACCGCCTCTTAAGAAGACGCCTCCGCCGGGATTGGCCTTGGCGTTTGCGCCGGGGCATCCGTTTTTCAATGTCGATTCGTTCAGTGTGATAGTTCCGCGCTCGGAATAAATCAGCCGTCCTTGTTTTTTTCCATCCAAGGTAACCTTGTTCAACGTTAAGGCTTTTCCATCTACCTTAAACATCTGATCTTTAGAAAAATCATTAGCCAAGGTCAATGTATAGCCTTCCCCGGAAATCTTTACATCCTTATCTTTGATCTCCAAGGTTTCCGTAACGACAATATCCTTCGTTAGCTTGATTTCATCGCCGGCTTCCACTGCCGTCTTCAGTTCGTCAAAACTGCCGACATCCGTCGCAGCAAAAACAGGGGTCTTTCCCGATACAAGTACCAGGACCAGGGCCAGGATCATCATGTAGATCCGGCTTCGCCTCGGGTGCGCGTGCTTGTTCATATGCTCTCCTTCCTACTTTCAATTGCTTTCGAACAAAATAAAAACAGGCAATAGAAGCTATCTATCTATAAGATAACTTCCATTGCCTGTTGTAAAACGGACGCCAAAAGAAGACAGGCTAGGCTGTCTGTCTGTCTGTCTGTCTGTCTGTCTGTCTGTCTGGGGATTTTACCTAAACCGTTCATCTCCCACCGTCCTTTTCTGTATTACTTTTATAATATCAGGAAGTTTAGAGGTTTTCCATAAATCTAATGATTTTTATCCATTTACAGCTCTCCTATTTTTTCCTTTTAAAAGTAATAAAAAAACCGCAGGCTTTCCTGCGGCTTCCGATACATTATTCCCGGCTCATGGCGATTTTTTCTTTGAGGAATGTGCCTTTTTTGAGTTCGTCGTAGGCTTCTTCCAATTCTTCGTCCGTATTCATGACGATGGGCCCGGGCCACCAGGCGATGGGCTCATTCATGGGCTCGCCGGTGAAGAGCAGGACGCAGATGGTTTCATCCGTGTCGTTTGAGATGCGAACTTCGTCGCCTTCATCTAAAATGGCGGCGCCAAAATGTTCCACCCGCTCTCCTTCCACGGTGGGGCTGCCCACCAGGGCGAAGAGGGTCACGGATGCGGTTTCGCTTACTTTCGTCTGAAATGTTTTTCCGGGCTCGATGTGCACGTCGTAGTAGTTCACGGGATGATAGGGCGCCCGGTGGCCCTCACGGCCTTCGTAGCTCCCGGCGAGGATGCGCACTTTGCCGCCATCGAAGGGAATTTCCGGTATGGATTCCGATGGCACGGCCACATAGGCGGGTGGCGCGAATTTGTTTTCTTTCGCCATGTTGAGCCACAGCTGCACGCCGAAGAGGCGCTTCACCGGCGGCAATTCTTCTTCGTGAAGGATGCCGCTGCCCGCCGTCATCCACTGAATGCCGCCGTCTGTGACGGCGTCTTCGTTGCCCAGGGAGTCTCGGTGGACCATGGTGCCTTCCATCACATAGGAGATGGTCTCGATGCCCCGGTGGGGGTGCATGGGAAAGCCTGCCACGTATTTTTCAGGATCCGTGGCGTCAAAGGCATCTAACAGGAGCAGAGGGTCGGTATCGTACATGGTGTGGCGGCTGAGGACGTGGGTCAGGTGCACGCCGGCGCCGTCGACGCCCGGCTCGCCTTTCACTGTGTGTTTAATTTTTCGTATCATTCCTGTTCCTTTCTTTTTGTTGCTTATCTTTTTCTATTTTACTTATACCCGATGCCCGCTTTTTCAACAGAGAGCATTTTTCAGTTTTATGTTTCAAGGTCGCTTTAGTATGGTATACTATTAGCAAAGGAGGCGTTTCCATGTATAAGAAAATATTAGTACCGGTCGACGGTTCGCAGGATTCTTACTGCGCATTGAAAGAAGGGGAATTGTTGGCTCAGGCTTTCGATTCGAAGCTGATTATTCTCACGGTCTTAACCGATACCAATGTGATCGAACATTATCCCGGCAATTTCCTGTCCACGGATTTTAAAAAGGCCCAAGAACAACGAGGCCAAAAGATTTTGGACAAGGCGCTGGCAACCATCGATTACAAGGGCGACGTGGAAACCTGTGTTCGCGTCGGTCGAGCGTCGGAAGAAATTTTAAAATGCGCCGAGGAAAAAAATGTGAATCTCATCGTCATCGGCAGTCGCGGCTTAGGCGGTTTCTCGAGAACCCTGTTGGGCTCCGTCTCCGACAAGGTATTGAATGCGGCGAAGGTTCCCGTCCTCGTCAACAAAGTTACCTGCAGAATCTAAGCATCTCTGTGCCTTGCCTCGGCAGGGCACTTTTTCTTTTTTGTATGATTGTCTAAAGGAGGCAAAATGAATTTATTAATCCTTAACGCGGAAGAAGTCACGGCGTCCATGGACGTGAAAGATGTCATCGAGGCCGACAAAGAGGCCATGGCCCTTTACTCCAAGGGCGAAAGCAATATTCCCCTGCGCAGCAATTTAGACGTGAAAGAGGCCGAAGGTCAGGCGCTTTTTATGCCGGGTTTGGTAGAAGGCGCCAAGGCTTTGGGGGCGAAGATTATTTCCGTCTATCCGAAAAATCCCGCCAAGGGGCTCCCCGCCGTGCCGGCGACTATGGTGGTTATGGACACGGAAACGGGCCTGGTGAAGGGCATTATGGACGGCACGGAGCTCACCCGCATGCGCACCGGGGGTCTCGCCGGCGCCGCCACCGATGTCTTGGCAAAAAAGGACGCGAAGACTTTCGTCCTTATCGGCACCGGCGGCCAAGCCAAGAGCCAGCTGGAATCGGTGCTGGCCGTGAGGGATATCGAAACGGCCTATATTTTTAACCGCAAGCAGGAAAAAGCCGCGGCCTTTGTCGCTTCCGTGGAAAAAGACATGGCGGCTTACGGCGCGAAGCTCGTCCCCGTGTCCGATTTAGGCCCGGTGATCCCCGAGGCGGATATTATTACCGCCGTCACCACGGCCACAGAGCCGGTCTTCGACGGCACCAAGGTGAAGGCGGGCTGCCACATTAACGGCATCGGCGCCTATACCCCCGAGATGATCGAGCTGCCGCCGGAAATCGTCGCCCGGGCGGACAAGATTTATGTCGACACCATCGACGGCGTGTTAAATGAAGCCGGCGACATGATCAAGCCCATAAAAGACGGCTTGGTTCCGGAAGAAAAAATCGCCAACGAACTGGGCCAAGTGCTCTTAGGCGAAATCCCCGGCAGAGAAAACGATGACGAGATTACTCTGTTTAAGTCGACAGGCTCTGCTGTATTTGATGTGGTGGTAGGAGAAAAGATCTGCCGCTTTGCAGAAGAGAAAGGGATTGGGACGACGGTGGAAATGTAGGGATGTCATCTTTTCCCTTTTTACCTTCGCTTCATTATTGTCTTGCTTCCCGATGGCACACCTTTTGCTTGGTGTAAACTATTTTTCTTTTTCACAAATTATATCTTCGCATTTGTTTCCGGGGGAGGGAAAAAGGGCGTTGCGATTCGCCCTCTGCCCCTTCCCCAGGGCCCTCATGACCTATCCCGACGAGGGTCGCGAGTCGTAGGAAGGTCAGATGCAGTCTTACACCGTTTCGAGGAGGCGAAGCCGAATCGAAACGGATGTATAGTTGTACATCCCCAGCCACCCACAAAACGCTTTTTAGCGGTACAAATGCCTGACGGCATTTGATTCCTATTGGGATGCGTCGCGGAAGAAAAAAGGTGAGTTCGTTTTTTTGTTTTTATTGGTGGGAGGTATTATCTGCCTCTTCCCCGGGCCCTCATGACCTATCCCGACGAGGGAAGCGAATCGTAGGAAGGTCAGATGCAGTCTTACACCGTTTTGGGAAGGCTTCGCCTTCTCGAAACGGATGGTTAGTTGTATTCTATAAAGCTTTTACAAAAATCGGAACCCGTAAGGGTTCCGATTTTTATTTTAGAGATAGTCTCTCTTTTTCAGGTAGAAGTACATGAGTATGATGACCGCAAAGGTAAGTCCCAATAGCCACCAGAAGGCGTGGGGCTCTTCCGAAAAGGGTAAGGATGTATTCATGCCCCAATAGCCGCCGATAATGGTGGGGATGGTCAAAAGGATCGTAATGGAGGTCAGGGTCTTCATGACGTCGTTTAGATTGTTTCCCACGAGGCTCGAATAGAGATCGGACAGCTTTTCTACCGTGACCGACGCTTCTTTTACCATGAGGCGGGCCTGTGTGCTTTCCACTTTTAAATCGTTGAGCAGTTGATTTCTGGAAAGAGAGCTGTTTAACGGGGCGAGATGAAACAGATCGTGCAAGACGAATTCGTTATTTTCCGTTGCCATAGAAAAGCGGATCAGGCTCCGCGAAAGGCTGATGAGTTGACGGATGGTCTCGCTTTTCGTCGAACGTGCCATGTCTTTCTCCAGCTCCTCGATCCGTTCGTTAATGCTTTTTGTAAAGTCGATATAGGATTTACAAATGTGATAGGCCAAATCGACGAGGATTTTTTCCTTGGGAAAGCCTTCGTCTACGACCAGGCGATGGCCTTTTCCCTCTAAAAAGTCGAAAAAGGCCTTGTCATCGTAGTATTTTACGGTGATGACCAGCTCGTCGGTTCGAATCATTGCCAAAGGACGGGTTTCGTAGACGTCCTTGGCGACCTCCACCGGGTAGCGGAGAATAAATAAATCGTAGGTCGAGCTATACCTTCCGTCGCTGCGAGCGACCTCGCCGGGGTCGGCGACGGCAGAGAGAATGCTTTCGGGCACCTGATATTTTTGGGATAAAGACTGAATTTCTTCATCCGTGGGATCGATGAGGTGAATCCAATGACCGATTTCATCTGTTGAGGACATGTCCGTCGTTAAGCTGTATATTTGATCCCTGTTGTCAACGTAGTATTTCATAGTATCCCCCGGATAATTAAGAATTTCGTATTTGAAAAGAGCGATCTCTGCGGAGTGATTTTATTTTACATCATTTCCCGTACCCTTCGTTATTATTTTTATTTCAAGCGCAGGGCGAGCGCATAAAAACGGCCGGATGATTCGGATCAATTAAAGCGATTTCTTGCCTGCACCGAAAGAATTCTTTCGCGGCAATTTTAGGTCGGGCGGCGTCATTTTTGTCGCTCTTTTAGCGGGTTTATGAAAGAGGGACGGGGCTTTTTTCTGTATAAATTTAAACATCATCTCTTTTCCCTCAAAAAACGGCAGAACCTTTTCTTTCCCTTGAGAAATCGTTTTATATCAACTATAATGGAATACAGTGTAAAGAAAGAGAGGAGATTTATTTATGAAACTATCCAACCGTATCGAGTCCATGCCCTATAGCGCGATCCGCAAACTGACCCCCTATGCCAACAAGGCAAAAGCAGCGGGCAAAAAAGTTTACCACTTAAACATCGGTGCTCCCGACGTTGAAACTCCCCAAGAGTTCTTCGAAGCCATTCGGAACATCGACATGAAAGTGTTGAGCTATGCTCCCTCCCCGGGTCTTCCCGAACTTCGCGAAGGTATGGCCAGATACTATCAACGCAGAAACATCCCCATGACCGCTGACGACATCGTCGTTACCGCAGGCGGCTCCGAAGCCCTTCTTTTCACCCTGCTCGCCATTACCGACGTAGGCGATGAAATCCTCACCTGCGAACCCTACTACACCAACTATTATTCTTACTTTATCGAAACCTCGACCACGGTAACCACCTTCCCCACCGTCGTCGAAAACGACTTCCACCTGCCCTCGAAAGAAGTCATCGAATCCAAGATTACGGACAAGACCAAGGCCATCCTCTTGGCTAACCCGGGCAACCCCACCGGTGCCGTTTACACCCAAGAAGAAATCGAATTGATCGCAGACATCGCTATCGAACACGATCTCTGGATCATCGCTGAAGAACTTTACCGCGAATTCATTTTCGACGGCAGAGAATTCCACAGCTTCGGTACCATCGAACGCATCCAAGACCGCTTGATCCTTCAAGACTCCATCTCCAAACGCTTCAGCGGTTGCGGCGCTCGTATCGGTAACTTGGCCTGCATGAACAAAGACTTCATCGCCGCTGCCAACAAGCTGGCTACCGGCCGTTTGGCTTGCCCCACCGTGGACATGATCGGTGCTGCAGCTCTTTACGACATGGATGATTCCTACCTGGATCAAATCTCCAAGATTTACCAAGAACGCCGCGACGTTATCGTCGAAGAATTAAACAAAATTGACGGCGTTAAATGCAACATGGCCGGCGGCGCTTTCTATACCGTAGCCGACCTGCCCGTAGACGATGCCGAAGACTTCTGCCGCTGGTTGCTTGAAGAATTCGAAATTGACGGCGAAACCTTAATGATGGCTCCCGCCGCAGGCTTCTACGAACACAGCGAAGATTACATGAGCCAAGTTCGTTTGGCTTACGTATTGAATGTGGACGCTTTGAGAAAAGCTATGCACATTTTAGACGAAGGCCTGAAGGCTTACAAAGCCAGATAATCAAACCGACTATCGGAAATAAAAGAGGCTATGCTCCCTGTGGGCATAGCCTTTTTTGTGTGTTAGTGCTTGCGTTCAAGCTTCTATTTCTCAAAGGAAAGAGTTCCTTTGAATCGCAGGGGATGCATCGATTTCAATGCATGGTATTCCTCGCCGAATGCGGTCTTCTTGCCAATAAAAAACCGGGCAAGCTATGCCTGCCCGGTTTTTCATTTTATGCTATTTTACGCTTGGAAAACTTCTTTAAATGGTGCTAGGCAGCGCCCGGTTATTTCTTTTTGTAGTGGTATTGTTCCGGCTTTTGTTCCGGAGCGTCTTTGGGGAGTCCGGGTTCTTTAGTCGGGCCGCCTCGCTTCGACCATTCATACCAACCACCGACGTAAACGCCGTCGCCTTCCCAACCGAGGGCTTTTCCAATGTAATAAGTTTCGGCAGCTCTCCATCCGGTGCCGCAGTGCCAAGAGATGCGCTTGTCTCCGGTAATGCCCCATTTTTCCCAACGATCTTTAATTATTTCGTAGTTAAACATGGTGTTGTCTATATTTCTGTAATCTTCCATGGAGTAGGGGTCGGATCCGGCATAGGCGAATCGACCGTTTTTAATATCGCCTGCTTCGGCAATATAGGTGTATCCGCTCGTTTTTCCGAGGTATTCGTCCCAGCTTCTTACAGATGCAATGACTGTCTTGTCGTCGTCGATAAAATTCATTTCATCGTCATAGTCAAAGACAATATCGGGGTTTTGCGGTACATTACCGGCAAAATTGGCTTTTTCAACACTGACCGGCTCCGTATCCAGAGCTCTTTTTTCTAAGGTCCACAAGGGTTTTCCGCCGTTTAACAGGCGAATATCTTTGACTCCGGCATAGTCCATGACGAGAGCCGCACGATTTGCTGCGGTCGTTGCCGCTTCCGTACCGTATAAAATAA
Organism: Peptoniphilus pacaensis; assembly: GCF_900088125.1. Classification (GTDB taxonomy): domain Bacteria; phylum Bacillota; class Clostridia; order Tissierellales; family Peptoniphilaceae; genus Aedoeadaptatus; species Aedoeadaptatus pacaensis. The sequence continues at coordinate 908,657 of NZ_FLQT01000003.1, read as the reverse complement.
CGGTGGTATCCTCGTCGATTCCCAAATTTTCGATTTCTTTCTTGATGTTTTCATCCGTCGGGAAACCCCAGAAGGTTAATTGTTCTTCCATGGGAATGCCTTCGTACTCTTCTACCATTCGGGGTCCGGGTATTTGATTGATTTTATTCGGGTCGGCATACACTGCTCCGGGAATATGACCTTCTTTATAGTCTTCCTCTTTCAAGGCGACCTCAACAATTTGATACTTTTTGCCTTCGTAGCCTTCGGGCTTTTTGCCATCTATCAAATCGCTGACCCATTGCGGAGACACGTAGCGCGTATAGCCTTCTAATGCCGTCGTTTTTCTCCCTTTTTATCATAGTCATTAATGCCGCCTTCGAGTACGGCCAGATCTTCAAACCCGTGGTCTGCAAACTTTTTGTAAACATCCTCCGTCACATCATCATTACCATAAAGAACGGTGGGTTTCGTTTTGTCGATATGGCGTCGTTCAAGCTCGATGTCAATAATTTTTGCATCGGGTTCGTAGTCAAACCAGGTCTCCGGGAAGTCAATTGCTCCGGGTATATGGCCGCTGACTCCTTCGCTGTTTTTCCATCCGATAAACTGATCCGGGGTACGCGTATCAATGATTTGCATGTCGTCCTTTAATTGGTCGACAGCCACTTTCTTCATGTCCTTCGATGCATCGGCAGTCTCAGCTGCATTGTTATTGGCAGCGTCATTGCTGTTCGACGAATTCGATCCGCAAGCCACAAGGCACATGCTGAGTAGTGTAACCGCCGCTATGAGGACGACACGTGATAAATGTTTCATGAATCACTCCTTTTTGTCTTAAAGGTAATTTCGTACAAATAATAAATCGCAAAAGCGACTACAAGAGATAGTCCGTATACTTTCCCCTGCTCAATTATGGATTTTACTGTTAATGCTGAATGAAGGTCCACCGGCATATCGGTGACGAGACTCATGATGAGTAGGCTGATTGGCTTGGATAGCAAAGCCATAGCGATAGCAGCATAGACGCCACCTTTTATCGATCGTCTTTTTTCTCCTATAATCAGGCTTATCAAAAGGGCGTTCACCAAATTGATCACGAGGGCATAAGAAAACATGCTGCCTACCAGACCGAATTTCAGAAAAACGCCTTGAACCAATAAAATGAAGCAAGCTGAAGGAATGAATCCGAAATAAATGGTGAAAATAAAAAAACCGATTTTATTTACGAATAAAATCCCCGGCAGTTTTGTCACAATCGGCAAAAGTGTTGTTAACAAAACAAACACAACAGCTGTCAATAAAATAACGCCGTTTTTAAGCAAACGCTCGTCCTTTGAAAAATAGTTCATTTAAACCTCAAACATCACTGAAACATTATATGTAAAATATCCTTATATAGATTATCATTGCCACCGAACCATGTCAATTATTTGTTATCTAATTCAGGGCCATGCGAAACGATAGGTTCTAAAAAACAGGCATCTTATTCCGGCGCGGACAGATCAAGAACATAATAAAAGAGGCTATGCTCCTCGTGGGCATAGCCTTTTTGTGTTAATCGGCGCGCAAGAGGTGCAGCCTTCGTTCTCTCGCTTCCAATATGTCTTTGTCTTCTTTTATGGCGGCTTCCAGCTCTTTTAGGGCGTCTTGATCGGCGCCGCTTTTCAGGGAGTCGATGAGGGCGTCCTGTTTCTCGATGATTTCCCGCTGCAGGCTCCAGGTGGTGGTGAGGTTTTTCGATGCGGCTTCCCGCGCCCGCTCTTCCAGGGCTTCGACTTTTTCTTCGGCGAGGAGGCGCATGGCTTCGCCTTCGTTGCGGATGCGCTCTAAGCGGGCTTTGACTTTTTCCGTGCGGAAGGTAATCTCGGGGTAGGCGTCCAGGATCCGCTTGTGGAAGACGGATCTATTTTCCAGCAGGTAGCGGACTTCGGCGGCGATTTCTTCGCTCTTGTCGGCCCGGCTTTCTTCGATGCCTCGCTTCAAGAGACTCATGATGAAGGCGCTCATGATTCCGTCGGCGACAAAGAGGAGGCTTAAGGCCATAAGCAGGCTGTTAAATAACAGGGGCTCCATGGCCGTCGCCAGGGCCAGGAAGCGGGGGTTGAAGACTTCCAATATCAGTACGCCGCCGAGGCCGAAGAGGATGAGGTTGCCGATCCACACTCGGCCGTGGAGGTTCATGGGCTTTTGGCTGTAGTCCCACCAGCGGGCGTGGAAGTATTTTTCCAAAATGTAGCTCGTCATGTATTCCAGCAGGCCGCAAAGGACGAAGGCGATGAGAAAGCTCATGGCCCAGGAGCGGTCTACGGGGGCGAGAAGGTTTCCGCCCAGGGTCACGATGACGGCGCCGGTGCCGTAGATGGGGCAGTAGGGGCCGATGAGAAAGCCCCGGTTAATAAAGCGCTTGTACTGGAAGTATTTTAATACGACTTCCGTCACCCACCCCATCAAGGAGTAGATGAAGAATAGCCACAATAGCTGCGCTGCGTTTTCCATTAAATCATCCTTTCCTCTTCCACGATTCTCCTTCTATGGTACTCGCCGGCTGACAAAAAGACCAGATTCTTTTTTCCCTTTAGGGGAAATTTTTGTAAGGGTGCAAAAAAGGCACGGACCGCCGGGTCTGTGCCTCTCGTTTTATTTACTTTCCGTAAAAGCCACCGCCATGTCTTTAAAGATGCGGATGGTGTCTTCGTATTCGTCGATTTCGATGTATTCGTCGATTTTGTGGGCCATTTTCGTGAGGCCCGGGCCGTAGACCACGAGATCCACATCCCCCGGCAGGTGGATATAGCGGGAGAGCTCGCAGGTGCCGATAAGGGGGCGAACCTGCACGTTTTTGTCTTTCCCCGCTTCTTTTAATGCGCGGATCAGGGCCGTGTCTTTTTTCGCCTCAGCGGCATCCAGTACCTGGTTCAGTTCCAGGGTGAGGCTGGCATTCTCGGGATTTTCGTTGTTTGCGTCCACGTTTTTTTGCAAAAGCTCCACGGCGCGGGCGGAGTCGTATTCCGGCACGGTGCGGGCGTTGCCTTTAATGATGACGTGATCGGGCACGGAGTTGAACTGCCGTCCCCCTTCGATGACGGAAAAGACGTTGAGGGTGTCGCCCAGCTCGTCGTTGTGGCAAGCGGGGTCGTTGGTAATGGCGTCGAAATCATTTTGCGTCTTTTGAATAAATTCCGCCGCCGTCATAATGGCGTTGATGCCCAGCTCGGGCATGGAGGAGTGGGCGGCTTTGCCTTCGCCGTGAATGGTGTACATAATGGAGCCTTTGGAGGCGAAAATGGCTTGGTTTTCGCCGTCGCGCTTCGTGGGCTCGGGGATGACGATGCCGTCCACCTGATCCAGGTAGCCGCCTTCCACCAAATCCAGGGCGCCTTGCATGCCCACTTCTTCGCCGACGGTGCCGATAAACCACACTTCCCCGGCGAAATCCGCGCCTTCATCGGCGAGATCCAATAGCATGACGAGGGCTGCCGCCACGCCGGCTTTCATGTCGCAGGTGCCGCGGCCGTACATTTTGTTGCCTTCGATGGCGCCTTCAAAGGGCGGATGGGTCCAGCCTTCGCCGGGCTCCACCACGTCCAGGTGGCCGGAGACGGCGAAAATTTTCCCGGGCCGATTGCCTTTGAGTTTCACGAGAATATTGTCCCGCCCCGGATAAGAGGCCACGATTTGTGTTTCGATGTTTTTATAATCCTTAAACAGCTCGGCGATATATTTTGCCACCGCCCCTTCGCCGTCGTTGACCGATTCGATTTGAATGAGTTCTTTTAAAATGGAAAGATGTCTTTTCATCTATGCCTCCTTTATTTTTCCGTTTTACCCGCAAAAGCTTGGGCGTTTTTGTGGGCGAGGAACCACAAGAGGCCCGTGAGCAGTGCGAAGCCGATGTTAATGATCCATGCCAAGTAGTAGCTGCCCGAGGAGTCGAAAATAAAGGACACGAGCAGAGGCCCGAAGGCCGCCCCTACTTGGACGGAGGATTGGACGAAGCCATAGGCCTCGCCGTACATGGCGCGCCCGTAGATCGACGCGGTGACCAAGGGCGGCAGGACCGAGCCCAGGGCCAGCCCGAAGCCGAAGACTACAGCCACGAGCCAGGGTCCCCAGGCAAAAGGCACGAAGAGCATGGCCACAAAGCTTAAGGCCAAAGTGGATGCGCCGAAAATAATGGCGTGGTAGATGCCGTATTTGTCGGCGATGCGGCCCAAGAGCAGCTTGCCGAAGACGCCGAGGAGGAGGTAAATGGAAACTACGGTCCCCGCCGTTTGAAAGCCCGCCGCTTCCTGAAGTGCCGGCGGAAATTGCAGCGAGGCCCCGTTGGCCAAGCCGTTCATCGCCGAGCCCAAAAGCAGGAAGATGAAAAAGCTGCAGGACATGGATGCGGCGATTGATAGGCCCACATTTAAGGATTTATTGGAATCCGCACTTTGAACCGCCTCGCCCTCGTCGCCTTCCTTATAACCGTAGGGTTTCAAGCCCTTGTCTTCCGGCCTGAGATAGATCAAAAAGAAACCGAAGACCACGGCCAGCGCCAAAATAATCAGGGCATAGACCCGATAAGACATGCGCCAGCCCACGTGGTCGATGAGGCCGTTGACCAAAGGACTCAACAGGGCGCCGCCGGCGGAAATGCCGGAGACGGCGATGGAGGTGGCCAGGCCCTTCTTCTCCGTAAACCAATTGTTAATGAGCATCATCATGGGAATTTGCGCCGTGGTAATGTAGGCGGCACCGACGACGAGGCCCAGGGCGTAGAAATGATACTGATTTTGCGCCAGGGAGTAGCCGAAAACCGCCGCTGCAAAGGCGATGGCCGATGCCGTCCAAATGCGTTTGAAATTATATTTCGTCAGGACCACCGAAATCACGGGGCCGAGAAAAATCCCCACGGCTTGAGTAATGGTACCCGTTAAGGAAAAGGCCGTGCGGGAAAAGCCCAAATCCTCGGTCACGGCGATCTGCCAAGTGTTGGACAGAGAATTCACCACCGGCACATAGACCCCGAGGACCAACATGGCCACCACCATAATGACCCAGGCGTAGTGAAAGCCGCTCTTTTGATTCATTTCACCATTCATACGAAACCCCCCTTAAAAACATTCTTGATTATGCTCTATTGTATCTTGTTTTAGGAAAAAGTCACGCCTTTTTTCTATATTGTAAATTAAAAGACGACAGTTTCGTCTTGCGGGAGAAGAAAAAAGCGCTCATAAGAGCGCTAAAAAATGAAGGAATAGACCGGCAAGCTAAGCTTCTGCCGGTAAAAAATAAACCGACTTACAAATACGCAGTTTAAATAGTGCCGATTTAATGCAAATACGCAATAGAAAAGGATGGGCGAGGAACTATCCTTTTCATTTTTGCTGACATTCGTCGAATTTCACTTCATCTGTTTTAAAAAACATTTTTCTTTTTCCTGCTTTTCCCATTCCAAACCGCCGCCCTCATAATTTAGTACTTTGCATGACTACGAGGTAAGTACCTTGTATTGACGCCATTTTTGATTTATGCCTTGTCAGCAAGCCCTTTGTTTTATATATTAGATGGGCTATGAATAAAAAAGACCTAGTAAGGAGTGAAAACGTGTTATTCCAATTATTCGTTCTCTTTGGGACGGCGCTTTTGGGCCAAATGATTTCCGGTCTGTTGCCCTTTCCCTTTCCCGGCACGATTATCGCCGCTTTGATTTTGTTTCTCTTGCTCGAATTCAAAATTGTTAAATTGGATCAGTTGAAAGACGTGATCCAAATGTCCAACAAATACTTGGCCTTCGTCTTTATTCCCGCAGGCGTCGCCATCATGGAGTACTTTTTGGAATTTTCCCACGTGGTCTGGCTGAAAATTTTCCTCGTCGTCGTCGTTTCCACCGGCGCCACCATGATGGTCACCGGAAAAGTGAGCGACGGGATCATCGCTCTGCAGAAAAAAAGGACGGGAGGTAAAAAGGATGCTTGATCTTATCACGCAAACCCCCTATTTCGGGCTGGTCATCTCCCTTCTGTTTTTTATTTTATTTTCGAAGCTCAGCGCCCGCTTTCACCTCGCGATTTTAAATCCCCTCCTATTTACTATTATCGCCATCATTCTGGTCCTCTCCCTCTTCGATATTCCCTTAGAGAATTACCAAATCGGCGGCAATCTGATTCAGACGCTGATTTCGCCGGTTCAGGCCCTGGTCATCGGCGTGAGCCTTTATAAGCAAAAGGACAATCTCTTAAAATATTTTGTACCGATTTTAATTTCCGTGACCGTGGGCTGTATTTTCGTCGTGTTCTTTGTGGTGTTCTTGGGAAATGCCCTGGCTATTCCCGAAGAGGTGGTTCTCGCGTCCATTCCGAAATCCGTCACCACCGCCGTCGCCATGGAAATCTCCGACAAAATGGGCTGGATCGTCTCCATTACCGTGATGTTCGTCATCCTTACAGGCATTTTCGGCGCCGTGATCGCGCCCTACTGCATCAAGCTTGCGAAAATTAAAAATCCCGTGTCCAAGGGCCTCGGCATCGGCACCGCCGCCCACGCCGTTGGCACCAGCTACGCCATGAAGCTGGGCGAAGTGGAAGGCGCCATGAGCGGTTTAACCATCGGTCTGCACGCCATTATCGCCTCTATCGTTCTGCCCCTGTTAATTCGCCTGCTTGGCCTATAAAAGATAAGAGCGCAAAGGAGTGGGAAGAGGCTTGGCAATACTTGACGAGGAGGAAAAACAGCTCTACTTACAAATACGCAGTTTAAAAAGTGGCGATTTCATGCAAATACGCAATAGAAAAGGATAGGCGAGGGCCTATCCTTTGTTTCATATTCAGTTCAATGAACTTCAATAAAGTCTTTCCATTTTTCTCTGCTCACCTACAGGTCTCCATAAATTAAACGAATTAATTATATTTCACTCCATCGTCCGCTGCCAGCGGCATAGATTCACCGGCATAATCTCTATATGAGTAAACATATCCGTCCTCTTCGAAGTTAACATTATCGGTCCACAGCTCACATTGCGTCATAACCGTTTGAACCGCATCTTCCATGCCTTCGGGTGGATATTTATGCTTTTTCAAAAGCTTTTTGATGAGCATACGCATTTTGGCTCTCGCCGACTCTCGTTTCTGCCAGTCGATTGTTTTGTTTTTTCGAAGAGCCTCAGTCAATTCTTTTGTTATGGCGATCAGCTCGTCGTTTTCGTAAAAATCTTTAATAGCTTCCGGCTTTGTCAGGGCATCATAAAAGGCAAGTTCATCCGCCGTCAACCCGAGCTTGTCCCCTTCTTCTTGTGCATCTTTAATCTGCTTGGCGAGCTTCAGCATTTCCGCGATGACCTCTTCATTGGTCAGCATCCCGTTAAGATACGCGTTGAGAGAACGTTGCATAATCTCACTGAACTTCTCCGACTTCACCACATTGGTTCTTCGGTAAATGGATACCTGCTCTGCGATTAATTTTTTTAACAGTTCGACAGCTAAATTTTTTTCTTTCATATTCGCGACTTCTTCGAGAAATTTCGGATCAAATAAGGAAAACTCCTCCCGAATATCCGAAAAAAGATTAATGACGCCGTCGCTCTTAATGCTTTGCTTCAACAATTCATTTATTCTCGCATTGACTTCCGGCAACGAAATTTTGCCTCCGGCTCCGTTATTGCTCAGCCGAAGGACAAGCACACGAACGGCTTCAAAGAAAGCTGCTTCAAATCTGTCCTCTTCCTCGACCAATGACGAACACAGAGAAAGGGCCTGGTGAAGCATAAGGGCTTCTTTTACAAAAGAGTCTTTGTCCTCAATTTTTTCTCTGTCCATTATGAAATTCACGGCGCCGCTAATGGTCTTTGCCCTTTCAAGATCCGTGCCTTCACGGAATTTCGAGTAATCATAGCCGTGGAATTTATCGCGACATACCGCCAATTTTTCCAAGAATTTCGGATACGCTGCTGTTGCTATATCGGGATCGCCATAGTTCTTTTTGTCGCGAGCCGTATAGTCATTCATCGCCCGCTTCAACGCGCCGGCAATCCCGACATAGTCCACAACCAGGCCGCCCTCTTTGTCGCGGAACACGCGATTGACGCGAGCAATGGCCTGCATCAGATTATGGCCCGCCATCGGCTTGTAGACATACATGGTGGCAAGAGACGGGACATCAAAGCCCGTCAACCACATATCCACCACTATGGCGATCTTCATGGGACTGTCGTTATCCTTAAATTTCTTCGCAAGTTCTTCCTTATGATGTTTGTTGCCGATAATTTGCCGCCATTCTTCCGGGTCATTATTACCGGAGGTCATAACGACGCCGACCTTTTCAGTCCAATCCGGCCGCAGTTCCAAAATTCGCTTATAAATTTTCATGGCAATCGGTCGGGAATAAGCGACGATCATCGCCTTGCCCGTCAACAAATCTTCGCGATTATTTTCGTAATGGTCAAGAATATCCGTAACAAGGGAATTGATCGTGTTGTCATTTCCGAGCACGGCTTCCATTCGCCCAAGCTCACGCTTGCTCTTTTCAATGACTTCCTCATCCGCATTCAGAGCCATGAGGTCGTACTCCGCGTCAATCAGCTGTAGCGTAGCGCGATCGAGATTTAATTTAATGACGCGGCTCTCGTAATAAACCGGCCGCGTCGCCCCGTCTTCGACGGCCTGGGTCATGTCGTAAATGTCGATGTAGTCGCCAAAGACCTCCCGCGTACTGCGGTCCTTCGACGAAATCGGTGTACCGGTAAAACCGATATATGTAGCATTTGGAAGTGCATTACGAATCACGCGCGCCGTACCTACCACGCGCTTCGCCACATCCTCGCCATCTTCATTCTTCGATATCTTAATTTTTTCGGCCAATCCGTACTGGCCTCTGTGAGCTTCATCCGCCATGACAATAATATTGCGGCGCTCAGATAAGGGCTCGTCAGACTCCTCAAACTTTTGCATCGTCGTAAACAAAATGCCGTTGGCCCGGCGACCGGCGAGCAGAGATTTTAAATCGCTGCGGCTTTCGGCTTGAACCGGTTCCTGGCGCAAAAAGTCCTTGCACTTTGCAAATTGCCCGTAAAGCTGATCGTCCAAATCATTTCGGTCCGTGAGCACGACGATGGTCGGGCTGTCCAAAGCTTCCTGCAACAGATGGGCATAAAAAACCATGGAAAGAGATTTGCCGCTTCCTTGTGTATGCCAAAAAACGCCGCCCTTGCCGTCGGTGACTGTGGCTCTTTTCGTCGACTCGATGGCCTTTCTCACCGCAAAATACTGATGGTATCCGGCGAGAATTTTAAACGAGTCCAATCCCTCATTTGAAAAACAAATAAAGTTCTTGATGATGTCGAGGAGGCGCTCCTTTTGAAATAAGCCTTCGAAGAAAGTATCGAACTGCGCGTACTGTGTGTTTTCGTAGCTCCCGTCTTTGGTCTTCCATTCCATAAATCGATCTTCGCCGGAGGTAATGGTGCCGGCCTTGGAGGTCAGGTGGTCGCTCATGACACAGATGGCATTGTAAACAAACATCGACGGAATTTCCTGCATATAGTTGCGCAACTGCCGATAGGCTTCGGACACATCTGTCTCTTCCCTAGAGGGCGACTTCAGTTCAACCAATACAACGGGCAAGCCGTTTAAAAAAAGAATAATATCCGGTCGCTTTTCGCTGTTCTCGATAAAAGTCCACTGATTAGCGACGATAAAGGAATTGTTGTCGACGTTTTTATAGTCCACAAGATAGACAATGGAAGAACGTTCCTCGCCCTTTACAAAAAAGCTCACCGGAATACCGTTTTGCAGATACTCCATAAAAACAGCATTTTTATGGGCCAATTCCCCAATTTCAAAATTTTTAAGTTTGAACAAGGCATCTTGAATAGCGGCCTCCGGCAAGTCGCCATTTAAACGATGCAGAGAATCCACTAAGATCTCCTCATAAAGAGGGCTGTCAAAATCCCTTTCAATGTCAGGACCATAGACGTGCTCATAGCCTAATTCATTTTGAAATAATTCAATGATTGAATTTTCGTAATCCGCTTCTATGAAAGTAAATGACATGATGGATTCTCCTTTCGCCTTTCTAAATCTATTTTAAATCTTCTTTTGCTATTATGACAGGGGTTAATATAAACAATAATTTAGTGGCTTAAACCTCAATATCGGAAACATTGATTTCGCCAGACATTAGCTTTGGTAAGAGTGCGTCTCTTAACTCGGAAAGTCTAATGTTTTCTTCTCGGATCGAAGCGATGTGATTATTGACTGCGTTAAAATAGTCAATGATATGAAAATCTTCAAGATCTCTTGGGGCATAAAACGAAAAGTTTTCGAGGTTTCCTTTCGTAATAAACTTAATGACCGATCCGCGGGCGGCTAACGTAATTTTATTAAGATTATGCTTAATTGCATAATACAGCCATGCAGAGTATTTTTCATTGTGTGGAATTAAGACATAAGTTCGCTGATAAGCCTCAAATTTCCCATTATAAAATTTTGCGTTAAAATCGCCGTTTCCAGCGACAAGGATTGCACTCCCTTCAAATGAATAGTCATCCGTCCAAGAAATATCTTGAGAGCAGCTGAAAAACGGGTACAGACCACTGCTTGAAGAGACATTTGCATTTTTTTTGCCGGTTATTACGGGTAGGAACTCACTAAGCTTATATTCCTTCCAATCAGGCGGAATATTTCCATTATACGGCTCGAAATCTATAAACCAAGATTTAAAAATCGCCATTGCTTGCTCTTCTAAATTATTGTTTATACTCTCATTTTTCTCGATTTTATCGTCCAGTGATCCAAGAACCAAGGCTATCTTCTCTTGTGTTTTCTTGTCTTTCGGAATAGAAACAATGATATTCTTCATCGTATTGCCCGATACTTCTTTAAATGTTGTTCCGCTTCCCATAGCTTCTATTTTTTCTTTGTTATATTTAAGCAAATAATACAAAAAGATTGGGTCAATGTTTTCATTTGGCATAACGCTCTTGAATCCTTGATTGGTACACACTTCATTTGCAGCAATGGCTACATAGCCAATTGGGGCCCTGGAAGAAAACAAAACTGTGTTCTCCGGCAATAGCTGTGTAGAACAACTTTTAAGCCCTTTTTGAGTAATATTCCTTTCTCCTCGCTCTATGTATCTTCCCCTAAATGTCGATAAGTCCTTTGGTGTTATCCATGCTATTGTTCCACCATCATAATTCTCCGGCCTCTTTGTCGAAGGTGTTGCGCCACCAACAACCGTTCCGATGTCTGATATTTTGCACTCCATCCATTCAGTCATTATTTGTCCTTCCTACCCAATATACTTTCTATGAGCCAACTTTACATTGCTCTGCTTCACCATGGCATATTGTAAAGTCGTATCTATCCTTCTGTGCCCCAAAAGCTGCTGCAACTGCTCAATGGGCATGCCCTTATCGATGGCCATGGTGGCCAGGGTGCGCCTGAATTTGTGGGGGTGTACCTTGTTAAGCCCCAGCCTTCTTCCCAGTTCGCGAAGGCGCACTTCGACACCGCCTATTTTCAATCTTCTGTGAGGCGATTTCAGCGACACAAAAAGGGCCGGATCGTCGTCCGTTCTGCTAGCCAAGTAATTTTGCAAGTGAATTTTCGTACGGGCATCGAAATACACCACCCGTTCCTTGCTACCTTTGCCGAAGACGACACATTCCCTTTCGTTGAAGTCGATGTCGTTTCGATTTAATAGCACCATCTCGCCTACGCGCATCCCTGTCGAGGCGAGCATATCGATCATCGCCAAGTCGCGGAGCGCCGTACAACTATCCCGCATAAGTTCCAATGTTTCATCGGAATAAGTCTCTTTAATATTTGTTCCTGTCTTGACCTTATGTATGCGCCGCACCGGACTTTTCAGTATATAATCCTCATCCTCCAGCCACGAAAAGAAGCTGGAAAGAATGCGGCGGATATTGTCGATGGTCACCTTGCTCGATTTCTTTTTATACTGATAATCTCTCAGATAGCCTCTGATGTCGTCTGTCACAATGTGTTTAACGTCTTTATTCAATTCGCCCAACATGGCCTCGATGGTTGCCTTATAGTATTTAAGCGATTTCTCGGAACAGCCCTCGATATGCTTTGCGGACAAAAACAGCCCTACATAGTTCTGCTCCGAATGGCTCTCTCGCCGTTGATCCTCTATGAGCTCGTAATTTGCAAGGGTGTATTGCAGCACCTCTTGTAACTTTTCACTTTGCCCATTGTTCAAATAGGGCAGCATTTCCTGAATAATATCTCTTATGAAATCTTCTTTCATCGTTCATTCTCCTTTATTTCCCGGAGAACGACGATGGGGTGGTGGTCCCCGTCATAAATCCTCGCCACCCACGAGTGTTTTGAAATGGCTTATAAACAATAATTTAGAAGAGCTAGCAAAATCTCTCTATAAAGATTGGTTTTTTGATTTTTCTCCATTTTCAACCAATGGCACCCTTCCTGCTGACTGGCATATGGGCACAGTCAACGATATTATTCAATTCCACGACTCTAAGCGAGTCCCTCTCTCCAGTGTAGAAAGAGATAAAATGGAAAAAATATACCCTTACTATGGCGCTACATCAATGATGGACTATGTCAACGATTATATTTTTGAAGGTATTTATCTTTTACTCGGTGAAGATGGCACCGTTGTTGATAATTTAGGCTTCCCAATTCTTCAATACGTTTATGGAAAATTTTGGGTTAATAATCATGCTCACGTTATAACTGGGAAAGAGGGTTTTTCTGTTGAAAATTTATATCTGTTTTTCAGTCTAACAAATATTAAATCAGTAGTTACCGGAGCCGTTCAACAAAAGATTAGCCAACAAAACTTAAAGAAGATACCTGTAATTATACCAAGCAAGGATGTCTTGAGCTCATTTGACGATTTAATACAGCCTATTTTTTCTCAAATTCGGAATTTAAAAAATGAAAATAACTATTTGGCTGACTTAAGGGATACGCTCTTACCAAAACTTATGTCAGGTGAACTCGATGTATCTGCCATCGACATCTAAGCCGCTAAATTATTGTTTATCGCATTGTTGAGTTTTATTTTATCATCCAAATCTCGTAACTTTTTGCCTATTACTTTTTGCTCTCTTATAGAGGGAATCTCAACTGTTAAATTCTTTACTACACCTGCTTGAACTCGTTGTCTGCCAGATGAACCAACCATTGATTTAATTGCCGGTTCTCTTACGATCGGGCTACTTACTAAGTAGTACAGATAATCTTCGTCGACTCCTTCTTTTGCACGGAAAACAATATATTCAGTAGATCCGAATCCAATTTCATCTTCATCAAGAAAATTAACCTTCGCAATTTTTCCGTTTTCCAGGCACGGGGTTATTCTTGCCATAATAGTGTCACCATTGCGGAATTTAGTTCCACCTGTAAATGGTTTTTCTTCGTATGACATTATGTCTCTACAAAAGGGTTGGAGTTTATCCATTCCAACTTTTTTAGCCATTTTCCCCTTTTGTAATGATTCGCGTGGATTGAAATCTACAATTTCTTCAAGCCTACACTTCATAACCAATCGCCCCCAGATTCTTTCTTATCTCTTCTTCCAGTTCGTGGGACTTTTCAAACATTTCTGAGAGCTCTGAGGTTAATCGCTTCATCTTTTCTTCAAAGGGCTCGCCGTCGTCTTCCACTTCTTCTATCCCTACGTAGCGGCCCGGGGTTAAAATGTAGTCTTGCTTCGCGATGTCTTCTATCGTGGCTATGGCCGAGAAGCCTTTTTTCTCTTCCAGTGTCCCGTTTTGAAAATCTTCAAAAGTCTTCGCCAGTAGATCGATATCGCCGAGGCTGCCGTCTTCCTGCATGCCTTCCGTAAAATCTCTGTGTTTGCGGTCGACCATGTAGCCCATTTTTCTCGCATCGATAAACAGTGTCTTGCCTTTTTGCTTTTTATTTTTCGTAATAAACCACAAGGTGACGGGAATGGTGACGCTGTAAAAGAGTTGTGTCGGCAGGGCTACGATCCCTTCGACGAGATCGTCTTCGATAATCTTTTTTCTTATATCGCCTTCGCCGGATGTTTGGGAAGACAGCGCGCCATTGGCAAGGACTAAACCTATTTTTCCGTTGGGTGCCAAGTGATGGATCATGTGTTGTATCCATGCGTAGTTTGCATTTCCCGCCGGCGGGGTTCCGTATTTCCAACGTACATCGTCTTTTAATTTATCCGCTCCCCAGTTTTTAAGATTAAAGGGCGGATTGGCCATAATGAAATCCGATTTCAAGGTTTTGTGCAGATCGTTAAAAAATGTATCGGCCTGATAGGATCCCAGGTTTGCGTCGATTCCTCTGATGGCCATGTTCATTTTTGCCATCTTCCACGTATCCGCATTGGATTCCTGCCCGTAAACAGAAATGTTTCCTCGATTCCCGCTGTGGGCCTGTACAAATTTTTCGCTTTGGACGAACATACCGCCACTGCCGCAGCAGGGGTCATAAACACGGCAGTTGTCGAAGGGCTTTAATATAGCGACAATGGTTTTTACTATGCTCGACGGCGTATAAAATTCGCCGCCTTTCGTGCCTTCATAGGCCGCAAATTGGGCGATGCAATATTCATAGGTCCTGCCTAGTAAGTCTTTGCTTGCCTCCATGCCGTCCATTTTAACTTCGTTCGTAAATAGATCGACGACTTCTCCCAGTACTCTCTTATCTAAATCGGGGCTGGCATAGTTTTTAGGCAAGACGTTTTTTAAGCTCGCGTTTTCTTTTTCTATGGCTCGCATGGCGTTATCGATGATTGTGCCAATTTCAGGTGTGTGGGCGGCGGAGGCAATCTTGTTCCAACGGGCCTCTTCCGGCACAAAGAATATATTTTCCGCCACATAAGCGTCTCGGTCGTCTTCAAAGCCGTCGTCTTCTTTTACAAGTTCTTCGTAGCGCTTTTCAAAGGCGCTGGAAATATAGCGGAGGAAGATCAGTCCGACGATTACCTTCCTATACTCCGCCGCAGGAATGTGTCCCCAAAGAACGCATGCCGCATCCCAGATTTGTTTTTCAAAGCCAATTTTCGCGTTGTTTTTTTCGGCCATTCTCACTCTCCGTCCTCTCCGTTTTCCGTCGTTTCTTTCGTTTGTGTCTTGAATATGTATCGACTTCGCAATCTTTTCCGATTCTTATCAAATTATATCATGTTTCCGATCTAAACATATTTTATTCAATGTTTTCGCTTCATGTTACGGCAATAGAGCTATCTTAGTTTATAAAAATGTGACACCGTTTAAAAAGTATGACACATAAAAAATCGAGCAAGCTATATGCTTACTCGATTAAGTCCAATTGGATTGGCCGGTCTGTTTTCTTCTCTCCCCTTATTCCCATTCAATAATTACCATAGCATATTTGTTTCTTTAATTCTATATTAGTATCTTTTCAGTTTCTGTTTTCGGCTATTTTTATACCCATTTTTTGTGGTTTTAGAGTTTTATAGTATCAAAACAGTATCAAGAGTGGTACTATTATTCTGCACTAAAACTAATAATTTATTTATGATGCATATACTCTGTATATCATATAACTTTTTCACATTCTACAATTTCTGAAATATCACAGTCTAATGTATTACAAATCCTAAGTAAAACATCTGTAGTTACATTTTGCCCATTCTTTATTTTATAGAATGTACTTTTACTCACATTTGCCTTTTCCATAAGTTCATTGTTTGTCATGTCTAAATCAATTAGTTTTTTAAACAAATTTTTATATGAAAACTTTCTCATTTTCATCTCCTTTACTCGCTTCCAATTACCAATAATTCTTGGACTTTACCCGTATTTTTTATAAATGCTGTTGCAGCAGAAAGTATAGTTCCAATTTTATCCGGAATTTGAAGAGACTTACTGATTGCAGGTTGTACAACATATACTTTTACTTGCAATACTTTCGGTCCTTGCAATATTTTTTTTAAGGTTTTAAATTCTCCCCTAATAAATTTCTCACTACTTGCCCTTGATACCCTATCATTAATTTTCTTAAGAAGCATCGCCTTAGAGGAAACCCAAATAGTACTTTTTATCGCCTGCTGAGTTACTTCATACACATCCCCTACTGACGAATTATATTCTCTTCCTTTCTTTGCTTTACAATGGTACATTTCCACATAAATGAAATTTCCATTTTCTTCAATAGTAATAAAGTCCGCAATTTCACCTGTTCCATGATCAAATATGATATGTGAAAACTCGGATTCTTTTTCTAAGTAATTTCTAAGTCCATCTTGAATAGAAATCATTCCACCAGTTCCAGTTCCACATTCTAAACTTGTATCGACCTTCATATCATCCCATTTCAAAGCACAAATTCGTTTTGAATCATATTTTTCCAATTCTAAATTCCCTTTTAAGACTTCTTGTCCACAATAAACAGTATCATTCGCCGTCTTAAAAGAAAGAGGATTATTAGAAAAATATTCTGCCAAAGAATATTCTTCTTTTCCATTTTTACAAATAAACTCTTTCTTTTCTGAGCTATAGTTTCCCATTAGATCACAGTTTATAACTTCACATTTATCAAATAGCTCAACTTTAAATTTGATGATATTATTATTTACCTCTATAATTTTAAATATAACATCTGTAATCAATGCTTTTTCATCCAGATTGCCTCTATATGCTATAGTACAAGGAGATATATACGATTTCTTATCCAAGAAGCAAAACAATATATCACTTTCATATTCTACAATCCTAACGGGGATTGGTAACTTATCATAATTTGTATTTGTTTTTACTTTTAATTTATCGTTAGAAATTTTTTCTCCGAATAAATCACACCACTTAATATATTCAGGAATAGTAAAGTAAGAGCTACTCCAAAATTTTGATCCACTACTGTAACCAATTGTACTTTCGTAACCATCTTTTTTAACCTTACAAAATGCATGCCCTGCAGAAACCATTTTTCCTGTTGTTTCATCAATTGATGCAGCTGTATTTGATCCAGCATAAATCCTATAAGATTCTCCACTTTCTGAATACCTATTCTGCATTCCAGTGTTGAAAAATTCATACTCAGAAAACTCTGCCAGCACTCTATTCATTTCATCTCTTGGAATCTTATCATAATTTTCTACAAAAGATTCTACTATCGATTCATACACCGCTTCTGTTTTATTTTGTGAATATATAAACAGCAACTTGGTCATTGGTTGGTAATGGACAATATATAAGCCAAACTCATTATTTAATACACTATCTCCAGCTAACCATAATGGCGTACTACTTATCTTTGAGATTCCTACGATAGAATTCGTTTCTTCACTCCTATATATATTTTCTCCAACTTTTAATTCTTCTGGAAAACTTCCATATATATCGAAATTTGAAACTTTATATACTTTTGCATGGCAATTAGGTCGAATATTATTCAGAGATATCGATTCATCCTGTTCTTCAGGTTTTGTAAAATGATTCAAAACTTCATTAGCTTCTAAATCTCCCTCTATTTTTTCTTCCGACATACTTATTATCATATCCTGCCATGCAGCATCACTTGAATATAATTTGTGATTTTCAATTTTAAGGTTATCATCATTCATAGCAATAAACTTTGCGGTACCTATTTTTTCAGCATTAGTTCTTGCAAAACGACCGATGAATTGGAGAGTACTAGCAAGAGATTTATGTGGTTCATGTATTGCCGCAATTTTTAAATTAGGAAAATCGAATCCTTCGCCCAACATATCTACACAAATCACACCATCAAGTTCTTTTTTCTTAAGTAACATTATGGTTTTTTCAACAGTTCTTGTAGACATCGCACTATCAATTCGTTTCAGTTTTAATTTTGTAATATTTTCATATAGCTTTTCTAATTCTTTTGCTTTATCTTTAGTATCAGTTCTTACCATCAAAAAATGATCATATCCACTTTCTCTATCATTCAGTAGAATTCTTTCTGCCTCTAAAGCAATTCTTTTATCCTTTTCAGTCCCTTCCTCTATTGGATTAAACATTATTTCGCCAAATATTCCGTCCTTATATGCTCTAGATAGTGGATAATTATAAACTGTCTTCCCTTTTATTTCTTTTTTATCCAATCTAAAAGGAGTGGCTGTAACAAGTAAAGATGGAACATTTATCATATTTTTTAATATTCGTTGCCATGTTGGAGCAGGAACATGATGCGCTTCATCAATAATAATATAGTCAAAAACATTTTTTATCTGCGCCTCCGAAATTGATGCAGCCACCTGATGAGTAGCTACCACTACATCAGCATTTAAAATGTCATCATCTACGTCTATACTATACAGATGCTTAGCTTCATATATGTTTGGAGCATTAGTATCTTTTGAAAACACTCCAACATATTTTAACGTTCTTAAACTTGCGTAGTCGTTTGCAATTTGCCCCCTAACCATAGCACTAGGAGTAACAATTAAGACCTTTGCTTTTTTTAAAATATATGGTGCCATCATAACAACTGTCGTTTTCCCAGAGCCTGTGGGCATAACAATAACAGCTGAATCTTTTGAATTAAGTGTTGCATAAGAAGCAACCGCATGTATTGCTCCTATTTGAGCATTTCGAAGTCCCGCCTCTTTCCCTTCTGCAATTGGAAATCTTAAATTTTCATATAAATCGCTAAAATAACTGATTATAATCACCTCCAAATATTTTATTTTATTATACAATACTAAATACTCTTTTTCAAATAATATATTCTCTTTTCCCGAACTCGTATATATTTAGAAAGGTTAAGCACCTTTTTTGACACTTAACCTTTCCAAGTTTTTAGATTTTATCTTTCAATAGCTCTCTTAGTTTCTCTAAAGTCTTATCCCTCCTTTTTCCGATTGCTTGATAACTTACTTTTTCTTTTTTACCGATTGACCTTAGAGTTTCTTCTCTGTAAAAGATGGCTTCCATTAACTCTTGTTCTTCTTTTGTGAGAGTATTTATGACTCTATAAAGTTCTTCAATTTGCATTTTTAGTTCTATAATTTTTTCTAAGTCCATTTTTTCATCTATGATGTTGTCTACAAAATGTCCGTCATGATCCAATGATGAAAATGATATAATATTATGCTTCCAATCTTTTCTTTGAAGATACTTTTCATGCTCTGTTATCTTCCAGTATGCTTTGTAGATTTCTTCACTTACAGGTACTGCTTTTCCTTTTACATAAAGGTAATATTCTTTCTTATCCATCGTGTTATCCTCCTTTTCCTGTTCTCTGTTTTGCTTTTTGAGAATAAAAAAGGAGGACTTCTACACTTTGGCGTAAAAAGTCCTCTTAACTTTGCACTGACCCCCAAAAGTTGGACCAAGAAATCCAACCTTTGGGGGTCTTTTAATGGCAAAATACAGTTATGAATTAAAAAGGAAAATCGTCGAAGAATACCTGTTCGGAGAGTCAAGCTATCCCATCTTAGAAGATAAATATCAAATTGGCGAATCGCAGATCAGACGCTGGGTCAACAATTACAAACATTTTGGCGATGAAGGTTTAATGCGCTCTAGAAATAAACGTGAGTACAGTGTAGAGTTTAAGTTAGAAGCCATTACACGCTACGAAACGAGCGAATACAGCTACCAACAATTGGCCCTTGAACTCGGCTTAACGAATCCATCCATCATCGCCAACTGGCGCAGGCAGTACCGAGAGGAGGGCATAGAGGGGCTGCAACCACATAAGCGAGGGAGACCTGTGACAAAGAAAGACGACCTTAATCAAACATCAAAGTCTGCAACTAAGAAGGCGCCCCTTGATGCATCCTCGCGTGAGGCATTGGAAAAACGCATCAAAGAATTAGAGGCGGAGAACCGGAAACTCACCATTCAAAAGCTATACCTGGAGGAGCTAAGGAGTTTGGTGAGGGAAGAAAAAATGAGAAAAAGGCGAGGATCGTCGCCAAACTCCGAGAAAAATACCAACTAACCAAGATTCTTGCCGCCATCAACTTTCCCAAATCCACCTTCATGTATTGGCAAAAAAAGTGGAGCGAAGAAGATAAGGACCAAGCGTTAAAAGACGAAATCTTGGCCATTCGGCGCGAACACAAAGACTACGGCTACCGAAGGATCCATTTGGAGCTGAAGAACCGGGGCTGGGCGGTAAACAAAAAGAAAGTTCAACGACTGGTTCAGATCATGGGACTCCAAGTCCGTGCCTATGGCAGGAAATACAAGAAGTACAACTCCTACAAAGGCGTCGTCGGCAAAATTAAGAAGAACCGAATTAACCGACGCTTCAACACTTGTATCCCATATCAAAAAATTACCACCGACACCACAGAATTCAAATACTACGAAGAAGATCAAGCAGGGAAACTTCAAACAAAGAAACTCTACCTCGATCCGTACATGGACATGTACAATCTGGAAATCATCAGTTACGTCCTTTCCGATCAGCCCAACGGCGTCACCATGCTACGGGGCTTAGAAGAAGCCATCGAGCGAACCAACACCTGTCCCTACCGACGTACCTTCCACTCCGATCGCGGGTGGGGCTACCAAATGACCGCCTATCAAGCCATGTTAGAAGAACACCACATCTTCCAAAGCATGTCCAGAAAAGGAAACTGCTACGACAACGCACCCATGGAGAACTTCTTCAGTGTACTGAAAAGAGAAATCTACGACGGTTACGTCTATCGAAGCCGACAAGAACTCGTGCGTTCCATCGAACGTTTCATCCGCTACTACAACAACGATCGGATCAAAGAAAAGTTAGGAGGCTTGAGTCCGAAGCAATACCGTGAACGAATGGAATCTGCATAGAACGAATGGTAT
The DNA here is from genome assembly GCF_900088125.1 of Peptoniphilus pacaensis. GTDB lineage: Bacteria > Bacillota > Clostridia > Tissierellales > Peptoniphilaceae > Aedoeadaptatus > Aedoeadaptatus pacaensis. Next base: position 887,938 of record NZ_FLQT01000003.1, on the reverse strand, counting down.
GTAAAATCAGAACCACCGGCTTAGCCGGTGGTTTGTTATTCCCCTATAAGGGGCTGTTACCGGCAGCACTCTCGTGCTCTGAATTTCTTCCTCTTGCAACAATTCCCCAGTTGGCGCTAAAGCGCCTGTTCTCATACTTTATTTGACCTGCTGACCAGTAAACGGATCGATGAATTCCTTCATGCTTATCTGATCCGCCATATAATCTTCTTCCAATTGGTTTTTGATGTATTCTTGAATTTTTTTCGCATTTTTTCCCGCAGTATCGACGTAGTATCCTCTACACCAGAAATGCCTATTTCCATATTTGTACTTCAGATTTGCGTGTCTATCAAAAATGATTAAGCTACTTTTCTCTTTTAAGTATCCCATGATTTGACACACACTATATTTCGGTGGAATTTCCACCAGCATATGTATATGATCCGGACAACATTCCGCTTCGATTATATTTATTCCTTTTCTCTCGCATAGGTCTCTTAATGTTTTTCCTATGTCTTGTTTCAATTTCCCGTATATAACCTGCCGCCTATATTTTGGCGCAAACACGATATGATACTTACAATTCCAACTTGTATGTGCTAAGCTGTTCTTATCCATATGGATACCTCCTTGATATTTTATTGCCGATAACACAATAATTTTATCATAGGAGGTTCTTTTTTTACTTGAAGCTAAAGCTTTTTATGCCTACCACCAGCATAGCTGGTGGTTTATTCATGCTAAAGCGCACAACAAAATCGAGCAAGCGAAATGCTTACTCGATTAAGTCCAACTTTATGGGGTCACTCTAAAGATTTTTTGGTCTTAAAGTCATGTGCTTTATTTTTATTGTATTACACCTTCATTGAATTATTGCTTTATCATATTTACAAGGATTCACATGCATCCTCCTAAAGTAAGTATTACTATTGTATGTTTATATCCTTTATTCTTATTGCTGCACTCCATGACAATAAAATAATCACTATCATTCTCATCCTTTACAACGATACCTTGGGAATAATCAGTTTTCCAAAGTGGTTTAACACCATAATATTTAGCCACCAATTCGTTCGTTGGATTTGGGTCTTCCACACTGAATCCATTTTCAAATAACCATGCATGATAATTTTTAAGTGCAGGAGGATAACCCATTATGTTAAAGGACATCATAATTGATTGTTGAAATTCTATTTCTTCTAAAAAATTAATTACATACTTCTCAGTAGGATCAAGTCTGTATCCATCGACCGACATTTCGTTTTCTATGCTGTCACTAAGATTAATTTTTTTCATATTTCTCTCCGCAATATTATTATTCTTCTGGTACTGCCTTTGTATAGGGTTGTTCTTTTGATATATACTCATCTATGGTTAAAAATGATCTGCCCAACTCATTTATACTTAAAGTCAACATATATTCAGCTACTTCTCCTGAATAGTCAATGCTACGCATAGGATTTAATTTTTTTCGAAATTCTTCAAATGAATCTCCAACAATAAGCAATTCTTCATCTTCTTTATCATAATAACAATGATATTCACGCCACAATGATTCGTCTTTTTCCATATAAAAATCTTCATCAGCTTCAAAATCTGCCCAAGGGAACAACTTAGGAAAAACTTCAGTGTAAGGGGTAAAAGGAAAATAATATGGATATGAATATCTCTTTTCATTTTCTCCATCATCAACAATCAATTCTGTCTTTCCTTTGCCACTGCTCTTGTTTATCCATTCTGTTGAATGAAGTTTAACTGTTCCTCCATCTTTAATAATCTGGATGAATTTCTTTTGAGATAACAAAAAGTTATAATTTAAAACATGTTTTGGTAGGTTGGTAAAAGAAAGAAGTTTTTCATTTGATGAATGATTTAAAAATGACTGAGCAGTAGGAACTTTAACAAAAAAGCCCTTACCTCTACCTCCTTTTGTTCTTTCAATAGTTTTATCAGTTAATTTCTGCCAAATGCACATATCATCATCTGGATTATATAAAACTACAATGCACGGTAAGGAATTTGTAGTCCAATAATTATATTGTCTATCATTTATATCTCTAAAAACTATATAATCATCTTTTTTATCCCTAAACCAACTGGAGCCTGATTTAATTTGCAATGCTAAAAGTTGTCTGTTCTTGCCAGACTCGTCAACAAATTCCATATGAGCATCAATGCCGATATCATCAACTGGTTGTTCTCTAAATATCCATTTATTGCGTACAGCAATTTCAGCACAATGATGAATCCCTATGCGTTCAATTGTATTCGCCATAAAAACACCTCCTTTTTATGTTATTAGGTAATTATCAATATATAAATAGTTTTAAGAATAGTAAGATTTCACCGGCATTAGAAATTCAGAGCTTCGCTTTTATTGACTTATACTAAATCCACAAAAGCCTCCCCACCAAAATGATGGAAGGCTTTCTATGATCTCCTACATTATTGCCCTTCGGTCAAAAAATATCGCTCGTAGAGCTCGCTTAATTCAACAACTACCTTTTGAACCTACTATTTCAACTTTTTAGTATCAAAATAGTATCACTCAGGAATTTTTTATTTCCATAAATCGCTAAAACCCACTGTTTTCAAGGGTTTGTGGCAGTATTATATTTGTTTCTGTTATTCCCATTCAATCGTTGCCGGGGGTTTCGATGTAATATCATACACGATGCGGTTGATGTGTTCCACTTCGTTGACGACTCTCACGCTGACTTTGTCCAGTACCTCGTAGGGGATGCGGGCCCAGTCGGCGGTCATGAAGTCGGAAGTGGTGACGGCGCGTAGGGCCAGGGTGTAGTCGTAGGTTCTGAAGTCGCCCATGACGCCGACGCTCCTATTGTTGGTGAGGACAGCGAAGTATTGGTTGATGTCGCGGTCCATGCCGGCTTTGGCGATTTCGTCGCGGAAGATGTAGTCGGCTTCTCTTAAGATGTCGAGTTTTTCTTCGGTGATTTCGCCCATGACGCGAATGGCTAGGCCGGGTCCCGGGAAGGGTTGGCGCCAAACGAGTTTGGGATCGAGACCGATGGCCTCACCCAGTTTTCTGACTTCGTCTTTAAAGAGATCGCGCAAGGGCTCGATGAGGTCTTTGAAGTCGACGACGGAGGGAAGCCCGCCGACGTTGTGGTGGCTTTTGATGACGGCGGCATCGCCCGCGCCGCTTTCGATGACGTCGGGGTAGATGGTGCCTTGGGCCAAAAAGTCCACGGCGCCGATTTTTCTGCCTTCGTCTTCGAAGACGCGGATGAATTCTTCGCCGATGATTTTTCGTTTTTGTTCGGGCTCGGTGACGCCTTCTAAGCGTTTGAGGAAGCGGTCTTTGGCATCGACACGGATAAAGTGCATGCCCGTGTCTTTAAAGGCGGCTTCCACTTCGTCGCCTTCGTTTTTGCGCATGAGGCCGTGGTCGACGAAGATGCAGCTCAGGTTTTCGCCGATGGCATCGACGAGGAGTTTCGCGCAGACGGAGGAGTCCACGCCGCCGGAGAGGGCGAGGAGGACTTTTTTGTCGCCGACTTTTTCCTGTATGGCGCGCTTGGCTTCGATGGCGAAGTCGTCCATGTTCCAGTCGCCCTTGGCGTGACATACTTTTTTCAGGAAGTTGTCGATGATTTCGTGTCCATGTTCGGTGTGATTGACCTCGCCGTGGAATTGGATGGCGTAGATGTTTTTTTCTTTGTTTTCCATGGCGGCCACGGGGCAGCTGTCGGTAGAAGCCACGGTGCGGAAGCCTTGGGGCAGTTCTTTGACGTAGTCCACGTGGCTCATCCAGGTGGTTTGTTCCACGTCCAGGCCGTCGAAGAGTTTGGATGCGGGGTCGACCATGGTTTTGGTCTTGCCGAATTCTCTGTGGTCGGATTTGGTCACGGTGCCGCCCAGGTTTTTGGCGATGAGCTGCATGCCGTAGCAGATGCCCAAGATGGGCAGGCCCATGTCTAATATTTCCGGATCGATGTCCGGGCTTTTGGCGTCGTAGACGCTGTTGGGGCCGCCGGTAAAGATGAGGCCGATGGGCTTTTCTTTTTTAATGGCGTCCAGGGCTTTTTTGTAGGGAACCACTTCCGCGTAGACGTTTTTTTCGCGGACGCGCCGTGTGATCAGTTGATTGTATTGACCACCGAAGTCGATGACCAGTATTTTTTCTCTTTCCATGGAAAACCTCCTATTCGGCTTTTATTATAGCATATTCGGCCTCGGCCTTTTTCTTTCTTCTTTTTCAACTTTTTAAATTTTGTGGTATACTGTACTTAGTATATATGCAGTCTCGGATGAGGGGGTGTGTTGTATGTCCGGAAAGTTTTCGGGACAAAAAATTCGTACCATGCGCAAGGCTTTGGGCATGAGTATTAAGGATCTGGCGGAGGCCGCCAATCTGTCCACGGGGCTGATCAGTCAGATCGAACGGGACTTGGTATCGCCTTCGGTGAACGCCATGTTGCGCATTGTCGACGCCTTACATACGACCATGGGGGAATTTTTCGAGGACGTGCCGTCGAAGAAAAAGCCCACGATTATTCGCTGCGGCGAACACCACATGATCGACAGCGGCGCCGCCGACCGGCGTTTGCGCCTTTTGTCGCCTGAAAACCGTCGCCACTACGAGGTGGTGGAGATGCGTTTTGAAACGACGGAAAGGAAGGATGTGGTGCCCACCATCGGTGAAAGCGGAGAGGCTTTCGGCTTTATTTTGGCGGGCAGGCTCACGGTGATGTTGGACGATGTGGCTTATTCCGTGGCATCCGGCGACAGCGTGGTCTTCGACCGCTCGGCGAAGTATGCGCTGTTTAACGAGGGCCGGGAGCCCTGTTTGTCTATTTGGGTCTTTATGCCGTGATTTGTGATTTGAAAAAACAGGGGTCTTCCGATCCCTGTTTTTTTATTTCCATCCTAAGAAAAAGTCTTTGTAGTAAGAAAGTTTGGTCATGTGCTTGGTTTCCACCCAGTCCATAACTTCGTCTCTGTCTAAAAAGATAAAGTCGTCCACTTCCGCCGGATCCAAGGTAATGTCTTCTTCCGTCAGTTCTTTTTCAATGCGGTAGATATAGTAGTGGGCGGGAAATTCCGTGATGATTCGGTCCAGGACCAGCTCTTCTTTTGTCAGCTCCACGCCCATTTCTTCTTTCATTTCCCGAATCATGGCATCGTCCGGCGCCTCATCTTTGACGACGCTGCCGCAGGCGGTGCAGGACCAGTAGCCCGGGTAGTTTTTCTTTTTCATGGAGCGCTTTTGCAGGATGTAGCGCCCGTCGTGGGTGCGGATCCAGGCTTCCACTACGCGGTGATAGCGGTCTTTGGGCATGCGCTCGCCTCGGGCCAGGGTTTCGCCGGTGGGGCGATTGTCTTTGTCGTAAAGATCCCAGTACTCTCTCACCGCAAGGCCCGCTTCCCGGCCGCTTCGACGAATCCGTGGAACAGGGGATGGATGTGATTGGGTCTGGATTTAAATTCCGGATGGAATTGGCAGGCGACGAAGTAGCTGTCCTGATCCAGCTCGATGATTTCCACCAGGTCCAAATCTTCGTTGATACCGGCGATGGTGAGGCCGGCTTGTCTGAGCACGCCTCTGAATTCGTTGTTGAATTCGTAGCGGTGGCGATGGCGCTCTAAAATATCCGATTCGTTGTAGAGCTTTTTGGCGCGGGTGTCGTCCAAAATGTGGCAAGGGTAGTTGCCCAGCCGTTGGGTGCCGCCCATGTTTTCCACGCCTACCTGAGATTCCATCAGGTCGATGACGGGATAGGTGGCGTCTACGTCAAATTCCGTGGAGTTGGCGTCTTTTAAGCCGGCGATGTTTCTCGCGATGTCGATGACGGCGATTTGCATGCCGAGGCAGATGCCGAAGTAGGGGATTTTGTGTTCCCGGGCGTATTTCGATGCGCGGATCATGCCTTCGATGCCCCGTTCGCCGAAGCCGCCGGGGACCAGGATGCCGTGAACGTCTTTCAATGCCTTATCCAGGGCGGCATCGTCTACTAAATCTTCCGCATCCACGTAGTCGATGGTGACCAAACGGCCCATGTCGTAGCCCGCATCCAAAAGGGCTTGGGAGACGGAGAGGTAGGCGTCGTGAAGTTGCACGTATTTGCCCACGAGGGCGATGCGTATTTCGCCTTCCGCCTGTTTAAAGGCTTCCACCATGTGGCGCCAGTCGTCGGCCATGAGTTCTTTCGGCTCCAGCTTTAAGTGGTTCATAATGATTTCGTCGAGATTTTGTTCTTTGAACACATTGGGCAGTTCGTAGATCAGGCCCACGTGGCGGGATTCGATGACATTTTCCTTGGGCACGTCGCAGAAAAGGGAAATTTTGTTGCGAATGGAGGCGTCGATGGCGCCGTCGCTTCTGGTAATGATGATGTCCGCCTTGATCCCCTGGCTCATAAGCTGTTTAAAGCTGTGTTGGGTGGGCTTGGTCTTCAGCTCGTCGCTTCCCGGAATCACGGGGATCAGCACCGTATGCACGAAGAGCACGTCTTCTACGGGACATTCCGAGTGGATTTGGCGAATGGCTTCGATAAAGGGCAGCCCTTCGATGTCGCCGACGGTGCCGCCGATTTCGGTGATGACTACGTCGGCTCCGGATTCTTTGCCGGCGCGGTAGACGGCGTGTTTGATTTCGTCGGTGACGTGGGGGATGACTTGTACCGTGGCCCCGTCGTAGTCGCCGCGGCGTTCTTTTTTAATGACGCGGGAATAAATTTTGCCCGTGGTCACTGAGGCGGCCTTGGTGAGCTCTTCGTCGATAAAGCGCTCGTAGTGGCCCAGGTCCAGGTCCGTTTCCGCCCCGTCGGCGGTGACGAAGACTTCCCCGTGTTGGTAGGGGCTCATGGTGCCGGGATCCACGTTCAGATAAGGATCGAATTTCTGCATAAACACGCTGAAGCCGCGATTTTTTAACAAACGGCCGATACTCGCCGCGCTAATGCCTTTGCCGATGCCTGAAACGACGCCGCCGGTTACAAAAATATACTTAGTCATAATGCCTCCTAATTGAGTCCTGTGAAAATATCTTCGTAGGTGGGAATCATCCAATGTTTTCTGGAAATGCGATTTTCCAATTCGTCGCAGATCTTTCGTATATGGGGGAATTGGGTGATGATTTCTTTTTCAAAAAATTCCGCCCGTTCGTAGCCTTCCAAGGTCTTGGCCTTGGCATAGGACGCCTTTAGTTTTTTGTGCCGCAAGAGGAGCTCTTCAAAGAGCACGTTTAAGGTTTGAAGGCGCTCTTCCAGTGCCGCATTTTCCAAGCGACCGGTGACGTTTAAAATGTCGTTTAATTCCGCCACCACCGCCGGCTCCACGTCTTTGGAAAGCATGGTCATGAGGGTTCTCGCTTCGAGAAAACCGTGGACGGACACGGATTCCAGGCCCACTTCGTAAATGGCTTCCACTTCGCTTTCGCTCATGACGTCGTAGTCGCCGAAAATTTTGATTAAGTCCTTGTCCTTCAGCGCCTGAATGGCTTCGAAGAAGGTGCGGTAGTGGGGCAGGCCCCGGCGCTCAGCTTCTTCTACCCAGGCTTGGGCGTAATTGTCTTTGTTGTAGAGGATGCGCTCGTGGGCGCTGACGATTTCGGCGATCATGGTATAGGCTTCTTTTCTCAGGGCCTCTTCGTCCTCCGCGAAGGGCTCCAGGCGATCGGCCATTTTCTTCAGGCTGTGGCCCAAAGTGGTGTTAATGACGATATTGGCATCGGCCCCGGTCATGGAGGAGCCCACCATGCGGAATTCGAATTTGTTTCCCGTGAAAGCCAAGGGGCTGGTGCGGTTGCGGTCGCTGGAATCCCGCGGCGTGTAGCCCAGGGAATTGATCTTGATCGCAGGCGGCGCCTCGATCTTGGCGTGGTACTCTTCGTGGGCGATGTCTTTTAAAATCTCTTCCAGGTCGTTTCCGAGGAATATGGATATAATCGAAGGCGGCGCTTCCAAACCGCCTAAGCGACGGTCGTTGGACGGGCCTCCCGATGCAATGCGAAACAGAGGCGCGTAGTCGTCGGCGGCTTCAATCATGGCCGAGAGGAATAAGAGGAAGGTGAGGTTTTCTTTGGGATTGTCCCCGGGATCAAAGACGTTTTTGCCGTAATTGGTGGTGAGGGAATAGTTGTTGTGCTTGCCGCTGCCGTTGACGCCGGCAAAGGGCTTTTCGTGAAGCAGACAGACCAAATCGTAGGCCGCCGCCGTTTCCTTTAATATGCTCATAATGAGCTGATTGTAATCCACGGCGATATTGGCGTTTTCAAACAATGCCACGATTTCGAATTGGCAGGGGGCCACTTCGTTGTGCTCGGTCTTGGCAAAGATGCCCAGCTCCCACAGCTTTTCGTTGACTTCTTCGTAAAAGGCCATGACCCGCTTGGGAATGCCGCCCAGGTAGTGGTCGCCCATCTCTTGTCCCTTGGGGGCGCCGGCGCCGATTAAGGTGCGGCCCACGCTTTTTAAATCGCTCCGTTTGTCGTAATGATGTTTGTCGATGAGGAAAAATTCCTGTTCCAGGCCCACCTTCGGCTTCATGCGATAGGTGTACTCGTCCTTTTCAAAGAGGTTCACCACTCGGGAGCCGTGTTCGCTGATAAGGCCCATGGATGCGAGCAAGGGGCCCTTCTTGTCCAGTTTGTCCCCGTTAAAGGAAACGAAGATCGTGGGGATGTATAAGATCCGGTCGATAATAAAGGAATTGGCCGTGGCGTCCCAATAGGTGTAGCCCCGGGCTTCGAAGGTGCTGCGCATGCCGCCGGTGGGAAAAGAGGAGCCGTCGCTTTCGCCGCGAATCAATTCCTTGCCTGAAAAGCGTTGAATCACTTCATAGGTGTCCGTGCGGTCCAAAAAGGCGTCGTGTTTTTTCGCCGTGAGGCCGTTTAAAGGTTGAAACCAGTGGCAGTAATGGGTGGCGCCTTTCTCCAGAGCCCATTCCTTCATGGCGTGGGCGATGGCATCGGCGGTCTCCCGATCCAAGGGCACTTCGTTTCGGATGGCATTTTTCCACCGATAATAAATGGCGTGGGGCAGCCTTTCCCGCATCATGCGCTTGTTAAACGCCATCTCCCCGAACTTTTTGTCTAGATCCATATTTCCTCCTAAAATAGAAAAAATTGGTTCTCTCGAAAGATAACCAATATAAAAAAACCTATAGAACCCTCGCGGCGCAAGGGGTGTTTTCTTTTATAATAGTCAATGGAAATTTCAATGTCAAGAACTCGGGGCCTTCGAGGCGCAAAAAAATAAATTTTACACCTCCTTCACTTGACAACCGGGCTCTTCCCTGTATAATAAATGTAATCAAAAGACTTTGATGGAGAAAAGTACGCAAGATGAAAATCTCAGGGAGTCGAATCCACCGACTGCAAGATTCGACGATGGCCGCTTGCGGAATCCCGCTCCGGAGTTGTCCGTAAACCGGACCGCTTGTCCCGTTAAGACATGAAGGATACCTGTTAAAGGTATTGAATTTGGGTGGTACCACGGTTTTTCGTCCCTGAGAAACCGTGGTTTTTTTATTGAGTTTAGGAGGCAAAACGTGGCTGAAGAAAAATTTGTAAGAGAGATTACTTCCCGGGACGATGATTTCGCCCAATGGTATACCGACGTCGTATTAAAGGCGGAAATGGCCGACTACGCCCCGGTCAGAGGCTGTATGATCATTCGCCCCTACGGTTTCGCCGTTTGGGAACGCATTAAGGAAGAGGCTGACCGCCGCTTTAAGGCAACGGGTCATAAAAACGCCTATTTCCCCATGCTCATTCCGGAACATTTGCTTCAAAAAGAAGTGGAACACTTCGACGGCTTTGCCCCGGAAGTATTGTGGGTGACCCACGGCGGCGACGAAGAGCTGGCGGAACGCTTAATCGTGCGCCCCACCTCGGAAACCATTATTAACTCCATGTATTCCAAATGGGTGCAAACCTACCGCGACCTGCCGGTTTTAATTAACCAATGGTGCTCCGTCTTCCGCTGGGAAAAGACGACCCGTCCCTTCCTGCGCACCGTGGAATTTTTGTGGCAAGAAGGCCATACGGTTCACGAAACCTATGAAGACGCTCAAGAAGAAACCTTGCGCATTCACGAAATTTATCGCCAAGTCATCGAAGACGAAATGGCCATCCCCGTGCTCTTAGGTAAGAAGAGCGAGTCGGAACGCTTTGCCGGCGCCGACGCCACCTACACCTTGGAAGCCATGATGCACGACGGCAAAGCCCTGCAATCAGGCACGAGCCACAACTTGGGCCAAAACTTCGCAAAAATGTTCGACATTCAGTTCCAAGACAGAGAAGGCAAGCTCGCCACGGCATGGACCACGAGCTGGGGCATTTCCACCCGCCTGATCGGGGGCCTTATTATGGTTCACGGCGACGACCGCGGCATGGTGATGCCGCCCCACGTGGCACCGACTCAAGTGGTTATCGTGCCCATCGCCATGCACAAAGGCGGCGTCGAGGAAAAAGCCCAAGAACTTTACGACAGCTTAAAGGGCCGCTTCACCGTGGAATTGGACGACCGGGAACAATACAGCCCGGGCTGGAAGTTCAATCAATGGGAACTGAAGGGCGTGCCCCTGCGCATCGAAATCGGACCCAAGGACATCGAAAAGAATCAAGTAGTCTTCGTCCGTCGCGACACTAACGAAAAGACCTTCGTCCCCATGGACAACATGGCCGAACAAGTCAACGACATGTTGGAAACCATTCAAAAAGACATGTTCGACGCAGCGAAAAAACGTATGGACGACAATACCTTCGTAGTGACGGACTTCGACGAATTTAAAGAAAAAATGGCCGCAGGCAATGTCTTCCTTAAAGGCATGTGGTGCGGCGATGCGGAATGCGAAGCGGAAATCAAAGACGAAACGACCGCCACCATTCGCTGCATCCCCTTCGAAGAAGAACATCTGTCGGATACCTGTGTCCACTGCGGCAAACCCGCTAAGCACATGGTTTACTACGCCAAGGCTTATTAATGGGCGAGAAAAAAGCACTCGGAGAATTTCCGGGTGCTTTTATTGTGTCTAAAATTATTCTTGCCCCTGTTTCTTGAGCCCTTCTCTGTAGGCGCGCTTGCCGCGAAGGTAGCGCATGATGCCGCCTGCGACGGACGCCGCGGCGGGGATCAAAAAGCCCACGGCCATAAAGCGGAAGGGCAATAAGGTGAGGGCGTAGCGATCGAAGGCGAAGGCGTAGGCCATGATGTAAATTTGCACCAGGTAGGCGAAGAGGGCGAAAAAGGTTTCCGCTCGGTATTTTCGCGCCAAAAGCGCCGCCGCTGCCGCCGCCATGGCCGGGAAAAAGCCCGCTTTCCTCAAAAGCACAATGGCATGCTTCGTGTGGGGAACGACTTCGTCCCAATAAAAGCTTGCGGAAAACATGGCTTTGGGCTTGAGCCAAAGGTAGCTTCTCACCATGGACTCCCGGTCGTGCTTCCACCAATAGACCATGCGTGCCCGGGCCAGTTTTTCGTCGGCCAGCAGTTCGAAATAGCGCTCGTGTTTCGGCGCAAAGCGGCCGTCTTTGTCTTTCAAAAAGGCGTGTTCCTCATACACCTCGTCCACGTATTTCGAGCGATCGAATAGCTCTTCGGGAGGATAGCCCTCCCCTTGATAGGTGCCGAGAAGCAGGGAATGGCCCATGCCGTAGGTGGTGGGAATGTAGGCGCGGAAGTGTTTGTAATTTCTCACGCTCCAGGGGAGCATAAAGGCCAAGAGGGCGATGAATACCATAAAGGCCTGCAGGTAGAGGCGGCCGGAGGGGTATTTTTTGATCCAAAGGTAGGGCAGGGGCAGAAGGAAGAGGCAGAGGGCCCGGGTCTGCAGGAGAAAAGCCAAATAGGCGCTAATGGCCATAATCGCAAATCCCGCCCAATCCTTTCGATTCCCCATGCGCATGGTGCCGTAAAGGTAGAGGCTCACGAGAAATAAGTAAGGGGTCTCCGTTAAAATCACATTGTCCTGCCAGGCGAAGTCCGGCGCAAAAAAGAACAGGGCCACGATGAGGCCGGCATAAGCCGGTGCCTTTTCCCTAATGGCCAGATAGGTAAACCAAGCGGCCAAGCTCCCCATGATGCACCAGGCGAGCTTTAACGGAAGCCACAGGCCGCTCCCCGTGCCGAAAATGGCGCAGAAGAGGGCGATGAGGGCGGAAAGCCCGGGCATCACTTGGGCGCTGATGAGGCCGTTCATGGTGAATGCGCCGGTGCGGTAAAGGGTGATCCCCGATTTGATGTAGCTGATGTCGGCGCTGTTTATATTGTACGAGGCCCCCAGGCGGGAGAGCATCCACAGGCGCTCAAAAAAAAGCAACCACAAAATGATGAGCATCACCCAATGGCTGCGGAAAAAATCCCTGCGTCGTCGAATCGCACCCTGCACCGACCGTCCTCCTTTACCATCTCTTTGACGTTCATCATACCACCTTTTGGCGAAGTATGGTAGAATAGTATAGTCATTTTTTACTTTTGAATATGAAAGAGGCGATACGTACATGAAGCGTTATATTGGAACGACAACCCGAGGCATTCGACTTCCCATCGTGAAGGAAGGCGACAATTTGGTGGATGTGGTTTTTGATTCGGTGAAACGAGCCATCGAATCGGAAGGCATCAAGACGAGAGACAAAGATATTATCTGCGTCACGGAATCTTTGGTCGCCAGAAGCCAAGGCAATTACGCCACGGTGGACGACATTGCCAAGGACGTGGCCGACACCTTTGACGGCCCCTTCGGCGTCGTTTTTCCGATCTTATCGCGGAACCGCTTTTCCACGATCTTAAAGGGTCTCGCAAAAAGCGGCCGCAAGCTCCATATTTTGCTGAGCTTCCCTTCCGACGAAGTGGGCAATCACTTGATGGACGAAAACAAGCTTTACGGCACGGGAATCAACCCCTACCGCGACGTCATCACGGAAGCGGAATACCGCGAGCTCTTCGGCGAAGAAGTGAAACACGAATTCACCGGCATCGACTATGTGAAGCTCTATAAAGAAATCGCTCCGAACAGCGAAATCTATTTCTCCAACGACCCCCGCACCATTCTCTCCTACACCAAGGACGTGTTGGTGGCAAGCATTCACACCCGCGAGCTCATTAAGCGGGAGCTGAAGGACAACGGCGGCAATTTGGTCCTGGGTCTGGACGATATCCTGGCTCACAAAACCGACGAACACGGCTACAACGACCAATACGGTCTTTTGGGCAGCAACATGGCCGGCCCGGAAAAGATTAAGCTCTTCCCGAGAGACGGACAAATCTTTGTAGATGCCCTGCAAAAACGCCTGAACGAACACTTCGGCACACATTTCGAAGTCATGATCTACGGCGACGGTGCCTTTAAAGATCCCGTCGGAAAGATTTGGGAACTGGCAGACCCCGTGGTCTCCCCCGCCTACACCAGCGGCCTGGAAGGCACGCCCAACGAGCTCAAGATGAAGTATCTGGCCGATACGGAATTAAAGGACATGAGCACGGAAGAAATGGAAGCGGCCATCGTGGATCGCATTCACGAAAAGGATGTGGACCTTTTAGGCAAGGACGAAACTTTAGGCACCACGCCCCGTCGTCTCACCGACCTTTTAGGCTCCCTCGCCGACTTAACCAGCGGCAGCGGCGACAAGGGAACGCCGGTGGTCATGGTTCAAGGTTACTTCGACAATTACGCAAATGACTAATCGTCTATAATGAAAGCCCCGAAATTAGCTTCGGGGCTTTTTCTATGCTCAAATTTAAAAGGGATGGTAGCGCAGGGAGATGTCGAATCGGCGCGACTTTTTCAACACGGTTCGGGGTCGGGAGAATGTGTCGTAGCTCCACTTGCCGTGGTATGTGCCCATGCCCGAAGGCCCGACGCCTCCGAAGGGCGCCTTGTTCGACGCCAGATGCAGAAGGGTGTCGTTGACGCAGACGCCGCCGCTGTCGATGGAATGAATGGCGCGGCGAATAAAGGCCTCGTCTTCTGAAAAGAGATAGAGGGCCAGGGGCTTGTCTTTTTCCCTTAATTCGGCAAAAAGTGCTTCTTCCGATTCGTAGGCCACCACCGGCAACAGGGGCCCGAAGATTTCTTCTTCGAGCAAACGGCCCCGTGGATTTTCCACGACACAGGGAAAGACGTGGAGGCTCTCGTCGTAAAAAATGCGGGGATGCTTCGTGCGAAGGTCCCCTTCTTTTGCCAGCTCTTTCATGCGCTCGTAGCGGCCCCGATGGTTCATGCGCACGGTTTCGTGAATAAAGTAATCTTCCGTGGGAAAGGCTTCCTCGAAGGCATCCAGCAGCCCGTTGATCAGGGCTTCTTTTTTCGACGGGTGGACGTAGACCGTGTCCGGCGCCACGCAGGTCTGCCCGGCGTTCATGGTTTTGCCGAAGGCGATGCGCTTCGCCGCCATGGGGATGTCGGCGGTCTTATCGACGATGACCGGGCTCTTTCCCCCGAGCTCCAAGGTCACCGGAGCCGGGTGCGCCGCCGCCTGTTTCATCACCGAGCGGCCCACGTCGCCGTTTCCCGTAAAAAACACTTTGTCGAAGGGCTCGGCCAAGAGGGCTTTCGCCGCCTCTTCCTCACCGAAGACGAAGGTCACCAAGCCTTCATCGAGCACGCTGTCGCAGAGGGCCTTGAGCACCTTCCCCGTCTCCGGCGCGAATTCCGAGGGCTTCACCACCACGGCATTGCCCGCGGCAATGGCCCCCACCACGGGGAGCAGGCTCAATTGGAAGGGATAGTTCCACGGGCTGATGACGAGCACCGTGCCGTAGGGCTCCCTTCGAACGGCGAGCTTTCCCGGCAGTTGGGCGACGCCGGGAAGGGGGTGCGCGGTGCGGCCGTAGCTTCCCATGTGGCGAATCATGTGGCGGATTTCTTCTTTCGTCAGATAGATTTCCGTGAGAAAGGCTTCTCGGGAGGATTTGTTTAAATCCGCCTTTAAGGCGGCGTCGATGGCTCCGCGAAAGGCATCGATGCCCTTGAGGAGGGCGAAAAGTTGTTTCTTTCTGTATAAAAGGGGCCGGGTCTTTCCCGAGCGGTAAAAATCCCGTGCCGTGATGTATGCGTCGTGACTGTTCATTTTTTTCACCTCTGTTGAGATTCATACCCCTCTCAATAAAAAAACCGCCGTAGTGGCGGCGGCTTTTATTTCAGTTGTTCGTTCATTTTTTCAACCAGTCGCTTTTCTTTCAGATAGAAGGCGATCCAAATGATGAAGTAGATCGCGACGAAGGAAAGAACGGAATAAAGGACCGAGGTCGGGTCTGTGAACCACTTCAGATAAAATCCCACGAATACAAAGTAGACGAGGAGGATGAAAAAGTGCAGGCCATGCATGAGGTAGAATGCGCCTTTCTTGCTTTTACAAAATTCGCCGCACAGATAAGAGACGAGGCCGAAGCCGCCGTAGCAGAGGCACTGAATAATTTTCGCATAACCGGGAGCGATAGTATCGACAAATTCCGGCACGCCCGCGATGTTCATGCCCAGCCCGATAGAGACAAAGGCTTCGATAAGGGCACCGATACCCACGCCGATTAAAAAAGAGACGATCGCATTTTTTAAAGTTTTCATAAGACACCTCCTAAAGTCCCAGGGCTTCTTTAAAGCCCCGCAGGTTTCGCCGAGATACGTAGACCACGTCGCCGTTTTTCATTTCCACGGCGATGGTGCCCGTAAAGCTTAAATCCAGTTTCTTTACGTAATCTAAATTAATGATGTCGAAGCGGGAAATGCGCAAAAAGCGATGGGCCCTGAGGCGCTCCTCGCAAGAGGCAAGGCTCAGCCTCAGGCGATAAATCTCGCCCCCCGCCACGGCGTAGACGGCTTTGTCCTGAGCATAGATTCGCAGGATATTGCCGTAGTCCAGGAGAAAGACCTCATCTTCCTTCAGCCCCACCAGCTTTTCGATGGCCGCCGTATTTAGTGCCTCTCGTATTTTTTCCACTTCTTCCGTCACGGTACGGGTGTAAATTTTCACCGACGGCTGCTCGTAGGCGTCGTCCAGAATGATTTCGACCTTCATATCGCACCTCCTGAGTTTATAGTAAAGGATGGGGCGGATAATTTCCGCCCTTTTTCGACAAGCGGCTTGTTTTTTCTTCTGAGCGGTATAAAAAAGGGCACCCGCAGGTGCCGCAATTTATATTTCCATGATGCCGTTGGCCACGAAGAGCCGGGTGATGCCGAGAGCTTTTTCCGCATCGATGACGATGCATTCTCCCTCCACCTCGGTGTAGTAGGGATAGTAGATGGCGACGCCCCGGTCGTCGCATTTTTTGTAGACGACGGGATCTTTTTTCGGCAGGCCCTTGGACACGGTGGCGCTCATCACATCGGCCACACCGCAACAGGCCATGGTCGGCGTATCCACGGAAAGGGCGGTGATGTTTTTCTTTTTGACATAGGCCATGGCGGCGTCGGTTAAGCGAGCACTGGTAGCTTTCATTCCGTTCCTTTCTGTTTAAGCGATTTTTTTCTTTAAAATCTTAATGGCCACGATCTTCTTAATGTCCTTTACCTCCTTGAGGCCTAAGAGGTCCAGGATAAAGAAGTAAAGAATGGAAGAAAGGGCGACGGTAATCGTAAAGTGGATGAGCTTCACGGCGTTACCCACATTGCCTAAAAGGCCGATGCCGCCGAAATAGAAGTAGTAGGCGAAGGCCCCCATGATAACCGAGGCGATGACGGTTTTCACGGTGATCTTCACATAGCTCTTCATGCCGATGTGGCCGATTTTCTTTCTGAGCATGGTGAAGGAGAACCAGGTGACCACGGTTTGGGCGATGGACACGGAAAGGGCCAGGCCGTTGATGCCCATGGTGCGTACCAAAAGCAGATTGCAGCCTACGTTAAAGAGTACGTTGACCACCCCGAGATAGAAGGGCGTCTTCGTGTCTTCCAAGCTATAGAAGACCCGGTTCTGCACATTGTTTACGGAAATGGACACGAGGGCCAGGGTATAGAAGCGGAGGCAGATGGCCGTGGCGTCGGCGTCGGCTTGGGTAAAGACGCCACGCATAAAGGCGAGCTCCACAATGGGCTGGGCCAAAACGATGAGCCCTGCCATGGCGGGAATGGTGATAAGCAGCACCGAGCGCACGGAGCCGTTCATGATCCGCTTGCCCTTTTCCATTTCCCCTTCGTCGAAGGCCTTGCTCATGGCGGGATAGATGACCGAGGTAATGGCCGTAATAAAGATCCCGATGACCAGGACATTGAGCTTGTTGGCATAGTCCAAACGACTCATGGAGCCGGAAACCAGCCCCGATGCCAATGCCCGGTTGACCAAGGTGTTAATATTGTTGACGCTGACCGTAATAATGGCGGGAATGGCCAAGAGCAGGGTCTGCTTCGTATGCTCGTCTTTTAAATCCAGTATGGGCTGGAAGCGGTAGCCCACCCGGCGGGAGCCGTACCAGACGCATATATATTCCGCCACCACGGCGAGCACGGAGACGATGGTCAGGCCGTAGATGCCGAATTTCGTGGAGAAAATCATCAGGTAAACTAAGTAAACCAGATTCAGCCAAATAGGCACCGACGCCGCCATGCCGAAGCGATTGTGGAAATGCAAATAGCCGGTGAAAATCCCCTCGTAGGCGGAAAAGACGATGACGGGCATGCCCAATTGTATGAGCTCAACGGTGAGGGCTTTCGTCCGCGCGTCGAAACGCGGGCCCACGAGCATGGTCAAGAGGGGCGCGCCGACGATGCCCAAGATCATAATTAAAATAGTGAGCAAGCTCACGATGGTAAATATATTATTGGTGAATTTATGCTTGCCCTCTTCCCCGTACTTGGAATAGACCGATTGCAAGCTGGGGATAAATACGGTACTGATCCCCATGACGATGTACATACTCACCGTCGATGTAGCCGATTGGGCGGCGACGAACGCGTCTTTTTCAAAACCCGCCCCGAATATGGCGGCAACCATAGACTCACGGACAAAGCCCATCATTTTTCCGATCAGGGAAAACAAAATAATGAGCACCGTGGATTTGGCGATGGATGTCTTCTTCATATTGCCTCCTTACAATGCTACATTATACCAAATGAAGAGCCGATGAACTCAAAAGTTTGCCAAAGATCTGTGGTAAAATGGGTTCAAAGGAGCGAAATATGAAAAAATGGATCTTAGGCGCCATTCTTCTGTTGATCGTCACGGCGGCGGGACTGAAAATTTACGCCGCGAAAACCGAAGCGGAGCTCACCCGCCAGGTCAAACAGGAAGAAGCCCTGCGCGATAAAAAACGGGAAGAACGACTGAAAAAAGAGGCGGCGAAGAAAAAAGCGGCGGAAGTAAAAAAAGAGGCTCCCGCCCCGGCGGAGCCGCCCGCCGAAGAAGCACCTGCGGCCAATGCCATACCCGGGGAAGGGCCCCTTATCGCCATCGACGCCGGCCACCAGGCTCACGGCAATCCCGAGCAGGAGACCGTCGCCCCCTCCTCCGGCAAAACCAAGGCGAAGGTGGCGGACGGCACCCGAGGCGTGGCCACGGGTATTGCCGAATACGAATTTAATCTTAATTTCAGCCAATGCTTGAAGCGGAAATTGGAATCGGCGGGCTACCGGGTGTTTATGATCAGGGAGAGCAACGACGTAAATATTTCCAATCAAGAGCGGGCGGCCATGGCCAACGCCTCCGGCGCCGATGTGTACTTAAGGATCCACGCCAACGGCGGTCCCGCCTCGGCAAAGGGCATCGAGACCTACTACCCGTCGAAAAACAATCCCGACGTAGGTCATCTCTCCGATGCCTCACGCCGCCTGTCGGAGCTGATTTTAAGCGAGATGTGCGCCTCCACGGGAGCCAAGGGCCGAGGCGCCATCGCCCGCGACGACCTAACCGGCACCAACTTCGCCCAAATGCCTACGAGCCTTATCGAGTGCGGCTACATGTCCAATGCGGAAGAGGATAAAAAGCTCAACGACCCGAACTACCAAGAGGCCATGGCCCTGGGCATATTGCGAGCCCTGGACCGCTATTTCCAACGATAACACGAGCATATGAAAAGGACAGACACGGAAAATGTCTGTCCTTTTTTGCGATTATTTATAAATCAGATACTGCGTGCGTTGGGCCTTAAAGGCGTTGACGTCGCTTTCATAGGCCTGCACGATTCTCTCAGGCGATGCCCCTGCGCGGAAGAGGTTCGCCATTTGTTCCGAGCCCTGAACCAGATAGAACATGTGATAGGGTTTTTTGCAGGCAGGAACGTTAATGGGCCGCATTTGATTGGCCACGGCCAGTGTGTAGACTCCGGTGCGAGCCGGATTAAATGTATGCCAATCCGTAACTTTCAGGCGCACGCCGCCGCGAGAGCCTTTCGGCGCGGGAATGAAGGTGACGCCGGGGAGGTTCGCTGCGTTGAGCCGACGGGCGTATTCGGCGGAATCTAAATTTTTGCCGCCGACCCAGCGGAAGTATTCGCTTTGGCCGATGCCGGTGCCTTCGCCGCTTCCCGTGGCCATGTATAAAAAGGCGCTTTCCAAATTTGGGATGTTGGGGCTTGTTTGAGCGAAGGGCAGGCCCGTGTCTTGCCAGACCATGTTCCGGGTCCAATTTTTCATGGGGACCACGGTGAGATCGGCGCCGATTTCTCGATTGAAGAATTGTCCCAGCTCGCCGGCGGTCATGCCGTGGGCCATGGGGATTTTGTCGATGCCCACGAAGGATTTAAAGCGGGTTTCACGCAAGAAGCCTTCCACGATTTCACCGCCCAGGGGATTGGGCCGGTCCAGGACGACGATGGGAATGCCATTTTCCTTCGCCGCCAACATGGCGTTTTGCAGGGTGGAGATGTAGGTGTAGGTTCTCGAGCCGATGTCCTGCATGTCGTAGACCAAGACGTCCACGCCCTTCAGCATGTCGCGGGAGGGCTTTCTCGTCGGGCCGTAGAGGCTGTAGACGGGAAGGTTCATCTTTGCGTCGAAATAGCTTGCCACATAGGCGCCCGCCTTTTGCTTGCCGTCGAGTCCGTGTTCCGGGCTGTAGAGAGCCACCAGCTTCGCATTGGGATAGGCCTTGATTTTTTCCGCCACGGGCACACCATTGGCGTCCACGCCCGTTTGATTGGTAATGAGGCCCACCCGCTTGTTGTCGATTAAGCCCCTGTATTCCGTGAGGAGTCGCTCGTTGCCTAAAATGACACGGCCCGCGGGCGCTTGAGGTGTAGGCACAGGCGCCGGTGCGGGTTTCCTGTCGGCCTTTGTGGTGATCAATGCCAGGTTTTTTCCCTCATCAAAGCTCACGTCGAAGCCTAACACGGCGCCGACGCTTCTCAGGCGGAAGTAGTTAAAGCCACGAATGTTGTAGGCATTTTCTATGACGTCCGCCGGGCTGTCGCCTAAGACCTTCAGCTGCATGGGATGAAGCACGGCCCGCTCCTTGGCGGCGCCCGATTGATCGCCGGGGAAGCTTTGGTAGGTCTTGGTCCGATCGACGACGATCTGTTTGTCGTCGCCTTTCAGATCGAAGTCCACCTTGCCCTTTAAGATCTGTGCCAAATCTCTGAGCCGGTAGTAATTGTACCCGCCGATGCTGTAGCCGCGCAGCTCCGTCATTTGGCCGTCGACGACGAGTGCCTGGGGACTTCTTACGGCGCGGGCCGTTTCGGCATGTGCCGTATCCGGTGCCATCAGGCCGCACAGGATAAGTATCAAAACGCTGAGTTTAAAAAATTTCTTCATGTCCTCTCCTTTCTCCCTCTATTATAATTCATGGGCGAAAATTTTCCCAAGTCCCTTATGAATGACTCGGATTTGACATATTCAGGCGCAAAAAAAGCCTCCGCCTCTTCCCTCGGGACAGATGCGGAGGCTTTGATTCGATTATTCTTTCGGCGAGGGTTCGGGTTTTGTCTTGCCGCGAATTTCTTTCACATCGTCGGATTCGTTGAGCAGTTTTTCCACATTGGCCATGGATTTTAAAATAAAGCGCAGGTCGCCGTCGCTTAAGTACTCGCCCACTTTTTCAAAATAGGGCGAAACGACGCCGCGGAATTCTTCCACGTATTCCTTGCCTATTTCCGTCAGGTAGATATTGACGATGCGGCTGTCCGTTTCCGAGCGCTGTCGATAGACGAAGCCTTTTTCTTCGAGTAGGGTGCAGATCTTCGATATATTGCCGTGATCCCGACGCAGAGACCTGGCGATGGAGCGAATGGACGTGTCTTCCAGGGAATCCACTTGACCCATGACGAGGACTTGCAATTGGGTCAGTTCGTAGGTCTTTGAAAAGTATTCCATTAAATCGTTTTTCGTTTCGCAGGCTTCTTTAACCAGACCCCAGTAGGCCCATAAAAATTCTCTGGATTCCATTCTTTCCCCCCTTGCATTGTATGTATATCGACGGCGATTTACTGTGGTTAATGTTATTGAAATTATACCACAGATACATCTCACTTATAGGATATTTTATTCTTTATTTTACTTATATATTTCCTCTTTTTACATATTTAAACAAAAAAAGAGCCGCGGCATGCGGCTCGATTCATCTTTTACTTTTCCAAAATATTTTTCAAGGTGTACCAGGGAAGCACGGCGCATTTCACCCGGGCGGGAAGTTTGGAAACGCCTTCGAATGCCATGGCATCTTCCAATGCTTCTTCTTCCTCTTCCGTGAGGGAGACGCCTTTAATCATGCCGATAAAGGTGTCGGCCAGATGCACGGCTTCTTCCCGGCTCTTGCCCCGCACCGTGTCGATCATAATGGAGGTGGAGGCTTGGGAAATGGCGCAGCCTTCGCCGGTGTAGGACAAATCCTTCAGCGTGTCGCCGTCCATTTTGATCTGCAGGGTGATTTCGTCGCCGCAGCTCGGATTGTGGCCCAGCTCTTTAAAGTCCGGATTGTCCAAATCCCCTTTGTTGTGTTCCGAGCGGGACTCTTCCATAATCAGCGTGGTGTAAATATCATCGAGTGCCAAGGCCCATCAACCTCCTTACTTCGTCCAGGTTCTTAATAAAGTAGTCCACTTCTTCAATGGTGTTGTAGACGGCAAAGCTTGCCCGGCAGGAGAAATGAATGCCGAAGCTTCTGTGCAGGGGTTGGGCGCAGTGGTGACCGCTGCGAATGGCAATGCCCTTGGAATCCAAGATGGATGCCACGTCGTGGGGGTGAACGTCGTTGAAATTAAAGGTAATGAGTCCGCCTCTGGGATTGGTGGGGCGGGAGAGGATGGTGATGTCGTCCATTTGGCTCATGGCGTCGTAGGCGTAGTCCACGAGATAGCTTTCGTATTCGTGGATCTTGTCCAGTCCGATGGCGTTTAAATAGTCGATGGCCACGGGGAGGCTGGATGCGGCGCCCACGTCTTGGGTGCCCGCTTCGAAGCGTCCGGGGGCATCGAGGAAGGTGGAATGATCTTCGTAGACGTATTCGATCATGTCGCCGCCATACATATAGGGCTTCAAGGCGTTCAGATTGTCGAGCTTGCCGTAGAGGACGCCCGCCCCCATGGCGGCAAACATTTTGTGGCCGCTGAAGACGTAGAAATCGCAGTCCAGATCTTTCACATCCACGGGCATGTGGGGTGCGGCTTGGGCGCCGTCCACCACGGCCTTGGCTTCAGGACTGACTTTTCTCAAATAGGCGATCATGCTCTTTACATCGGGCATGGTGCCGAGAACATTAGAAGATTGAGTAATGGCCAAAAGCTTGGTCTTTGCCGTAATCTTTTCTTCGATTTCTTTTTTCGGAATCTCTTTGTTTTCGTCGATGTAGAGATAGACCAGCTTGGCGCCGGTTTTTTCCGCCACGTACTGCCAGGTCACTAAATTGGCGTGGTGTTCCATAATGGACAGGACGATTTCGTCCCCGGCCTTTAAGTTTTCCAGGCCCCAACAGTAGGCGAGAAGGTTTAAGCCTTCCGTGGCGTTTCTGGTAAAGATGATTTCGTTCACGCTGTTTGCGCCGAGGAAGTCTTTCACCGCCTCACGGGCGCCTTCGTAGACTTCCGTGGCCGCCATGGACAGGCGGTGGGCGCCGCGGTGGGGCCCGCCGTTTTCATAGCTGTAGTAGCGGTTCATGGCCTCGATCACTTGTCTCGGCTTTTGCGTCGTCGCCGCCGAGTCCAAATAAACCAGGGGACTGTCCTTGGTGGACAGTTCTAAAAAGGGAAAATCCTTGCGGATCTCCTTAATTTCGCTAGGCTGTAACATTTTCGCGCCTCCTCAAGATGGTTTCCAGTTGATCGTAGATCATTGCGCGCTCGTTTTCGTAAACGACGGCATCGATCACCGGTGCAAATTTCGCATCGACGATCATGCGCTCGGCGGTTTTTACGTCGAAACCGCGAGTGAGGAAGTAAAAGAGCATGTCCTGATCGATTCTCCCCGCACTGGCGGCGTGATTGCCCTCTACATCGTCTTCGTGGCTCAAGAGAGCGGGCACGGAAAGGCTTCTCGCCGTAGAATCCAATAAAATGGCAAATTCTTCTTCGTTGCCCCGGCTGTGCTTGGAGCCTTCCAAAAAGTCGATACGGCTCTTAAATACCTTATAGGCATTGTCCATAAGGGCACCGTCCACGACGAGGTTCGAGGTGGTGTCGATTCCTTCGTGAATCATGTCGTAAACCAAATCGTAAGATTGGCCGCCCTTTCCGAGGTAGATGGATTGAATATTGCCGAGGGCGTTTTCGCCCTTCAAATAGCATTTCACATTGCTGGTTTCATCGCCGTCTCCCATGTGGAAGATGTAGCAATCGAGCTTCGCTCCTTCTTCGACGATGGCGCCGAGGGAGAGGTAGTTGGCCACTTCGCTCTCGTCCATATTGACGAAATATAAGCGGGCTACGGCCTTTTTCTTTACGTGAATGCGCACGAGGGCGGAGCGATAACCGTCTTTCTTTTCCGATACGAAATAACCGGTAAGGCGAGCATTTTCCGCTACATCGAAATCTAAGGTTACGATTTCGTCCTCGTCGCCGTCCAGTCTGTGGACGCCGAGATCTTTCGCGCACGTAATATTATAATGCTTGGCAATCGTGGAGCTCGTGTCATGATATTCCACCATTTCTTTGCTGATGCCGTAATCGTAATTTTTAAAGACTTCGGCGGCAGAAGCTTTCTCGTCGCCTTTTATCTCGCTTCCTTCAACTTCTACTTCATTTACATTTAAATATGAGTAGGTTTTATAGTCTAGTATATTACCTGTATGTGCCTTCATTAGCCAATGCTCCCTTCTAATTCCAAGGAGATGAGATTGTTCATCTCGACGGCGTATTCCAGGGGCAGTTCCTTGGCAATGGGATCGGCAAAGCCCCGGACCACCGTGGCCCGCGCCTCTTCCTCGGGAATGCCTCGGGTCATGAGATAGAAGATGACCTCGTCGGAAATGCGGCCGATTTTTGCCTCGTGACCGAAGTCCACGTCGCGGTTGTGAATGTCGATGGCGGGAATCGTGTCTTGACGACTCAAGTCATCGAGCATAAGGGATTCACAGGAGACGGTGGATTTCGTGTGCTTGGCGTCGTCCGTAACTTTCACCAGTCCGCGATAGACGCCGATGCCGCCGCCTTTTGAAATGGATTTCGATTGAATGGAGCTCTTGGTGTCGTTAGCCGCGTGAATGACCTGTGCGCCGGTGTCGATGTTTTGACCGGCCCCGGCAAAGCTGATGCCGGTGTATTCGTTTTGGGCGCCGTCGCCTGCCAGGACGCTCATGGGATAGAGCATGCTCACCTTGGAGCCGAAGGAGCCGGAGACCCATTGGATCTTGCCGTTTTTGCCTACGATGGCCCGCTTGGTGTTTAAGTTATACATATTTCTCGACCAGTTTTCGATGGTGGAGTAACGCAGGGTGGCGTCGTCTTTGACGAAAAGTTCCACGGCCCCGGCGTGCAGGTTCAGTGCGTTGTATTTCGGCGCGGAGCAGCCTTCGATAAAGTGGCACTTGGCGCCTTTTTCGATAATGATCAGGGTGTGCTCGAATTGTCCGGCTCCCGGCGCGTTTAGGCGGAAGTAGGACTGCAGGGGCACGTCCACGTCCACGCCTTCGGGCACGTAAACGAAGCTGCCGCCGCTCCATACGGCGTAGTGCAGGGCGGCGTATTTGTGCAGATTGGGATTGATGCACTTGCCGAAGTATTCCTTCACGATGTCTTCGTATTCGTGAAGACCCGTTTCAAAGTCGGTATAGATAACCCCTTGATCCAAGAGGTGTTGTTGAATACTGTGGTAGACCACTTCCGAGTCGTATTGAGCGCCGACGCCGGAGAGCATGGCTTCTTTTTCCGCCTCGGGAATGCCCAGCTTGTCGAAGGTGCTTCTGATTTCTTCGGGAACGTCGTCCCAGTCGGCGGCCAAATCCGCGTCGGGGCGAATATAGGTGATGAGCTTGTCCATGTCCACTTCCGACAGATCCGGTCCCCAGGAGGGGTTTTCTTTTTCGTTAAAAATCTTTAAAGCTTCCAGACGTTTTTCCAGCATCCATTCCGGTTCGTTTTTTTCCGCAGAAATTTGACGCACGATGGATTCGTTTAAGCCTTGCTCCGTCTTTTTTCGATAGGTGAAGGGATTTTTTTCGTCGTAAATCCCCCGGTCCATGTCTTGAATTTGAGTCTTTTTTCTCGTCTTACGCATTTTTCTCATCCTTAATCCAGCCGAAGCCTTCTTCTTCGATGCGATCGATGATTTCGTCTCCGCCTTCGGTGACGATGCGGCCGTCGTTAATGACGTGTACGAAATCCGGTTGAATTTCTTTCAAAATTTCCCGGTGGTGCGTAATAATAATGGCGGATTTTTCGCCGTCCAGATATTCCTTTAAGCCGCGGCTTACGGTGGCGACGGCATCCACGTCGAGACCGGAGTCCGTTTCGTCTAAAATGGCGAGCTTGGGATTCAGCATTAAGAGTTGAAGGATTTCCGTCTTTTTGCGTTCCCCGCCGGAAAAGCCCACGTTTAAATAACGGCCGGCGTATTCCGACTTCATGTCCAGAAGTTCCATTTCCTTTGCCAGAGCCTTTTTAAATTTCACGATGGAGGTCTTTTCGCCGCGAGCCAAAAGGGATTGGCGAATGAAGTTTTCCACGCTGATCCCCGGAATTTCGTAGGGGGTTTGGAAACTTAAATACAATCCGCGACGGGCACGCTTGTCCGTGGATTCCTCGGTGACGTCTTCTCCTTCGAAGAAGATCTTGCCTTCGGTCATGGTGTAGGCGGGATTCGCCATAATCACATTGGCCAAGGTGGACTTCCCGCTGCCGTTGGGGCCCATGATGACGTGGACTTCGCCCTTGTTGACCTTCAGGTTCATGCCTTTTAAAATTTCTTTTTCGCCTGCGGAGGCGCGCACGCCTTCCACTCTCAATAATTCATTCATCGGTTACAACTTCCTCCTATATCCTATTGATTCCGTATGATATCTCTCCTCACTATAACACGGTTCCAAAAGCCCGTCAATATACACCTTTTTCCCTTTTTGTTATAATGGGTTCATGTGTATTTCGAAGAAAATTTTAAATTGGTACGCCCCCGAGGATCGGGGACTGCCTTGGCGAAAGACAAGGGGCCCTTATGCCATTTGGGTGTCTGAAATTATGCTTCAGCAAACTCAGGCGGCCACGGTGATTCCCTATTACGAGCGCTTTATGGCGAGCTTTCCCACGGCGGAGGCCCTGGCACGGGCATCGGAGGAGGCCCTTTTAAAGCATTGGCAGGGCCTGGGCTATTATCGCCGGGCGAAGCATTTAAAACAGGCGGCGGAAATCGTGGCACGTGAGGGCATGCCCGTGGATTTCGAGGGCTTAAAGGCTCTTCCCGGCATCGGGGATTACACGGCGGCGGCCATTGCATCCATCGCCTATAAGGAACCGGTGGCGGCGGTGGACGGCAATCTCCTGCGCATTTACAGCCGCCTCTATAAGATTGAGGAGAAGATCGAGACGGCGGCGGGGAAGCGGCGGATTTTCGAGCTGGCCAATAAGGATATCTCCGCCGAGCGGCCCGGGGATTTCAATCAGGCCATGATGGATCTGGGCAATAAGATCTGCACGCCCACAGCTCCCGCCTGCGGCGACTGCCCTCTTCGGGGCCATTGCGCGGCCTTTGAGGCAAATTGCGCCGAAGACTATCCGAAGCGCACGCCAAAGAAAAAGCAGAGGGAAGAGGATCTGACTCTGCTTCTTTTGGATCTCGGCGGCCGCTATTTAATCGAGAAGCGGTCGAGCGGGCTCTTGGCTTCTATGTGGGGCTTTCCCATGGTGACGGGCCATATTAAAGAGGAAGACGTGCTGAAGATTTTGGCAGAGGAAAATTTCGCCGCCCCCTCCGCCGAGAAGGTGGCCGCCTATCGCCACGTCTTCAGCCACAGGATTTGGAATGTGTGGGTCTATTACGCAAAGGTCGACGCCCTATTTGCCGCAGAAGACGGGCGCACCTGGGCCACGGCAGAGGAGCTGAAGAGCCTTTACGCCGTACCGTCGGCTTTTTCGCCGGCACTGGAGGTAATTTATGGAATGGATTGAATCCTACGAACCGAAAAATAAAGAAGAGGCGGAGGACAGGGAGCATTTGTTGCAGCTGAACCCCACCCTTATCGCCGCGGACCGAAGCGCGCCTTATCACTACACCACATCCTCTATGGTCATGGATTTTGAGACGGATAAGCTTTTAATGATCTACCACCCCATTTACAAGTCCTTCTCCTGGCCCGGGGGGCATGTTGAGGAAGGAGAAGCGCTCTTTTATTCCGCCCTGCGGGAGCTTTACGAGGAGACGAGCATACGCTATGTCAAGCCGCTGAGCGAAGAGCCCCTGGCTATGGAGCTAATGCCCGTAAAGGCCCACCAGCGCAAGGGTGAGGCCGTGGACAGCCACTTCCACATTAATTTCTGCTACGGCTTTTTAGGCCACGAGGACGACACCTTGTTTGAGGCCAATGAAAATCGCAAGTGGGTTCCGGTTAATGCGCTGGACACCTTCGTCTCCGAGGCCCATATGCTTCCTATTTACAAGGATTTGATCGAACGAATGAGGGCGCTCTATGAAAAATAAAACTTGGTCCGAATCTCTGCTCTTCGCCACCTTTCTCACTTTGGCAGGGGGCCTGCAGGACGGCTACTCCTACGCCCTCCGCGGCAAGGTCTTCGTCAACGCCCTGACGGGAAATGTAGTGCTCATGGCCTTTAACTTGGCCGAGGGAAATTTCCCCGCCATGCTCCGCTACTTTATTCAAATCGCATCCTTTGCGCTGGGTGTCTATGTCTCGGGCCGGGTGGCCTTTGCCGAAAAACGGCACATGGGCCTGCACTTTAAGCAGCGCATCCTGGCCGTGGAAATTCTGATTCTCGTCATCGTGGGCTTTCTTTCGAAAGAGCTGGACAGCATCGCCAACAGTATGATGGCCTTCTCCTGCGGCATGCAGGTAAACACCTTCAGAAAATTCGCGGACATCAACGCCGCCACCACCATGTGCGTGGGCAATGTGCGCACGATCATGCACAATCTGGCGGGCTACCACCACACGAAGGGCGCCGCCCACAGAGAGGCGAGCCGCACCGTCTTATTTATCGTATGTATCTTTTTTCTCGGCGCCTTTATCGGCGGGCTGTTCTTCCCTCTGTTGGAGCTGAAGACCATTTGGCTTTCGGCGGCATTTCTCGCCGTGTCATTTCTTATCCTCCACATGGATCCCGCCATTCGCACCTGATGAATTTTCCCGATAAAAAAAGAGGCGCCACGGCACCTCAATTACTTTTCTTCATCGGCCCATTTCTTCCATACTTCCGGCGCATGGCCCAACACCGCCCGCTTCTTGCTCCTGACGATGGGAAGCTTCATAATACTCGGATGGTCGATAATATAGGCCTCCTTGCTTTCCTCCGTGGCGTATTTCACATAGGCGAGGCCGTCGGCATCTTTGGAATTTTCGTCGATCCAGGCGTCCAGCCCGCCGATAGAGGCGGTAATGGAATCGAATTCGCCCCACGACATTTCCACTTCATTTAAATCAATAAATTGAAATTTAATGCCCCGCTCTTTAAAAAAGCGCTGGGCTTTTTTCGTGTCGTTGGATTTTTTCGTGCCGAAAATTTGAATGGCCATGGCTCTCCTTCTTTCTGTTATACTGATGGTATGAAACATTTAAACAAACATTTGCGAACATTTTTACTGATCGTGCTGGCCCTGGCGGCGACCTTTACCGCCAAAGAGGGCCTGGATTCGCCGAAAGACACCGCCGGCGTCAAGGTGAAGCGGGTGGTAGACGGCGACACTTTAATCATCGACGACGGCGCCGACACCCGGGTGCGCCTCATCGGCGTGGACACGCCGGAGACCGTAAAGCCTCGGGGCCGGGTGGAGCCTTGGGGCAAGGAAGCCTCGGATTTTTCGAAAAAGGCCTTGACGGGAAAGGCCGTCTTTTTGGAATTCGACGAGGAAAAGGAGGACCGCTACGGCCGCACCCTGGCCTATATTTGGACGGAAGACCCCCGTATCAGCGACAAGCCCAAGGAGGAAATCCTCTTTAACTACCAGCTGGTAGCCTCGGGCTATGCCCGGGAGCGAGCCTACGAGCCCAATACCAAGTACCAGGCCCTGCTCCATGAGGGCGAGATCGTCGCCATGGATCACGTGCGGGGCATTTGGGCCGTGGAGGGAAAGGAAGGCCCGGCCAAGGGCAACAAAAAGAGCAAGATCTACCATTTGCCTACGGACAAGTCCTATGACAGAGTGTCACCGCAAAACGCCGTGTATTTTGAAAACGCCATGGAGGCGGAGTGCGCCGGCTATCAGCGCAGCTTCAGCCGCTAAAGAGAACAGCCCTGTTCGATGAAATAGGGCTGTTTTTTTATGATGATTTTAAAAAAACTCCGTCCGCCTTCAGAAGACGGCCTTACTTATTCACCGGCCCTACATAGAGGATTTCTTTCGGTAGGATTTCCACGTGGACGGGACCTTTTTCCCGAAAATTTTCCCCGTCCAGATTCACATTGGCCTCGTCGATTAAGGTAAAGTCCATGGAGCAAAGGGACGCCCGCACCATATCTTTCTTCCAAAGCCGGTCTTTTCCCATAAAGAGGCAGATCAAAAAGGGCACAATGTGCTTCAGCCGGCTCTTTCCCGCTCCCAGAAAGAGGAGCTTCCCGGAAAAGGGGCTGGCCTTGGGAAAAATGGGAAAACCCCCGCCGTAATAGCCACCGTTTCCAATGGTAAAGAGGGTCCATTCCCGGAGGGCGAGGCCTTCTTTTTCTATGATCCTCGGCCTGTAGGTAAAGAGGGTTTTAATGACGCTTAAGGTATAACTGAAAGGGCCGAA
This sequence comes from Peptoniphilus pacaensis, assembly GCF_900088125.1. Taxonomy (GTDB): domain Bacteria; phylum Bacillota; class Clostridia; order Tissierellales; family Peptoniphilaceae; genus Aedoeadaptatus; species Aedoeadaptatus pacaensis. The sequence continues at coordinate 857,739 of NZ_FLQT01000003.1, read as the reverse complement.
GCGCTTCAGCCCGTCGTTATTATTGGCGTTCACGTCGGCATCGAAGCCCACGGAGGCGATGTTTAAAAAGTAGTGCTCGTTCCACTTTCCCAGGTCCATAGGGCGGGGCTCGGCGGACTGAGCTTCTTTCAATATATTGATGACATCCCTCCCAAGGCCAAGGCAGCGGGCAAAGTCGTTGCCGCTTCCCGCCGGGACGATGGTGAGCTTCCGCGCCGAAGTCTTCATCATGGTGTTCACTGCAGCGAAGATGGTGCCGTCACCGCCCACGGCGACGAAGTGATCGTAGTCGGCCAGTGCATCGGCGTCGTAGTCCCAAATATTGCCTCGGACAAAGTCGTAGTCGCCCTTCCAGTAACGAGCGGCGGCCTCGGCGACTTCCCGCTTTTTCGCCTCTTTCAGTCGGGGATTCAGGATAAACAGCGTCTTCATGCCCGATAGGTCGCCTGCAGGCGGTCGTATTCATCCGCCATTCTTTCTATTATATCTTCAAGTTTATCCTCGTAAACGGCGCGAGTAGCGTCGTCTTTTAATGCCTTAATATTGATCACGGCCGTGTCCTTGGCGCCGTTAAAGGCCGTGAGGGCCAAATCCGCCGCCAAATACAGATCGCTCAGGGCCTCGTCGCCCATATAGGCCTCGTGCTTTATCAGCGTATGGATAATTAAATAGGAACACTGCATGGTGAGTATGGGCACGTCGATGGCCTCTTTATAGCCTTCTTCGATGGCGAGGCGGCGGGCTTTTTTCTCCTCTTCCGTGGTCTTCGGCATGCGAAAGGCTTTCAGCACGCCGTCGAAGGAGGTGCTGTCATCGTCGATATTTGCCCTCAGCTGCTTGGAATAAATGTCGTATTCCTTCGCCTGTTCCTCGGCGCCGGAAAGGTTCAAGACCATGGAGGCGAGAGAGGCGGCGAGGGCGCCGCAAAGGGCGGCCACGGAACCGCCGCCGGGAACGGAGCTCTTGTCCTGTGCTTTTATAATGTAGTCGTTTAGACTCATGTCCACGAGTTTCATAGGCGCATAATCCCTTCCATAACGACGCAGGCTATGCCGCCGGCGTATATCGATCCCTCTTTCTCCTTAATGACGATCTCCGACGGGCGTCCCATCTCCTCGCCTTGGTGGCAGGTAATTTTTTCTTCCCTGAGCAGGCCTTTCACCTTTAAATAGAAGTACATGGCGCCGCTGCCCGTACCGGTACCCGATTCTTCCCAAATACCCACGGCGGGGGAAAAGTTGCGCTGAAGCACGGCGGAGGCCCCGTCGTAGTAAAAGAGATGGAAACACTGGGCGCCGTATTTCTCCGTGAGCTCTCCCATGCGCCGGCGCTTGGGTTCCATAGCCTTAAGGGCATCGCGGTTCGTAAGGGGGATGACCATGGTCTTGATCCCCGCATTGATGACCGCTGGCTTCAGACCTTGTTCGCCGACGATGCTCTCTTCCTTTAATTTAAAGGCTGCGGCGACGGAGGCAACGTCCTCCACTTCGAGGGCGGTTTCCATTTTCGGCAGTTCCACGTCCACGAAGCGAATCTTCTCGTCGGCAAAGTGAAAGTCCACATAGAGGGCGCCGGCCTTGGTGTATTGGCGAATGCGACGGGTCTCTTCCCGACCGTCGATGTATCCCCGCTCCGCCAAGGCCCAAAAGGTTCCCAGGGCCGCGTGGCCGGATAGGGATACTTCCTTTACGGGAGAAAAGTAGCGCACGTGGTAAATGTCCTTGTCCAGGCGGCGGACACAGGTGGTCTCCGAGTGCTTCAGCTCCCGCGCCGCCTTTAGCATTTCCTCGTCGCTCATTTTTCCCTCGGTCAGGACGATGCCGGAGGGATTTCCCACAAAGGAAAGGTCGGTGTAGGCGTCGGCGACGAAGTATTTGTATTCTCTAACCATCGATGTCTTCCCCCAAAATCAAATCGCTAAGGCGCATTAAATCATCTTCGGAATAATAGTCGATGACGATTTTTCCCTTTTCGTGATTGCCCACGATTTCCGTCTTCGTGCCCAGTACGTCCATTAAGGCGTTTTCCAAATAGGAGTAGTAGCCTTGATGGTCCTTGCGCTTCTTCGTGGTCTTTTTCGTATTTTGCGTACTTTCGGCGATGGTTTGGCCTTCCTCCACCATGCGCTTCGCCTGCTTGATCTGCTCGTTGCCGTCCTTCACGGAAAGGAGGAGCTTGCCCTGACTGATGGACAACTCTTCCCGGCGGAGCATTTCCTTGACCACGGGCTCCAGCTTTAAAAGACGCAGGCTGTTGGCAATATAGGGACGGGATTTCCCCACGAGGCCGGCGATCTTCTCCTGGGTGTACTTATATTTCTTCCGCAAAGTCTCGTAAGCCTCGGCCTCTTCCATGGGATTTAAGTCTTCCCGCTGCACGTTTTCGATAAGGGAGATCCTGTCGCCTTCTTCCTCGTCCACGTCGATAAAGCGTACCGGTACCTCTTTCAGGCCGGCCTTTTTCGCCGCCCGAAGGCGCCGTTCACCGGCGATTAAAAGATTCGTGTCGCCTTCTTTTTTTATCAGAAGAGGCTGCAGGACGCCCACGGCCTGAATGCTTTCCGCCAGCTCATCGATGCTTTCCTCGGAAAAATATTTCCGCGGCTGATGGGGATTGGTTTCAATGGCTTCCACAGCCAGGGTCTCGGCTTCTTTATTTTCTTCCTGTTGCGCGCCGAAAAAATTATCCAGCCCGCGACCTAAACCGCGTTTCTTTTCCATTAGGACCTCCTCTTTTCCACTTCATCGGCCAAAGCGGCATAAGCCTTGGCGCCGCGGCTGTTTTTATCGTAATCTATAATGCTCATGCCATAGGACGGCGCTTCCGCTAAACGCACATTCCTCGGGATCACCGTGGAGAACACGGCGTTCTTAAAATAATTTTTTACCTCTTCCACGACCTGCATGCTTAAATTCGTGCGGCCGTCGTACATAGTGAGGAGGACGCCTTCGATTTCAAGGTCCGGATTAAAGCCTCCCCGCACCAACTGAATGGATTCCATAAGCTGAGAAAGACCTTCCAGGGCGTAGTATTCGCACTGCACGGGGATGAGAATGCCGTCAGCCGCAGTCAATGCCAAAATGGAGAGAACCCCCAAAGACGGCGGGCAGTCCATAATAATGTAATCATAGCCTTCCAATTGAGCCATATCCTCTTTTAAAACCGTCTGCCACCCGTCGCGGCGGGCGAATTCGATTTCGATCCCCGCCAAGGTGGCGCCGGATGGAATGATATCCAGATTTTCTTTAATCGGCACGATGCAATCGCCCTCCTCGCCCAGTAGAAAATCGTAAATCATAGGGTCTCTGTCTTTATCGACATTCATTCCGCTGGTGGCATTCCCTTGGGGATCCATATCTAAAATTAATACGCGATGGCCCTTGTTAGCCAAGGCGTCGGCCAGATTTATTACTGTCGTCGTTTTGCCGACGCCGCCTTTTTGATTGAATACGGCAATTTTTCTCATCATAGCGCCACTCCCTTCCTAACTATAGTATCAAACCGGAAGACAAATAAAAAGAGCGGAGTGTTCCATGTGGAACATTTCCGCTCAATTTTTATTTTCTGTTTCGCTTTCCGATTTGTTTTCTTCATTTGTTCCACGTGGAACATTTTTCCCATCCCGCTTCAAGTAGATGACCTTTTGCTCCGAGGTCTTTCGATCCTTAATGACGATACGCTCGTGATCCTCGTCGATTTTTCTTAAGGGTGCGGCATTTTCACGAAGCATGCGGCGCTCTTTTAAATAGTTGATCTTGGCTACTTTGTATTCCCGCCAAGACAAAAAGATAAGATAGAGCACGCAGATTAAGGCCAGGGTAGGGAAGATCGCCGGAATGGGTTCGATAAACAAAGACGGGACGCCCATGTAGGCCACGGCGCTGAGAACGCAGAGGACAATAAGAAAAAGAGTCGTCTTGCTCCGCCGCTTATAGAGATCGTAAAGGAGATAGATGAAAGCCGGTACATAGAAAATCATGATTACAGAGGATCCTTTCTCGGTTTACCGCCGCCGCGAGGGTATTTCGCAGGCGTGGCCTTTACTTTTTTTACGACTACCAAGTGGCGTTCGTCGCCGCCGGGAAGCTTGAGGTCCACGATCTCTTCCAGCTTACCGCCTAAAATATCGATGGCGCGCTTCGCTTCCTCTGTTTCGTCGACGCCCTCGGCGCCTTTCATGGCGACGAAGTGACCGCCCAGGTAGACGAAAGGCAGACAGTATTCCGCCAAAATCGGCAAGCGCGCCACGGCGCGAGAGATAACCAGTCCGTATTGCTCCCGGAATTTAGCGTCCCGTCCCGCCTCTTCGGCACGGCCGTGAAAGGTCCTTACATTGGAAAGCCCCAGTTCATCTACTACATGGTCCAGAAAAGTGATGCGCTTCTTTAGGCTGTCCATTAAATGAACCTCCCTCTGAGGCGATACCATGGCGAGCACCATGCCGGGAAAGCCTGCGCCGGTACCCAGATCTAAAATTTTGCCCGTGCCCTCGTAGGCATCGAGAAGGGTTGGCGTCAGAGAGTCGATGAAGTGCTTGTCCATCATATCGTCTTCGTCGGTAATGCGGGTCAGGTTCATGCGTTCGTTCCATTCCAGGAGAATCTCCCCGTAGCGGTCGAAGGCCTTATAGGGAATCTCCACGGGAAACTGCTTTAAATAATCCTCACGCGTCTGCCAATTCATTTGATTCCTCCCTGTGTTTTTGCTCTAAATAAATCAACAGGACATTAATATCCGCCGGACTCACGCCGCTGATGCGGCTCGCCTGTCCCACGGATTCCGGCTGAATTTTCGACAGCTTTTCCTTGGCTTCGTTTCTCAAGCCGCCGATCGCTTCGTAATCCAATTCCTTAGAGAGAAGCTTGTTCTCCATCTTCCGGAATTTCTGAATTTGCGCCGCTTGCTTTTCGATATAGCCCTTGTAGCGAATATCCGTTTCCACCTCGTCGATGACGTGGCGGGGAAGGGACGGCCTGTCGGGATCGAAGACGGCCAAACGGTCGTAGGTGAGCTCCGGACGCTGCATGAGATTTAATAAGGGCGTGGCGTTTTTCAAAACGGCCGAATCCATGGCGTTTAATATGTCGGAATTTTCCTTCGTCGGATTGATCTGAATGGATGCCAGGCGCGCCCGTTCCTTTTCGATGGCGTCCCTGCGCTCGACGAACCTCTCGTATTGCTCGTCTCCAACGAGGCCCACGGTCCGTCCGATTTCCGTAAGCCGCAGATCCGCATTGTCCTGACGCAGTGTAAGTCGGTACTCGGCCCGCGCCGTCATCATGCGGTAGGGCTCCCGGGTCCCCTTGGTGACTAAATCGTCAATTAAAACGCCGATATAAGCCTGATCGCGTCCTAAGATAAGAGGCTCTTTGCCTTCGATGGCAAGGGCCGCGTTGATTCCCGCCATAAGGCCCTGAGCCGCCGCCTCTTCGTAGCCGCTGGATCCGTTGATTTGCCCTGCCATATAGAGATTCGGCGTCTCCGTCACCTGTAAACTCAGCCGTAATTTCGTGGCGTCGATGGCGTCGTATTCGATGGCGTAGGCGGGGCGCATAAACTCACAGGTCTCAAGGCCCTCGATTTTTTTGTATAGGGCCATTTGCACCTCCACGGGCAGGGAAGAGGACACGCCCTGTACGTAGATTTCCTTGGTATGCAAGCCTTCCGGCTCGAGAAAGACCTGGTGTTTGTCCCGATCGGCAAAGCGGGTCACCTTGTCTTCGATGGAGGGGCAGTAGCGGGGCCCGACGCCCTCGATATCCCCCATGGCCATGGCGGAGCGATGAATATTTTCGCGAATGATCTCGTGACATTCCGGCGTCGTATAGGTTAAGTAACAGTCGATTTGCTCTTTGTCGGAGTAATCCACGTCGAAATTCGAAAAGGAGAAGGGCACGATGGTTTCGTCGCCCTTTTGCACGTCCATACCGGTAAAATCGATGGAGTCCCGGTGCACCCGGGCCGGCGTCCCGGTCTTCATGCGCATGGTCTTAAGGCCCAGGCCTTCGATGGCGGAAGTAAGCTCGTTGGCTGGCTGCATGCCGTCGGGGCCCGAAGCGTAATTCACCTCGCCCATGAAAATGCGGCCGCGCAAATAGGTGCCCGTAGCCAAAATGGTCTTCTTCGCCCGGTAAATGGCGCCGCTCTTTCCGATAACGCCGCAAACGTCCCCGTCCTCCATATTGAAAGCCACGGCTTCCTCTTGAATTAGATAAAGATTCCTTGTATTTTCCAGGGTCTCCTTCATGGCTGCGTGGTAGTCCCACTTGTCCGCCTGAGCTCGCAGGGAGTGGACCGCCGGCCCCTTGGAGCGATTGAGCATGCGGCATTGAATAAAGGTCTTGTCGATATTTCGGCCGATCTCACCGCCTAAAGCGTCGATTTCCCGCACCAAGTGGCCCTTGCCCGTGCCGCCCACATTGGGATTGCAGTTCATGGCGGCAATGGCATTTAAATTAATGGTAAGAATCGCTACACTGTGGCCCATGCGCGCCGCCGCCAGCGCCGCTTCACATCCGGCATGGCCGGCACCGACGACGACGATATCGACATTTTTCGCTAAAAAATTCATCTTCGCTCCTTATTTTCCGATACAAAATTTAGAAAAGACATGGTCCAAGACCTCTTCGCCGGCGGTTTGCCCGGTAATCTCCCCTAATTTCAAAAAGGCATCTTCGATATACACCTCGGCGAGATCCAAACCGATGCCGGCGCCGATATCGTCCACCGCCTTGGCCAGAGATTCCACCGCCTCCGAAAGGAGAATCTTGTGACGCAGGGAATAAATTTGAGTCTCGTCTTCCTCGATGGTGCCCGACAAAAACCAGGACTGAATCAAGTCTTCCACGGCGGCGAGACCCTCGTCCCGAATAAAGCTGGTTTCCACCACGGCACCGGGGAAGTGGGCCTCCATAGTTTTTTTATCCAAAACCGCGCCCAGATCCTGCTTGTTTAAGAGGCAGATCACCCGCTTGTCCTTGATCCGCTCCATAATTTCAAAATCCATATCCTCTAAGGGACGGGAGGCATCGAAAAGGGCGATGACCAGATCCGCCTCCTCCATGCTGGCCATGGCGCGCTCGATGCCGATTTGCTCGATGGTATCGTCGGTTTTTCGTATCCCCGCCGTATCCTGAATTCTAAGGTGAATGCCGTCGAGGGAGTAAGAGGCCTCTAACACGTCCCGGGTGGTGCCGGGAATATCCGTGACGATGGCCTTATCTTCTCTAAGCATCTTATTTAAAAAGGAGCTCTTGCCCACATTGGGCTTGCCCACAATGGCCGTCGCAATACCCTCTTGAACCATTTTTCCTCGGGAAAAAGTTCCTTCCAGCTCCTTCATTTCCCTTAAAATGCCTTCACAGGTGGTGATCAAGGCGCTGATATCCACGGGCTCCACTTCCTCCGTGGAAAAATCGATATCCGCCACCAAATGGGCCAAGGTATCCTTGATGCGAGTGCGGAAGCCTTCGATTTTGCGGTACAAGTGGCCGGTGAGCTGGCGAGCGCTCTGCTTTTGGGCCGACACGCTTTCCGCCTCGATCATGTCGATAATGGCCTCGGCCTCCGTTAAATCCAGCTTGCCGTTTAAAAAGGCGATTTTCGTAAATTCTCCCCGTTTTGCCGGCTCCGCCCCGGCTGAAATAAAGCAGTTTAAAATCCGCTCCAGGCCGACGCGACTGCCGTGGGCCTGAATCTCCACCATGTCCTCGCCGGTATAGCTAAAAGGGGCGCGAAAGGCCACGGCCAGAACCTCATCCACCACTTCCCCTTCGGAGACGATGTGGCCATAAAGAAGCTTGCGATCATTGGCCGGATCCGTCAAATCCTGTTTGCTCTTAAAAAAACCGTCGGCTAAGGAAATAGCGTCCTCGCCGCTTAAGCGCACGATGCCGATGCCCGCGGCGGATTTCGCCGTAGAGATAGCCGCAATAGTCATAGTGTCACCTTTCCTATAAAAAAGCCTTCATAGAGACTATGAAGGCTGGGATGTATCCTTATGAATGACGACGCGCCTATGGGGCTCCTTGCCCTCGCTTCGCGTTCGAATACCGTCGACATTGGCCAGGCAGGCGTGAATAATGCGCCTTTCCTGTGCATTCATCGGCTCCAATTTAATGGATTTATTTGTCTTTAAAACCTTATTGGCCGTCTTACCGGCGATGCGTTTCAACACTTGTTCGCGCCGTTTTCTGTAACCGCTGCAATCCACGATAACGCGGCGGAATTCCTCGCTTCGTTGATTGACCATGGCGGATAAGACGATTTGGATACCGTTTAACGTGGATCCGTGCTTGCCGATAATAATGCCCGTTTCTTCTCGCTTGCCGTCGATGGAAACAAAGATTTCATTTTCATTGAAATCCACGGACAGGGTATAGCCGAGTTTGATGGCGCTCATAATGCGGTCGATGTACTCGCGAATTAAATCCTCCAGCTCCTCGTCGTTTAAATACTCGAAAGCCGGCTCTTGTGTCGCATCCTCCGCCTGTTCGTTTTCTTCCTCGACTTCATCGGCTTCCGGGACCTCCGCCTCTTCTTCCGATTCGGCGGCGGCTTCTTCCTTCGCCTTTTCATCTAAAACCGAGCGCACGGATTCGATTTCTTCATCTTTTAAAATGGAATCCACAATGTCCTTGTGGTCCATTTTTCTTCTCACTTTGACAATAGCATCCTTGCCCCCAATCAGCCCTAAAAAACCGCCGGAGGGCTCTTCAATAACTTCGATGTCGACCTCGTCCCGCGTCGCTTTTAACTCGAGAAGGGCCTTTTCTACGGCCTCGTCAACCGTTTTTGCCGATTGGATGGAGAAATTCATGCTAAGCCTCCGCTTCTTTTTCTTTTTCGATGATTTTGTTGCTCACAAATTGTTGGAAAATCGTGTAAATACTACCGACGATCCAGTACAAGACCAAACCCGCCGCCATCCGTCTCGCAAACATAAAAATCATAACCGGCATCATCATCGACATGGTGCGCATCATTTGCTCAGAAGACTCTGTCGACGGCGCTTTGTTGCTCTTTTGCACGATGTAAGTAGACAGCCAGGTAAAAAATGCTGCGATCACCGGCAAGGCTATTTTTGTCGGATCGGGATGATCGAGATTTTGAATAAAAAAGAAATTCTTTTGTATGGACGCGTAAAAATCCGGATTCGTAAAGGCAAACTTTGTCGGGAACATAAAGATCCGATAGAATGCCAAGAGAACGGGAAATTGAATGAGCATGGGCAAACAGCCGCTTAAAGGATTAAATTGAGCTTCCTTATAGAGCTGAGATTGCTTTTGCGCCAAGAGCTGCGGGTCTTTTTCGTATTTTTTTTGGATTTTTTTCATTTCCGGCTGCAATTTTGCCATCTTCAACTGGTTTTTCGTTTGAAATAAATTCAAAGGCAGAAGCGCCAAACGGAAAAGCAGGGTGGTAATAATGATGGCAATGGCATAGTAGGAAATTGCACCGGGCTCGGAACCGATACTCGCGACGAAATTATAAATTCCGTGCAGAATCGTGCCGAAAAAACTCGCTAATGCGTTAATCAACTGAACTTCCTCCTAATCTATGGAAGTGGATCATAGCCGCCCTCGTGAAAAGGGTGGCAGCGTAAAATGCGCCTTACCGTTAAATAAAGCGCTTTAAAGAAAGGGTATTTTGAAAAAGCCTGGTAGCCGTATTCACTGCAAGTGGGATTAAACCGACAGTGGGCACCGGGTAAGAAATAAGGAGAAATCACTTTTTGGTAAAAGCGAATCAGTCCCAAAGCAAAAGTCCTCATGACTTCTTGTCTCCTTTTAAAAACTTCGATACGCGGAACAGATGGTGGAAGGCCGATTTCATGGTTTTAAAATCCAAATCCGCCACATTGTTTTTGACGACGACGACGTAATCGTATCCCGGCGTCAAGCGGGGATAGTAATCTGTGTACAACGCCCTTAATCGTCTTTTTATTTTATTACGAACAACGGCCTTTCCCACCTTCTTGTTGATGGAAAAACCCATCCTGGAATGGGCCAGGCCGTTTCTTTTAACGTAAAGAGTAAAATTTCTGTTCCCGAACGTTTTTCTCTTTCTATATACTTTTTTAAAATCGCCGTCTTTCGTTAGAAAGTACTTTTTTTCCATGGATTATGCGGAAAGTCTTTTTCTACCTTTGGCTCTACGGGCGCGTAAAACCTTGCGACCGCCGCGGGTTCTCATGCGCGCACGAAAACCGTGTTCTCTTTTTCTTTGTTTGCGTTTCGGTTGGTACGTTCTTTTCATGGTTACACCTCCTCCATCGGGATAAAAAAATGCCCAAAGGACCTATTCTTTTAAATACACTCTATATATTATAGAGACTGACATGATTTAAGTCAATTACTTTTCGCGAGAAAGTCCATAAAATAGACGAAATTCGGCCTTGAAACCGGGAAACGAAAGGCTCTTCCACCCCTGTCAGATATGTTGATAACTTTTTTATATTTGTGTATAATTACCTCAAGTGTGTGAATAAAAAGAAAGCCTGTGAACAGCCCTTGTTTATACACAGTCTGTGCATAACTTGTTGATAAGTTTTACATTTTTATCCTACATCTCTCAAAATACGAAAAAACATCCCCTGTTTATAAACAGTTGAATTTTCATTCATTGTTTGTAAATTGCTTATCCCCATCATCCACAATGCTGTGGATTTTTTCATCCATAAGGATTCTTTCCACATGTTTATATGTTAATACATAAATCAAGGAGCGAGTATGTCAACCGATGTTAAAACACTATGGGACGACGCCTTTCAGCTGCTTCTCGAAGAAAATCTTTACGAGTCGCAAATCAATACGTGGTTTCGTCCGATTCAACCCATTGCCATCCAAGGCGACGCCCTTATTTTAGGCGTCTCGAGAGAATTCGTCCTGAACCATTTAAAAAGGAACAACAATAATTACAAAAACCTGATTCGACGCGTCGTCAAAGAAGCCGGCGGCCGGGATTTGGATATCGAATTCGTCCTTACATCCGACGGTGAGACCCCTTATAAGGCCTCTGAAAATACGGCAGAAGCCCTCTACCATCTGAATCCGAAATACACCTTCGATTCCTTTGTGGTGGGCCAGTCCAATCAATTTGCCCACGCGGCCTCTTTGGCCGTGGCGGAAAATCCCAAGGAAGCCCACGCCAATCCGTTGTTTATCTACGGCGGCGTCGGTTTGGGAAAGACCCACTTAATGCATGCCATCGGCCATTTTATGCACCGCAGCGATCCAAACAAGCGAATACTCTATGTGACCAGCGAGCAATTCACCAACGAATTTATCGCATCCATTCAAACCAATAAAAACGAAGAATTTCGCAGGAAGTACCGGTCCCAGGACCTGCTTCTCATCGACGATATTCAATTTATCGCCGATAAAGAATCCACCATGGACGAATTCTTCCATACCTTTAACGAACTTCATGCTCAGGATAAACAGATCGTCCTGACCAGCGACAAGCCGCCGAAGGATATTAAAAAATTGGAGCAGCGCCTTATCTCCCGCTTTGCCTGGGGATTGGTTGTAGATATTCAGGCGCCGGATCTGGAAACCCGCATCGCCATATTGAGAAATAAGGCGAAAAGCGACGGCTTCGTCGTGCCCGACGAGGTGATTAATTACATCGCCACCCACGTGAAGAGCAATATTCGTGAATTGGAAGGCGCCCTGTCCCGTGTGACGGCCTATTCCAAACTGACCACCGGCATTATTACCGAAGAAACGGCGGCCACGGTATTAAAGGATATTTACGAAAACAACAAACCCGTAAAAATTACCGTCGACCATATAAAGAGCGTGGTCTGCGACAAATACCATATTACCTTGGAAGAAATGGACAGTAAAAAGCGGTCCAGACCCTTGGCTTATCCCCGTCAAATCGCCATGTATCTGACTCGGGAATTAACCGATATGTCCCTGCCGAAAATCGGCCAGGAATTCGGCGGTCGGGATCACTCCACGGTGATTCACGCCTGCGATAAAATCAAAGGCGATATGGAAAAAGACAGCCAACTCTTTGTCACCATCGAATCCTTAAAGGAACAAATCAAAGGCAATTAAAGGATTGTGGATAAAAGGAAAACCATCCACGGAGATATCCATAGACTATCCACATGATGATTTCCACTGCCCTCCATGAAAAGGGGGCTATCCACAAATTCACAGGCCCTACTACGAATACGAAGTACTAATCTTATATAGAGGAGGAGACAATTTGAAATTTCAAATCGAAAAATCCGTTCTGTCTACCATTGTATCCACCGTCTCCCGTGCTATTTCGTCTAAGACGAATATGCAAATACTGGAAGGCATTTACATGGAAGCGACGGATGGCCAATTAATTCTGCGAGCCACAGACACGGAAATTTCCATGGAATCCCGCCACGCCTGCTTCGTTCAGGAACCGGGAAGCATCGTTTTAAATGCCTCTCTGTTCGGAGACATCGTGCGCAAATTGCCCAATGCCATGGTCCATATGGAAAGCGAAGGACAAAAACTTTCCTTAGTATGCGAACAATCGGAATTTGAAATCATGGGACAAAATCCCGAAGAGTATCCCCAACTTCCGGAACTGGGCGGCGCGGAAAAAATCGTCGTCACCGGAGAATCCCTTTTAAAGGCTTTTAAGGAAACCCAATTCGCCACGTCCAACGACGATATGCGCATGGTCCTTACCGGCGTCCTCTTGGATGTTAAAAAAGAAGACATTACCTTCGTCGCCTTGGACGGCTATCGCATGGCCCTGAGTCGCATCGAAGGGGAACAATCCATGGAGCGGGATTTAATCTTACCGGCGAGAAGCGTGTCGGAGATTTCGAAACTTATCGACGAGTCCAAGACATTGACCTTGGAGATCGGAAACAATCACGTATTAATTCAATTCGACGAGACGAAATTCTTTACGAAACTTTTAAACGGCGAATTTTTCCGCTACAACAGCTTGATTCGCAAGGAACACGAGGTAAGTGTCGTGGCTGACAGAAAGCAATTAATCGACGCTTTGGAGCGGGCCAGCTTAATGACCGGCAAGGAACGCAACGGCTTGGTGCGCTTGGAAATTAAAGACGATCAAATCGAAATCCTCTCCAATTCCGAAGTGGGGAAAGTTCACGAGACCATTCGGGCGCAAAAGACCGGCGCCGATCTAATCATCGCCTTTAACGCCCGCTATTTGCTGGAAGGCATACGGGTCATGGATACGGAAGAAATTACCATGGGCTTTACCGACGCGGTAAACCCCTGTATTATTACGCCTTTAAACGGAAATGACATGCTCTACTTAGTATTACCTGTACGGTTGGCCAATCTATGAAAATAAGTACCGATTTTATTAAACTGGACAGCTTTTTAAAATACGTGCAGTGGGTGGATTCCGGCGGTATGGCCAAGGCCGTGGTTTCAGACGGCTTGGTCTATGTTAACGGCGAAATGGAGCTGCGCCGGGGGAGAAAACTTTACCCCGGCGATGTCGTCGAATTTATGGGCGAGAAAGACAGCATCGAAAGGGAATGATTCGTCCTTTGTAGGAAGAGAACATTTGTACTATACTAAGGGTGGTTAAAAGCGGGAGGGCGACGTGTTTGTCAAACAATTAAACATAGTCTCTTTTCGCAATCACCGGCGCCTTTTTATGGATTTAGAGCCGAAAATGTATCATATCGTCGGCCCCAACGGCACGGGTAAGACGAATTTTTTAGAAGCCATCTACCTATCTTTGACGGGAAGAAGCTTCAAGACCGCTTCTTTAAAGGAAGTGATCACTTTCGGCGAAGAGAGCGCTTTTGTTTCGGCTACTGCCGTCTTGGATGATTTTTCCCACGATATGGAAATCATCGTAAAAGAAGACAAGCGGCGCTTTATGCGAGATCACAATCCGGTGAAAAACACCTCGGCCTACGGTCGGGGTATGGGCGTGGTTCTTTTCGAGCCCAAGCATTTACAAATGGTTCAGGGATCGCCTTCCCAGCGTCGCGGCTTTATCGACGATATGCTCCGCATGATCAATCCTCAATACGAGGAAGCCTACAGCGGCTATTACCACATACTTTATCAGCGAAATGTGACCTTGAGAAAATTCAGGGACACGAATTTATTGGATGTTTACGACCGAAGCCTGGCCTCTTACGCGGCGATTATATTAAAAGAGCGATTGAAGTTTTTAAAGCGCATGGCCGCTTCCGTCTCCGACTATTACGAAGCCATCGCCGGGGAAAAGGAGCGATTGGAAATTCGCTACAAAGCCTCCTTTCCCGTGGCATTGGACGAAAATTTGGACCGGGCTTTTTACGAGAGCTTAAAGCACCGAAGGCGGGAAGACAGAGAGCGGGGACGCACGGGCATCGGGCCCCATTTAGACGACTTGTCCTTTTTATTAAACGGAGAGGAAGCGAAGAAATTCGCCTCCACCGGGCAAATACGAAGCATCGTCCTGGCTATGAAGTGCATGGAAATCGATCGGGTGGCGGAACACATCGGTTCTTCTCCCGTGGTTTTGTTGGACGATGTCTTATCGGAACTGGACGATAAAAGGCGGCGCATGCTGATCGAAATGATTCGCGGCCAGTGTTTTATTACGGCGGCGGAACCCATGGGCGTATTGGAAGGCCGATCGGAAGCCATTGACTTAATAGATAAAAAAAGAAGCGCAGAAGCCTTGCGCAAGGAGGATTTATGGTAAGGGAAAATGAGTACAATGCCGGTAATATACAGGTCTTAACGGGACTTGAGCCGGTCAGAAAACGGCCGGGGATGTATATCGGCTCCACGGGCCCCAAAGGCCTGCACCACTTGGTATACGAAGTGGTGGACAATTCCATCGACGAAATTTTAGCCGGCCGCTGCGATCAGGTCATTGTGGAACTGAACGAAGACGGCTCCGTTTCCGTGCGGGACAACGGCAGCGGCATTCCCGTGGACATTCACCCTCAAACGAAAAAATCCACGGTGGAAACCGTCCTTACCATTCTCCACGCCGGGGGAAAATTCGACAGCAACGCCTACAAAGTTTCCGGCGGCCTTCACGGCGTCGGCGTATCCGTGGTCAACGCCCTGTCTAAGAAGCTCGTCGCCAATGTGCGCCGGGATGGCAAAGAATACGAACAGGTTTTTTCCAGAGGCAAAGCCCAAACGGAACTGACCGTCGTCGGCGAAGGGATCAAAGAAACGGGTACCACCATTACCTTTTGGCCCGACGAAGAAATTTTCAAGGAAACCGTGGAATTCAGCCGGGAAGTTTTGGCCCGTCGCTTCCGCGAAATGGCCTTTTTAAACAAAGGCGCCTATATCGAATTTATCGACCATCGGGACGACGACAAGTTTAAGGAAATTTACCACTACGTCGGCGGCATTCAAAGTTATGTGGAATACATTAATCGGAACAAAAAGCCCATTCACGATAAAATCCTCTACGTGGACGAAACGGATTCAGACACCAATGTAGAGATTTCGATTCAATACACGGACAGCTATCGTGAGACGGTCTTGTCTTTCGCAAACAACATCAATACGGAAGAAGGGGGCAGTCACCTATCCGGCTTCAGAAGCGCCCTGACTAAGAGCATTAACGAGTACGGCAGAAAGTACAATTACATTAAGGAAAAGGAAGAAAATCTTTCCGGCGACGATGTGCGGGAAGGCATCAGCGCCGTCATCAGCGTGAAGATTCCCGATCCTCAATTCGAAGGCCAAACCAAGGCCAAGCTGGGCAATTCCGAAACGAAGGCCATTGTGGAAAGGGTGTTGAACAACTACTTAAACGCCTTTTTGGAAGAAAATCCCAAGATCGGAAAGATCATTTTAACCAAGGCCCTTTCCGCCCGCCGCGCCAGAGAAGCGGCGAGAAAAGCCCGGGATTTAACGCGAAAGCGCTCCATTTTAGATAACACGCCCCTTCCCGGCAAACTGGTGGACTGCCAATTAAACGACAACGAAAAAACCGAGATCTTCCTGGTGGAAGGGGACTCCGCCGGCGGCAGCGCCAAGGGCGGACGGGACAGCAGCTATCAAGCGATTTTGCCCCTTCGCGGCAAGATCATGAATGTGGAAAAAGCGCGGATGGATAAGATTTTAAATTCCAACGAAATTCGCGCCATGATCACCGCCTTCGGCACGGGGATCGACAAGGAATTCGACATCGAAAAGCTGCGCTACGGAAAAATCATCATCATGACCGATGCGGACGTGGACGGCGCCCACATTCAAACCCTGCTTTTAACCTTTTTGTTCCGCCATTTGCCGGAGCTTATCGAAGCGGGACACGTCTTTGTGGCGAAGCCGCCCCTTTACGGCATTAAGCGGGGCACGAAGGTACTGGAATACTGCTATAGCGACGACGAACTTCAAGGCGCCCTGAACCGATTGGGTCGTGACAAGAATTTAAAGGTCAGCCGCTACAAAGGTCTCGGTGAAATGAATGCCGAAGAATTGTGGGAAACCACCATGAATCCCGAGCACCGTGTGCTTTTAAAAGTGGAAGTGGACGACGCCCAAGTGGCCGACGAAGTCTTTTCCATGCTCATGGGCCAGGAAGTGGGACCGAGACGAGAATTTATCGAAGAAAACGCAATTTACGTCGAAAACATCGACGCCTAGGAGGATACAGTGGCAAAATTTGCAAATGAAAGCGGCATTCAAGACGTCGTCTTAGAAAAGGCCATGAAAAAGGCTTATTTGGAATATTCCATGAGCGTCATCGTCGCCCGGGCACTACCCGACGTGCGCGACGGCTTAAAACCCGTGCATCGCCGTATTCTCTACGGCATGCAACAACAGGGCCTCACGCCGGATAAGCCTCATAGAAAAAGTGCCCGCCTCGTCGGGGATGTTATGGGTAAGTATCACCCCCACGGCGATTTGTCGATTTACGACGCCGTAGTGCGACTGGCACAGGACTTTAACATTCGCTACCCCTTAGCCGACGGCCAGGGGAACTTCGGTTCCATGGACGGGGACAGCCCGGCGGCCATGCGTTATACGGAAGTCCGCATGTCGAAGCTCGCCATGGAAATGTTGAGAGATATAAACAAGGAAACCGTGGACTTCGTTCCTAATTTCGACGAAGAATTGCTGGAGCCTTCCGTGCTTCCTTCCCGCTTCCCCAATCTTTTGGTCAACGGCTCCGCCGGCATCGCCGTCGGGATGGCCACCAATATGGCCCCTCACAATATGAATGAGGTTATCGACGGGGTCATCGCCTATATGGACGACGAAAACATTTCATTGGAAGAGATGATGACCCACATTAAGGGGCCGGATTTTCCCACCGGCGCCTTTATTATGGGGCGTGAAGGGATTAAAGAAGCCTATCAAACCGGCCGCGGCAAGGTGCGTGTACGGGCGCGGGCGGAAATCGAGCCCTTAAAGAGCAAGCACCAAATCGTGGTGACGGAATTTCCCTACCAGGTCAACAAGGCGCGTGTCATCGAAAAAATCGCGGAGCTGGTCAAAGACAAAAAGCTCGACGGTATTTCCGACATTCGCGACGAATCCAATCGCCGCGGCGTGCGCATGGTGGTGGAACTGAAGCGGGATGCCAATCCCCACGTGGTTTTAAACCGCCTGTATAAGGAAACCCAGCTGCAAATCACCTTCGGCATCATCAACCTCGCCCTGGTGGACGGCGTACCCAGGGAATTGACCCTCCTCGAGCTTATTCACTACTATGTGAAGCATCAACGTGACGTGGTCACTCGCCGCACCACCTTCGACTTAAACAAGGCCAAGGCGCGGGTTCACATTATCGAAGGCTTGAAGCTTGCCATCGCCAATATCGACGAAATCATCGAAATCGTCAAAAGCTATCGCACCGACGAAGAAATCAAGGTTAAATTTACCGAGCGCTTCGGCCTCACCGACGTCCAAGGCCAGGCCATTTTGGACATGCGCATCAAGCGCTTAAGCGGCTTGCAAGTGGAAAAATTGGAAGAAGAATATCGGGAGCTTTTGGCTTTGATCGAGCAATTGGAGTTGATTCTTTCCGATCCCAAGGTATTGGACAAGACCATTCAAGACGAACTTTTGGAAATCAAGGAAAAATACGGCGACCTGCGCCGCACGGTGATTACGAAATCCGACGGCGATATGGAAGACGAAGATTTAATCGACGACGAGGAAGTGGTAGTGACCCTGACCAATTCCGGCTACATTAAGCGCATGCCGGAAGGCACCTACAAACCGCAAAATCGCGGGGGCCAAGGGATCAGCGCCTTAAATAAAAAGGCCGACGACTTCGTCACCAGCCTCTTTATTACATCCACCTTGGACACGATTTTATTCTTCACCGACTGCGGTCAAGTCTATAAGAAACAGGCCTACGAAATTCCCGCCGCCGGCAGAAATGCCAAGGGCACGGCCATCGTGAACCTCCTTCAATTGGAAGAAGGGGAGCGGATTCAAACCATTATTCCCATTGCCGACGTGTCTGACGACGACAATTTATTCCTCGTCACCCGTCGCGGCTATATTAAAAAGACGAAAATGGGCGAATACAAAAACATTCGCAAAAACGGCTTAATCGCCATGGGATTAAGAGACGGCGATACGGTTATCGGCGGCATTCAATGCGGCGACGACGAAGATTTAATTTTCGTCACGAAAAAAGGCATGTCTCTGCGCTTTAAAGGCAAGGACCTGCGGGAACAAGGCCGCACCGCCATGGGCGTCATCGGCATTCGCTTAGATGATGACGACGAAGTGGTGAGCTTCGTCAAGGCCGAGGAAGGCAAGACCCTGGCCGTCATTAGCGAATACGGCTACGGCAAACGCACGGCCCTGGAAGAATATAATGTGCAAAACCGCGGCGGCAAGGGCCTGATCACCTATCGTATCAAGGAAAAGACCGGCCAATTGGTCTCCGCCAAAGTATTAAACGATTCGGATCAGCTCATGATGATTTCCGAAGACGGCGTCATCATTCGCCTGAAAGCGGAATCCATTTCCATCCTGGGACGGGCCACATCCGGTGTGAAACTGATGAATATTAAGGACAGCCACATCGTCGCCGTGGCCGAGTACGTGGGAGAAGAATAATCGGTTGCTCTCCCTCGGGGGAGCATATATACTAAAGGACAAAGGAGGGCGGAATGTTTACACTGAATATAAAAGACGAAGGCGATCAACTGCGTCTGATTCCCTGCGGCGAAATGGATATGTACTATACGGCGCAGTTTAAAGAAGAAGCCATTAGCGCCTACGACGCCCATAAAAAAGATATACTCATCGACTGCAAGGATTTAAATTACGTGGATTCCACGGGACTCGGCGGCTTTATCTTCCTCCTCAATCACATGAAGGAAGAGGGACATGAGGTGCGCATGGAACATTTGGATCCCAATGTGAAAAAGCTCTTTACCATTACGAAACTGGATCAATTGTTTCAAATCGAAGGAGAGGCCTAATGGGTGAGAGAGTTTATTTGACCATCCCGGCCAAGCCCCGCTACCTTTCCCTGGCCCGATTAAATGTTTCGGGCATTTGCATGGAAGAGGACGTGGATCTGGACACCTTGGGTGATCTTCGTCTGCTTCTGACGGAAAGCTGCAATCTTTCCTTTGCCATCGGCATGAGTGACACCATCGATATCGTCATGGAACCGGAAGAAGGAGCCATTCGCTTTAAAGTTTCCGGCATTACCGAGGAAAAAGTGGCATCCGACGAGCATTTGGCCATTACCGCCATGATCATCGAGTCCTTGGCCGACGAATTTTCCTATGACGACGGGCATTTGGTCGTCTATAAAACCTTCGGAGCGTAGTATGGACAAAGAAGCCTATTACAGCATGGACCGGCCCCTTTCGAAAGCAAAGCGCAAAGAATTATTTGCCGAATATGCGGAAACCGGCGACAAGGTGCTTCGAGACATATTAATCGAGGAACATCTTTACATCGCGGAGATTTTGGCGAAAAAATACACGGGCAAAGGCATCGACTATGACGATATTTTTCAGGTCGCATCCATGGGTCTGATCTTTGCCGTGGAGCGCTACGATCCATCTAAGGGTTTTGAATTTTCTTCCTTTGCTACGCCCACCATTATCGGGGAAATAAAAAAATACTTCCGCGACAAGGGATGGACCATTCGCGTGCCTCGCAGGGTGCAGGAGCTGTCGAAAAAAATCAACGATGCCAAGCTGACCCTGGCACAGAAAAATCAAAAGACCCCCACCATTACCGATATCGCCGAATACCTGGACATTACCACGGCGGAAGTGTTGGAAGTCATGGAGGCGTCGAAGGTCTATTCGCCGGAAAGTTTGGACATGAACTTCGACACGGGCAGCGAAGATCGGGATCTCTCTCGAGGCGATAAAATCGGCGTGGAAGAAGAATATTTCCAAAAAGTGGAAATGAACGATTTTATTCAGCGGGCCATGGAAAAGTTTAACGATGTGGAAAAAACCATCCTCATCGACCGGTACCAATACCGAAAAACCCAGGTTTCCATCGCCGAAAAGCTGGGCATTTCGCAAATGACCGTGAGTCGAATCGAAAAAAAGCTCTTGGAAAAGATGCGTAAGGAAATAGAAAAGTCAGGAGAGTTGGGATGAAACGGAAAAAATACATTCAAACGCTTCGGCAGTTTCTCTATGTCTTTGAATTTGCCATGGCCATCATTATCTTCGTCGGAATTATTATTTCCATTCCCGATCTGTTTAAGTATATGATGGAGATTTTTAACAGCGGCCAAGCCCACAGCTACAAACTCTTCCAATCCTTTTTGGCCCACGTGCTTTTAATGGTCATCGGTTTGGAATTTGTGGCCATGCTGATCAATCACGAAGAATATCAGGTCATCTACATTATGATCATGGTGGTGGCCAGAAAGATGCTGATTTACGGCGACAACACTCGGGATTTGTTTATCGGCGTCCTGGCCATTGCCGTCTTGTTTATCGTGCGCAAATACTTTACCATTCATAAAATCCTCGCCAATGCCGGCGTCGCCATTTTCGATGCCAACACGAGAATGGAAAGTGTGAACGAACACTTGGTCCGGGACATTGAAAGTCGCGAAGATATTCTGGGCGCTTACGTTCGAAAAATGTTCGACGAACAGGAAATAATCGTCGAAGTCGGTTCCGTGGTCGAGGACGAGCGCTACATTTACCAAGTGGAAGAAATGGACGGCGAGGAAATCGCGTTAATCGCCCTGGAAGACAAATTCAAGGGAATGTAAAATATTTTCTCCCGTGAAACAATAGTAATTGCAAATAGATAAATAGATGCGTATACTGTTCTTAATGGAGCTGTAGCTCAGTTGGATAGAGCAGTGCCCTCCTAAGGCACGTGCCGGGGGTTCGATTCCTCTCAGCTCCGCCATAACTTAAGGAGGCAGATTCGTCTTCAGAGAAGAACAATGCCTTTTGGTATTGTTCTTTTCGATTAAATAAGTTTTGGCAGGGCACGAGAATATTTAGATGAAATAAATTTTTTGAATGAAAATAGAAGCGAGGTATCCGGATGGACAATAAGGAACGTTCGATGCAAGATGTGATGAATTCGATTTATTTGAAATACAAATTAAATTTCTACAAGAATCTCTATCGGAATAATCGCCAGCCCGATTCCTTGACGGTGATGGAAAAATTCTGTGCCGAAGCCATTTACGCCTTGCAAGGCCCTACCATTAACGAACTGGCCAATTTTATTCGCGTCAGCCAACCCAATGCCGCCTATAAGGTAAACAATTTGGTGGAAAAGGGCCATGTGGAAAAAGTCCGCAGTCAAAAAGACCGCCGCCAAATTCACTTATTCGTGACGGATAAATTTAAGAAGTACTACCAAGTGAATTACGATTTCGTTGAAGACGTTCAAAAATGCTTGGAAAACAAAGTGTCCGAAGAAAAAATGCAGGTCTTTAAAGAAGTGCTGGAAGTATTAGACGACGGCATCGTGGAAGCGGTAACGGAAGAAATCGACGAAGCCTACAGACGCGACCATACCAAGTTCTAGTCCATGGACCTGAAATCGTTGCGCCATTATCGGCGGCTGGAAAAAGATATGCTCCGCACCGAAAAGGCCTATGTCCACGATCTGATGGAAGCCATGGATTTTAAAGGTGAAGCCGATGTGGCCGCCATGGAAGAAAAACAAAAGCAGTTTGAAAAAGCCATTGAGGGCTTTAAGGCCGCCTTACGGGGCGAAGAAAATAAGCGATGAGAAATTCTAAGGGCTCTCCCTTAAAATTTTTTTATGTCTTAACGGCCCTTCCTGTACAATGGCTTTAACATCAAAAAGGAGGGTGATATGAACAAGAAGATGAAAAAGATAATAGCCGCCGGTTTAATTGCAAGTCTGAGTATCGGACTGATGGCCTGTGAGAAGAAAGACAACCGTCGTGAAGATCATCCGGAAGAAGTGGAAAGCGTGGAGGCTTCCAAAGCCGGCATGAGCAACGAAATGATCAAGCCCGCCGATTACGCGTGGTGGGTAAAGGATACTTATGAATTTCCCTATATGGGTGCAAAAGTCACTCTACCCAAAACCTTACAAGATATGATGACCAAAAAAGACGTGATCATGCTTGATGATCAATCCTTAGGTGACAAAAACGAAATTAAATACGCCATGCTCACCTTCTCCGCTTTGACGGAAGAAGATAAGAACAAGGAAATTCCCGAAATGGGCGACGAATACCCGAAGTGGATGGAAGCCATTAAGCGGGCGGGTACCTTGGGTATTTACGAAAAATCCATGGACGAGGACGCCATTAGTAAAGTGACGAAATGCGACACCCACACCAAGATTGGTGAAAGCCAAGACGGCAAGTACAATTACTACCTGTCCACGGCAGGGGATGTGGATCAATCGATTCAAGACGCATTAAAGGAAGTCAAGCTGGAAACCATGGAACGCACCCCCATGGCTGAAAACGACTATGTCTTCCAAGAAAAAGAAATGAAGCAAACGTCCGATGTAAAATCAATTGCCCCCTTTAAGACCCAAGACATCGACGGCAAGGCCTTTACTGAGGCCGATCTCGCCAAAAACAAACTGACCATGGTCAATGTCTTTGCTACTTGGTGCACGGCATGCATTCAAGAAATTCCCGATTTGGAAAAATTAAATAAGGAAATGAAAGACAAGGGCGTCGGCGTCGTCGGCGTGGTCGTGGATACCCACGAAGACGGAAAGGACATTCCCGATGCCCTGGATAAGGCTAAGGCCATTCAAAGCAAATTAAAGACCACCTACCCCTTCTTAAAACCCGACGACAAATTAATGAACGGCCGCTTGCAAGGCATTCAAGGCTTTCCGGAAACCTTCTTTGTCGACAGCAAAGGTAATGTTGTCGGCGAATTCTACTTAGGCGCTAAGAGCTTGGAAGAATGGAAGGCCGTGGTGGAAAAAGAACTGAAGAATGTAAAGTAATTTGAAGAAGCCATTGAGGGCTTTAAGGTCGCCTTATGGGGCGAAGAAAATAAGCGAGGAAAAATTCTAAGGGCTCTCCCTTAGAATTTTTTTCTGTCTTAACACCGTCTTAACGGCCCGTCCTGTACAATGGCTTTAACATAAAAAAGGAGTGTTTACATGAACAAGAAGATGAAAAAGATAATAGCCGCCGGTTTAATTGCAAGTCTGAGTATCGGACTGATGGCCTGTGAGAAGAAAGACAACCGTCGTGAAGATCATCCGGAAGAAGTGGAAAGCGTGGAGGCTTCCAAAGCCGGCATGAGCAACGAAATGATCAAGCCCGCCGATTACGCGTGGTGGGTAAAGGATACTTATGAATTTCCCTATATGGGTGCAAAAGTCACTCTACCCAAAACCTTACAAGATATGATGACCAAAAAAGACGTGATCATGCTTGATGATCAATCCTTAGGCGACAAGAACGAAATCAAGTACGCCATGCTCACCTTCTCCGCCTTGACGGAAGAAGACAAGAACAAGGAAATTCCCAAAATGGGCGACGAATACCCGAAGTGGCTGGAAGCCATTAAGCGGGCGGGCACTCTGGGGATTTACGAAAAATCCATGGACGAAGCTGCCATTAGTAAAGTGACGAAATGCGACACCCACACCAAGCTCGGCGAAAGCCAAGATGGCAAGTATAATTACTACCTGTCTACGGCAGGGGATGTGGATCAATCGATTCAAGACGCATTAAAAGAAGTCAAGCTGGAAACCATGGAACGTACCCCCATGGCTGAAAACGGCTACGTCTTCCAGGAAAAAGAAATGGAGCAGACCTCCGACGCCAAGTCCGTCGCTCCCTTTGAAACCCAAGACATCGACGGCAAGGCCTTTACCGATGCGGATTTCGCGAAAAACAAATTGACCATGGTCAATGTCTTCGCTACCTGGTGCACGGCGTGCATTCAGGAAATTCCCGATCTGGAAAAGTTAAATGAAGAAATGAAAGACAAGGGCGTCGGCATCGTCGGCGTGGTCATGGACACCCACGAAGACGGAAAAGACATTCCCGACGCCCTGGACAAGGCCAAAGCCATTCAAAGCAAATTAAAGACCACCTACCCCTTCTTAAAACCCGACGACAAATTAATGAACGGCCGCCTGCAAGGCATTCAAGCCCTGCCGGAAACCTTCTTCGTGGACAGCAAGGGCAATATCGTCGGCGAAACCTACACCGGTGCCAAGAGCCTGGAAGAATGGAAGGCCGTGGTGGAAAAAGAACTGAAGAACGTGAAGTAAGATGAGAAAAAAAGCGTATCGTGCCTATTTAGGACCCGCCATCCTCCTCGCCTCTGTGGCCATGATGGCCTTCGGCATTCACCGGGGAGAGATGCAAGTGGTCTTTGAAAAGGCCGTGAGAATTTGCATGGAGTGTATCGGCATTGGCTAGTGAAAAGAAGTCTATGAAAGAAACGAAGCGCCATCTGTTTCAAGGCCTGTGGTTTCTCGCCACCAATTCCTATATGGAAGGCTTTAAGACGGGGAAGATCTATCAGGGCAAGATGAAAAACCTCTGCGTGCCGGGAATGAATTGCTACTCCTGTCCCGGCGCCAAGGGGGCCTGCCCCATCGGGGCATTGCAGGCCGTCATAGGAAATATGGATTACAAATTCGCTTTTTACGTGGTGGGTTTTCTCTTCTTCATCGGCGCCCTGATGGGCCGTTTCGTCTGCGGATGGCTCTGCCCCTTCGGCTTGGTGCAGGACCTTCTTCATAAAATCCCCTTTCCGAAAAAGATTGAGACCTTTAAAGCCGACAAGTATTTGAGAAAAGTAAAATACGCCATCCTGCTGATCTTCGTCCTAATCCTTCCCCTTTTTCTCGTGGACGTCTTGGGTCAGGGATCCCCCTATTTCTGCAAACTCATCTGTCCCGTGGGCATGCTGGAAGGCGGCATCCCCCTGGTTTGGAAAAACGAAAGCATGCGAGGGGCCATCGGCTTTTTGTACGCGTGGAAAGGCGCCATTCTCGCCGTCACGATTCTTTTAAGCCTGATGATCTATCGTCCCTTCTGCAAATACATCTGCCCCTTGGGGGCCATCTACTCCCTCTTCAATCCCATATCCGTTTTTAAATACCGACTGGACAAAGAAGCCTGCGTTCACTGCGGCGCCTGCAAAAGAGCCTGCAAGATGAATGTGGATCCCGTGGAAAACGAAAACGCCGCCGAGTGCATTCGCTGCGGCCAATGCGAAAAGGCATGCCCTACCGGCGCCATTTCGAAAGGCATCTGTGCCATGGGAAAGAAAGAAATGAAAGAACTGCCTGAAAACTAAAAGATTCGAAAACGCAAGGAGGCGCGGCCTGTTTGCGTTTTTGCTATAATGAGAAAAAAAGGAGGGAAGCATGCGACTTTTAATCGTGGAAGACGAAAAGGAACTGTTGGAAAGTATCGCCGAAGGACTGCGCCTCTCGGGATACGCCGTGGATACGGCATCGGACGGGGCGGAGGCGGAAGATCTCTTTTGGAGCGAGACCTACGATCTCATCGTCCTGGACATTAATCTTCCGAAAATCGACGGCTTCACCTTGCTGGAAGAAATTCGCGAAGAAGACAAAAAGGTTAATGTGATTATGCTGACCGCCCGCACCCAAGTGGCGGATCGGGTCAAGGGGCTGGATTTGGGCGCCAACGACTACTTAATCAAACCCTTCCACTTCGACGAATTGGAAGCGCGGATTCGCTCCCTGCTCCGCAGAAAACAGGTGGTGGAAGACAAGATCATTCACTACAGGAATCTGTCCTTCGACACGGCGACGAAAAGCCTTACCGCCGGCGGCGAGGTGATTAAGCTTACGGCGAAGGAGCGGGGCATTTTCGAGTACCTGATTTTAAATCAGGGCCGCTACGTTCCCGCGGAAGAGCTCATGGAACACGTGTGGGACATGAATGTCAGCGACGTGTCCAACGCCGTGCGGGTGCACATGTCCGCTCTTCGGCGGAAGATCAAAGAAGCCGCCGGGGAAAACATCATTCGAAACGAAATCGGAAGGGGTTATATGATTGACAGGGAATAAAAGAACCGATCGTTCCATTATCTTTAAACTGACGGCGGCGAGCCTCGCCGTCTTTATGATCATGCTGATCCTCTCCAATTTTCTCATTACTCGGCGGCAGGCGGACATCGCCACCAATCTCACGGCCCAAGTGGAAAGTCGCATGAAGGGAAAATCCGCCACAGACGAATCGGTCATGGTCTTTATCGACGAAGACGAGATTCGCCATTTGGCGGATTTTAAGCTCTACGCCCTGGGGGTCTTTCTCGCCACCGGGCTCTTAGGCGGCGGGATCTTTATCCTGCTCATTCGCCGCACTCTCAGCCCCCTGGAGGCCCTTACGAAAAAAGTGGCGGCCACGGACATGGACGCCATGGCGCAAAAAGACAGCCTGGTTTTAAAGGAGGGGGCCTACGAAATCGTCGCCCTGTCGGAAGCCTTTCAAAAGACCTTGGATAAAATTTACGACAATTACGAAAAAGAGCGGCTCTTTTCCGTGAACGTGGCCCACGAGCTGCGCACGCCCCTCGCCGTGTTGCGCACCAGGGTGGACGTGTTTAAGAAAAAAAGAAACGGTATGGATCCGGAGCTCGCCGCCTTTGTGGAAAGCATGGAAAAAAACATCCGCCGCCTCTCCGATTTGGTGGAAGAGATTTTATTTTTAGGCCGCGACGCCGCCCCGATGCTTCGTCCCGTGAACGTGAAGGACGTGGCGTGGGAGCTGGTGCTGGATCTGGAAGAAAAGGCCGCGGAAAAAAACGTGGCCCTCGCCGTGGAAGGGGAGGATGTGATCCTTCAAACCGACGACGCCCTTTTGGAGCGGGCCATGTACAATCTTCTGGACAACGCCATAAAATATAACGTGCCCGGGGGAAAAGTCACGATTTCCTTTAGGGAAGACAAGGAGAAGGTCACCATCTCCGTCGCCGACACGGGCATGGGAATGAATGATGAGGACAAGACAAAGGCCTTCGACCTCTTTTACCGGGCCGATCCGTCGAGAAATCACGACGGCTACGGCGTGGGCCTAGCATTGGTAAAAGAAGTCGCCCGTCGCCTGGAGGGAAAAATCGACATTCGAGACAACGAGCCTATGGGGACGATTTTCGACTTCATCCTTTCGAAAAAAGAGGAACGGCCATAGAAAAACAAAATACTGGATTTTTCATATAGAGACGATCCTATGCTATGATAGTTAGGAGAATATAGAAAGATTCAGAAAGGAAGATCATGATGGCATTTATCGACCGCGTACCGGAGGAATTTCGCACCACCGGCCCCGTGGGCGTCCTGCAATTAAACATTACGGGGAAATGTAATTTGCGCTGCGCCCACTGTCACATAATGAAAAACTCCGATCACGACGAAATGTCTAAGGAGACCATGGACAAATGCGTGGAGGCATTGAAGAAGCATCGCTTTCATACGGTGGACATTACCGGCGGCGAACCGACCACCCATCCCCTTCTCATTCCCTTTATCCGCGAAGTGAGTGAGTATACCGACGACATCATCCTTCGGACCAATGCCGTGGCTATGGACAAAAATCCCGAGCTTATGGAGCTCTTGGATGAAAAGAACATCCACGTGGTCGTGTCCCTTCCCTGCTACACGGAAGACAATGTGGACTCCCAACGGGGCGAAGGCACCTTTAAGCACGTGATTCCCAATTTGCAAAAGCTCAACGCCATGGGCTACGGCAGCAAAAAAGACCTGTCCCTGGTCAATAATCCCCTGGGCGCTTATTTGCCGGGACCTCAAGACGGCCTTCAAGCCGACTACCGCAAGTATTTGGAAGAAGAGGGCGTGGAATTTTCCGAGCTCTTCACCATTACCAATATGCCCATGGGCTATTTCGGCGACAAATTGCGGGACGAAGGCATTGAAGAGGAGTACATGAAGCTCTTGGAAGATAATTTCAATCCCGACACCGTGGAAAACCTCATGTGCCGCTTCCAAATTTCCGTGGATCCCAAGGGCCGCATCTACGACTGCGACTTCCATCAAGCGGAAAGAATCCCCGCCGCCACCTATAAGACCATCGACGAGGTAATCGAAGCCGACGATCTGTCCCGCCCCATGGTGTGGAAAGAATACTGCTACGGCTGCACGGCAGGAGCCGGAAGCAGCTGCGGCGGCGCATTGGCGGAATAAGGCACCGTTGCGGATAAGTATTCGCTGTCGAATCCTTAAAAACGAGCATAAAAAGACGAGCCCCGATTCGGGACTCGTTTTTCTTTTATAAGCTTTCTTCCAGGCGGTGTATGGCCTCTTTCACATCGGCCTCTTCCATGGCCT
Organism: Peptoniphilus pacaensis; assembly: GCF_900088125.1. Lineage (GTDB taxonomy): Bacteria > Bacillota > Clostridia > Tissierellales > Peptoniphilaceae > Aedoeadaptatus > Aedoeadaptatus pacaensis. The sequence goes on along the minus strand of NZ_FLQT01000003.1, from coordinate 829,027 downwards.
CGCCTTTCAGGCGCAGGTCTTTTGCAAAAGCCAATGCTTCGGCGCGGGCGTCGGTGGGATCGGTCTTTTGCTTTTCCATACATTCCTTGGCCACGGCGAGCATTTTCGACCATGCCTGCACGATGGCATTTTCTCTGCGAATGTGTTTAATGAGCCGGGCGAAGGTCCAGTCTTTGTTGGTGTCCGTCAATGCCGCCTTGTGGGGAAACACTTCCCCCATGTCCCGAAGGGCCATAAGGATATTTTGCAGATCGTGGGAATGGAGATCGACAAAGACCAAAAGCTCTTCTTCCGGCGCATCCTCCGCGCCGCCGAGCTTTTCGTAGCCTTCCAGGCCCGCCAAGTAGCCCACGTATTCGCCCACTTCGTCCCGTGCCACTTCACGCAAGGCGATGTCCTGTGCCTTTGCGGCCTCGATTAAACGGGCCTCGCGCTCCTCGTTCTTTATATTGTAATAAATAATCAAACTCATGCCCTCATCCTTTCCGAATTTGCCGTCGCGGAATCCGTCGTTATTCGTCGCGCGTTGCGACTTTTCGAAAGATAGATACCCGAGGCATGACACATTTAATCGTCGAGGAAGGCGTGTGTGATTTCGTGCCAGTCGAGATGGAGATAGCCCTCGGCATCGGTCTTGTTGTTGATCAAATAGCGGGTCTTGACCAGCTCCATCATGGGACGGTCGGCGGAAAGGGAATCGCTGTAGGCGACGCTGTTTTCGTAGTCGATCTCCATGCCCTTTTCCGTCAAATGGGCGAGGATATTGTCCACCTTTTTCTCGTGCTTGTTGTTGTCTCCCGTCATGCGGTACTCGGCGTCGGTTTTCGTGCCGATAATGTGGTCGAAGGGGAGCACGTCCCCCACGTATTTCAGATAATCCTCCACGGAGGCGGAAACCAGAAGCAGGTAGTAGCCCGCGGCCTTCAAGGCGTAAATTTCATCCACCGCCTCTTTAAAAGTGCGGGCCATGACGTCGTCGTAGACGAAAGCCTTGATTTCGTCTTCCGTATAGTAGCGGAGCATGGAGAGAAAACTGTCCTTGACGTTTTTCTTTACGCCCTTGGGCGATTTAAAGATGCTCCCCAAGAGCAGGGATTTATAAAGTTTCGTGCGAAAGCCCGGGATTTTTCTCGCCGTCACGTCGTATAATATAAGGATAGAGTCCGTGGATATAACGGTGCGATCGAAATCAAAGAGGGCGATTTTTTGTTTCATATTGTCTCCTTTCCATAGGCGATTTACGCCGACGGTGGTTTTTTGATATATTAGGGTGGTGATTCATTTGGACATATTACATGTGGATATGGACGCGTTTTTTGCCTCTGTTGAGATTTTATTGAATCCCGCCCTGAAAAACAAGCCCCTAGCCGTAGGCGGAAAGAATCCTTCGGGGATCGTCACCACGGCTAGCTACGAGGCGCGGAAGTACGGGGTGCATTCCGCCATGCCCATGTTTATGGCAAGGAGCCTGTGCCCGAATCTCATCGTGGTGCCTACGAGAAAGGGCGTCTACGGGCAGGCGAGCCGAAAGGTCTTCGGCTATTTGCACGGCTACGGCTTTCCCATGGAGCAGGTGTCCATCGACGAGGCCTATTTGGATTTGACGGGGGCGGACAATCCCCGGGCCCTGGCCAAAACCATGCAGAGGGAAGTGAAGCGCCGCTTCGGTCTTTCCATGAGCTGCGGCCTGAGCTACAATAAATTTCTCGCAAAAATCGCCTCGGATATGGACAAGCCCGCTGGCTTTACCATCATCGACCGGAAACGGGCGGCGGAGGTCATTGATGCCCTTCCCCTTTCGAAGATTCACGGCATCGGCGAGAAGACGGAGATGCGATTAAAAGAGCTGGGAATTCACAACGGGGCAGATCTGAAGGCTTTGGATCGGGATTTTCTCGAGGAGGCCTTCGGAAAACCGGGCCTGGAGCTTTACGACCGGGTGCGGGGCGAAGACCTGCGGCCCGTGGAGCCCGGCAGGAAGCGAAAATCCATCGGTACGGAAGAGACCTTCGCGGAGACGCGGGACAGGAATTTTTTCAAAGAGCAGCTGAAGCGCTCCGCCGAGGAAACGGCCTTTCTCATGGAGAAAAAAGGCATCGTGGGCTACACCCTCACCGTGAAGATCAAGACCTCGGATTTCCATACCCACACGAAATCCAAGACCTTCGGCCTGCCCCTGGAAGGGGAGGCGCTGTTGTTTCGAGAGGCATGGGCTTTGTTCCTGGCCCTGTACGGCGGCGAAAAGCTGCGGCTCTTGGGCCTGAGCGTGTCGTCATTAGAGGAAAATTACAGCAGGCAGCTGCGTTTTATATAGGAGGAAGTATGGAAGAGTGGAGACAGGAGCGAGTGCGAGAAATTACTCAGCGCTTTTCGAGCCAGTTCGACCTGACGATTTTGGAGCATACGGACGAGACCGTCTACGCCCGCTGGCATGTGGACGAAAACTCGCTGAATCCGGCGGACATCGCCCACGGCGGGGCGATTTTTTCCGTGGCCGATGTGGTTTGCGCGGCCCTGGGCCTTCGGAACAATCACTTGCTCACCAAGAGCGTGAATTTTTATTACTACCACTCCCTGCGACTGGGGGATGCGTACCTTCGCGCGAACTTTCAGAAAGTGGGCAGCTATACCTCGGTTATGGAGGTGGAGATATACCAAGAGGGCGTCCTTTGCGCCAAGGGCCTTTTCGACATGGCGCAGATGTAGGGAGGATTTATGGCAGAATTTCATTATTTGGAAGAGGGTTTGGATCATCGCCTCATGGCGGATTCCGAACTGAGTATAAAAGAGCAGGAGGGCGAGACGCTCACCGCCACGTGGAAGGTGTGGCCCGGCGCCTTAAACTCCGCCGGCACCTGCCAGGGCATGATCCACTTCGGCATGGCCGATGTGATCAGCGCCATCTTGTGCGATCGGGAAGGGGTGGTGGTGACTAAGTCCGCCGCCTGCTTCTATCACGCGCCCCTTTACGAGGGGGAGGTTCGGGCCGAGGCCGCCTTTAACAAGCGGGGCAAGGTCAACGACAATGTGGAGGTGCGTTTTTTTCAAAAGGGCGTCCTCTGCTATCAGGTTATTTTCAACATGCACGCCACCGGCGTTCGATTAAACAAAGGAGGGGAAAATGAAGCGTAGTCAAGCGATTATGCTTTTGCTCTTAACGACGATAATTTGGGGTATGGGCATAGTGGCACAGATCGCCGGCATGGATTACATCCATCCTTTCGCCCTGAACGTGCACCGCTCTTTGGCGGCGGCGCTGTTCCTCTTATTCGTGCTGCTCTTCGTTCCGAAGCTGCGGGACGTGGGCACGGATCTGAAGGCCACCATCAAGGGCGGCATTTTATGCGGCATCTGTTTAAGCGTCGCCATGGCCCTGCAACAATACGGCCTTCAATACACCACCGCCGGCAAGGGCGGTTTTATTACGGCCCTTTATATTATCATCGTGCCCATCGGCGGCATTCTCTTAGGCCATCCCATTTCGAAAAAAACCTGGTTCGCCGTCCTTATCGCCGCCGTGGGACTGTACTTTATCAGCATGAAAAAAGGCGCGGGCTTTTCCATGGGCAGGGGCGATTTTCTGGTTCTGCTTTCCGCCGTGGCCTTCAGCGCACATATTCTCGTCATCGACCGCTTCGCGCCCTATGTCGACGGCGTGGCCATGAGCTGTATTCAATTCTTCACGGCGGCGGTGCTGTCCCTGATTCTCGTTGTGTCTACCGGGGCCTCCCTCTTCGGCGAATACACCAAGGCTCTTCCCGCCATATTATACTTGGGGATTCTCTCAAGCGGCGTGGGCTTTACCTTGCAGATCATGGGCCAGCGCTACACGGAGCCCACCACGGCGAGCCTGATCCTCAGCATGGAGGCGGTCTTTTCCCTCTTAGGGGGCATCATCCTCTTAAGCGAAGCCCTGACGGCCCGCGAGGCCTTCGGCTGCGTCCTTCTCTTCGTCGCCATCCTTATCGCCCAACTGCCCATGCCGAAAATTCGAAGGGCGTCGACGAAAGATTAAAAGAAAATTTCAGAAAAGCCCTTTATCTGTGAAATAAATAGCCATCCTTCGGGTATAGATAAACTTAAAGGATTAGCTTAAGGAGGGAATGAAATGAAATGTCGTTATTGCGGTTATGAAAATGAGCCCGGTGTGAAGTTTTGTGCGTCCTGCGAAACGCCCATGGTCTATCCCCTGGGCTACAAGCCGGAAGACGAGGCGGCGGCAAAAGGGGAGCCCGCGCCGGAAGCACCCAAGGCGGAAGGGAAGCCCGCTGAGGAAGTGGCCGAGGAGAAACCGGAAGGGAAGCCCGTAGAGGAAATCGCCGAAGAAAAGCCTGAAGCGAAACCTGTAGAGGAAATTGCCGAAGAAAAGCCTGTAGAGGAAGTGGCCGAGGACAAACCTCAAGCGCCTGCGGCAAAACCGGCAGAGCCCGAGGAAAAAATCGAGGCCGCGGACGCCTACAAAAAAGAAAAACCCGTGGACAAGCGCAAGAAACAGGCCCAAAAGCGGAAGAAAAAGGCGGAAAAGAAGCCGGAAAAAGATACGAGTGAAAACGCAGAGAAAAAGCGCTTAGAACACCAAAGCCACAATTCGAAACCGGCGCCGAATAAAGAAGCCCCGGAAAAGAAAAAACCCGAGACGAAACCGGAAGCGCCGAAGGAAAAAGCGAAGGCTCCCGAAAAGAAGGAAGCGCCGGCGGAAAAAACACCTGTTAAAGCGCCTCAAAAGAAGCCGGAAAGAAAGCCCGAGCCCAAGAAAGGCCGCATCAGTCCGGTCTTTGCGGTGATCGTCCTTCTGCTTCTGCTCTTTATCATCTATAAAGTGGTGAAATGACGAACTTAAACGAAGCCCTGAGGGAGGCGGCCACCGAGCGGCACAAGGCTTTTTCGGAGCGATTGATTCCCACGGTACCCTCGGATACAATCATAGGTGTACCTATGCCCGCTCTGAGAAAGATCGCCAAGGACTTGGACGGGTCTTTTCTCCGCGAGCTGCCCCACGAGAGCTACGAGGAAAACATCCTTCACGGCCTCTTGATCAATCGAGGGGTCTGCGAGGATGTTATGGAAGCCCTAGATGATTTTTTACCCTATTTGGACAATTGGGCCGTGGTGGATGCCATCGACCCGCCGGAATTTTATCGGGGCGATTATAGGGATTACTACGAGAGGCTCATGAAGGATTCCCGCCCCTTCGTAACTAGGCTGGGGATCGTCCTCGCCCTTCGCCACCTGGCGGAGGATCCGCCGGGGCTCATCGGCGCCGTCGCCGCCGTGGAAAGCGGTCCCTACTACGTGGACATGGCCATGGCGTGGTTTTTTGCCGAAGCCCTCTTACACGATGCCGAGGCCGTCTTTACCCTGTTGGAATCCGAAGCTCTGACGCCGTCGGTTACTCGAAAAACCGTGAGGAAAATAAAAGAATCTTTCCGCGTTCCCGATGAATTGAAAAATCGGGCGGCGGCAGTAGGAAAAAAATAGACGGCTCCTTTCGGGGAGCTGTTTTTGTGAAAGGAGATCCATGATTTACTTCGACCACGCGGCCACTTGCCCCATGAGCGAAAGAGCCATCGACACCATGATCGCCCTCTTAAAGGCGGGCTACGGCAATCCCTCCAGCCCTCACCGCTTGGGGCGGGAAGCGAAAAATGCCTTGGAAGGCGCCCGATTGGATGTGGCGCAGCTCTTCGGCCTGTCCATGAAAAACGTGATCTTTACGGGATCGGGAACGGAAGCCGATAACATCGCCATCATGAGCGCCTACAAAAACCGAAAAAAGAGCCCGGGCCACATGATCACCACGGCCATGGAACACGAAGCCGTGTTGAAATGTGCCGAAGCTTTGGAAGAAAAGGGCGTGGAAGTGACTTACATCGCTCCGAATAAAAACGGCGTGGTGGACGCGGAAGCCGTCCTCTCCGCCGTGCGGGAAGACACTTTTTTGGTCAGCGTCATGGCGGTGAACAACGAAGTGGGCACTGTTCAGCCCTTAAAAGAAATCTCTGAGGGCCTCGATGGGGACGTGCACTTCCACGTGGACGCCGTGCAGGCGGCGGGCCATCGGCCGAAGGACAGCTACGCCTTTGCCCATACCGTGGCCATGAGCGGCCACAAATTTTACGGGCCCAAGGGCGTGGGAATATTGCTGACGCGAAACGAGCTCGAGCCCGTCACCTACGGCGGCGGACAGGAGCGGGGCATACGCAGCGGCACGGAAAATGTCTCCGCCATCTGCGCCATGGCCGAGGCATTAAAAGAGGCGGAGGCCCACAGGGAAGAAGACGCCGCCCACATGGACGAGCTGTCCCGCTACTTGCGGGAAGGCCTGGAAGAAATTCAAGGGGTGGCGCTTACCGTTCCGGCCGCCGACGGCCGCATTGTCCACGCCATGGTGGACGGCATGGAGCGGGACGTCCTTTTATATCAATTGGACCGCAGAGGCTTCGCCCTATCCGGAGGCAGCGCCTGTCAGGCCGGCGCCGCCACGGAGAGCCACGTCCTTCGCGCCATGGGCGTGGATCAGAAAAATCGGGCGCCCATGCGCCTGTCCCTGGGCAGGGAAAACACCGCAGACGAAGTGGACGCCTTTTTAAAGGCACTGAGAGAAATATTAGAAGGGAAGAGATCGTGAGTCGCATACTTGTCGCCATGTCCGGCGGCGTGGATTCCTCCGTCGCCGCCTATTTATTAAAAAAAGCCGGGCACGAATGCATCGGCGTCACCATGAAATTGTACGAAAACGACACTGTGGCCCACACCGGGCACACCTGTTGCTCCTTAGACGATATCGACGATGCCCGCATGGTTTCGGCGAAGTTGGGCATGGATTACTTCGTCTACGATTTTTCCGCCCGCTTCGAAGACGAGGTCATCGACAAATTCGTCGCCTATTACGAAAAGGGCTGGACGCCCAATCCCTGCATCGACTGCAATCGCTACTTAAAATTCGAAGACCTTTACAAGCGGGCGCGGGAGCTGGACTGCGACTACATCGCCACGGGTCACTACGCCCGCATCGAATACGACGAAAAATTAAAGCGCTACGCCCTTTTAAAGGGACCCGACGAAAAGAAGGACCAATCCTACGTCCTCTACAGCTTGAGCCAGGACCAGCTGGCCCACACCCTCTTTCCCTTAGGGGATTTGGAAAAGAGCGAGGTACGACAAATCGCCGAAGAGGCGGGCCTGGTCAATGCAAAGAAGCACGACTCTCAGGACATCTGCTTCGTCCCCGACGGCGACTACAAGGCCTTTTTGGAGCGCCGGGAAGAGAAGACCTATGAAAAAGGCGATATCGTCGATGAAGAAGGCCGCGTCCTCGGTCGCCACGACGGCGCCGTGGGCTATACCATCGGCCAGCGCAAGGGACTGGGCGTGGCGGCGGGCCACCCGGTCTATGTTTTGGACAAGGATATGGAGAAAAACCGCGTCGTCGTGGGAAATAAGGAGAGCCTGAAGAAGAAAGAGCTGGATGCCGTGGACTTTCACTGGCTCAGCGTTCCGGAAACCGACGAATTAAAAGTCACCGCCCGCACCCGCTACCACGGCAAGGAGACGGCGGCCACATTGATCGACAGAAAAGACGGGAAGATCACCCTGATCTTCGACGAGCCCCACGGCGCCATCGCCAAGGGCCAGGCCGTGGTCTGCTACGACGGCGAGAAAGTCGTGGGCGGCGGCACCATCGTCGATGCCCGCTGAGAAAGAGAGGCAGTATGTATTTAGAAGATTATTCAGAAGGCATCACCTTTCAAATGCCTCCCGTTTCTTTAAGGTCAGAGGAAATCATAGACTTCGCCCGCACCTACGACCCCAGGCCCATTCACGTGGACCGGAGGGCTGCGGAGGCGAGTCGCTTCGGCGGCATAATCGCCTCGGGTCTTCACACCTTAGACGTCTGCTGGGGCAAGTGGGTGCACACGAAATTAGATGAAGGCGGCCTCGTCGCCGGCATGGGCATGGACAATTTGCGCTGGTTAAAGCCCGTCTATGCCCGTATGCCGCTCTACACCACCATCGTCGTAGATCGCGTGGACGTGAGAAAGGGCGGCGATTACGTCGTCGTCCACATGCACGTGAACGTGCAGGACGAAAAGGGCGAAGCCAAAATGGAATGGGACGTGTCCTTCCTGGCCGCATCCCGGGACGTGGAAAGGGCGAAGGCCGTGTAGCGCAAGGAGACATATACAATATAACGATCGTTTAATGTAAAATTAGCTCCTAAAAATTTTCAAATTCCACGGAGTATTTCCAAAATCATTTTGGAAATCAGAGGCTTTTACCGATAAACCATTCAAAATGACTGCTTTCGTAGAGTTTGGGTTCAATATTCTGTATAATGAATCTCGTATTGAAATTTGAGGAGTGTGTAAATGAAAAGCAGTAAATCTAAAGACGTTATCGTCATAGGCTTCGCGCTGTTCGCTATCTTTTTCGGCGCGGGCAACTTAATTTTTCCGCCCTTTTTGGGCTTCCACGCAGGGGATTCGTGGACATCGGTTATGGCAGGCTTTCTTTTGGCCGACCCGGTCATTCCCATCATCACCCTGGTGGTCACGATTTTTGCCGGCGGCAAGGCCGTGGACTTGGGACGTCGGGTCAATTATCCCTTCGCCGTCATCCTCGCCGCTGCAGGCATGATCAGCGTCGGCCCGGTCTTCGCCATTCCCCGTACGGCGGCCACGACTCACGAAGTCGGGATCCTTCCCTTCTTCCCCGGCGCGCCGATCTGGCTGACCTCGGGCATCTTCTTTGCCGTGACCCTGGCCCTGGCCATTAAGGAAACCGGCGTTATCGACATTATCGGCCAATACATTACGCCGTTTCTGCTCGTCTTCCTAGGTATTATCATCGTCAAGGCTACGATCCATCCCATCGGGCCCGTGCTTCCCACGGAAAACGCGGACTTCTTTACCCAGGGGATTAAGGAAGGTTATCAAACCATGGACGCCATGGTGGCCCTGTTATGTACGTCCATCGTTACCGGCGACTTGATACGAAAGGGCTACGGCAGCGCATCGAAGAAAGAAAAGCAGATGATGATCATCAAGGTCTGCGTCTTGGCCATGGTCCTTCTCTTCGTCATCTACGGCGGCCTGACCTATGTCGGCGCACAAGGCGGCACCCACTTCGCCAAAGACGCTACCCGTGTGGAAATTCTCGTAGGAAGCGTCGGCATGCTCTTGGGCAGATGGGGCCAAGTGGCTCTGGCCGTGGCCGTAAGTCTGGCTTGCTTGACCACGGCGGTAGGCCTAACCTCCGCTGCGGGCAACTTCTTTAACTCCGTCTCCAACGAAAAGTGGCGTTACGAATACGTCGTCGTCGTATCGGTCCTCGTCAGCTTCACCTTCTCCTTGGTGGGCGTCGACGGCATCATCGGCCTGGCAGGCCCGGTTCTCGACATCGTCTATCCCGCCATTATCGCCATGTCCTTCATTATGATCTTCGACCGTCAAATTAAATACGACGGCACCATTATCGGCATGGCCGTCGGCACCATTATCGCCGCGGCATTCACCACGATCTACAATGCCACCGGATCCTTCGAAGGAGCGGCGAACATTATCGACAACATGCCTTTGGCGGAATTCGGATTCAGCTGGCTCGTTCCCGGCATCGTCGGGGCCTTCGTCGGTACCATTTGCGGCGTCATGGGCATGGGCAAAACCCGTGATGACCACGACATTAAGCCCGCTTTCTAAAATAAAATTTAAGATAGCAAATTGCGCACTTCGGTGCGCATTTTTTATTGGACAACAAAATTTTTCGAACGCCGGCCTATTTTTAGCTCCGCAATGCTGTATTTTAGGCGGCGAGGGAAAGAAGTGATATCTTTTTGCAAAAATATACATGTTAATAAATAAATTTTCACTAAAATGGATTGATTTTCAGAAATTCTATTGGTAAAATAAGAATACAATATAACGTTTATGGAGCTCGCTCCACAGATGTTGTTGCAATATGTTGTGAAAGGATGATTTTATGGAAAATCAAAAAGATCGTGGCTCTTTTAGCAAAATTGGTTTTATCCTCGCTGCTGCAGGCTCATCCATTGGTTTAGGGAATTTATGGAAATTCCCCTACTTGACGGGTCAAAACGGTGGGGGCGTGTTCGTCGTCATCTACTTGATTATCATTGCAACAATCGGCTTTACTTGCATGTTGGGCGAAATGGCCATCGGCAAGTACACGAAACTCAATCCTATCGGCGCATATAAGAAGATCGCGTCGAAATGGAAATTTGTAGGCGTCCTTGGGATCTTGGTTCCCTTTATGATCGTTACTTATTACAATATCATCGGCGGCTGGGTTCTGAAGTACATCGTGGAATCCGTTATGGGTCATCTTCCCGGAATCGCCGGCGATTCTGAAAACTTCTTCACCTCTTACGTTTCCAGCGGTGGAGCTCCCATTTTCTTCACCCTACTCTTTGTTATCATCAATGCCATCATTATTCAAGCAGGCGTCTCCTCCGGGATTGAACGGGCTTCGAAAGTGCTTATGCCTACCCTGTTCGTCTTGTTAATCGTCATCGCCATTCGCTCGATCACCCTTCCGGGAGCCGGAGCAGGCTTGGAATTCTACTTAAAACCCGACTTCTCTAAATTAACACTCAGTACGGTCACCGCAGCTCTGGGGCAATGTTTCTTCTCTTTGAGTCTTGGGATGGGTGCCATGATCACCTACGGCTCTTATTTGCCGGATTCCAGTCACATTGAAAAAGACTCCATCGTCGTGCCCTTGTTGGATACTTGTGCAGCACTGCTCGCCGGCTTTGCCATTCTGCCCGCAGTCTTCGCATTCGGCTTCGAACCTTCCGCAGGTCCCGGCCTTATCTTTATCACGCTGCCCGCCGTATTCGACTCCATGCCTTTAGGCTCCCTGTGGGCTGTTATCTTCTTTATCCTGGTTCTCTTTGCAGCCATTACCTCTTCGGTTTCCTTAATTGAAAACCCGACTTCCTGGCTCATCGACTCCTACGATATGGACAGAAAAAAGGCTACCTGGCTCGTATGTATCGTCGCTTTCTTAATCGCCATCCCCGAAGCTTTGTCTATGGGTATTTGGAGCGGAATTACCTTCCCGCCCATGGCAATGAACTTCTTCGACGAAGTCAGCTACATCGCCGAATCCATCCTCATGCCCGCTGCCGGTTTCTTCATGTGTATCGTTATCGGCCACGTTTGGGGTATGGACAACTTTGAAAAAGCCGTCACCAACAACGGAGAATTCCCCTTCAAGAGCAAGGGCTTCGTCTCCGTCATGGTAAAATACATCGCTCCCTTCGCCATCCTGTGTATCTGGCTGAACTCCAGCGGTATCTTAGGCTTGTTCATGAAATAAGAATTGTAGGAATGTAAGAAAAATCATTTGGCCCCCGAGGATTGGTTTGGATCCGGTCCCCGGGGGTCTTTTATTGGCGACGACGCAGGCGAGGGGCGTGCGTCGCTTTTATCCGCGGCGATCCCCTTTATGGATAAGTCGTTGATTTCTATTTCTTGTATTTTAGGAAAGTTGCGCGCACGGCGGCTCATTTCTGTGGCGCCGAAGGGCATTTTATATTATAATGACCTCAACTATTCCTACTTGCTAATGTAGTAAAGTTTTGGGAGGAGGACCCTTCATGAATGATAATTATGCGCCCAGGAAGGCGAAGCTGTGGGAGGCCCTGACGGTCTTTCTCGGTCTCGTCGTGATTATGTGCGTAAGTATTTTAAAATTTAAGATCGAGCCGCACATCCCCATGTTTATCGGCGTGATCTTTGCGGCCTTAATGGCTCTGTTTATCGGCTACCGCTGGGAAGACATCGAAAAGGCCATGGTCCGCGGCATCTCCCAGGCCCTGCCTTCCGTGATGATTTTAATCACCATCGGGATTCTGGTCGGGATTTGGATTGCCACGGGCGTGGTGCCTTCCATGATTTACTACGGCCTGGGCATTTTAAAGCCCTCGATTTTTCTCGTCGCAGCCTGTTTGATCTGCTCCATCACCTCCCTTGCCACGGGGAGCAGCTGGGGAACGGCGGCCACCATGGGGATCGCCCTTATGGGCATCGCCCAAGGATTGAACATACCGGCTCCCGTCACCGCCGGCGCCATTTTGTCCGGCGCCTATTTCGGGGACAAGATGAGCCCTCTGTCGGACACGACGAATCTCGCCCCCGCCATGAGCGGCACCGACGTCTTTACCCACGTGAAGGCCATGGTCAAACCCACCATGGTAACCTACATCATCACCCTGGCCGTCTTCGCCTTCTTAACCGGCCGCTACATAGGCGCTTCCGGTGCGGCGGACACTTCGGGGATCGTGGCCCTGCAAGAGGGCTTGAAGAGCACCTTCGTCATCAGCCCCCTCTTGCTCCTTCCGCCCATTGTGGTCATCGTTACCATCGCTTTTAAGTTGCCGGCCTTGCCCGGCATCGTGCTGGGCATCGTCGTGGCCACCTTGATTGGCCCGATTATTCAGCCCACCGTGGGCATCAACGAAATCTTAGGAAGCGGCATGAACGGCTACGTATCCGAAACGGGCATTGAAAGTTTGGACAAGCTCTTAACCGCCGGCGGGCTGATGAATATGATGCAGTCCGTGTCACTGACTTTAATCGCCATGATGTTCGGCGGCATCGCCGAGGAGACGGGCCAGATGGAAGTCATCGTCAAGACCTTGGTACAGGGGATTCGCTCCGTCACCGGCCTCGTCAGCGCCACCCTCTTGACCTGCCTTCTGTCCAATATGACCATGCCGGAACAATACATCTCTCTCGTGGTGCCGGGCCGCATGTTTGCGCCGGAATACCGCCGGCGTGGTCTGCACCCGAAGCTCCTTTCCTCCACCTTGGAGGCATCGGGGACGGTGACCAGCTGTCTCGTTCCGTGGAATACCTGCGGCGTCTATATGAAAGGCGTGCTCCACGTCTCGCCCCTGGCCTACATGCCCTTCGCCGTCTTTAACTACCTCATGCCCTTTGTGGTCATCATTATGACGGCCTTGGGGAAAAATGTCTTCTATATTAAGGACGATCCCGACACGGTAACCGAGGTGGAATAAATCGTGAAGAAGAGAAAGCGGGCCCTCCTTCTGGCCATGGCCTTTGTGGCGGCCCTTCTGTTTTTGCTCAGACCCCGCTACGAGCCCGACCGGGCATCAATTTTGAACCGGGAAGATTTTTTCGCGGAGTTCGCTCCCTTGGCGCAGGAGGTGGGGAAGAAGTACGATCTCTATCCCTCGGTGATCCTGGCCCAGGCGGCGGTGGAATCGAATTTCGGCGAAAGCGAGCTGTCGAAGCATTACAATAATTACTTCGGCATTAAGGGCAAGGGCGTCGTCCTTCCCACCATGGAAATGGAGGGGGAGGAGGAGAAAATGGTCAAGGACGGCTTTCGCACCTACGGCTCCGCCCGGGAGAGCTTTTACGATTACGGCAAGCTCATCGCCAAGGCGCCCCGCTACGAAGCCGTGCGAAGGGCGGAAAGTGCCGAGGCCTACGCCCGGGCCCTTCACCCGGCGGGCTACAGCACCAATCCCCGCTACGGCGACATTTTGATTCGGACCATGGAGGCATACAATTTAAAAGCCTACGACGAAAACTGAGACGCTTCGGCGTCTTTTTTATTTGGAAAAATCGCCTTGAAAAATACCCGGCCATAGCGTAGTATAATACCGTATACTACATTTAGAGGTAAGAAGAAACTTAACCACTACATGTTGATAACATGTGGATAAATAAAAGGAGGAAAAGATGAAGGTTCGCAAGCGTAATGGGAATGTGGTGGATTTCGACGGAGAAAAAATCGTCGTCGCCGTACAAAAAGCCATGGCGGAAACGGAAAAGGGCGTGGACGAAGAAGCGGCCCGTGCCGTCGCTCGAGAGGTAACGGAAAAATTCGACGGCAACGACGCCATCGACATCGAAGCCATTCAAGACGCCGTGGAAATTTCCTTGATGACGAAGGATCCGGCGGCAGCAAAAAAATACATTCTCTACCGCGAAGAGCGCACCCGCTTGCGGGAACACGGCTGGGATATGACGGATCTGCAGCGCGACATTTACGAGAAGAAATACCGCTTCGATTCGGAAAACTTCGAAGGCTTCCTGGAGCGGGTCTCCGGCGGCAACTCCGCCATTAAAAAGGCCATCGCCAATAAAGAATTTATGCCTGCCGGTCGGATCTTAGCCGGCCGCGGCCTGGACGCCTACGGAAAAAAGATCACCCTGTCCAACTGCTACGTCATGCCTCAAGTGGAAGACAATATCGAATCCATTTACGACACGGCCAAGTGGATGGCGCGCACCTACAGCTACGGCGGCGGCGTGGGCCTCACCTTAAACAAACTGCGTCCCAAGGGAGCCAAGGTCAACAACGCCGCCTCCTCCACCACGGGGGCCGTGAGCTTTATGGACCTCTACTCCCTTACTACGGGCCTCATCGGCATGCGGGGCCGCCGCGGCGCCCTCATGCTCAATATGGACGCCTCCCACCCGGACATTATCGACTTCATTAATGTAAAGAAAGATCTGGACAAGGTCACCAGCGCCAATATTTCCGTCAACTGCGGCGACGATTTCTTCGAAGCCTACAAAGAGGACGAGCCCTTTACCTTAAAATTCGACGTGGAAGCCACCGGGGAAAAAATCAGAAGAGAAGTCAGCGCCCGGGAGATGATGCACAATTTGGCCCTGAACAATTGGGACATGGCTGAGCCGGGCATCCTCTTTAAAGACCGGATCAATTCCTGGCACATTATGAGCGAAGACGACACCTTCGAATACGCCGGGGTGAATCCCTGTGCGGAAGAGCCCCTGCCCGCCTTCGGCTCCTGCAATCTTTCCAGTATTAATCTCGGGGAGTTTGTAAAATACCCCTTCAGCAAATTTGCCCGCTTCGAATTCGAATCCTTCGGCCGACTGGTGCGGGAAGGCGTCATCTATTTAAACGAGGTGCTGGACGAAAATATGAACCTGCACCCCTTGAAGCAGCAACAGGAACTGTCTCGGGACCTGCGCCAAATCGGTCTGGGCATTATGGGCGTCGCCGATATGTTCATTAAAATGGGCGTGAAGTACGGCTCCTCGGAATCCCTAAACCTCATCAATCAAATCGGTCGGGTCCTCGTCAACGAAGCTCTGCGTCAATCCGCCCTTCTGGCGAAAGAAGACGGCCCCTTCCCCCGCTACAGAAAAGACAAGGTGCTGGCCAGTGAATTTATTCGCTCCAATGCCGACGAAGACGTGCTGGCACTTATCGAAGAGTACGGCCTGAGAAACTCTCAGCTTTTGACCATCGCGCCTACGGGATCCATCTCCACCTTAATCGGCTGCAGCAACGGCGTGGAACCCATCTTCCAAATCAGTTACGTGAGAAAATCCGAATCCCTCCACGCCGAGGACACCTACTACACGGTGTATACGGAGATCATTCGCAAGCTTATGGAAGCTCAGGGCATTTCCACGGAAGAAGAGCTGCCCGATTACGTCATCACCACATCCAATTTAAATTACCGCGACCGGATCAATGTCCAGTCCACCTGGCAGCAATTTATCGACGCTTCCATCTCCTCCACGGTGAACGTGCCCAATGAATTCAGCGTGGAAGATGTGGAAGACCTTTACGTCTACGCCTGGGAGCGGGGACTGAAGGGCATCACCATTTACCGCGACGGCTGCGCCAGAAGCGGCATCCTGATTACCAAGGACAAGAAAGATTCCGGCAATCGCATCAAAGAATTACAGGACGAATTAAATCGGGAGATCGCCAAGCAAATGACGGAAAATCCCGACACCTGCCCCATGTGCGGCGGCACCATGAACCACTCGGGCGGCTGCGCCGAATGCCAGGACTGCGGTTACAGCCCCTGCGCCATTTAATAGAAAATAGAATTTTACAAATAGGAAAAGCGAAGGTGGAGCCTTCGCTTTTTTACATGCCCATGACTTTTGTCATGGAACTGTCATCTTTTTGTAGCATGAACGCCATAGACCAAGGGGCGTTCTCTGTTATAATATGCCTCGTGCTCTAAAAGAGTTACAAATTAGTAACGAAGCCCGAGAGGTTTCATATAGATCAGATTAGAAAGCGAGACAGAGATGAAGAAAATGAACAGAACAATAAAAGTAAGCGCCCTGGCGGCGATGATGGCGGCGGGCCTGATTTACAGTCCGGCCTTTGCTCAAGGAAATGCCCCCGCGGAAGCCAAGGCAGCGGCCGTGGCTGTGGAAAATGAAAAAGCGGCGGATGTGATGACCGTATACATAGGGGATGAGGCGGTTTTTAATTTAAAGAGCGCCGCCGATTACGACGCCCTTATGAAGAAAATCGAAAACTACTTTAAGGCTCAAGGCGCCACCGTCCGCCGCATGGAAATCGAGCCGGCTATAAAAGCCGAAGCCGCCAAAGGGGAAGAGATCCTCACCGTGGACGAGGGCTTTAAGCTTCTGATGACCGGCGGCAAGGAAGAGGTCGTCTACGTGGCGGATAAAACGGAATCCTTGGAGTCCGTGGCGAAGAAATTCAACATGACCGTGGACGAAATCAAGGCCTTAAACGCCAACTGGGAAGACCCCTTGCACAAGGGCTCGAAGATCAATGTCTTAAAGGCGGCGCCCATGATTACCGTCACCTTGGATCAGGAAGTCAAGGCTCAAGCAGCCGTCCCCTTTAAAACCGTCGTGAGAGAAGACGCAGGTCAAGTGAAGAGCGTAAAAAAAGTCGAACGTGCCGGAAAGGCCGGCGTCGTGGAAACCACCACGGCGATTCAATCGAAAAACGGCAAGATCACTTCTTCGGTCACACAAAGCAGCCGCCTGGTTCAAGAGGCAGTGGATCAAATCGTCGTCGTAGGCACGAAAGAAGGCGTGGCCACGGGCAGCTTTATTAAGCCCACGGTCGGCCGCCTCTCTTCCCCCTTCGGTCCCCGCTGGGGCCGCTTCCACTACGGCATCGACCTGGCCAATCGCACGGGCACCGATGTCGTCGCGGCAGACGGCGGCGTCGTTACCCGCGTCGGCATGGCGGGAAGCTACGGCAATCTCATCATCATCGACCACCAAAACGGCACCTCCACCCGCTACGCCCACTTGAGTGCCTATAATGTCAAGGTCGGCGACGTGGTGGCACAGGGACAGTCCATCGGCAAGATCGGCTCCACCGGTCGCTCCACCGGCCCCCACCTGCATTTCGAAGTGCGTGTCGGCGGCGTGGCGAAAAATCCCCTGGACTTTATTAAACTGTAAAATCGAGCCTGGCGAAAAACGACTTTTAAAACGGGAGAAAATCCTGTATAATAGATTCGTTAACTCAATAGGCTTGGAGCGGTATCGAAGTGGTCATAACGGGGCTGACTCGAAATCAGTTTGCCTTCACGGGCACGTGGGTTCGAATCCCACCCGCTCCGCCAAATAAAAACGACCCTTTGCTGAAATGGCAAGGGGTCGTTTTTTCATGTCCTTATTTATTTTTTTAGGGGCAACATATCCCTCATGCCCTTGGCTTTACTGAGGCTTTCCGCGCCTAATTTATTCAGTCCCGGGCCCATGTCGTCCCAAGCCCATGTGGCGGGAACTTTTCTGAATTTGTAGTCGCTGATGATTTTCATCAGGCCCATGTGGCCGGTTTTCAAATAGTTGCTGATGGCGCGCAGATCGTTGAAGCCATCTTTAAAGTGGCAGTTCGTATCCGACTGAAAGAAAATATGGGGCAGCTCTTCTCCCGTGGCGTCGAGATAATAGAGATAGGGCAGCTCGAAGCCCAGGTGGCTGTAGAGCTCCGTCTCCGGGGGAAAGGCGGTGTCGGCGCCGGTTATATAGACCTTGCGGCTGAACTCGTCCCGCTTAAAGCGCACTCGGATTAGGCCGCGAAAGCCCGCCTCTTTCAGCCGGGGATGGACCAGACCGATGAGTTCGGGGATCCACTTCTGCTTCATGTAGGTGGCTTCCCCCACATTTTCCGGGCACTGGCGCAGCACCTCGGCGGTAACGAAGCCCGCCAGCTCGCCGCCCGCGCCGTAGTAGAGCACGGCGGAGGAATTGTCCGATGCCTCGCCGGGAATGAAGCGTTCGGCGAAATAGTTTCCGGGATCGAAAATTTTTTCGAGGACCCGAGACAGGGCGCCGGGGCTCGAAATAAATTCCGCGGGGACGGATAGATCCCCCACGTCTTTCACCCGCCGCCGGATCAGGCAGGGAAAGCCGATGGTGGTGGCGATTTTAAGCTCTGTGGCCTGAAGCGTCTCCCCGTCTAAATCCACGGTGGTCGGCATGAAATCGTCAAACATATCCGTTGATCCGCGCCAAAAAATCCCCTCCGGGCTCTCGGCGGGAAAGCGGAAATAGTTTTTCAAGAGAGAAAAGTGCTGCGCCACAAAGGCGGCGTAGGCGGGGGATGCGGGAAAGAGCACCGGCGGCTCGCCCTCTCGGGAAATGGCGATGAGGCTCTCTAAAAGGGCCTCGTCCGATTCCTTCTCCAGAAGGACGGCGTCATTTGTGTAGCGGCTGATGCCGTAGTCCGAGGGAGAGGTGTCCACGGTGCGCACCGAAATGCCGTGGCGACCTAAATTGCGAATAATGGCTAATGATGTATGGGAACGCCCGTCTAAAACCAGGGCGGAAGAATTGAAAGTCATAATGCCTCCTGTTCTATATCTATCATAACGCATCGGCGGGGCTTTGGCGCGACGAAAAAATAAAAAAGCTTGGCGATTCTGTGTTTGTTTTGTCCAAATTAGGATATACATGTATTGTATGAGCCAATGAGTTTAGGAGGTACATTATGTCCAGAGAAAATATTACATTCGGCGGAGACGCCATCAACATTTTAGGTGAAGAAATTAAAGTCGGCGACAAAGCCCCGGATTTCGTTGCGGTTAACAACGATTTAAGCCCCTTCGAATCCAAGGAATTGAACGGCACCGTACGTATTTATTCCGTCGTTCCTTCCGTCGACACCGGCGTCTGCGCCATTCAAACCGGCAATTTTAACCAAATGGCCACGGATTTAGGCGATAACGTTCACGTCATCACCATTTCCAACGACCTGCCCTTCGCACAAGAACGCTTCGGCGCCGCCGAAGGCATCGATCGCGCCAAATTGGTCAGCGACTACCAAATCTGCGATTTCGGTATGAAATACGGCTTCTTAATCGAAGGCCTGCGCCTCTTGACCCGCGGCATCGTCGTCGTCGGCGAAGATGACAAGGTGAAATACGTTGAATACGTACAAGAAGTCACCAATCATCCCGATTACGACAAGGCTTTGGAAGCGGTTAAGGCACTGATCTAAGGATGAGTATTCAGGTACTGGCCCTGGGAAAGTTAAAGGACCGCGCCTTGGAGTCCTTGGTTTCCGAGTATGTGAAGCGTCTTCGACCTTACACGCCTGCGAAAATCGTGGAGCTGAAGGACGAGCGCGCTCCGGAAAGCTTGTCGGCCAAAGAGGCGGAAGGGGTTCTGCAACGGGAGGGCGAGCGCCTACTCGCAAAGATAAAGCCCCGGGACAAAGTCATCGTCCTGGCGATAGAGGGAAAGCAGGTGGATTCACCGGCTTTTTCAAAAAAATTGTATGATTTCATTGAAACGACCGACGGGGATGTGGTCTTTGTCATCGGAAGCAGCATGGGACTGTCGCCCGCCGTGAAGGCGCGGGCCGATTGGCTCCTGTCTTTTTCCGAAATGACCCTGCCCCACACCCTCATGCGCGTCGTCTTAATGGAACAGATATATCGGGCTGCGCGAATTCACGCCGGCCATGTGTACCACAAATAGGAGGAAATAATGTCTAAAAAAGAACAAGAAGCAAAAGCAAGAAGAGAACAAGAAAACCAAAACGATGAACACGCTCCCGCATCCGACATTTACGGCAAAGTAGCCGGCAAGGATCCGGAAACCGGCGTCGAAATCCCTACAGACGAAGCCGTTAAAGAATCCATGAAATGGATGAACGAAAACGCAAAATAAGCGTTGAAGGCGAAAGGTACCGGCACAGTCGGTACCTTTTCTTTTTAAAGAGATGGGAGAAGCTATGGCACAGGGAAATCGCGCCTATTACTTGTATACGGATCAGCTCCCCGACGAGGATGGCTTTTTAGCCGTGGAAGAGGCCTATCGCTCTCGCCTGAAAGCGGGAGACGGATTGTGGCTCGTGGGAGAGAAAGAGCGCCTCTATTCCGTCGACGGAATCACCGACGAAGGCGTCTATTTAAGCGAGCGGATCTTCGGCGACGAGGAATTTTTCGATCCCTCACAGATCAATCTACCCGCTATGCGTCAGAGCTCGGCCCTGATGCCCATGGCCGAGTCGCCCTTTGCCGTGGAAGTGGAACACGGAGAGGGCGGCGGCCCCGGGGAAATGGTCATCGAACTTTACGGCAAGGATCGGGGAGGGCTGTTTAAAACCACATCCGACGAAGAGGACGCCTATCTGGCGGAATCCCTAAAGGGCCTTCTGCGCATGCAGATTAAGACCATGGAATCCACGGCGGAAATCGGCGAAATGTGGATTCGCCGGCTGAAGGAAAAACAAAGGAGGAAGTAATGGCGGATAAAAAGCTGTTCGAAAAGCAATTAAACCACGTGACCATTCGGGAGTTTAAACAGGAGCCCGTGGATCCGGAACTGGTGGAGACGCTGAAAGAAGTGGCCAATCACACGGCCACATCCACGGGGATGCAGTCCTTTTCCATCATCCGCATCGTCGATGAGAAAAAGAGAAAAGCTCTGGCGGAAATCGGCGGTCAGGATTACATCGCCCGGGCGCCGGAGCTGTGGGTCTTTATCGTGGACGTCTACCGCAACAGCCGCATCGCCCGGGAACAAGGCTTCGAACTGGCTGCCGAGGCGGACAGCGACCGCTTCTTCCAAGGCTTTACCGACGCGGTTCTGGCGGGGCAAAACGTCACCAACGCCATCGAGGCGGCGGGCCTGGGCGCCGTGTATCTGGGAAGCCTTTTAAACGACGCCCGCGCCGTCATCGAGCTCTTGGATCTGCCCAAGCTCACCTTCCCCGTCTTCGGACTGGGCTTCGGCCGTCCCGATCAGGTGCCGCAGCTCAAGCCTCGCATGCCCATGGAGCTGAAGTGCTTTACCGACAGCTACGTGGTTCAAGACAATTACATGGAGGCCATCGCCGATTACGACGAAGAAATGCAGACCTATTATGATTTAAGGGATGCGAACCGGCGGGTGGATTCCTTTTCGAAGCAAGTGGTGGCTCGCTTACAGGGCGCCTCAAAAAATCGCGCCGCTCTCGCCGAAATCGCCGAAGAGCAGGGCTTTCATTTAGTGAACGGGAGATAGGCCATGCTTCATTTAAAACAGGGAAATACGGAAATCAATGTGGAAATTTTGGAATTCGAGTACCCGCCGGGCTGGGGCGTGGGCACGGGTTTCAGCACCGACTACTTGATTACGAAAATCGAAGGGATGCACGAGGGCGCGCCCTTTGAAGCGGAAGACAGCTTCTTTAAATTCGAAGAGCTCACCGCCATTTACGACGAGTGCATTCGTATTTTAGACGGGGACAGCTACGGCTTTGAAGCCGTCATCGAAGACAAGCGGCTTGGCTTTTACGTGGAAATTGAAGAAGGCATGCTCTCCGTCACCATGAATTTCCTGAACGGAGAAATGATCTCCGTCAACGAAAAACAAACCCCGGTGGAATTTCGGGCCATGACCCAAGGCATTTACGACGCCCTCAGGGACATGATGGGCATATAAGAAATTCGGTAAGAATAGATAAAGAACCCTTGACGGCATAGCGGATTCATGTGATAATACCTTTATCGATGGACGAATATGCCGACTTACTCCTAGCTATAAGTTTAAATACTTAGAGTTGTTTCTTACTTACTGTTGCTTACCAAAAATCGGAATGGCATACCATCGAGTCGGCGTCAAGCCGGGAAAAGTGACCCGCGGGTCACTTTTTTTGTGGAAAATTCGAGGTGATTATGAAAAACAAACCGTCAATTTATCGCACCGCCCTGCCCCTGTACTTCACCTATTTTATTCACGGCATCGGCGTATCCATTCTCTCGCAATACAAATCCGCCCTACAGACCGCTTGGGGTGCGGCGGATATTTCCGCGGTGATCCAGGTCATCGCCGCTTTGGGCCTGGGCCGTTTGGTGGCCCTGCCCATTTCCGGCTATGTGTCGGACCGGCGGGGGCGAAAGACCTCGGGCCTTTGGGGCGTCTTTCTCTACGCCCTGTACTTTTTCGGAATCGCCTATGCGCCTTCGGCAAAGGCCGCCTATGCCGCGGCGATCATCGGTGGCATGGCCAATTCCTTTTTGGATACCTGCGTCACCCCTACGGTCATGGAGCTCTTTAAGGAAAGGGGCCCGCGGGCCAATATGTTTACGAAATTCGCCATGTCTTTGGGTCAATTTGTGCTGCCCTTTGTCATCGGCTTCTTTGCCGCAAAATCTTTAAGCTACACCGCCGTCTTTATCCTCTTCGGCGCGCTTATCGCCGTGGACGGCCTCTTGATCTTCACGGCGGCCTTTCCTGATGAAGGGGAAAGGGCGGCGAAGGACGAGCGCCCCATGGGCCTACGGCGGGGCATCGTGCCCGTGGTGCTCATGGGCTTTACCGCCACCGCCACCTTTACCCTGTGGCTCAACTGCAATCAGGAGCTGGGCAGCCTCTACGGCATGAAAGATCCTTCCATGATACAGTCGGTTTACGCGGCGGGGACCATCGTCGCCGTCCTGGCTACGGCTTTCGTCGTGCTGAAGAAAATCGACACGGAAGACGTCCTCGTCCTCTATCCGGCCCTGTGCCTCTGTGCCCTGGCCTATACCTACTTCGTGAAGAGCCCGGTCTCGCCTTTAATCGGCGGCTTCTTCATCGGCTACGGCGGTGCCGGCGGCGTTCTGCAGCTGGTGGTGGCGGAAGCCAACGGCCTCTACGAAGAGCACAAGGGGAAGATCACCTCCGTGGTCATGATGGCATCGTCTCTGGCCAATTACGTGGTCCTCGCCGCGGCGGGAGCCATTACCGCCGCATCGGGCACAGAGGGGCCCGAGCGGGTGGTGCTGTTAAACATGGCCATTACCGCCGCGAGCGTCGTCCTCGCCCTGGTGATTCGAAAGGGAAAGACGAAATAAGACAGAAGCATTCGGCGATTTTTCTATGAAAGAAGGGAGCGGGAATGAAACATCTGGTATTGGCGGGAGGCGGCCACGGCCACATCCTCCTCTTAAAGAAATTTGCGAAAAAGCCCCTTTGCGGCGTGGAAGTTACATTAATCACCGATTACCCCAAGCAGTATTACTCCGGCATGCTGGCAGGCTATGTGGAAGGCATCTATTGTGAAGAAGAAATGGCCTTCGATGTGAGGGCCCTGGCCGAGGCGGCGGGGGTCAATTACATCGAGACCGATATTCGCACCATAGACAGAGAAAAAAACGCGGTGATCACCGATTCCGGGGAAATCACCTACGACATCCTTTCCATGAATCTGGGCGTGCGCTCTCAGGAACCTTTTCTCCTGGAGCGGAGGGAAGCGAGCTACGTCAAGCCCATCGCCCGCACCGTAGCATTTAAAAAGCAGCTGAATAAGGCGAGCGGGCTGAAAGAAAAGCGGCTGGTCATCGTCGGCGGCGGGGCTTCCGGCGTGGAGCTGACCCTGGCGCTGAAAGCCGCTTACGATTTCCGGGAAGTTCTTTTGCTCACCTCCGGGGAAGTGGCGAAAAACATGAATACCGCCTCCAGGGAAAGGCTGCGCCGCCTCTTGAAGGACAAGGGCATCGACCTTTACGAATCCACCACGGTCCGCGGGGTGGATCGGGAGAAAGTGCAGGCGGGGGACGAAGCCTACGCCTACGACTATCTGATCCTCTCTACGGGATTTACCGGCGTGGAAGTGGAGTACAAAGGCTTTGACGTCACCGAATCCAATTACGTCTACGTGGATTCCCATTTAAAGGCGGCGCCCAATGTCTTCGCCATGGGGGACATGGTCACATTGAAAGATTGGCCCCGCTTGCCCAAGGCGGGAGTCTTCGCCATACGCCAAGCCCCGATCCTCTACCACAATCTCATGAAGGCATTGGCAGGGGAGGACGACCTTCGTTCCTACACTCCTCAGGAAAACTACCTGCAGATCATTAACGGCGGCGGAAAAAAAGCCCTGTTCAATCGC
Organism: Peptoniphilus pacaensis; assembly: GCF_900088125.1. Classification (GTDB taxonomy): domain Bacteria; phylum Bacillota; class Clostridia; order Tissierellales; family Peptoniphilaceae; genus Aedoeadaptatus; species Aedoeadaptatus pacaensis. The sequence goes on along the minus strand of NZ_FLQT01000003.1, from coordinate 804,892 downwards.
GGATCCTTTTCCCTTTACGGCCACATACCCTGGCTCATTAAAGACATGATCGACCGACGCTACATGAAATAAAAAGAACCGACGAGGCCTAAGCTTCGTCGGTTTCTTTATTCCTTCTTCAAACAATCGGGGCATATGCCTTCCAGCTGAAAGCGGTGGCCCGTAATGGTGTAGCCCGTGGAGCGGAGAATGTGCTTCTCCAATGCGTCCAAGGGGCAGTCGTCGATGGGGGCGAGCTTGCCGCAGCGGGAGCAGACGATGTAGTGGCGGTGCTCCTCGTTTCGGTACTCGTAATAAGTGCTCTCGTCCTGCTCCAGGGACGCCTGCAAAATATCCGCCTCGGTCAGTTGATTTAAAATCCTGTAGACCGTGGACAGCGAGGCGCACATATCCTTCGGCGTCTCGCGAAAAACCTGGGCCGCGCTCATGGGACGCGCCGCCTCTTTTAAAATTTTCAAGACCTCCAGGCGACCCTTCGTCGCCTTCAATCCTTTTTCCCTTAATAAATTTTCCATTGGCCACCCTCCCGGAATCATCATAAGCCATGGACGCAAAAAAGAAAAGCGGGGAGAAAAAAATTAATGAAAATACTTCCCATTAAGCCGAGAAAAGTGGTATACTTAGTAGCGTTAAATAACAATGATTTCTATTTGGAGGTATAAATGAAAGCAAAACAAATCATCGCCGTGGCCTGTGCCGCGCTCATGCTTACCGCCTGCGGAACGAAAGCGGCGAACAACGACAATAACAACAATAACAATAACAATAATAACAACAACGACAATAAAGTCGTAGCCACCGAGAGCCAAAAGCCCAAGGGCCAAAGCCTGAAAGTGGTGACCACCACCTACATCCTTCGCGATCTCGCACGGGAAATCGCCGGGGACAAGGCCGAGGTCAGCTGCATGATTCCCAAGGGCCAAGGGGTCCACGGCTTCGAGCCTTCGCCGAAGGACATTAACGGCTTAAACGACGCGGATCTCTTTATCTACAACGGCGCCGGATTGGAATCCTTCACCGACTCCTTAAAGGATACCTTAAACGGCGACGTGAGCTTAGTGGAAGCGTCGAAGGGCATCGAATTGTTGGCCGGCGGCCATCACCATCACCACGACGAAGATGAGGCGACGGAACACGATCACGACCACGACAACCACAACCACAACAATAATCACGACAATAACCACAACAATCACAACCATAACAACGACAATCACGAACACGAAGCCGCAGATCACGAACACGATCACGGCGGCATGGATCCCCACGTGTGGATGTCTCCGGACAATGCGGAAGAAATGGCTGAAAACATCTACGAAGCCATGGCGGCGAAAGATCCCGACAATGCGGATTTCTACAAAGCCAATTACGAAAAGCTCGCAGGTCAATTTGAAGCGCTTGACGAATCCTTTGAAAAAGTGTTGGACAATGTGAAGCACAAAGACATCGTCGTCAGTCACGAAGCCTACGGCTACCTGGCCAAGGAATTCGGCTTAAACCAAATTCCCATCGAAGGCATTAATTCCGAGTCGGAACCGGATCCCAAGGCCATGAAAGACATCATCGATCTCATGAAGGCTAAGGGCATTAAAACCGTCTTTACGGAACCGGAGGGCGACGACAAAATCGCACAAACCATCGCATCGGAAACGGGTGCCGAAGTGAAGGAACTGGATCCCATGGAATACGAAACCGACAAGAGCTACTTTGAACGCATGGAAAGCAATCTGAAAATACTGGAGTCGGCATTGCGATGAAAGAAATTTACGGCGTAAAAAACCTGTACTTTTCCTACGGGAAAAATGCGGTATTAAAAGGAGTGAATCTCTCTGTTCAACAGGGAGATTTTCTCGCATTTATAGGGGCCAACGGCTCGGGGAAATCCACCTTGATCAAGCTCCTGTTGGGCATCGAGGTGCCCGATAAGGGCGTTATCGAATACGAAGGCGTGCCCCTGGGCAAGGACACGGACTTTTCCCGCATCAGCTACGTGCCACAGCTCATGACCTCTTCCTACGATTTTCCCATTACCGTGCGGGAGATCGTGGATTTGGGCCTTTACGGAGAAAAGCTCACGGAAGGGGAGCGCAAGCACCGCATCGACGATGCCCTTTCCCTCGTGGACCTGCAGGGCTTTCAAGACAGGCTCTACGGCGCCCTCTCCGGCGGGCAGCGGCAGCGCGTCTTAATCGCCAAGGCCCTGATCTCCATGACCGACGTGCTTATTTTAGACGAGCCCACCACGGGCATCGACTTTAAGGCGAGGGAAGAGCTGTTTCACATTTTGGGCCACCTTCACGACGCCCACGGCATGACGATTTTAATGATTACCCACGAATTGCACTTAGTCGAAGATATCATCGACGGCATTTACGTCCTGGAAGACGGCGTGCTTGAAAAAAGGAGCCGAGACTGATGGAGCTTTTTCAATACGATTATATGATTCGGGCCATGATCGTGGGCCTGGTGCTTTCGATCGTGATCCCCGCCATGGGCGTGGTCATCGTGAACCGCAGACTGGCCATGATCGGCGACGCCCTGTCCCACGTGTCTCTGGCCGGGGTCATGCTGGGGCTCTTGCTCGGCATCAATCCCATTTTAGGCGCCGTCCTCACCTGTGCCGCCGCCGCCCTGTCCATGGAATGGATTCGCCGCCGCTTTCCCTCTTACGGAGAAATTTCCACGGCGGTGATCATGTCCACCGGCGTGGGCATGGCCTCCATTCTTTCGGGTTTCGTCAAAGGCGGGGCTAATTTCGAATCCTTCCTCTTCGGCACCATCGTGGCTATAACGGATTTTGAATTTTACATGATCCTCGCCGTGTCTTTGGCCGTTGTCGTCTTTTTGGTTTTAAATTATAGAAAGCTCCTGTACCTCTCCTTCGACGGCATTTCCGCCTGCCTGGCCGGAATTCGCGCCGATCGACTGAGCGGCATCTTCGTCCTCTTGACGGGGCTCACCGTGGCCATCTCCGCCCGCACCGTGGGCGTGCTGATCATCTCGTCCCTCTTGGTGCTTCCCGTCTCCTGCGCCCTGCAGCTGAAACTGAGCTACAAGAAGACCCATGTGGCCGCCATCCTCTTCGGCATCTTCTTTACGGAAGCGGGCCTCGCCCTCTCCTACTATCTGGGCTTGAAGCCCGGGGGAAGCATCGTCATGCTCGGCGTGGTGACCCTGATCATTTTAATGGCAAAAAGGCAAGTGGCGGGGGCGAAAAAGTAAGGATAGAAGGCTCGTCGTTGACTTTAAATGTCCGAACACGTAATATAAAGACTATCGAAGATAATAAGGACTCGATAATAAATGACGCCACAAGGAGCGAATCATGATAAAGATATTTACCGACGACGGTTCGGATTTAAATTTTAAAATGCGGGAAGGCGCCCAAATCGTGGAGCTGCCCATCGCCGTCACCGACGGAGAGAACGAATTTGAAACGGGCAAGGCCATCGACATCGACACCTTCTACGACAATATGCGCCAAGGCACCGTCTATCGCACCTCCCGGGTGCTTCCCGGCGTGCTGGAAGACGCCTTTAGAGAAGCGCTGGAAGAAGGCCATGAGGTCCTATACATCAGTCTGTCTTCGGGCCTGTCCTCCTCTTATGAAGGGGCGGAAATGGTGAAGGCCATGTTGGAAAAAGACTATCCGGGAAAGATCGCCGTGGTGGATTCCAAAGCCGCCACCTTCGGCGAAGGGCTATTGGCATTAAAGGCCGCCATCCTGCGGGATCGGGGCGAAAGCCTGGAAGCCATTGCGGATTACCTGAACAAGATCAAAACCACCTCCCACGAATGCTTTACCGTGGGCACATTGGAATATTTGCACCGGGGCGGCCGCGTGTCCAAGGCGACGAAAATCGCCGGCGGCGTGCTCCAGCTCTGCCCCTTGCTGGAACTGGAAAAGGAAAATGGCACCTTGGAAGTGCTGGACGTCTACCGCGGCCATAAAGCCTATTTAAAGAAGCTGAGAAAGTACATGGAAGAGCATTCCAAAGGCGGCGTCTTTAATCCCAATCAAAGAGTCTATGTCTACTCCGGCGATTGGCCCGAGCGCGTGGCTCAGGTAAAAGAATTCCTCATCAAAGACATGGGCATGGAAGAGAAAAACATCGACACGAGCCCTCGGGTGGGTTGCGTCATCGGTGCCCACACGGGACCGGACATCTGCGTCGTCACCTTTTCCGGCGATCCCGACGAACTGTCCCTTATGAATAAATAAAGATGAGAGCCGGCTCTTCGGGCCGGTTTTTTATTTCGCAAAAAGTTCTTCTTCCTAAAAGGGAAAGAAACTTTTCATGGGCCTAAGCTTGTGATAACATTTAGCCCATAGATGCCCTCGCCTCCCGAATGGTGAGCGGCGGCTACAAAACGGCACCCGCCGTGATTCAGGAGGCAGACTTGCACAAAGAAATCAAATCATTTACCGGACTCCGCGCCCTGGCCCTGTGGGGCGTGATCCTTTACCACCTTTATCCCCACAAAATCGCCGGGGGCTATCTGGGCGTCGTCATGTTTTTTCTCCTTTCGGGCTATCTGCTCATGCGCCAACACCTGGCGGAAAAAAACCACGACCCCTTTAAAAAATTTGTAAAGCAGTACAAAAAGCTCACGCCGCCTTTGGTCTTTGTCGTGGCCGCGGTGCTCTTTATCGCCGCCGTGGCCTTTCAGGCGGAATTTCGCGACGTGGCCGCATCGGGGATCAGCGCCATCTTCGGCGTGAACAACTGGCAACAGATCCTTCGGGGCTTTTCCTACTTCGATCTCCACGGAAAATTTTTGCCCTTTACCCACTTCTGGGCCTTGTCGGCACAAATCCAATTCTATCTGATCTGGGCGATCCTCAGACGATTCTGCGGCAAAGATCGGGGCAAGCTCGCCCTGTCTCTCGCCGTCACCGGAGCCGTCTCCCTTCTCTTAATGCCCATGATGACCCCCTTCGTCAAAGACATGACCCGCGTCTATTACGGCACGGACACCCGCTACTTCGCCTTTGCCATCGGCGCATTGGCCGGCCTCGTAGGGGAAAAGGGTAGCTTCAGCCGTAGCCAAAAGGCGAAAGCGCCCCAGGCGGCAGGGCTTTTGGCAGCCATGCTCCTCTGCTTTGTCGTCTTTAAAAGCGGCGGCTTCCTCTACTACGGCGGTATGGCCCTCTTCTCCGTCCTGGGCGCGGCCCTCTTGCTCTATACGGCAAAAGACGACAATGCCACCGCCAAAGCCTTGGGAAATCCCGTGCTCAGCTACTTCGGCAAGCGCAGCTACGAGCTCTACCTGTGGCAATACCCGGTGATGCTCCTTTTTCAACAGGCCTTCTCCCACAGCGAACTGCCCTACTTCGCCGTGGTCCTCATCCAACTGCCCGTGCTCTTCCTCTTAGGGGAAGGCACCTACCGCCTCTTTAAGCATCCCATAAAGAAGAAGCGTGCCCTTTCCGCATCGGCGGCGGCCGTCCTCGTCCTCACCCTTATCGGCTCCGTGGCCTTCAGTCCCAAGCGCATCGCCGCCAAGGAAGAGGCCGAGGCAAAGCGAATCGAGGCGAAACAAAAAGCCGAGGCCAAGGCAAAAGAGCCCGAGCCTGTGGACGACGAAAACCTCTCCGACGAAATCAAGGAGATCAATCGCCGCTGGCCCCAGGTAGCTCTCGGCGAAAAGGACATAAACGCCCTGGCCGAGCGCGACGGGCTCATGATCGGCGACAGTTTGACGGAAATGGAAGCGGAATACATTAAAATGATTCTGCCGAAATTCACCGTGGACGGAAAAAAGAACCGCCAAATGGCCAAAGGCCGAGAGATTTTGGAAAACCACGACCTGAGTGCTCTTTCTCCCGACGCGCCCATCGTCATACAGCTGGGCACCAATTACGACTTTAATACAAAGGTGCTGGACAGCTTAATCGCCGCCACGGGAAAACACCCGGTGTACTTGGTCAACACCGTCATGCCCGATCCCTGGGAAGAGCCGGTGAATCAAAAGCTCGCCGCCGCCGCCAAGGCCTCGAAGCGGGTGCACCTCATCGACTGGCACAAAATCGCCAAGGAAGAAGACGAGATCTTTATTTCCGACCACACTCACCCGAAAAATCTGGGCCTCTACCTCTTCCCTCAAGTAGTGGCCAAAGGCATTATGCCTTCGGTGAAGCCCGTCAAGGCGAAACCGAAGACCGAAGAGAAAAAGGTAGATAAGCAATCGACGAAAGAAAATAAAGTCGAGGCGACGCAGAACGAAAAGAAAACCGATGAATAATATATTTTTCTCCCTTTCTTCTTGCACCGAAGGGCAAGGCGGGTGTATAGTGTTTTCCATCTCGCAATAACGAAAGGGGAAAACGACTATGTATATGCCGAATTACCATCTGTCGAAAGACGGATACGACGAATTGCCCGAGGTGCTCGCTTCGAGAGGCTTTAAAAAAGCCGTCCTCGTCGGCGGAAAGCGCGCCCTGGACGCCGCTTCGGGAAAAATAAAAGATGTCCTGAAGGGCACGGATGTGGCCATCACCGGCACCTTTGTCTACGGGGTGGAATGTACCGACGCAAACATCGAACGCCTTATGAAAGAGCCCGCCGTTCAAGAGGCCGATATTATCTTCGGCATCGGCGGGGGTAAGGCCCTGGACACGGCGAAAGTGCTGTCCCTGCGCGTCGACAAGCCCGCCTTTTCCTTTCCCACCATCTGCTCCAACTGCGCGGCCATGACCGCCATCGCCGTCGTTTATCACGAAGACGGCCGGGTGCGGGGCTACGAATTTCCCAAGTCCCCCTCGGATATCTTCATCGACCTGAAAATCATCGCCGAAGCTCCTGAAATCTATTTCTGGGCCGGCATCGGCGACGGCATCAGCAAACAGGCGGAAGTCCTTTCCGCATCGAAGGGCGACGACCTGAGCCACATGGCCCGCCTGGGCGTGGGCATCGCCGAAACCTGCGAAGAGCCCTTCTTGAAATGGGGCAAAGAGGGCTTGGAAGATGTGAAGCACAACCGGGTCTCCCGGGCCGTGGAAGAAATCGCCCTGGACGTCTTGGTCTCCACGGGTTACGTGAGCAATCTCACCAATCAACCGGATTTCTACTACAATTCCTACATCGCCCACATCTTCTTCGATGCCGCCTGTTTGATCCCGAGAGAAGGCAATTACCTTCACGGCGAAGTGGTCTCCTTCGGCGTCATGGTGCTCCACGCCTACGACGGCAACGAGGCGGAACTGAAAAAGATCGCCCGCTTCAACCAATCCATCGGCCTGCCCATTACCTTGGAAGATGTGGGGCTGACCGCCGACGACCTGGACGAAATGATGACCTTCGTTCCGGAAACCACGGAATACAAGCGGGCAAGCAAAACCATTTCCATCGAAAAAATAAAAGCCGCCGCCTTAATGGCAGACGCCTATGGCCGCAGCTTAAAATAAGCGCAAAACAAAACCCTGTTTGCAAACAGGGTTTTTTTCGTGCTGAGCTCCTTCGTCGTAGGTCATGATTGCACTGCTAACAGGCGTTTGTGGGTGGGACAACGATCTATCCGTTTCGAAAAAGCTCGGTGTGCAGCACATCCCAATAAAAATCGGAACCCGTAAGGGTTCCGCACATATAAAAAGCGTTTTGTGGGTGGATGGGGATGTACAACTATACATCCGTTTCGATTCGGCTTCGCCTCCTCGAAACGGTGTAAGACTGCATCTGACCTTCCTACGACTCGCGACCCTCGTCGGGATAGGTCATGAGGGCCCCGGGGAAGGGGCAGAGGGTGGATAGGCTACAATAATTAGGACAGTTTCCTTAAGGTGTGGTATCTTATGATCAACAAGGAGGATCAAATGGAAAAAGCACCTAGAAAAAGAAGAGCCTTTTCAGACGAGTTCAAGCAGCACGTGGTGGATCTTTACGAAGAAGGCATGAGTCGACAAGAGATCATTCAGAAATACTCATTAACCCCTTCCGCCTTTGACCGCTGGGTTAGCCAATTCCGCACCACCGGTACCTTCAAAGAGACGGTGTCGTTAAGTGAATCGGATCAGGAAAAGATTGCATTGCGTAAAGAGATTCAACGGCTCAAGATGGAGAATGACATTTTAAAGCAGGCCGCGCTGATACTTGCGGAGAAAAACGATACGTCATCGATCGTTTAAAACACAAATACCCGGTATCAGCGCTTTGCAGAGTATTAGGTATCAGCCGTTCCGCCTACTACTACCGGCCGAAAGCTCTTTCCGACGATGCGATCGACCTGGAGATCAAGGTCCGTGCCATTTTTCGTGCAAGTCGCAACGTCTATGGCGCACGCAAGATAAAAAGTGAATTAGAAGCGGAAAACATCGTCGCCTCCAGGCGACGAATTCGCGCCATTATGAAGAAGCTTCATTTGGTTTCCGTTTACACCAAAGCAAAGTACAAACACCATCCGTCAAAGAAAAACGAAGAGCAAATACACAACGAGCTCAACCGCGAATTCAGTCAACGTCAGCCGTTGGAAGTCATCGTTTCTGATTTGACCTACGTTCGCATCCATCAGCGCTGGGCCTACGTTTGTGCCATCACCGATCTTTTCAATCGCGAAGTCATCGGTTACTCCTGCGGCTTACGTCGCGACTCTGCCCTCATACAACAAGCATTCGACACCATCCCTTACCCACTAGAAGCCATCGGCTGCTTTCATACCGACCGAGGGAAAGAATTCGATAACAACCATATACGTGCCCTCTTAAAAGCCAACCACATCAAACGCTCGCTGAGTCGCCCCGGCAATCCCTATGACAACGCCGTGGCAGAAAACATATTTAAGAGCTTCAAAACAGAATTTTTAGAGAGAGAAACCTTTCAAAGCCTGAATGACTTAAGAGAGAAACTCAGCAGTTATATTCAATGGTGGAACAGCGTGCGAAGACATACAAGTCTTGAAAACATGACCCCTCTCGCATACCGAGAAAGAGAGGGGATAAAAAGCAAGCCCGTCGTTCGAGCGACACCTTAACAAAAGTGTCCAAAAAACTGTTGCCATTCCAGCCCTCTGCCCCTTCCCCGGGGCCCCATCCCCATCCACCCACAAACGCCTTTTAGCAGAGCAAATGCCTGACGGCATTTGATTCCTGTTGGGATGTGTTGCGGAAGATAGAATGTGAGTTGGGCTAGCGTCCTTTTTTTAAAATCAACGCTCGCCCAACTCATTTTCATTCTTGAGCAAAGAAGCCCAATAGGAATCGGAACCCGCCAGGGTTCCGCACATTAGAAAAGCGTTAGGGTTAAAGGGTGGGGGTCCGGGGGCGGGATAAGGGCGAATCGCAACGCCCTTTTTCCCGCCCCCGGAAATAACTGTTGAAGAAGATTTATTTTAGGTCAAAAGAAAAAGCACATCACAATCATATGTACTATAAATTAAAAAACACTTTTTTCTTCCCCGCCTCACTCTTCTGAGTGAACCGGGGAATTTTTTGGTTTACTTATTCTTCACGAAGCGATACAATAGCCATTAAATCTGAGTTGAAAGGTTGGTTTTGTAATGAATGTTTTAGATACAGTGGGAAAGACACCTCTCGTGCAGTTATCCATGGGTGACGGACGCATTTTCGCCAAGTTGGAAAAGAATAATCCCGCCGCCTCCATTAAGGACCGGGTGGCCTATGGCATGATCGAGGATGCCGCAGCCCGCGGCGCTCTGAAGCCGGGTATGAAGATCGTGGAGCCCACGTCGGGCAACACGGGCATCGCCCTGGCCATGGTGGGCAAGCAAATGGGCTATGAGGTGGCCATCGTCATGCCCGCGTCTATGAGCGACGAGCGCAAGGCTCTGATCCGCTCCTTCGGCGCCGAATTGATTTTAATCGAAGAAGGCGGCATGCAAGGAGCCGTGGACAAGGCCAATGAAATGGCGGCCACGGGCGAGTATTTCATGCCGGATCAATTTAACACCCCCGCCAATCCGCGGATCCACGAACTCACCACGGGCCCTGAAATTTTGTCGGCCTTGGACGACGATGTATCGGTATTCGTGGCGGGCATCGGCACCGGCGGCACGGTGACCGGCGTGGGCCGCGCTCTGAAGGCGAAAAATCCCGACACTTATATCGTAGGCGTCGAGCCGGCGGAAAGTCCTCTGATTACGGAAAACAGATCGGATGCTCACAAGATTCAGGGAATCGGTGCCAATTTTATTCCCGGCAATTACGATCCCGAAGTGGTGGATGAGGTGATCACCGTAAAAGGCGACGATGCCATCGCCATGGCGAAGAAATTGAGCGCCGAGGAAGGCCTGAGCGTGGGCATTTCGTCCGGGGCCAATGTGCTGGCAGCCGTGAAGCTGGCCGAACGCTTTGAGGGCAATATCGTCACCGTGCTCCCCGATGCCGCCGAGCGTTATATGTCCACGGAATTGTTTTAGCCATGTTGTTTAAGGAGCGCAGGAAGATCGGGCGGGTGATTTTGGAAAAGGACCCGGCCTGCAGAAATTTGTTTGAAGCCATGTTTCTCTATCCCATGGTGGCGGCCCTCTTGAGCCACCGCCGTGCCCACCGCCTCTATAAGAGGGGCTACACGACCCTCGCCCGCTTTCTGTCCCACCGGGCGCGGAGAAAGACCGGCATCGAGATTCACCCGGGGGCGGAAATCGGCGAAAGGCTCTTTATCGACCACGGCATGGGCGTGGTTATCGGCGAGACGGCGGAGATCGGCGACGACGTGACTCTGTATCACGGGGTCACCTTAGGCGGCCGCGGCCTGAGCAAGACGAAGCGCCACCCTACGGTGAAAGACGGGGCCATGGTCGGCGCGCGGGCCACGATTTTAGGACCCGTGACCATCGGCGAAGGGGTCAAGGTGGGGGCAGGCGCCGTGGTGCTTCACTCCGTGCCTGCCGGGGAGACGGTGGTAGGGGTGCCCGCCCATGACGCCCATCCCGTCGTGCCTGAGGATTTTTCCTTCACCTTCGAGCGCGAGCCTCATCACGGAAAATACGCACAAAATTAATGATCGAAAAGGCTTTCCGAAGCACGTTCGCAAAATCCTTTGGCGGCGTCCGAAGAGGACGCTGTTTTTTATGCCCGCTTTTTTATTTTTCATATTGAAATTGTTTTCAAAAGAATATACCATGGTTTTACAAAGGAGGTTGCTATGTTTTGTACTCACTGCGGCAAGGAATTGCTTCCCAGCGACAAGTTCTGTACCGGTTGCGGCGCGCCTGTAGACGATGCCGGCTACGAACAGGACAGCTTTCCATCGGATGACACGTGGACCATGCAATCCGCCGCCTATAACGAACCTTATGCTCCGGTGCCGGATCGGATGAAGGATCCCTACAATCGCCAACGGCCCGGCCGCTTTAACTGGGGCGCTTTTTCCCTGACCATGATTTGGGGAATCGGCAATCGCTGTTACATAACGCTCCTGTGCCTCGTGCCTTTCGTCGGCATCATCATGTCTTTCGTCGCCGGCTTCAAGGGCAACGAATGGGCCCTTCAAAACAATCGCTACCGCGACATGGAAGAGTTTGCCCAAGTGCAGGACACGTGGAATCGGGCGGGATTCATTTGTTTTATCGCTCAATTAGTCCTCGGCGGATTCTGGATTTTCTTCGTGCTTCTGTCAGGCTTAACCCTTTTTTCGATACCCTTTTTAGGTGACGTATTATGAAATGTTTAAATTGCGGCGCAGACAATGTCGCCGACGCGAAATTTTGTAAATCCTGTGGTCAGGTTCTTTCCCGAGAAGAATCCTCGGACACGACGCCGATCCGCCCGGTGGACGCTTACGAAAGCGACCCCGCCTATGCCTATGCCGATGTGCGGAACGAGGAGGATGCGGAAGAAAAATCTTCCGGCAAGAAGAAGGGCGCACTCATCGCCGCCTCCGTGGCGGGGATCATCGTCCTCCTGGTTCTTTCCGTCTTTATCTACCGCACCGGACGGCGGATCAGTTTGGAAAAATCCGCTGCCGCCGCCATCGAAGACGAAAATTTCGACAAGGCCCGGGAGCAATACGAAAAGCTTTACGAAATCACCAATCGCGGCGTCTATAAGGAGAAGACCAAGGAAGCCAAAACCATGGCCAAGGACGTGGAACTTTTAGACGAGGCGAAAGATGCTTTGGCCAACGGCTCCTACGCCGAGGCCCTGCGCATGTATAATGCCATCGTTCAACACGACAACGATCTTTCCGACAAGGCGCGCAAGGGCGTCGACGATGTGGTGGATGCGGCGAGCCCGAAGATCCGCGCCCTGATGGACGGCGACGATTACGAAGGGGCCATGGACATGGTGAATAACCTCATCGCCGTGGCGCCGACGAACGACCGCCTGGAAAGTTTGAAGCAGGAAGTGAAGCAAGGGGCGAAGAATTTAAGCGACGAAAAGATTCGCGTCGCCACCGCCGAGTCCGAGGCCGCCAAGGCCAAGGCGTCGGCTGAAAAAAGCGCCAAGAAGGCGTCGGAGGCCAGCCGCATTCTCTATACGGTTCAATACGTCACCGCCGCCGAAGCCAATGTGCGCACGGGCCCGGGAAAGAATTATCCCGTGGCCTATACCCTGACGCGGGGCGCCGAGGTCTATGTCATCGACACGCGGGCCGATTCCGTTCGCACCTGGTGCAATATCGGCGACGGCTGGATCTCCTACCGCACCTTGAACGGCGAATTTTAAAATTATCCGGGAGATTCCTCCCAAGGCCCTTATTTAATTGCATAGCCAACTGATTAGAATCCGATTTTCTATTTTGAATAAAAATCCATTCTTATACGGCTTTTAAACCCGGGGAAGGGGCTAGGGCGTTGCGATTCGCCCTGGAATGGCAACAGTTTTTTGGACACTTTTGTTAAGGTGTCGCTCGAACGACGGGCTTGCTTTTTATCCCCTCTCTTTCTCGGTATGCGAGAGGGGTCATGTTTTCAAGACTTGTATGTCTTCGCACGCTGTTCCACCATTGAATATAACTGCTGAGTTTCTCTCTTAAGTCATTCAGGCTTTGAAAGGTTTCTCTCTCTAAAAATTCTGTTTTGAAGCTCTTAAATATGTTTTCTGCCACGGCGTTGTCATAGGGATTGCCGGGGCGACTCAGCGAGCGTTTGATGTGGTTGGCTTTTAAGAGGGCACGTATATGGTTGTTATCGAATTCTTTCCCTCGGTCGGTATGAAAGCAGCCGATGGCTTCTAGTGGGTAAGGGATGGTGTCGAATGCTTGTTGTATGAGGGCAGAGTCGCGACGTAAGCCGCAGGAGTAACCGATGACTTCGCGATTGAAAAGATCGGTGATGGCACAAACGTAGGCCCAGCGCTGATGGATGCGAACGTAGGTCAAATCAGAAACGATGACTTCCAACGGCTGACGTTGACTGAATTCGCGGTTGAGCTCGTTGTGTATTTGCTCTTCGTTTTTCTTTGACGGATGGTGTTTGTACTTTGCTTTGGTGTAAACGGAAACCAAATGAAGCTTCTTCATAATGGCGCGAATTCGTCGCCTGGAGGCGACGATGTTTTCCGCTTCTAATTCACTTTTTATCTTGCGTGCGCCATAGACGTTGCGACTTGCACGAAAAATGGCACGGACCTTGATCTCCAGGTCGATCGCATCGTCGGAAAGAGCTTTCGGCCGGTAGTAGTAGGCGGAACGGCTGATACCTAATACTCTGCAAAGCGCTGATACCGGGTATTTGTGTTTTAAACGATCGATGACGTATCGTTTTTCTCCGCAAGTATCAGCGCGGCCTGCTTTAAAATGTCATTCTCCATCTTGAGCCGTTGAATCTCTTTACGCAATGCAATCTTTTCCTGATCCGATTCACTTAACGACACCGTCTCTTTGAAGGTACCGGTGGTGCGGAATTGGCTAACCCAGCGGTCAAAGGCGGAAGGGGTTAATGAGTATTTCTGAATGATCTCTTGTCGACTCATGCCTTCTTCGTAAAGATCCACCACGTGCTGCTTGAACTCGTCTGAAAAGGCTCTTCTTTTTCTAGGTGCTTTTTCCATTTGATCCTCCTTGTTGATCATAAGATACCACACCTTAAGGAAACTGTCCTAATTATTGTAGCCTATCCAGGGCGAATCGCAACGCCCTAGCCCCTTCCCCGGGTTTAAAAGCCATGTAAGAATAAATTTTCAGCGAAGAGAGTTTTTTGATTTTCTAACGTCGGCTACGCTTTAAAAAATTTATCGCCACAGAATTGACGCCCTTTTTCCCTCCCCCGGAAACAAATGCGAAGATATAATTTGTGAAAAAGAAAATAGTTTACGCCAAACAAAAGGTGTGTTATTTGAAAACAAGGCAAAAGTGGTGTGCGAAGGAGAAAAAGGAAAAGAAGAAAACCCTACATTTCCACCGTCGTCCCAATCCCTTTCTCTTCTGCAAAGCGGCAGATCTTTTTCGCTACCGCCACATCAAACACGGCGGAGCCGGTGTATTTAAGCAAAGTAATCTCATCCCTCGCCCTCATCTCGCCTCCGCCAAGGCCTCATCGTAAGTGGCCTTCGTCTTTTCGTCGAAGAGCACCCACATCACCTTCATGGCGTGGTTTTCCACAAAGGCCAGGCCCCTTTCCACGGCGATTTTTGCCGCCTCATCCGTGGGGTAGCCGAAGATGCCCGTGGAGATCGAGGGAAAGGCGATGGATTTCAGCCCGTTGATCTCGGCGAGAGCCAAGGATTTGTCGTAGCAGGAGGCGAGAAGGGCGGGCTCGTTTTCGCCGCCGCCCCGCCACACGGGGCCCACGGTGTGAATAATATAATCCGCCGGCAGATCGAAGCCCGGCGTCATTACCGCATCTCCGGTGTCGCAGTGGCCGATCATGCGGCAGGCAGCATCCAGCTTGCCTCCCGCGCCGCGGAAAATAGCGCCGCAGACGCCGCCGCCCCGCACCAATCCTTCGTTGGCCGCATTCACTATGGCATCGGCCTTCACAGTGGTAATGTCCCCTAAAATCATTTCGACGGATCCTCTCATCATTCGCTCCTTTCATTCCGCACAATGTCTTACATTCAGCCTATCGAAGGGCCGCAAAAAAAGCAATCAATCCAATAAAAAAGGCCGCCTAAGCGACCTTATTTTTTTACCTTTTCATTGGCGCGGTAGTATTCCATGCAGTGGTATTGGCGCACCATTTCCGCCAGAGACGGGTCGTCATCCACCAACCTATACTCGCTGTCTTTTCGAATATAGGGCATATGAAGCACCGTGGTTTCGGGCAGATACTCGTCCTGCACCGCCATCATGGCGTCGTGGGGCCAGCCCATGGTGTCGAAGAGATAGCGCATCAGGAGGAAGGGACTCAGATCCGGACCTTCCCCCGTAAAATCCTTGCCCAGCTTCGCCTTGGCGGCGTCGTTGGCCCAAATCACATAGGGCGTGGTGTAGTAATTCATCTGGCCTTCCAAAGTGGAAAGGTCGATGTCGATCCCCATGCTCTTGTAGCCGCTGTCCCCTTCGCCGAGCCCGGGCTTGTGGTCGCCGAAAAAGATCAGCACCACCGGCTCCGGATGGTTCCTGAGGTTTTCCACAAATTGGCCCAAAGCATCGTCCGTGGCGGCGATATTGGACAGGTAATTGTTGAAAATCGCCCAGTCCTTGGGATCCTGTCCTTCCATCATGTCCACATAATGCCTGTCCGCCGCATTGTAATCGGGATAGGGGCCGTGGCCCTGATAGGTGAGGGCGTAGGAAAAGTAATACTTCCCCTCGGCGACGGCGGCATTCATGCGCTTTTCCACCTCCGGGAAAAAGTGATTGTCCCGGGTGTAGAGCCAATCCGTATCCCCCTCCCTCTCTTCCACCTCTTGGAAGTAATTGTCGTAACACAAATACTCGTCGAAGCCCAGGCGGGGATTCACATTCTTTCGATTGTAAAACCAACCGTAAATCGGGTGCAGCGCCTCGGCGGTGTAGCCGTTGTCCTTAAAATAACGCACGTGGGAAAAAGTGTCGCTCATCATGGCGACGGATTCCGCATAGCCCGTGCCGGAAAAGCCCGTCAAAAAGCCACGCTCCGAGTTTACCGTGCCGCCGCCGAAAATATCGGCGATCATGTGGCCGTGCACGCCCTCCCGTTGAATGGCGTGGAAAGAATCATACACGTCCCTGTGAATGGGAATATTGTCGTAGACGGAAAAGTCGGCAAAAGATTCCAGCATCACCGAAATCACGTGCACCTTCTTCTCCTCGGGCACCTCGGGCTCCTTCACCTTCTCCCACATCGTGGCGGCGAGCTTCTTGTCGTAGTTCTCGGGCTTGTTGCCGCTGAACATGCGCCCGCTCATCACAAAGGGATACACCAGCCCGCGGGCCTTGTAATTCTCCGTGGAATTTAAGTTATTGATCGGCGCATTTTCGCCCATCCGGGCATAGACCTTCGATGAAAAATAAGGACCGCTGAAGCCTTGAAAAACAAAAACAATGGCCGCCGTCGACAGGAGCAGCAAAAGCCGCCGCCCCCTGCCTACCAAAGGCTTCCGGTCCCTTAAAAACAAAAACACGGATACGGCAATCATGACGATGAGACCGATTAAGGTCACGGGATTGGAGGCAAAGATCGACAATTGGTAATGGCCCTTCATCATCAGCGATTCGCGAAAGAGCAAAATCTCCGGCATGACAAAAGGTTCATCCCGATACATGAGCTTAAACTGTTGCACCACGGAAAGCGCAAAAAACAAAAGCCCCGTGAGAGAAAAACTCAGCCACATCCTGCCGCTTAAGGCATAGAGAAAAACCAAGGCACAAAAGACCGGAAGAAAATTCATAAACAACAGCAGGGGGTTAGTCAGATAAGAGGCGAAGAGCGCCTCCCGCTCGGGTCCGCTTCCGCAGGCATAGTACAAAGTAAACAGCGTAATTACGGCGCCGGCAACCGCCATAAAAAGAAAGGGCCACCAACGAAAAGTTTGACGCTTCATGCCCATCTCCTTTCAATAAAATATTACAAACAGTTTACCACAAAATAATCCTTTCATAACAATGTCCTAACAAAATTGTCCTGCCGAGAAAAGAGCGAGGAATAAATCCCGAAGCATAAAGATAAGTGGGAAAAAAGCGTGGGATTGGCCGATATATTTTTTCGCATATGGATATATACAGGCTAAAAACGTTTAAAAGCCTTGAAAAGACTTGCTAAGTAAATGAAACAAGGATACTATTAAAAGTGAGCCACTGTATGCAAATATCCTTTCAGCCTCGGCCCCGGCAAGGGGCGCCGAAGGACGAATGATATAGATGAAGAAACAAATAGGAGGGCATATGAAAAACATATTAAAACAGCTTTGCCTCTGGACATTGATCCTCACCATGGTTCTGTCCGGGCCCATGAGCGCTTTTGCGCAGGTGAACCACGAAGACCTTAGCAAAGACAAAGCGACGATCATCAGCAAAGAGCCGGTGACCCCGGCGAAGTTAAAGGAAGGCCAAACGGCGGAGCAGCTGATTAAAAATCCCGCCCAGCCGGCCATCTACACCCTGCGCACCGACTACAAGGTGCAAAGAGGGGATAAGTATGTCGTCGACTACCAACCCTACATTGCCAGCGTAGGGGAAGCTGCGACGGAAGATGAACAAAAAAGGGTCAACAAAACCATCGAGCTGCCGGACCTCGCCGGCTACGAAAAGCCCGACGACGATTACAAAATCACCTACGACAAGGTGAAAGAAGCGGCCGACGGCAAAGGCCAGACGGGCAATAAGACCAACGGAATCAGATACCAAGCCAATGAATACTTCCGTTACAAAGCCAAGGCCAATGAAATCACGATCAAGCACGTCTTCCAAGACCTTCATGATTTTTCCAAGTACACCAATCCCGACGGCACGGTGGGCGAAGAAGGACAACTCATTACGACCCAAAGCGGGAACACCGGCTCCACCATGGAAGTGAGCCCCTTGGATGAAAAGCATCCGAACCGCAAAGGCTTTGTTCCGGAAGCGCCCTACATCACCATGCAAGTGCCGGAAAATGCCGAAAACTTCATTTTGGAATACCGCTACAATCGCGCCCACTACGATGTCAACTTCGACACCAAGGGCGGCACCCCGGTTCCCAACCGCACCCTTTACTACGAACAAATCATCCCGACAATTGACGACAAGAGCATTCCCACAAAGGTAGGAAGCGACTTTTTGGGATGGATGCCGTCGATCACATTAGAAACGACAGGCGGAACAACCTATACGGAAAATGAAATCATCAAAGACAGCGCCGGCAAGCCCATCTTAAATCTTGCCGCAGATCTGAAGATGCCGGCGAGCAAGATCACCTTTACCGCCGTGTGGAAAGATAAACCCAAGGCCGACTACGCCATCCAATTCTGGGCAGAAAAGTCAGACCATGCCGACAATGCATCCATAATGGACAAGTACGAATATATGGGTACCCGTGTCTATAAAGACAAAGACACAGGTACGAGACCGGACTTGGATAAAGAGCCGGTCAAGGGTATAAAATTCCCCGACCTGGACGATACGCGCTTACAAAAAATTTGGAATGGCGATACATTCAATCGTGGCCATGATCTTTATCTAAACAAGTTCTTTTTTTACAACAAAAGTTTAACGGCCGAGCAAAACAAAGATCCCGACAATGCGAGCGTCGTTAAGTCCGTATCCTCTACGGGCAAGACCGTCTACAACATCTACTACGACCGCCAGGTCTACGATCTTTACTTTACCAAGTCCAATGCACAACCTAAGAAAAACACCTTCTACCCTGAAATTTGGAAATACGACGAAAAACAAGGCGAAGCAGTCAAGGTGGGCGGCCCCGGCAATCTCTACCACTACAAGGCGAGATTCAACGAAATGATGTATAAGTGGCCCAACGACGCCAAGCAAACCAAGGGCTTTACACCGGGCTATCAATCTTTTGGATGGGGTCCAAACTATACTACCCCTAATTGGCCGCTGCATTTAGATACACCACCATATCGACTCAATGCCGACGAGTTCCTCGACATGGAAAAATACACCATTTGGGCCGGCTATACCAAGCACATAGACAAGGGCGACGGCAAAACAATCGATTTAGATCGATTCGACTATACAACCCTTTCCTTCGGCATCAAACAGGATCATCCTTCCATTCCCCACCACATGGACTTTTGGATGGATGGCTTTAAGCCGGGAGAAACCATCATCCGTTACGACCTGGTGCGGACCAAGGCGGACACCGCCGCTTCGGACTATGGCCACAGATATCCAAGAGTACAAGGCTTTACGCCTCATGGCTATGATCCTAATAATCCTCAAAGCGCATGGCCTGTTATTAGAGAGGGAAGTGAGGAAAACGGCCGTGTGGACGAAGAGGGAATTAATGACCTAAACGACGAGCGGGACGAAATCACCCCCAACAACTGCGGGCTCTACTATAACAACAATGGGATCAAATTACCCATCGGTCAGCTGGACTTTATCCCCGTTTTCTTTAGCGATACTGACGACTTTGGCGACGTAAAGGCAGGTGGTCAAGAATTTAAAGAAAACGGCTACCTTCAATTCCATTACAAACGCAACAAGTATCCCCTGCGGTTTAACTACGACCCGTCAATCATTCGGGACGATAGTTATTTTAAATCGACCAACCAACTGGACACCTTCTACGAATTCCCTCTAAAAGTTTTAAGCCCTGATTTGGTAGATTCAAATCTAGATAGAGAAGATAGGGAATATTTCAAAGAAGACCCGAAAAACCTATTAGATAACCCGGAAAATCTGCAAAAATTAGGTCTTACAGATCTTGTATTTACGGATAAAGACGGTAAGCTAAAGGTCAAGAGACCGGATGACCTTTCCGATCAAATGGTCTTCAAAGGCTGGGCATTGGACCCTGCCGGCACAAAACTGATTTGGGAAAATCCAAAGGAAACCATGCCCACGCACCCGGTCAACCTCTATGCCAAGTGGGGCGAGCCGGACTATAAATGGAAGGTCACCTTCGATCCCGACGGCGGAAGCTTTAGATCCGTTAAGAAAGAAAACTTAACCACAAGTACGAAGACCATCCAAGAAGGGGACATCGGCCAAGAAGAAGTCAAAACCTATCCGATAAAAGAAAAGGGCGATGGCAACAAGCAAGTCTTTACCGTCATTCAAAGACAAAAGCTCGTGGAACCGAACTTTAAGCCCGAAAAGAAGGGCTACGACTTCATGGGTTGGGAAGTCATTCGTTATAAGAAGGATGCCAAGACAGGCGACTACACAGATGAAATAGACAACTCTTATAGAGAAACCTACAAAGTGCCCGAGCTCTACTCCTTCGGCAACGACGTGGTAAGCCCCATCTACCTCAAGGCCATTTGGGTGCCCAACCAACGGGTGGACATCGACGTCTTCCACTATTACCTGGACAAGGACTATAAATTAGATAAAAGCATCGAACAGAATCCCGAACCGGACAAGCTGGAAAACAAACGGGCAGGCTATTTAGTAGCCACCACCGGCGACAGACAAGACGACAAATTCCTCTTGGCACCTGCCGACGAGCTCAAAGCCCACAGCGATAAGGACTTTTACGGAATTTACAAGGAATACAACGACCGCGTCGGCTTAAACAACTCCTTCTTCCAAACCTTTAGAGTTGAACCGGCAGAGATTCCGGATCCTGAGGATTCTGAGAAAATGATTCCTAATCCGGACGTTAAAAACAATGTCTTTAAATTCTTCTACAGACCCTATAGGCAAAGAGAATACAAGGTCAACTACATCGACGAACAGTTTAAGGACAATCCTGAAAAAGGCAAGATCATCGACCAAGAGGTCGTGACAAACGGCAACCGCCACTACGATGCAAGAAACTACCGGCAAATCCCCGGTTGGGTTTTAGCTGAAAATGAAAAGCCCCAACAACAACTCTTCTTCGATGTGGACGAAGACACAAACGCACTGACAGGCATTAACGGCACCGGCAAAGACGAAATTACCTTCTATTATAAGGACGTCCGCGTCATCGAAGTGCCGAAAGACGGCAAAACGCCGGATGGTTATGTAAGAGTGACCTTTAAGGCAGACAAGGGCGGCTCCTTTGGTAACGACGAACAAGGCAACCCAATTACCGAGCTGAACTACGACGTCATTAAGGGGCTGAAGTCCGACCTCCTTCCCGTACCGCAAGAGCTGAAAGACGGCGAGAAAAAAGAAGCGGACAAATACTATATCACCCCCGAGGACGGTAAGAAATTTACCAAGTGGGATAAGAGCCCGCTATTGAATAAGAACACCATCATCAACGACAACCATAGCTTTACCGCCTACTTCGAATGGTCGGGACTCACGGCAAAGGGAATGGTACGCACCGAAGCCTTTAACGACCCGAACGGCAAGTGGACCAACGACTTTGCTCCGAAGATTGAGGACTTAAAGAAACAACTTGAGTGGAGAGAAAAAGACCAAGTTAAATCGCTTCCTGCCGGAACGAAAATTCAATTCTTCGATGAAAACGGCAACGAATTAAAGACAAACGAAGATGTCTTTAACTTAGTCAAAGAAGCAAATAAGGCCGACAAAGAGGAAGTCGTTCGTACCGTAAACATCAAGGTAAAGGCCACCTTCAAAGCGGGACAAGATCCCCAAGAACTGACCATCCCGATCACGGTCTACAAAAACGTCTACGAAGCATTAAACAAAGAAGGCGACAAGCCCCTCTTCTTAACAGAAGCTGAAGGCAAAAAAGCTGAAGACGGCGGACTGCAAGACGTAACCGGAAACTATGTAAAAGTTACAGTACAGCCGACTGAAAAGAACACTAACAAAGATGCCAAGGTGTATTATGTCAATCCGAAAGCTTGGGTCACTATTCCTGAAATTGAGTGGTCAGAAGCTGACAAGGATAAGTATGACTTCTTAAAGTGGACAGCAGATAAAAAAGATCAAAACGAAAAGAAAGAAGAAAATGGAATTTTCGACTTTAAGAAACGACACAAGTTTACGGATGAAGAAACACTTATCAAACCACTATTCACTGATGATGTAGTGGAACAAAAACAAGGCGAAGACAAGCCGAAAGTACCTGATACTTTTGTAAAAGTTATTGTTAAAACTACAGACAAAGCTACAACTGAATTGACGCAAACCTTCTGGGTCAACCCGACGAAAGACGTTACCATTCCGGTAGCGAACCCCACGGGTAAATCGGATCAAGAGGTGGATATTCCAAAACTCGGCAAGAAGAAAGTCAACTATGTATTTAATCAATGGCAAAAAGTCAAGACAGGCGAAGCCGATGACAGTCTAACAGAAGTCAAACCGGCAGTAGAAATTGACTTAGCTAAGAACAAATACACCGACAAGGTAACAGTAATCGAAGCCTCTTACTTTGAACGGTTTGCTGCCACACCCATCGTCAAGCCCATTAAGACAGAAAAGCTTGACACACCTGAAGGCAAAGAAATCACCGACAAAGACTTAATTGATAAAATTACTCCTCCGAGCAATAAAGAAATTGAGTCGATAACAGTAGTTGAAAGGCCGGATCCTTCAAAACCGGGTAAGCAAGAAGCAAAAGTAACCATTAAGTACAAAGACGGTTCCACCCAAGGCACCAAAGACAACCCCGTCGTCATCCCCGTGGAAGTTCACAAAAACATCATTCCCGAAGCACCGGGCAAACAACGGCCGAAAGATGCCCTGGCCAACTACGTCAAAGTCATCTTTAAGGCAGGCACCGGCGGCACCGTCTCCGGCGACTTGGTCTACTACGTCAGCCCCGAAGTGGAAGTCGATATGACCGCTTCGGCAGGTAAGATTACCAAGACCCCGAGCGTCGGCTACGTTGTAAAAGGCGAAAAGTGGACGAACACAGATGGCAAAACGCTGAAAGGCACATTTACCGATTCGGAAACAGAATTTGTCTTCACTTTCGATAAGTCCAAAGACATCGTCGAAAAGATTGACGAGAATACGAAAATTCCCGCAGGCTACGTCAAAGTCACATTCAAGACCGAAGATGAAAACAAGGGTAAGCTTGAAGGCGGAAAGTTAGCAAAGATCTACTACGTCAATCCGACGGCAGGCATTACGCTGAAAGTTTTAGGCGATGACGAAACAGCTACGGCAAAACAACTGGTCGTTCCCAAAACAGCGCCCGCTACAAACTACGAATTCGAAAAATGGTATGAAGAAATCGATCAATCGACGCCCATTACCAGCGAACGAATCCACGTGGCGAAATTCAAATTGGCGAAAGTCACATTGACCTATGACAAGGGCGGAGAAGACGTGACCGGCGACGTACCGGAAGTACTCAAAGTCGATCACGGAACCACCGTCAGACTGGCCGGTCCCGGCAACCTTGCAAAAGAAAATGCTGAGTTTGCAGGATGGGAAATCGGAGACAAAACCTATCAAGCCGGCGATGAAGTCACCTTAAACGAAAACACCACCGCCACGGCACAATGGAATACAGCTAAACACACCGTCATGTTCGACTTAGCCAAAGGCACCATCGATAACAAGACGGTGAAAGATCCTGTGCAAGTTGACCACGGCTCGACCGTGGGAACCGTCACGGAACCCGTGCGCGAAGGCTACGTCTTTACAGGATGGAAATTTGGCGAAACTTCCTTTGATCCGGCAACCACACCGGTCAATAGTGACGTGACCCTCGTCGCTCAATGGGAAAAAGCCGTTCAACCGATTGGCAAAAACGACACCGTCGATAACAAACACTTCATTAAAGTAACCTTTAATAATGGCAAACACGGCACATTGATTCCCGAGAAAAACAAAACAGCCGACACCGTCACCTACAAAGTGGCGAAAGACTACAGTTTTAACGACGCCGTCAAACACGGCCTCGTTGTCCCCGGAATCGTCCCTGCAAAATACTACAAGGCAAAGACAGCCAACGATGGTTGGGATAAAGAATTGAAGCTTGCAGGAAAAGACGCAACCTTCACCGCCCAATATGAACCCATGGCCGACGTCATCCCCATCGATCCGAAAGTTACAGACGAAAACCAAATCAAAAAAGAAAAGCCGGACGGCATGGTATTAGTAGAATTTAAAGTTGACCCTAACAAGGCCTTTATGACAGGAAACACGAAGTTCTATGTAAAAGCCAATGAGCCTTTAAACATCGAAGCGCCGGTTGTTCATCCGTTGACCTTAGAAAACGAGCACAACGATTATGTATTCGAAGGCTGGAGCATGAACACAGAAGATGAAAATAATAAAGTAAGCTTTGGAAGCGACACAGAAATTAAAGACTCAAAAGAAGAAAAGCCGGATATACAAATAAGTAGACCAAGGCCTAATTCAAATAATGTTCTCATTAGTGTATTGACAGATGGAGCTAAGGGATATCTTGAAATAACCGGAGACGGCATTCCAAATAATACAATAATCGAAGCTTCTAAAAGAGGTCGTCTAAACATCTTCTATATAAATAAAGCAATGGGTAGAGGATTAAAAAGAGATGATGTCATTAAGATTTATGCAGTTAAAAACGGCATTAAGTCTGAAGAAAGAGAGTATAGAGTAAAATGACAAAAGAAATGAACAAGAGAATAACGTCTTTGTTCTTAGCTTTTACAATGCTATTGCAAATTCTCATGCCACAAAACATATTTGCTGAGGGAGACAAAAGTCTTCCTCAGGACAAATATGTTAAAGTTGGCATGCTAGATGGAAAAAGCTATGACGCAAAGATGATGAACGAACTAAATAGGATTGCGGCTAAAAACAGGAAGTCGAGCCCTGGTAAGCCGGGAGTTAGATTATTTAGCAAAGGACCATATTTTGGTGATAACAACGAACCAAAAGATGAGGATAAACCAAAATACTTTGGGAATGTAAGTGCAAAGCTGGACCTAGTAGGTCTTGACGGAAATAAATTCCAGTGGAACGAAATATTTGGTGTGGATGAAAGCGGAAATCCAAAACCTGCCCAAATAATCTTTAGGCAAATGGATGAGGAAACAAGCACAGACACTGGTATAGAGTATATTTTACAAATTACTAAGGGAGGCAAATATACTTGGTCTGATGGAGAAGGCAAACCGACAAAACTGCCTTTATTTTCCAAGAGTTTAAAGCCTTACAGATATGAGGTAAGGATTGATGAAAGAGTCTCAGATAAGGTTAAACTTTTGACTGAAGTAATTTTTGGGACCGAAGGATCTTCACCAACATTTTCACCTGAAAATGCAGACGGCGAGATAATTGCAAATATAACATTGGGACTCACGTATCAGCAAATCGCATCTACCAAGTTTAAATCTGAATGGCATACAGATGTGGTTGAAGCAGATAGACCGGGTATGAAAGCGAATTTTGCCTTTGACGATGAAGGAGATGGCCTATCTCCGGTCAGTGTAGAACTACCAAAGAACGATAAAGATACTAAAATCATAAGAGACTGGTACAATGAGTTTGATCCTGATCTTGTAATATCATATTATCTGGAAAAAACTCCGGATGTAAAAATTGATGAAACTACGGCTGGTTTAACCTTTGACACGACAAAGAAGACCGTTACCTCAGGCGATCACAAATACAAATACGACTTCAAATACGACGTCATTAACGGCGGCAAGCTCACCATGACAGAAATCTTGCCCGTGACTTTCGACGCCAACGACGGGAAGTTTGATTCTCTTGATGCGACTGCAGAGCAAAAGATTAAGTCGGAAGTGGATTACGAAAAGGATGTGACGGCACCCAAAGCGCCGACAAAAGAGGGAGAAACTTTTATCGGCTGGGGCGAGAAGCCGGATGCCACAACGCCCGTTTCGACCGGTGCCTTTAAAGGAATAAAAGAGGCTAAAACCTTCTACGCCATCTTCACGAAAGATATCATCGAGCAAGAAGGCGAGGACGAACCGGAGAATGTCCCCGACGGCCACGTGAAGGTGACGGTGGATGTAACGGACAAGGCGGAACTTGGTGAAGGCAAAAAGCAAACCCGCATTTTCTGGGTCGATCCGAAAAAGGAAGTCACCTTGCCTGTGACCAAGCCCACGGGAAAAGATGTGCCGGTAGATGACACCAATCCCAAGGAATATACGTGGGTGTTTACCAAGTGGACCTCCGATGAAGCGGCGCCGAGAACGTGGAGCGATGGCATTACCGCCACCTTCCCGAAGGACACCACCATCACCGCCAACTACGACAAGAAAGTTAGCGACCAAGGGACTGTCGATGCCAAGGAAATCACCGTCCACGAATCATTTAAAAAGAGCGAGACCGAATGGGTTAACAACTTTATTCCTGAAGCAGACACCTTAAAAGCCGCAGTAAAAGTAAATGACGCGAACGGCAATGAAGTAGACTTACCTGAAGGGGCTAAAGTTGAGCTTGTCGACGATGGCGGAGCTGCTTATGCAGACGACGCATTAAAGAACGCCCTTTACGACAAACTTCAAGAAAAAGACAATCCCGATGACAAACCCACCCGCGTGGAAAAGGTCAAGGCGAAAGTCACCTTTGAAAACGGCGAAGTTCAAATGGTGGATATTCCCATCAAGGTCCTCAAGAATATTTACGAAGCCAAGACCGAAACGAAACCGCCTTACTACGTGCCGAAAGACTATGTAAAGGTCACGTTGGATCCCACCACTAAGGCAAAGGAACCTCAAAAGACCTATTACTACGTCAATCCCGAAGCGAAAGTCGTGATTCCCGGGAAAGATCCCGTAGGTACGGACGGAAATAACTTTGTCAATTGGACGATGAAACCGGACAGCGCGGCAGCCGATGTCAAAGGCGATGTTTATACGCTCGCAAATAGAAATAAATTCACAGAAGCGAGCACCATTACGGCCAACTACGTCGATAATGTTGTGGAGCAACCGGATCCCGATGATGATAATACAAAACCTGCAGTGCCCAAAGATTTCGTCAAAGTCATCGTCGACAAAACCGAAAAGGCAAAACTTGACCGAGGCGAAAATCAAAAACAAGTTTTCTGGGTTAAGAAAAATACAAAGGTTCGTATTAAGGTCAAAGACCCCGTGGCCGCAACTGAGGGAGAAGCATTTAGCAAGTGGAAAGAAGAGAAAGCAACCAATCGATTCTATATCATTAATCTGAACGAAGAACACAAATTCAGTGAACAAGTAACCAATATCCGGGCTTTCTATATTGGCCTAGCCATCGAACAAAAAGAGGGGGAAGACAAGCCCGACACGGTGCCCGATAACTTTATCAAGGTAATTTTCAAAACCACAGATAAGGCAAATGAGGAAAAACAATACACCTGGTGGTTAGCTCCGAATAACGATAGTGTTAAATTTGCTTTAGAAGAACCTGTGGGGAAAGAAGTAAAGGACGGTGCCGGCAACACCCTTTACAAATGGAAGTTTGGAAATCTCTGGAAAAGTAAAACTAACGAAGCGAAACGTGACGGCGATGTGGGCGGAATACCAATCTACAAAGTTGACACGAGGAATGTAACCGACGGAGAAGTTTTCTACGCCCAATACACGACGGACAATGTCATTCCCTACGATCCTGCCAACCCCATCGATCAACCCGAAGGTTATGTAAATGTAACCTTTAATGCTGAAACCGGATTGAGCCTAAAGGCGCCCAAGGCATATTACGTGAAGAAAAATGCCGGGGTCACTTTACAAAAGCTAAAGGATGACACAACCAAATTCGGTTATCCGACAGTGGAAGAAAAGGCGGGATACGCCTTTGACAAGTGGGACCTCGCAGAGACCACTAAAATCAAAGACAAAGACATTGTGGTAACGGCAAAAGCCAAACCTGTTTCCGATGTCATCGAGAAAAAGGAAGGCAAAACCAAGCCGGAAGGCTATGTGGAAGTAACATTCGTTCCTACGGATAAGGCGACGGACAAAACGGAAAGAACCTTCTGGGTTAACCCGAAAAAGAAAGTCACCATTCCTGTAAAGGATCCCGTAGGGAAGCAATACTTCACATTTAAAGAATGGAAGATTGGCGACATTGCCACCGGTGAAACTTATGCGCCTACGACGCCGAAGCAGTTTACTGAAAAGCTCACCACCATCACCGCAACTTATGAAGAAGCGAAGACGATTATTCCTTACGATCCTGTAAAAAATCCAACGACAAGACCGGACGGTTATATTCGCGTCACTTTTGAAGCGAAAACCGGATTAAAGCTTACTGAGTCCAAAGCATATTATGTAAAGAAAAATGCCAAGGACGAGCATGGCACCGCTTTAACTCTTGCAAGCTTGGCAAAGCCGGAATACAAAGAAGAAACCGGCTACAAGTTTAAAGAGTGGGATAAAAAAGATACACTAACTATCGGAACAGACGATATTGTCGTAACAGCCAGTGCGACGAAGCTGGAGAAGGTGATTCCGGAAAAAGACGATAAGGGAAACAAGAACGACAAGCCCGAAGGCTACAAGGAAGTTAACTTTGTAATCAAAACGGAAGATAAAGACAAAGGCTCTATTACAGGCGTAGCCAAGTTCTACGTCAACCCCACGGAATATGTCACCATCAATCCGCCGTCGACCAAGGCTGAAACAGGTTTTGAATTCGGCACATGGGATAAAGATACGACCATTCCCACGGTTTACGAAAATGACACCACCGTCACCGGCTCCTTCAACGACCTGGAAGCCGTCATTCCGAATACGAATCCGGACGGGGCTGAAAATAAACAACCGGCCGGCTATAAGACGGTCACCTTCGTCATCGACCCGGCGACAGGCGGAAAGATTGTGGATGGCGAGACCAAAGTTTACTTCGTCAACCCTGCGAAGGACGTAACCGTTCCCCAACCGAAGACGAATGCCGACACCGGCTACGTATTCGACAAGTGGGATCAAGACACGGTAACGACGGCCAAGCAGTATAGCAAGGATACGACGGTCAAAGGGAACTTCAAGAAGCTTGAAGATATTATTCCGAGCAAAAAGGACGACGGCACACCCAATGCCAAGCCCGACGGCTATATCACCGTCACTTTCGAAAAGGGCGAGCACGGAACGAAAATAGAAGGCCAAACGGTCTACTACGTCAATCCGAAGGCCAATCCTGTGAAGACTTTGGGTAATATCACCAAGCCGACGGTAACGCCTGAAACCGGCTGGAAACAAAAAGCTGCTCCGAATGCTTGGGATAAAGCGGACACTACGGAACTTAAGGGATCTCAAGAAATTGTCGTCACGGCAAAATATGATTCTATCGATGATGTCGTAGATGGAAGCAAACCTAAGCCCGAAGGCTATATTACCGTCACCTTTGAAAAGGGCGAGCACGGAAAAGAATTGACGGGTCAAGCAGTTTACTACGTCAATCCCAATAAAGCCGTTGCGTTAGAAGACAAGGCTCCGAAAGTTACACCCAATACCGGCTATGACTTTGCTGGGTGGGATACCCAAATCGAAAAGAAGATCCAATATTCTGATGGAGATATCATTAAGGCTCTTTATAACGAAAAGGGCGATGTGATTCCCCAAGAAAACCCCAACGGCACCGACAAGCCGGCAGGTTATTTGACCGTCACATTTGTGAAGGGCGATCATGGAACTTTAAACGGCAAGACCGTTTACTACGTGAAGCCCAACAAAGAAGTGACCGTACCGGCTCCTACGGTGAAAGCGAATGTTGGATATGCATTTAGTAAATGGGACAAAGAGCTAACACAAACATTTGCTGAAGATACAAAAATCACGGCTCAATATAAAGAGCGTGACAACATTATTCCTCAGGGAAAACCCGACGGATCGGACAGGCCCGATGGATATTTCACAGTAACATTTAAATCGGATGCCAATGGTTCTTTATCGGGCAAAACAGTTTACTATGTCAAGCCGAATACAGACATTGATCTGACAAACACCGCTAATGGCATTACCAAAACCCCCAATATCGGTTACACGGCAGATGGCGGTACTTGGGATCCTAAAATCACAAGCAAGGTGTACAACGACAATGCTGAATATACATTTAAATTCAAAGCATTGGACGATGTCATTTTGAAGACGAAGGATGATGAATCTGAAAAGCCGAAGGGCTATGTCACGGTGAAATTCCTTGCCGGACCCGACGGCTCCCTCGTCGGCGGAGACAAGATCTACTACGTCAATCCGAAGGCAGGCGTTAAAATCGGTAGTGAGGCTATTCCCGTTCCAGCTACGAAGCCGAAAACAGATTACGAGTTTAAAGAACAGTGGGTTGAAGCGGTTGATACAAACAAGACTATTACCGACAATCAAACCCACGTGGCACAGTTTGTCTACAATCCTGCTACGGTGACATTGACTTACGAAGCACCTGATAAGACTTCCGGCGATGTTCCCGGTGCGCAAATCGTTAAGAAAGGCGATAAGGCTATTTTGGCAGGTGCCAATAACTTAAAGAAAGACAACGCCACATTTAAGGGCTGGAAAATCGGCGATACGGTTTATAAAGTCGGCGATCAAATCACCTTAACAAAGGATGCTACAGCTATTGCGCAATGGACGATTGATAAAACTATCATTCCTTACGATCCAAAAGAGCCTATTACAAGACCGGATGACACTTATGTAAGAGTGACATTTAAAGCAGAAAAAGGTCTTGAGTTAACCGAACAAAAAGCCTACTACGTCAAGAAAAACGCAGGTATCAACCTCGGAAATGCAGAGCTTGTAAAACCGGGGTATTCTGAAGACACCGGCTACAAGTTTGACAAGTGGGACAAGGGTGACGATACTGTTATAAATGCTGATATCGTCGTAACAGCAAAGGCAACAAAGCTTGATAATGTTATTCCGGAAAAAGACGCAAATGGAAAAACTAATGAAAAGCCAACAGGCTATGTTCAGGTCACAGTGGACCCCACGAATAAGGCGACAGATCCAACGACGCAAGTCTTCTGGGTCAATCCTAATGAAATGGTCCAAATTCCCGCAAAACAGCCTACAGGCAAAAAAGAAGACAAGATAACCTATGTCTTCGATGAGTGGAATCCTTCCTTAGTCGGAAAATTCACCGAAGATACTACGATTACGGCAAAGTACAAGGAACAAACACCGCTAACACCGATTTTTGATCCTCGTATTACCACTCGCGTCGTGGCGACGGATTTGAATAAACAACCGCCGCAGGATGCTTATAAAGAGCAAATTATATCGGAATCGCACAAGGAGTTTGATTTAGTCGAGATCGTCGAACAGCCCAAGGTCAATGAATCAGGCTTTACTTCGGCCAAGATAAAGATTCGTTTCACGGAAAACGGCATGACCCAGGTTGTGGATGTACTGGTTTATGTAAAACCCGCTCCGGTCATTATCGAAAAGCCCTATCCCGTTCCGGGGGATTGCAACAACAGTTGCGATCAACCGAATCAACCGAACAAACCGGGTGAACCGAACAAACCGAATCAGCCGAATCAACCGAATATCGGTATGGACGCGTTGAACACCACGGATCACTACCAATACCTCATCGGTTATCCCAACGGCAATTTCGCCCCCAACAGGGGCATGACCCGTGCGGAAGTGGCCACGATGTTTACCCGCCTCTTGAGAGAGCGCCCGGTGAAAGGCCAACGCTACTACACGGGCTTCAGCGACATTCAAGCCGGCGATTGGTACGCGAACACCGTGGGCTATGCGGTGCAAGTCGGCATTGTCAGCGGCTATCCCGACGGCAGCTTTAAGCCCAACAAGCCCATTACCCGCGCGGAATTCGCCGCCATCGCTTCGCGATTTGACGCATTGCCTCAAGGAAATAACATTGCGTTCAACGACTTGGCGCCGAGCCACTGGGGTTACAATGCCATTCGTTCTGCGGCGAGCAAGGGATGGATTACGGGCTATCCGGACGATACCTTCCGCCCCGAAAAAGCCATTACCCGCGCAGAAGTTACTTCCATTACCAACCGCATGCTGAATCGCTACGCCGATCTCTATTGGATCGACGCCCACCGCGCCGAAGTGATTCGCTTTGGCGATGTGAAACGCAGCGATTGGTACTTTGAACCGATTATGGAAGCCACCATGGGTCACGATTTCATTCGCGACCGCGATGGAAAGACAGAACATTGGTCGGGCCTTAACGGCAAGAGCTTTATCTAAAGCCCGATGAAATGAGAAAAGACAGGTTCGCCTGTCTTTTCTCTTTGCCCAACAAAAAAGCCTCCCTTGCGGGAGGCCTTTTTTCTGTGCTTATTTTCTGTTTTTCACGGCGTTCACGATCCAGAGGAGGATCACGGAGCCGACGACGGCGATGATGAGGCTGTAAAGGTTAAAGCCCGATACCTTGCCCATGTGAAAGACATTGCTGGCGATAAAGCCGCCGATAAAGGATCCGATGATACCGGTGGCGATGTTTGCCACGGCACCCATGGATTCGTCTTTGCCCATAATTTTACTTGCGATCCATCCGGCCAATGCGCCGAAGATTAACCAAAATAACATGAAAGTGCTCCTTTCGAATAATTCCAAAATAATGTTACTATTTAATACTTACCCGAGGCGAAAAAAATTATTCACTAAAATGGAATGTTTTCGAAAAAATCATCTTCATATGCTAAATTTCTTTTCCTTCGAATTGGCTGTGGTAGAGCGCGTAGTATTCGCCCTTTTGCGCCATGAGGCTGTCGTGGCTGCCTTGCTCCACAATGTTTCCGTCTTTTAGAACGAGGATCACGTCGGCGCCGACGATGGTGGAGAGGCGGTGGGCGATGACGAAGTTGGTGCGGCCGTGCATGAGTCGGTCCATGGCTTTTTGGATGAGCTTTTCCGTTCGCGTGTCCACGGAGCTGGTGGCTTCGTCCAAGATTAGTATATCGGGGTCGGAGATCAGTGCCCGGGCGATGGTTAAAAGTTGCCGCTGGCCTTGGGAGATTTCCGAGCCGGATTCGGTAATGATTTCGTCGTAGCCCTTGGGCAGGGTGCGAATGAAGTTGTCGGCGTAGGTGGCCTTGGCGGCGGCGCGGATTTCATCCTCCGTAGCGTCTTCTTTGCCATAGGCGATGTTGTCTTTAATGGAGCCCGAGAAAAGCCAGGTGTCTTGGAGCACCATGCCGAAATGGCGGCGCAGCTCGTCGCGACTGAGGCGGCGAATGTCTACGCCGTCTACGGAGATGCTGCCTCCGTCGGGCTCGTAAAAGCGCATAAGGAGATTGATGAGGGTGGTCTTGCCCGCGCCGGTGGGGCCCACGATGGCCACGGTCTCGCCGGGGCGCACGTGGAGGGAGAAGTCGTCGATGACCACTTGGTTTTTCTCGTAGCCGAAGCGCACGTTTTCGAAGGCGACCTCGCCTTTTAATCCCTTCAGGGCGACGGGATCGGCGGCTTCCTCTTCTTCCTCGGCATCCAGCACGTGGAAGATGCGGTCGGCGGCGGAGATAGCCGATTGCAGGGCGCCCACCACTTCCGCCATGCCGCTGATGGGTTGATTGAGCTTGCGGGAGTATTGGAAGAAGGCCTGAATGGCGCCCAGGGTAATGGCGCCGTTTAGGACCAGAAAGCCGCCGTAGACGGCGATGGCCACGTAGCCCAGATTGGAGATAAAGCCCATGAGGGGCATGATTTCGCCGCTGACGAACTGCGCCATGTAGGCGTTGCCGTAAAGGGCGTCGTTAATTTCGTTAAATTCCGCCATGGCCCGCTCTTCAAAGGTAAAGCTCTTGACCACTTCCTGTGCCGAAATAATTTCTTCCATGTAGCCGTCCACACGGCCCATGTCGTGGCTTTTGGCCCGGAAGTAGCGCTGGCTGATGCCGGCGATTTTCGCCGTGACCAGGGCGCTTACGGGCAGCACGATCAAAGAAATCACAGTGAGCCGCGGCTCGATGTAAAGCATCATGGCCAAGGTGCCGATAATGGTGACCACGGCGCTGATGATCTGGGCGATGTTTTGCCGCATATTATTGACCACGGATTCCATGTCGTTGGTCATGCGGGAGAGGAGATCCCCCACGGTAAAGCGATCCAAATAGGCCACGGGGAGGCGCTGAATTTTTTCGGAAAATTCTTTGCGCAGGGTAAAGACGGTTTTCTGCGTGATCTTCACCAGGATGCGTCCCCGGAAGAAGTAGAAAATCGACGAGGTCACATACATGGCGAGGAGAATGAGGGCGATGCGATTTAAATAGCCGTAGTCGATGCCCCGCCCCGCCTTCACGGAGTCGTAGATATTCGTAATGCCCAGGCCCAAGATCCAGGGCGTGAAGATGTCGATAATCGTCGCCGTGGCGGTAAAGAGTATGGCGAGAGCCATGTATAGCTTGTCTTGATTTAAATAGCCGATGAGCCGCTTCATAATGCGGCGGCTGTCGGCGCTTCTGAGGCTGCGGCGGTCCCTCTCCGTGACGCCTTTTAATCTAGGCATAGAGCACCTCCTCTCCCAATTGAGAGGCGGCGATTTCCCGATACACCGTGGAAGACTTCATGAGCTCCTCGTGGGTGCCGCGGGAGATGATCTTGCCGTCGTCGAGGACGAGGATTTCGTCGCAGTCCAACACCGTCATGACTCGCTGGGCCACGATGAGGGTGGCGGCCTTTTCCGTCATAGGCGCCAGGGCGCGGCGCAGGGCCTTGTCCGTTTGAAAGTCCAGTGCGGAAAAAGCGTCGTCGAAGAGAAGCACCTCGGGCTCCTTGGCCAATGCTCTTGCGATGGAGAGGCGCTGTTTCTGTCCGCCGCTCAGGTTTTTGCCTACCTGAGCCACGGTGGCATCCACGCCATCCTCGTCGGCGTAGACGAAATCTTGCGCCTGGGCGATGGCAAGGTAGCGGTCCGTCTCATCATCGGTCAAGGGCGTATCGTGGGACAGGCCGATGTTTTCACGGACGCTACGCAAAAGCAGCATGGCCTTTTGCGGCGCATAGCCCAGCCGGCCGCGGAGCTCCTTGGCGGAAAGGTCTTCGATGTTCACGCCGTTCAGGCGAATTTCGCCGCCGCTGACGTGGTAAAAGCGGTGGATCAGCTTTAAGAGGGTGCTCTTGCCGCTGCCCGTGCCGCCGATAATGGCCACCTTCTCGCCGGCCTTCACTTCAAAGGAAATGTCCGACAAGACGGGCCGCTCCGCCCCGGGATAGGCAAAGCTTACGTGATCGAAGACGAGGGAGGTTTCCCCGCCCTCGGGGAGCGTCGCCTTCACATTTTCTTTTGCCGGCGGCGTATCCAGCACCTCCACGATGCGGTCGTAGGCGGCCTTGGCATTGGGGTACATGGCAAAGAGCATGGCAAACATGCTAAGGCCGAACAAAATTTGCGCCACGTATTGGATAAAGGCCATGAGATCCCCTACGGCCATGGTGCCGGCGTGGATGCGGCCGGCGCCGAAGTAAAGCACCGCCACCGCAGTAAAATTAAAAATTAAATTAAAGGCGGGAAGCATGGTGATCAGGTAATTGTTCACCTGCTCCGAGGTGCGGCGCATGGAGCGGTTCACCTCGTCGAAGCGGCGTTCTTCGTAGTCCTCCTTGCGAAAGGCGCGGATCACGCGAATCCCCGTGAGCCGTTCGCGAAAGTGCAGATTGATCTCGTCCATAAGCTTTCGAATTTGGCGAAAACCGGGAATGGATGCGCGGGCGATGGCTATGACCACGGCGAGAAGCATGGGCGCCGAAATCAAAATCACGGCGGAAAGCTTCACATCCGTGGTGACGCACATATAGGCGGCGCCGAGAAACATGAGGGGCGCGCGCACCAAGGGACGCAGTGCCACCACGGCCATGCGCTCCAACTGGCTGATGTCGTCGGTGGCACGGGTCAAAATGGAAGGGGCGCCGAAGGTTTCAAACGAGGGAAAATCCAGAGAGAGCACGTGGGAAAAAAGCCCGGCGCGCAGATCCCGGGCAAAGCCCATGGAGATCTTCGCCGCCATCAGCCCCGCCACGGTCATGAGAATGACGGAGAGGGCGGCAAGGCCGATCATGGCCACGCCCTTGTTTAGAATTAATGGCACGTCGCCCTTCAAGACCCCGGCGTCCACAATGTGGCTCATAAGCCGGGGCAGGTAGAGATCCGCCAAAATACTCAGGGCGATCAAGAGCACTTCGACCACGATTAAGGGTATATAAGGCTTAATGTATTGTTTCATTTCACCATCCTTTTCAGAAAAAAACTTGTTCTTATAATAATTACCCGAATAGAAAGGTCGTACACATGAAGACTCTGGCCGCATTAAAAAACAAAAACTTCATCGACGTGGACGGAGGCTACGGCTTCGACCAAAACGCCCTTCGCGGCAAATGGAGCGCCTATCGCGTGGACCGGGCCTGCGGCATCGCGGCACTGGCCAATCTCATCGCCTACACCGAAGGGAAGCGGAAGATAGATAAAGGCGAGGCACTGAAACTCATGGGCGAGATCCTCCTCGCCGCCCCGCCGCGGCCCTGGGGCATCGCCGCCGGACGCATCCTCGTGCGGGCCATGGGGATGATGGGCATGGGCTATAAGGTAGAATTTCTGAAGCGCCGTGCCACGGATGAAGAAATCAAAGCCTTCCTCCTCCGCGCGCTGAAAGCCGATCGCCCCGTAGCACTCCTGAACACCAACCACCCCCACAAAGCCTTCCGCTACCACTGGGTGACCATTACGGAACTGGTGGAGGAAGAAGGAGAGATGTATGTGCGATTTTCTTCCTGGGGAAGGAGATACAAGATGCGGTTTGAGGAAATGTATGTTAAGGGGATGATGTATAGGAGTATGTTTTTTATAAAATAGGTTTTTTCTTTCCCATTTATTTTATGCTCAAAAATTGTTTCTGCTTTCCCGTTCCCGGGGCCCTCATGACCTATCCCGACGAGGGTCGCGAGTCGTAGGAAGGTCAGATGCAGTCTTACACCGTTTCGAGGAGGCGAAGCCGAAATCGAAACGGATGTATAGTTGTACATCCCACTCGACCCACAAAACGCTTTTTAGCAGTGCAAATGCCTGACGGCATTTGATTCCTGTTGGGCCGTGTTGCGGAAGAAAGATGTTGAATTGGGTAAATGTATTAGCGAGCGATGTTTTTTAAACCTCTGACTTTTAATCTAATTCACAGCCATTCTTCAGCGAAGAAGCCCGGTAGGAATCGAAACCCGCAGGGTTTCGCACATTAGAAAAGCGTTAGGGTTAAAGGGTGGGGGCCCGGGGGCGGGATAAGGGCGAATCGCAACGCCCTTTTTCCCGCCCCCGGGAGATGGAAAGAGGAAGATATTTTAAGTAAAAGAAAAACAAAGGGCTAGTACCATCATCCCGCGTTTGGAAAGAAAGAACATAACCTAAGTAAGAAAAAGAAAATACGCCCCATCTCTCTGTGGGCAAGAAAAAAACAGACCGTCTTAGAGTGACCCCATAAAGTTGGACTTAATCGAGTAAGCATTTCGCTTGCTCGATTTTGTTTTACATAACATTCCTTCTATGCTGCATTCATGCGTTCACGGTATTGCTTCGGACTTAAACCTCCTAACTTTTCTTTGATTCGATCGTTGTTGTAGTAGCGGATAAAGTGTTCGATGGCCCGCACAAGTTCTTGCCGGCTCCGGTAGACATAGCCGTCGTAGACTTCTCTTTTCAGCACACTGAAGAAGTTCTCCATGGGTGCGTTGTCGTAGCAGTTGCCTTTTCTGGACATGCTTTGAAAGATGTGGTGCTCTTCTAACATGGCTTGATAGGCGGTCATCTGGTAGCCCCAGCCACGATCGGAGTGGAAGGTGCGGCGGTAGGGGCAGCCGTTGGTTCGTTCGATGGCTTCTTCTAAGCCTCGTAGCATGGTGACGCCGTTGGGCTGATCGGAGAGGACGTAGCTGATGATTTCCAGATTGTACATGTCCATGTACGGATCGAGGTAGAGTTTCTTTGTTTGAAGTTTCCCCGCCTCATCTTCTTCGTAGTATTTAAATTCCGTGGTGTCGGTGGTAATTTTTTGGTAGGGGATGCAGGTGTTGAAGCGTCGATTGATTCGATTTTTCTTGATTTTCCCGACGACGCCTTTGTAGGAGTTGTACTTCTTGTATTTTCTGCCATAAGCACGAACTTGAAGGCCCATGACCTGAACCAGTCGTTGAACTTTCTTTTTGTTGACCGCCCATCCCCGGTTTTTCAACTCCAGATGGATCCTTCGGTAGCCATAGTCTTTGTGTTCACGCCGAATGGCCAAGATTTCATCCTTTAACGCTTGATCCTTATCTTCTTCGCTCCACTTTTTCTGCCAATACATAAAGGTGGATTTTGGAAAGTTGATGGCGGCAAGAATCTTTCTTAGTTGGAATTGTCCTCGGAGTTTGGCGACGATCCTCGCCTTTTGTTCATTTTTTCTTCCCTCACCAAACTCCTTAGCTCCTCCAAGTACATCTTTTGAATGGTGAGTATTTCATTCTCCGCTTCCAATTCTTTGATGCGGTTTTCCAATGCCTCCCGTGTGGATGCATCAAGAGGCTCCTTCTTTGTTGAAGACTTTGGTGTTTGATTGCGATCGTTATTCTTCGTCACAGGTCTCCCTCGCTTATGTGATCGCAGACCCTCAACGCCCTCCTCTCGGTACTGTCTGCGCCAGTTGGCGATGATGGACGGATTCGTCAAACCGAGTTCAAGGGCCAATTGTTGGTAGCTGTATTCGCTCGTTTCGTAGCGTTTAATGGCTTCTAACTTAAACTCTACACTGTACGAGCGTTTATTTCTAGAGCGCATTAAGCCTTCATTGCCAAAATGTTTGTAATTGTTGACCCAGCGTTCAATTTGCGAGACGCCGATTTGGTATTTCTTAGCCAAGATTTTATGACCTGCGTGTCCATTCAAATATTCCTCAACAATTTTCCTCTTCAATTCATAACTGTATTTTGCCATTAAAAGACCCCCAAAGGTTGGATTTTTTTGGTCCAACTTTTGGGGGTCAGTGCATCTCAGGTCTGTTTTTTATTGCCCGTTATGCCTAAATTCGGTAGAAAGAGAAAAATGATTCCGTAGATTCCGGCTGCAGTGCCGCCCATGGGCAGGTCGCGCTGTATTCTCCCAGGGAGGTCTGTGAAGAGCTCCGTGCCGGGAAGGGCAAACTCCGGGGCGGCGAGGAGGTAGACGAGGCCGAAGATCAGGGCGGAGTAAATGGCGGCAGCCCATTTTTTCCGTCTCGTGGGATAGAGGCGAAAGGTGCTTTTTCTGAAGGCGTTAAATTGCAAGAAGTAGCTGAGGCTGTAGGCGACGACGAGAAGGCCGCTTATGAGGCCATCGGCGTTCAGGGTCTTCAGTGCGGGCAGGCTGTAGGCGATAAGGCCGTTTGCCAAAAAGAGGGCGATGAGCCGAAGGGCGCTTTTGGATTTTTGCACCCATTCCGCCAGAAAGTAGGCGATGGCGAGAAGGGCCAGGGCCATGATCTGCATTTTATCGGCGTAGCCCAGGCTGTATAGCCCTGCCCAGATGGCCAGGTGAAAGCCTGTCAGTAAGAGGTCTCGATTGTTTTTCACGATCCCACCTCCACGGATGTGACGTAGTCGGGGGTCTTGCCTTTTTGGCGCATTATGGGTACGCTCCTCGTCTTGTGGCGTTTGTTGATGCCCAAAGCGCCGTCGAATGTGTCGAGCCTGCGCAGGTAGCGGGCGACGGCCGCCCGATCGGGGCCCACTTCGTTCATGGCGTCGGCGATGAGATTGTAGGCATCGTAGCCCATGGCGGCGTAGGATGTGGGGGCGCGGTCGTAGGCTTTTTCGTAGGCCAGGAGAAAGGCGTCGGATGCCTGATTAAAGGTTTCGTAGCGGGCGTAGTGGGCGGTAAAGTAGACGCCTTCCACGTCATCTTTGCCGATTTCTTTAAAAGACGGATTTTCCCAGCGGTCGGCGCCCATGAGGGGCACGTTCATGCCGGCTTTTTTCGCGGCGCGAATAAAGTAGGCGCCGGAGGTGGCGTCGCCTGGGCAGTAGATGCCGTCGACGGGGTATTTTTTCAGTCGGGCGATTTCCCGACTGAAGCGGGTCTCCCCGGTGTGGTAGTGGACGGTGTAGCTATGGACGTAGTCGGGCAGGGCTTGGGCAAAGTTTTTCGCCAGATCGGTGCCGTAACCCGTTTCCGCGTCCACGACGATGGCGATGTCCCTCAGACCCAGGGTGTTTGCGGCAAAGGCCGCCATGGCCCGTGCCTGTTCCCTGTCGTTCATGCACACGGGGGTGATCCAGTAGTCGTCGTTTAAATCGGCGGCGGTGGAGCCGGTGACCGTGGGGGTTTTCGCCGCTTTGATCACCGGGCGGGCCCGATTCATGCTGTCGGTACCGAAGGTGCCGATAAGGGCGAGGGCGCCTTTGTCGGAAAGGACGCTGACGCCGTTGGCCGCCTCAAAGGATTGGCTCTTCGTGTCGTAAAGGGACAGGGCGATCTGTTTGCCTCCCGCTACGGGGCGCAGGCTGTGGGCGAGCTTCACGCCGCGCCAGGTGTCCGCACCGGTTTCGCCGTAAAGGCCTTGTTGGGGCTCGAAGACGCCGAGCATCACTCGGTCGTCGAGGGTTTTTTGCCTGCATCCCACCAAGAGGAGCAGGGCGAGGATGGGGATCAGTCGCTTCATGATACATCTCCGAAATAATCCGCCAAGTCTTCCAAATCCTCTTCCCTGCAGAGGACCAAAAGCTCGTCGCCCCCTTCCAGGGTGGTGTCCGCATTGGGGGTAAAGGTCACATCTTCCCGCTTCACCGAGGCGATGACCGGGTGATTGGGAATGTGCAGCTTTTTCAGGGGAATGTCCAGGTAGTCGGCATCGCCGGGGACGAGGAAGTATTGCAGGGTTTGATCTTCCCGGTGCGTGTCGCCATTTTTCTTGAACATATTGTCGTAGAGGGATTCGTAAATGGGCCCGTTTTTCAAAAGCTGGGCCACGATGTAGGCCACCATGGCGGTGGTGGTGACGGAAATCATTTGAAGCATGGTGCCGCTCATTTCCGAGACCAAAAGAATGGACAGCAGGGGCGCTTGAACCACGGAGGAGAGGATGGCGGCCATGCCCAGGTAAAGGAAGTTGGCATAGTACATATCCCCGCCTAAGATCAGGCCGTGGAGAAGGGCACCGATAAGGGCTCCCAAGGTGAGCACGGGGAGGAAGATGCCTCCTTGGGCGCCGGAGCCGTAGCCGGTCCAAACCAAAATCATGCGCAGGGCGAAAAAGCCTACGAGGATTTTTGCGGAGACGGCGGTGGTGGCCAGTCGCTCGATGAGGCCGTGGCCGCCGCCTAAAAGGATGGGATTGTAGAGCCCGGCCAAGAGGGCAAGGACCATGGCGAGAAAGATCACGACGTAGCGAGGGACGGGGAGTTTCTTCATGCGGGTGCTTGCAAAGAGCAGGCCTTTGTTAAAGACGGAGCCGAAGATGCCGCCGACGACGCCGACGACGACGGGGGCCCAGATCATCCCCGTAGGGAGCATTTCTTTCATGGGAAAGGAAAAGGCGGGCTCCATGCCCAAGATGCTGAAGCTGACCCAGTTGGCCACCACCGAGGCCACGACGCAGGGCACGACGAAGAAGTGGGAGAAGCTCTTGTGCAGCTCTTCCAGGGCGAAGAGGGCGCCGGCCAGGGGCGCGTTAAAGGCCGCGGCGAGGCCGGCGGATGCCCCGGCGGTGATAAAGTAGCGTTGCTCCATTTCCGTGGCGTGAAACATTTTGCCCAGAAGCTTCGCCAAGGTGCCCCCCAATTGAATGGAAGGGCCCTCTCTGCCCAAGGTCAGGCCCGAGAAGGCCGCCATGGCGCCGCCGAAGAATTTGGAGATCAAGGTGGGCACCGGAGCGATGTCGGCCTTGCCCAAAAGTTCGCCGCGAATTTGGGGAATCCCGCTGCCGCCGCTTAAGGGCGACCAGTTCAGTAAGAGGTGCATGGCCACGGCCATGGCGAAAAAGAGGAGAAGCATGAGCAGGACTCGGGTCGGGGTCATGTTCGCATAGAGGAGATTTCTCAAATCGTCCAGTTTCCCCAAGGTGAACCGGTACAAGACGGAAATCATCCCCGAGGCCAGGCCCACGAAAAAGCCCCCGAAGACCAAATGCATCCTCAGACGGTTGCGATCGTAATGTTGTGCGTGGTGGGTATCCATTGAGACTCCTTTCCCAACCGACGAAAGTGTTAAAAGATAAAGCGAAGGAAGATAACCGTGCCGCAGCTGCCAATGGCGGCGGTAACAAATAATAATTTTATCAAATGAGGGCGTGGTTCGAAACAGTAGGCGATTAAATTCACCACCACGGGAAAAATAAATTCACGCGCCGTAGATTTCCGCAAGCCTCGCCGATGATGTCCACGTCGACGAGACCGAAGAGTAGGGCGACGAGAAAAGACCTAAGCCCCGTGCGGGCTCTGGCAACAGAAGGGACAACACTTCCGAAGGCATGCGACCTAAAACAAATACCGCGGCAGGATAAAAAGCCGTCGAAATTTTTAAGAGCCTTCCATACAATATATTTTTTAAAAAAGGCTTTACAAAGTTCGAAAGAGGTTGTATTATTAACCCATGATGATTTACTATGATAAAGCGATAAAGAAAGAAAGGAACCGAGCATGAAGAAAAAACTTTTGACCCTCACCACTCTGTTGATGATTTTCCTCGTCGGCTGTTCCGGCGGCGGGAACAAGCAGGAAAACAATGCAGCCAACGACGGCGGCAACAATGCCAAGCAAGAGGCTGCCGGCGAATTAGATACGAGCAAGACCTATGTCCTGGGCATGGACGACACCTTCGCTCCTATGGGCTTCCGCGATGAAAAAGGCGAGCTCGTCGGCTTCGACGTGGAACTGGCACAAGCGGCCGCCAAGGAAATGGGCATT
Organism: Peptoniphilus pacaensis; assembly: GCF_900088125.1. Lineage (GTDB taxonomy): Bacteria > Bacillota > Clostridia > Tissierellales > Peptoniphilaceae > Aedoeadaptatus > Aedoeadaptatus pacaensis. Next base: position 762,288 of record NZ_FLQT01000003.1, on the reverse strand, counting down.
AAAGTCGAATGCCAACCCATCGACTGGACGGTGAAGGAAACGGAATTAGATTCCGGCAATGTGGACTTTTTATGGAACGGCTACTCCATTACTCCCGAACGTGAAAAGAAAGTGCTCTTCTCCGATCCCTATATGGACAATCGCCAAATTATCGTGACCTTAAAGGACTCCCCCGTCAATTCCAAAGCGGACTTGGCAGGCAAGCGCGTCACCGTGCAAGGAGAATCCTCGGCACTGGAAGCCGTCACCAAAGACGAAGCTTTCGTCAACAGCTTGGCCGAACCGCCGGTTGAATATGCAACCAACACGGAATGCTTTAAAGACATCGAAGCGAAGCGCTGCGACGCCATCGTCGTCGACGAAGTTCTGGCCCGTTACTACATGAAGCAAAACGGCGAAGACAAATATAAAGTCTTGGACGACAACTTCGGCGAAGAACAATTTGCCGTCGGTATGCGCAAAGACGATGTGGCTTTACAGGAAGCACTGAACAAGGCGCTGGCAAAGTTAAAAGAAGACGGCACCTACGACGAGATCTACAAGAAATATTTCGCCGACTAAGGCTTAATATCAGGAGGCAGTTTTGGAAGTACTACAACGTTTAATCCCTTTACTGGGAGAAGGAATGAAGACCACGGCGTCGGTTTTTATCGTCACCATCGTCCTGTCTTCCGTTCTCTGTATACCGGTTGCATGGGCGCGTCTGTCCCGTAACCCAATTATATCGAAGTTGGCGGCGATTTACATTTACATTATGCGAGCGACACCTTTGCTCCTTCAATTAATGTTCGTGTTCTTCGGGCTGCCCCTTCTGCCCGCGGGCATTACCCTGGGCCGGTTTACTTCCATCTTCCTCGCCTTCGTCCTAAACTACACGGCCTATCTCGCCGAAATTTTAAGAGGCGGGGTACAATCCGTGGATCCCGGACAGTGGGAAGCGGGAAAAGTGTTGGGGCTGTCCAAGAGCTACACCTTCTTTAAGGTGATTCTGCCCGTGGTCATTCAGCGCAGCTTCCCCGCCTACTCCAACGAAGTCATTACTCTGGTCAAGGACACATCCTTGGTTTACATTCTGGGCGTCATGGACATTTTGAAAGCGGCCAAGTCCGTCTCGAACACCATGTCCTCCATTCTGCCCTACGTCTATGTCGGGATAGTTTATCTGATCGTCGTCGGCCTGTTGACCCTGCTTTTGAGACACACAGAGAGGAAGATTGAAGCGTCATGAAAATCACCGTGGAAAATTTAAAAAAGTCCTTTGGCGACCGCTGCATTTGGAGCGACATCGACCTGACCTTCACCTCCGATGAGATCGTCTCCATCGCCGGCAAGAGCGGCCAAGGAAAGACCACCTTTCTCCGTTGCTTAAACGGGCTGGAAACCTACGACGACGGCAAGGTATCCTTCGACGGCGAGCTCATGCCGGCGGGAACGACGGATGCGAAAAAAATCGGCATGGTCTTTCAAGGCTACTCCCTCTTTCCGAAAATGACCGTGTGGGAGAACATCCTCCTGGCTCCCATCTACCACGGCGTGGACCGAAAAGAAGCCCAAGAGCGGGCGGAGCGGCTCATGAAGGAGCTTGAGATTTACGAGGAAAGGGACAAGTACCCGAGAAGCCTTTCCGGCGGCCAACAGCAGCGGGTGGCCATTGTCAGGGCCTGTATGCTGGAGCCGGAGATCCTCTGTTTCGACGAGCCCACCTCCGCCCTGGACGGGGCGACCATCGACAAGCTGGCCCAAACCATGAACCGTTTGAAGGAAAAGGGCATGGGCATGATCGTCGTCACGCACGACCGGGCCTTTGCCGAGCGCATCTCCGATCGCATCCTACACTTTGAAGAAGGTCACCTGAGAGAAGAAATCGTGGCGTAAGACTTCCTCCTTTTGCCAATCACTTTCGCCGCGAATACGTACAAACGACATTTTCCTATGTCGATCCTTTGTAAAGCGTCGTGCACGCCACGATGCTTGCCATAATCTATTATTTCTTTCTTCTCTATGAAAAAGTTGTCGTCATGGCGGCGGCAACTTTTTTATTGAAGGGAAGAAAGTATGGAAATTAAAGAGAAAGCAAGGTGCCCAGGCCCGGCTCCTCCGCCAAGGCATCGGCCACGTCGGCGAGGATATTTTCCAAGCGGTCCATGCCCTTGTGCTCCAGACGGCTCGTTGGGCCCGACAGACTTACCCCGGCGATGAGCTTGCCTTCGAAATAAACGCCCTTGGCCATGCAGGTCAGGCCGTATTCGTATTCCTCCCGGTCGTGGGCCGTGCCCGTCTCCACCACGTCTTGTAAATCCGCCGCCAAGGCCTCTTTCGTCGTCAAGGTGGAAATGGTGCGGGGCGCCAGCTCGTGGCGGGCGAGGTAGCGGGCGAGATCATCCGCCTCGTACTCGGCGAGGAAAATCTTTCCGATGGCGGAGCAGTAAAGAGGGGCCACGGGGATCAGGTGGCGCATAATAAAAAACTCCTCCCCGGCTACGGTGTCCAACATGACAATGGCATCGTCGGCGCAAATGCCCAAGTTTAAACTTTCGCCCATCTCCCGTACCGCCCGTTCCATAATGGGGCGGGTCACCGTGGTGAAATCCCAGCGATTCCTGACCTCGGCGTCGTAGGGAATAAAGCCCAGGCCCAGGCGATAGCGGTCCTCGCTGTCCTTTGCCACGAAATGTTCCCCCTCCAGGGTATAGAGGATTTTAAAGACACTGGCCTTGGGCAGGTCCAGGCGGCTCGCAATATCGCCGATGCCGTGGGCGCCGCCGTTTTCCAAGAGGAAATGCAAAATTTGCAGCGCCTTATCCACCATGGGCACTGTATAGTCAGGTTTTTTTGCCATTCGCCTATCCCTCCTTTATAATGGAACCATTCGACGAAGATTTACAAACATTCTTGCATCACAATCAGTATATCAGATAATACACAGATAGAGGAGAAAGTATGAATAAAGCCATGATTTCGAAAAAATACGGGAACCGAGAATCCGGGGCATTGGCGGCAAGTGCCGATTTGGCCAAGGCCTACCACGACGTAGTGGACTTTACCCTGGGCGATCCCGACCTTACCACCCCGGCGGCCATTATCCGCGCCGCGGCGGAAGACGCCCTCTCGGGCCACACCCACTACACAAACAGTCAAGGCGACGGAGAACTCATCGCCGCCATCGTAGACTTTCAAAAGGAAACCTACGGCGTGGAGCTTTCGCCGGAAAATGTCTTCGTCACCACCTCCGCTTGCCACGGCATGTGGCTGGTGCTTGAAACCATGCTCGATGAAGGCGATGAGGTCATGATCATCGAGCCCTACTTCGCCCCCTACGCCGATCAGGTCAAAATGGCGGGGGGCGTGCCCGTGTTTATTCCCACGGATCCCGACGAGGGCTTCCGCCCGAACATGGACGCGATTCGAAAAAAGGTCACGGAAAAAACCAAGGCCCTCATCGTCAACACCCCCAACAATCCCTCGGGCCTGTGTCTGAAAAAAGAAGAGCTCATGGCCCTGGGGCAACTGGCGGAAGAAAAAGACTTCTATTTAATAGCCGACGATATTTACACCGCCTTTTCCTATGAGAGCCCCTTCGTGCCCATGGCATCCATAGACGCCTGCAAAGACCGCACCATTACCCTGCGCTCCTTTTCCAAAAACTTCGCCATGACCGGCTGGCGTATCGGCTATATCTTAGGAGATAAAGATTTTATCGCCGCGGCGAAATCCGTAAACGAAAACAATGTCTACACCGCCCCGGCCATCTCCCAGCGCGCCGCCCTCTACGCCCTCACCCATCGAGACGAAGTGCAGCCCGCCATTGTGGAGGAATTTAAAAAGCGCACCTTCCACGCCTACGAGCGCTTGAAGCGACTCAAAAACATTCGCATCGCCGAGCCTACGGGCACCTTCTACCTCTTCGTGGACATTCGCCCTACGGGTTTAACCGAAGACGAGGTGTGGCAAAAGCTGTTGGACGAAGCCCACGTGCTCACGGTGAAAGGCTCCGCCTTCGGCGAAAGCGGCCGCGGCTTTTTGCGCCTCGCCGTCACCGTCGGCGTGGACGACATCGACAAGGCCTTCGACCGCATGGAAAAAATGACCATCTTTCAATAATAAATAGACCAAGGCATAAAAAAAGACGCCCCTCCGAAGAGGGGCGTCTTTCGCTCTATTAAACAAAGGAGCACCATCAGACATAGATGAATGGATGTAGGATTCCCTACGCTATTTATTCTATCAGAAAACGGCATAAGAAGGTAGGTTAAAATAAAAGGTTTGAAATTCCATAGATATTTCGCGGGAAGTAAAATCATCGCTTGACCGTATTCTTACAGCAAATTTATAATAAAGAAGAAAAAACTGCCTCGGGACTCGAGGCCCGTCGAGAAAAGGAGCATATGCCCATGAAGACCAATCAAATTTTCGCCATCATTACATTTGTCGTCGCCCTGCTGAATCTGGAAGGTATTCTTTGGAAGAATAAATGGGCGGCAAAGAACGGAAAAGCGATCAGGATCGCAAGTGCCGTAGTTATGCTCTGCATCGGCCTCTACTATCTGTTTCAATAAAAAAGAAAAACACCATTGACAGATCCCGGTACCGGTGGTAGACTATGCAAGTCGCCTCGAAAGAGATGCAGCTGTTTGAGAAAAATGTCAAAAAACTTCTTGACAGTTCGAATCTCGCGAGGTATGATATAAAAGTTATCGCGCGAGGCGTGCGGAAAGAATTTTTACAAAGTGTTAAAAAGTTCTTGACAAAGCATTCCCTGCGAGATATACTAAATAAGCTGTTTCGAAAGAAGCGGCACTGAACCAAGTTAATTAAATGGTATAAGAGATTAAACCATAACAATCTAAAAGCTTAAAGCGGAACACAGTCAGTGAATCCGAGCTAAGCAAACTCAAAGTTTTTATTGAGAGTTTGATCCTGGCTCAGGACGAACGCTGGCGGCGCGCCTAACACATGCAAGTCGAGCGATGAACATTCATTGATCCCTTCGGGGTGATTTGATTGGGATTAGCGGCGAACGGGTGAGTAACGCGTGAGGAACCTGCCTCTTACAACGGGATAGCCTCGGGAAACCGGGATTAATACCGTATAAGACTCCGACACCTCCTGGTGATGAAGTCAAAGTGCTAGCGGTAAGAGATGGCCTCGCGTCTGATTAGTTAGTTGGTGGGGTAACGGCCTACCAAGACGACGATCAGTAACCGGCCTGAGAGGGTGAACGGTCACATTGGAACTGAGACACGGTCCAAACTCCTACGGGAGGCAGCAGTGGGGAATCTTGCACAATGGGGGAAACCCTGATGCAGCGACGCCGCGTGAGCGATGAAGGTTTTCGAATCGTAAAGCTCTGTCCTATGGGAAGATAATGACGGTACCATAGGAGGAAGCCCCGGCTAACTACGTGCCAGCAGCCGCGGTAATACGTAGGGGGCGAGCGTTGTCCGGAATTACTGGGCGTAAAGGGTTCGCAGGCGGCATGGCAAGTCCGATGTAAAAGGCGAAGGCTCAACCTTCGTAAGCATCGGAAACTGTCAAGCTTGAGTGAAGGAGAGGCAAGTGGAATTCCTAGTGTAGCGGTGGAATGCGTAGATATTAGGAGGAATACCGGTGGCGAAGGCGACTTGCTGGACTTCAACTGACGCTGAGGAACGAAAGCGTGGGTAGCAAACAGGATTAGATACCCTGGTAGTCCACGCCGTAAACGATGAGTGCTAGGTGTCGGGGGTCAAACCTCGGTGCCGCCGTTAACACAATAAGCACTCCGCCTGGGGAGTACGTGCGCAAGCATGAAACTCAAAGGAATTGACGGGGACCCGCACAAGCAGCGGAGCATGTGGTTTAATTCGAAGCAACGCGAAGAACCTTACCAGGACTTGAAATACTAGCGCCCGCTTTAGAGATAAAGCCTTTTCTTCGGAAACGCTAATACAGGTGGTGCATGGTTGTCGTCAGCTCGTGTCGTGAGATGTTGGGTTAAGTCCCGCAACGAGCGCAACCCTTACTTTTAGTTGCCAGCACGTAACGGTGGGAACTCTAAAGGGACTGCCGATGATAAATCGGAGGAAGGTGGGGATGACGTCAAATCATCATGCCCTTTATGTCCTGGGCTACACACGTGCTACAATGGTCGGTACAGAGGGCAGCGACAGAGCGATCTCAAGCGAATCTCAAAAAGCCGATCCCAGTTCGGATTGCAGGCTGCAACTCGCCTGCATGAAGTCGGAGTTGCTAGTAATCGCAGATCAGAATGCTGCGGTGAATGCGTTCCCGGGTCTTGTACACACCGCCCGTCACACCATGGGAGTTGGCAATACCCGAAGCCAGCGAGCTAACCGCAAGGAGGCAGCTGTCGAAGGTAGGGTTAATGACTGGGGTGAAGTCGTAACAAGGTAGCCGTATCGGAAGGTGCGGCTGGATCACCTCCTTTCTAAGGAAGAACGTCCTTCCCTGCGGGGAAGGACGACAGATGGATAAATCTCTTATACCTTTAATTATGAATCCGCAAGTCGCGTAATCGTCTGTGCAAGTCAGGCGGGATTCTATTTTTGAACCAAGAAAACTGCATATACAATCAAAAACGAGAACATCGTAAATCAAATCTTCAAATTTAAATTTAAGATTACAATTTCAACGAAATAGATCGTAAGGTCAAGTTAGAAAGAGCATCCGGTGGATGCCTTGGCACCAAGAGCCGATGAAGGACGCGATAAGCTGCGAAAAGCTGTGGGGAGTGGCAAATACACATCGATCCACAGATTTCCGAATGGGGAAACCCGCTGAGAGAACCTCTCAGCATTCATGTGTGAATCCATAGCGTATGAAAGGAATACCGGGGGAACTGAAACATCTAAGTACCCCGAGGAAAAGAAAGAAACCTCGATACCCTCAGTAGCGGCGAGCGAACGGGGTTCAGCCCAACTTGAGATACGGCGAGCTAACGCGAGCAGAATGATTTGGAAAGATCAACCATAGCGGGTAACAGTCCCGTATGCGAAGCGAACGCGAGCCACTCTAAACGAGTACCACAGGGCACGTGAAACCCGGTGGGAATACAGGGGGACCACCCCCTAAGGCTAAATACTCCTTGGTGACCGATAGCGCATAAGTACCGTGAGGGAAAGGTGAAAAGAACCCCGGGAGGGGAGTGAAATAGAATCTGAAACCGGATGTTTACAAGCAGCGAAAGTGGTCTCGAACCACGATCGTGTACTTTTTGTAGAACGGGCCAGCGAGTTATGATTTCCGGCGAGGTTAAAATGTTTTGCATTGAAGCCGTAGCGAAAGCGAGTCTGAACAGGGCGAAGAGTCGGAGGTCATAGACCCGAAACCGCGTGATCTATCCATGGGCAGAGTGAAGTTGAAGTAAAATTCAATGGAGGCTCGAACCGGGTAACGTTTAAAAGTTATCGGATGACCTGTGGATAGGGGTGAAAAGCCAAACGAACGCGGAGATAGCTGGTTCTCCTCGAAATAGCTTTAGGGCTAGCCTGGAAGGGCGTGTCTCGGGGGTAGAGCACTGAATGGTCAAGGGACTTTACCAAGTTACCGCGACCTATCAAACTCCGAATACCGAAGACATGAGCCTCCGGAGTCAGACTATGTGGGATGAGCTTCATAGTCGAGAGGGAAACAACCCAGACCACCGGCTAAGGTCCCAAAATTCGTGTTAAGTGGAAAAGGATGTGGAGTTACTGAGACAACTAGGATGTTGGCTTAGAAGCAGCCATACATTGAAAGAGTGCGTAATAGCTCACTAGTCAAGTGACTCTGCGCCGAAGATAACCGGGGCTAAACACGATACCGAAGCCGTGGAATCCAACGGATTGGTAGAGGAGCATTGTGTAGGCGATGAAGCAGAAGCCGTAAGGCCCTGTGGAGCGTACAGAAGAGAGAATGCTGGCATGAGTAGCGAGAGGTGAGTGAGAATCTCACCCGTCGAAAACCCAAGGTTTCCTGAGGAAGGCTCGTCCACTCAGGGTAAGTCGGGACCTAAGGCAAGGCCGAAAGGCGTAGTCGATGGACAACAGGTGGAAATTCCTGTACCGGCAACCGCAATGAAGATGTGGGGACGCAGGAGGATACGCGTAGCGCCCGGTTGGTGAGGCGTGCAAGCACCAAGGATGAGAAGTAGGCAAATCCGCTTCTTATAAGTCTGACGTGTGATGCGGATCGAAAACAAGTAGAGAAGGAGCCGACTCCATACTGCCAAGAAAAGCCACTATTCGCGGACTGTCGCCCGTACCGTAAACCGACACAGGTAGGTGAGGAGAGAATCCTAAGACGAGCGGAAAAACCTTTGTTAAGGAACTCGGCAAAATGACCCCGTAACTTCGGGAGAAGGGGAGCCATGGAAACATGGCCGCAGTGAAAAGGCCCAAGCGACTGTTTACCAAAAACACAAGTCTCTGCGAAGTCGAAAGACGAAGTATAGGGGCTGACACCTGCCCGGTGCTGGAAGGTTAAGGGAAAAAGTTAGCGCAAGCGAAGCTTAGAACTGAAGCCCCAGTAAACGGCGGCCGTAACTATAACGGTCCTAAGGTAGCGAAATTCCTTGTCGGGTAAGTTCCGACCCGCACGAAAGGTGTAACGATTTGGGCACTGTCTCAACAAAGGATCCGGTGAAATTGTAGTAGCGGTAAAGATGCCGCTTACCCACGACAGGACGGAAAGACCCCATGGAGCTTTACTGCAGGCTGATATTGGATTTCGGAATGGACTGTACAGGATAGGTGGGAGACGAAGAACGAAGCACGCCAGTGTTTCGGGAGTCGCCCTTGGGATACCACTCTATTCATTCTGGAATTCTAACCTACTTCCGTGAATCCGGAAGAGGGACACTGTCAGTTGGGCAGTTTGACTGGGGCGGTCGCCTCCTAAAGAGTAACGGAGGCGTTCAAAGGTTTCCTCAGCACGGACGGAAATCGTGCGCAGAGTGCAAAGGCAAAAGGAAGCTTAACTGCGACACCGACAAGTGGAGCAGATGCGAAAGCAGGACTTAGTGATCCGGTGGTACCGAGTGGAAGGGCCATCGCTCAACGGATAAAAGCTACCCTGGGGATAACAGGCTTATCTCCCCCAAGAGTCCACATCGACGGGGAGGTTTGGCACCTCGATGTCGGCTCGTCTCATCCTGGGGCTGAAGCATGTCCCAAGGGTTGGGCTGTTCGCCCATTAAAGAGGCACGCGAGCTGGGTTCAGAACGTCGTGAGACAGTTCGGTCCCTATCCGTCGTGGGCGTAGGAAATTTGAGAGGATCTGTCCTTAGTACGAGAGGACCGGGATGGACAAACCGCTGGTGTATCAGTTGTCATGCCAATGGCATAGCTGAGTAGCTAAGTTTGGAAGGGATAAGCGCTGAAAGCATCTAAGCACGAAGCCCCCCTCGAGATGAGATTTCCCTCAGTAATGATAAGACCCCTTGTAGCCTACGAGGTAGATAGGTCTCAGGTGGAAGTGCAGCAATGTATGTAGCTAAGAGATACTAATCGGTCGAAGACTTGACCAAAGAGATTGTATATGCAGCTTGGTTCGTCCGGTGACGATAGCAAGAGGGACACACCTGTACCCATACCGAACACAGAAGTTAAGCCTCTTAACGCCGATGGTACTTGGTTGGTAACGACCCGGGAGAGTAGGAAATTGCCGGTCACACAAAGGACGCACGCTGATCTTAACGACGGCGTGTGTTTTTTTGTGCCCTAAAATTCTGAAATGAGAAAAGACGCCTTTTTTGTGCCCTAAAATGTAAAATGCCGCCTCCGTCTTTTCTTGCATAAGCCATTTTCTCGAGCCATAAATTTGTTTTTCTCCACCGTCTTTTGCCCTAAGGATTCGGGCCGCGATCAAGGCATGGTTTTATCCGAAATCAGTATCAAAAAAAGGCGGGAAAAGGTGGACATGGTAGGGGAAAGGGTGTATGATATCGGGTAAGTTTATTTAATCAAAGTGATAAAGAATAACAAAGGAGGTTTAAATGAAGGACAATAAGTTTACATCGACTTGGGGCTTCATACTGACCACCGTCGGCTCGGCGGTAGGTATGGCAAATGTGTGGGGCTTTCCTTATAAGCTGGCAGCCAACGGCGGAGGCGCATTTTTAATCGTCTACTTAATTTTTATCGCCATCTTCGCCTATTTCGGTCTGTCCGCCGAGTATGCCGCAGGTCGTTACTCCGAAACCGGGACCTTGGGCTCTTACGAAAAGGCCTGGTCCCACAGAAAATTGTCTAAAGTCGGAAAAGCTGTCGGCATTTTACCTCTTTTAGGTTCCATCTGCATCGCCATCGGCTACGCCGTCATCATTTCTTATGTATTAAAATCCCTTTTCCAAAGCGTGAGCGGAAGCTTGATGACCGTGGATTCGGAAGCTTGGTTCGCATCCTTTTCGGGCCAAAATTTCAGCGTCATCCCCTTCCACGCCATCGTCATTATTCTGACTCTTTTGACCTGTATCAGAGGGGCGCAGTCCATTGAAAAGGCAAATAAAATTATGATGCCGCTGTTCTTCGTGCTGTTTGTCATCTTGGCCATTCGTGTGGCCTTCCTTCCCAATGCCGCCGCCGGTTACAAATTTATGTTTACGCCGGATTGGAAAATGCTCGCGGATCCGAAGGTCCTGGTGGGAGCCATGGGGCAAGCCTTCTTCTCCCTGTCCATTACGGGGAGCGGCATGCTGGTTTGCGGCGCTTACCTGAACAAGGACGAAGACATTGTGGGAGGGGCCAAGCAAACGGCGCTCTTCGACACCATTGCGGCCATGGTTGCGGCCTTGGTCATGATCCCCGCCCTCTTTTCCTTCAGTGAAAATCCCGAAGGCGGTCCCGGGCTCTTGTTCGTCACCCTGCCTACGATTCTTCAACACATGGTGGGAGGCAGATTTTTTGCCATCGCCCTGTACTTGGCCGTGCTTTTCGGCGGAATCTCTTCTCTGCAAAATATGTTTGAAGTCGTTTGCGAGTCCTTGCTCCATCAATTTGAAGGCTTAAATCGTAAGGCGGCATTGGTCCTTATCGGTCTCGCCGCTTTTATCCCCGGCATCTTCATGGAACCTATCGGCGGCGTCGACGGCGCTATTTTAGGCGGTTGGGGCCCCTGGATGGATCTCGTGTCCATCTACATCATTCCCTTGGGCGCCACCCTCGGTGCCATTTCCTGGTTCTGGATTATGGATGCCGATGCCCTGGTCGATGAGATCAATACGGGCAGTAAGGTGAAGCGCACCAAGAGATGGTACTATCTGGGCAAGTTTATTTACGTGCCCATGGCAGTGATCTTGTGCTTTATCGCCCTGTACTTTAGAATCGCATTTTAACCGTAGATGGCAACCGGGCGACTCGCTCGGCTCGTCCCGCCGGGCCATCCTGACATAGGACCTACCAACCATTTTCTCGTCCCTTCGGTCCGCAAAATGGGGTTAGGTCTCTAATAGAAGAAAATTTTTAATCACAACGGAATAAATGAAATGAACTGTCGAGGCAAAGGTCTCGGCAGTTTTTTAATGGAAAATTTTCAGGGCAAGAAAAAACAGCTCCTTGCCAATAGCAATGAGCCGTGATTATTTTCGGTCCTATGAATTTGAAAGCCTTAGCTGTCGTAGACCAGATACATAATCAGGTGATTGTCCTCGTCCACGACCAAGGCGTCGTAGTTGGAAACATAATCCGCCGTCCCGCCCGGGGAGCGATTCACATAATAGTAGCGGCAGTTTGGAAATGACAGGGCGGGATCTTTAATGGCCGGCTGCTCCCTTTTCGCCCACTGCAGGCCCGAGGATACGGACTCGCCGATCTCGCTGTCGGCGGAAAAAGCTTTCGTCTTTTTCAAATCCTGATTCAGCTGCGCCATGTCCTCGTCATTCAACTTATAAATCGTATAGCTCACGCCGTCGCCGAGAAAATCCGGCGGCTTTTTCACATCGTCCACGCACACGGCCCGCCTCGTGACGTGCGTACCAAAAGCGGCGTTCATGGCCTTGATCCTTCGAGGCGTGGCGTCGGAGAAAATCAAAATCGCCGCAAGGCCCGCGAGAAAGAGCGCCCCTAAAACCGTCAGGCCCTTAGTCCGCGTCATGCTCATCATCTCCTTCGTAGCGCAAAATGTCTCCAGGCTGACAATCAAGGGCCCGGCAAATAGCGTCGAGGGTGGAAAAGCGAATGGCCTTGGCCTTTCCCGTCTTTAAAATGGACAGATTGGGCAGGCTCACATCCACCGCCCGGGACAATTCCGTCAGGCTCATCTTTCGTTTGGCGAGCATAATATCTAAATCCACACAAATCATGGCACACCTCAAATGGTCAGGTCGTTTTCTTCCCGCAGGCGGCGGCCCTCATCCACCGCATCGGCCAGAAGGAAGAAGAAAAGCGCCGCCGCAGCGAGGAGCAGGGCGAGGAGAAAGAAGAGCAGAAAGAGGGCGGCGAGCTGCACATTCACGGCCAGGTAAATGGCGAGAAGCAAAAAGCTTCCCCCGGCACCTAAAAAGCATAACCCCACTCGCTCCAGGCCGCGGACCATGGCCGGGGTGAAGAGGCGGCCCCTGGCGTACAAAAACGTCGTGTAAAGGCCGAAGGCCAGCCCCGCGAGAAGAAAGGCGCCGCTTATGCCCCAAAAGGCGAGGCTCGCGGGGATCAGGGGCAGGTAGATGGTAAAGGTGGCATCCTTCAGCACCCAAGCTTTCACTAAAGCCGATCCGATAATGGCGAAAAAGGCGCTCACGGAAAGGATGGCCGCCGCCAAGACGACGGCGATAATTGTGGTTTGTAATTGTTTCATATTGACCTCCTGCTTTTATTATAGCCGATATTTAACGATAAACAATAAATAGTTAGCGAAAAAAGTAAAGAACCGGCGAAGGATTCGTCCTGAGAAAGGGAAAGAAAGATTTGAACGTAAAACTCGCGGGGAAAAATCGCCGGGGAGAGGGAGGCGATGAAAGGCGATGGCAGAAGGAGGGCGAAAGATGATCGAGAGAAAAATCGGAAGAAGCCCGAAGAGAGAAAACGAAAGAATTCGGAGAAGAAAATTTCGGAAAAAGAACGGTGAGAAAGAAATCGAAAGCAGATCGAAAAGAAGAATCGAAAGTGGAGCGAAAAAAATCGAAGCCGGAGCGAGAAGAAAATTTCGAAAAAAGCATAGCTTGTAAAGAAAACACGCCCGAAAAGCCCGAAACCAAGCCGAAAATACGCATTGAAAATAAATCTCAAAAAGTTTCGAAAAAGCCTTGCAAAAATCGGAAAGGGCGATTATAATAACAATTGTAAACGATACGAATTATCAAATCATTCTTTGCGGTACATATCAGGTGATTCTGTCGTTTATGCCAATGCGTGCAGCGTGAACGTGCCGCAAGGTAGAAAGGAGGGAATTATGGTACCTGTCATTTATTGGTCGGGGACCGGCAACACAGAAGCCATGGCGAAGGCAGTCGCCAAGGGCTTGGAAGCGGCCGGTCAGGAAGCTTCGTTAATCGAAGCCGCCGACGCAACAGAGGCCATCGTCAAAGATGCAGACAGGATCGCATTCGGTTGTCCGGCTATGGGTGCAGAAGAGCTGGAAGAATCGACCATGCGTCCTTTGATGGATGATGTGAATCCTCTGCTGAAAGGAAAATACGTATTACTCTTTGGCTCCTACGATTGGGCGGAAGGCGAATGGATGGAAACCTGGGAGGACGAAGTTCGAGGACTTTCTCCTGCCTATGTCGCCACCGTCATTTGTAAAGGCGAGCCGGATGCAGACGGCTTGAAGGAGTGCGAAGACAGTGCTCGCGCATTATGTGAAGCGTAAACTCAATGACTCCACGGTTCGTTACCTCAACCGATGCGCATCATGTAATGATCGAGATTATTTAGAAGCCATACTCAAAGCCTATACGGCCCCCACGGTTTTTTGCGGAAAAACGGGAACTCTGGTTAACTTAGTCAATCCATCGAGAGACCTAAGCCGGTGTTGGGCCCGGGACGAAAGCATCAAGCATGTCATACCCCTTGCACATGCCGAGCTGATTAATCCCAAAGGCAGTTTGCTTCTATACTTCTACGACAGAAAAAGACTTGAACACAGACTCACAGACCGAAGATGCCGAGCTTTTTTAAAGAATCGCGGCTATGAATACGCCACTGTGGACGAAGCCATTGCGGAATTAAAAACACGGTTTTTAATTGGCTGTCCCGACGAAATAGGCATCTTTCTCGGTTATCCCGTCTCCGACGTGGAAGCCTTTAGTCAGAGGCGACACCATCGATTCGTCGGTTACTGGAAATGCTATGAAAACATCTTGCTATCGAAAGTGCGCTTTTTCTTATTTGACTTAGCGAAATATTTTGTCATGAATAAAGCGATGCAAGAATACTAAAATAATGACACCTTCCTATATTCTGAATGAAAGCGGACGCCATGTGCGTCCGTTTTTTTGCGCAAAAAACCCGCGTCGTGCGCGGGAGAATTAATCTTTCTTTTTGAAAAGAGAATAGAGAACGACCACAGGGCCGATAACATAAAGCGCGGGGAGCGCCACCAGGCGAAAGAAATTAATATCTAAATGATCCAGCCGGTCGCCGGCGTATTTATAGGCTTGGGGAAAGACCACGGTGGCGAGGATGAAGTAAAGAGTGAGAGGCATTAAGGCCGCAGAGGTGGGGCTTTTGTGGAAGAGGGTGTCGGCAAGGACAAAATAATAGACGAGAAAAAAGAACAGACCGATGGCATAGGCGAGGATTGAAACAACGGTGGAGCTGAGAGGAGAAGGTTCTTCTTTCTTCGAATCATCTTCTCCGATGAAATAGGCCATGTCCACGGAAAATATCTGTGCCAACTCTCGTAGATTAGACGTGGTCGGCTGCGCTCGATCCATTTCCCATTTGGACACGGCTTGGCGGGTGACGCCGAGCTTTTCCGCCAAGACCTCTTGCGAAAGCCCCATGGCCTTTCGTTTTGCTTTTATTTTTTCACCATACATAAGAAACTCCTTCTTTAGCTGTGTATTTATCTTAAATTCACTGTAACAAAAAGAAGAACAGGGCACAAGCAAAAGGAACGCAACTTTCGGTTGCGGCGGATGGTTTCGGCGACATTTTATTAAAATCTTCGGAAGAGACATTTTCAGCAAAAATAATTCAAAAAAAGAGTTGACACTGTATTAAGACGGCGGTACAATATGACTGTATTAAGGAAGTAGCACAGATGAAAGGAGGGAATGATGGATTTACTTGATGTGGCGTCCTTAACCAAAGACTATGGAAACGGAAGAGGACTTTTCGACTTCTCGATGCAATTAAATGCGGGCGACATTGTCGGCCTTATCGGCGTAAACGGCGCCGGTAAAACGACTTTATTGAACATGTTGGCCGGTTGCATTCACGCCGATTCCGGAAAAATAGGCTACGAAGGCGAAGAAGTTACCATGGATTCGCCTTGCCGGAAAAAGTTCGGCATTTCCGTGGAGCCGAATTTTTATGAGTATTTGACCGCTTATGAAAACTTGGAATCCATTCTGTACCTAAACGGAATAACGGATGCAGAAAGAATAAACACTGAAATCAAGGACGTGCTAAACACGGTTGGCTTGGAAGGGGTGGAGAAAAAGAAGATTAAGGAATTTTCTTTCGGAATGAAGCAGAGGCTCGGATTTGCGCAAGCCTTGCTCAATGCCCAAACCGTGCTGCTTTTAGATGAACCTTTTGTGGGATTGGATATTCACGGGCGCGGGATGGTAAAAAGCCTCATTCAGGAGATGGCAAAGAAGCAGAAAATGGCGGTGATTTTTTCGGACCACAACTTAGACGAAGTGAAGTCTTTATGCAATCGTCTCATTGTGATTAGAGACGGAGTTAAGCACTATGATGGGGACATTCATATTCAAAGCGCCGTCATGTTGAATGTTGACGACACGGATAAAATCGATAGTCGTTACGCAAGAAAATTAGATCAGCATAGGCTGGTGATCACAGAGGAAAACATGAACGAGAAGCTACACTACATTAGCTCGGTCGCTACCATAGTGAATATTGAAAAGGTAATCAATCCACTGGAAAAATTACTGGAGGAGGGGAATGATGAAGACGCTTGTACGGTTCGAGCTATTTAAGCAGTTAAGGCGAAAAGAGAATCTGCTGGTGTTCTTCATGTTCCTAATGCCCTTGTTTTACGGGTTGGGCGTACACAATCACTCTTTGATTGTGACGTATACCAGCAAGGAGCTAATCAATGGGCTAACATTTGCCGACAACATGTACACCTTGGTTTATATGGTCTTCGTTATATTTCTCATTCTCGCCATCAACAGTGCGAATATATTAAAAGGAGAAATTGAAAACGGAAGCCTTTCCATGATGTTGAATCGCGTCAATAACAGGCGCAACATCTACCGGTCGAAGTTTTATGCGCAATCCATTTACTGGTGGGTCGTGACGGTGCTATTCGTTGTATTTTCGATAGGTTGCTATTATTTGTTGGTGGCGAATCTTCCAATAGCCGACGGAAAACTGATCAGTGCGCATTATCTTTCTGATCTAATGACGATCGTTGCAACCGGTTCGTTGTACATACTGGCGATTAGCTTAGTACAAAGTCTCAGTATGTATGTTAAATCCTACGTTTCCATCGGCGTATTTATTGTTCTGTTTGTCGTTTTCGTGTATTTAAAATCATTCCCGGGGGTCCAACTGGCATCGCCTATGTATCATTTGGGGCAGCTGCTGGATACCGGAAAGGGAATCGACTTCATGCGGTTTATGGCACTAAACTGGGGATTGGTCTTATTATTGAACACCATAGGCATAAGGAAATTTGAACGATGTGATTTGTAGAAGAAGCAGCACAGATGAAAGGAGGGCCCATGGAATTTGACGGCAATCGACCGATTTATCTGCAGCTTTACGAAACCATTCGAAAGCAAATCGCCGCCGGGGAGCTGATCCCCGGAGAGAAATTGGAATCGGTGCGAAATTTGGCGAAGGAATACGGTGTGAATCCAAACACCGTGCAGCGGGCACTACAGGAACTGGAGCGGGAAACGCTCATTGAAACGGATCGAACGCGGGGGAAATTTGTGACGGAAAATAAAGACATCATCGATACCCTGGGCAAGGACGCCTTTTTCGACGCCTGCGATCAATTGATCGGCGTGGCGGCGGATCTGTCCATGACACAGGAGACAGCGGTAAAATTACTGAACAAGCGTTGGGAGAAAGGAGGGTCTCATGAAGGCCGTTGATTGCAAGAAAATCGACATCGACTACCGAGGCAAATACGTCTTGGACAAACTGGACTTAGCATTGGAGCCGGGCCACATCGTGGGGCTTATGGGGCCCAACGGCGTGGGGAAAACCACCTTGCTCCGCATTTTGGCCGGCCTCGAGATGAGCTATAAGGGCGAGGTGGAAATCTTCGGCGAAGAGATCGGCAAGGCCACGAAAAACATGGTGAGCTACCAGCCCGACCACCTGCCTCTGCCGAAGGATTTAAGCGCCGAGGCCTGCGTGGATCTCTACGGCCACTTTTATGACGATTTCGACCGGGAAAAGGCCTTTTACATGCTGAAATCTTTCGACCTGGAGCCCTCCCGCCGCATTCGCGAGATGAGCAAGGGTATGCAGGACAAGCTGCAAGTGGCGCTGACCCTTTCGAGAAAGGCGCGGCTCTATTTAATGGATGAGCCCATCGGCGGCGTGGATCCCCTGTCGCGAAAAAACGTCATCGACGGAATTTTGGACGGCTTCGACACGGAGGCGACCTTGATCATCTCCACCCACATGGTGGAACCCATCGAGCCCATTATCGACACGGCGGTGTTTTTAAAAGACGGCAAGGTGCTTTTAAACGAAGAGGTGGAAGCCCTTCGCGGCCGCTACGGCAAGGATTTGGAAGCGATTTTCAGGGAGGTGTACGATGTCTAAACTCATCAGCTATTATTTCAAGCGGGACAAATGGATTCTTCTCGCCATGGTGGTCTGCGCCCTTCTCGGCAGTTTCCTCTTATGGGGCTACACGGGAGAAGAGAGCGCGTTCGGCGCCGTCACCGTCTTCGTCGGCGTCATGTCCTTCTTCTTCGCCGTAGTTATCGTTCCCTTATGGCTTTTTGTGCGGGATTACAAGCGCATGTACGGTTCCTACGGCAGTTTCTTCGCCGCCCTTCCCTTGACGGGAAAAGAGGCCATGGGCGGCCGGGCGATTTGGTTTATTATCGTGGAACTGGTCGCGGTCCTCTCATCCCTGACTTTTTTTGGACCCTTTTTCGTCCGCCAAATAGGGAGCGATCCGGAGGTAAGAGAGTTTCTCAGTGCCCTGTTAGATAAGCCGGCCATCACCTATTTGCAAGGCTTTATCCTTCTGGTCATCGTCGGTATGCTATTTTCAGCGGCCGTGTGGGTCTTTGTCACAAGCGTAGGGAGCGAAAAGCCCTTCCGCCGCTTCGGCATCGGCGGGCCCATCATGCTCTATATCGGCCTGCAAGTGGCCATAAATGTGGTGACGAAAGCGGTGATCGAAACCATGGGAAGCCAAAGACAGATTGTCAACGAAGAATTTTTTGAACAGGCCCTCTCCCAACAGTTTTTCAGAACGTCTCTTGTGTTGAGCGGGCTCATGCTCATCGCCGCCGTGGTGCTCTATCTGAGGAGCGTCCACAGCCACGACAAGAAACTTTCCGTGTCATAATAAATAAATCAGCGAGGCCTTCGGGCCTCGTTTTTCTTTTTTCTATTTCGGGTAAAATGGCTTTAGAAAAAGCATTTCAAGAGAAAGGAGAGCTTATGGGGTTTAAAGTCTTTATGGCGTTCGCCGTATTACTCATTCCCGGAATCATGATCTTTTTCGGCCGCCTTATGATGGATCATCCGCCGAAAACCATTAACGCGGCCTACGGCTACCGCACCGCCATGTCCATGATTAATCAGGCTACCTGGGACTACGCCCAGACCGCCTGCGCCGAGCGGTGGCGGAAATGGGGTCGCCTCCTCGCCCTGATTACCCTGATTGTGTTATTTTTCGCCCTTCGCCGGCCGGCCTTTGCCGATGTGTTGGGCTTCTATACCGCCTTTGAAACCGCCTTTCTCTTGGCCTCCGTGGCCGCCACGGAAATCGACCTGCGCCGCACCTTCGACGAAAAGGGACAGAGGCGAGATGATTGATCCTTTGGACAAGGGAAGGTGAAGCGTTGCGTCATGAATGAAAATTGGAGAAAACTAAATATCTTTCTAATGAAAAAGAGCCTCTACATTCAGAGGCTCTTTTCTATAGGGGAAAATTATTTGACTTTCTTCACTTCGGCGATGCCTTCCAGGAGCGTATCCATTTTGTCCATGGGAATGCCCGCCATCATTTCCTCCGGTTTCCACTTGGATAAGGTGCGAGTGGAAGGACAGAGGAGGGAAATATTTATTTTGCCGGTTAAATAGGGTGTCGCCGTAATTTCGGAGCAAACTCCTTGCATGGCGGCGATGTTCATGTTCAGGCGCTCGCCGTTTTCGTAAAGGGAGCCTTGGGTGATGCGCATAATGGAAAAGGGCTTGCCGATGACGATGCAAATGTCCGGCTCGGAATCGAAGGCATCCAGTGGCGCGATGCCGATGCCGTAGATTTTTATGCCGGCAGCGGGAAAGGCGGTAACATTGTTCCAAACCTTTTGGGCAATGCCCTTGGTCTTATAGAGGCCGTAGGAGTGGTAGATGCGGCCGGAGCGAATGTCTTGTGACGGCTGTTCCAATCCCAAGGCGGTGGTGCCGCCGTCGCAGTAGTAATTTTCGAAAGAGGTTTTCACGGCAAGACCCGTACGGGACGCTTTTTCGACGAAAACGCAGTAGGCCATTTTGTAGTCGCAGGCGGGCAAAGAAGATTGGTTGAATTCTTCTTCCGTGTAGTAAAATTCAATGCCCACCGGGCGTCTTTCTAACTCCAGCATTTCTGTCAGGCGACGGGCGTTGTCTTCGTTTCGTTCTTTCCATGTAGCGTCTTTCAAATTGAGGTTTTGTTTGTAGACAGGCATCAGTACCCTCCTTTAATTCTGATGAGACCGAAGGCCATGAGGAGGAAAAAACCGCCGCTAATGACGAGGACATTCGTCAAAAGCAATTTCTTATCCCAAGGGCTCATGGTCAATTCGTCGTAATAGGTTCTCGTTTCGAACTTTCCGAATCCCCGATTTTCCATGGCCACGGAGATGCGGATTCCCCGGCGAATGGCGGTAACTAAAATCGGGATGGTGTAATTCTTCATGTTGATGATCGGGGCAAAGGGGCCGCTTGCTCCAATGCCGCGAACGGCGTGTGAAAATTTAATCTGTTGCAATTCCTCTTTAAAAGAGGGAAAAAAGCGGTAGGCGGACAGAAAGGCGAAGCCCATGGCATCGGTCATTTTAAAGTATTTAATGAATGACATGACCAAAAGCTTCGGATTGATGGTCTTAATAAAGATAAAGGACAGAGAGGCGATAGCGATAAAGCGCAGACCCAAGGAAATGGTGTAGAGGTAATCCACGGGGGCGCGGGCCATGTGCTTGCCCAGGAGAATAAAGCCGGCATAGAAGACGCCGACGACGACGGGTACCCGCAATTTATATAGAAATTGCAGAGGGGTGTAATCCGTGACCCAACGGCTGAGGACAAAGGACCAGACAATCATCGCGAGGGGATAGTAGGGATTCTTGTCCAAAGAGACATGAATCGTCAGCAAAATCATGGCGATAATCAGGGACAGGGGATTGATCGGTTTAAAACCGCTGTCGATATTATCCATGAGCCTCACCTCTTTCATAGGGCACCAATCTGCCGTCCGTCATCCACAATGCCCGGTGGCAGCAGCGGGTAACCAGTTCCGGATCGTGGGAGATTAAAATAATGCCGACCTTTTCGCGCGCCACTTTGTATAAAAGCTCCAGAAGGTGGATCAAATTCTCCCGGTCCTGGCCGTAGGTAGGTTCGTCGAGAATCAGAACCTTCTGACCGGTGATCAACATGGACGCCGTAGATAGCTTGCGCTTTTCCCCTTGAGACAGCTCGTAGGGATTGGCGTCTTTTTTCTCCACCAGACGAAAGGCGACAAGGGACGCTTCCACATGCTCGGTAATGGCGTCGCTGTCGTAGTGACGGGTCACCAGCCCCAGGGCCAATTCGTCCCAGACGGTATATTTAATAAACTGGTGCTCGGGATTTTGAAAGACCAGGCCCACGGTTTCCCCCATGGCCATGGTATTGAGCTTCGACAGATCTTTGCCGTCGATTTCGATGGCCTTTGCCGGCGCTCGCACCAGCCCCGAGAGGAGATTGGCCAAGGTGGATTTGCCGCTGCCGCTTTTCCCGGCGATGGCCAAGATCTCGCCCTCTCTTAAATCCAGAGAGATGTCCTTTAATACGTTGAGATCCCCGTAGCTGAAGGAAATATTTTTTCCCGAAAGAATCACTTTTTCTCCCGGAGGAAAGTCGATGGGAGGAAGTTCGTAGTTGTGAATATATGATTCGATGTATTCGGCGACGCCGTCGGTGACGAGGTGCCGATTATCTAAGTCGTAAAGGCCGTCCACATCGTCTTTAATGTAGCCGTGATTGTGCTCCACGATAAGGACGGTTTTACCCTCTTCGCGAACGAGCATTTTTGCAATGGCGATAATTTCCCTGGCGCTGTCCGGATCCAAATTGGCCGTGGGTTCGTCCAGGAGAAAGACCTGCGGATTCATGGCGTAAAGGGCGGCGAAGCAGACCTTTTGCTTTTGCCCGCCGGAGAGTTCGGAAATGGAACGGTGGCGCAAATCTTCGATTTGGAAGAGCCGAAGGACGTCGTTCATGCGGGTGGTCATTTCTTCTTTCGGCAGATTTAAATTTTCCATGCCGAATAAAATTTCGTCTTTGACGCTGAAGGTGCAGAGCTGACTGTCGGCATCCTGCATCATATAGCCCACGTCGCCGGACATGCCCACGACCCCTTCATCCACGGGATTTTTATCCCCGATGGAAACAGAGCCCGAGACTTCGCCTTTCACTACTTCGGGAATCATGCCCGCCAATGCCTGAAGGATGAGGGACTTTCCCGATCCGCTCCTTCCCTTTATAAGAAAGAAGCTTTCGGCGGAAACGTCGAAACTGATTCCGCTGAAAACTTCTTTTTCTTCTAAAGTCAGTGATAAATTTTTTACGCTGATCATAAATTACGCTTTGTCTAAGGATTTTAATACGCCGGTTTTTCTCAGTGCCGTGGCGATCAACAGAGCCAGGCCGCCGCCGATAAAGAAGGCGGAGAGCACGCGGACGATGAGAATGGCGGGAAGCATGGAGCCCATTTCGGACAGACCGAAGACGAACCAGTCGCGGATCGTGACGAGGATGGTGGCGAAAATGCCGCCGAGGCCCAGGGCAACGAGATTAAAGCGATTGTACTTCCAAATAGCTACGGCCAACTCCACGCCGACCCCTTGAAGAAGGGAGGCGACGATGATGTTAATGCCGTAAGGGCTGCCCATTAACAAATTGACGATACCCGTGAATAAAGAACCGATAATTGCAGCACCGGGTTTTCTGATAATGGCCATGGGGATCAGTGCCGAAATTAAATAGACGCCGTAAAGCAAAGCGCCGCCGATGGGGCCCAGTGCCGTGGTTATCGGCGTATAAATGGCATCCACGCCCGTAAAGACGATGCCCATGACGACGGCGATCATGGCCATGACGACAATTTCCATGAGCTTCAATGGTTTTTTCATATATATACCTCCTTAATTTACCAAAAGTATAACACAGGAAATTAGACGAAAACGCAACATAGGAAATTAAAAAAAACACAAAAAAGGATAGAAAAAAGCAATAATAACATGCAAAAACTTTTCAATGTCTCGAGGATTTGTTGTGAGAGGAACCGTCCGAATCATAGGTAGTAAAACCGCGTTTAAAGATATTCAATTTCAGGTATAAAGAAAGGGAAACAACAAATCAAGGAGGACAATATGTTAAAAGATAAAGTATGTGTGGTTACCGGGGGCACTCGTGGCATCGGGCACGCCATTGTAGAGGAATTTTTGGCTCAAGGGGCGAAGGTGATTTTCTTCGGCTCCCGCCAAGAGACGGTGGATGCCGCCATGAAGTCCTTTGAAGGCAAAGGCGAAGTGGAAGGGGCATGTCCCGATCTCTTGGACGGGGATGCGGTGAAGGCGGAAATGGACCGCATCGTGGAAAAATACGGCCGCATCGACGTGTTGGCCAACAATGCCGGCATTGCCGACGACGTGTCCGTCTACGATTACACGGCGGAAAAATTCGACAAGATCATGAATTTAAACGTCAAGGGCGTCTTTAACGCCATTTTGGCGGCGATCCCCCACATGAAGAAGCAAGGGGGCGGCGCCATTATCTCCACCAGCTCCATGGTAAGCAAATACGGTCAACCCATCGGCGTGGGCTATCCCACCAGTAAATTCGCCGTCAACGGCATGACCATCTCTCTGGCCCGCGAACTGGGTCCCGACGGCATTCGCGTCAACGCCGTGGCGCCGGGGGTCACCAATACGGACATGATGCGCAATGTGCCCAAGGAAATGATCGAGCCCATCGTGGCTAATATTCCCATGCGCCGCATCGGCGAGCCGGAAGACATCGCCAAGGCCTACGCCTTTTTGGCCAGCGACGCCGCCTCTTATATTTCCGGCACCGTTTTAAATGTAGACGGCGGCATGCTCGTCTGATAGAAATGAAAAGAGCTCCTGCGGGAGCTTTTTTTGCGGAAAAAATCGGGCGTTTTTCACGACAATGACTATAAAGTGTAGGATTTATAAAAAACAAACGTATATTTTATTATTTAATGATATAATCCAATCAAGTATCACTTGAAGGAGGTTATGATGAAAAAATTCGTGAAGAGACAGTGGACGGTGCTGGTCCTGGCCCTGGTCATGACCTTGACGGCGGGGGCTCAGGTTTTCGGCGCAAGCTACAAAGACATCGGCGGCCACTGGTCGGAAGGCACCATGATCAAAGCCGCGGAGCTCGGCTGGATCAAAGGCTATGAAGACAATACCCTGCGCCCGAACCAAGCGGTGACTCGGGCGGAATACATCGCCATGGTGCATCGCATGGCAGGCCTTTCCAAGGTTCCGGCAAAGAGCGAGTCGGCCTACGGCGATGTGAATCAGGCGGCATGGGCCGATGAAACCATTCGCCAAGCCGAAGCGGCGCGGCTCTTGGAGCCCGTCTTCTCCGGCCCCTATCTGCGTCCCAACGATCCCATTACCCGTGAAGAAGCGGCCACCCTTTTAAATGTGGGTACCATACTCAGGAATATGGGAGCCCGCTCGGGATTGGACGAAGAAGGCATCGAAGGTGTTCAACGGCTGGTGGAGCTGCAAATCAAAAGAAACAGTCGTCCGGAAGTTCTGCCTTATGCAGATAAAGGGGCGGTTACCCCGCGCTTCGTGTGGGCAGTAGACGATCTGTCTCGTGCCAAGGTCATCTCCGGCTACGACGACAAGAGCTTTAAGCCCCAAGGTAAGCTCACCCGTGCCGAAGCCATGACCCTGATTCTCAAGGCCACGGGAGAAACGCCGGCAAAAGTGCAAAAGCCGGCGCCGCAACCGCAACCGACGCCGCAACCGCAACCGGCGGCTCAGGCCAAGGGCAAAATCGTTCAGGAAGACGGCAAGTACTACATCGTCAATGTAGAAACCGGCGCCCGCTTCAGTCGAAGCAGCTTTAAAGACGGCTACGTCACCATAGGCGATCAAGCCTACCTCATCGGCGCAGATGACGCCCTCACCTCGGGCTTTATTCGCAGAGACAACAAGACCTACTACATCGACCGGGAAAAGGGAAAAGTCCGCGGCTGGAAAAAAGTGGGCGACGGCCTCTATTACTTCTCGCCGGTCAATTACCGCATGTACAGAAATGGCATGTTCTCCACCGGCGAAGGCGTGTACTGGTTCGGCCAAGACGGCAAGCTTAAAATCGGCAAGCGCCCCGGCGGGCAACACGGCCGCAAAGTTTACTGGGCGGGCCCCTCGGCCAAGGAATTGGAAAACGGCTGGCTCACCGGCCCCAATCAAGAGCTTCGCTTCAGAGGACAGGAAATGGCCAACTACGCCGCCGCCTTTGAAGGCCAGCCCTTCCGCTGGTACGGCTTTGAATTCAACAGCGGCAGAGGCGTCTACTGCGTCGGTCTCACTTACGCCACCCACAAGGCCTTCGGCATTCACATCCCGGGCCCCAACGACGCCAACATTCACAAGCATAAAGGCTACGAGCTGCCTCGGGTGCAATACGAAGCCGCCTACAAATTCGGTGGCATGCGCTATCCGGCGAACTTCGCCAACGCATGGCCCGGCGACATTATCTTTAACTACAGCCCCAATTTCTATTTAGGCTACAACCACGTGGGCCTGTATATGGGCAAGAACAACGGGCGGGACATTTACGTTCACGCCACGCTGAAAAACGGCATCTTTGTCGGCGACTGCCGCGAAATGAACCGCACCATCGGCCGCCGCTTCAACAAAGAATTCGTCCGCTACAATACGGACAAGAACAAGGGCAACGGCAAGATTCCCGAAATTTTACGCCGCCAATAAAACCATACAATTTGATTGAATCGAGTGGGCATTTGCTCGCTCGATTTTTTCTGCCATGGTTTTGATCGGGAAAAGGCCCAAAGTCTTGATGAAAAAATTTTCTCAGGCTATAATGAATGCAAAGGATTTCATACATATTATTACAGTTCATTAGGAGGAATTATGAAGTGTAGGTATTGCGGTACTGAAAACGAATCGTCGGCCAAGTTTTGCAGAGGTTGCGGCAAGCCCATGGAGGCGGCGCCTGTGAATTACGGGGACCATGTGTCCGCGAACGGCCCGGTTCAACAGATGCAGATTTCCCCGGGGGATGCGCCCGAGAAATCGAAATGGCGCAAGCAGATTTTAATCGCCGTCGTCGCCATCGGCGTCTTGCTTCTCATGATCATGACGGTCTTGTTTCTTCAGCTCAAGCAGATGAAGGCCAAGGACTTGTACGAGCAGGAACGCTACCGCAGCGTGCTCATGCTCAATCGCCTGAAGCCGGTGGAAAAGAAGGACAAAGTGTACGTGGGCCTCGCCTACGACCGCCTGGGCAAACACGAACAGGCCTACAATATCTATCAGGACGTGTATCATGTGCTGGAAGTCTTTCCCACGGAAGTCTATCTCGACGGCTACAAGGGCTATTTGCGCGACGGCTATCTTCTGGGCTATATCACTCAGGAAACATTGGAGCAGCAGGACTATACGGTAACGGGCTATGCGGAAGAGCTGGTGGTCTATCGGGAAGAACTGATTGCCGGCGTCTATGACGACGACTTCGGCGAAGCGGTAGTGGCGGGGGATTCCGAATCCGCCTCCGGTAAGTACCGCGTCGTCTTCGAAGGGGAGGAAATCCTCTCCGATATCGAGCCCGTAGAAAAAGGCGGAAAGCTTCTCTTCCCCGCCATGGCCATTGCCGAGAAGGCCCAATACCTGTCGCCCTATGGTGACGATGAAGGCGTCGATCCCACGGAGGGCTACGCGGAAATTACCGACGACGACGGCGTCGAGATTTATGAAATCAACGATTGCAAATACGTTCCCGAATACAAGATTTTGCTCATGGAGACCGAATACGACGTCCTCGGTTACAACTTCGACACGGAACCGGTGGCGAAAGACGACGAGGTCTATGTGGACCTCGACACCCTTCACGCCCTCACGGGCCTCACCTGCGATTTAGACGAAGACGAAGGTTTGTTGACCCTGACCATGGACGAGGACAATTTAGGGAATGTGAACAAATGGATCGAAATCGTCATGCCCGATGAAGGGGACGATTACGCGGATGACGAAGGGCCCGACGAGGCGGACGCAGCCGACGACTACGGTTGGGAAGATGCCTCCGTCGACGACTACGACGATGAAACGGATTGGGATGCCACGGACTACGATGTGGATTCGGATGACGGCGATTACGACGATGAAGCCGTGAAGGAACATTCCTTAAGCGGCCGCGAATACTACGAATACGTGGCCAAGTATTTTAAAGAAAATCGTTAAGGTCGTTCCCGCAGATTTGCAGAACATGAACCGACTCGAAAGGGTCGGTTTTTTACCGCCTACGGGTAAGAAGAAAAGGCGGCTTATATGGGGATTGATATAGAGTTCCCTCTCTTTTAATGATAAAATGGATAGAGTAAATTTAGAAATGGAGAAAGAACAAATGAACAAAAATTACATGGTAAATGAAATTAAAAATGAAATGAAAAACTGCATCGACGGCATCGACTCGGGCAATCTATTCGAGCGCCGGGGCCGCATGGAAAAGCTCTTCGATTTAATGGAGCTTTTGCTTGACATCGAGACCGACGGGGGCTTTCAAGACCGCGCCCCTCAAGCTGCCAATGACGACGAGGGCTATGTGGGCCGCGTGCACCTGCGCCTGGGCGGCGGCACCTTGGGCGAGGACAATGTCTTCATCCCGGAAAAAGTGCTGCGCATGCAAAACATCGGCGAAGGCGACGAAGTGCGGGCCACGGTGGTGAAGCGGGTTTACAACAACAATCACCTGAAAAACATTTATAATTACGAATTGTTGGAAAAAGCCACGGAAGTGACGGAAAGCGAACGCCGCACCATCGCTTACGCGCGGGTGCTCTACGATCCCGATTTGAGCGGCCTCTACATCGAAGGCGAAGGCGACGACGGCGCGCTCCGCGTGAATTTGGAAGACGTGAGCTTGGGCAATTTAAATGTGGATGAAGGCGACATTATCGACTACGCCTACTGGCAACGGGATCCCGAAGGGGGCCGAGTCATTTGGATCCACAATATGGACGGGGAAAATGTGCTCACCGCGGACTTCGGCAGTGCCGCAGTGGAAGACGACGAATTTCTCAATCAACTGGCCCTCGCCGTCTTCGGCCGAGGCCCGGTGGTGGCGGAACAGGTGGAAGCCTTAAGAGAAGCGGGAAGCGATGCGGTTCTGATGGAAGACGGATCGCCTGAAAGCCTGGAAGCATCCTTGGATGAGGCGGATCTGGTCCTCGTCTATCTGAACTCCGTGGCCCCCGCCGATGTGAATCGCATTCGCAACGAAGTGGACAGTCGGGACATGGACGTTTTGTTTATTCAAGACGAAGATTTCGGCAATATTGTAGCCGCCATTCACGACAAATTGGAAAACAGCTATTATTTTGATATTTAAGGGGAAGAAAGGGGACAATCGTGAAATTATTTAATTCCATGACGAGGCAAAAAGAGGAATTCAAGCCCATCGAAGACAAAAAGGTGCGCATGTACAATTGCGGGCCCACGGTCTACAACTTTATTCACGTGGGGAACGCCCGCCCCTTGGTGGTCTTCGACACCTTGCGCCGCTACTTTATTTACAAAGGCTACGACGTGGACTTCGTCGTGAACTTTACGGATATCGACGACAAGCTCATTAACCGCGCCAAGGACGAAGACACCACCGTCTCCGCCATTGCCGAGCGCTACATCGGCGAATTTATGCAAGACGCCAACGGGCTCAACCTTTACACCTACAAGACCACCAATCCCCGGGCTACGGAATTTATCGACCCCATGTTGAAATTCGTGTCGGGTCTGGTGGAAAAAGGCGCGGCCTATCCCTTAAACGGCGACGTCTACTTCGACATTACCAAGGCCAAGGACTACGGCAAGCTTTCCGGCAAGAACATCGACGAGCTCCAAAGCGGCGCCCGCATCGAAGTAAACAGCGAAAAGAAAAATCCCGGCGACTTCGTCCTCTGGAAGGGCAAGAAAGAAGGAGAACCCTTCTGGCCCAGTCCCTGGGGCGACGGCCGTCCCGGCTGGCACTTGGAATGCTCCGTCATGGCAAAAACCCTGCTGGGCGATACCATCGACATCCACTCCGGAGGGGAAGATTTGCAATTCCCTCACCACGAAAACGAAATCGCCCAATCGGAAACCCTGACGGGCAAGACCTTTGCCAATTACTGGCTCCACAACGGCATGATCACCGTGGACGGCACGAAGATGAGCAAGTCTTTGGGCAATTTCTTTACGGTGCGCGAAGTGGCCAATGTCTTCGACCTGGAAGTGCTGCGCTTCTTCCTTTTAAGCGCCCACTACCGCAGCCCCATTAACTACTCCTACGACGCCATGGAACAAACCAAGGCGGGTCTGGATCGCCTCTACGGCGTGCGGGACCACATGGAACAGCTCCTGAAGGGCGAATTGGAAGCCGGCAGCGACGCCGAATTCGATGCCGCCGTGGAAAAGGAAAGAGAAGAGTTTATGGATGCCATGGACGACGACTTAAACACCGCCCGTGCCACCGGCGCCCTCTTTACCCTGGCCCGGGACATTAATTCCTTTATCGCCAAGGGTGCGAAGAAAGACAGCCTGCAAAAGGCCTACGACACCTTTATGGAACTGGCAGGGGTTCTGGGCATTCTCTATCGCCGGGAAGAAGCCGACGAAGACAGCGCCATCGAAGCCTTGCTTGAAGAGCGAAAAGCCGCTCGCGCCAACAAAGACTTCGCCCGAGCCGACGCCATTCGCGACGAACTCTTCGAAAAAGGCATCGCCATCGAAGACACGAGAGAGGGCACTCTGTGGAAGAGGATTTAAGAAGATATTTTTCCGCGCCCATGTGGACGGAAGCCGAGGCGAGGGGGCAAAATCCCCTCGTTCTTGCGTACATAGGGGATTGCGTTTACGAGCTTTTCGTCAGAAGCCGCATCCTGCACCGAAACGAAAAAGTGGCGCGGCTGCACCGGGCATCGGCGAAGCGGGCCAAGGCATCGGCCCAGTCGGCCCTTGCCGAAAGC
Source organism: Peptoniphilus pacaensis (assembly GCF_900088125.1). Classification (GTDB taxonomy): domain Bacteria; phylum Bacillota; class Clostridia; order Tissierellales; family Peptoniphilaceae; genus Aedoeadaptatus; species Aedoeadaptatus pacaensis. Next base: position 732,507 of record NZ_FLQT01000003.1, on the reverse strand, counting down.
CTGCAGGATTTTTTTACGGAAGAAGAAGCCGCTGTCTTTCGCCGCGGGCGCAACGCCCATCCGAAGACCATGGCGAAAAACGCCTCCATGGTCGATTACCGTAAGGCCACGGGGCTGGAGTGCTTAATCGGCTATCTCTACGGCTCGGGAAACACGGCGCGGCTGTTGGAGTATTTTAACGAGATTGAGAGGATTTGGGAGAATGAAGGTTAAACTCATCGCATACACCCCCGACGGGGCGGCCACCATCGCCAAGGCGGCCAAGCTTTGCTACTCGCCGGTGGGCGTGGAGGCCATCGAAAAGAAATTGGACGAGGCGGAAGTCGCCCGCTTCGTCGCCATGCTCGCCGACATGGGCCACGAATCGCCTATGGAACACATCAGCTTCACCTTTGCCGTGGAAGGAGTGAGCCGGGTCTTGACCCATCAATTGGTGCGCCACCGCCTGGCCAGCTACTCCCAACAATCCCAGCGCTACGTGCGTTTGGATCAGTTCGAGTACATCATCCCCAAAGCCATTGAAAAAGACGAAGCCGCCAAGGCCCGCTTTATTCAAAGCATGGAAGATGCCCACAAGGCCTACGAAGATTTGGCCGACGAGCTCAAGGCGGGCTATGTGAAAGAGCTTACGGAATCGGGCATGGACGAGAAAAAGGCCGCCCGCATGGCGGAAAAGCGCGCCATCGAAGATGCCCGCTACGTGCTGCCCAACGCCTGTGAGACGAAAATCGTCGTGACCATGAACGCCCGCAGCCTCATGCACTTTTTCACCATGCGCCTCTGCGAGCGGGCTCAGTGGGAAATTCGCGACATGGCCCTGGCCATGTTAAAAGAAGTCATCGCCGTGGCGCCGGAAGTCTTCAGACAGGCGGGCCCCGCCTGCGTCACGGGCCCCTGCCCGGAAGGCGCCATGACCTGCGGCAAAATAAAAGAAGTCCGCGCCTTTTACAAGGAGGAACTATGGAAACGACCATGATCTACGGGCGCAATCCCGTATTGGAAGCCCTGGACAAAATGCCCGATAAAGTCTACATTCAAAAGGGCGCCAAAGACGGCTCCATGAAAAAAATTCGCGGCCGGGCCAAAGAACTGGGCATCTACATTCAAGAGCGTGAAAAATCCCGCCTGGACGAAATGACGGGCGGCCAAAACCATCAGGGCGTCGTGGCATTTATTTCCGACTTCACCTACGGCAGCGTGGAAGACATGCTGGCCCTGGCGGAAGAAAAAAGCGAGGATCCCCTGATCGTACTCCTAGACGGCATCGAAGATCCCCACAATCTCGGCGCCATTATTCGCTCCGCCTACGCCATGGGCGCCCACGGCGTCGTCATCCCCAAGCATCGGGCCGCCGCCGTGAACGGCACCGTGTATAAGACCTCCGCCGGGGCGGTGGATCACATGATCGTGGCCAAGGTCACCAATATGAACCGCACCATCGACGATTTAAAGGCGAAAAACATTTGGGTCTACGGCGCCGACGGGGGACAGGCTCCCCTTTACGAGGCGGATCTCACCGGGCCCGTCGCCGTCGTCATCGGCAACGAAGGCAAGGGCATGGCGCAAAAGACCAAGGAACACGTGGACAGCCTCCTCTCCATCCCCATGGAAGGCGGCTTCGACTCCCTGAACGCCTCCGTGGCGGCGTCGATCTTCCTCTACGACATCCAAAGGCAAAGGCATGGCAAGGCAAAGAGTCTATAGGCGAGGGGGACGCTACCTCTTTGTCGACGGCTACAATATCATCAACTCCTGGGCCGTCTTCGAAGGCCTCGTGGACGAACACTTGGAAGAGGCGCGGGAGCTTTTGGTGGACATATTGGAAGAATACGCCGCCACGGAACACCTCTACATCATCCTCGTCTTCGACGCCTATCGGGTCAAGGGCCACGGCGGCACCGTGGAGAAAAAGGCCCATATGGACGTGGTCTTTACGAAAGAAACCGTCACCGCCGACCGCTACATCGAAAGCGAAATCGCCGCCATGGGCAGGGTGCGGGACGTGACCGTGGCTACCAGCGATTATGTGGAGCAACAGATCATCCTGGCTCGCGGGGGCAAGCGCATCAGTTCCAGAGAGCTGGAGATGCTGGTGAACCGATCCAAAACCGTGACGCGAAAAGAAGCCAATCGCATTCGCACGAAAAAAGGCAACGCCCTGGCCATGGACGAAGAAAACAAGAAAAAGCTGGAAGATTTGCGCCGGCGTCTGGAAAAATAAAGGAGAAACGGAAGGGAATGCCCCTTTCGTTTTTTTTTGGTTCTATGTCAACCGTTGAGGAGTCTAGTGAAAACTAGACTTCTTTTTGCTTTCAGCATCTGATTCAGTACCAGGGATCCGTGACGATGTGCCACCTGCCATTCGCTTACAAAACAGCAAAAACAACCCAAAAATACTATTATAAAACTTTTTTGAATCAACTAGCTAAAAACAACAACATAATTGCAGAGAAACCTTGACAAGTAAGTCTTATATAAATACTATCCTTATAGAAGATATTATTATAATAACAATAAGAGAGGGTGACGTAGAAAAGATGGAGCAAGTTTGGGCGTTTGACGCCACTAAAAACAATAGAAAGAGTATAGAGAAATATTTAAAGGAGGAATTCTATGAAAAAATGGATGGCCAGAAAGATAAGAGCATATTTTGTACGAGAAAATAGAAATAACGGTTGTTGAGTTGTACCATGAACTTCATCAAAAAATGTAAACAAAATATAAGCCCCAATAAACGAATGGTTCTGTTCTACTTGGGCTTTGTCGTGCTCCTCGTCTTAATGTATTGGACACTAAGCATTGAAGGTTCTCCTCGTAATGTACCGGTAAGAACGCCTTTTGGTTCAGATACAGTGGCTCTTTCGTGGTTTATGACAGGCATTATATACTGGCTGTCTCTACTCCTTATCTTCTACGGCATTTTATTGGTAGACAAGGACATTGGAATACTCGTTGTTTTGTTTTTGTTGATCGCCCCACATCTTTATCTTATCGCTCTTGAATATGGTCTTTCAGGAGGAAATGTGCTAAAAATGCTTAGTAAGTATTTTTACATGTATATTCTAGGAAGGCTCTTTTGGGGATAATCTATTGATAAATGGAATGATAAGGAGATAGTACATGAAAGACTTTGCATCGGCGCATCCCGAAGCACCTGCTCCCTGTGATCATGTACCCACGCATGGGATGAGCCGCAATGAGGACATACTCGATCATGGCGTAGAGTACAATCAATAACAATACGGCGTTTATCTTCTGAAACACCGGTAACCTCAACATCTTGGATTCCTAAAAGTAATCTGGTAATATGACTTAGCACTTGTTTCCCCCCTTTATTATGTTGTGGCGATTTAATTTTAGGCTATTGGGAAAACAAGTGCTATCTTTTTGCACAAAAACATCCGTTGAGGAGGTTACTCCCCAACGGATATTATAGAGCCTTTTTTGTACCGCAAAAATTTTCCCGACTATTTTTTAAAAAGCCTTGTTTTTCCGTTGAAGGGAGAGTATGCTCAAATTAATCGCAATACATAGATCGTTTCACTATAAACGAGGCGATCGACGCCAAATTAGTTGGCGAAAGGAGGCAGTCATGAAAAAATTATCCGTCTTACTCTTGGCTCTCGTCCTGATCCCCGGCTCGGTATTCGCCGAAGGATCCGGTGCAGGCCTACACTGTTTCTTAAAGGGAAAAGCCCTGGAAGCAAACGGCCCCTTTATTCAGGACAACCGCACCTTTGCATCGGCTGAGCTGTTGAAAAAAGAAGGCTTCGACATTACCGTGGACGGCAAGGCCATCACCGTGAAGGATAAAGACCGCAGCATCACCATGACCGTGGGCGAAATAGACTACCGCGCCGATGCGGCGAAATTCACCATGGACGTGGCACCCTTTGAAAAAGACGGAGAAGTTTACCTGCCCCTGCGTTACGTATCGGAAGGCTTCGGCATGAAAGTCACATGGGATGAAGACAAACGTGTGGCATGCCTGGGCGATTACACGGAAGAGATGCCCTTCAGTAACGAAGAACCCACTACGACGAAAGAAGGCTTCGCCTTCGTGATTCCGGAAAAATACAAAAACTACTACGAAATCGAAGACGACCGCAGCGAAGTCCGCTTCTACGACAAAGCCAATTACAGAAAAACCGACCACGTGGGATTGATCGGCACCATGGTAAAAGTGGCGGATCCCACGGAAGCCAAAGAGCCCATGCTTCTGTTAAGCCCCGTGCCCGGCGGTTACTTGATCTTTACCTACGCCGATGTCACCGGCATGAAAAATGTCGACGACGAAAACTTAAAACAACAATACGAACAATCGAAAACCGCCCTGGCCGAAGTGTTAAAAACCGTGAGAGCCTCGGAACACGTCGAATAAAGAAAAGACCTGTGTGGAAACTAGAGTGACCCCATAAAGTTGGACTTAATCGAGTAAGCATTTCGCTTGCTCGATTTTGTTTTACATAACATTCCTTCTATGCGGATTGCATTCGTTCGCGATATTGTTTCGGACTCAGGCCCCCTAACTTTTCTTTGATTCGATCGTTGTTGTAGTAGCGGATGAAGTGTTCGATCGCCCGCACGAGTTCTTGTCGGCTCCGGTAAACATAGCCGTCGTATATTTCTCTTTTCAGCACGCTGAAGAAGTTCTCCATGGGTGCGTTGTCGTAGCAGTTTCCTTTTCTGGACATGCTTTGGAAGATGTGGTGTTCTTCTAACATGGCTTGATAGGCGGTCATTTGGTAGCCCCACCCGCGATCGGAGTGGAAGGTACGTCGGTAGGGACAGGTGTTGGTTCGCTCGATGGCTTCTTCTAAGCCCCGTAGCATGGTGACGCCGTTGGGCTGATCGGAAAGGACGTAACTGATGATTTCCAGATTGTACATGTCCATGTACGGATCGAGGTAGAGTTTCTTTGTTTGAAGTTTCCCTGCTTGATCTTCTTCGTAGTATTTGAATTCTGTGGTGTCGGTGGTAATTTTTTGATATGGGATACAAGTGTTGAAGCGTCGGTTAATTCGGTTCTTCTTAATTTTGCCGACGACGCCTTTGTAGGAGTTGTACTTCTTGTATTTCCTGCCATAGGCACGGACTTGGAGTCCCATGATCTGAACCAGTCGTTGAACTTTCTTTTTGTTTACCGCCCAGCCCCGGTTCTTCAGCTCCAAATGGATCCTTCGGTAGCCGTAGTCTTTGTGTTCGCGCCGAATGGCCAAGATTTCGTCTTTTAACGCTTGGTCCTTATCTTCTTCGCTCCACTTTTTTTGCCAATACATGAAGGTGGATTTGGGAAAGTTGATGGCGGCAAGAATCTTGGTTAGTTGGTATTTTTCTCGGAGTTTGGCGACGATCCTCGCCTTTTTCTCATTTTTTCTTCCCTCACCAAACTCCTTAGCTCCTCCAGGTATAGCTTTTGAATGGTGAGTTTCCGGTTCTCCGCCTCTAATTCTTTGATGCGTTTTTCCAATGCCTCACGCGAGGATGCATCAAGGGGCGCCTTCTTAGTTGCAGACTTTGATGTTTGATTAAGGTCGTCTTTCTTTGTCACAGGTCTCCCTCGCTTATGTGGTTGCAGCCCCTCTATGCCCTCCTCTCGGTACTGCCTGCGCCAGTTGGCGATGATGGATGGATTCGTTAAGCCGAGTTCAAGGGCCAATTGTTGGTAGCTGTATTCGCTCGTTTCGTAGCGTGTAATGGCTTCTAACTTAAACTCTACACTGTACTCACGTTTATTTCTAGAGCGCATTAACCCTTCATCGCCAAATTGTTTGTAATTATTGACCCAACGTTCAATTTGCGAGACGCCGATTTGGTATTTCTTAGCCAGGATTTTATGACCTGCGTGTCCATTTAAATATTCCTCAACAATTTTCCTCTTCAATTCATAACTGTATTTTGCCATTAAAAGACCCCCAAAGGTTGGATTTTTTTGGTCCAACTTTTGGGGGTCAGTGCAAACTCCACGACAGGTCTTTTTTTTTTATGCTTAGGTTTATTGATCATCAAGAAATAGGCAATATGAAACAAAGGGCTGAGGCGAAATTACATTTCTTCTCTTAAGAGTCTTTGTGCTTCCTTCATATTTCTAATCTTTTGAGCAATGATCTGTAAGGTATTCATCGGTCTTTGCTCGAAAGTGGCAAAACCGCAGTCGGGGTTGAGCCATACTTTATCCGGTTCCAGAATTTTTCGCGCTTCATGAACACGTTCCATAATGGACTCGGTGGATTCGGCATATTCCGTCTTCGGGTTGACTACGCCCAAGCCGAGAATGGATTGCGACGATAAAAATTCGTTAATATACAAATCATTGATGCTGCCGGCACGAGGTGTCGAAAATTCCAATGTAAGAATATCGGGCTTAACGATGGAGAAAAAGTCGGATAAGCTGGCGTAGGAGCCGGAAAGAAGGGAGTCTTCGTTTTTGGTGTAATTGCCGCGGCAAACGTGGAGACAACTATAGGATCCCGTGCCTGAAATGGCTTCGATGACCGGTTGGATGAGATTCATGGCGAAAAGAAGCTCGTGGTCGTACCGAATTCTTTCGGAGAGTCTTCCGCAGAAGAAGGTTTCTTCCTCGTCGTCTGCCATGACGATTTCGGATAAGATCGGGTCGTCAAATTGAATTACCTCAACACCCATATCGGTCAGTCGCTTCACTTCATTTAAAAGAAGCTTTACGACATCTTCGCCCAAGGCTTCACGAGAAGGATAAAATTTGTCGGAAAGACCGGTTAACCAAGTAGTTCTCGTCAGCAAGTAGGGACTCGGGAGGGTGGCCTTAATCGGCATATCCGTCAACTGTCTCAATAGTTGCATCGTGGGATATTCGAAAGTAGCGGACGTATCAATGCGGCCGGTACAAATGGGATTTGAAAGATTGGCGGTTTCGGTATTTCTCTGAATCATACTTTCTTCAAGATTTTCCCGTTGATCCTCGGAAGTATATTCGAGAATTTCCGTGTTCTTCATACTGGTGAACCCGTCGACATAATCGGCAATGAAGGAAATATAATTATCTCTCGTAATTTCGCCGGAGGTAATAATATCGACGCCGTTTTCCTCTTGAAGTTCAACAATTTTCTTGGTCTCTTCAAAAACAATTTTGTCATACTCATCTTTTGGCATTTTGCCTTGAGTAAAATCATTTCTTGCAGCGATAATCTCCTGACTTCTCGGCATGCTTCCGATGAGAGAAATGGTATAAGGTTTAAAATTAATTTTCTTCATTTTCATGCTCCTTCCTACGGTTTTTCCGTAAGCATTTCAGTTTCCGTCGGGTTATCCGGGTAGGATGACCATTCGCTCCATCCGCCCTCGTACACTTTAATATTATCGTTTCCGAAAACCTCACTGTAATACATAATTTGAGCGGCGCCCCATCCCGCGGAACCGCAGAAGTAATACAAAACATGGTTGAGGTCAAGATTGTGTTTCTTCATGAGCGATTCAATTTCCGCTTCGCTGCGGATAGTATCGTCGATGTTCTTGTAATCATTATAGGATCCGCCCCAAATGGCGCCGGGAATCCTTCCGACGGCTTCAATATGCTTGTAACCGCTGGTGAAAGCGGAGTACTCTTCCCACGTTCTGCCATCGACCAATGTTGCTTTATCGGGATTTTTAAGAACCTCGATCGCCTCGTCGGTATCAATGAAAAAGTCGGGATTAATTTGCGGGAGATCGGAATCGGATAGCTTGTAGCCCAACGCTTCCTTTTTAACGGATCCTCTTTCGACGGGATAGCCCATGATTCTCCAAGCGGGGAATCCGCCGTTAAGGACCTTTACCTTTTTATGGCCCAGGTATTTTAAAATAAAGGCCATTTTATATTCGGCACCGTCGGATCCGTTTGAGTACAAAACGATGGTCTCGTCAAAACTGATTCCGTTGGCTTCTAAAAATTGATAGAGCTCTTCGTCGGATCGCCGGACCCAAATAGGCGGCGCTTCAAACTCATCGGAGTTTACTTGAACGGAGGTGGGAATATGGCTTCCTAAAAAAATGATATCCTCGGGACCCCAGGAACACTCATATATTTTAAAGCCCTTGCCGTCGTAAAATTCGGGATTCTCTCCGTCGAGCAACGATTTTATCCAAGTTGCGGGTACTAAATTTGAAAAATTAGGATAGTACTCCAAAGAGGAACTCCAATTATCCAAGTTAAAATAAAGGAGGTTTTCGTAACCGAGGCTTTGTAAATAATCGCGAACCAGTTGATGGTCGGTGCGGTTATTGTCGTAAAGGACAACCTCCCTATCGCGAGGTATAACCTCATGAATGCGGTCGAGCATCATTTTTTTCTTAAACTCGGACATTGTTTTCGATAAGACATTTTTCTCCAGGTGATGGAACCATTTATAGGATATGCTTATGGCGCTTGGAATATGTCCCCTCACCTTTGCTCCGTCCGACAACCAGCCGATAAACGCATCGGTACTTCGCGTGTCTACAATGACGGGCTGTCCTTCATCCATCATTGACAAAAGGTCCCTTTCATTGATTTCTTTCATAGTTCCTCCAATCATTGTTTATTTCAATACAATAATAAATCTATTGAAATAAACCATAGTCCACCTGTTTCGGGTGTGGTATAATCCTGATTAAGATTATAAGGAATAATCAAAGTTGAAGCAAGGAAAAATCTAAGGGTTGCGGAGGTTTACATGAAAAGAGAAGTAGACATAGCCTCGTATTTCGCTTTAATCGTTGCATTTGCCACGCTCTTTATGAATCAATTTTTGTTTTACAGTAAGACGAGAGTTGACTTAAAGCACGGGATCAGCGCCATAGGCGGGATGGGAGGCTGTTTTTGGATACTGCTGGCCCTCTTGGCCGTTAATTTAGTGTGTGTATTTTTAATAGGAAAAACAAATAAAAACACTTACCGAATATTGCTTGCCTTCTCATGTGGCATAGCGATTGCCGTATTGCTTTACTTTGCCAATAAGACCGCGAAGGACTTTCCCGGTCAGACGAACACTTTACGCGTGTCCTTAAGTATCGGCGCCTATTTGTTTATCCTACAGATGTACCTTTTAATCGAAAAGTCGGCATCCGCTTTTAAAAACAAATACATGAAGTTTGTCCTGTACTTACCGCTGGTCGTATCGATCGTCGTCTTGCTGCTCACCGGAAATCTCGAACAACTGTCGATCTATAAAGAATACAGAGCGAGAAGCACGCAGTTTTCGACGGAGTTCTTCAAGCATATGGGAATGGTTTACGCCGTCTTGATTACCTCGATTGTAATCGGGATACCCTTAGGTTGGTATATGACTAAAAATTCGAAGTGGGAACACGGAATCAGTTCATTTCTAAGCACCATCGAATCCATCCCGTCGGTTGCCTTCATGTTTATCATCATGTTTCCCCTTGCGTTCATTAACAGAAACGTTCCTTTTGCCAATAAAATCGGGATATCAGGTATCGGAGCCACGCCGGTTTTTATCGGGTTGCTGTTTTACTCGCTGTTCCATATCGTCAACGGAACATTTAGCTCGATTAAAAATATTGAGGGCAAATACATTGAAGTGGCACAAGGCATGGGAATGTCGACAGGCGACATCTTCAAGAAAGTGGAGCTGCCCCTTGCTTTGCCCGTCATCTTATCGAGCATAAAGGTAGCGAGCATCGTGACCATTTCCGGGACGACACTGGGTGCTTTTGTCGGTTTTGGTGGACTGGGAGTCTTTATTTTGCAAGGCTCTAGCGGCTTTGCCATTGACTTAATCTTATTAGGCGCCCTGCCTATTTTGCTGTTGATTGTCCTGGTGGCTATCACAATTGATATTTTAATCGACCTTATCAGTCTCTACACATTAAGGAAAGGGAGGATGACCGTATGATCAGTCTAGAAAACGTGACAAAGAAGTTTGGTGACAGAGTTGTCGTAAATAATGTCAGCTTAGATATTGCCGAAGGCGAATTCTTTGTTCTTCTCGGGGAATCCGGTGGCGGAAAGTCGACGATCATGAAAATGATCAACGGGTTAATTCCTCACAACTCAGGCAGCATCAGTATTTTCGGAAAAGACATCTCCGAATTCGACTTGTTGACCTTAAGAAGGCAGATCGGCTATGTCGTTCAAAACACAGGCCTCTTTCCGAATATGAATGTTTATCAGAATATTGCCACCGTTCCAAAGCTATTGAAATGGGATCAAAAGGCAATAAACGATCGTGTTTTGGAAATGTTGGAGCTGGTCAGATTAGATCCGAAGATCTACCTGAACAAATTTCCCAATGAACTTTCCGGCGGTCAGGCTCAAAGGGTCGGCGTCGCGAGAGCATTGGCGGCGGACCAATCCATTATTCTTATGGACGAACCTTTTGGCGCACTGGACCCCATCACCCGTTCCAATCTTCAAGACGAGTTGTTAAAGATTCAAAAGCAGTTAAACAAGACCATCGTCTTCGTCACCCATGACTTGGTAGAGGCGGTGAAATTAGCCGACAGAATAGCGGTTATGGAGGAAGGGTCCATTGCAGCATTGGGCACGCCTTATGAAATCATCAGCAGCACCAGCGAATTTGTAAAGGGATTTTTAGGAAAAGATTCGTTTATAAATATACTGGCTAAGTATTTCGTGAAAGACCATTACACTCCGAACAAGAAAACAACTTCTCAGCTCAACGTGAAAACATCCGAAACCATGAAAGATGCTCTTAACATGTTCATCAAGTGTGGCGCGACAGAGCTCGGCGTTGTCGATGATCAAGGAACGCCGGTAGGGACCTTAGACCTGCAAAGCATAATTACTATGTTCCAAGGTGAGACGAATGAAAAAGAATAAAAGCCAACTCATAAAGATATTCATACTGCTCGGTATTTTGGTTCTCTTTGTAGGACAGTACAGTAAATTTAGGTTTACGCTGTATCAATGGTATCCGAGCAATTACGGCATGAACGCGGAAAACAACTTGCCCGCCCTGACTCATGAGTTTATTTCCGTCGCACTGATAAGTGCGCTGATTGCCACTTTTTTAGGCGTGTTAATAGGAATATTCGTCTTCACCAAATACGGTAAAAGCTTTCAGATTCGCGTGGATCGAATATCGTCAATTTTGTATTCCATTCCGTCCATTGCAATCATCATGATCTGCTTGAACATCTTTGGTACGGGGAAGATACCGGGAATCATAGCCATCGTCAGCCAAGCTCTCTTGCCCATTATCAGCTCAACCTATAGCGGCATTTCATCTATAGATAAAAATGTAATTGAAGTGGCTGAGGGCATAGGCATGTCCCCGCTTCAAACCTTGTTCAAAGTTCAAATTCCCACAGCACTTCCGGTCATCGTTTCGGGCATAAGGGTTTCTCTGGTTATCTGTATCAGTTCGACGACCTTAGCTTATCAAGCAGGTGCCGGCGGATTGGGAAAAATGATTTTCTCAGGCTTTACAACTTATGACTTCGTGTCTATATTTGCCGGAACCCTGCCAATTTGCTTGCTTGCCCTTTTATCTGATCAGACCTTTAAATTCATTGAAGATATGCTTTCTGTTCGAAAGGTAGGAGGTTGATCTATGCATTGAAATTTTCAGGTATTCGTTTGTTGCAAATTTACGATCAAGGAGGTCACATATGATGAAAAAATTTAATATTTTACTATTGGTTCTCGCCATGGCTCTCTTCAGCCTTACCGGCTGCAAATCTGAAAGCAAAGACGTAAAGAATCCGGGCGAACCCATTCGCTTTGGTTCTCAAAACGACGAAGAAGGCTACGTTTTAGGCGCCATGATGCAGCAGATGTTGGAACACAACGGTTATGAAGTAGACGCCAAGGTTGGTCAGTTGGTAAACAACACCAGCTTAATGCGCGGCTCCATTATGGAAGATCAACTGGACATGACGCTGGATTATACCGGCCGCGGCTTGATGTTCATTGAAGGTGTGGATCAAACCCTGTATCAAAAAGATGAAAAAACAGCTTATGAAACAACAAAAGAAGCCGATAAAGAAAACGGAATCATTTGGTTAACCTACGCACCGGCCAACAATACGGACGCCCTCTGCGTTACGAAGGAATTCTCCGAAAAGAATAATGTAAAATCCTTGAAAGACCTAGGTGATTATATTAAACAAGGGAATCCCGTTAAATTAGCGATCCAATCGGGATATGAATACTATACTTCGGCACCGACCACCCTTCCGGGCTGGAAAGCAGCTTATGGCTTGGACATTCCCGAAAAAGACATCATTACCGGTATTGCCGATGCCAGAACGGCATTAGCTCAAGGTACGGACGGCATCAATGTAGTAACCACCTCTACCACCAACGGCTTAACAAAAGCATTTGACTTTGTCATTTTGGACGACCCGGACCACGTATCTCCCTTCTACAGCCCTGCACCCCTTGTTAGCGCTAAAGTATTGGAAAAGTATCCTGACTTAGAGCACATGTTTGACAAAATGTTTGCCAGCTTAGACAAAGATACTTTAACGACTCTGAACGCCAAATTTGAAGAAGAAGGCGTTTCCGAAGTAGATGTCGCCAAAGAATATTTGGAACAAAATAATTACTTCGAAGATTAATTCAATTTAAAGTAATTTAGATTGACGAAGATCACCGATTTTATGATTGAAAACCTCTTGCATAGAGAGCTCAATGAAATGAATAGGTTAAAAAAACATCCAACGAGGAGCATGCTCCTTATTGGATGTTTTTTTTAACCATGAGGAAAACCGGTGGAAACCGAGATTTTTTGAATTTCTATTCTTCCCGAGACAAATCCCGCGACTCCGCCAGGCTTGCGGCGACGAATTTGATGAAGAGGGCGGCGGGCCAAATAATCCACGTGTACTGCCACTTGCCGGTGTAAAACGATGCGCCCAGGTAAATCATAAGGATCAAGAGGTAATAGGCCCGGGCCGCGGGGGCGTAGCGTCGCCGGGCGATTTTCTTGCGGCGGGTAAAGCCGCCCTGCTCCAAAATTTTTTCGAAGCCTTCCTCTATGACGGCAGTGCGCAGGATAAGATAGACGCCGAAGGCCACGATGCATAGAGTCGCGGCGAGACCCAGGGCGATGGTACCGTCGTCGTTTGTGGCGGAGGATATGAGCAAGGGAGCGGCGGATAGAATACAGAGCACGATCCCCGCGGCTAAATTGCGGCGGTGAAGGGGAGCGTAGTCGTCTCTTCGCTTTTTCATGGCACCGTCGACGCCGTAGGCCGTGTCGATGGGATCGTCGAAGCGTTGGAAATCTTCCGGCGTTTTTGCGCCGCCGACCAGGAGAAAGACGCCTGCCGCCACGACGATGAGGGTACCTATGGTGCCCAAGGCGTAAGTGCCGTCCGTGTCCTTGATGCCGCTCAAGACCACGGGCAGGGCGGAGAGGATAAAGAGGCTCACGGCGAGGGCGACTCTCGGCGCCCGGGCGACGAGATGGTTCATGTAGGCGTCGGCATCTTCCAATGTCACCGAGGAGAGGGTCTCTTCCGTGGAAAGGTCGGTCGCCTCATCGGCCGTGGTCATGGAATCCAAGAGCAGGAAATCCGTGGACACGTGAAAGTATTTGCTGATTTCGATGATCTTCGCCATTTCGGGGATGGCGCCGGCGCCTTCCCATTTCGATATGGACTGGCGGGATACGCCCAGGGCTTCGGCCAAGGCTTCCTGCGTGAGGCCGGATTTTTTTCGCAGATAGACGAGTTTTTCAGAGAATAACATGATGCGCTCCTTTTCTTTTTCAGCATTGTTTTCTAAGAAAAGAATAGGCCTTTTGCCGGTAGCATACCATACAGACCTCTTGGAATTTTCGCAACCTGCAGTTGCAATGGCGAAATCAAGCCATTTTCGCCCTAGTCTTTTTCAAAAAAATCCTTCACGGCGCGGATCAAGGCGTCGTTGGATTCGGCGTCCAAGAGGCAGAAGCGGAAGAAGCGCTCGTCTAAATTTTTAAAGCCGGCGCAGTCCCGGATCACCATTTTTTGTGCCAGAAGGGCTTCGTGCAGTTCCGCCGCCGAGTGGCTGCGGTCTTTGATTTTCACCAGGACGAAATTCCCGTAGGAGGGAAAGATTTTTAAGGCGGGAATGGTCTCGAGGGCGGTAATCACTTTTTCCTTTTCTCGCTGAATCAATCGAAAGCTTTCGTCTCTGTAGGCGGCGTCGTTGAACATGACCCGCCCCATGACATCGGCCATGCTGTTAATGCCCCAGATGGACAGCTCCCCGGCGAGGGCCTCGGAAAGCTTCTCGTCCCCGGTAAGGGCGTAGCCCAGGCGAATCCCCGGCGTGGCGAAAAATTTGCTCGTGCCCCGAATGACGATGAGTTTTTTTCGGGAGCTCACCAGGGGCACGGCGGAGTAAATGGCCGGGTCCGTAAATTCGATATAGGTTTCGTCTACCAGCACATAGGCATCGGTTTCGTCCAAGATCCGCGCCACATCGGCCCGGGTCAAAATGGAGCCCGTGGGATTGTTGGGATTGGTGAGGACGTAAAGCTGGATGCCCTCTTCATTGATCCGCGCCACGATGTCGTCCACGTCGATGGCGAAGTTTTTGTGGTAATCCAGAGGGTATTCGCCGACGGCCGCCCCGATTTTTTCCAGCTCCCGCTCGTATTCGCTGTAGCAGGGGCTGTTGATGAGGGCCCGGGCGGGCTTTAAGTAGCCGATGGCCGCCTGTATCAGCTGAGACGTGCCGCAGCCCAAGAGAATGGAGCCGTGGGGCACCTTCAGGTACTCGGCGATGGCGGCTTTTAGCTTCCGGTATTCGGGATCGGGATAGCGGCAGAGAGCGCCGATGTTTTTCGCCGCCGCCTCCATGGCCTTGGGCGAGGGGCCCAGAGGATTGATATTCGATGAAAAATCCCTGATGTCTTCGGGACGATAGTGGTATTTTTTTTCCAAGGCGTAAAGATCGGCGCCGTGTCGGTTCGTCTTCATGGACTCCCTCCTTTCCCACCTATGATATAATGACGAAAAAGAAAAGACAATAAAAAAGGGGTGCCTATGTTTAATTTCAGAAACGATTACCACGATTTATGCCATCCGAATGTACTAAAGGCCTTGGCCGCCACCGACGGGGAGGGAAATGCCGGCTACGGCTTCGACGCCCACACGGAGCGGGCCGCGCAATTGATTCGTGACGCCGCGGGAGGCGACTATCCCGTGCACTTCGTCCACGGAGGCACCGCCGCCAATGTGCTGGCCCTCACCTTCCATCTGCGGCCCCACGAAGCCATCGTCAGCGCCGACACGGGGCATGTGGTGGAGCACGAGGTGGGCGCCATTGAAGCCGCCGGCCACAAAGTGGTTTCCGTCAAGACAGAAGCCGGCAAATACGACGCGCAGGACTTGGACGAATTTCTCGCCTCTTTCGGCGATTTTCACAATGTCCTGCCCGGCATTATCTATCTTTCCAACACCACGGAAACGGGGCTTGTCTATCGCAAAGACGAGCTCGCCGCCATTCGCAAGGTGGCGGACAAATACCGGCTTCCCGTCTATATCGACGGTGCCCGCATGGCCAGCGCCCTCACAAGTGAATTTAACGACGTGAAGCTTTCCGAATACATGGATTACGCCGACATGTTTTCCGTTGGCGGCACGAAAAACGGCGCCCTCTTCGGCGAGGCATTGGTCTTTAAAAACGAAGACCTGGCCCGGGAATTTATCTATTTCCAAAAACAGCGGGCCCTCTTAATGGCCAAGGGCTTTACCCTGGGCGCCCAGTACGAAGCTCTCTTTACCGACGACCTCTTCTTCGAAAACGGACGGGCCGCCAATCGGGCTGCGAGCTATTTGGCCCGGGAGCTTACCTGGCTCGGCGTGGAATTTATCTATCCCCCCGAGAGCAATCAGCTCTTTATTCGCCTGCCCAAGGCTGCGGCCGACGAGCTTGCGAAACACGGCCAATTCGACATCATGGGCCCGAAGGAAGCGGGCACGGTGCCCGTGCGCTTCGTCACCGATTACAACACGACGAAGGACGAAATCGACGGCGCCATCAAGGTTCTGGAGGGCCTGCTGAAGTAGGGGCGATTTAATTCAGAGTAAATTAGTTTGACAAGGCCACTGTGCCGTGGTATGATGTGAAAAAATTCAGAGGAGAAATTATGGTTAAGCAAATCCAAACCATCTGCAAATGTGCTTGCACCTGTACCTGTTGTTGTACGGGTTATTTGCCTGCGCAGATGTTTTGGGAAGAACCATAGCTTTTTCCGGCTATTATTTTCCATAGGCATCTTTGAAGCGGGCTTCGGCTCGCTTTTTTTATTTGTCTGAAAGGAGTTGTTATGAACCGGGATTTTCTCGTGGCCATGCTGCCGCAATACGTGGAGGCGGCCAAACTCACACTGTCCATCGGCCTCTTGGGCGTTTTGGGCTCCGTCCTCGTGGGGCTGATCATCGCCTTTATCCGGGTGGAAAAAATTCCCCTGCTCAACGGCATCGCCAAGGCCTATATCGAAGTGTCGAGAAACACGCCATTATTGATTCAATTATTTTTTCTCTACTTCGGTCTGCCCAAGGCGGGCATCGTCCTCTCGTCGGAAGCCTGCGCCATTATCGGCATGATCTTTCTCGGCGCAAGCTACATGGCCGAGTCCTTTCGCTCCGGGATCGAGGCGGTGGATAGACGGCAAATCGAAGCGGCCATGGCCATCGGCCTCACCAAGAGCCAGCGCATACGCTACGTGGTCTTGCCCCAGGCTTTGGCCGTGGCCATTCCCTCCATCGGCGCCAACACGATCTTTCTTATGAAAGAAACCTCCGTCTTCAGCGCCGTGGCACTGGCGGATCTCATGTACGTGGCGAAGGATTTAATCGGCCTCTACTACGAAACCGACGAGGCATTGTTTATGTTGGTGGTGAGCTATCTGGTGATTTTAGTCCCTATAGCCGTCATCTTCTCTTTACTGGAAAGGAGGCTGAGACGTGGCATCGGCACGAGCGCTATTGCTTAATCCCCACACCATGGCCCGGCTGCTGAAGGGCCTGTCCGTCACCTTGCGGGTGTCCCTCTTGTCCGTGGCCCTTTCCGTCTTCTTCGGCCTCATCTTCGGCTGGATCATGACGAAGAAATCCCCGATCATCAAAATTCTTTCAAAGATCTATTTGGAATTTATGCGCCTCATGCCCCAACTGGTGCTCCTCTTTATCGTCTACTTCGGCATGGCCCGGGCACTGGGGATCCACATCTCCGGCTTCAACGCCGCCATCATCGTCTTTACCCTGTGGGGCACGGCGGAAATGGGGGATCTCGTGCGCGGCGCCATCTCATCGATCCCGAAGCACCAATACGAGGCCGCCGCATCCATCGGTCTGACCCGGCTTCAGACCATGGGCTATGTGGTGCTGCCCCAAGCCCTGCGTCGGCTCATTCCCCAGGCCATGAATCTGGTGACCCGCATGATCAAGACCACCTCCCTCATCGCCCTTATCGGCGTGGTGGAAGTGATCAAGACCGGGCAGCAAATCGTGGAAGCCGTCAGGCTGGAATTCGCCTCGGCGGCCCTCTGGATCTATCTCGTCATCTTAATCTTATACTTTTTGGTCTGCTACCCTCTGTCCAAATGGGCGGGGCATTTAGAAGAGAAATGGAAGGAGGCATAATGGCTATTCTTGAAGTAAAGGACATGGTGAAGGCCTACGACGGCGACCCCATCTTCGACGGCTTTTCCATGGACGTGGAGACGGGCGACGTGGTGGCGGTGCTGGGGCCTTCGGGCTGCGGCAAAAGCACCTTGCTCCGCTGCATCAACGGCCTTGAAAAAATTCAGGGCGGCGACATTCTCCTCAGAGGAGAAAGCGTGGTGAAGAGAGAAAAGGACATGCCCGACGTCCGCAAGAAAATCGGCATGGTCTTTCAATCCTATGAACTCTTCGGCCACATGAAGGTGCTGGACAATTTAACCCTGGGGCCGGTGAAGGCCAAGGGCGAAGACAAAGCCGAGGCCGAAAAAAGAGCCCTGGCCCTGTTGGATAGGGTGGGCTTAAAAGACAAGGCCGACAGCTATCCCCGCAGCCTCTCCGGCGGCCAGCAACAGCGGGTGGCCATTCTGCGGGCCATGCTCATGGACCCGGAGCTCTTTCTCTTCGACGAAGTCACCGCCGCCCTGGATCCGGAAATGGTGCAGGAGGTGCTTGCCCTCGTCGGCGAACTGGCCAAAGAAGGTAAGACCATGCTCATCGTCACCCACGAAATGGAATTTGCGAGAAAAGTCGCCAATCGCATTTTGTTTATAGAAGAAGGGCGCATCGTGGAAGATACCGACCCGGAAACTTTCTTCGAACGCCCCGAGACCGAACGAAGTCGTCAATTTTTAGAAGGACTGCATTACAATTAAGGAGGACAAAATGAAGAAACTACTCACCGCACTGATCGTCGCCATGATGGCACTGGGCCTCGTCGCCTGCGGCGGCGTGGAAGAAGAGGGCGCCCCTACCGCAGACAATGCCGGCGTGCGCACCGTGGAGGACATTAAAAAATCCGGCGAAATCACCATCGGCGTCTTCGGCGACAAAAAGCCCTTCGGCTACATGGACGAAAAAGGCGAATTCCAAGGCTACGACATCGCCCTGGGCAATCGCATCGCGGAAGAACTGGGCGTGAAGGTCAAATACGTCCCCGTGGAAGCGGCGAGCCGCGTGGAATATTTAAACGCCAATAAAATCGACCTCCTTCTCGCCAACTTCACCGTCACCGACGAGCGCAAAGAGCAAGTGGACTTCGCCCTGCCCTATATGAAAGTGTCTTTGGGCGTCGTGTCTCCGAAAGGTGAAATCACCGACGTGGCCCAACTGAAAGACAAGACCCTGATCATTTCCAAAGGCACCACGGCGGAAACCTACTTCACGGAAAAGCATCCGGAAATCAAGCTGCAAAAATACGACCAATACGCCGAAGCCTACAGCGCCCTTTTAGACGGCCGGGGCGATGCCATGAGCACGGACAATACGGAAGTTCTCGCCTGGGCATTGGAAAACGACGGCTACGACGTGGGCATTAAGACCCTGGGCGATGTGGATTACATCGCACCGGCGGTGAAAAAAGGTAATCAGGAAATGCTGGACTTCGTCAACGGCGTCATCGAAAAACTCTACGGCGAAAAATTCTTCACCAAAGCCTTCCAAGACACCTTGGCTCCCACCTATGGGGATGCTGCCAAACCGGAAGACATGGTAGTGGAAGCCAAACCGGAAGATTATTAAAAAAAGAGGATCGAGTGCAAATGCTCGATCCTTTTTTTATTGAATGAAAATTTCCTTTAAAACTCGTGATATCGTCCCTTGACGCAAATCCCTTTAATCTTCCCCCTGAACCTTTCTCCCATGAGAGGAGAGTTGTGGCTCTTGCCCCGGAAGAAGGCGTCGTCCACCTCGGTTTCCCCTTGGGGATCGAAGAGGACGAATTCTCCCCCCGCCACGCCTTGGTGGGGGAGTTTGTAGAAATCCGCCGGGATTTTCGTCATGGCACAGACGAGGTCTTCCAGTCCGCACTTTTCCGTCAGCACCAGCTCCCTGTAGAGGAGGACGAAGGCGGTCTCCATCCCCGTAATGCCCGAGGGGGCCTCTTTCAGGGGACGGTTCTTTTCCTCCGGCGTGTGGGGCGCATGATCCGTGGCGATGCAGAAGTTCTCGTGGCCGATAAATTCGGCGAGGCCCGCCGCGTCCTCGGCGGTGCGCAGGGGCGGATTCATTTTCGCCAGGCTGCCGTGGACCTTCACATCCTCTGCGGTCATGGTCAGGTGATGGGGCGTGATCTCGCCCAGCACCTTCGCCCCCGATGCGGCAAAGGCCGCCACCAGGCGAGCGGTGAGGGCACAGGAGATGTGCTGAATGTCAAGCTTCGCCCCCATGTAGTGGGCCAGGGACAGATCCCGGGCCGAGAGGCTGACCTCCGCCATGGCCTCGGCGCCCTTTAAGCCGAAAGCCGGGGCCACGCGGCTGTCCACGCCGGGGTTTTTCACATAGGCCGGATCCTCTTCGTGAAGGCTGATGGGCAGATCCAATGCCTTGGCCCGGGCGAGCCCTTCTTCCAGGAGGGACACATTGTCCACGGGAAAGCCGTCGTCGGAAAAGCCCACGGCACCCAACCGCGCCGCCTCTTCCATGTCCACCGGCTCTTTGCCTTTAAGATCTTTTGTCAGGGCGCTCACGGTATAGGCGTGAATGGGAAGCGCCTTCGCCCGTCGGTAAAAATCGGCAATGGCCTCCCCGCACATGACGGGCTTCGTATTGGCCATGGCCAGGACGTGGCCGAAGCCGCCGTGAAGGGCCGCCGCCGCGCCGGTTTCCAGGGTTTCTTTTTCCGTAAAGCCCGGGTCCCTTAAATGGACGTGGACGTCGACAAAGGCGGGGAAGGCATAGAGGCCTTCGCCGTCCATGGTGATGTCCTCGCCCTCTACGGGGCAGGTAATTGTGGCGGTTTCGTTTTTGTTTAAGACGGGATCCAGTACGCGGACGTTTTTTATAGTAAGTGTAGCCATACTTCCTCCTAAGGATGGGGCGCAATTATGATAAAATAGAATGGTCAACGGGTGAGCAACGAGAACGAACAGAGGTGGAACATGAAAAGATACAAGGCATTTGACGTGGTGGGGCCCATTATGGTGGGGCCCTCCAGCTCCCACACGGCGGGGGCGTGTAAAATCGGTAACGCCGCATTGGCCATTAGCGGAGGCAGCCCCTTTCACAAGGTGCGCTTTAATCTCCACGGCTCCTTTGCGTCGACCTATCGGGGTCACGGCACGGACATGGCGTTGGTGGGCGGCGTCCTGGGCATTATGCCCGACGACGAAGCGCTGAGAGACAGCTTTAAAATCGCGGAAGAAAAGGGACTCAGCTACGAATTCGTGGAAACGGATCTCGGCGACCGGCACCCCAACTCCGTAGAGATCATCTTCTTCTACGACAACGGCGGCCATTTGTCCGTCACCGGCTCGTCCATCGGCGGCGGCAATATTTTAATCGTAGCCATTAACGACATCGAAGTGGCCTTTAAAAATCAATACCCTACTCTTATTTTACAATATCAGGAACAAAAAGGGGTCATCGCTCTGGTTTCCAGTATTTTAACGAACAACGACTACAATATCGAAACCATGGTGACGGACAAAATCGACGAGACGGTCACCCTGGTTACGGAGATCACCCACTCCGTGGATCCGGCGATTCTGGAGCCGATTTTAAAGGATCCTCGCTTCGAATTTGCGAAATACGTGGATATTATCGAACCCATGAAAGGACGCGCTCATGATTAAAACGGCAAAGGCATTGATCGATTTATGCCGGGAAAAGAATTGGAAGATTTCGGACTACGTCCTGGAAGAAGAATCCAAAGGCGATGAGGAAAAGAAGGCGGCCATCTTAAAGGAACTCCACCACATGCTCGCCATTATGAAGGAATCCACCGGGCGCACCTTGGAAACGGGCACGGATTTAAAACACGATTTAATCAAGGACTTCGGCAAAAAGACCTGGGACTATTCCAAGAGCGGGAAGAAATTCGTCACCGATGAAAAGACTCTGCGCGCCATGGCCCGCGCCTTTTCCACCTTCGAATCCAATGCCAAGATGGAAGTCATCGTGGCGGCGCCTACGGCGGGCAGCTGCGGCATCGTGCCGGCGGCCTTGGTGACGGCGGCGGAAGATTTAAACGCCACCGACGACGACTTGGTCCGCGGCCTCTTGACGGCCATCGGCATCGGCCAGTTTATCGCCGGCTACGGCACTTTCGCCGGCAGTGAAGGAGGCTGCCAGGCGGAATGCGGCGCGGCCTCCTCCATGGCGGCGGCGGCTCTCGCGGAACTTTACGGCGGCGATGTGGAAACCTGCTTAAACGCCGCCTCCATCGCCATTGTCAACATCCTGGGCCTGGTCTGCGATCCCTTAGGCGGCTTGGTTCAATACCCCTGCACTTTCAGAAACGCATCGGGAGTCTCCAATGCCCGGGTCAGCGCCGACATGGCCCTCGCCGGCACCTTCAGCATCATTCCCTTCGACGAAGTCTGCAAGGCCATGAAAGAAGTGGGCGACGCTTTGCCCGCCTCCCTGCGCGAAACCGGTATCGGCGGTCTGGCCGGCACGGACACGGCGAAGACCCTTTGCGGCAAGATCTTCGGTTAATAAATCTAACCTTTGGTAAAGAAAGGTAAAACAAAGACGCAGAGTCCTTTTTTTCCCTGTCCTTTCGGGTACAATGAGAACAAGAAGACACACCGATATCAAGGAGGCAATAATTTATGATTACCATGGAAAAAATCGACTACGTGATCTCCGTCACCGGCGCAAGCTACGGCGACGTGCGGGAAGCACTCTTGTCCGCCGACGGCGACGTGGACAAGGCCATTCGCCTGTTGATGGGCGAGGAAAAAGTCGAAGACGAAAAAACCGAGGGCTTCGATTTTAAAGATGCGAGAACCAGAGCGGAAGACATTTCCGACACCATTTCCAATTTCGGCGAAGAAGTCATCGACGCCGTGAAAGATTTCTGGGAAAAAGGCAATGCCACCAAGCTCGTCATCATGGACGAAAAAGACGAAGTGATCTTAAACGTGTCCATGAACCTGGGCGCCATTTGGACGGTCATCGCACCGGTGGCGGCCCTTATGGGCGTAGGCATCGGCATCATCAGCCGTTGGGAATTTTACATCTATCTCGACGACGGCAAAGTCATCAATGTAAAAGATTATATTACCAACAAACATCGCATGCGCTAAAAAGAAACGAGGCAGGATCATTCCCGCCTCGTTTTTTTATGCGTCGATGAAATTTTCCGCGATCATACAGCGGGCGCTGCCGCCGCCTAATTGTGAAATGACGGGAAGGGGCACGTGAAGGATCCGATCGTATTTTTCGATCCGCGCGATTTTTTCCGGCGCCAAATGCTCGTAGGCCTCCTCGCTCATAACGAGAAGCGGCGCGTCTCCCATCAGCTCCAAACAATTGCCGCAGAAGTGATCCACCTCATCGGCACTCAGGGGAATGATCTCCTTCCCCGTGGCCTTCAGGCGGGCGAGGAGATCCTCCTTTCCTTCCGTGATCAGCTCCTCGGCGATGAGGGCGAAGTGTTCCGCCACGGTCATAATCACATTGGTGTGATAGACAGCCGCGTCGTGATGCCGTGCGCGGAAGGGAACGTGCTCAAGGCCGTAGGCGTCGCAAAAGCGCATGAGCAGATCTTCGTCGCAGCGGGCGGAGAGGGCGGCATAGCATATATCATGGAAGCGGTCCAAGACCATGGCGCCGGTGCCCTCCAAGGCGGCGGGCTCATGGGAATAATCCGCCACCTCGAGCCGCGACAGATCGAAGAGCGCGTCGTATTGGGGCCGCAATTTGGGAAATTCCTTTTTTCGATTGTCGCTGTACATGGGACAGAGAAAAAGCTTTCCGGGGAAAGTGACGAAAGTATTGTTGGGGAAAATCGAATCCGGCGTGTCCTCGCCGTCGTCGTTTAAGACATCCACCTTCACCCCCGCCGCACGCAGGGCGCCTGCCAGGGCAGAAAATTCATCCGCCGCCCGGGCCTGCACCTCGTCGGGGGAGAGGCTGCGGTCGTTGACTTGATAGGCATTGTCCGCCGCCGTCTCCGCATTAAAGCGGAAAGCCGAGGGACGCACCATGATAATTTTATCGGCAATCATAGAGACTCCTTTGTTTAAAAATTCTTACGTCTATTTTACAACAGCCGAGGAAAAAAGCACAGTCCGCCGGCGGGAAAAGGGTACTACGTGGCGGAAAGATAGGCAAAGAGGGTGGAGAGCATGTAAAGGCTTTGCGCTTTTTGCGCCGCGGCAAATAATCCATGGCAAGAACGGTCAAAAAAGGTGAAAGAAACGATTCATATTGTTAATGACGCGCCCGGCCCCTTGAAAATACAGGCGTTGAGCCCGGAGGCGGGAAGAAAAATTTAAAAACCACGTGGAAATTTCACAGTCTATGTGGTATGATGAATGCGTTAGAGCTAAGGCGTTAACACGTGGCACAGGACACGGCGTTTTTTATTTCCCCGCAGGGAAAGCCTTTGCTCTTTTAGTGAGGCTTTTAGCCAACTCATGTTCTTTAAGGAGGAATATTGTATGAGCTATCTTGAAAGTGTAATCGAACGTGTAAAAGAAAGACACGCCAGCGAACCGGAATTCTGCCAAACCGTAGAAGAAGTATTAAGTTCTTTAAAACCGGTTATCGACCAACATCCGGAATATGAACGCGTCGACCTTTTAGGCCGCATGGTTGAACCGGACCGTCTGTTCAGCTTCCGCGTCGTATGGCAAGATGACGAAGGTCAATACCACACCAACATTGGTTACCGTGTACAATTTAACGGAGCCCTCGGGCCGTACAAGGGCGGCATTCGCTTCCACCCCACCGTTAACCAATCCGTTATTAAATTCCTCGGTTTCGAACAATGCTTCAAGAACTCCATGACCGGCCTCCCCATCGGCGGCGGCAAGGGCGGCAGCGACTTCGACCCCCGCGGAAGAAGTGACGACGAAATTATGCGTTTCTGCCAATCCTTCATGAGCACCCTCTACCACTACATCGGACCGGACACCGACGTACCGGCAGGTGACATGGGCGTAGGCGCAAGAGAAGTCGGCTTTATGTATGGCCAATATCGTCGCTTAAAAGCTAAATTCGAAAACGGTACCTTCACCGGCAAGGGCTTCAGCTTCGGCGGATCCCGCGTACGTCCCGAAGCTACCGGCTACGGCGCAGTATACTACCTCTTAAACGTACTGGATCACTTCGGCGAAGACATTAAAGACAAGAAGATCGCCGTTTCCGGTTTCGGTAACGTTGCTTGGGGTATCTGCAAGAAAGTACAACAACTCGGCGGTAAAGTTGTTACCATCGCCGGTCCCGACGGATACATCTACGACAAAGACGGCATCAACACCGAAGAAAAAGTTGAATACATGCTCGAAATGCGCGCTTCCGGTCGCGACAAAGTTCAAGACTACGCAGACAAATTCGGCGTAGACTTCTTCCCCGGTGAAAAACCCTGGATCAACGCAGACTACGACATCGCTATGCCGGCTGCTTACCAAAACGAAATCACCATGGAAGAAGCAGAAGCTATGGTTAAAAAAGGCATCGAATACTACATCGAAGTAGCTAACATGCCCACCACCAACGACGCATTGAACTACCTCATCAAAAACGTCAAAGTCGTTGCTCCCTCCAAGGCAGTTAACGCAGGCGGCGTTGCAGGTTCCGCTCTCGAAATGAGCCAAAACAGCGCTCGTTTGAGCTGGCCCGCAGAAGAAGTTGACAAACAACTTCACATGATCATGGACAACATCTACAAGATGTCCGTCGAAGCAGCTGAACAATACGGCTTAGGCTACAACCTGGTAGCAGGCGCCAACATCGCCGGTTTCGTTCGCTTGGCAGACGCCATGATGGCACAAGGTGTATTCTAGAGATAAAGAGAAGCACTCTATTCGAAAAGAATAAAATGACTTTAAAAGGCCGCATACGAAAGTATGTGGTCTTTTTTATGGAAAAACGCCACCGAGGGTATAAAAAGAAAAAAGGAGGATGAAGATGAACACGCTAAAAGAAAAAGACGCATTGGATTTGCTGTTGAAATACAATTCCGACCGGTTTCACCTGCGCCACGCCCTCACGGTGAAACACGTCATGATCCACTTCGCCCGCGAATTGGGCTTTGAAGACGAGGCGGACTTCTGGGGCATGGTCGGGCTCTTACACGACGTGGACTGGGAAAAATATCCGGAAGAGCACTGCCGAAAGGCGCCGGAGCTTTTGGCGGAAATCGACGCCCTCGACGAACTCACCCGCGCTGTCGTAAGCCACGGCTGGGAGATCTGTGCCGACGTGGAGCCGGAGCACATGATGGAAAAAGTGCTCTACGCCACCGACGAGCTCACCGGCCTCATCTACGCCTACTCCCTTATGCGGCCATCGGGCTCCGTAGAGGACATGAAACTCAAAAGTCTGAAGAAAAAATTTAAAGACAAAAAATTTGCCGCCGGCGTGGACCGCGATATCGTCGAGCGGGGCGCCGCCATGCTGGGTTGGGATATGGATACCCTCCTTACCCGCACCATGGATGCCATGGCGGAGACGGAAGATGCCGTGGAAAAAGAACTGGCAGAACTGGCGTAAAAAAAGAAGGCTCCTTTGTAATCAAGGGAGCCTTTTTGCGTAGGCTTTACAGGAGTCCCGCGGCTTTCATCCAGGCGATGCCCACGGGGTAGGTGACGATGGCGAGGAGGAAGCTCGCCGTAATGATTTTCGATGCCAGGCGGTAGTTCGAGCCCATTTCCCGGGTGAAGATAAAGCAGTTCACGGCGCAGGGCGTGGCCCAAAAGACGTAGGCGATGCCCAGTTCCACCTTGCCCATGCCCATGGCCATGCCCAGGGGAATGAGGAGAAGGGGCACGACGATGTTTTTGATGCCGGCGGCGGCGAGGATCAGGGGCAGGTCGTCTTTCAGTGACGAAAAGTCCAGGCTGGCGCCGATGAGGATGAGGGACAGGGGCGTGGACAGCCGTGCGAGGAGCTCCATGCCGTCGGTGATGCCGCCGTAGACGGGGACGCGTAGGAAATGAAAGGCGAGGCCCGCCAATATGCCGATGATCATGGGATTTTTCAGCACCTTAATGGCGATGGCCGCGGGATCGATGCGGGCGCCGCTATCTTCGCCGTAGTATGTAAGGATGAAGATGGCCAAAATATTGTAGAGGGTGAGGCCGAAGGCGGTGACGATCATCACGTGCTCCGCCGACGGGGTGCCGAAGAGGGCGTCTAAAATGGGAAAGCCCACGTAGACGAAATTGGAGCGGTAGGCGCAGTGGACGAAGGCGGAAAGTTGTTTGCGGTCTTTTATAAAGAAGCGGGCGATAAACCAGGTGCCGAAGAAGATGATGCAGATCCCCGAGAGGATGTAGATCACATAGGGCAGGTGCAGGGTGTGGATGTCGGCGGTGCGCATGTCGTTAAAGAGTTTGAAGGGCAGGGCGATGTAGAAGACGAGCCAAGTGGCCTTTTTCACGAAGGCGTCGTCTAAAAAGCCCTTTTCTTTGGCCGCGTAGCCTGCGAAAAGGACGAAGAATATGGGAAAGATAATGTTGATGCCGAGTAGTAAATGTGTCATAAGAACCCCCTTTCGATTATAGGAGAATCTCGGGGAAATGTAAAATCCAGGCGCACGCCCTTGTTCCTCCCGGGCCCTTGTTTTATGATAGATGAAAGATCAGAGAAGGAAGGGTTTATTTTGAAAAAAAGTCGCAGGCTTTCGCCGGCCATGGTGTTCATTTTGATGTTCGGCATGGTCAGTTTGTTTTCGGACATGACTCACGAGGGAGCCGCCAGTATGCGGGGGGCCTATCTCTCGTTTCTCGGGGCGTCGGCGGCCACTATCGGCTTCGTGTCGGGCCTGGGCGAGCTGGTGGGCTATGCCATGCGCTACGTCTTCGGCGCCCTTACGGACAGGACGGGGAAGTATTGGCCCATGGTGATGATCGGCTATGTGCTGGATATCGCGGCGGTGCCCGCCCTGGCCCTCGTGGGCGAGCATGGCTGGGTGGCGGCATCGGCGCTACTCATCGTGCAGCGCATGGGCAAGGCCATTAAGAAGCCGGCGAAGGATACGATTATGTCTTTTGCCGCGAGCCGTGAAGGGGCGGGGAAGAGCTTCGCCATTCAGGAGGCGCTGGATCAAATCGGGGCCTTTCTGGGGCCGGTGCTGCTCTTTGCCGTCATGAGCGCGAAGTCGGGCATGCCTCAGGCGCAGCTTTATTCCGCGGCCTTCGCCGTTTTGGCCGTACCCGGCGCCGTGACCTTGATTTTGCTTTTAGTCACGAAGCGCAAATTCCCCAATCCGGAAGAATTCGAAGGGGGCAAGACGGTTTACGAGCCCATGAAGCTGAAGCGCTCCTTTAAAATTTACATGGCGGGGATCAGCCTCTTCGCCTTCGGCTTTATGGACTACGCCCTGATTCTGATGCACGTGACGAAGCACATGGCCCTTTACGGCGGCACCATCACCACGGGCAATCTGCCCCTCATTTACGCCGGGGCCATGTTGGTGGATGCCGCATCGGCCCTTGTCTTCGGGAGTCTCTTCGACAAGAAGGGCGTAGGGGCTTTGGTGGTCGCCACGGTGGTGGCGGCGCCTTTCGCCATCCTTGTCTTTTACGCCGAGAGCCTGCCCGTGCTTCTCACCGGCGTCGCCCTTTGGGGCGTGGGCATGGGGGCTCAGGAATCGGTGCTGAAGGCCGCCGTGGCCACCATGGTGGACAAATCCGCTCGAGCCACGGGCTACGGCCTCTTTGAATGCTCCTTCGGGATCTTTTGGTTCATGGGCAGCTGGCTCTTAGGCAGCCTCTACGACGTAAACCTGGGGCTGATGATCGCCGTTTCCGTGGCGGCACAGCTGGCCGCCGTACCCCTCTTTTATTTGGCGGGAAAGGCGATGGAACCTTCGGCGAAGGGGTAAAAATCACGTGATGAGAAATTTCGGAAAGGAGCACGACCATGGATAAATTGGCCATTCAGGATACTTACGGCGAGCGGTTTCAACACTGCTGGGGCTGCGGCCCGAAAAACGACGCGGGCCTGCACTTGAAATCTTACCCGGCGGGGGAGGAGTGCATCTGCACCTTGACGCCGGAGGGGGCATACACCGGCGGCGTGCCCCAAAATCTTTTCGGCGGCATGATCGCCATGCTCTTCGATTGCCACGGCACGGCATCGGCGGCGTATTTCAAGCATCGGGACAAGGGCCTGGAGCTTACGAAAGACACGGTCATCGGCCGCTTCATAACGGCGCATTTGGAAATCGACTTTAAAAAGCCCGTGCCCATGGAAAGTCCCGTGACCATTCGTGCCACGGCGGAGGAAATCGGCGAGCGAAAAGTGGTCGTCGCCATGGAAATGGAAGCGGCGGGAGAAGTGCGTGCCAAGGCGAAGATGGTGGCCGTGGCCGTGAAGGACAATATGTAGAAGGGATGAAGCATGAAAACATTGATTATCGTAGATGCACAGGTGGATTTTATTTCGGGCTCTTTGGCCTGTAAGGGAAGCGAGGCGGCCCTCGAGAATTTAGTGGAGCTGGTGGAATCCGATCCTGAGATGAAGGTGGTTTACACGGCGGATTGGCACAGCCCCGCCAACGGTAGTTTCGAAAAAAACGGCGGCATTTGGCCCGTGCACTGCGTGGAAAACACGGAAGGCGCCAGTCTTTACGAGGGCTTCTATAAGCTTTCCCGAGAAGACGCTCGCCCGAACGGCGCCAATGTCTTTAAGAAGGGCAAGCGGGACGATGTGGAAGAATACTCCGGCTGCAAGGGCACCAACGATGCCGGCGACGTGCTGGAAGATGCCGTGGGCGGGGAACTTTACGTGGCGGGCTTCGCCAGCGAATACTGCGTTCGGGAAACCTTGCTGGGACTTTTGGAGAAAGGGCACAAAGCCGCCCTCTACCTGCCCGGCGTCGCCTATGTGGACGAAAAAGACCACGAGAAAAACATCGCGGATTTGAAACAACGGAAAATTCCGGTTTTGGAAGACTGATTTCAGCTGAAAAACGCCGGGCACCGGCAACCCCATAAAGCATCCCGAGGGATGCTTTTCTTATGCAAAAAAGCAGTTCCCTGGAAGAGAACTGCTTTTCATCTTTCATAGAGATCCATATTTTTCAGCGCTTTAAGCTGATCTCGTCTTGCATAGATTAGATTCAAAACATAAACCTTTCCGGAGGCGGCGTCCGGTCGGTAGTAGATATAGAAATTCTTGAAAGCGATCCTGCGCACGCCTCTCGCGTGCCACGGTTCACGTTCCACCGGTGCCATGCTGTCTGCCATATAGGAAAGTTTTTCCATTTCCTTACGCAGAGATCGGATGTAATTTAAGGCAACCTCGGGCACCTGCAGAGTCTCGGCTATGTAATCTTTGATCTCGCGAAGGTCCGCTTCCGCATCCGGCGTAAGGATGATTTCATAGTTGTTCACTTTTGCAGGTCCTTTTCAAGTTCATCGAACACGTCCCCGAGGGGTCTGCCTTCGCCGCGGGTCGACTGAGCATAGCTGTGCTGAAGCATTTCGTCGAGGGCCGCATCCGACATGGTATCCATTGTTTTCGGTTCTGACGGAACAGTTAAGGGGAATGGAATGCCGTGACGATAAATGATTTGGCGGTACAGGGAATTAATGACGACAGAGACGGGAACGCCGAGCTGCTTTAGAATATCCTCCGCCTCATTTTTTATATTATTTTCAACGCGTGCGCTGACTGTGGAATCTTTCATATGAATGCACCTCCCGTTGCCTCTATTGTAATTCGATGTCTTACTGATTGCAATACATTAGGCGAGGCGTGTCTATAAATTTCATTTATTTTCGAAAAACAAATTTTGCTCGCCCTGGCGGATTCGGCAAAAGAGCGTAAAGGCCGGGGCCATGGGATATGAATAAACAGTGAGAGGGATGAAGGTGTGCGGAAGGGAGCGAAAGATGATTATCGGCGTCAGCGCCTGTTTATTGGGCGAGAATTGCAAGTACAACGGAGGAAACAATTATTCCGAAAGATTGCATGAATTTTTAAAGGGCCACAGCGTGGTGCCCATCTGCCCGGAAGTCATGGGCGGCCTGCCCACGCCGCGGGATCCCGCCGAAATTATTGATGGTGAGGTGCGGCAGAAAAACGGCCGCTCCGTAGACGAGGCATTCAGAAAAGGCGCCCGGGCGGCGCTGAAAAAAGTAAAGGATGCCGGCGCGGAGATGGTGATCCTTCAGTCCCGTAGCCCCTCTTGCGGCGTGAACGAAATCTACGATGGCAGCTTCACGGGCAGGCGGGTGAAGGGAAAAGGCGTCTTCGCCCGGTTGCTGGAAGAAGAAGGCATCCGGGCCGTGGATGTGGAAGATATATAATTTTGCGAATAAGACCTCCCGAGGCGGGATAAAGAATTCCGTCTGCGGGAGGTTTATGTATATTGACGACAACTTACACTAGTGGTATTCTTATTTAAAGGAATAAAGTGTAGATGTGTTATTTTCACACCGAATCCTTTGAATATTACAGAAAAGGAGAACGTCTTATGTTTAGCAGTTATTTTGAATCGACTCTGGGCAGAGCGAGCCTGATATCTCCCGAAGATACCTGGTCCTTACTATTCATTCTGCTCGTGTCCGTCAGCGCGGCAATTTTTCTGGAACAAAAATACCACTGGGCTTCTAAAATTTCGGGAGCGATCATCGCCCTGATCATCGCCCTGGTTCTTTCCAATCTTGCCATCCTCCCTACGAATAGCGTCCTCTACGATGATATTATTTGGGGCTATGCGGTTCCCCTGGGGATCCCCCTCTTGCTCCTGCAATGTAATATGACCAAGATTTGGCGCGAAACGGGCCGCATGTTGGTGGTCTTTTTAATCGGCGCCGTGGGAACGGTAGTCGGGGCGCTATTGGCCTTCACCTTATTGAAAGACATGGTACCCGATGCCGCCGGCGTAGCGGCCATGATGACCGGTTCTTATATCGGCGGGGGCGTCAACTTTGCCGCCTTGGCAGGTCAATTCGACGTGCCTTCCCAAACCATCGGCGCCACCACCGTGGCCGACAACCTGTTGATGGCCATCTACTTCTTCGTCCTGATCAGCATTGCGGGCCTCGCCGTATTCCGCAGAAACTTTCCCCACCCCTATATTGAAAAGGTGGAATCCCAAGGTTTAGGCGATGCGCAAACACAGGCCTCGGCCTACTGGTCTCGCAAGGACATTTCCCTGAAAGACATTGCCATGAACCTGGCCTACTCCGTGTCCGTAGTCTTTTTTGCCAAGCTTATCGGCGCGGGCCTGGGCAATGTGATTCCCACGGACTCCTCGGGTCTCGGAATGCTTAACACTTTCCTTTCCTCGGAATATGTTTGGATCACGACCATTTCTATGTTGGTGGCAACTTATGCGGAAGACAAGGTACAAAAATTAAACGGCTCCCAAGAAATCGGCACCTACTTTATCTATCTCTTCCTCTTCGTCATCGGGGTACCCGCATCCGTTATGCAAATCATCACCGAAGCGCCCGCCCTGTTCCTCTTTACCGCCCTTATGGTACTGGTCAATATGATCTTCTGCTTCCTTGGCGGCAAACTGTTGAAATTTGACCTGGAAGACTGCATCCTGGCATCCAACGCCAATATCGGCGGGCCGACCACGGCAGCCGGCATGGCCATCTCCCAAGGCTGGGCGGACCTCGTCGGTCCCACCATGCTCGTGGGCTCCTTGGGCTATGTTGTCGGAACCTATGCCGGTGTCATTATCGGAAGTATCTTAGGTGCTTAGGAAAGAGGTAAAAAATGGAACAATGGATCAATAAAAAAATCCCCGTCATCGACGATCCGCCGGTATACGAGGAAAGAGACTTTATCGACTCTCCCCTGGTGGAAGTAAAAGGGAGCGATAAGATCAAAATCGCCATGCAATACCCGGAGCTGGGCTTTAAAAACGGCGAAGCCCGCTGCTACTTGCGCAAAGAAGCGGCGGAAAAGCTGCAGGAAGCGGCGGCCCTCTTGCCCGACGGCTACGCCTTTTGCGTGTGGGACGCCTGGCGCCCCTTCGCCCTTCAGGAAGAACTCTACTACGCCTACAGAGAACAGATCATCGAAGAATTTAATTTGAAGGATCTGCCTGAAGCGGAAAGAGAAGCGGCCATCGGCGCCTACGTGGCCAATCCCATCCCCAATCACGACGTGCCCCCCTATCACACCACGGGCGGCGCCATCGACCTGACCATCACGGGTCCCAATGGAGAGCTTTTGGAAATGGGTACGGGCTTCGACGATTTTACCGACAAGACCCGCACCACCTACTTCGAAGACGAAGAAGGCGATGAGGCAGAAACCATTCGCAACAATCGCCGCCTGCTCTACCACATCATGACCTCCGTGGGCTTCTGTAACCTTCCTTCGGAATGGTGGCACTACTCCTACGGCGATCGCTCCTGGGGCTACCAAAACAAAGTGCCGGCACAGTACAGAGGCATCTTCTCCCTGGACGAGCAATAAAAAGAATAGCCTGAGAGGCAAAAAGGACCCTGAATTTTCGGGGTTCTTTTTTTGAAAAAATGCTTTCAACCGAACAACACAACTCATCTTTTCCCCATGAAAAAAGCGGCACCTGCGTGCCGTTTTTTTATTCATCCTCTTCTAAAAGGGCGAACCATTTTTCGTAGAGGGCGTTTAGTTTTTCCTGGGCATCGTCTCGCTTTTGGGACAGTTCCAGGGCCACGGTGTGGTCGTCGTAGGTGGCGGGGTCGGCCAGGGTCGCATCCATTTCTTCGATTTCAGTCTCCAGGGCGTGGATCTCAGCCTCGGTTTCCCGCAGGTCTTTTTTGCGCTTGCGGGCTTCTTTTTGTTCTTCCCGAGTTTTTTTCTTTTCCTTGACGATTTGGGTCTTGGTGATTTCCTCCTCGTCGTCTTCCACGGTGTGGGCGTCTTCCCATTTCTTCAGGAAGTAGCTGTAGTCGCCGTCCACCATAAAGGTGCCTTCGTCGGAGAGGCAGACGATTTTCGTCGTCACCCGGTCGAGGAAGTAGCGGTCGTGGCTAATGGTAAGGATGGTGCCGGTGTAGTCTTTCAGTGCCGCTTCCAGAGATTCCTTGCTCTCGATGTCCAGGTGGTTGGTGGGCTCGTCCAGGAGAAGGAAGTTGGCGCCGCTCAGCATGACGATGAGGAGGGACAGACGCCCTTTTTCGCCGCCGGACAGGTCGCCGATGCGCTTGTCCAAGTCGTCACCGGTAAAGAGGAAGCGGGCCAGGTAGGCGTGGATTTGGAAGCGGTCCAGCTTCGGGTAGCGATCCCAGAGCTCGTCGGCCACGGTTTTGTTTTCGTCCAGGGTCTTCATTTCCTGATCGAAGTAGGCGATGGTGACACCTTTGCCCAGCTGAATCTCGCCGGATGTGGCGGCGATTTCTTTCATAATGATTTTAAAGAGGGTACTTTTACCGATGCCGTTGGGGCCGATAAGGCCCACTCGCTCGCCTTTGTAGACGGGGAAGGTGACGTCGTCGAATAATTGTTTCGCGGGGAAGGATTTGGACAGGTGCTCCACGGCGAGGACGTCGCGGCCGCTTTCCGTGGCGGGGGCGAAGGTGAGGTGCATGGTCTTTTCGCCCCGCACATCTTCCAGCCGCTCCACTTTGTCCAGCTGTTTCTGCTTGCTTCGCGCGGCACGCACGCTTTTTTCCCGGTTCCAGGAGGCGTAGCGCCGGATCATTTCTTCCTGGCGCTTGATTTCTTTTTGCTGCATCAGGTAGGCGTGGCGCATCCGGTCTTCTTCTTCCCGTCTGCGGCGAATGAAGTTGGTGTAATTGCCCTGATAGCTCTTTACGCCGCCGTCTTTCAGAAAGAGGATGCGGTCCACAATGGCGTCGAGGAAGTAGCGGTCGTGGCTGATGACCACCACGGCGCCTTTAAAGGCCTTTAAAAATTTTTCCAGCCAGGCGATGGAGTCCATGTCCAAGTGGTTGGTGGGCTCGTCTAAGAGAAGGAGGTCGGGCTCGTGGAGCAGGAGTTTGGCCAGAGCCAGGCGGGATTTCTGTCCGCCGGAGAGGTTTTCCGCGGGCATGGCCATGTCTTCTTCGGAAAAGCCCAGGCCCCGCAGGGCGCCGGTGACGGCACTTTCACGGCTATAGCCGCCGCTTTTTTCGTAGCGGTCCACCAAGACCTGGTAGCGGGCGATGTGCTCGTTGAGTGCCTCGCCTTCCAAGTGGGCCATCTCCACTTCCATGGCGCGAATTTTTTCTTCCAGCTCGATCACCGCCTGAAAGGAGGCCATGCATTCTTCGTAAATGCTGGCACCCTTCGTTACCGAGGCGTGTTGGGCGAGATAGCCCACCTCCAGATCCTTGGTGGTGGCGATGCTGCCCCCGTCGGGGGTGAGTTCCCCCGCCAACATGGCCATAAGGGTGGTCTTGCCGCTGCCGTTGTTGCCGATGAGCCCGATTTTTTCTCCGGCTTCGATTAAAAAGCCCACGTCCTTTAAAATCGGGTCGATGTAAAAAGTTTTTTCCAAGCCTTGCGCCGATACGATTGCCAAAAGTCTCTCCTCCTTGCTAAAAATATCATAGCAGAAAAGGGCGGAGAGAAAAAGTCGGTAAAATAGTGGAATAAGGCTTTTCAAGATAAGAAATTTTCTGTATACTAAGACTAGGGTACTAGATAAATAAGTGTCATACTTTCGGGGAATGATACGTTGAAAGGTGATAATAGTGGCAATAAATAAAGGAAAAGTTTCGGAAACGGTCATTCGGAGACTTCCGAAATACCATAGATATCTGAGTGAGTTACAGGAAAAGGGCGAAGACCGCATCTCTTCTCAAGAGCTCAGCGACTTAACCGGCTTTACGGCGTCGCAAATTCGCCAGGACTTAAATAATTTCGGCGGCTTCGGTCAACAGGGCTACGGCTATAAGGTGGCCGTGTTGAAGAAGGAGCTGGAAAATATTTTGGGGATCCCCAAGATTTACAAGACCATATTGATCGGCGCCGGCCGCTTGGGCACGGTGGTGTGCAATTACAAGGGCTTTTTAGACAGCGGCTTTGAGATCGTCGCCATGTTCGATAAAAGCGAAGACGTCATCGGCAAGTCCGTGGGCAACCACGTGGTTCGTCCCGTAGATGAATTGGAAGGCTTCATGGAAGAACACGGGGAAGTGGAAGTCGCCATTTTAACCGTGCCGAAAGAAGGGGCCCAAGCCATCGCCGACCGCCTGGTGCGTGCAGGCATTCGCGGCATTTGGAATTTTGCACCGGAAGATTTGGAAGCGCCGGACAGCGTCGTCGTGGAAAACATCCGTCTGACGGACAGTCTGTTGACTTTAAGTTATTATCTGACGGAAAACAATCGCTAAGGGAAAAAACGAGGAGCGGGGAAACTCGCTCTTATTTTTATGAAAGGAGAGGCCATGTTCGATCCGGTCATGACATTGGAAAGCGGCCAGTTCCATCATTGGGAGCGACGGGGCGATTTGATCTGCGCCGTGAACGGCGACGACGCTTTTTTCCTGAAAGACGGCGCCCTCGCGGCCGGCGACGATAAGCGGGCGGCGATTTTTTTCGACGAAGGCTACGACTACGACCGGGCGGCGGAAATGGTGATGACCTCCGAGGATTTACAGGACCTCGCGCCCTATTTGCCCCTTCGGATTTTAAAGCAGGATCCTTGGGAAGCCGTGGTGGGCTATATTTTTTCATCAAACAATAATCTGCATCGCATAGGAAAGAGCGTGCGGGATCTGTCCCGGTCCTACGGCAAGAAGCTCGCCGAGCACGGCGGCCTCGAAGCCTACGCCCTGCCCGAGCCCGAGGTGCTGTGTAAGCTATCTAATGATGCCATGCGGGCATTGGGGGCGGGCTACAGGGACAAGTATTTAATCGAAACGGCCCGTCAGGTGGCGTCGGGGGAAGTGGATCTCGCCCGGCCCTACGAGCTGGATTATGCCGAGGCGAAGAAGTATCTTATGAAGCTTTCCGGCGTGGGGCCCAAGGTGGCAGATTGCATTTTGCTTTTCGGCTACGGAAAGAAAGATGCCTTTCCCGTGGACGTGTGGATCGAACGTGCCATGGCGCGCTTCGGCGATTTTTCCTCGCGACAGGCTGCGTCGGATTACGCCATTGAACGCTTCGGCGAAGACGCAGGATACATTCAGCAACTACTTTTTATGAACGAGCGGAGGAAGAAATGATCGGAGTCATTATCAATGCCCTGGCCATTGCCATCTTGACGGTATTGGGCAAATTCATAGGCAATCGAATACCATCGCGCGTTCAAGAACAGGTATTGATGGTAATTCCCTTGAGCGTGATGACCATGGGCATTCAAATGGCCTTAAAGGCCGATGAATTTATCATCGTCATGATGTCTCTTGCCATCGGCACGGGCATCGGCGCAGCCGTGGATATCGACGGTGCATTTAAGCGTTTCGGCGATAAAATCGACAGTCGTCTGGCGCAGCGCGCAGGCGGCGAGGCGACGGGAGAAGGCCCCATGACCGCCGCCGTCCAAGCGTCCATTTTATTTTGCGTCGGTTCCATGGCCATTATCGGCTCTATCGAGGCGGGGATGAACGGAAATCCCGAAACCTTAATGATCAAGAGCGTGCTGGACGGCATGACCTCATTGGTCTTCGGCTCCACCCTGGGCATCGGCGTCGCCCTATCGGCGATTCCCACCTTCTTGTACGAAAGCGCCCTGGTCCTTATGGCCGGCTTTTTAGAACCTTATATCAGCGAAATTTTACTCGCCGATCTAACCTCCGTCGGGGGCATTATGATTCTCGCCATCGGCTTTGGCATTCTAGACATTAAAGATCTGAAAGTCGCCAATATGTTGCCGGCCTTTGTCATCGTGATTCTCATTCACGCCTTGATGGGGCTGTTTATGTAAGGAAAAGGACGAAAAAATTCATAAAAAAATCGAGCACATGGCTCGATTTCCTCACATGCGGGTCCCGGGACCCGTTTTATTTTTCGTCGTAATAAAAATGCTTGCTGTTGTAGTAATCCAGGCACCGTACAAATTCATGGATGGTGGCGAAGTCTTCCTCATTGGGATGAAGATACTTCCCTCGGTTTCTGATCAATTGATCGTTTACCACCGTCACCTCGGGCAGCTCCGAATTGATGATCTGCATATACCTCGGGCCCGTCCATCCAAGATAATGAAAGGCGTAGTTCAATAAATATTGGGGCGAGAGATCGGGGCCTTCGCCGACGAAATCCTTGCCGGTACTCGCCTTCAGGGCGCTGTTGGCCCATACAATATAGGGAGTGCGGCAGCGATTCAAATAGCCGTTCAATTGGTCGGTACCGACGTCGATGCCCAGGTCCTTATAGGAGCCGTCGGTCTCCTGTCCCAAGGCGGGATTGTGATCGCCGAATACGATTAAAAGCGTGGGGGATTTGTCTTCGTCCAGGCGCTCCAAGAGGTATTTCAATGCGTCGCCGCTGTCCTTAATTCCGTGAAGGTAATTGTTTATTTGATTGTGATTGGCATCGCTTGAAAAAAGATTGCGGGGAAGATAGACGCTCTCGGCGGCATCGGGATCGTAGGGGCCGTGGTTTTGCATGGTTACCGTAAAATTAAAATAGGGTGCGGCGGCTTTCTTGTCCAGAGCCAGCAGGTGATCGTACAATTTGCGGTCGGGGAAGTAGCCGTCGCCGTCGTCGTAGTTCTTAAAATAATTTTCCATGTAGTAAAACTTGTCGAAGCCCAATTTCGGATTGACGTTTCGCCGATTGTAAAAGGCGCCGTCGTGAGGGTGCATGGCCAAAGTAGTGTAGCCTTGGCTTTTAAAGTAGTGGACGTAACTGTTGAAGGGGCTGTAGTACCTGGCGTAGTAACTGCAGCCGTTTAAAAAATAGCGCTCCACATAGGCGGTGCCGCCGCCGAACATATTGTTTACGATTTTTCCGTGAATGCTGTTTTTTTGAATCGCGTGGAAACTTTCGTAGGGATCCTTCTCGAAGGGAAGGCCGAAGTCGGAAAAGTCGTTAAAGCTTTCCAGCATAACGGCCACCACATTGATCTTCTGATCTGCGGGAATGGGGGCGTCGTCGTAAGCCTTCCAAATTTTTTCCACGGCCGCCTCATCGTAATTATTCGGGGGCTGTATGAACACATCCCGGGCGGAATAGATGAAAGCATAGATCATGCCGTGGCCCTTAGCATCTTCCACCTCCACCCATTCGTTAAAGTAGGGGGCCCGGTGAGAGGCGTAGGTCGTTTCGGACAAGAGCAGAGGCTTGGATGCCGCCATTAAAAGCAGAACCGGCACCACTCCCAAGATGCCATAGACCGGGGGTAGGCGACGGCGCCTGAGAAAGGAGAGAAAGACGACGACGGCAAGCATCAACAAGACGGCGGGAATGAAGTAAGGGGGCATAAGAGGGCTGAATTGATTGGCCATCATCTTTGCGCCCTCGCGAGCCAGGAGCAAATCGGAAAATTTAAAATTTTCGTAGCGGTAATGCAATTTCGAGGCCTGCACCACTCCCATCAAGGCGACGATGAGAAAAACCGCCGCGGCGCTGCGGGACGTGCGACCCAAGGCGAAGTAAAAAAACAGAGTCAAGAGGAAAAGGGGGATGAAATTACATAAAAGGATGGTGGGCTCCAAGAAATAAAGGATGAGCACACCAAGGGACGCATCCGAGCCCGTAAAGGTAAAGGACAGGATCAGGGCCACACCTGCGACGAGAAAAAGAAGGATGAGATCGATGAGCATATCCTTCGGGGAAAACTTCATAGGGACCTCCGAAATAGTAAACAGTTATTTGCTTCATTATATCAGCTGTTTCGGAAAAAAGAATGAGGGGGAGGAAAGCAAAAAAAGAGAGAGACTTAATCGTCTCTCTCTTTTAATATGGCCTTGTGGGCTTTCAGGCTTTTGGGGATGTCTAAGATGCGTTGGTTTTCGCTGCCGCGGAAGGCGAGTTTTAAATTTTTCTTCGCCTCCACAAAGGGGCCGTCGACGAGGACGTCGCAGGCTTCGAGCAGCTCTGTCTTTTCGGGATCGGCGAGGATCTCTTCAAAGGTGTCGCCGGAGTAAATCCACACGGAGGTCGGGATTTCTTTTTTCACATCCGCCAATACCTTGCGTAGCCACGTGTTTTCCATGGGTTCGCCGCCGAGAAGGGTGAGGCCCGAGACTTCCGGGCGGCTTAAATACTTGATCAATGTTTTCGTCGTCTCCTCGGTCCAAGGCTCGCCGTAGCTCGGGTCTTGGTAGAGCTCGTTGAAACAGTTTTTGCATTTGCGGCTGCAGCCGGTGACGAAGACCGACACGCGAATGCCCGGGCCGTTTGCCACGTCCAAGGGCCGAATTTGTGCGTAGTGGCCGTAGTTCATCTTAAATGTGCAGGACGCGGGCGTCGATTTCTTTGGTGCGGCCTTCGTTCCAGAAGTTTTCTCCTAAATAGCCGCAGGTTCTGCGAATGACCGTGAGCTTGGCGCGGTCTTTGTTTCCGCATTGGGGGCACTCCCAGTCGCCGTCCTCGTTCACGGTGATTTCGCCGTCGAAGCCGCATTCGTGGCAGTAGTCGGATTTCGTATTAAATTCCGCATAGGAGATGTGATCGTAAATGTAGCCGATCATGGTCATCACCGCGTCGATATTGTTGTTCATGTTGGGAATTTCCACGTAGCTGATGCAGCCGCCGGTGGAGATTTTTTGGAATTCGCTTTCGAAATCGAATTTGTCGAAGGCGTTGATCTCTTCCCGCACGTCCACGTGGTAGCTGTTGGTGTAGTAGCCCTTGTCCGTAATGTCTTCGATGTCGCCGAAGGTGGCTTTATCGATGGAGCAGAAGCGGTGAGTCAAAGATTCCGCCGGGGTGCCGTAAAGGGCGAAGCCCAGGCCGGTTTCCGCCTTCCAGCGGTCCACGGCATCTCGCATGGTGTGCATGACGCGCATGGCGAAGGCGTGGCCTTCTTTCGTGGTGTGGGACGTGCCCATGACGCATTTCGTGGCCTCGTAAAGACCGATGTAGCCCAAGGACAGGGTGGAGTAGCCGCCTTCCAGATAGTCGGCGATTTTTTCGCCGGGTTCCAGGCGGGCGATGGCGCCGTCTTGCCAGTGGATGGGGGAGACATCGCTGGTCACTTCCTTCAGGCGCTCGTAGCGAATCAACAGGGCTTTCTTCACCAGTTCCAGACGCTTGTTCAGGAGCTCGAAGTAGGCGTCTTCGTCGTGGCCGGCCAAAATGCCGATTTGGGCCAGGTTCACGCTGACTACGCCCATATTAAAGCGGCCGTCGAATTTGTAATTGCCTTCTTCGTCTTTCCAGGGGGAAAGGAAGGAGCGGCAGCCCATGGGGGAGAAGACATTGCCTTCGTAGATTTCCTTCATCTTTTTGGCGGAAATGTAGTCGGGATACATGCGCTTGGCCGTGCAGGTGGCGGCGAGGCGGGTGAGGTAGTAGTAGGGGCTGTCTTTGTGCATATTATGCTCGTCCAAGACATAGATCAACTTCGGGAAGGCCGGCGTGACC
Organism: Peptoniphilus pacaensis; assembly: GCF_900088125.1. GTDB lineage: Bacteria > Bacillota > Clostridia > Tissierellales > Peptoniphilaceae > Aedoeadaptatus > Aedoeadaptatus pacaensis. The sequence continues at coordinate 691,539 of NZ_FLQT01000003.1, read as the reverse complement.
TTCACCCCTTGTTTGTTTTTAATGCCGTCGATCCGTTGGCGAAGAATTTCTTCCGTAATCAGGGAGGCCTCGTAGGCGTATTCGCTTTCGGGATCGAAGTACATAAACAGGGTGACGAAGGGCGCCTGACCATTGGTGGTCATGAGGGTGTTGATTTGGTATTGAATGGTTTGTACGCCCGATTTAATTTCCCGCTTCGTGCGCTTCCATGCCACTTTTTCCGCCATGGCCATGTCGGCGGTTTCCATGCCGTAAATGTCCAGCTGCTCGGAAATGGAGGCGCTTAAATATTTTTCGTAGCTCTTCCGTACGTAGGGGGCCAAAATGCGGTCGATGCCGTTAATGGATTGGCCGCCGAATTGGCCGGAAGCCACTTGGGCGATGATTTGCGTGGTAATGGTGCACGCCGTTTGGAAACTTCTCGGCGATTCGATCATTTTGCCGTTGACCACCGTGCCGTTTTTCAGCATGTCTTCCAGATTGATCAAACAGCAGTTGAACATGGGCTGAATGTAGTAGTCCATGTCGTGAACGTGAATGGCGCCGGAGTCGTGGGCGGTGACGATGTCCGTGGGCAGGATGCGGCGGCGGGCGATGTCTTTGGAGACTTCCCCGGCGATGAGATCCCGTTGGGTGGAGACCACCACGGCGTTTTTGTTGGAGTTTTCATCCATTAAGTCCGCGTCGGAATAAGTCAACAGACTTTCGATGGAGGAGTCCGTGGAGTTGTTTTCCCGCTTAAAGGATTGCACCGAGCGGTAGGACTCGTAGGCTTTCGCCGTGGCGATATTGTTCTTTTCGATTAGCTTTTCGAAGACCCGCTTTTCCACTTGAAGCACGGTGGAAGGCAAGTCGTGATGTAAAATTTCATCTTCGATTTCCTTCGCCACCATGTCCGCTTGATTTTCCACGAAGTAGCCCGTAGGCGAGTGCATGGCCTTTTCAATGGCCACGACGATTTTTGATCCGTCGAAATCCGCGGCCTCGCCGTTTCTCTTAATAATACGTAAGTTGCTCATCTCTTCCTCCAAAAACATTTCTTCTATTACACCCCGAAGGGAATTCTCACAAAGAAATCGAAGCCAGCGCTTCGAATGGTTCGATTATACTATATCTTGGTAAAAAATGGAAGAACTTCTTAAAAAAATATCTATATGTAGTGGCACAGCGGGAAGGGCTTGATTCAGCGGATAGGCGAGGGGCGGGGGCTTTCCTCGGAAATATTGCGGCGAAAGAGTTTACAAGTTGGGAAAGTGTGGTATCATATTAGGGAGAGCTGGCACTCATCGAGTGCAAGTGCTAATAAAAATTTCAGGAGGCACATCATGAGCATTAAACCATTAGGTGAACGTGTTGTAATTCAAAAAATAGAAAAAGAAAACGTCACGGCCAGCGGCATCGTCTTGCCGGATTCCGCCAAGGAAGAATCCAATGTGGCCACGGTTCTCGCCGTGAGCGAAGAGCTGAAACATTCCGAAGAGATCCACTGCGACGTCAGTGAAGGCGACAAGGTCATTTACAGTAAATACGCAGGCAATGAAGTGGAAGTGGACGGGGAAAAAGTCATCGTCTTAAAATACCAAGACCTGCTCGCCAAATTAAACTAAGTTTACTAATAAATAGAAAGTAGGAGATACTATGGCAAAAGATTTAAAATTCAGCGCAGACGCCCGGGAAGGTCTCGTCGGCGGCATTAACAAATTGGCAGATACGGTGAAGGTAACCTTGGGACCCAAGGGCAGAAACGTCGTCCTGGACAAGGAATTCGGCGCACCCCTCATTACCAACGACGGCGTCACCATCGCCCGCGAAATCGAATTGGAAGACCGTTTCGAAAACATGGGCGCTCAACTGGTGAAAGAAGTGGCCACGAAGACCAACGACGTGGCCGGCGACGGCACCACCACCGCCACCCTTCTCGCCCAAGCCATTATTCGCGAAGGCTTGAAGAATTTGGCCGCCGGCGCCAATCCCATGGTCCTTCAAAAGGGCATTAAAAAAGCCGTGGACGCCATTGTGGACGAATTAAAGAAATTCTCCGTCCCCGTGGATGATTCCGCCGCCATCGCCAATGTAGCGGCCATTTCCGCCGCCGACGAACGCATCGGCGAGCTCATCGCCGAAGCCATGGAAAAAGTGGGCAAAGACGGCGTCATCACCGTGGAAGAAAGCCGTTCCATGGGCACCCAATTGGATGTCGTGGAAGGGATGCAATTCGACCGCGGCTACCTGAGCCCCTACATGGTCACCGATCCCGAAAAGCGCGTGGCCGAGCTGGAAGATCCCTACATCTTAATTACGGATAAGAAGATCAGCAATATTCAAGACATTCTTCCCGTCTTGGAACAAGTGCTTCAAGAATCCCGTCCCGTCCTCTTAATCGCAGACGACATCGAAGGGGAAGCCCTGGCGACCTTAGTGGTCAATAAATTGCGCGGCACCTTAAACGTCGTCGGCGTGAAGGCACCGGGCTACGGCGACAGAAGAAAAGACATGCTCCAAGACATCGCCATTTTAACCGGCGGCACGGTGATCACCGAAGACCTGGGCTTGGACATTAAGGAAGCCACTGTGGACATGCTGGGCCGGGCACAAAAGGTTCGCGTGGAAAAAGACAAGACCGTCATCGTCAGCGGCGCCGGCGAACGAGATGCCATCGACGATCGCATCGGCCAAATCCGTGCCCAAATCGAAGAAACGGAAAGCGAATTCGACCGCGAAAAATTACAAGAACGCCTGGCAAAACTTTCCGGCGGCGTCGCCGTGATTCAAGTGGGCGCAGCGACGGAAATCGAACTCAAAGAACGCAAGCTCCGCATCGAAGACGCCTTGGCAGCCACTCGGGCAGCCGTGGAAGAAGGCATCGTCCCCGGCGGCGGCGTGGTCCTCGTGGACTGCATCGGCTGCGTAGAAGCTTTGGCAGAGGCCGGCGAAGGCGACGAAAAGACCGGCATGATGATTATCCTCCGTGCACTGGAAGAGCCCCTTCGTCAAATCGCGGAAAACGCCGGTGCCGAAGGCTCCGTTATCGTGGAACACGTGAAGGGCGAAAAACCCGGCGTGGGCTACGACGCTTACCACGGCAAGTACGTGAACATGATCGAAGCCGGCATCGTGGATCCCACCAAGGTCACGAGAAGCGCCCTGCAAAACGCAGCCAGCGTGGCCAGCATGCTTCTCACCACCGAAGCCGCTGTGGCCACCATTAAAGAAGACATGCCCGATTTAGGCGCAGCCGGCATGGGCGGCGGCATGGGCATGATGTAATCAAATAAAAAAAGCCCCTTGAAAAAGGGATAGGATCAATGAAAGGAATCGAGCGAGCCCGTGCTTGCCCGGTTCCTTTTTTACATAGAAACTTGCCGCAAAAAAAGATAGACAGATTTTCGCCCCTGCTGTAAAATAAAACCTTCCGAAAATTAAGAAGCAAAGGAGAATTCTATGGAAGCAATAAAAAAAGGGCAGCCGCCGAAGCGCCTACAGGTGTTTAACGGCGCCCAATTAAAATACATGGCCTTTCTGTCCATGCTCTTGGACCACGTGAACAATTCTATGATCACGCCCTATTTAGACGGCAAAGGCCCCCTGCTCCATGTGAGCAATCTGTTGAGCATTTTAGGCCGCGTGGCCTTTCCCCTGTTTATGTTTTTCCTCGTGGAAGGCTTTTTCAAGACCCGCTCTCGAAAAAAATACCTGATCAATCTATTGATCTTCGGTATTTTGTCGGAAGTGCCCTTCGATCTCTTTACCTCCCGGGAACTTTTCAACAAAAACTGGAACAATATGATGTTCACCTTGGCCCTGTCCTTGGCCACCATTTGGATCGTGGACGAAATGAAGGGCAGGCTCGCGAAAAAATCCAAGGCCCTGTGGTACGGAGCGTCCTTCGTTATCGTGGCCGCCATGTGCGCCGTGGCCATGTTTTTCAGTTTGGACTACGACTACCACGCCATTATCGTCGCCTATCTGTTTTATATTTTCTATGAAAAGCCCCTTTACGGCGCGGCACTGGGCTATCTGTCCATTATAAAAGAGCTCTATTCCGTGCTTGGCTTTGCCGCCACCCTCACCTACAACGGCGAGCGGGGCAAGCAGTACAAATGGCTGAACTACGCCTTCTACCCGGTGCATCTTTTGATCCTGGGCCTCCTTCGTGTGGCGCTGAAGATTTAAGGGGGAGAAGCAGTTAGATCAAATGATCGTAAATCCATTTTTGCCACTGTGCTTCTTTCAAGGAAGAATCTGCAATGCCTAAAATAACGCGTATCAGCTCTTCCTGGGAGTAGCTGACGGAGAATCCGTTTATCTCAAGCAAAACGAGAGTCACGTGAGCGCCGATTCGTTTGTTGCCGTCGACAAAAGGATGATACTTTACCAACGAATAACCTAGATGTGCCACCTTTTTTATCGTATCGGGATAGAGATCTTTCCCTTCAAAGGTTTGAAAGGGTGAAGCGAGACAAAGGTCCAATAGAAACTCATCCCTAACACCCTGCGAACCGCCGAACGACCGTATCAAAGATTCGTGAAGGCGTATCAGTTGCTCTTTATCGATCTTAATCATTTAGCCAATTCCTCGTAAGCGTGACAGTTTTTCTTTATCAGTCTTTCCGAAATGGCATCGATGCTTTCGTCGTCGGCCGTGGCCGCGCTTTCAAAGTCTTCATACTTCATGAGGACATAGGTGGGGCGATTGTTTTTTAAGATTAGAGCCGAGCCCGCCTCGTCGACGAGTCGAGTCACTTTTGAAAAGTTTTGATTGGCCTCTGTCATGGAAATCAGATTTTTTGCATTGATCATCATCATAATCCCTCCTAATGAGATTATACCACGGCATAGGATGAATTTATCCTATAATGTTGCATCGACGCAACTTTTTTTCATTCCCTTGTAAGAAAAATTGCGTCAACGCAACACCATCCCAAGCATGTCTTGGGATTTTTTTATTGCTTATGAAAAATTCCTTCCGTTCTTCACTGCTTTTCTCTGCTCAAGCGGTTATAATGGTGGCATAGGTTCTTCGGATTAAAAGGGAAGTTGCTTGCGGCACGCGGTCCCGCCACTGTAAAGGCCGAGACGCCCATTCACTTCACGGGAAGGATGGAGCGTCGCTCGAGGTCAGAAGCCAGGATACCTGCCTATGGAAAAAATTTCTTCACGAGGTATGGAGTGGTCCATACAAGATAGGAGGTCTTTATGAAAAAGATTCTGAACGTCTTGTTGCTCGCGGCATTGATGCTTTTAACCGCCTGTGGCGGAGGAGACAATGTCGCCAAGAACGAAAACAATCAAGCCCCGGCCAATGCAAGTGCCGAGACGGAAGCGAAGGACGATTATTATCCCGTCACCATCGACACGGTGGACGCCCAGGGCAATCCCATTCAGGAAACCTTTGAAAAGGAACCGGAGCGGGTGGTGGCCGTGTATCAATCGGCCATCGAAAACATGTTGGCTCTCGGTCTCGAGGACAAAATGGTTCTCGCCGCCCAATTGGACATCGACGTCAAGGACGAATACAAGGACGCCTTCAGCAAGGTGGAATACGTGAAAGACGCGCCGTCGAAGGAAGCGGTCATCGCCGCCAAGCCGGACTTTATTATTTCCTGGTCCTCTTACTTCGGCGATAAAACCTTGGGCGATGTGAAAGAGTGGCAGGACAAGGGCGTCAACACCTTTATTCTGAAAAACAGCGGCGCCGTGGAAGTGGACAGCTTGGAAAATGAATACGACGATCTTATTAATCTGGGTAAGATCTTCAATAAAGAAAAAGAAGCGGAAGCCATCGTTCAATCCATGAAGGATCGCCTGGCGGAAACGGAAAAACTTCGCGAAGGCAAGGAGCCGGTGAAGGCGGCGATTTTGGAAATCGAAGACGACAATCTCTTCAGAAACTACGGCGCGAAAACCGTGGGCGGCGAAATCGCCGAAAAAGCCGGCGCCAAGCTGGTCATGGACGAAGACCGCTTCGGCTCCGAAGCCCTGCTCGCCAAGGATCCCGACGTGATCTTCGTGGTCTATTACGGCGACGAGAAGGTCGAGGACGCTGAGTTGGATCGCTTTAAATCCCTGCCCGCCTTAAAGGGCCTCTCCGCCATTAAAAACGATCGGGTCTATCCCATCAGTTTGTCGGAAGTTTACGCATCCGGCGTGCGCACCGCCGACGGCATCGAAACCATGATTAAGGGCCTCTATCCCGAATCATGAAGCGATCGGCGATTTATGTAGGGCTCATTCTCTTTTTCGTCGCATCCATTGTCGGCGGCCTGTATTTGGGCTATGCGGATCTGAGCCTCGGTGACATCCTCGGCGCATTATCCCGCGGCATGGCCGGGAAGGGCGGGGACGATGTGGCCTATGCCATCGTCATGAACATTCGCCTGCCCCGGGTGCTTCTCGCCATCTTAACCGGCGTAGCTCTCGCTGTCTCCGGCCTCATTATGCAGGCGGTGGTGGGCAACCCCATTGCCGATCCCTATATTTTGGGGATCTCCTCGGGGGCCTCACTGGGCGCCACCCTGGCCATCGTCACCGGCGTGATGAGCGCCTTGGGCTCTGTGGCCGTGGGGCTCAGCGCCTTTCTCTTCGCCCTGTTAACTTCCGTGGGCGTCATGATCCTTTCCCGCCTGGGGGGCCGCGCCACATCGGAGCGGCTCATCCTTTCGGGCCTGGTCCTTTCCGCCGCCACATCCAGCGTCGCCACCCTCTTGGTCTACACGGCGAAAAACCGCGACGCCATTCGGGAAGTGAATTTCTGGCTTATGGGCTCTTTATCCGGGGCGAAGATGAGCCAGATCGCGGTGATCGGGCCGATTATTATCGCCCTCTGCCTTTTTCTTTCCGTGCAGAGCCGCAATTTAAATCTGCTCCTCTTGGGCGACGAGGTGGCATATACCTTGGGAAAGGACTTGGCCAAGCTGAGGAGCGCCTATATTGTGGTGGTGTCTCTCCTCGTGGGCCTCGTGGTTTACACCTCGGGCACCATCGGCTTCGTGGGGCTTATCGTGCCTCACATGGCCCGCTTTCTCTTGGGCACTAATCACCGCCACCTGATTCCCGGCACCGTCCTCTTGGGGGCGAGTCTGCTCCTTTGGGCCGACGTGGCGGCCAGGAACGCCCTTCCCGCCGGGGAACTGCCCACCGGCGTCGTCGTATCCGTGGTGGGGGCGCCTCTCTTCGTCTATCTCATCGTGAAAAACAGCAGGGAGGCGAGATCATGATTCGCGCGGAAAATCTCTCCGTCACCTACGGCAAGAAAGAGGTGGTGCGGGATCTGTCCCTCACCGTCGCCGACGGGGAACTGGTGGCGCTTATCGGGCCCAACGGCTCGGGCAAGAGCAGCTTCTTAAAAGCCCTGGCGCGAATTCTGCCCTACGAGGGGAAAATTTTTCTCGACGGCAAAGACATTCACGCCATGCACCGAAGGGACTACGCCAAGCGCCTGGCCATGGTGGGCCAGTTTAACGATATGGCCTTCGACATGACCGTCATGGACATGGTGCTGATGGGGCGCACGCCCTATAAGTCCCTGTTGGAAAGGGACACAAAGGAAGACCGGGCCATGGCCATGGAAGCCCTGGCCTCCGTGGGCATGGAAAGCTACGCCCCCCGCTCTCTGCGGGAACTGTCCGGCGGGGAAAAGCAGCGGGCGGTGCTGGCCCGGGCCCTGGTGCAGCAGACCGACCATCTGCTTTTAGATGAAGCCACCAATCACCTGGATATCTACTACCAGTTGAAGCTCCTCTCCACGGTGGAAGCGGGCTCTCTCACCGTGGTGGCGGCCCTTCACGACATGAACCTGGCCCTGGCCTACGGCGACCGCATCGTGGCCCTGAAAGAAGGGCGGATTCTCTTCGACGAGGCGCCGGATGATGTGACCCCCGCCATGATCGAAGCCCTTTACGATACGCCCTGCACCATTCACCGAGCCGACGGCCGGCCCGTGGCGGTGTTTAAAAAGCCGTAAATTATTTTTTTTAGAGTGTTTGTATTTTTCAGGGGGGGTATAATAGAAGCAAGAAAAGTTTTACCACAGAACAAATCGACGCAGCACTCTGCGAAAGGGAGGAATATTATGAACAAACAAGCCAATATGAAAATGGCGGCCTACGCCCTGATCGTGGGCGTGGTAGCGGCCCTGCTCAGAAATTTTATGAAGCCGAACATTCCCGACAACATCTCTCTGATCATCGGGGGCGTCCTCGTGGTCATCGCCCTGGGCATCGCCGTGCTGGAAGTAAAAAACAAAACCGGCCTTTTTTACGCCTACGGAGAAAACTGGAAGGGCGATTTTCTCGCCAACAGCGGCTCCATCGCAGGCGTCGCCTGCTTCTTTTTACACACGGCGAAGTTAAACGGCTTTGTCTGTGCCCCGGTCTTGGCGGCGGTGCTCTTTGCCCTTCGCCAAATTTACGGAAAATCCCTTAGCCATAACTGATGTCATCACCAAAAGAACTCGGCGCGACCGGGTTCTTTTTTTGTGCCCTTTGTGCCGAAAGGTTTTCACGAAGAGAAAGGCGCGCCCCGGTCGGAGGAGGGAAGGGGAAGGCATCATAGAATTATTTTGACTTAAGAAGGGCGGTTAAAAAAGCTTCGGAAAGTGTTTGTTAGTTTACATTGCAAGCCCTAAGATATATAATAGTTTTCGCAAGAACAGGTACTATCGAAAGGAGTTTATGGTGCGACATCAAGCTGAACAATTACTTTCTTTAATGAAAGAACGCGGGATAGACGTTTACATCGTACCGTCCGAAGACTTTCACCAAAGTGAATACGTGGGCGAATACTTTAAGGCACGGGGCTTCGTGTCCGGCTTCACGGGAAGCGCTGGCACGGTCGTAGCCACCGCCGACGAAGTTTGCCTCTGGACCGACGGACGCTACTTCCTCCAAGGCGAGGCGCAATTAAAGGGCAGCGGCATTAAGCTGCAAAAAATGTTCCAACCCGGCGTGCCTTCCGTTGAGGAATACATCGAAGCGAAACTTCCCGAAGGCGGCACCCTGGGCTTTGACGGCAGAACCATTTCCGTTTCCGACGGCGCCGGCTACGAAGCGATTTGCGAAAAGAAAAGCGCCTCCATCGTCTACAATATGGACCTGGTCGGCGAATTCTGGACCGATCGTCCGCCGCTTTCCGAAAAGCCGGCCTTTAAATTAGACGAAGCCATTACCGGCGAAAGCGCCGAATCGAAACTCGCCCGCATTCGCAAGGTCATGAAAGACAAGGGCTGCGACACCCACATCATCGCCTCCTTAGACGACGTATGCTGGACACTGAATCTGCGCGGCGACGACATTTTATACTCGCCCATCCTTCTGTGCTACGCCATCATCACCTTAGACGGCGTCACCCTCTTTATGGACGAGGCGAAATTAAGCGACGAAATCAAGGCCGATCTGAAGGCACTGAACGTCACCCTGCGTCCCTACAACGCCATTTACGAAGACGTAAAGAAGATTACGGGCAAGCACATCCTCCTGGATCCCACGAAGATGAACTACGCCCTTCGCGAAAATATTCCCGACAGCAATGTGCTGGTGGAAGCACCGAATCCTTCCATTTTAATGAAGGCCATGAAAAACGACGTGGAAGTCAAGAACATGGCCATCGCCCATGTCAAAGACGGCATTGCATGGACCAAATTCATGCACTGGCTGAAGAAAAACATCGGCAAGGAAGAAATCACCGAAATCGGTGCGTCGGATAAATTGGAAGACTTCCGCAAGGAACAAGAAGGCTATATGTGGCCCTCCTTTGCGCCCATCAGCGGTTACGGCGAACACGCCGCCATCGTCCACTACGAAGCCGACGAAGAGAGCGACATTCCCTTGGAAGCCAAAGGCCTCTACCTTTCCGACACGGGATCGAACTTCGCCGAAGGCTCCACGGACATTACCCGTACCATCGCATTAGGCGAATTGACCGACGAAGAAATCTACCACTTCACCTTGGTCTTAAAGAGCCACTTGGCCCTGGCCATGGCAAAATTCCCCTACGGCGCCCACGGTTACTCCCTGGACTATGCCGCAAGAAAGCCTTTCTGGGACGAGCATTTAGACTTTAACCACGGCACCGGTCACGGCATCGGCCAGCTGTTAAATATTCACGAAGGCCCCACGGGCTTCCGCTACAAAATTAATGTGGCGAAAAACGAACACCATCAAATCGAACCCGGCATGATTATCACCGACGAGCCCGGCATCTACATCGCCGGCAAGCACGGCATCCGTTTGGAAAACTGCCTGGTAGTTAAAGAAGCGGAAGAAAACGAATACGGCAAATGGCTGTATATGGAACCCCTTACCCTGGTTCCCTTCGACACCGACGCCGTGGACTTCTCCCTCTTAGACAACAAGGAAATCGCGTACTTGAACGAGTACAACAAACTTGTTTTCAAGACCATTTCTCCTCACTTGACCGATGAGGAAGTCGAATGGCTGAAAAAATATACAAAGGAAATTTAGGAGGAAATTATGGAAGCTAAAAACAAAATGCCTTTCGGTTTTTACATTGTCTCCCTCGGTTTCTCCATGGAACGTTTTGCGTTTTATTCCGCAAAATGGTTGATGACGGTAATGGTTGCAGCCGCCGTCGTCGATGGAGGCCTTGGTTTGAGTGATGCCGATGCGGCAAAAATCAGTGCGAACTTAGTCGCTATGACCTACATCGCACCTTTAATCGGTTCGATTATCTCCGACCGTTTCATCGGTGCAAGATACTTGATCCCCGTAGGGATGGCCCTTATGGGCGCCGGTTACTTAATCGGATGGAAAGCCGACAATGTTGCAATGATCAATATGATGATTCTCGTCGTCTCCATCGGTACCGGTTTGTTTAAACCCCAATCCAACGCCATTACCGGCCGTCTCTTCGACGACCCGAAGATTTTGGATACAGCCTTCTCAACGCAATACTCATTCGTTAATATCGGCTCATTTATCGGGACGACGATTATCGGCGTTCTGGCACTGAGCAAAGGCTACTCCTTCTGCTTCTTGGTTTGCGGTATTATCATGTTCGTTAACGCCATTTGGTTTATCTGGGGCTGGCGCTTCTTAGGCGACGCCGGTAAGAAACCCTTCAAGGTCGACGAACGGAAAGCCCTTGGCGAAGAAGCTGAAAAGAAAGAAGAAAAACGCCCCTTAACCAGCATCGAAAAGAAACGTGTCGGCGCGATTATTCTCGTCTCCGCTTTCTCCACCATCTTCTGGTTATTCTGGTACCTGGCATACATGCCCGTATACTTCCACTGGGCCGGTGACAACCCGGCAGCCAACTGGATGATCGGCAACTTCGAAGTGCCCACCGCATGGTTCGACTCTTTGAACGCCCTCTGCTGTATCACCATGGGTCCCCTCTTAGGTATGTTCTGGGCAAAACGCGCCAGAAGCCCCAAGGGCGACTTCAATATGTTCCAAAAGACATCCTTCGGTATGTTGCTGTTAGGCCTGGCCTACATCATCTTTGCCGTCGCCGATATCGCTCGCGGCGAAAGCCTCGCCAGCCTAGGTTGGTTAGTTGCCTTCGGTATCACCCTGTCCTTAGGCGAAATGGTCTTCTCGCCCCTCGGAAACTCCTTTATCTCTAAGTTTGCTCCGGCACGACTTCTTTCGGTCATGATGAGTGTTTGGACCTTGGCGATCTTCGTTTCCGCAAAAACTTACGGCAATCTTTACGAATTCACCTTGCAATTCGACTTTGCAAAAACCTACTTCATCATCGCCGGCATCGCTATTGCCTGCGGCATCATTCTCTTTGCACTGAGCCCGAAATTAAACGGCCTCGTCGCAGAAGATGCAGAAGAAGAATAAGCACGCTGTACCCTTTAAATAATGTACGCTATCCCTATTAGTTGAAAGGAGCCCCACATGAATCAAGAACGTATCGATCGAGTCATTAAAGGCATGAAAGAACACGGGATCGACGATATCGTCATTTCCGACCCTATCGCCATCTTCTACCTTCTTGGAAGAAAGATCGTTCCCGGCGAAAGAATGCTCGTCCTCTATCTGCATGTAGACGGCACGGCAAAACTCGTCATTAACGAACTCTTCCCCCAAGACGGCGATGTCGGCGTAGAACTTGTCTGGTATAACGACATCGACGACGGCGTAAAGATTCTTTCCGACCATATGGTTCCGGGTAAAGTCATCGGCATCGACAAGAACTGGCCCAGCCACTTCTTGCTCCGTCTCCAAGAGCTTCATCCCGAAATGAAATACGTCAATGGCTCGGCCATCGTCGACGATGTACGTCAAATCAAAGATGAAGAAGAAAAGCAATTGATGCGCGAATCCGCTGAAATTTGCGACAAAGTTATGGAAGAGCTGATTCCCTGGGTCGTCAAAGGCCTCACGGAAAAAGAACTCAATGCCAAGACCCGCGAACTCTTTGCCAACCACGGTGTCATGGAAGTGTCCTTCGACCCGATCACGGCTTACGGCCGCGGCGGCGCCGACCCGCACCACGTCACTGACGACTCCAAGGGCAAACGAGGCGATTCCGTCGTATTGGATATCGGCGGCTTCTACAAAGACTACGCTTCCGACATGACCCGTACCGTCTTTATCGGCGAAGTGTCCGATAAAGCTCGTGAAGTCTACGAAATCGTTAGAGAAGCAAACCTCCGCGGTATTGCAGCCGCTAAACCGGGCAATCGCATGTGCGATGTCGACAATGCTTGCCGCGATTACATCGAATCCAAAGGCTACGGCGAATACTTTACCCACCGCACCGGTCACTCCATCGGTTTGGAAGACCACGAAGTGGGCGACGTTTCTTCCGTTAACGAAGCCATTATTCGTCCGGGCCAATGCTTCTCCGTCGAACCGGGTATCTACCTGCTGGACGAAGGTATCGGCGTTCGCGTCGAAGATATCGTCCTTATTACCGAAGACGGTTGTGAAATCTTGAATAAAGTGACAAAGGATCTTATCGTCGTAGAGGAGGAATAAGATGGTAGCCATTAAAGAAGGACGCATGCCCTTTAAAGGATTTGAAACCTACTACCGTATTACCAATCCCGATGGAAAGAAAGCCCCCCTCGTTCTGCTTCACGGCGGACCGGGGAGCACCCACAACTACTTCGAAGGCTTTGACAAATTAGCCGAAGCCATCGATCGTCCCATCGTCATGTACGACCAAATCGGCTGCGGCGAATCCGCCACGCCGGGTCACACCGAGCTATACAACGCCGACGTATGGATGGACGAACTCCAAGCCTTAAGAGATCACCTGGGCATGGACAAGGTCCACCTCCTGGGTCAATCCTGGGGCGGCATGCTCGCAATCTACTACATGATGGAGAGGGAACCGGAAGGCGTCCTTTCGATTGTCCTGTCGTCCACCCTTCACTCCGCCATTTTGTGGCGTGAAGAACAGTGGCGCCGGATCTACCGCTTTATGTCCAAAGAAGAACAGGACATCTTCAACAAAGCCGAAGCGTCGGATCAGTACGACGACCCGGCCTACTTGAAAGCCCTGGATCACTTCATGGAAATGTACTGCGGCCCCACCGTCGACGCCGGCAGCCCGGAATATTTGAAACGGGAAAAGAAAAATGGCGGCGAAGTCTACGTGACCGGCTGGGGAGCCAATGAATTCGGCCCCACCGGCACCTTGGCCGACTACGACTACCGCGGCAAGCTCGGTAAAATTACCGTGCCCACCCTGGTTACCAGCGGCCAAATGGATTTGTGCAGCCCCTTCATCGCCAAGAGCATGTATGACGAGTTGCCCAATTCCCGCTGGGAACTCTTCCGCTACTCCCGCCACATGGCCTTCGTAGAAGAAGAGGAAAGATACTTCGAAGTCATGAAAGACTGGCTGAAAGATCTCGATTAAAACAAAGCGCCGCCCGGCGCAGGCGAGGTCCCTTCGGGGGCCTCGCTTTTTTGTGCGCCGACACCCTTCTTGCTATAATAAGGATGAAAGGAGGTGCGCCATGGGAAATATTATCGAACTGCCCCGGGCAAAAGAGCTGGAAGAATCCGTCAGCGCCCTGCGCCGGGCGGCGGCCGAGGCGATTTGCGCTAATATCAGCCTCGTTTACGTCGAGGGGAAGGCCATCGAAATGAACTACCGCCTGGCCTTCGGCGAATTGGAGATCGCCATATTCGATACCTATTGCCGCACCTTGCGCCTGAGGCGAAAGCGGGAAGTGATCCGGGGAAAGATCACCCGGCAAGCGCCCCGGTCCGTAAAAATTTTAGAAGCCCAACTGGACGAGGAGCTCGCCCGCTACGAAGGGGAGCTGCTGCGGAAGAAGCGGCTGGTGGAAGAAGCCCGGCAGTGGGAGAAACATCCCCGAGGCGTGGTAAAAGAAGGGGCCATGAAGGCCCAGTTCACCGCCGTGATCCTCGCCCTGCACCCGGACGTTCGCCCGGAGAAAAGTGATTTACGCATTTTAAATGATGCTGCAGACGCCTATATCGACGGCGACGGACAAAAGCTGCGCCGCCTGCGAAAAGATGTGCGCGCAGATGACGACGATCTGCCTCTCGGCGGCTTAATCGATGAAGAAAAGCGGCTGATGGATCTGGTACAAGACCTGGAGGCGGAAAACGGCGCCGTCCAAATTCGCGCCCCCTTTACCATGCGGGCCAATGTGGAAGAGGAAGAGGCGCGCAGGGCGTGGCGGGAGCAGCTGGAAGGAGAGCTGGAAAGCCATCGCCGCCGACTGGCGGAAGAGGAAGTGGCCCTGACGAATATGATGAAGCTGGCGAGGCGATTGGAAAACAAAAGGCCTTAAAGAAAATTGAATCTACGGCACAAAAAAAGAGCTGCACATGCAGCTCATTTTTATTTGCGGTACTCGCCTCGGAAGTGGGTGCTTCCCACGAAAAGCACGGTGTAACGTCCCGGCGGCGCGTCTTTCGACAGATCGGAGGCACGGGTTTGGACATTGATGTAGCGGAAGCGGGGATACATCATATTTTCCCGATGGGAGGGAGAGTCCCACCAAAGCTTGTAATAGGTGCGGGCCAATTGCTTGCCGTCGGTCAACAGAGGACGGCTGTTCTTCCCGATCCGCACCGTGGAAGTGTTGCAGATTTCAAGCAAATTTTCTCCCCGGGCCGTGGTGAAAAGCCGGGGCTCCAAATAACTGAAGGCCGTGTTCCATTTCCTGCCGTCGGTGCGCACGTGGTCCTGTCCCCGAACGGAAATGGATCCGTAGGCGGCCAGCTCTTCGCAGCGGGTAATGCCCCCCTGTTCCAAATCGTCGGCCCATTCCAGGGGATGAAGGCCCAGCCTGCGGCGATCCTCGTTGATCAGGCGCAGGAACTCATTTCGAAAGGCGGCCTCGTCGTAACTTTGGCCCCGATTGAAGGCGGCGATAAGATCGTTTTTGGCGAGGACGGGCTTGGGCGTCGGTTGCGCCGGTTGCGTCTGTTGTTGCGCCGGTCGGGCAGGGCGCGGGGCGGCAGGCGCCTTCGCCATGCCGTTATAAAGCATGACGAAGACATCGCCTCGGGTGGCGGGGGAGTCGGCACTCAATGGGCCGATGTCCGAGCCCTTGCCGACGATTCCCGCCGCATTGGCACGGGCGACCCAGCCGTCGGGCCAGGATGTTTGCGTCGCTTGGGCGGGAGTCAGGCTGCCATCTGCGATGACGACGGCGATCTTCATCATTTCGGCATTGAAAATATATTTTTCCGGGCCGAAAGTGCCGTCGGGATAGCCGACAATGGCTCTTACGCCGCCCATCCCCTTGATGTGGCTCGCCACATTAATGTAGCCGTTGGCCCAATGGTTCAGGGGGACGTCGGAGTAGGCCCGCGTCTTCATTTGGGCGGCGTCCTCGGCTCGGGCGATTTTCGTCAAGAGGGTGGCGATCTCCGAACGCTTAATGGGCAGGTCCAGCCCCAGGGAGCCGTCGGGATAGCCGGTGACGATGCCCTTATTTTGCAAGGCGGAAATTTTTTCCTCCCGAGTCATGGCGAAAGCCTTGCCCGCCGGCAAAAGCAGGGCGGCGGCGAGCAAAAGCACGGCTAACTTTTTTACCGATCCTTTCATATATACCTCCGAATGTCGTATATAGCTGTTATTTTATCTTCCGAATCCCATTCTACCACGCCGCCGCTTTATTTGTCCCGAAAAGGAATTTTCTCCCGTGACACAAAAGGAGCGCAAGGATTTTTTTAATTCCTTTAAAGTGAAAAAAATAAATTGACAGTGGCCGGTCGTAAAGGTTACACTGAGGACTGCTGAATTACAAGCTATTTAGTAGACTTTAATATCAATCAGAAAGATACATTCGGGAAAGGAAGGAAACCCATGACAAGCAATAAAGAAATTCGGGACGTCGAAAATTTTTCGGCCATTCCCTTGTCTAATGAGAGTATAAAGAAAAGAAGAAACAATCTGCTAAAATCGGTCATCGGGGCGTCGGTCATCGCCACCGGGCTCACCATGATGCCCCAGGCATCCTTCGCCCAAGTGGCGGAGCAGCCCCCGGCCATCGTGCAAAAGGAAGCCGTAGCCGCACAAGCTCCCGCCGCGAATGCAACCGAAGCTGCCTCTTCGGAAGCGCCGGCGAAAGCAAAGAAAGATGAAGCTGCGGAAGCCTTAGCCGTCGACAGCGCAAGTGTATCGGATGCTGCGCCGGAAGCACAAGGGACAGAAGCGCAAGAGACAGCTGCACCGGCCGAGACCGCTACCACGCCGGAAGCGGGCTTGGAAATCGGCAAAGAACAGTCGCCGGAAGCCCAACAAGGTGCGGAAACTGAGCCGAACTATGTCGAAGATGAAAAGAAAATCCAAGACTACAATGAATCTGAACATTATAAGGAAACGGATTTACAACCGGGAAATGTAAATCAGGAGCTCTACAATACCGATGAAAAGAAGGTAAAAGACGGCTTTAAATTTGATGTTAAAAACCCATCCGCAGAATCGCCGAGTAAGACGGAATACGGCTACCAAATCACCATCGACAAAAAGACCGGCCAAAGAACCTATACTAAGATTTCTGTTACAGATTCAGGACTTGTACCGGCACCCTTAGGCGAAAAACCTATGATGGAAGAAGGAGATAAATTGACTTCTGAATCCCCTGAGGTAAATTTCAAGCCGGATGAAAATGGAGAAGTGACTGCCGGTGGACGACAAAGAAATTTAAACTACGAAGCCGGCGAAGAGACCCTAAAGCACATCAACAGCAAGGACAATTCATCTACTTCCTTTGGCATGAAGGATGACTATACTAAAGAAAATCCGGGAGTGAAGTTTTTCGGTGAGAACTTCGTTTTAACCTATAAGGTAAACCCATGGCCAAATGAAAATGACAAGCTTGAGTTGATGAAATTAAATGGAGAGTACAATGAGAAGGTCTTTGTCCAAGGTCAAGATATCGACACCGGTATCAAGGTAGACAATGTAGACGAAAATGCAAAGGAAAGACTAGTCGGCCAAGTTTATAACCCTGTTACAGGTAAAATTGTTCCGGGAGCAAGTGCCTATATAGGAGATGATGGCAATATCCACGTTAAGTTACCTGACGGAGCCCTAAAGAAGGATGAATCCGGCAAGACTGTCATCAATGAAGACTCCATCTTTAATACACCTGAATTTAAAGCCCTTCAAAACCTAGATGTTAAATTCTTTGCCCGTCCGAGAACAGCTGACGAATTTAGAAAAATAGCTCAAACACCGGATGACTTTGGTGAAATAGGAACCTATACAGAAACAGGGGCAGGAACAGGTACAATCAATCACAAGGGTCAAGATGTTACCATCGATAAACAAGGCATCGATCGCTACGACCACTACAACCTCATCGGAGACTTTAAGCTAAATCTTGACGATACAAGATACTACGAGCAAAACTTTATTGACGGAAATAATGAAGATACAAGAAAAAACACGTCATCATCTGTTAAACCCGGAGAACCTTTTGAGGTAAAAATTTATGAGCCGGAAGAATCCGGCAAGTATCAAAAGTCTTCATCTGAAATGAATGAGGCCGAAAACAGGGGAGAAGCTTCCGGCAAGGTCATTTTAGACTTTATCAATCGTGAAAATCAGGGCAAGGAAGACAAGGACCAATGGAAGGTAACCTTGACTGATGGAGATATTGGCAAGTTTTCTATTACGCCGCCGAAGTCCGCCAAGGCAGGGGACTTTGTGGCCGTGCCGGTAGAATACACCTACACCAATGGCTCCAAAGACACCCACTGGTTCCATTTTGTCGTTCAGGAATCGGACAACTACCGACCGGAATACCATGCGGAGATCGGATTCAAGGGAGATAAATTAACGAGCACTCCGGACCCCGTACCGGAAGATACGAAGAAAAACAAACCCCTTTCCTATGAACTCGTTCCCGGAACTTACAAGGACAGCGCGGGCCATGTTTGGGATAATATTAAAGTAGACCCGAAAACCGGTGTGGTTACCGCAGTTGTCCCCGAACACGCCGAGATTAAAGGCGGGGAAAACCTCTTTGTCGACGTCAAGGTCAACTATGAAGACGAGTATGGTGTAAAGAAAGAAGAGACCGTTAAGGCGCAGTTCATTGCCCGCCCGAAATACAAGCAAGAAGTCACGAAAGAATTTACGAGCAAGATTCCCTTCGAGACCAAGGTCGTCTATGACGATACGCTGGAAGCCGGAAAAGTCGTAAAAACGGAAGGCGTCGTCGGCGAAACGAAGACCACCTTCAAGCAAGTGGTCATCAATGGCGAAAAGGGAATTATTAACGACAAGGGTGAGTTTGTAGCAGGTAAAGAATCCGCCGAAGTGACTACCGTAACGGAAAAACAAGACGCCGTGATCCGGATCGGCACCAAGCCGGCGGAAACCAAGGTGGAAATCCCCTTTGACACGGAATACGAACTGGACTACACGAAGAAAAAAGGCGAAGCACCGACGGAAATCACTCCGGGCAAAAAGGGCGAAGTCACCATCACGACGACGAGAGATCCTGAAACCGGCGAAATCAAAG
Source organism: Peptoniphilus pacaensis (assembly GCF_900088125.1). Lineage (GTDB taxonomy): Bacteria > Bacillota > Clostridia > Tissierellales > Peptoniphilaceae > Aedoeadaptatus > Aedoeadaptatus pacaensis. The sequence goes on along the minus strand of NZ_FLQT01000003.1, from coordinate 672,599 downwards.
TTACTCAAGAAGAAACAAAGGCTCCGGAGAAGAGAAAACTGAGCATCCCGGCGGGAACGGAAGGTACCCACGAGTACAAAGAAGAAAAACCCTTCACATTTGATGTAGAGTTCGATCCCAACTTCTATACCAACTATCCCGATGCGACGGAGAACTATAAGGTCGTCACTGAAGGAAAAGTCGGAGAAAAGACGACGAAGTGGAAGATCGAAAACTCCAAGATCGTCGGCGAACCGGAAATTACGGAAACCGATCCGATCAATGCAATCATCAAGGTAGGCCAAAAAGACTACACGGGCACGGTGAACAACACCGTGACGAAAGAAGTCCCCTACACCGTAAAAGTAGAATACAACCCCAACCTTGCAGCAGGCACGACCAATGTAAAGCAAGAAGGCAAGGCCGGATCCAGAACCTATGAATACAGCGGCGACATCGTAAACGGAAAACTTAAAGACGGCACCAACTTCACGGAAAAAGAACTGACCGACAAGTATGTAGAACCGACGGAACACATTATCGAAATCGGCACCAAGCCCGTTGAAAATACGAAAGATGTGGAAAGCGAAGTCGGCGTCGATGTGGAATGGGTCTTCGATCCGAACAAGGACATCGGCGTTATCGAAGTCGGCGATCTGATTCCCGGCAAGGTGACGACAACAACAAAGAATGTTTACGATCCTGCAACAGGTGAAATTAAAACGATTCAAGAAACTGTCGTAGAAAAAGGCAAGAGAAAGGTTGTCGCCGGCACCAAGGCCTATAATGGAGAGTTTGAAGAGGTAAATAAGGACATTATTCCCTATGAAACGGAAATAGTCTTTGACAATACCTTAAAAGCCGGCGAAAAAGAAATTACGCAAGCCGGAGAAAACGGTCTGAAAACCACGACGACCAAGCGGCATATCGTTAATGGCGAAGTGGTAGGCAGCGATGATCCCGTTGAAGAAATTACGAAGGAAGCCAAAAAACAAATTATCAGAGTGGGTACCATGACCGACGGAACCCACTCCCACACAGAAAAACTGCCCTTTGAAACGCATGTCGAAGTCAATCCGGAGCTTAAAAAGGGCGAATGGAGATACAAGACCGTGGACGGTGCCGAGCAAAAAGGCAAACTCGGCTCCAGAAAAACCGAATGGACGATTGTAAACTCTGAAGTTCAAAAAGATCCTAAGGTAACGGAAGAAAAACCGGTGGACGCCATTATCGAAGTGGGTTCCGCAGACTTTGAAGGCGAAGTCAAGCACACGGAACACTTTGAAATCCCCTTTGAAGTAGAAGTCAGATATAATGATCAACTTCCGGCGGGAACGAGTAAGGAAATTCAAAAAGGCGTCGTGGGCTCCTACGATGTGGAGTACAAGCAAGCCATCAAGAACGGCGAAGCTGACGGCGAAATGACCAAGACGGAATCCAACAAGGTAGAAGCGAAGAAGCATATTATCGAAATCGGAACCAAGGTGGAAACGCCGGAAAATAACTACTCCAAGGATGTGGAAGTCGAAATCGAATACGTTTACGACGATACCAAGGACAAAGGCGTCGTCGAAACGGGAGTTCTCACTCCCGGCAAGGTGGAAACCAAAGTCGTCGACAAGTTTAATCCGGAAACCGGAAAGGTCGAACAGAAAACTGAACAAGTGGTAACCAAGGCCAAGCAAAAGGTTATCGTCGGCGCCAAGGACTTCACAGGCACTTACGAATACAAGAAGACCTGCCCCATTCCCTTTGAAGTGGAAGTTAGAGAAGATCCAACTCTTTCTAAGGGTGAAAAGAAAATAGAACAACAAGGTGTGGCTGGTTCTAAGACCACGAGCTATGAACAAGCGATCAAAAACGGTCAACCGGATGGTCAAGCTAGACAGGTCGGCGAACCTACAATTGTAGAACCGACCAAGCACATTGTCCTTGTCGGCACAAAATCACTTGAAGGCAACAGAGAGTATGTTGTAGATAAGGCTATTCCTTACGGTACAAAAGTAACCTATGACGAAAACCTCGAAGCAGGTACCCGAATCGTAGATAACGAAGGCAAGGACGGCACGGAAAGAGTGACGACGACCATCGCTACGAAAGATGGAACTATAGAATACAATTCACATGGAACAGTTATTGTTGAAAAAGAAGACAGGGTCGTCCGCGTCGGCATCAAACCGGTTGTTAAGACAGAAGAGATTCCGTTTGAAAAAGAATTTGAACATGATCCGAATCTGGAAGCCGGCAAAACCGAGAAAATTTCCGACGGCACGCCGGGCAAGGTAACAATTACAACCAGCTTCAACAAGGAAACGGGTAAACTTGAGACCAAGGTCGTACGAACGGAACCGACTAATGCGAAGTATAAATACGGTTCGAAGACCGAAGGCAGCTTTACAGTGGAATCCGAAATACCCTTTAAGGTTCAAGTCATCGAAGACGAAACCCTTGATGCGGGCACTTACAAAGTGGAACAAGAGGGCGTAGTCGGCAAGAAGGAAACTGCAGTTAAAGTTAAAAACAGCAAGGAAGAATCAAGAGAAGTAAAAACAATTACAGAAGCTGTAGATAAGATTATCAGAGTCGGTACGAAACCCAATGATAAAATGTGCCCGGTTCCCGAAGATCCGAGCACGCCGAACAACCCGAATCCGAGCAATCCGGGCGGAGACAATCCGGTGAACCCGAATCCGAGCAATCCGGGCAACCCGGGCGGGGACAACCCGAGCACTCCCGGTGGCAACACTCCCGGCGGCAACACTCCGGGCGGAGACAATCCGGTAAACCCGAATCCGAATACGCCGAATAATCCGGCAAATCCGAATCCGAGCACGCCGGGGAGTCCGGCAAATCCGGATAAGTCGGAAGGTTCCGTGCCCGGCAGGGCAAGCCAAGTGGACGAAGAAGACGGCAGCAGAAGAGCGACCCCATCGGCCCTTGAAGGAGCGAAGGGAAGTGACGACGCAAAAGCGCCGCAAACCTTCGATCCCGGCGTCGCCGCTCCTGCGGGACTGGCCGCACTGGCATCGGGCCTCCTCGTCGGTTTGGAACGCTTGAAGAGAAGAAAAAGAGATTAATCTCTCGAATCGAATAGAAAAACACCGCCATGAATTTGTGGCGGTGTTTTTGTATTGAAAGGACCTGGGCAAAGAGGGCAAAAGAAAAGCACCCGCAGGGGTGCTTTTTGCATGCCTTTCAAGGCGCTCTTAATTGATTTTTTGGAAGATGGAGATGGAGCGGTCGGCGTCTTCGTAGTAGACTTCCATGCCCATCTTTTCTACGATGAAGCGCAGGGGCACCATGGTGCGATCGTTTTGAATGGTGGCGCCCACGTCCAGGGGGACGGTGTTGCCGTCGATGACGGCCAGGTTTTTGTCCGCGGGTAGGGCGATGGTGTGGCCCTTGTATTGAACCACGGCGGTGCGCTCGGGAGCGTTCCAGCCCACTTCGGCGCCGTAGGATTCCATTAAGAAGCGCAGGGGCACGAGGGTACGGTCGTTTTTAATCACCGGCGTCGTGTCCATGGTGCGGTTTTTGCCTGCGGCGGTAAAGTTTTTCTTGCCCACGGTCATGCGCACTTTCGCATATCCCGGGGATTCTTTCACATAGCTTGCGCTGTTGCCGCCGAATCTCGCCTTGTAGGCGATGTAGGCGCCGTTCACCTTTTGTTGGGTAAAGACGGCGGCGGGCTCTTTCGCGCCCGCTTTCCAGCTGTTCGTGTCGCCTTGTGCCGCGCCGTTTTCCACGGTCCACTTGATTTGATTCGGATCGATGGCGATGCTTCTACCCGCCTTGGTCACGCCTTTCGGCGCCAGGGTAATGATATTGCCGTTGTCCTTAACCGCCAGAGTAAAGCTCTTAAGGGCGGAGGGGCTTTGGATATCCACGGGCAGGCTGACGGTGAGGCCCGTGTTTGTGGTCAAGAGAATATTGGTCTTGCCTTGCTTCGGCGAAAGGAAGCGGCCATTGAGCCAGGCACCTTTGCCGAAGGTGCTGTCCGTGAGGCTGTAGCCGATGCCGTTTACCTTCATGGGGTGGTAGTTGCTGTCCCAGGCCTTGGCCAGATTGTAGCTCGCCACTTCGCCCAATACGATGTGGCGAGGCCCGCCGATTTCGCCGCCGGCGAGGGCGGTTCGGGGCGCCTTGTTCATGACGCCGATGCCGTTAACGATGCGCCGCTCGGCTCCGTTGCGTTCCGGGCGGGTGATTTTCGTGTTTTTAAAATCTCCGTGGCCCCGAGCCACCAAGGTGGTGGAGCCGCCGCCGTCTAAGTTAATGGCTTTTTCCACGCCCAAGGCGGCGACGGTGGCCGCCCATTCGTTCAGCTTCATGCCGCGGCTTCTGGAGCTGCGGCCTTCCGTGGCCACGAGATAGACGGTCTTGCGGTCTTTGGAAATGGCCGCGGCGCTGCGTGCCCGGTAGCCGTCGATGGAGGCGGCGTCCATAATGTAGGGCTGGGCCAGGCCGCCGTTAACCAAGAGGGCGTGGCCGCCGATTAAAAAGCGCCAGTTTCGGTTGGGGCTCACATTGTAATTCAGACGCAGCTTTTGGCCCACTCTGACGTTTTGGCGAATAAAGTCTTTCGCCCGGCCGTTGACCTGCAAAATATATTTGCCCTTGGGAGTGACCATAGGCAGGGGACGGTCCAGGGAAATTCTTTCCACGACGAAATTGCCGTTCACCAGCACCTCGCCGCTGCCTCTGAGTCCCCGAGAGACGGAGGTCCAAAAGTCGTTGTACAATTGGATGCTGTCTTTGTGGGAGGGGACTTGGGTGTGGTTAATAATGTAGTCGGTTTTGTTTAAGCCGCTGATCCTGTAGCGGGCGCCGTTTTGTGCCGTGGCGGTGCCGTTAAAGGTAAAGCTTTCAATGTAGGCGTTTTTGTTGGCGTCGATGCCGAAGGCGAACAGGCCGACGGATTCCAAAGGCGAGGACTGAAGCTTGCCGCCGACGACGGAAGGGCCGAAGGGCGCGCCTTGTTTCGACATATTAAAGAAGTCGCCGTTAATGCCGGCGTAGGCATCGGTGCGGTCGGCCATGTGGCTCACCGTGTCTTTGCGGGTGTAGCTCCCCGCCCCGGCCATGACCTGAAGATCCGCTGCGGGATTGTTCAGATCCACCTGAATCACGTCGACTTTGTGGTTTCTGCCGCCGATGGTTGCGGAAAGCTCCCGGCGAATGACGCCGGGGGAGACGGTGGTCCGTCCGGTTTCTTTTAATGAAACGGCTTCGGCACCCTTGGGCATGAGAAGCACCAGGGCCAAGACCCATAAAAATACGAATTGCCTTTTTAATAGATTCAAATCAAACACCTCTTTCTCCTTTCATTGTACTGGAAAAGGAATGCCTCTTGCGTGTTATTCCCGTTACAAATCCCGGGGGAGTTTGCGGCCGTCGATCTTTCTGAAAAAGTCGTTGTCCGCCGCCTCCAGCGCCGGAAGATCGTAGCCCATGCGCTGCATTTCGTTGAGCTTAAAGATCATCAGGTTCACGTCCACGGAAAAAGCCCGGGCCATGTCCATATAGGAGTAGCCCGCCCGCGCCATGGCATAGACCGCCTCTTCGTCCAAGAGGAAGTGGGCGGAGAAGATATTCGCCTCCAGCTCCATGGCGTCGGTTAAGTGAAAGAGGGTGTATTCGACGAGCTCCGCCCCCTCGGCGTGTTTGCGGTGGTAGAGATGGTGGCCCAGCTCGTGGGCGAGGACCATGCGCTGAATCGGCGCCGGCATGCGGTCGTTGTAGAAGACGAAGGGCTTGTTCAAAATAATTTTGTACATGCCCAAAAGCTTCGTGGAAGCGGCCATGGGAATCAGATCCACCTTCATGGCCTCCAGGGCCTTTTTCGGATCGCCGTCGTAGCGCGCTCGGAGGCGGGCGGCGTCGTCGTAAAGGTGGCGGTGGCGGTTAGTGTTCTTGTTCATGGGGCCCGCCCGCCTTCTTCGATTCGCTTTCCAGCTTCGCCCGGAAATAGGCTTCCTGAATGGCCTCAAACACCGCCTGCTTGTCCTCATCGTCTAATTTGCCGCCGGCGAAGAGGCCGATGACCCCGTCCACCAACTCACGGGCATCTTCGGCGCCGCTTTTTCCCCAGCGGGCCTGAGCCGCCATAATAAAGGCGTCTTCCTCCGTAAAGAAATAGGCCTTGGGCACGTGAAATAGCTCGGCCAGGGCGTCGTAAGTGGCGTCGTGGCGGGGGCGCAGGCCGCCGGTTTCGTAATTGGATATGGTGCGCAGCGACAGGCCCAGCGCCTCGGCCAAGTCTTTCTGCGTCATGCCCCGCTCTTTCCTGAGGGCTTTTATTTTTTCTCCGAATGTCATGATTCACCTCGATGTGCAATTTAATTGCGTATAAAAAAGAAAAACACCTTGAAAAACGCAAGTCAATTTCGTATTATGAAAGCAAATAGGAAATCGAATTGCGTAAATCATAGAATGAATTGCGCCTTTTGTCAAGAAAGGATCGCCATGAAACGGGTTATTTTACATTCGGACATGAACAATTGCTACGCCTCCATCGAAATTCAGCGCAACCCATCCCTTCGGGGGAAGGCCCTGGTGGTGGGCGGCTCCGTGGAAGATCGCCACGGCATCGTCCTGGCCAAGTCCATAGAGGCCAAGGCCATGGGCATTCAAACCGGCGAGGCCCTGTGGCAGGCGAAAAACAAATGCCCGAACCTTATCGTGGTGGAGCCTCACTACGAGGTGTATCTGGATTTTTCCCGGCGGGCTCGGGCCATTTACTACGACTACACCAATCAGGTGGAGCCCTTCGGTCTGGACGAGTGCTGGCTCGATGTGACGGGAAGCACGCATCTCTTCGGCTCCGGCGAGGCCATGGCTCATACCATTCGCCGGCGCATGAAAAAGGAGCTGGGCATTACGGTGTCCATCGGCGTGAGCTTTACCAAGACCTTTGCGAAGTTGGGAAGCGATATGAAAAAGCCCGACGCCGTGACGGTCATCGCCGAGGAAGACGTGGCGAGGAAAGTCTATCCTCTGCCCGCCGACGCCATGATCGGCATCGGACGAAAGACGAGGGAGAAGCTGCGGGCCGTGGGGATCGATACCCTGGGGGACTTGGCCGCGGCGGATGTGGCCCTTTTGAAGAGCCGTTTGGGCATCAACGGGGTGAAGCTTTGGAAAAAGGCCCGGGGCATGGAGGAGGATCCCGTGCGGGACCGAGACGATCTGCCCCCCATAAAGAGCGTGGGCAACGGCATCACCCTGCGGGAGGATTTAAAAAGTCCCGTGGAGGTGCGGCGGATTTTTCAGATCCTCGCCTTAAAGGTGGCGCGCAGGCTACGGGAAGGGGAGCTCATGGCCCGGGGTGTGGAAATTCATTTGCGGGATGTGGATTTAAGAACCGCCTCTTTTCAATGCAAGCTGCCCTACGATGGGGCGTCGTCTTTTCTCTTAAGGGATGCGGCCTTCGATTTGTACTTGGCGAAAATGGATCCCGCCCGTCCCATTCGCGCCGTCACCATTCGCGCCACGGACCTCGTGCCGCGAAAGGCGGCGGTGCAATTGGATTTGTTTTCCGATTACGAAAAAAAGAAGCGGGAAGATGCCCTGGACGATGCCATATACGGCATCCGTCGGCGCTACGGCGAAGATTCCCTCACTTTTTTGGGCCTCTTAAACGACACGAAAATGCCCCTTCACACCACCGACGTGGTCACCCTTCCCCACCCGGTCTTGCGATAGGCGTTATTTTAGTGTGCAAAAGGGGTAAATAGATTGAATAGAACATGGAGATTCGATAAAATAGGGGAATAGACAGAAAGAGGAGGTGATGTCCGTGAAAAAATCGCCTTACAACGGCCTGGCGCTGATCTCCCAAGTGGGCCTCAATGTACTGATTCCCATTCTGGGCTGCATGCTCCTCGGCGCGTGGTTGGATAAAAAAACGGGAGGAAGCGGTTTGTTTCTTCTGCTTCTCACCCTCGTGGGCATCGCCGCCGGCGTCATGAATATTCTTCGCTTGGGAAAGAAGCTATGAAAGATCGCTTCACCAACGAATACATCGCCTTGACCGCGGGGTTTGCCCTCGTCGTATCGGGGGTGTTGATCGTGGTTTTGAAAGATCCGAAGCCCGTCGTACTGGGCTGGATTTTCGGTTCCCTGATTGCCATGGCCATGTTTAAGCTCATGTACTTTACCTTGCTCCGCGCCCTGGATAAGCCCGAGGCGCAGGCTGCGCGCTACACGGGTATCCATTACCTGCTGCGCTTTATCCTTTATGCCGTCGTGTTAATCGTGGCGGCCAAGGCGGAGTACTTAAGCCTGGTCGGGACGTTTTTCGGTCTATTATCCGTCAAGTACGTGATACTTCTTAGAAACATGTTCGACTATCTTCGCAGTAAGAAAGGAGGGGGCTTTTGAAACGAGGCATCGTCTTTCACGCAGGTGACAAGACCATATGGCTCCACGAATCCTTGTTCACGACCTTTGTCATCGTCGTGGTCCTCGTGATTCTGAGCTTATATATTAACTCAAAAATTAAAAAAGCCGACCTTAAGGAAAAGCCCACGGGACTTCTCCACGTGGTGGAAATCCTCGTCGGTGCGGTCAATAATTTAACCGTGCAGACCATGGGCGAGCACAACAAAGGCTTTGCGCCCTACATGCTTTCCTTAGGCGTATTCTTAGCTTGCGCCAATCTGTCCGGGCTTTTGGGCTTTGTACCGCCGACCAGCGACTACAATGTCACTCTGGCGCTGGCTTTAATTACCTTTGCCATGATCCACTTCTTCTCCTTAAAGACCAAGGGGATCGGGGGCTATTTAAAGCAATACGCCGAGCCCATCGCCATTTTAACGCCCATTAATATTTTGGGAGAGCTGGCCAATCCCGTCTCTCTCAGCTTCCGTTTGTTCGGAAATATTTTAAGCGGCGTGTTGATCATGAGTCTGGTCTATCAGGGACTGGGATTGATTTCGAAATTCCTCATTCCCCTGGTCGCGTGGCCCTTACACGGCTACTTCGACGTATTCAGCGGCATGTTGCAGACCTTTATCTTCGTCATGCTGTCCATGACCTATATCAACTCCGATATGGCCACCCCGGAAGAAATCGCAGAGAGAAAAGCAAAAAGACAGTCGTAACTATATAGATTGAGCATATAGGGAGGAAACATATGCAAATTACCAGTGAAGCGTTCATTTTAGGTTGTTCGGCCATCGGTGCCGGTTTGGCAGTTATCGCAGGGATCGGCCCCGGTATCGGTCAAGGTTATGCAGCAGGTCAAGCGGCATCGGCCGTCGGACGTCAACCGGAAGCCAAGGCTGACATCGTTCAAACCATGCTTCTCGGTCAAGCCGTTGCGGAAACCACGGGTATTTACGGCCTGGTTATCGCCATTATCTTACTGTTCGTCAAACCCTTATTAGGTTAATAAAAGGCGCAGAGAACCGAAAGGAGTTGTCCCTATGGAAATTTTTGTCGTGCCGGACATGTGGAATGTGTTGGCACAATGGGGCGCCACACTTATCTTGTTTCTCGTCATTCGCCACTTTGTCTACGAGCCGGTCAACGAATTCTTAGAGAAAAGACGCCACGCCGTCGTTTCGGAAATCGAAGAGGCGGAGGATCTTTTGCAGGAAGCGGAAGACCTTCGCAACGAATACAAAGACAAAATACAGCAGGCCCGTAAAGAGGGGGCGCAAATCATCGAAGCCTCCAGAGAACGGGGCAGGGACCTGGAAAAATCCACTTTGGAAGAAGCCAAGGTTCGCGCGGCGAATATGATCGATAAGGCTGAAAAGGACATTGCCAATCAAAAGGCCGAAGCCATGAAAGATGTGCGCAACGAAACCGCCGATCTCGCCGTGATGATCGCGGAAAAACTGTTGAAAGAAAACATTGACGTGAAAAATCAAGACGCATTGGTCGACGGCCTCATCGAAGACTTGGAGAAGAACCATGTATGATGAAGGTCTGAGCAAATACAGTATCGCTCTCTATGATGTGGCGAAAGAATCCGGCGACTTTATGTTGGATAAATTGGACGAGGTGCGGGAGGCCTACAAGGATCCGGCATTGATGCATGCCATGGCCCATCCCAAACTTCGCCGGGAGGCAAGGCGCGCCATTTTGAAGGAAGTCTTCGGCGACGACCTGCCTGAGCCTTTGTTAAATTTGCTCTTGATCGTGGCCGATAACGGACGCACGTATCGCATCGATCGCATACTGCAGTCTTATGAAGATTTGTGCTATGAAGATCAACGCATCGAGCGCATCCGCATCGTCACGCCCATGCCCTTGTCCGAAGAAAAAGCCGAGGCCATTCGCGCCGCCTACGCAAAAAACCGAAAAGGCGAAGTGAAGGCCAAGGTGGAGATCGACCCGTCCTTAATCGGCGGTGTGAAAATCATCACCGACGAAGGCGTCATCGACCACAGCCTGTCGAGGCAGCTGGCGGATTTGGGGCACAGCTTGAGACAGAACCCATAGAGAGGTGAGACATGAAACTAAGATCAAAAGAGATCGGCGCCGTCATACGGGAGCAGATCAAAAACTATAATGTAGATTTGGTCATGGAAGAAGTGGGCACCGTCATCGAAGTCGGCGACGGCATCGCCCGCATCTGGGGCTTGGAGCAAGCCAAGGCCGGCGAGTTAATCGAATTTCCCGGCGGCGTTTACGGCATGGTCCAAAACCTGGAAATGAACAATGTAGGCGTCGTCTTACTGGGCGACGGCGACATTAAAGAAGGGGACGAAGTCAGGGCCACGGGCAAAGTGGTTCAAGTTCCCGTCGGCGAAGGCCTTCTTGGCCGGGTGGTCAACGCCCTGGGCGCACCCATCGACGGCAAAGGCGACTACCCTTACGAAAAAACCATGCCCATCGAAAAAATCGCCCCCGGGGTCATTACGAGACAATCCGTCTCCGAACCCCTGCAAACGGGCACCAAGGCCATCGACGCCCTCTTCCCCATCGGCCGCGGCCAACGGGAGCTGATTATCGGCGACAGGCAAACGGGTAAGACCGCCATTGCCATCGACGCCATCATCAATCAAAAAGACACGGACGTCATTTGTATTTACGTGGCCATCGGTCAAAAGACCTCCACGGTGGCACAAATCGTGGACACCCTGGAACAACACGAAGCCATGGACCACACCATCGTCGTGGCGGCGACGGCGGCGGAACTTGCGCCGATCCAATACATCGCCCCCTACGCCGGGGTCACCATGGCGGAAGAATTTATGGCACAGGGCAAAGACGTGCTCATCGTCTACGACGACTTGTCGAAACACGCCGTGGCCTACCGGACCATGAGTCTTCTTTTACGCAGACCGCCGGGACGGGAAGCCTTCCCCGGCGACGTCTTCTATCTCCACTCCAGACTGCTGGAGCGGGCGGCCCGTATGAGCGACGAATACGGCGGCGGATCCATTACGGCCCTGCCCATTATCGAAACCCAGGCGGGAGACATTTCCGCCTACATCCCTACCAATGTCATCTCTATTACCGACGGCCAAATCTTCTTGGAAACGGACCTGTTCTTTGCGGGACAGCGGCCGGCCATTAACACCGGGCTTTCCGTCTCCCGTGTCGGGGGCGCCGCCCAAACCAAGGCCATTAAGAAGATTTCGTCGACGATGAAATTGGATTTGGCACAGTACAGAGACCTGGCATCCTTCGCCCAATTCGGCAGCGAACTGGACAAGGAAACCCAACGGACCCTGGCCCAAGGGGAGCGGATGATGCGGATTTTGCGTCAACCCCAATACCGCCCCATGAAGCTGGAGCATCAGGTGCTGATCCTCTATGCCGTCACCAAGGGCTATCTGTTGGATGTGGACGTGGACGATGTGTTGAATTTCGAAGAAGAGTACCTGCTCTATGTGGAAAATCACCATCCCGACCTCATCAAAAATTTGCGTGAGCAAAAAGAAATGACCGATGCCATCGAAGACGCCATCAAGGCGAGCCTCGTCGAATTTAAACAGACGCGATAGGAGGTTTTTATGGCATCAACGAGAGAAATTAAACGGCGCATCAAGGGCATTAACAGCATTTTGCAAATCACCAAGGCCATGGAGCTGGTCTCCACGGCCAAGCTTCGCCGCGCCCGCATCCGACTTGCCAAAACCAAACCCTATTTTCAAACCGTCGTCGACGACATTCGGGAGATCTTAACGATTGTAGACGACAATCATCCCCTGCTGTCGCGGGAGAAAAGAGATGCCGTACTCTACATCGTGCTGACCTCGGACAAGGGACTTGCCGGCGGATACAACGCCAATGTCCTGCGCCTGACGGAAAAGGCGATTAAAGAAGACGGCCTTCCGTCGAAGCTTTTGGTGGTGGGCACCAAGGCCAAGGACTATTTCGAGCGTCGCAATTACGACATCGTCGAGTCCTACACGGGGCTCAGCGAAGATCCCGAATACTCCGACGCCAGGGAATTGGCCGCTGCGGCCATGGACCTGTACGAAAGCGGGGAAGTGGATGCCATTCGCATCATCTACACCCGTTTTATTTCCACCATCAGCTACGACGCGCAGGTGGTATCCATTCTGCCTTCCGACGAATTGAAGGCCAATGAAGACCGCACCACCGCCCGTACGCAAATCGAATTCGAACCGTCGCCTATGGCGGTGCTGGACGATTTGATTCCCATGTACGTGGTGACGACGATTTTCGGCGCCCTCATCGAAGCGGCCGCTTCGGAACAGGGATCCCGTCGGGTGGCCATGGAAAACGCGTCGGACAATGCCCACGACATGATCGACGAGCTACAAACCAACTACAACCGCGCCCGTCAAGCGGCGATTACCAATGAAATCACCGAAATCGTCTCGGCGGCGGATGCAGTGCAATAGGAAGAGGTATCGGTATGCATGAGAATATAGGAACTATCTGCCAGGTCATCGGACCTGTGGTAGACATCCAATTCGAGCAGGAATACCTGCCGGATTTATTAAACGCCATTAAAATAGAAAACGGCGAGGAAATCCTCACCGTGGAAGTGGCACAACACATCGGCGACGACGTGGTGCGCTGCATCGCTTTAGGCGCCACCGACGGACTGAAGCGGGGAATGGATGCCGTCAACACCGGCGCCGCCATCTCCGTGCCCGTAGGAAATCAAACATTGGGCCGCATGTTCAATGTTTTAGGCGAGCCCATCGACGGCAAAGACGCCTTAAAGGGCGAAGAAACCTCGCCCATTCACAAAAAGGCCCCGAGTTTCGAAGATCAGGATACATCCAATGAAGTCTACGAAACGGGGATCAAGGTTATCGACCTGCTCTGCCCCTATGCCAAGGGCGGCAAGGTCGGCCTCTTCGGCGGGGCCGGCGTGGGCAAGACCGTCTTGATTCAGGAATTGATTCACAACATCGCCCAAGAACACGGCGGCATTTCCGTATTTACCGGCGTCGGCGAGCGTACCCGTGAAGGGAACGACTTGTACTACGAAATGATCGACTCCGGCGTTATCGATAAGACCGCTTTGGTTTTCGGACAAATGAACGAACCGCCGGGAAGCCGGATGCGCGTCGCCTTAACGGGGCTCACCATGGCGGAATACTTCCGCGACGAAGCGGGCCAAGACGTGCTCTTATTTATCGACAATATCTACCGCTTTACCCAAGCGGGAAGTGAAGTTTCCGCCCTCTTGGGCCGCATGCCCTCCGCCGTCGGTTACCAACCCACATTGGCGACGGAAATGGGCGCGTTGCAAGAGCGGATCACATCGACGAAAAAAGGCTCCATCACATCGGTACAGGCCGTCTACGTTCCCGCCGACGACTTAACCGACCCGGCGCCCGCCACCACCTTTAACCACTTGGACGCCACCACGGTTCTTTCGAGAAACATCGCCGGTATGGGCCTCTATCCCGCCGTGGATCCTTTGGACTCCACCAGCCGGATTCTCGACCCCAACGTGGTTGGCGCGGAACACTACAACGTGGCCCGCCAAGTACAGGAAGTGCTTCAAGAGTACAAAGACCTGCAAGACATTATCGCCGTTCTGGGCTTGGAAGAGCTGTCCGAAGAACAACGGACCACCGTGGCCCGGGCGCGGAAGGTGCAACGCTTCCTGTCGCAACCTTTCAGCGTGGCCAGCCAATTTACCGGCATCGACGGCAAGTATGTGCCCATCGAAGAAACGGTGCGCGGCTTTAAGGAAATCTTAGAAGGCAAGCACGACGATGTGCCCGAATCCGCCTTCCTCTTTGTCGGCGACATCGACGAAGTCTTGGAAAAAGCCAAGGCCGCCGCGGCAGAAGAGCAAGCTTCCGCTCCCGAAGAAGATGAAGGGAAAGAAGGAGACGAACAATGATCGACCTGCGCCTGGTGACCCCTCACGGCGACGGCTTTGAAAGGCAGGTGGACAAAGTCATCGTTCGCGGAGCTTTAGGCGATTTAATGTTTATGAAAAACACGGCGCCCATCGTCACGCCTCTGGGCTACGGACTTATGTACGTCTATGAGGAGGGCAAGCGCAGCGTGGGCCTCGTTCACGGGGGCTACGCTTCCATGAAAGACAATGTGGTCACCATTGCCACCGACGCCTTCGAGTGGACCTACGACATCGACGTGACCCGGGCGCAAAAGGCCAAAGAACGAGCCGAGGCTCGCCTGCAAGAGGCCCGCGCCGCCGGGGAAGAACACACGAGAAGCATCGAAGAGACCAAGATGGACTTGTTAAGAGCCATTAACCGAATCAAGCATGCGGAATAGGAAAAGGAGCCGTCGGAGAGATCCGGCGGCTGTTTTTATGGAAAGAAAGCCACCTACCTGCTTCTAGTATGCTATTCCTCTCCGTGCTATAATAATTCCATAGTACAGCTCGCTTCGGGATGAGTTAGAGATGGAGACGACATGAAAGATTTTACGGACATTAAAAATTTTCAGGACTTTACAAATAAATTCAGAATAAAAAATTCCCTGCCCGGGGTGCTCACCACCCTGCTCCTTTACGGCATCCTGTTCTTAGTGCAATTCGCCTTGATCTACGCCGTGGGGCATTATTTAAAAGAGCACGAGGACATCTTTCAATGGGTCTTTTTCATCGTGGACCTGGCCGTCGGCCTTCACATCGTCAACGACAAACGAAACGACGCAGTGTACAAGGTGGCCTTTCTCTTTACCATGATCGTCCTGCCCATGTTCGGCGCCTTTCTCTACATATTGAGCAAATGGGACATTATGCGCCGCTGGTTTTCGGAAAAATTCGAAAGCTCCAAGAAGAAAAATTTCACCTACTATCGCCAAGACCCGGAGATTATGGAAGAAACCCGCCTCTTGGATCCCCTGTTTTATAATACGGCCCGCTTTTTGTGGAATCAGGAAGACTATCCCCTGTACCGAAATGGGGACTGCGACTATTTTCCCTTGGGGGAAGCGTACTGGCAGCGCATGTTGGAAGAGCTGGAAAATGCGAAGAAGTTTATTTTTATGGAATACTTCATCGTCCAACAGGGAGATATGTGGGACAGCATTTTAGATATTTTAAAGCGCAAGGTGGAAGAGGGCGTGGAAGTGCGCCTCATGTACGACGGCACGGCGGTGCTGACGAAGCTGCCCATTAACTATCCCCAGGCCATGGAAAAGCTGGGCATTAAGACCAAGGTCTTTAAGCCCATTGTGCCGGTCTTAAGTCTGTATCAAAACCACCGGGACCACCGCAAGATTCTGGTCATCGACAACAAGGTGGCCTTTACCGGCGGCATCAACTTAGCCGACGAGTACGTCAATTTAACGGCGCCCTTCGGTCATTGGAAGGATACCGGCGTTGCGGTCTACGGCTCCTGCGTCCGCAGCTTTACCAATATGTTTCTGTCCATGTGGGACGTGAATGCCGACGATCCGGAAAGTTTCAGACCCTATATCGCGCCGCCCGATGAAGAGTACAGGGGCAAACACAGCGGCTATGTGATTCCCTTTGGTGACGACCCCTACGGGAAGAACCGGGTGGGGAAAGAAGTCTATAACGACATAGTGAACCAGGCGGTGAATTACCTCCACATTATGACGCCCTATTTGATTCTCGACGACGAGACCAAGAGCGACTTGATTCACCTGGCCCACACGGGCACGGACGTGAAGATCATCACGCCTCACATTCCCGACAAGAAAGTTGTCTTTCGCGTGACCCGCAGCTATTACAAGGAGCTGATTCGAAACGGCGTGGAAATTTACGAGTACACCCCGGGCTTTATTCATGCCAAGAGCTTCGTTTCCGACGACCGAAAGGCCGTGGTGGGCACCATTAATTGCGACTACCGCTCCCTCTTTTTGCACTTCGAATGCGCCGCCTACTTTTTCGACAAGGCCATGGCCCGAAAGGTGGAGGAAGATTTCCAAGAGACCTTAAAGGAATGCACGCCCTTTACCATGGACATGTGCATGGAATTTAATTACTTCCAACGGGCGGCGGGCCGCGTGCTCCGTATTTTTGCCCCGATTATGTAGGAGGTTGTTATGAGATTACTACATCTGATCGCCGAAGAGCTCAGGCAGGGGAAGGAGGCCTTTCGCCGCTTTCCCCTGTCCATGGCCTTCGCCATCCTGGCGGCGATCTTTCAATGCCTGTGGCTGCATAAAAACGACGCCGTCGTCTTTCATGTATCGCCCTATCTTCTCGTCGCCCTGGCGGTTATCGGCTTTTTTACCACCACGGCGGCTTATTTATTTTTGGAAGGGGCGAGAGATAAGGAAAACTTCCACTCCATCCTCTTGGGCACCTGGATGGGGATTTTGCTTTTTCTCGTGATCAGCGGCTTTCGCCTGTCCGCCATGGGAAAAGAAGGGGTGGACATCTACACGGCCATGCCCACCTTGCTCCTCTTTGCCGCATCGGGGCTCATGGTCTTTTGCGGCGGAAAAATTCACGACGAGCGGCGCTTTCCCGCCTATGTTCTCGTCCTATTGATCGAAATCGCCGTGGCCTATCTCTACGCCTTCGTCCTCTTCGGGGCCCTGTGCCTCCTGGTCGTCGGGGCAGATGTCCTCTTCGGCATCGTGGATTTCTCCTCGGCGGTCATGTATCTCGCCACCATTTGCTTTATGCCCTTTATGGCGACGATCTTTCTCTCCCGCCTGAGTGCCGTGGAAAGCGGCCGCAGCCCCTACGGCGCGGGGATCCACGTCATCAACAATCTCTTCAATAATATTTTGGCGCCGGTCCTGGGCCTCTACGTCCTGCTCCTCTATGTCTATCTGGCGAAGATATTGATTCTGCGCCAGCTGCCCACCACCAGCGTGGTGAATCTCATCCTCTGGCCCATGACTCTGGCCGTCTTCGTCCTCTTTATGGTGGACCACAACCGGGACCGCACCGCCGCCTATTACTTCCGCAAGATCATTCCTCAGGCGGCGCTGCCCCTTTTGGGCCTTATGTACTACGCCTGGTTTTTGCGGGTGCATCAATACGGCCTCACGGAAAATCGCTACATGATCTTTGCCGTGGGCTTGTGGGTGGCCTTCGCCATGGTCCACTTCATCATCCAGAAGCGGGAACTGCACATGATTCTGCCCATGACTTTGGTGGCCGTGCTTCTGGTATCCGTCTTCGGCGGGCCCATCGGTGCCGACGGCGTGGCCTTTCGCTCTCAGAAAAATCGGCTTGACCGCATCCTCGCCGCCAATCACATGTTAAAGGGCGGCGAAGTGGTGCCTTCCAACAATCTCTCCGTGAAAGAAAAGCGGGAGATTCAGGAAATCGTCGAATACCTCACCCGACACCACGACGTGTCCCACGTGGCCTATTTGCGGGACGCCAATTCGGCGGAAGCCATCGAGCGAATCTACGGCTTTACCCCCGACGAGGGCGGCCCGGTAATGAATTTGAATTACGCCATGGATATGGCGAGTGGCATGGACATCTCCGGCTACGACAAGATCTACTTTATCGACTCCTACGGGGAAGGGGACCCGGAGACCTCGGAAGGCTTGAAGACCGAGCGGAGCCGCGGCCACCTGACCATTTACCTGACGGAGAAAGATACGCTCACCCTGAATCTAAAAGACGTTCGCGAAAAGATCCGCATTTTGCGCGAAACGAAAGAAGAAATCGAGCCCGAAGACCTCACGATGGAAGGGGAAAAGGGCGGCGTCTCCTACAAGATCTACATTACGGGCACGGTGTTTTTCGCCCCCATGGGGGAAGTGGACCCGGACGCCGGGATCTCTCTCTGCATCTTGGTGCGGGAGCAAGGAAAGTAATTGAGGAATAGGGAAGGAAGTTATAGCATTGCGTGAATTTTTGGAAGCCTTCGTCATGGTCTTTGTGGGGGAAATGGGGGACAAGTCGCAATTTTTGGCCCTGGCCTTCGCCACCACCTACGCCGCCGTACTGGCGGGACTCGTCATCTATACCTTGGTTCAAAACAAAAAGGCGAGGAAAGAAGGGGAATAAAAAACCAGCTGTGAGCGGCGGGAGTCGTTCACGGCTTTTTTCATGGAGAAAGAGCCGCCCGCCTGTGGGATCACATAGGGTATAATAGCTATAAGGAGGGCTTATGGGCAGTGATTATATTCCCGCAAACGGGATGCGGATTTTTCAAAAGAAGGGCGTCTTTTCCTTTAGCATGGATTCCGTGCTTCTGGCCGCATACGGCGAAAGCAAGGGTCGCGTGCTGGATCTGGGCTGCGGCAGCGGCTACCTGGCCTTAATGGCGGCGAAGGATGCCGACGAGGTGGTGGCGGTGGATCGCTTGAAGGAAGCCGTGGACTTGGTGGAAAAAAGCGCCGCGGCCAACGGCGTCGAAATCAAAACGGCGGTGGGGGACTTCAGAGAGCTGGAGCTCGCACCCTTTGACGTGATCTTTACCAATCCGCCCTTTTACAGAGACAGCATGACAAACGACGATCCGTCTATTTCCGCGGCGAAGCATTTGGATCCCGACATGCGCTGGTTTTACGAAGCCGCCCGCTTCTTAAAGCCCGGGGGCAAGATCTACGGCATCGTGGACGTGGCCCGCTTTCAGGAGGTCGTGGCGGATCTCACCGCGGCCAAGGTGGCGGTGAAGCGCATGCGTCCCGTCTATTGGAAGCGGGGCGAGGCGGCCCGGCGCATTCTCTTCGAAGGGGTCTTAGGCGGCGGTTGTTTTATGGTTCTGGAGCCCGCCCTTTATGTCTACGAGGACGGCGACTACAGCGAGGAGGTAGCAGGCTATTATGGCAGGTAAGGTGTATTTTTGTCCCACGCCCATCGGCAATTTGGAAGATATTACATTAAGGACCCTCAGGGTGCTGAAGGAAGTCGACGTGATTTTGGCGGAGGACACCCGCCACTCCCGGCCCCTTTTGAATCACTACGCCATCGCCACGCCCATGGAAAGCTACCACAAGTTTAACGAGGCGGAAAAAATCGCCGCCGTGCTGGCGCGGCTGGACGGTGGGGAAGATGTGGCGGTTATATCCGATGCGGGGATGCCCGGGGTGTCCGATCCCGGGGCCGTGCTTATGACGGCCCTGTTAAAGGAGGGCCGGCCCTACGAGGTGCTCCCCGGCGCCTGCGCCCACGTCAGCGCGTCGGTAATTGCCAATTTGGAAGAGGGACGCTACCTCTTCTGGGGCTTTCTGCCGCAAAAACACGGCGCCCGGGTGAAGACCCTGGAAAGCTTAAAGGACTTGCCCGTGCCCGTGATCTTTTACGAAGCGCCCCACCGCATCGAGAAATTTGCCCAGGATGTGATTGAAGCCATGGGCGATCGGGTGCTGATTTTTGTCCGGGAGATTTCCAAGATGTACGAGGAGCGCATCGAAACCACTGCCGAGGATTTCCTCACCCATATGGAGGACTACACCATTAAGGGGGAATTCGCCGTGGTGCTTATGCCTCAAAAAGAGGAAGAGGCTGTAGACATTCTTTCGGCTTTGAAAGAAAAAATCGACGAAGGCATGAGCCCTTCCAAGGCGGCGAAGGAAGTGGCCAAGGAATGGAATTTGCCGAAGAATGTGGTGTATAAGGAGAGTTTGAAGCTTTGAATCAAGAAGATCTGCTGGCCTTTCGCCGGGAAATCGGCGAGCTGAACGAAGCCCTAAAGACGAAGTACGATCCCCTGTTTCAAAAAACGGGGCGGGATTTTAAAAAGGCCCTTACGGAGGATGTGGGCACCATTCACAAGCTGGAGCCCTTAAGCGAGGAAGAGCTCCGGGTCGTGGGCTCCGTGGCCGGCGTGGACGGCTCGGTGATCCGCCAAGGCGGCGCTCATCCCCACTACGTGGAATTTTATCAGGGCCTGGCTCTGAGTATGCAGAAGAAGGAGCGGCGCATTCGCCGCATCTACACGCCCCTCCTCGCCGGGGACGACGCCGTGTGCGCGGAAAAGCTCCACGACCGCTATCTGGCCGAGGTGGAGCTGGAGGCGGCCATGGCCCTGGTGGAGGAGGAAGACGTGGCGGTCCTCATCATGGACGGGGGCCTCTTGCGCTACGCCATCAACTCCCCGGCCAAGTGGGAGGAGCTGAGGGGGCTCTGCCTGGCGAAAGAAACCCTCCTCGTCGGCGCCATTAAAGACATAAAGACCAGAGACATCGCCCGCCGCATGGACCGGGGGCGGGATTTCTACGACCGGGAATACTTAGCCGGCAAGCTGGACGTGGGCGAGATCTTGATCCTTGCAGAGGATAAAGACGATGAAGAAGAGGGCAAGACCGCCGCGGGCCTCGTGGGGGCCTTCTACCGCCCCACCCGCCACTGGGAAGTGGTGGGCATGGACGTCCTGGCCGAGCAAAAAGACGCGCTGAATTTCCTCGCCCGCCTGCTCTACACCCTGACGCCGAAAAACGGCCGGGGCGTGCCCTTTTGGATCGACATCGTGGACAAGGAAGTGAAAGTCAAGCAGAAAGAAGTGCGCCTGATTTTGGAAGAGGCGCTGGACCGAGATATGATGGAACGATTTTTCGTATCGGAAAGAGATCGGAGAGTATAAGAAAGTCGTAAACTCAGTACGTCAATGTGAAAGGAGAAAGTGATGAAACGTTTAGAAAGAGCCCTTTTACTTATGGTCCTCGCCATAAGCCTTTTGTTTTCTTCCGCGCCCACTTGGGCACAGGGGAATGAACCGGTCCACGTCTATATTTTATTGGATGCCCAATCCATGTATCCCGAGGAGACCCGCTTCGTCGGTACGATTACCGCTTTTGCCGAGCAAATTAAAAGGCAAAATCCGAGAAACCGCGTATCCGTCGTGGTGAAAAACGACGTCATGTCCAAGGATACATACGGGAACTTCTTCGGTAATTACAGAGGATTTACCCATCGCGAAAATCTCATTTTCGAAAAGCGCGACTATACCCTGAAAGACAGCATGGAGCGGGTGAAGGCAATGCAAAAAAAGGACGACCCGAGCCTTCGAAAAGTACTCCTTATCATCGATAGCGACGGCGATGTCGATACCGCTGCCGAAAGAAAATATGATTTCAGAACCCATTACCATCAATACGCAGACCTCGCAACCAAAACCTATCTCGATATCATGAGGACATCGGCGCCCTTCTGCAGAAATCAGGAGGTCTATTCCGTTCGCTTCCCCATCGGTATCGCAGACGCCGAGACGCCGGAAACCTATCCTTATATTTTAAAATCGACGAATCTCAGGAACCAATTCGGCAAGCAGATTCTCGACGGCTTGCAAAATCGGGGCTATTACGAAATGAAGGAATCGGACCCTCAAGAGCTGCACGGCGTCTTGCGTCAGTATGAAAAGAAAATAGCGGCGAGTACGTCGACGCGCGTTCCGGCGCCCTATACGATTACAGAGAGCATCAGCTCTGACTATCGTGGGAACCACACATACTCGGTATATGTTGCCGTGGAAAAAAAGCCCGAGGCGAAAGATGTAAGAAACCTTCGCTTCAATCTGACCCTCCCCGCCGGCCATGAAATCGTAAAGGACAATAAAGAACCCGGCTTCAGCACGGAAAGTGAGGTAAAGCTCGACAATATCAGCGGCGAATACGCTGAGATTCAGTGGAAGATTCGCTACCGGGGGAAAGCGCCGAAGGCCGGAGATAAGGTTATCCTTACTTACACAAACGATGATTATTTGCCGGAGCGCATGGAAAGGCAGCTTGATATTCGTCCCAAGACCCTTTGGGAATATTTTTGGAGTTTTCAGAACTTCAAGTATCCGAAATACGATCGCTATTCCAATTCTTATGTTCAAAGTCTATACGAGGGCTTGGAGGATCAAGAGAAAGAGCTTGTTGAGGAGGGCTTTAAAGATAGTAAAGGCGGGAACTGTTATGGTATGGCCTTTACGTCGATTTTAGCCAATGAAAACAAGCTGGATAAAGAAAGATTGGCGCTTAAAGATAACAATAATCTTCCTGTAAAAAACAGTGACGGCATTGGAAGGGCGAATAGAGATAGCGCAAAGGACATAGTTCTCTTATACCAAGCCTCTCAGGGATATGCGTTTCAGTATGATGATAAGTGGCGTGTGAAGGGTAATAAAGAGGGAATAGAGAAGCTGATCAGCTATATGCATAAGGTGGAAGAGAATGGGGCACCACCGGTTTTGCTCACTTTTAAATTTTATAAACGGTGGCCAATTCGAATTAACCATGCACTGGTGATGCATAGCATGACTCCTTTGTCGGGTGTTGAATACGACTATGTTATAGACTACTATGATTCCAATCGTCCGGGAGTTTCGAATCAACTTTTTGTGAACTCAAAAAATGGAAAGTTTAAATGGTCGCAAGATTATATTAATAAGGGTGAAATCACATGTGTGGTTGACGACGTGACCCTTTTAGATCCTTTCCGCATGACAGGTGTCAATGATCAATCGGAATTAGGTAAATTGCGCGATGCCTCATTTAAGCCTATTGTTTTTATAAGTCCGAGCTCCGGCATACTTTCATTGACGTCGCAAAAAAGCGGTCGGTCTTGGATCATCGATACGGACAATATGGAAAAGACGAAATTGGATTGGCGCTCCCTAAGTGCAGGGGAGGGGAGTGGCCGATATGTAATCACCCTTCCCGAAGGAGAAGTCGGCTATCGCTTGCGCCCCGAGCGCGGCGACAGATCTTTAGATGCCTTGGTTTCATACAAGGATCAACTGATCAATGTTACAGTATCTAAAGCCGGTGAGCTTACCTTTGATCCCAAAGGAACGCTTGGCATAAAGGGAGCCCAAGGTACGGTGCATGCAAAGTTGGTGCGCAACAAAAGGAAGGGCAGCGAAGAAAACTTTTACGCCGTCAAGGGAAGGGCAAATGGCGACATCGCTCTTTCCCAAACGAGCAGCGGCTTAAAAGGCGAAGGCAAGTTAAGTAACGTTCAACTGCGTTACGGCAGCGGAAAAAACAGGGAAGAGACGAAGGGAATAGCCGAATTCAACGGCGGCTACCTCCTCGGCGCAAAGGCCGCGGGCCTTCCCTTTAGCGACGTGGCACAAAGCAGCTGGTACTATCCCGCCGTACGCTACGTCTATGAAAAAGGACTGATGACGGGAGTGAATGCAGATACCTTCAGTCCCGAGACCACCATTACCCGGGCGCAAATGGCCCAGATCATTTACAATATGGAAGGCGGCAAGCGGGCGAAAAACCCCTCCTCATTTAAAGACGTTCCCTCAAGCCACTGGAGCTACAAGGCGGTGAGCTGGGCGAAGGAAAATAATATCGTCAAGGGCTACGAAGACGGCAGCTTTAAGCCCAACGCCCCCATCACCCGCCAGGATGCGGTGGCCATTTTGTACCGTTACAAAATCAAAGAGGCGACCGCTAACCTTTCAAGAAATAAGTACGACGGATTTAAAGATCGGGATCAAGTGGCGGCCTACGCCCAAGAGCCCATGGCATGGGCAGTGGACCGGGGCATCGTCAACGGCGACAATCACAAGCGCCTAAATCCGAGAAACCATATGAAGCGTGCGGAAATGGCGCAAATTTTAAAAAACGGAAATAAGATCCTCCATTAAAGCATATAGATCGGAGAGAGTGTGATGCAAATAAAAGTAGTGGGACTAACCAATCCCAGAGAGGTCACCGTGGGAAGTCGGGACCACAATTTTCGCGTGGCGGAATTTTTAATGATCGAAGACCCGGTGCAGGGGCCCATCCTCGGGGAAGTGGTAGAGGCACAGACCTACAACCGCTTCATCCCCATGGACGTGGGCGGCGATTTCGTCGACGACGGCGTGTTGGCCTCTTTGCGGCAATTGGGCTACGACATTCACAACGAAACCATTTACGTGGCCAAGGTGCGCTTTTTGCACGAGACCCCGTACCCGCCCCTCACGGGTTCCGACGCCCGGCGGCCGGAATTTTCGGAAATCCGCGGCCTTCTCGTGCCCACGGGCCCCGACGACGGCCTGGTCCTCGGCGCCATTCGCCACACGGATTACCTCTACGATGCCATGGAAGACAATCTCAAGGGGCTCTTTGAGCTTTACGAAGAGGGAGCTCATCTGCCTCAAAAAGACGTGCCCTATGTACTGGATCTGCGGGCTATGCACCAATACCCCCACATGGGGATTTTCGGCGGCAGCGGCAGCGGCAAGTCCTTCGGCATGCGTGTGCTCTTGGAAGAGCTTATGGAGAAAAACGTCCCCGGCGTGGTGCTGGACCCCCACTACGAAATGGACTTTTCCAATCCGGCGGAAGGGGGCAAGAGCTACGAAAAAAACCACCGGCGCTTTCAAATCGGCGTGGACATCGGCATCGACTTTTCGTCCATTTCCGCCGGCGATTTAAAAACCATTTTAAACGCCGTGTCGGAACTGTCCGAGGCCATGAAGAGTACCGTGGACCTCTTGTTCCAAAGCAAGAGCAGCTTCTCCACCTTTTCCGGGCGGCTCATCGACTTAATCGAAGGCCACGAAGCGGGCGGCACGGACAAGATTCGGGAAATGACCATGGATCCCTCGGCGGATCAGAAAAAGTGGCAGCGGGTGCAAAATCTCTACGAGCGCTTCGGCAAGTCCACCAACATTTCCTCTCTGCGGGGAATTTTGTGGCGGCTCAACAGCCTGGAGCGAGACGGCCTCTTTGCCGGGGACTCCAAGCCCGTGGAAGATGCCATCTTCGAAGGCAAGCTCGCCGTGATCCAAGGCTCGGTGAAGCTCATTCAAATGTATGCCACCTACATCATTCGCAATCTCTACAAAAAGCGCCGGGACTACAAAGACGCCCAGTTCGTGCAGCCCGCAGGCGGCGATTACTTCCCGCCCTTTTTCGTGGTCACCGACGAAAGCCACACCTTCGCCCCCAAGGGCCTCCCCGCCCCGTCCAAGACCGTGCTTCGTGAAATCGCTCAGGAAGGGCGAAAGTACGGCGTGTTTTTAATCCTCGCCACCCAGCGGCCCACCCTCTTAGACGACACCATCACCGCCCAGCTCAACTGCAAAATGATCTACCGCACCGTGCGGGCACAGGACATCGACACCATTCAGGGGGAAACGGACATTAGCGTGGAGGAATCACGCCGCCTGCCCTACCTGCAAACCGGCGACGTGTTTATTTCCTCATCCCATCTGGGCCGCACCACCTTCGCCCGCATCCGCATGGCGAGAACCACCTCGCCTCACACAGAAAACCCCTTCGACGAACTGAAGAAGGTCAAGACCGCTTCCCAAGACCAACTCCTGAAAGCCGCGGCGGAACTCTTCCCCATCTCCACGGCCAACGACATCCTTGCCGTGCTGCCGGAGCTGGAAAAGCGCGGCCTCTCCTTTACAAGAGAAGGCCTTATCAGCGCTCTGGACCAATTGGCGGAAGAGGGCAAAATCCAACGCAGCGTGGACTTTTTAGGCAACAGCAAATACGAAATGGTGGAATAGAGAATGGATAAAACGGACATCGACGGGTGTCCGTTTTTTGGTTATGGCAAAAGAATTTATGAAAAGCATGGTAAACACCAAATTTATTGACTATACTGGGAGTATCAAAGGAAGTGAAGGATAAGGAGGTAAAAATGAGAAGAAGGCTAGCTTTATTTTTGGCTTTGGTCGTGTTATTTACGTCTATACCTTTCGGTGTTTGGGCGAAAAGCGACAGAGTCAACAGCATAAGAAAGATTGACCGAGTCGCAGATGAACCGGATATGGGTATGCAAAAGCGACCGGAGGTGCCAATCGAAAAGGATGCAGCTATCGACCGAGAAGAGGCATTAGCACCAGTACAAAAACCGGAATCCTTGCCACAAGTGGCGATGATGCGTGCACCGGCGCCAAGGGAAAGGATCGAAATCAATTCTAAAGAAGATTTTTTAAAGCTTTGGAATACGACGGAATATTATAGCGGTTTTGGACCGTCTTCCTATCAACCGGGCCCCGGTTACGACAAGGGGGATGCGTGGCACCACGGCGTAAAGAATAAGGACATTGTTTTAAACGTGAACATCGAAGTATCTTCTGATGAAATCAATGCTCCGATTCAAAAAAATGAGCACGATCCCATTCACAACTTTGGCTTCGGTATGGAAGACTGTACCTTTAATGGGAATAATCACACCATTACCGTCACCAAGGGCACAAGGGACATCTATCCGCTCTTCGGCGATATTCGGAGTACCTACAACAATGAAACCTCGAGAGATATAAAAGACTTAAATATTCTCTATAAAGGCGATGTTGTAGGCTCCGCCTTTGCGAGAAACATTTTAAGCAGCAATTCATTTAGCCCGGTTGTCGATTATAAAATTTCAAATATTAAGGTCAACGTTGACGGAAACATTCTTCCCTATGCAACTCTAATTCCCGCCAAACAATCCCTCGGTAGAGAAGATATTCAGTCATCGGAATTCACCGGGTTTCCGCGCTTCGATACGGAGACCTTCGCGGTAGGTATGGCTTATCTTTTGGATAGTGCCGAAATCGACGGATACACTTTAAATGTGAAAGGCGATATCGGATCTCCTGAAGTAAAAAAACATAACTTGGCGAAGACCGATCTTGTCTACGCAAGGGCATCGGGACTATTCATTAGAAAAAATATGTATGACTTCAAGGTTTTTGCAGGCGTTAAAAACGTCGACATTCATGTCGGCGGCGGCATTTATGCACACGCACAAAATTTCCGCGCGGAAGCCTTTGGAATCGGAAGCGATGTTCAAAACAAGCGTTACACCGCTTTAAACATTGACGTCAAAGGCGACATTGAAGCCAAGGCAACGGGGAAAATCGTATTTACTAAAAACTATAGCTATGGCCATGAACCGTCTATGGCGGCGGGCTTTGCCAGAGATCTCCATCAATTGGAAAATTCAAAAATCAATGTCGGTGGTTCGATCAGATCCATCAACGAGACTGATATAGACATGGACACGACTGCCGCAGGCATTGGTTTATGGGACTATATAAATAACCATAAGGGACCGGGCGAATCGGGCTTAACCGATGAAAACAGTTTGGAAAAATACCCGCAGACCATAAAAAATGTCGAAGTCACTGTGGGCGGAGATATCTACGCCGAGTCCACGAAAGCACCGAAGTTTAACACGAATATCGTCATCGGAACGGAAGCCGTCGGCGGCATGCTGAACACCATGGAGTCCGGTCTAAGAAATTTTGATGATTTTTCCAATAACAAAATTAAAATCAACGGTGACATCGTAGCAAAATCGGCTTATGGACAAGTGACAAAAGCTGCTTTTTCGAGAGCGTATCTCTGGGGCTACTTTACCGGCAATAACAATGAGTTTTCGGCAAATTCAATTAAATCTACTGCAAAAGATAACTTTGCATACGCTGCGCCCTACTTGCATTTTCTAAAGGGAGAAAAGAACAAGGTCAGTGTACCGGGAGGTATTTTCGTCGATTCCTTAGAAGATTACGCGGCCGGTGTCGCCACGAACGTGACGGAATACGACGGCGAAAAGAATACGACGGAAGTAGGGCCTATTACGACGACGCACCCCGCCGAGGTCGCCGGTTTTGCCACGGAAATTCGCACCCATAAACACCACAGCAATCCTAAAGAGACCGACAAGCGTAAATTTTATGTGGCACCTGTGGTAAAGAATGTTCATATTGAACCTGAGATTATTGTTAACTCCGACGGCCAAGAGGGCAAGAGCAAAGTTTGGCTAGGCGGATTTACAGGGTACAATGCGGGAACAATAGAAAACTGCAGCGTGAGGATTAAAGCACCAATTGCACTAAAGGTATCGGAAGATGCAAAAGTCGGCGGATTTGTCGCCGAAAACGCAGGAAAGATTTTAAATTCGTCCGCTTGCATCAAGTCCATCGAAGTCGACGGCGGAGGAAATCATCTCAATGTTGCGGGATTCGCAGCTTATGGAAACGGCGACGCCATTAGAAATTCATCGGCTTTCGTCAATGATTCCATTAATGTAACCAACGGAAATTACGTCAACGTCGGGGGCTTTAGAGGAATCGCCTTTGATTGCACTGATGACAATAATGCCGCACAAATTGGCGAAGACTTAACTGCAACAGAAAACAAAGGACCTGTTACCATAGGCGGTTATGCAGGAAAGATTCAAGCTCATTCTGGTACATTGAATCCCGAGGTAAAAAACTCAACATCCCTAGTCTTTGGAGATGTAAAAGGACAAACAACAGCACCGTCTTTTAATGCTCAAGGAGCACCTATTTTAGGAAATACAAGTGCCGGATTTATCGGCGTCGTTCGAGGGAAAGTGTTCCAAGATTCCCAAGGAAGAACGGGTGTACGTCCGGTGGATGTTTTCGATTCTGCGGCTTATGTGGGCGGAAAGATGATATCTGAATATCCGGACAAAAATAGAATTAACGGATCTGTGGGAATACTTTTCGGCGGAAGATTAAAGGGCTTCACTGTTATAGCTAACTATACGGACGACGGCGCTCAAAATGTGATTACGGCCAACAATTATCTCGAGGGCATGGGCTACTCGAAATTTGATGAAAACACCAATTACTATGTGGAAGTAAAAGACGGCAAGCGCACGGCTTGGCCCATTTATGTGTCCGATCAACCGGACGGCTCACAAAGCTTTGACAAGACGAACCCTGACAAGCCCATTGGCGAAATCGAGATTGCACATAG
Source organism: Peptoniphilus pacaensis (assembly GCF_900088125.1). Lineage (GTDB taxonomy): Bacteria > Bacillota > Clostridia > Tissierellales > Peptoniphilaceae > Aedoeadaptatus > Aedoeadaptatus pacaensis. Next base: position 643,649 of record NZ_FLQT01000003.1, on the reverse strand, counting down.
AACCTTCCAGAAAGATTATTGGGAGAAGGATGCAAGTCCTGAAAAGGTGACTCTGCCTTACAAAGACTTCGATTATGTAAAAAATAATGGTGGATTGACTTTAGAAGGATTCTCGAAAGATAAAGATACCATCGCAACAGGCACCGATTTTTCCAAGGCGACCTTAGAAAAATACTGCGCGCGCCATATGGCCATTCGAAGCAACAAGGTCACTTACGATATCCTAGGCATACCGAGTCCTGCAAAGGTAGGAAAAGTCATCTTTGATTTAAACTACAAGAAGGATGACGGAAATGCGGCCGGTAAGTATAAAGAAGTCGAGGGAACTTTGGGCCTTGGACTCGCCGACAAATTCCCGCCAAATCCCCAACGTTCGGGCTATGAATTTTTGGGCTGGAACACGGCGGCTGACGGCAAGGGCGCGGCCTTCACTAAAGATTCTCTTGTAAATGAGGATGTGACGGTCTATGCCCAATGGAAGAAGATTGAAAAACCCGTAACGCCGCCGACGCCGGCAAAGCCCGGTGGGCAAAGCTATTTCGTGCCCTCGGTCAAGCTGAACACCAAGGATCACTTCGCCTATCTCTTCGGCTATCCGGACAGCACCTTCCGCCCCGACAAATCCATGACTCGGGCAGAAGTAGCGGCGATGTTCGTTCGCCTCATGGAAAAAGCACCGGATGCTTCCGCCGCATCCTTTAAGGACGTGGCGCCCGGCGCCTGGTATTACGACTACATTGCCAAGGCAGAAGCGGCAGGCATATTGAAGGGCTACGAAGACGGCAGCTTCCGTCCCCAAGGGGAAATCACTCGGGCGGAATTTGCGGCCATCGCTACCCGTTTCGACAAACTCAGCCCGGCGCCCATGGCCTTTACCGACGTGGCGAATGATTACTGGGCTCACGACGCCATCGCCGCCGCTTACGGCAAGGGATGGATCGCAGGCTACGAAGACAACACCTTCCGTCCCACGCAAAGTATTAAGCGCTCGGAAGTTGCGGCCCTGACCAATCAGGTTCTGAATCGTTTCGCCGATAAGGACTGGGTACAAGCCAATCGTCAAGCCATTATAAACTTTACGGATGTAAACGAAAGCCACTGGGCCTTCTATCCCATTACGGAAGCTACCAATGGCCACGATTACACGAGAAAACCCGACGGCAAAAACGAAACGTGGATTCAACTGAATCACCTCGAACGCAGATAAAATGAAACGGGCATCATCAGGTGCCCGTTTTTTGTATGAAAATTTTATCCCACAAAAAAAGCGTCCCGCGGGACGCTTTTTTTTGAGGAATGTTTTATGAGGAATGTTTTTTCGATTACAGGCCGAGTCTTTCCATGCCTTGTTCTTGAACTTCTTTCAATGCATTGTAGGAAATTTGCATTTGTTCTTGTTCTTTTTCGTTCAAGGGGACTTCGATGATTTTTTGGATGCCGTTGCGGCTCAGGACCACGGGAGTGCCCATGTAGATGTCGTCGCAGCCGTATTCGCCGTCCAGGTAGGCGCCCACGGTAATGATGGAGTGGGAGTCTTCGATGATGATGCGGCAAATTTTTGCAAGGACGGTGGCCACGCCGTAGTAGGTGGCGCCTTTGGCGTCGATGATGCGGTAGGCCTTGTCGCGAACGTCGGTGTAGATTTTTTCTTTGGCGGCGTCGATGTCGTCGGTCTTTTCGGCGAGCCATTCGTCTAAGTGGCGGCCGCCGATGGATGCTTGGCTCCATACGGGGAAGGAGGTGTCGCCGTGTTCGCCCATGATGCTGGCGGAAACGTCCCGGGCATCCAGATCCAGGTAGCGGGAGATTTCGTCGCAGAAGCGGGCGGAGTCCAAAGACGTGCCGGAAGAGATGACCCGTTCTTTCGGGAAGCCGGAGATCTTTAAGACGGCGTAGGTCAAAATGTCTACCGGGTTGGCGGCCACGAGGAAGATGCCGTTAAAGCCCGATTCCATAATTTGTTCCACCACGTCTTTGACGATGGCCAGGTTTTTGTGTACCAGGTCCAAGCGGCTTTCGCCGGGTTTTTGGGGCGCGCCGGCGGTAATGACGACGATGTCGGCATCGGCACAGTCGCTGTATTCGGCGGCGTAAATGGTCTTTGCGGCGTTGTAGGTTAAAGCGGCGGTTAAGTCCATGGCGTCACCTTGGGCTTTCTTCGTGTTCACGTCGATAATGCCCAGTTCGCGGCCCAGGCCTTTTAAGGTCATGGCAAAGGCGAAGGAGGATCCCACGGATCCGTCGCCGACGAGGATTACTTTTGCGTTGGGGTTTTTCATCATATTTGTCATCTTCAAGCTCCTTTAAATTCTTTTTCAATTCGTTTCTGATTATAGTCCCGAGAAGGAAAAAAGTGAATGGGAAAAGGGAAAAACTTTGACTTTGAGCGAAAACAATAAGGTCGACAAAATAGTAAATAAAAAATTGGTAAGACCGATGAATAGGCGATTGAGGTGATCCGGATCGCCTCTCGTCGCCGGCGGGAAAACGGGGAAAGTGCAACGGAAGGAAAGGAGCTGCTTTTTCTGAAGAAACGGTTTTCATGCAGCACCTGCGGAATTAAAATTTTATTAAAAAAGTAGTGTAAATAAATGTTTCGGGGGTAAATTCCTAATGTATGACGTGGGGGCGGGTGAAAAAAGTCGAGAAATCCTGCGATTTTTCGAAAAAACAATGATCGGAACGGCTTTACAACGGAAAATGCCTGTGCTATAGTAAAACTATACACAAGCGGTACGGTTTGTTGTTCCGGCTTCAACACCGGCCACTCACATGCATTGTAGTCTGTGACATTGATTGCAAGGAGGAAATATGTTATTCAAAACAAACGAAGCGCACGAAGCGCTGAGAAAGAAAGTTCGCGAGTTCGCGGAAACCGTTGTCGCACCGGTCGCTTTTGAGCTCGACCGTGAAAACAAATACCCGGAAGACATCGTTGCGCAAATGGCGGATCTGGGCATTATGGGTCTTCCCACTGCCGAAGAATACGGCGGAGCAGGGGCCGATGTTATTTCCTACGCCATTGCCGTTGAAGAACTTTCCCGCGTCGATGGGGGCGTCGGCGTTATTTTATCCGCTCACACCTCCTTGGGTACTTATCCCATCGATCATTTCGGAACGGAAGAACAAAAACAAAAATACCTGATTCCCTTGGCTAAGGGCGAAAAAGTCGGCGCTTTCGGCTTGACGGAAACCAATGCCGGCTCCGACGCAGGTGAAACGGAAACCACCGCCGTCTTAGACGGAGACCACTACATCTTAAACGGCCAAAAGATTTTCATCACCAATGCACCGGCTGCAGACACTTACGTCGTCTTCGCCGTCACCACGCCGGACATCGGTACCCACGGCATCAGTGCCTTTATCGTCGAAAAAGATTTCGAAGGCTTCACCTTCTCCGATCACTACGACAAATTGGGTATCCGTTCCTCCACCACGGCGGAACTGCACTTTAACAATGTTCGCGTACCCAAGGAAAACCTCCTGGGCAAAGAAGGCAAGGGCTTTAACATCGCCATGGCCACCTTGGACGGCGGCCGTATCGGTATTGCCGCACAAGCATTAGGTATCGCTCAAGGCGCTTACGAACACGCCCTGGCTTATTCCAAGGAACGGATTCAATTCGGTCAACCTTTGGCAGCCAACCAAGGCATTTCCTTTAAGCTCGCCGATATGTACACCAAGATCGACGCCGCTCGTATGCTCATCTACCGTGCTGCGGAAATGAAATCCAACGGCGAACGTTACGGTTTGCAAGCAGCTGAAGCAAAAATGTTCGCTTCCGACATGGCTCTTGAAGTTGTCAACGACGCTCTGCAAATTTACGGCGGCAGCGGCTTCATGAAGGGTATGGAAGTGGAACGCGCCTACAGAGACGCCAAGATTACCACCATTTACGAAGGTACCAACGAAATTCAACGTGTCGTTATTGCCGCAAACATCATCGGCAAGGCTGCCCGCTCCGCAGGCGGCGGCGCCAAGAAAGCATCGGGCAAGGGCCCCATCACCGGCATCCGCAAAAAAGAAATCTTCGACAGCGATAATCAAGAAGAAAACGTCAAGAACTTAATCGCCGCCCTTCAAAAAGACGGCTACGACTTCAGCGTCGGTATCGATCTGATGACGCCCATCGTCGATGCGGAACGCGTGGTCTCCATGGGTAAAGGCTTTAACGGCAACAAGGATTTGGCAGAAGACTTGGCACGTGCCTTCGGCGCCGCCATCGGCTCCTCCCGTCCCGTCGCCGAAACCGACAAAGTTCTCCCCATCGAACGCTACGTCGGTATGTCCGGTCAAAAATTCCGCGGCAATCTCTATGTAGCCTGCGGTATTTCCGGCGCCGGCCAACACTTAAAGGGCATTAAAGATGCGGCCACCATCGTCGCCATTAACAACGCCCCCAACGCCATGATCTTCAAGAACTGCGACTACGGCATTGTCGGCGACATCGAAGAAGTGGCACCCCTGATCATCGAAGCATTAGGTACGGAAGGCAAGGGCGAAGCACCTGAAATGGTCAAGATGAAACGCTCCAAACCGAGAAAGACCGCACCGAAGGACGATATCTACGTCTGCCAAGGCTGCGGCTACGAATACAATCCCGAACGGGGCGACGAAGAAAGCGAAATCGAAGAAGGAACCCCCTTCGACAAGCTGCCCGATGAATACATCTGCCCGAAATGCGGCGAAGAAAAAGATAATTTCATCAAAGTCGACTTCCCCGAAGATCGTACCTTTAAATAAGGATTAGGAGGTAAGCAATGTATACCGTTAGAAAAGTCACCGACGATTTATACTGGGTAGGCGCCAACGAACACCGCCTGCACCTGTTTGAAAATATTCACCCGATTCCCCGTGGCGTCAGCTACAACTCCTACCTGCTCATGGACGAAAAAACCGTCCTCTTCGATACGGTGGACTGGGCTGTTTGCCGGGAATTCTTAAACAATGTAGAACACGTATTAGACGGCCGCGATCTGGATTATGTCATCATCAACCACTTGGAACCCGACCACGCCGCATCCTTAGACGAAGTCTTGCTTCGCTATCCCAATGCCAAGGTCATTTCCAACGAACGGGCCTTTATGATGATGCGTCAATTCGGTTTTAATGTCGACGGCAAAGAAATCGAAGTAGCCGAAGGCGACGCTATGAGCTTCGGCAAACACGAAATCACCTGGGTCGCAGCACCTATGGTTCACTGGCCCGAAGCCATGGTCAGCTTTGACGTGACCAACGGCGTCCTCTTCTCCGCCGACGCCTTCGGTACCTTCGGCGCATTGGACGGCAAGCTTTTCGCAGACGAAGTCAACTTCGACCGCGACTGGCTCGACGACGCTCGCCGCTACCTGACCAACATCGTCGGCAAGTACGGCCCCCACGTTCAAGACCTTCTGAAGAAGGCCGGCACCATCGACATTAAGATGATCTGCCCCTTACACGGACCGGTCTGGAGAGAAGATCTGGGCTACTTCATCGAAAAATACGACAAATGGTCTCGCTACGAACCGGAAGAAGACGGCGTGCTCTTGGTTTACGCCTCCATGTACGGCAACACGGAATACGCCGCACAATGCTTGGCCACCAAACTTTGCGAACGGGGCATGACCAATGTCCACATGTACGACGTGTCCAAAACCCACGTCAGCTACCTGGTATCCGAAGCGTTCCGCCTGAGCCACATCGTGCTGGCATCGGTTACCTACAACTTGGAAATCTATCCCGTCATGCACCAATTCCTCAACGAAATTCGCATGCTGAACCTGCAAAACCGCACCGTCGGCATTATCGAAAACGGAACTTGGGCACCGCAAGCGGGCACCTTGATGGAAGAATTCTTAGACAAGAACATGAAGCTCATGGATACCCTGGGCGGCGAAGTCACCGTATCCTCCTCTTTAACCGACTCCACGGAAAAAGAATTGGACGGCCTGGCCGATTCCATCGTCGAATCCTTCGCAAAAATCAAGGAAGAAAAAGAAAAAGCGCAAGCATAAACCTTCGATTAAAAAGTCCGATCCTAGGGGGTCGGGCTTTTTGGGTAGTGCAATGGTTTGTGATTAAAAGTAAGGTCAAGTGGTTTGCATGACCATGCTTGAAAGTATTATATGGCTTTTGAAAAGTGGCTTCGTTTAGTTGTTTTCAATAGGATTAGAATATTAAATAATGCAATTTAGTCATTAAGAGCTGAAAATTGGAAGTTCTACTATGAAATGCTTAAGGAGGATGATTGTAGATGAAAAAAACGTTCAGGAAAGGAATATATTTGTTAATGGTATTTCTGTTACTACTTTCCAGCGAGTCATCGGTTCTTGCTGAAAGTTTTAAAGAAATTAACGTGCCAGAAAAACAAGAAATTCGACACATCATTAATAAGATAGATGCGATCAAAATAGCAGATACGTTTAAAATTGAATTTGATGGAGAAAGTATAGTAAATCATGGTTTTAAGCGTGACACTTTGGAACTATTAAAAGGAAAAGTCTATAATTTATTTGATATGGAAGATAATTTAGTGGCATATTTAGTGTTAACCGATCATGGATATATAGTTGTGGATGCTAACGCTGAAAATCCAAGAGTTCTTGTTACAGCAGAATATGGTGATTCACTGGAGAAAATAAGGAAAAAATTGTCGGAAAGTTCATCACTCTATTTTATCTTTCCTTTTACCATATTAACAAAAGAGGAACGTGATCAATATATGCTGAGCAACGATGTTGTTGCTGAAGATATCGTTTCGGTTCCCAAAACTACATTTAGTAGTGACAATTTAGAAAAAGAAGATGATATTTCTGCATCAGTAGGCAATGTAAGTGTTGAGTTAAAAAATGAGAAAAATTTTGTTAAACTCATTGATGACAAGGGTAAAAAATATTATGGTGGAAACCAAAGGTGGTTTAACGATCAAGTCAACAGGAAAAAAGGTTGTGGGGTCATAGCGTTGACCAATGTGGTATCCCACTTGGCAAAAAACGGATATCCGCGGTTATATAATGATGGTGTTACTAATTTATCGGTCAATTATAATACTTACAGAAGTAAGATGGAAGGATTGGCTGCCGGCTATCTGTCACCTGGCCTGTTTGGGATTCCATTTGTCGCCAATTATAATACAGCAGCTAATAGATTTTTCAAGGATAAAGGTTATTCAAATTTAGAAGCACAAACATTCAGTTCTAATTATACCGCAAATATTAAAGCGGCGTTGAGAGCCAACCAACCCGTCCCCATGTTAATTTGGGTTGACGGTAGTGGAAAAAATCTGAATAAGCACTGGATTACGATAACAAAATATTTTAAAAGTGGTTCAACAAATGAGCAATACATTGCCCTCTCGACATGGGGGGATAGAAGGTCTGTAAATTTAGACGCAATTCTTTCCGGTTATGTAAGAGGAGCCACGTATATGAGGCGCAAGTAATTGATCTAAATCTCTAGAAGTTTTGAATATAAAGCGGTGCTTGGTTATCATCTTTTATAGATGTTACCCTTGCACAGTTTTTTGTCGACTTAGTTTTTATAGAGTACCCCTTCATTTTCTGCGCCGCCGATCGTCCACGTCTTGTAGCCGTCGATATTGTCGGGGTTTTCATCGGATCTGTATGTCTTATTATATTGACTGAAAATCAGATAATCGTAATTATTTCCCTCTTTATCTTTGCCGGAATAAATATATAAAATAAAATCGGAGGGTCGAGCGCCGCCCCAATAGTTATCGCCGATTTTTTGCATGAATTCCACATCGACCAAGGCCTTAAAATCTTCCATAATGGAAATCAGCTTTTCTTTATCTAAGGGCCCCTCATAGACCATCTCCGCTCTCAAAGTGGGTCTTTGAAAGTAGAACTTTAAGTCTTTTATATGTTCATCGGAACGGCACATGGTCTCTGTAAATTGCCTGACCTCTTTCATGCGCACTCTTTTACTTCTACTTGGATTACTTTCCACGAGGATCAATAAGACGGCGAAAAGAATGATGCCGGCAAGAAAAAACTTTTTTTTCATCGTAAACCTCCGAATGATGTAAGATAAAAGATCGGTGAAACGCAACATTTAACGGGTGATGTCGGATCTTCCGATTCAATTTTACCATATGGGCGAATGGATATGTTATAATGGCGTAGCTTTTGGAGGGATTATGAAGAAAAAGATCATTCTCGTAGATCACAACGAGCGCAATCAATCCATCGACGATTTGGACAGCGCGGAGATTTTACAGATCGTCGACCATCACCGGGTGGCCAATGTGGCCACGTCGTCGCCGATTTTTTTCAGAAACGAACCCGTGGGCTCCACGGCGACGATCGTTTCCAAAATGTTTTTCGAAAACGGCATTATGCCTTCGACAAAAGTGGCCGGGCTCTTGTGCGCCGCCATGATTTCCGACACCCTTCTCTTCCGCTCGCCCACGTCCACGGCCACGGACCGCTACATTTTAAATAAAATGAGCAAGATCGCCGGCATCGACGTGGAAGACTTCGCCATGAAAATGTTTAAGGCGGGGACGAGCCTGGAAGGGAAGAAGCCGGAAGAGCTTTTAAACACCGACGTGAAAAACTTCGTCTTCGACGGCGACACCGTGCGCATCTGCCAGATCTTTACTATGGATCCAGACAGCACCGCCGCCGTGGAAGAGAGCCTGAAAGAGGCCATGGAAGATTACGTGAAAAAAGAAGCCGTGGCGAGCTTTATTTTAATGATCACGGACATTTTCAGAGAAGTGTCCGATATCATTGTCGTAGGCGGGTTTAAAGAGGCCTTGGCCCGCGAGTTCGGAAAAGAGATTCGGGGCGACAAATTTTCCGCCGAAGGCCTTTTGTCCCGCAAGAAGCAACTTGTGCCCAAAGTGGGCGCCGCCGTAGACGAGAGCCGATAGGAGAGGAGGTGACCCGTTGAGCAAGCATACGCAGCAGGCGATGATCGATGTCTTTATGGCGCTGTTGAAAGAAAAATCCTTCGACAAAATCACGGTAAAAGAGATCATCGAAGGGGCGGAAGTGAACCGCAACACCTTTTACTACCACTTTATGGACATCAACGATCTGTTGGAGGCCGCCTTTCAGCAGGAATCCGTGAAATTTCGTGAGGAGAGCCGCGCCGAAAATACCTTCGGCGAGGAATACCTGCGCACGGTGAATTTCCTTCTGGAGCATCGGGACGCCATTATCCACATCTACGAATCCAAGAGCCGACGGGTCGTCATCAGCTACGTGGAATCCGCCGTCAGCTACTTTATCGGCCGCTTCGTGGAAGAAGAAGCCGCGGGCACGAAGCTTTCCGAAAAGGGAAAGGAACACATCACCTATTTTTACAGCGACGCCGTCTTAGCCGCCACCCTTCGTTGGGTGGAAGGGAAGATGGAGGCTTCGCAGGAAGATTTAATGGAAACCGTCGAGCGCGCTTTTTACGCCACCATCCATCCCATGATCGATGCCTACATCGAGGGCCACGGCGACAAATAGAAAAATCAAATTTCATTAGACAAAAGAGGCAAAGTGTCTGGAATTCAGATACTTTGCTTTTTTTGTCCGTTGGAATCCCTTCGGAGCGGGACTACACTGTAGTCAAGCGAGGTGAGAATATGGACCGTGTAATAAAAATAAAAAAGATGTACAGTGTTTTTTCCGTCGGTCTCATCGCCCTCGGCGCTCTGTTTTTATTTAAACCCACCATGACTGCCGAGGTGTTTTGCAAAATCGGTGGGGTGTTTATGCTCTTCTTCGGCGCAGTAAAACTCTACAGCTATTTTTCGAAAGACATACTGCAGCTGGCCTTTCAATTCGATTTCGCCATGGGCATCTTATCGGCGCTCTTGGGCATCGTCATGCTCAGCCAAACGACGAAATTTCTCGATCTCATCGTCGTCTGCATGGGCCTGTTTATGCTCGTGGATGCCTTGCTCCGAATGCAGACGGCCATGGACGCGTGGCGCATCGGCGTCAAGCGTTGGCGAATGATCTTGGTTTTTGCACTGCTCGTGGCACTGGCAGGGGCCATGCTCTTTTTAAGACCCTATGAGGGCCGCAATGCCATTGTCATGTTAATGGGAGTTAATTTAATCATCGACGGCGTTTTGAATCTATTTGTGGTACAGAACACGGTATCGATTTTGAGGAGGTAGTATCATGGCAAAATTAACACATTTATCCGCACGAAAAGCGGCGAGTTTAGGCATCGACGTTTTACTTAAAAAGGTCAATAAAAACGACCGGGAAGAAGAAATGCTCAAGCTCGTGGATATTATGGAAAAATTCATGGAAGGCGACGAGATGGCCCTGGATTACGATTGGATCCGCGGCCTGGTGGGGAGCAAGGAAACCGCCTTGAACCGCTACCTGAACAAGGCATTGGACGAATTGGATCCGGTTGTGGTCAAGACCACGGTGCTGAACTTAGGCTTCGAGGCCATGCTCTCCGGCACCAAGACCATGCACGCCCTGCGCAAGGAACACGGCTGCAATATTCCCTGGGTCATACTCATGGACCCGACCAGCGCCTGCAATCTTCACTGCACTGGTTGCTGGGCGGCGGAATACGGCAACAAATTGAACTTAACTTACGATGAATTGTCCGACATCGTCAAACAGGGCAAAGAGCTGGGCATCCACTTCTATATGTTCACCGGCGGCGAACCCCTGGTGCGCAAAGACGACATCATCAAGCTCTGCGAAGAACACAACGACTGCCAATTCCTCGCCTTTACCAACGGCACCTTGGTGGATCAGGCCTTCTGCGACGAGATGAAGCGGGTGGGCAATTTCGCCTTGGCCATCAGCTTGGAAGGCTCCCCGGAAGTCAACGACCTACGCCGCGGCGACGGGGTGTATGAGCGGGTCATGACCGCCATGGATCTCTTAAGGGAAAACGGCCTGATCTTCGGCACATCCATTTGCTACACGTCGAAAAACTGTGAATCGGTGACGAGCAAAGAATTTGTGGAACTCATGATCGAAAAAGGTTGCCGCTACGCCCTCTACTTCCACTACATGCCCGTGGGCAACGACGCCTCCGTGGAACTTCTGCCAACGCCGGAGCAACGGGTGGCGACGAAAAACCGCATCCGAGCCATTCGCAATCTGGATCACGGGGAAGGGCTCTTTACCATGGACTTCCAAAACGACGGGGAATACATGGACGGCTGCATCGCCGGGGGACGAAACTACTTCCACATCAACGCCAACGGCGATGCGGAACCCTGCGTCTTCATCCACTACTCCGATTCCAATATCAGAGACCACTCCCTGTTGGAAATTTTGAAGCGGCCCCTCTTTATGGCTTATCACGACAATCAACCCTTTAACGAAAACCACCTGCGGCCCTGCCCTATGTTGGAAAATCCGGAAATTCTCCAACGCATCGTCCACGAAACCGGCGTCCACTCCACCGACCTGCAATCGCCAGAGGCGGTGGAACACCTTTGCGGCAAGTGCAAACCCTATGCCGCAAGCTGGAAACCCTGCGCCGACGAAGAGTGGTACGGCGTAAGATAATTCTAAAAAACGGAGCGATAAGCAATAAGGTGCGGCCTTATTGCTTATTGTTTGTAAAAGAGAAACAGGTGACACCATGGAATTTGAAGACATTCAAAACCGGCTGACCGCTCGCCTTCTGGAACAGTTGGAAAATCAAAAAATTTCCGACCTGTTGCGAAAATCCATTCAGCCCTACAAGGAACTCATGAGCTATTATCGCTGCGCCATGATGGAAGTGGAGACGAAATTTTCCGTCTTAAGCGAAGAGCTATCCATGCAATACGATCGCAATCCCATCGAATCCATTCGCACCCGGCTGAAATCGCCGGAAAGTATTCGGGAGAAAATGGTGCGCAAAGGCTATCCCCTCACCGTGGAAAGCATCGAGGAAAATCTACACGACATCGCCGGCGTGCGGGTGATCTGCTCCTTTCCGGCAGACCTCTACACCCTGGCCGATTCCCTTTTGGAGCAGGACGACATCCATCTCATCGAGAAAAAGGATTATATTAAGCACCCGAAGGCCAACGGTTATCGCAGTCTGCATCTCATCGTGGAAATTCCCATCTACCTTCACGATCAGAAGAAAATGATGAAGGTGGAAGTGCAGCTGAGGACCATTTCCATGGATTGGTGGGCCAGTTTGGAACACAAGATACGCTACAAAAAAGGCCTGCCCCATTCGGAATACATCGAAAGGGAGCTGAGCGAGTGTGCGGAAATGAGCGCCGCCTTGGACGAGCGCATGGAACGCCTCTACATCATGGCGTCGGAGCACATGGAGGACGAGGTGGCGGAGTAGAAACAGAGAGGAGGAGACGGAATGAAGGAGCATGAAAACAAAAATAAAGAGACGCTGCAAAAACAGCTCAAACGCATTCAGATCATCGCCCTGATATCCTTCGGCATCGCCCTTATCGCCATTTATCTGATGACGAAAGAGCATATGACCGTTGAGAGCATATTGTCCGGCGTGGGGGCGGATAGCCCGAGAGCCACCCTCATGCTCCTTCTTCTCTTCGGTATCAAGAGCCTTTCCATCGTCATCCCTCTGCCCTCCCTCTACCTTGCAAGCGGCCTACTCTATCATCCTGTAAAAGCCGTGGCAATCAGCTACCTGGGCCTGGCCATAGCCCTTAGCATCCCCTACATCCTCGGGCGCTGGGCAGGCGGGGCGGGTATCGACTACGTCATGGACCGCTACCCGAAGATGGAGAAGGTCATCGCCATGCAGAAGAAAAATGAATTTTTCTCTAATTTTATCGTGCGGATCATCGGCTGGTTTCCATGTGATATACTAAGTTTTTACTTCGGCGCCACGGCCACGCCCTATCCCGTTTACCTCGGGGCGTCCCTCTTGGGCTGCTCCATCGGCGTCATTACCAACACCCTTTTAGGCGATGTGATTTTAAATCCCCTCTCGCCGCAATTTGCCATTATGATCGCCATTAAAATCGCCGTCTCCGCGGCGGCCTTTGGCGTGGCCTATCGTTTAAACAAAAAAGAAAATCAGAACGGCGAACAGAAATAAAGAAGGAGCGAAAGATGAAAGTTGCCATTTTAACCGACACCAACAGCGGCATTTTTACCCCCGATGAAAATGCCGGCCTTTTCGTGCTCCCCATGCCCATCGTCATCGGCGACGACACCTATTACGAAGGGGAAAATTTAAGCGAAAAGGAACTCTGCCGATTTATGGAGCAAGGGGAAAAAGTCACCACCTCTCAGCCGCCCATCGGCATGTTAATGGACAAGCTCGACAGCATCCTGGCCGCAGGCTTTGAAGAAGTAGTCTATATTCCCATGTCCAGCAGCATGAGCAGCTCCTGTCAAACGGCGAGCATGGTGGCGAAGGAATACGGCGGAAAGGTGTACGTGGCGGACAATCACCGCATATCCGTCACCCAAAAAGATTCCGTCATGGACGCCCTTCGCATGGCAAAGAAGCGGGCCGGGGGCAAGAAGATCCTTCGCCATTTGGAAGAAGACGCCTTCAACTGTACGATTTATCTTTCCGTCTCCTCTCTGGAGCAGCTGAAAAAAGGCGGCAGGATCAGCCCGTCGGCGGCGGCCATCGCCACCGTATTGAGTATCAAGCCCGTGCTCACCTTCCGCGGCGAAAAGATCGAGCCCTACGAAAAGGTGCGGGGCAGCATGTACCGCGCCCAGCTTAAAATGATCGACGCCCTGCACAAAGACGTGGACCGCCGCTACCCCAAGGTGGATCCCGAGCGCATTCGCATCGGCGTGGCGGGCTTCGGCATCGACGAGGGGGAACAGGCGCGCTGGCTCGAACTGGCGGCCAACGCCTTTCCCCTGGCGGATGTGCGCTACGATCCCCTTCCCGCCAGCGTCGGCGCCCACACGGGGGCGGGGGCCTACGGCATCGGCATTACCGTGGAAGGGAAAGTGTAATAGAGCGGAAAAAGAAAGTGGACCGCGATCAAATTGATTACTGCCTTTTCATAAGAAAAATGTTATAATCTAGTTCTACAGTAAGAGCAAACAACATATATATAAGAAAGAAGGTAGTTAAATGTTGCTGCACATGGGCTTAGACGTGGGTTCCACCACGGTAAAACTTGTGGCACTCAACGATAAGAAGGAAATCTTGTACTCCACTTATCGACGACATTTTTCCGATATGAAAAAAACCGTCGCGGAAATCTTGACGACGGTCTACCATAAATTTTCAGACGACGAAACCACCATTAACGTCACCGGATCCGGCGGGATCGCCGTGGCGGAATTTTTAAAGGTGCCCTTTATCCAGGAAGTGGTGGCGGGCACCGCCGCCATTGAAGCCTACCTCCCCGAAACGGATGTGGCCATCGAACTGGGAGGGGAAGATTCCAAAATCACCTACCTCCGCGGTAGTTTGGAACAACGCATGAACAGTATCTGCGCCGGTGGCACCGGGGCCTTTATCGACCAAATGGCCTCCCTCTTAAAAACCGACGCTTCCGGCCTCAATGAACTGGCCAAGGAGCACACGAAGATCTATCCCATCGCATCCCGATGCGGCGTCTTTGCCAAGACCGACGTTCAGGCCCTTTTAAACCAAGGGGCGACGAAGGCCGACATCGCCGTGTCCGTCTTTCAGTCCGTGGTCAACCAGACCATTTCCAATCTGGCCTGCGGACGGCCCATTCGAGGCAAGGTCGCCTTTTTAGGCGGCCCTCTTACGTTTTTAGATGAATTGAAAAAGCGCTTCATCGAAACCCTGGGCCTTGCAGACGACGAAATTCTCGCGCCGGAAAACGGCCAGATCTTCGTGGCGCTGGGGGCGGCACTGAAGGCCGTGGACCGGGCGCCGGTGAAGGTCAAGGACCTTTACGACCGCCTGAGCACCACGGAAGACGTCCACGTGGACGCCGACGCCCTCTTGGAGCCCCTCTTTAAAGACGAGGCGGAGCTTCAAGCTTTTCGCGCCCGCCACGCCGGCTGCGATTTGCCCCGCCGGGATTTGGATTCCTACGCCGGGCCCCTCTACGTGGGGATCGACGCCGGCAGTACCACGACGAAAATGGTGGCCCTCTCCGACAAAGGCGAGGTCCTTTACGAAGCCTACGGCCCCAACAGCGGCTCGCCCCTGGACCGGGTGAAGGCCTACCTTATGGACCTTTACGACCGCATGGGCGCCGACACCTACGTGGCCTCCTCGGGGGTCACGGGCTACGGCGAAGACTTTATTAAGGCGGCCCTGAAGGTGGATCGGGGCGAGGTGGAAACCATCGCCCACTTCCGCGCCGCCCGCTACTTCGAGCCCGAAGTGGATTTTATTTTGGACATCGGCGGCCAGGACATGAAGGCAATGAAGGTGAAGGGCGATGTCATCGAGTCCATCCTCTTAAACGAAGCCTGCTCCTCGGGCTGCGGCTCCTTCCTTCAAACCTTCGCCGGCGGCGTGGACCATACGGTACAGGAATTTGCCGCCGTGGCTCTCGAAAGCGACGCCCCGGTGGACCTGGGTAGCCGCTGCACCGTCTTTATGAACTCCAAGGTGAAGCAGGCCCAAAAAGAAGGGGCGAGCGTGGCGGATATTTCCGCGGGCCTCGCTTATTCCGTCATACGCAACGCCATTCAAAAGGTCATTAAAATTCGCGACCCGAAAAAACTGGGCGAGCACATCGTGGTACAGGGGGGCACCTTCTACAGCGACGCCGTGCTCCGCGCCTTCGAAAAGATCACGGGCAGGGAAGTGGTGCGGCCGAAAATGAGCGGCACCATGGGCGCCATCGGCATGGCCCTTATGGCCATGGAAGAAGGCGGCGAAGAGAGTAGCCTCCTATCCCGGGAAGAGCTGGACGAATTTACCTACACCACGAAACACGCCCGCTGCGGCCAATGCGCCAACAACTGCGCCCTCTCCGTCCATATCTTTAAAGACGGCAGCCGCTACATTACCGGCAACCGCTGCGAGCGGGGGGCGGGCATCGTCCGCGGGGAAGACGAAATGCTTCCCAATCTCTACGCCTATAAATTAAAGCGCGTCTTCGATTACGAAAGCCTCCCGGAAGGCGCGCCTACCATGGGCATTCCCCGGGTGCTGAATATGTACGAAAACTACCCCTTCTGGCACACCTTCTTTACGAAGCTGGGCTACCGGGTGGTCCTTTCCGATATGTCCTCCCGCACCCTCTACGAAAAGGGGCTGGAGTCCATCACCTCGGAAACCGCCTGCTATCCGGCGAAAATCGCCCACGGTCACGTGGAAAACCTCGTGGAAAAAGGCGTGGACACCATCTTCTACCCGGCCATCTTTTACGAAGAAAAGAAAATGGGTCATGCGGACAACACCCTGAACTGCCCCGTGGTGGCCGGCTACAGCGAAGTCATTAAAAACAATGTGGAGAGCATCGAAAAAAGCGGTATTCGCTACTTAAATCCCTTCCTCTCCTTCGATAACAGGGAAAAACTGGCCGAGCGCCTTTCGGAAGTCTTTCCCGACCACGACAAAAAGGCCGTGAAAGAAGCCGTGGCCGCCGCCTACGAGGAAGAGACCCGCTACCGCGACGACGTGCGAGCCGCCGGCAAGCGCGCCCTGGAATTTTTGGAAGAGACGGACAGCGTGGGCATCGTCCTCGCCGGCCGCCCCTACCATGTGGATCCCGAAATCAATCACGGCATGGCGGAAATGATTACGGGCCTGGGCCTTCCCGTCCTGTCGGAAGACAGCATCGTCGGCGAAGAAAACATCGACGGCCGGCTTCGTGTGCTGGATCAGTGGAACTACCACTCCCGCCTCTACCGGGCGGCGAAAATCGTCGGCGAAAGCGAGCATCTGGAAATGGTGCAGCTCAACTCCTTCGGCTGCGGCCTGGACGCCGTCACCACGGATCAGGTCAACGAAATTCTGGAAGCCCACCACAAAATCTACACCGTCTTGAAAATCGACGAAGTCAACAATCTGGGGGCGGCGAAAATCCGCCTGCGCTCCTTGATCCAAGCCGTGCAAAATCGCACCCTGGACAAAGAGGCGGAATCCATGTACAAAGACCCCGTCCTCTTTACGGAAGAGATGCGCAAGACCCATACCATCCTCATTCCGCAAATGGCGCCCATCCACTTCCGCCTCCTCGAGCCCATGCTCAAAAGCGAAGGCTTCAATGTGGAAGTGCTCCCCGATCTTTCCACCCACGTGGTGGACAAGGGCTTGCAATACGTCAACAACGACGCCTGCTACCCCTCCATCTTCGTCGTGGGCCAATTTATGGAAGCGGTGAAAAGCGGCCGCTACGACACCGACAACCTCACCCTGCTCATGACCCAAACCGGCGGCGCCTGCCGGGCAAGCAACTACGTGGGCTTTATCAGAAAGGCCCTGAAAGATGCGGGTTACGGCCAAATCCCCGTGCTGGGCGCGTCCCTTCAGGGCATCGAGCGACACCCGGGCTTTCAAATGAGCAAGGCCCAAATCGTGCGCCTCGGGAAAAAAGCCGTGCAGAACATGCTCTACGGCGACCTGATCATGCGCCTTTCAAACGCCACCCGGCCCTATGAAGTGGAGGTCGGCGAGGCGAAGGCCCTGGCAGATAAGTGGATAGAAAAATTAAACGCAAAGGATCGCCGCTACTCCCGAAAAGAATTCAGGGAAAATGTCCGCTCCATGATCGCCGATTTTACCGCCGTGAAAATACGGGACGAAGTGCGGCCGAAAGTGGGCATCGTCGGCGAAATCCTCGTGAAGTATCTCCCCGAGGCCAACAACCACGTGCAGCGCCAACTGGAAGCGGAAGGCGCCGAAGTGGTGGTACCGGATCTCACGGACTTTATGATCTACTCCTTTAAAAACGCAAAGATCAAAGAAAATCGCTACGGCACGTCGAAAATGGGCAGCTTCATGGCGGAAATCATGATCCGCTACGTGGAAAGCTATCGCCGCGTCATCCGAGACGCCCTGAAAAATTCCCCCTACGACGCCCCGGAAACCGTGGAAACCCTTATGGCCTATGCCGAAGAATTCGTGGACCTGGGGAATCAATACGGGGAAGGCTGGCTCCTTACGGCGGAAATGGTGGAACTCATCCGATCCGGCGCCGGCAACATTGTCTGCGTCCAGCCCTTCGGCTGCCTGCCCAATCACATTACGGGCAAAGGTGTGATCAAATCCGTGCGGGAAGCCTACCCCACGGCCAATATCATCCCCATCGACTACGACGCCTCCGCCTCGGCGGTAAACCAAACCAACCGCATCAAGCTCATGATGGCACAGGCGGAGAAAAACAAATTCATCAATCACGATATGGCAAAAGAACACAAAAAAGTCGCGAGCAATTAAGCGGCACAAAAGAAAAGCGGATTTCCGAAAAAGGAGATCCGCTTTTTACATGAGAAAACCCCCGTGCGGGGGCTTTTCTCTATATGAGTGTTGCAGAGAGTGAGTTTTCGTCTTACCTTTCCGCCATAATGGTTTCGATTTCGTCGGGATTGATGCCCACCATGGCTTCGCCGATGTCTTCGCTCACTTCGGCGATGATGTTGTCGTCCATGTAGTTTTCCACGGCTCTCACGATGGCTTTGGCCCGCTTTTCGGGATTGTTGGATTTAAAGATCCCGCTGCCCACAAAGACCCCTTCGGCACCGAGGCGGCGCATCAGGGCGGCATCGGCGGGAGTGGCTACGCCGCCGGCGGAGAAATTGGCCACGGGGAGCTTGCCATTTTCGTGAACGTAGAGGAGCAGATCGTAGCTTACGCCCATTTCCTTGGCCAGGGCATAGAGCTCGTCGCTCTTCGCGCTGACCACATAGGCCATTTCGCCCATAATGGCCCGCATGTGATCCACGGCTTGGGACACGTCGCCGGTGCCGGCTTCGCCCTTGGTGCGGATCATGGCCGCCCCTTCTTCGATGCGGCGAAGGGCTTCGGAAAGATTTCGCGCGCCGCAGACGAAGGGCGTGTCGAATTTCTTCTTTTCGATGTGGAAAGTACCGTCCGCCGGAGTCAACACCTCCGATTCGTCGATGTAGTCGATGCCGATGGCTTGAAGCACCGATGCTTCCACAAAGTGGCCGATGCGCACCTTGGCCATAACGGGAATCTTCACCGTCTTTTGAATTTCCTTAATCATCTTCGGATCGCTCATGCGGCTCACGCCGCCGGCGGCGCGAATGTCGGCGGGGATCCGTTCCAAGGCCATAACGGCCACGGCGCCGGCTTCCTCGGCGATCTTTGCCTGCTCGGGGCTGGTCACGTCCATAATGACGCCGCCTTTCAGGGAATCGGTCAGTTTAACAAATGCTTCGTTCATTTCTTCCTCCTTGTGATTTATGTAATCGCTACAGTGACATTGTAAGGCGAATTTGGTATCATCAAAAGGATCAAATAAATAAAATTTGGAGGAACCAGATTGTTTACCATCCATTTCAAAGAGGGCACCCCCCTTTACGAAGCCCTCTACGATTACATTAAAGACGCCGTGGTCACGGGCGCCATGAAAGAAGGGGAGAAGCTGCCCTCGAAGCGGGATCTGGCCAATCACCTGGGCCTTTCCGTGAACACCGTCACCGCCGCCTACGACCAGCTCGCCGACGAAGGCTATCTCGTCGCCAAGGAGCGGGTGGGCTTTTTCGTGGCGGAAATCGAAAATCTCCACAAAAAAATCGCCCCGCGGGCGACGGCACCGGCCAAGGAAGCCCCGGCATTCGATTACGATTTCGACTTAAACAAAAACGCCGACTACCGTTTCCCCGACAACCACTTTAAGAAATGCCTGCAGTGGGCGGCGGAAGAGGAAGAGCCCTTGAACCGCCGGGAGAACGAAGGCTTGGCCGAGCTTCGGAGCGCCGTGGCCGATTACCTGCGGGCATCCCGCGGCGTGGACGTGCAGGCGGAGGACATCATCCTCAGCGCCGGCATGGAGTATTTGCTTCTCATCCTCTTCGCCATCTTGCCGAAAGACGCCACCTATCGCCTGGAAAACCCGGGCTACATCGGCATGAGAAAAATCTTCGAGCAGCACCGCAGGCCCTACGCCTTTATGGACGTGGACGATGCCGGCGTGGATCCCGACACCTTGCCACGGGACAAGAGCATCTATCTCGTGACCCCCTCCCATCAATTTCCCACGGGAAGCATTCTGCGGGTGGACCGGCGCACCAAGCTTTTAAATCACGTGAAGGCCACGGACAGTTACATCATCGAAGACGATTACGACAGCGAATTTAAATACTACGGCAGGCCCATTCCCGCCTTAAAAAGCTTGGACGCCGTGGACCGGGTTATCTATCTCTCCAACTTTTCCAAATCCCTGTCGCCCACCCTGCGGGTCTCCTTTATGGTGCTGCCTCGCCCTCTGATGGAGCGCTACCGCCGCCTGCGTCCCGTGATGAACTGCCCCATTCCCAATCTGGTGCAGCTGGCCCTCGCCCGGTACATGCGCGAGGGCCACTTCGAGCGCAGGCTCAATCGCCGCCGCAAGACCTACGATCAGCGCAGAAAAATCGCCGTGGACGCCTTTTTAGGCGACGAACTCTTTGAGGTGGACGACAAGCGGGCGGGCATGCACTTTCTTCTGACCTGCAAAATCCCCGTGGAGGAGAAAGAGCTTTTGGATCACCTTCACCACTCCCGCATCCACATCAAAGGCCTCTCGGATTACTCCGTAAAGGCATCGAGCGACTACCCCCGCCTCATCGTGGGCTACGGCAATATGAGCTTGGACACATTACAGGAAGGGCTCGAGGTACTGAAAGAAAAAATAGAGGCATTCGCTCCACCGAAGGAAAAGTAAAAATCCCCGCAAAAAAACAGCCTCGTCGTGAGGCTGTTTGCTATTTCTATTGTTCATCGGAAGAAGATTTCTTCGACGATTTTTTCGAATCGGACGAGCTCTTCGATTGGCTCGAAGATTTTTTCGTATCCGACGTGCTCTTCGTCGATTCCTTCGAAGAGGATGTTTTCGAAGAAGACTTTTTCGAAGAAGAGGACGATTTTTCGGAAGACGAATCCTTTGAGGAGCCATAGCTGTCCTCGTCATAGGCATCGGCGTCCTTTTTCGATTTTACCGAAGACGTATCTTCCTCGTCCTCGTCCAAATCGCCGTAAGTCCGTTCCATGTGGCGCAGGAGCGGATCGTCGCTTCCGTCCACGGCGTAATAGCCGTAAGTGGGATGCACCGGGCCCACCACGCCGTCGGCGCCGTCGCGATAGAAGATAATGTATTCCTGATTCGGCGTCATGCCCTTGGGAACGGGAAGTTCCACCGTGCTCAACATGCCCTTGTAATTCTTAATAAACTCCAACTCCATTTGGCCGTTGGCATTGGTGGAAAGCTCCACCAGGGCGATGTAGTCGCTGGCATCTTCCAAGGCGGCGTTGCGCTTGTCCTCGTTGTCGCTTTCAAAAAGGGCCTTTTCAGCGGCGGCCTTGTCCTTTTCCGGCTCATAAGCCTCGTCCTTCTTCGTCGTAGCGGCGACCTTGGCGGGCTTCTCTTCCTTCTTCGGCGCCTCCGACTTCTTGCCGCAGCCGGCGAGACACAGACAAAGAGCCAAAGCGAGAGCCGTGTAATTCCGTTTCATACAATACCTCCCAACTCAATCCGTCTTTTTAACGATTATACCACGTAGGGGAGAAAACGCCTACGGAAAAGAAAAAAACCGCCGGAAGTGTTATAATAAGCCTATGAAATTACCTGCAAGCATCCAAGGAATTTTTCGCCGTTTTCGCGAAAAAGACATACCCATCTACGTCGTCGGCGGCGCCGTGCGCGACAGCCTTATGGGCATCGAACCCCACGACTACGATCTCACCACCCCGGCGAGGCCCGAAGAGATCCTCGCCATGATGGAAGGGGAGAAGACCTTCCGCGAAGGGGAAAAATTCGGCACCATCGGCGTCATGACCGCCACGGGCCCCGTGGAGATCACCACCTTTCGCATCGACGGCACCTATAGCGACAATCGCAAGCCCGATGCAATTACCTTTACGGCGGATTTAAGGGAAGATTTGGCCCGCCGCGACTTCACCGTCAACGCCATGGCCTACAGCGAAGAGACGGGCGTCGTGGATCCCTTCGGCGGCAGGGAAGATCTTCAAGACAAAACACTCCGCGCCGTCGGCGATCCCGCTCGGCGCTTTTCGGAAGACGCCCTGCGCATCCTGCGGGCCTTTCGCTTTATGGGCCAGCTGAACATGACACTCGAGCCCGCGCTCCTCGCCGCGGCAAAAAAAGAAGCCTACCGCATCGAAAGCCTTTCCGCCGAGCGCGTGGCGGAGGAAATGGGCAAGATCCTTCTTCAAGACAGGCCCTCCCGCGTCCTCTACGCCATGGAAGAAGCCGGCGTCCTCGATAAGCTCTTTCCCGAGCTCACCCCCACCGTGGGCTACGATCAGCGCAATCCCCATCACGACAAGACCCTCTTCGACCACATCCTCTGCGTCGTGGATCACACGTCGAAAAAACTGCCCCTGCGCTACGCCGCCCTCTTTCACGATGTCAACAAGCCCGACACCTTGACCATAGACGAAACGGGCAAGGGCCGGTTCTTTGGCCACGACACTATGGGCGCCGAGACGGCGAAAGAAATCCTCGCCCGGCTGAAGAGCCAAAAGGCCCTGATTCGTGAAGTGGACGTGCTCATTAAAGAACACATGAAAGTCCACGACACCATGACCGACAAAGCCCTGCGCCGCCAGATTCGGCGGGTAGGGGAGGACTACATCCTGGATCTCTACGACCTTATGGCGGCGGACATGGCATGCACCTATGGCGCGCGAGACATATCCTTTATACTGGAGAGAAAAGAGCACATCCGCACCCTTATGGACGAAGGCATCGTCAGCCGCAAAACCTTGGCCATAAACGGCAACGACCTCATGGCCCTGGGCATGAAGCCCGGTCCCGCCATGGGCGCGCTGCTGAAAGAAATCGAAGACAAAACCGTCGACGATCCCACATTAAACGAGAAAGAAACCCTTCTGGCCTACGCCAAAGCATATATAGAGCATAGAAAAGACACATCCTCGGAGGAGACACCATGAAACTATTCGGAACCGACGGCATACGCGGCGTCGCAAACACAGACCTAACACCGGAACTGGCCATGAAACTGGGCCGAGTCCTGGCCGAGCGCATCAGAGAGACGGGGGCGGAAAAGCCCTTCGTCCTCATCGGCAGAGACACGAGGCGATCCGGCGCCATGCTGGCCATGGCCATCTCCTCGGGCCTTATGGCGGGAGGCGTCGACTGCGTGGAACTTCACGTCATCCCCACCCCCGGCGTCGCCTACCTTACGAGAAAATACGGCGCCGCCATGGGCATCGTCATCTCCGCATCCCATAACCCCTTCGAATACAACGGCATCAAAATCTTTTCCCATAAGGGATTGAAACTCCCCGACGCCGTGGAAGAAGAAATCGAAGAAAAACTCCTCGATCCGAATTACGCCCCGGCGCCCCTGACGGGAAAAGATTTGGGCATCGAGCGGAGCGACTTTCCCGGCATCGCCGACTACGAAGACTACCTGGTGAGCCTCGTAGACCGAGACCTCGCCGGCACAAAAATCGCCGTAGACGCCGGCAACGGCGCATTAAGCGAAGCGGCGGAAAGAGTCCTCGCGCGCCTCGGCGCAGAGGTCACCGCCATTAACACCGCCCCCGACGGCGCCAACATCAACGCCGCCTGCGGCTCCACCGCCCCCGAAAAAATACAGGCATTAGTGAAAGAAACCGGCGCCCGCGTCGGCTTTTCCTTCGACGGCGACGCCGATCGCATCATCGCCGTAGACGAAAAAGGCGATATCATCGACGGCGACCACATCCTCGCCATCTGCGCCAAAAGCCTGAAAGCCAAAGGCGAGCTGGACAACGACACCGTCGTCGGCACCGTCATGACCAATATCGGGCTGGACCGCTTCCTGAAACAAGAAGGCATCGCCCTGGTCAAGACCAAAGTCGGCGATCGCTACGTGCTGGAAGAAATGATCGAAAAAACCTACGTCCTCGGCGGCGAACAATCGGGCCACATCATCTTCAGCCGCTACAACACCACCGGCGACGGACTGGCCACCGGTCTCCATCTCTTGGAAGTCATGGCCGAAACAGGCAAGCCCATGAGCGAGCTCAACGCCCTCATGACATCCTATCCCCAAGTCCTCGTCAACGCCAAAGTGGCGAAAGAGAAAAAACACGCCTACGCCGATCACGACGGCATACAGGAAAAAATCCGCGCCCTGGAAGAAAAATTCCAAGACGAAGGCCGAGTCGTCATTCGCCCCTCGGGCACCGAACCCCTGGTCCGCGTCATGATCGAAGGCAAAGACCAGGCCGTGCTTGAAGAAGAAGCGGAAAAACTGGCCCGCTATATAGAAGAGGTACTTCAATGAAACCCATAAAAATCATCACCGACACATCCGCCGACTTCACCAAAGAAGAAGAAAAAGCCATGGACATCACCTACGTCCCCTTCACCATCGACGCCGGCGGCACCACCTACGTCGACGACGACGATCTGGACATAGACGCCCTCTACGCCGATATGGCAAAGACCGACGAGCCCATACGCACCGGCTGCCCCTCGCCCTTCAGCTACAAAGAAGCCATCCTGGACTCCGGCGCCGACGAAATCTTCGTCGTCACCATTACATCCAAACTCTCCGGCAGCTACAACGCCGCCCAAAGCGCCGTGGCGGAAGTGTTGCGGGAACATCCCGAGAAAAAAATCGCCCTCATCGATTCCAAATCCGCCTCCGCCGGCACCGCCAACGTCGTGGACACCATCTACACCCTGGCGAAAGAAGGCAAAGACTTCGACACCATTAAAACAGAAATCGAAGCCTACGCCGACAAACAACACACCTTCTTCATACTGGA
The DNA here is from genome assembly GCF_900088125.1 of Peptoniphilus pacaensis. Taxonomy (GTDB): domain Bacteria; phylum Bacillota; class Clostridia; order Tissierellales; family Peptoniphilaceae; genus Aedoeadaptatus; species Aedoeadaptatus pacaensis. Next base: position 618,863 of record NZ_FLQT01000003.1, on the reverse strand, counting down.
ATCCATGGAAAACCTCATTAAAAACGGCCGCATCCCCAAATTGGCGGGAAAAGCCGTCAACGTATTGAACATGAAACCCATCATGCACTCCGAAGACGGCGCCATCGGCCTCTTCCAAATCAACCGAGGCTTCAAAAAAAGCCTGGCGAAACTGGCAAAAGAAGTCATCAGAATCAACGCCGAAAAAGGCGTGCGCCTCATCACCATCAGCTACTCCCAAGGCGAAGAAAAAGCGAAACTCTTTAAAGACTACATCCAAGACGAATTTCAAAACGTGCGCATACGCATCGTACCCACCAAAGGCCTCTCAAGCGTCTACGCCGACGCGGGAGGCATCGTCGTCGCCCTGTAAAACCTTGCAATTTTACAAAAAATGGGGTAACATAGGCTTATATATTGTGCGAAAAATAGGAGGACAATTATGGCAAAAGGAAAATTTGAAAGAAACAAACCCCACGTCAACGTCGGCACCATCGGCCACGTCGACCACGGCAAGACCACCCTTACGGCAGCAATCACCCTCGTATTAAACAAACGCTTCGGTAGCGGCGAATTCGTCGACTACGCAAACATCGACAAAGCCCCCGAAGAAAGAGAACGTGGAATCACCATCTCCACCTCCCACGTCGAATACGAAACCGAAAAGCGTCACTACGCTCACGTCGACTGCCCCGGCCACGCCGACTACGTTAAAAACATGATCACCGGTGCAGCCCAAATGGACGGCGCCATCCTCGTTGTGTCCGCAGCAGACGGCCCCATGCCCCAAACCCGCGAACACATCCTCTTGGCCCGCCAAGTCGGTGTACCCAAAATCGTCGTATTCCTCAACAAACAAGACCAAGTCGATGACGACGAACTCATCGAACTCGTCGAGATGGAAGTACGCGACCTCTTAAGCGAATACGAATTCGACGGCGACAACACCCCCATCACCGTGGGCAGCGCCTTAAAAGCATTAGAAGATCCGGACGGAGAATGGGGAGACAAAATCGTCGCCCTCATGGAAACCGTCGACGAATGGATCGACGATCCCGTTCGTGACATCGACCACCCCTTCCTCATGCCCGTGGAAGACATCTTCTCCATCACCGGCCGCGGCACCGTTGCTACCGGCCGTGTAGAACGCGGAACCATCCAAATCAACGACAACGTCGAAATCGTCGGCTTAACCACCGAAAAGAGAACCGTCGTCGTAACCGGCGTCGAAATGTTCAGAAAACAACTCGACCGCGCCGAAGCAGGCGACAATGTCGGCCTCCTCCTTCGTGGCGTCCAAAGAGACGACATCGAACGCGGCCAAGTACTGGCAGCCCCCGGCAGCATCCATCCCCACACCAAATTCGAAGCCGAAGTTTACGTCCTGAGCAAAGAAGAAGGCGGACGCCACACCCCGTTCTTTAACGGCTACCGTCCCCAATTCTACTTCAGAACCACCGACGTAACCGGCGACATCACCCTCGCTGACGGCGTGGAAATGGTTATGCCCGGCGACAACGCCACCTTCAAAGTAGAACTCATCACCCCCGTCGCCATGGACGAAGGTCTGCGCTTCGCCATCAGAGAAGGCGGCCGCACCGTCGCCTCCGGGGTCGTATCCAAAATCGTAGAATAAAAACCAAAACAAATAGAGAAAAGGACGTGGAAACACGTCCTTTCTCTATTTAAAAATACATATTTCTCGAAGAAAAACACACCGCTTTCTCTTTTTTTAAGTAACGACTCATCCTTAACGGCATAGCCGACTGACTATAATCAAGATACTTCTTTAATTAAAATATTCATTCTTACATGCCTCTTAAACCCGGGGACGGGGGAAAGGGCTCAGAGCGAAGGCCGCATTTAAGGTGGACCCGGTTCTTTGGACACGTCAACCCCTATGCGTGGAGCAGTGTTGAGCCGTATTCGTATGGCGTCATATCGCCGAGGCCTTCTTGGTATCGGCGGTAGCGGTAGTAGTTTATGTAGTCGGCGACGGCGGCTTCAATCTCTTGGTCGTCGGCGTTTTCGTCAAATGGGACTTCTTGTTTCATTTTTCCGAAGAAGGATTCGCAGGGCGCGTTGTCCCAGCAGTTGCCTTTTCTTGACATGGATTGGATGAGGCCCATGGATTGGACGGTGTCTCGGAATTTTTTTGCTGTGTAGTGAACGCCTTGATCGGAGTGGATGATGGCGTTTTGGCTGTAGCCACAGGCGTTGAGTTGCTCGAGGGTCTCGAGGACGAAGTCGAGGCTGTAGCTTGTGCTGGTTTTGTAGGCGACGGGTTCGTTGGTTTGGGCGTCGATGATGACGGAGACGTAGGAGAAGTGGCCTTGGTGTTTGATGTAGGTGATGTCGGTGAGGAAGAGTTTTCTGGCTTTGCCCGGCTTGAAGGCGCGCTTGACGCGGTTCGGGGCGATTTTGCTTTCTTGGCCGTCGTTTTTCCGTTTGTCGTAGGGCCGTGCTTTTTTCACCGGGCATTTGAGTTGGTATTTCCGCATGATGCGTTGGATTTTTTTGCGATTGTAGATGATGTCGTAGTCGTTTTTCAGGACCATGCGAAGGGAGCGGCTGCCTTTGTGGTAGTATTTGCCGCTATGGTCATAGGCTTTTTGTATGAAGTACAGGGCTTCTTGATCTGCTTCTTCTCTTCGTTGCCGGTTTTCTTTGCTGGCTTTGTAGTAGTAATAGGTGCTTCGAGGCAGTTGAAGATTTTCGCAAAGGGCTTTGATGTTAATGGCTTTCCCGTAGATTTCGACGGTTTCTTCGATAATTTTACAGAGATCAGTCGTTCCATATTCCTTCTTGTCGCATCGCCTCCCTCCTAGCCAGCCAGCTTTTTTTAATGCTTCGATCTCCGCAGCTTGTTGTTGTATGGTTTTTTCTTGCTTTGCCAGTTGCTCTTTGGCTTTTTTCAGATCGTCAATGGCATCGATAGCCTGAAGGGCTTCTTTTGCGGCTTCTTGGTCTATTGATGCGAGAATGGTGTCCCGAATGTGGCGCTCTTTCCACCGCGCGGTGGCCCGCTCGATGCGTTTGTCGCCTAAGATTTCCAGGTCAAAACCGGCTTCAACAAAGATTTGTTTAGGCCGCTTGCCTGTGCTCAGCGCATCAATGAAGTGTTTTTTAAATTCATCCGTATAGAGAATACATTTATCGTTGACTGATTTGACATTTGGATTGGTGCGTAAGATGGCTTGCTCTTCAGCAGTTAGTTTTCCTCGTCCCATGGTTTCCCTCCTTAATTGAATTATACACGATTTAAGGTAGGGGGAATGTCCAAATCTTGGGGACCGGGTTACATTTCCCCCGTCCCCGGGACCCCTTGCCCCCTTTCTGGCCGCGTGTGATTGGAAAGAAAATGCCTGCGGCATTTTCTACATATTTCCCTTTTCGTCGTCGCGATAGGTAGCCTATGTCACAAAAGCTGAGCGGCACTATGCAGGTGACTGGCTTCACTGATAACCCGCCGCCCCTGTTACTCCGAGCGATCGCCTTACATTTTACGCACGCACGCTCACGAGTGTCGCACTTCATTGACTTAATTGACCAATTACCCGATTCAGTTTCTTTCGTAGGCAACACGGCCCAGCAGGAATCAAATGCCGTTAGGCATTTGTACTGCTAAAAAGCGTTTTGTGGGTGGAGGGGGATGTACAACTATACATCCGTTTCGATTCGGCTTCGCCTTTTCGAAACGGTGTAAGACTGCATCTGACCTTCCGGCGACTCGCTTCGCTCGTCGGGATAGGTCATGAGGGTCCCGGGGAAGGGTTAGATGGTTCAAGACCGCCACTAAAAAAACGAACTCAAAATCTCTCTTCCGCGACGCGGCCCAGCAGGAATCGAAACCCGTTAGGGTTTCGCACATTAAGAGAGCGTTAGGGTTAAAGGGTGGGGGTCCGGGGGAGGGATAAGGGCGAATCGCAACGCCCTATTTCCCTCCCCCGGAGAGGAAAAGGTGAATAAAGGGACAGAAAGAGAAAAACAAAGGGAAAGAACCCTTCTTCCGCACCCTTACCGCAAGAACATAAAGGAAAGAAAGAAAAAGAAAAAGGAAAAAATAATGAACATCACACTATTGGCGGGAGCTCGGGAGGGGCGCATACCCCTCCCGCCCTCCAAATCCATTGCCCACAGAAAAATAATTCTCTCCGCGTTAGCGCCTCTTGGGGGAGAAGTGCGCCTATGGTCGATCTCAAACGACATTCGCGCCACGATCGACCTCGTCGAATCCCTCGGCGGCAGCATAAGCATTAAACAATTTAATCAAATACATCACATAAAAATCTCCCCCCTTCCGAAAAAGATCCCCGCTCCCGTTCGCATCCACGTAGACGAAAGTGCCACCACCATGCGCATCGCCCTGATCCTGGCGCCGGCCCTGGCCGATCACGTCATCTTTACCGCCGGGGAGCAGCTCCGCACCCGCCCCATGGACGAAGGCATTCGCTTCCTGAAAGAACACGGCGTGGAAGTCAAAGGCCCCTGGCCCATGGAAACAAGCGGCCGCCTTACATTTACAGACGCTCAAATCACGGCAAAAACCACCGGCCAATTCGTCACCGGCGCCCTCCTGGCAAGCCTGACACAGCGCCGCCCCGTCACCGTCGCCGCAAAGAATCCCCCCTCCGCCCCCTACATCCGCATGACCGCCCGCATGATGGAAGAGGCGGGAGTGAATATCGAAGAAAATAACGGCATCTACACTATCCATCCCGGCGACATCACACACATCGACCCGGTTGTGGAAGGCGACTACAGCCACGCCGCCTACGCCATCGTCGCCAACGCCATGGGCAGCAAAATAAGCCTTACCAACCTGCCGGCCCACAGCCTCCAGGGCGACAAGCAAATCCTCGAGCACATAAAAAAAATAAAAGCCCACAAGCCCGTGGACCTCACCCATACCCCCGACCTCCTCATGGCCCTCGCCGTCCTCGCCACGAAAACCGGCGCCACTTTCACCGGCATCCGCCGCCTGCGCACCAAAGAAAGCGACCGCATCGCCGCCACATCCGCCATGCTCCGCGAACTGGGTATAAATACGAAGACAACGGACGACAGCCTCACCGTCGCCCCGGGGCAAATCACATCGGGCACAGTCGACAGCTGCGGCGATCACCGCATCGCCTTCGCCGCCGCCCTGGTCGCCACCGCCGCCACAGGCCCCATCACCGTCGTGGGAGCCGAAGCCGTAGACAAAAGCTGGCCCGGCTTCTATGAAAGCTTCGCCGCACTGAAAATCATCGAAGACCAATAGAAAGGAACACCATGGGAAAAAACATCTCCATCACCCTCTTCGGCGAAAGCCACGGCAAAGGCGTCGGCGCCCTCCTCACCGGCATGCCGCCCCACATCCCCGTGGATGCCGCCGCCATCGAGCGCGCCCTCGCCCGCAGGAGACCGGGAGGCGACTACGCCACCCCGCGCAGAGAGCCCGACCCCTGGGACATCCTCTCCGGCACCTACAGGGGCAAGACCACCGGCGATCCCATCGCCATCTGGATCCCGAACAAAGACGTCAAAAGCGAAGACTACGAAAACATGCCCTACCGCCCCGGCCACGGCGACTACACCGCCCACGTGAAAAGCTTCGGCGCAGACGATCCCCGCGGCGGCGGATACAGAAGCGGCCGCCTCACCGCCCCCCTCGTCGTCGCCGGCTCCCTGGCGAGCACCCTCCTGGAAAAACAAAACATAAAAATTACATCGAGGATCGCGGAAATCGGGGGAGAGACCGATCCGCTGAAGCAAAAAAAAGCATTAGAGCAGGCGAAAAAAGAAGGCGACAGCCTCGGCGGCATGGTGCACATCACCATCATAGGCGCCCCCGCAGGCATGGGCGGCCCCCGAGAAGCCTCCGCCCAAAGCGCCCTGGCCCATGCCCTCTACGCCGTCGGCGCCGTAAAAAGCGTGGCATTCGGCGCGGGAGAAGATGCCGCCCGATTAAAAGGCTCCGAAAATAACGACCCTTATATAGAAGAAAAGGGAAAAATAAAAACGGCGAGCAACCATGCCGGCGGAATCCTGAGCGGCATCACCACGGGGGAGCCCATCGAAATCACCGTCGCCGTGAAGCCCACCCCATCCATATCAAAGCCCCAACACACCGTAGACAGACAAGGCAAAAACACCGTCCTTGAAATTGCAGGCCGCCACGACACCGCCATCGTGGGCCGCATCCCCGTGGTCCTGGAATCCGCCGCCGCCCTCACGATCCTGGACCTGTGGATCGAAAGGCAAAAAGAAATCGCCCTCCGAGAAAAAACGGGAGAGAAGCAATGAAAGATAAAAACATCGTCATCATCGGCATGCCCGGCGCGGGCAAAACCTCCGTGGCCGAAGCCGTGGCACAAAAACTCGGCAGAAAAATGATCGACATCGACACCGAAATCGTCAAAGCCCACGGCGACATCCCCAAAATCTTCGAAAAAGAAGGAGAAGCCGGCTTTCGCGCCTACGAAAAACAGGCGGTAGCACAAGCCGCAAAAGAGACATCCGTCGTCATCGCCACCGGCGGCGGCAGCCTTCTGGACCGGGAAAACACCAAAGCCCTCAAAAGCACCGGCACCCTCTACTGGATCACCCGCCCCTTAGAAAGCCTCGCCACCGACGGTCGCCCCCTGTCCAAAGGCGGCATCGAAACTCTGAAAAAGCTTTATAACGAAAGAAAAGAAATCTACGCCGCCGCAGCCGACGCCGTAGTGGAAAACAAAAGCATACAAACCGCCGCCGAAGAAATCATCCGCATAGGAAACGTAACAAAAAAGTGAAAACTGCCCCGCCTGTCATAGAACTGTAATTTAATAAAGCGGGGCAATCGGTTATAATGGACTCATCATAGAGGCAGAGTCGATACTCACCTCGTGACATCACATTGAAAAAGGGAGCACCACTTGAACCCTGCTCGATGCGATGGTATAATAGTGTAAGATTCACAGGAATATGCCTGGGAGAATCTGAAAATTCATAAGGAGGTCGAAAGACAAGATGAACAAGAAATTTCTTAGCCTTGTACTCGCACTAGTCATGGTACTTGGCACATTCGGAAACGTCTTTGCGGCTGAAGCTAAGGATAAGAAGGAAGTTAAGGAAGTTCCGAAACTTACTACTACCGAAGCAAAAGCTCAATGGCTCATCGACAACGGTTATGTCGTCGGTACCGCAGACAAAGACGGCAAAGCAACCGGCAATATGGACCTGAAGAGCCCCATTCGCAGAGACGCAGTAGCTAAAATGCTCGTTTTTGCCATTGGCGAAAAGGACTTAGCTGCCAAATTACAAGGCGTGTACACACCCTTCCCCGACGTTAAAGTCGACAACATCATGAACGGTTTCATTACCGCCGCTGCTTCCAAAACAGCTAACGGTGTTCCGATTATCGTCGGTTATCAAGACGGTACTTTCCGTCCCACGAAGGACGTTACCTACGCTGAATTGGCAAAAATGCTCGTCGTAGCAATCGACAAAGACCTGACCCCCGCGAAGGCAGCTTCTTACAGCTGGCCCCAAGGCTGGATGGAAAGAGCAGCTCAACTGGACATCTTCTCCGGTCTCAGCATTGCTGATGCCAACAAACCGGCTGTACGTTCCGATGCTTTCGCAATGATCTTTAACGCATTCTACAAGTTGAAAAACTTAGAACCCGTACCGGCTAACGAATTCCGCGGCGTTATCAGCGAATCCTCTGACGGAACCACCCTGGTATTGAACCAAGGCGAATTCAAGAAGGAATTCAAAGTAACCAAAGACACCATTTTCGTTAACCAAAAAGGCGAAGCTAAAAAATGGATCTTCAACAAAGTAGCTGCAAGCGACTACTATGTAGGCTCCGTTGTACGCGTCCTCTTCAACAAAGACGGCGTTGTTTCCCACATCATCGAAATGGGTAACCCCGTAGACGGTATTAAGAACCATGACAGAGCTTGGGTCGAACTGGGCAACAAGTCCTTACAATTAGCTAGCAACTGGCAAAAAGCGAAACCCGTTTACAATGTTACGCTGAACAAAGACAACATTGAGTTTATCAACACGTTTAAAAATGCTGCCAACAAGGCTGTATCGAAATTCGAAGTGAACTCCGAAACTGAATTCTACGTAGCAGATGCAGGCGTCTACACGAAAGTAAAAGACTACGATGCTGCAAAGAAATTAGTAGCCGACAAAGACAACAAGACCTACAACGTCTACCTGGCATACGAAAAATTAACCGTATCCGGCGTAAACGAAGCCAGAATTGTTGTATTCAACAAAGCAGAAATTTCTGCAGACACCACTCTCGTTCGTGTTAACAAGGCTGTCAGCAACAAAGACTTCAAGCTCTACGTTGAAAAACCCGCTTATGAAGGCGGCGAAGTAACCGCAGTTAGCGCATTAAATGACCAAGTTTGGGGCTACACCGCCATCAACTTGAACAAGTACGATGTTGCTAAATTGCCCATCGCTAACAACAAGCTTGACTTTAACGTAGCTCAACCGAAGTTAATTGATGCTAAGAAAGACAATGTATACGAAGTTGTAGACGTTCTTCTGAACGGTGCTTCCATCGACACGGAAAAAACCTCCGCTGACATGGGCATCAACAAGGCAAACAAAGTTGTCTTGAAAGATAAGGACAATTACGTACAAGCATTCGACCTTGAAAAAGACTACAAATACTTCTTCGGTAAAGAATTCAAGAAGGGCGCTAAGGTTCAAATCGCAGTACGTTCCGACAACAAGGACATCATCCAAGTTGTTTCCGTACTTCCCAACGAAACCGGATTAAAGGGTAACCTGGAAAAAGGCGTTCGTGCAGGTCTTGTAAAAGGCAAGCTCGTAAGCTACAACAAAGTTGACGGTCACTTGGCTCAAGTTACCATCTTACCTGAAGGTAGCAAAGATGCTAAGACCTATTTAACCGCTTTAGAAGAAAAAGCTTTCTCCAAAGACGGTAAGTCCACTTTGGAAGCAGGCGCTTATGTTGAAGCTAAAGTTGAAAAACTTCTCAACACCACGATCGAAGGACAAATCACTGAAGTTCTTCAAGTAAGTGCAGATGTTCAATCGATTAAAGACGGTCTTGATAAGTTCATTCTGGGCGACAACACCCTCGACATGAAAGATGCAAAGAAAACGCGTGCAGCTCTTATTTCTGCCCGTGATGCTTTCATCAAATTAGATGCTAGTCTTCTTGAAAAGAACAGAGAATTAGCAAACGAAATTAACCGTCGCATTGATGAATTCAATAAACTCAATGTAAACGGAGAAGCTAATGATATTCCTAACGGAATCGATACAAACGACTTGAGCAAACTTGCTCCTCGTGTGTAATCTAGCTAACTAAAAAACTCGCGTGGAAACACGCGGGTTTTTTTGTGCCCAAATTGACTCCATAGGCCACATCATCATAACAATACCATAGACCATAAACACCAAAGAGCCCCGAGGGGGCTCTTTTTTTATGTCTACATACAAAAGCCTGTGTGGGGAAAGCCCTTCAGAAAAACTTTCTGACACATAGGTAGTAGACGTTGAAGGCGAAATCTTTGGCCGTGAACCGAAAAAAATCACGAAATCCCGCGTAAATTCTTCCTTTAAACCGTTTATAGAGGTAAAGGCAAATGGCCTAATGTTAAAGGTCCTTTCCTTTTTAATCTCCAAAGGAAGATGCCCAACGCAAAAGGGCGTCCCCCGGGAGAGTATGGGATCTTCACCTAAGAAAGGAGGCTTAGTCCTATTAAAGGTGTAAAGATGAATAAAGTCATCGGATTCGTCATAGTCGCCATCGTCCTATGCTACCTTATCAAATGTCAAAGAGAATGGCTTACAGTCCAATCATTGAGCATGGCGTGGCGCAAGGTGGTGTCATTCGCCATCGATCGAATCATCGATGTCCTTATAAAGAAGTTAAGACAACGGATTAATCATAAGAAAAGCATCGATCGATAACCAATTAAAAGAGAAGTGAACAATGAATGAAATAATCAATCGGTGAAGATCCACAAGCCGCAGGGAAAGCCTCCCTGCGGCTTTGACCTGTTCCTAAAATCCCGGGTTTAAAACTTTTTTCGTCTTTTTTCAAATCCATAGGTATAAATCCCGCCCCAAATTCTATCTACCAAGTGAGGGGGAAAACTTCTCCGCCGCCTCGGCGGAAAGGGCCCGAAAAAGTTTTTCGAAAATTTTCGAAAACCATAGGTAAAATTTCTCCTCAAATTCTATCTAATAAGTGAAGGAGGTGATCTCATGGACGAATTAAAGAAATCCCTGCGCATCGTCTATAACGGAGGTACCGACGGCCACGGCAAGATGTTGACCAAGAGCCAAACCTATTCCGGTTTGATTCCCGAAGCCACCGACGAAAACTTAAAGTCGGCTGCCAACGCCCTCGCCGGTCTCTGTGCAAACAAAATGATCTACGCCGAAGTCAGCACCGTTCAACGCTTAAAATAAGGAGGTAAATTATGGAAAGAACCTATGTATCCGTCACCTTCCAAGACGAGTCCGGTAAGACCGGCCTCGTCCGCGTCAATGACGCGAAGAAGGATCTGGAAGGCGGGGCGGTAAAAGCCGCCGCCCAAACCGTCGTCGACGCCGGTGTCTTTCGCGCCAAAGGCAAATTCGTGGCAGCAAAAAAAGCCGATCTGGTTACCGTCTCTTCCACTCAGCTTTTCAGTGAATAAGGTATCGCCATGAACTTGGACGAAATCCTGTCCCTCATCGCCAACACCGGCTTCCCCATCGTCGTCGCCAGCTACTTCATCATCCGCATGGAAGAAAAGCTCGACAAGTTGGCGGAAACCATTGCCGAATTGGGACACACCATTGAAAGCAAAATGCAATGAAAAAGGGACCCTTTGGTCCCTTTTTCGTTGCAAAAAACGCTGTTTTGTAAATATGAAATTTTTGTTCTCTTTTTTCTTTTTGCTCTCACTCAAGATATGCTCTTCTTTTCAAATTGCGGAGGAGAGGTAATGTAATCAAGATACTTTTCTCTTTTAAGTATTCATTCTTTCATGGTTTTGAGACCCGGGGAAGGGGAAAAGAGCTCAGAGCGGAAGGCCGCAATTTTCCCCTTCCCCGGGACCCCTTCCCCTTTTTTGGCCACGTTTAAGAAGATAGAAAATGCCTGCGGCATTTTCTAACTAGTTGGGCTGTGTCGCCTAGTGGGAGCTGCGTATCGGGTGGAGAAAATGGTAAGTATCAAAAATGGTTTACTCTTTGTTCAGTTCCGACAGAGCTTCTTCCACGTGGGTATAGTAGATGGTGCGGGGGTCGTCGATCATTTCGTCGGCTTCTAGCATTGCACGACGCGTCACATCATTGGGCTCGTGACGGTTCACATCGCCGTCGACACCCGGTCGCAGATTAAAATCAGTGTAGTCAGCCATAGCAACCTCCTTTTTTAGAAGTGTAAAACGTCCGCCATGGAAAGTCAAGAACCGAGGGCGTAAGAAAAAAGGATGATCACGATTAAACTTCGAAAGAATAAAAAAATCGGGTGACGCATAAATGCATCACCCGCAAAACTTTCGTTTTCAATTCGCAAATTCATTGTAGTGTTAATTGTGGAGATAGTCAATTCTCCCTTCCAACACCAATAAAGAACTAATTCATTGAATTGGGATGTGTTGCTCACAGCAGTCGGTGAGTTGGGTCGTCATAGGTTGAATAGGAGAAACGCAAACCATGTGTGTTTGCGGGGTGGTGATTAGATTTTACTCTAATCACCGCTTAATGGAGTGGGTTGAACTATTTCAGCACAATCCATTTTCCCGATTTAGTAGAACCTACTCTAGTAATAACACCATTCTCTTTAAGTTTGCTTATATGGTAGCGCACGCCACTTACAGATATCTCATTAATCTCACTTGCTATCTTTTTGGCGGTAATTTTTGGATTATTTTGCATAAGAAGCAGGATTTGGTCTTGGATGCTCATAGTTTCTTTACCAGTTTCTTTGCTAGTTTCTTTACTAGTTTCTTTGCTAGTACTATTATTAAACCGATTTAAAAATTCTGCATTTATCTCTATAACTGCGTTGGTATAGTTATCTACGTCATTTTCAGGATAGAATTTAAGCTCCGGCGATCTGTTTTCAGAAAGTGCATCTTTTGCGCGCCTTATGCCTGAACCGTAAGATTCTATCAAATTGAGTGAAAAGAACATTTCTTTAAGCTCTTTATTTAGGTATTGTCTTCTATCAAAACTCCTTTCTCGGTTAAGAGATTCGATTGTTACGGGAGGAAGTGGTTTATTATGATTTACAAAAGAGATCCTGTCCCTATAAATATAGATTCCCACATATTCAGGCGTGTCATACTCTTTATGCAGAATGGCATTAGTCGCTAGTTCCTCAAAGGCTGTCAGTGGATAGTTATAAATAATCTTATGCTCGATTTTATCGGGCTCTCTTATTGTATAGGCGGCCATGATATTATCTTCAAAATATTTGCTTACTTGCTTTGCCTGAATCCAAACAGGACCATCAAATTTTTTAGATTCCATTTTATCTGTTCCGTCTATTTCTCTTATGATTTCTACATGAGCGTTTGGAATAAATTTATTCGGAGTTTCTGCAAACATCAGGACAGCGAAGTTTTTAGCTCTATAACCGCCATATTCACTTTCGCTGACAAGTCCCATACTTTTTGCTATATCAAGCTTGGACATTTCTCTAATATCTTTTTTCGCACTAGTTTGAAGCAAATATTCTTTCATGTATTCGTAACTTAGATCATCTATCGTCGCCGTATCATTGAGATTCGAACAGAAAGAATAATTTGCAAATTTCTTCAAAAGCTCAAATTCTTCGATTGGGTTTGGAAGCTTAGAATCTCTGCCGACTCTAATATATCTGCCTGCTTTTAGTTTGATATTTTTATTCTTTTCCGCTTTGTCACTTGTTTGAAAGGGGCCGTTACTGTTGTTTTCTACCGCAACGACGAGATAGTATTCTTCATCAATTTTATCAGTAATAATGTGATAGTTTATTTTGGGGTGGATATTGGAAAGAAGTGATTTTAACTCATTTTCAGTTGTTTCCAATTTTGCTTCTTTTATGCCTTTAATGGGTCTTTTTGGAATCGCTTTTTCTCCCGTTTCTTTATCATCAACTTCTTCAATCCCAATAAATAATAAGCCGATCTCGTCGTTCATATAGTTATTAGCGAAGGCACAAGCTGTTTTTAGAATTTTATCTTTGAAATTTATAGACTTTTTATATTCGATAAAACTGCTTTCTATGCTTTGGTTGTCCAGAATGTTATGTGCCATTCTCTTTATATCTAAAAGCTGCATAATGCCTCCCTATTCCTGATTATTTTATCCTATTATACCATTATTAGTTTTTTCTCAGATGATTTACTTTGAAGGGTACCGAATTAAAAATGTTCTATTTTACAAAGGATTGATACTAAAAGGTTTGGAAGTGCAGACGGATTGAACGTATGTTCTATAAGTGGTAAAATATCCTCACAGATAAAAAACATTTGTTCGAAATTTATGTGAAAGGAGTCTTTAGTCTTTATGGAAGGTCAACTGATACGTGCTGCCAAATCTCGGGATCCCGAAGCTTTGGCGCAGCTGCTGGTGGATCTGTCGCCGCTCACCCGGGCGACGATCCGCCGGATCCAACCTTATGTGGCGGATCCGGATAATTTATCGGGTGAAGCCAATGTCATTTTGCTCGAAGCGCTCGACGAATTCGACGAGGAGCGGGGCGTGCCTTTTTATTTGTTTTATCGCCAGCGTCTGTCTTATTTTTTAATGGACGATTTAAAGCGTAGGATCAAGCACAAGGACGTGCCTCTTACCGACGAGGTCGTGGCCTATCTCGCAGTGGAGGAGGACACGGAGGGGGATCTGGTGGCGCGAGAGCGTGCCCGCGAGCTTCACGTGGCGGTGAATAATCTGCCGGATCGGGAACGGGCGGTGATCGCCATGTATTTTTTCCTGGATCTGTCGCTCTCTGAAATCGGGGGCAAGCTCAATTTGTCTTATCAAACCGTGGCCAATACGAAGGTGCGGGCCATGAAGCGTTTAAGGAGGTTTTATGCTCATCAACAAGAAGCTGATTCATTATAATTTTTCGTCTCGTAACGGGACGCGCATCGCCTATATCGTGGTGCACGACACGGGCAATCCCGCCCCCGGTGCCGACGCCATGGCCCACTACCGCTATTTCGGCGGCGGGAACCGGCGAGCCAGCGCCCATTACTTTGTAGACGATCACGGTGTGGTGCAGATTATCGAAGACGCTTATGCGGCCTGGCACTGCGGCGACGGCCGGGGGAAGCGGGGGATTACGAACCGCAACTCCATCGGCGTGGAGATTTGCATTAATCGGGGCGTGGACCGCAGGGCGGCTCTCGCTCATGCCCGCGATCTGGTGCGGGAGCTTATGGCTTTTTACCGCATTCCCAAGGATCACGTGGTGCGTCACTTCGATGCGTCCGGCAAGATTTGCCCCGGCACCATGGCCGCTAATCATTGGGGCGACTGGTGGGGCTTCTGGGAAAGTCTGTAAGCGTACCTTCCACCGCAACAAGATTCCTTCCACTAAAAAACGAGCTTTGCGGAGCTCGTTTTTTTATGCCTGTATTTATTTCGCCTCTTCTTCCGCCACCATGGTGAGCAGATCGATCATGGTGTTGTCCACGATTTTGGCGCATTTGCATTTTCTGTCGGGATCGTCGTTGTCGTAGCCGTGGGTGAGGGCGCGGCAGCAGGTGGCGCCGTTTTTGTCCCGAAAGGCGTCGTGCATTTTTTTGCTCATTTCGAAGCACCGGTTGATCTTGGGATCGCCGGGCTCGGTGCGGCCGTAGAGGTAGCCCAGGCACATGGTGGCTCCTGCCAGGGCGCCGCAGATGCATCCGCCGCCTCCCAGTCCCCAGGGAAAGCCGCTGCTCATGGCGATGGCTTCGTCGGGTATGTCCAGCTCCAATGTCTTTCTGAAGGTGTCGATGACGGCCTCGGAGCAGGCGTAGCCGGAGTGGAAGGCTTCGTCGGCATAGGCTCTGGCTTCTTCCATATCAAAATCTTTTTTCACGTGATACCCCTTTCTGCGTGTCGTTTCTTTTCTTTATTCTATCACGCTTTGGGCTTTGCTCCAAATGCTTCGCCTCTGGTACCATATGAAAAGCCGAGACTGTATCTTTTAGCGGCTCCACTTTCGGTTTATAATGGTGGGAAGAGGTGAAGACATGAAAAATATTTCTACGAAGAAGTTGACCATGATCGCCATGTTTATGGCTCTGACCACGGTGGCGACCATGATTATTCAAATTCCCATTCCCGCCACCAAGGGCTATCTCAACGTGGGGGACACGGTGGTCATCGCATCGGCCCTCTTAATGGGCAAGATGGCCGGCGGTCTCGTCGGCGGCATCGGCTCGGCCTTGGCGGATCTCCTGTCGGGCTACGGCTATTACGCCCCCATCACTTTGGTAGTGAAGGGCTTGGAAGGTTTTGTGGCGGGCTATCTCCACGAAAAGACCCGTTTGAGCTTCGTGCTTTGCGGTTTGGCAGGGGGCCTGGTCATGGCGGTAGGCTATTTACTCGCCGAAGGACTCATTCTTTATAATTTCCCCACGGCCATCGCAAGTTTCGTCCCCAACATCATTCAAGGGGTGGCAGGCGCTCTCTTGGCGGATATTCTCTATCCCCTCCTGCGCCGCGCCATGGGCGACGAACGCTTGGCATAAGTTTCTGCATTAAAAAACATCCTTTGCACGAGGCAGAGGATGTTTTTTCTTGCGATTCTTTAGCAGGGTTTGACGACTTTGTATTGGATCATGAGCTCGCAGATGCGATACATATTGGTGACTTCGCCCACTTGCAGCTTTTCTTTCAGATCGTATTGACCCAGGCAGAGGCCGCAGGAGAGGACTTGTGTGCCCCGTTCTTCCAAAGCCTTTAAGTCGCCGATGACTTTTTCGTTGATGCTGGGTAGGGTGACGCCCATATTGTAGAAGACCACGTATTTCGGCGCCACGTCTTGTTCGGTGAGGGCGTAGATGAAGCCTTCAAGCAGGTTTTTGGAGAAGGTTTCGTCGCCGGTGCCCATGTGGTCGGATGAGATGGCGACGATGTATTCGCTGCTGTCTTCTTCAAACATAAGCTCGCATTGAGCGTCGCCGGTTTTTTTCAGATAGACTTCGTAATCGGTTTTGGAATTGGTTTTGACTTCGGCACTAAAGCCCAATTGCTTGCCCATTTTCGTCAGGTTTTCCGTGGCGATTTCGTTGTCCACCTTGACGGTGACTTCGTCGAGATTTTCTTCGCGAATGGCTTTCTTCGTTAAAATAACCGGTCTCGGACAGGCGAGACCCATGGCATCGATAATTTTCATTTCTATCACCTCACGTAAATTGCTTTGTCGCCGGGCTCGATCATTTCGCCGATGCAGGCGACGTCGATGCCGGCGGCTTTCATTTCTTCCGCCATCTTTGCTCCGTCTTTGGCTGCGACGCTGATCAAAAGGCCGCCGGAGGTTTGGGGGTCGTAGAGAACTTCTTCCAAGGCGAAGTCGTCGATTTCAAAGGCGATTTTGTCGCCGTAGGCTTTGCGATTGCGTTGGCCGCCGGCGGTGAAGAGGAAGCCTTCAGCGGCTTCTTTGGCGCCGGGGAGTATGTTCAACTGATCGGACAGGACGACGGCGCTTGTGCCTTCCGCCATTTCGCACAGGTGGCCCAAGAGGCCGAAGCCCGTGACGTCGGTGAGGGCGTGGACATCGTATTTTCTCAGGACTTCGTAGGCGCCTTTGTTGAGGCGGCACATGGAATCCACGGCGCGTTGGTAATCTTCTTCGGACACTTCGTCTACTTGGTAGCCGCTCATTAACAGGGACACGCCCAGGGGTTTGGTCAAATACAGGGCGTCGCCGACTTCAGGGGTGTTGTTGCGCAGCACTTCTGAGAGTTTCAATTTGCCGATGACGCTGAGGCCGTATTTAATCTTCGGGTCGTGAATGGAGTGGCCGCCGGTCAATGTGGCGCCCGCTTCCTCACAAACTTCGGCGCCCCCTTGCAGGATGGCGTCTAAAATGTCCATGTCTTCTTCTTCGGGGAAGGCCACGATGTTCATGGCGCTCACCGGTTCCGCGCCCATGGCGTAGAGATCACTCAGGGCGTTGGCTGCGGCGATTCTACCGAAGGCGTAGGCGTCTTCCACCATAGGCGGGAAGAAGTCCACAGAGGTGACCACGGCCAAGTCGTCGGAGACTTGGATAATGGCACCGTCTTCGTTGCCCTCAAAGCCCGCGAGAATATCGTCTCGCTTGTGAATAGGTAATTTCTTCAAAATTTTCGTCAGGTCGCCGGCGCCGATTTTGGCGTTGCAACCTCCACATACGTCTAGATGCATAGTATCCCTCCATAATTGAATTATAACATAGGAAAGCACAAGGGATTACGTCGGTTCCATAGAATTACGCCATGAAACGCGCGGGCTATAGATTTTTTGAATAGGACCGGAATTGTTTCTATGGAATAAACGTGCTACACTGATCCCATAAAGGCATCAGGCCATTTTTGCGGTCGCCTCGACGTAAGACAGGAGTTTCCCTGACACGTCGATCCCCGTGGCTTCCTGAAAGCCCAGGTAGCTCATATTGGAGTTGATTTCCACCAGGAGAGGGCCCTTTTCGGACTCGATGAGGTCGATGCCGGAAAAATCGAGTTTCGCCTTTTTGTGGGCGGCGAGGGCGATGGCTTTTTCTTCCTCGCTAAGCTCGATGGGCCGTGCCACGGATCCCGCGGCGATATTGGCGCGGAAGTCGTGCTCGTTTCTGCGCTCGATGGCGCCGACGATTTCACCGCCGATGACGAGCACCCGCTTGTCCACGCCGGCGGACTCGGCGATAAAGGGCTGAAAGAGAAAATCATCCCCGGCCATGGTCTCGGCGATGGCCTGCGCCTCGCTGCGATTTTTCGCCAGATGCACCTGCTCGCCGAAGGAGCCTTTGGCGGCTTTGATCACCATGGGATAGCCGAAGCGTGTTTCTACATAGGCGAGGAAATCTTCCTTCAACGCTTCCTTTCGGTAGTGGAAGGGGGCGGGCACCGTGTCCACCATGGGGAGGGAAGGCGCCAAGGCGGTGTAGGTGGAAATTTTATCGTCGGCCAAGGCGATGGCATCCGCCGAATTAAAGACGGGGCGGTTTTTTTCCAGGGCCCGCGCCAGGCGAATGTCTTTGTCGAAAAACAAATAGGCGTCGGGGGCGGGATCTTTTTTTAAATCCCGGGCGAGGATGGTGCCCTCATCCGCCTCCAAAATATAGTCCGTGTGGGGCTTGGCGAGGACGCCTGTGCCTTTATTGATTAAATCCTGCACCACCTTGTGGATGGCGAAGGAGAAGTAACCGTGGTAAATAATGTGAATCATAGAACCTCCGGAGGTATTATGTCTATCGAATTGTTGCGAAAAGAAATCGACGTCGTGGACGATCAGTTGGTGGCCCTTCTAAAGGCCCGCTTCGATCTGTCTCGCGCCATCGGCGAGGAGAAAAAGAAATTGAACCGCCCTGTCTACGATGCCGCGCGGGAGGCGACACTCCTTTTGCGGCTGGAAGAGGCGGCGGCGCCTTACGGCGGTGAAGTGCGTGTTCTCTATGAAAGAATCATGGAACTTTCGCGAAAGCTTCAGGCCTAAGGCTTCCCCTTGATTATAACCGATTTCACCTGTGATATAATCAAAGTAGGAGGCGATCCCATGAAAATTTTAATTACTGAAGACGAAGCGGCTATTGCCGAAATTATCGCATACAATTTATCCAACGAAGGTTACGAAACCGCCACGGCCAAAGACGGGGTGGAGTGTCTGGAAACATTCGACAGCTGGGCGCCGGATCTGGTGCTTTTGGATGTGATGATGCCGCGCATGGACGGTTTTGAAGCCTTGCGGGAAATTCGCAAGAAGAGCCGGGTGCCGGTGATTATGCTTACGGCGAAAGATGCCGAAGGCGATCGCATTCGCGGCTTGGAGCTGGGCGCCGACGATTACGTGGTGAAGCCTTTCAGCATGGGGGAATTGATCGCCCGTGTGAAGGCGAACTTCCGCCGCCAGGATTTCGAAAACGAAGGCTATCTCCCCGACGAGGTCATCGAGGAAGCGGATCTGAACATCGATCCCGTGAAGTACGAAGTGACCAAGCGGGGCAAGGTGGTGGATCTGACGCTGCGGGAGTTTGAGCTGTTGAAGTACTTAGCTCAGTCGCCGGGCACGGTGTTCAGCCGGGAGACTCTCTTGGAAGAGGTCTGGGGCTACGAATACTACGGCGACATTCGCACCGTGGACGTGACGGTGCGCCGTTTGAGAGAAAAGATCGAAGATGCCGGCGAAGATTTTCGCTATATTTTAACGAAGCGAGGAGTGGGCTATTACTTTGGAGGATAAGTATTATTCCAGCATCAAGTGGCGTTTTATCTTCATCTACGTCCTTCTCGTCTTGGTGGTCATGGCCATTATCGGGGCTTTTATCGTCAACCGCCTGGAAGATGCCCAGCTGGAGAAGGTGCAGACGGATATGGAGCAGACACTAAGCTCCATCGCCAATTCATCGCCTTATTTAACGGAGACGCCTTGGGACGAAGTCCACGGCCGCATTCAAAACACCTTGAATGCCTGGCGCATCGGAAGCGACGAGGCCATTTACGTCATCGGCCCCGGGGAGGTGCCGAAGGTCATCGCCACCACCAACAATTCCGGGGAGCTGGCGGTGGGACAAAACGCCCTGGGGGAATCGGAGCTTTCGCCGAAGCTGATCTTGGACGGCTTTCGCGGCGAAGGCTCCTCCATCATTCGTGAAGATGCCAAGACAAAAGTACGCTACGCCCATTACACCATGCCCGTCTTTGCAAAAGACGGCAACGTCATGGGCTTATTTTACATGGTCGCCGATCTAAGCAGCCTTTACGGCGTGGTAGGCGACGCCCGGGTCATTATGACCTACGCCATGGTGGTGGCCATGGGCATTACCACCCTGCTCGCCTATGTTTTGGCCCGCTCCATTACCCTGCCCATTCGGGACGTGACCCGGCAGGCGCGGGAAATGGCCGAGGGCAATTTCAATCAAAAGGTAGAGGTCAAGAGCAACGACGAAATCGGCCGGCTGGGGAGCATGTTTAATTACCTCACCGACGAATTGGAAGAGACCATCTCCCGCATGGACTCCGAGCGGTCTAAGCTGGACACCATGTTCCACTACATGTCCGAGGGGATTATCGCCGTGGACTCCATGGGCAAGCTGATCCACGTGAATCCCGTGGCCCGGGAGATTTTGGATCTGGCCGACGATGCCGTGGGCGGCTCCTTCGACGTGAAGCGGCTGAACATTGCCAAGCTCAATTACTTTGAGGTGGGCTCATTGACCGGGCTCAGTCAGGTGGAAATCAAAAACAAATACTACAATATTCGCTACGCCCCCTACAAGGGCGAGAGCAATCGGCCCCAGGGGATTATCGCCGTGCTCCAGGATATTACGGAAGAGCACAATTTGGACGTGCTGAGAAAAGATTTCGTCGCCAATGTGGGCCACGAGCTCAAGACCCCCATTACCACCATTAAATCCTATACGGAGACTTTGATGAAGGCGTCCTTAAATCGGGAGGCTCAGCTGCGCTTTTTGAGCATTATCGACCGGGAGAGCGACCGCATGACCCACTTGGTCACCGACCTCTTGCAGCTGTCTAATATGGATGCGAAAAGGACCAATTGGGAGCCCGTGTCCATGGACGCTTACGAAGTGGTGACGGCGATTTTGGAATCCTTGCAGCCCATGATCAAGGAGCGGCACCACAAGGTGTATCTGGACATTCCCGTGGACATACGTCCCTTTTTGGCGGACAAGCACGGGGCGTACCAGGTCATTACCAATATTTTGACCAATGCCTTTAAGTACACCACCTACGCGGGAAAAATCGAAATCATCGGAAGGAATTTCGGCTCCCGGGTGCACATTCAGATCAAGGACAACGGCATCGGCATTTCCCGCCGGGATTTGGACCGGATCTTCGAACGCTTTTACCGCGTGGAAAAGGGGCGTAGCCGCGCCATGGGCGGCAGCGGCCTGGGCCTTTCCATCGCCAAGGATATTATGGAAAACATGGGCGGCAGGATCCGCATTAAGAGCGAGCTCAATGTGGGCACCGAAGTGCTCTTGAGTTTTCCCATGGATCAGGAGGAAGCATGAAAGC
The DNA here is from genome assembly GCF_900088125.1 of Peptoniphilus pacaensis. GTDB lineage: Bacteria > Bacillota > Clostridia > Tissierellales > Peptoniphilaceae > Aedoeadaptatus > Aedoeadaptatus pacaensis. Next base: position 597,705 of record NZ_FLQT01000003.1, on the reverse strand, counting down.
GCGTATAAAATCCATCGCCATCGCCGTGCTCCTCTTCCTCACCCTGGGCCTCGCCCAACAGATCTGGCTGGCGCCGCCGCCCACGGGTAATAAATTGATTCCCGTCACGGATCCGAAGCTTACCGACGCCGTGGCGGGGCGCATGATGCCCGCGGCCATGGTGGTGAATTTCGGCGGCGGCGTGCACACGAAGACGGTGCAGCTGAAAAACCTGTGGCCCTTTTATCGCAATGTCCTGAAGCAGACCTTCGTTGGCAAAGACGATTTTCAGTGGGAAAAAATGGCCTACAAGGACTATTTAAAATGCCACGACACGCCCTCCGTGGTCTTTGAAGTGGCGAAGGGCACCTATTCCGATCTCTTTAAAAATGTCTACCACTTGGATTCCCTCCCCGGGGACATTTTGGCCATTTACTTTTCCGAATCGGAAGGGATCATCTTCGAGACGGAAGAGGGCGTCATGAAGCCCGACTTCGCCGTGAACCTGTCGGACATTACGAAATACATTCGCTCCCTGGAAAAGGAAGACAATCCATCCTACAGCTCCCTATGGGAGCGCTACGGCATTCAGCGGGCGCTGTATCTTTCCGACGAAAAGCCCGTCTTCGAAGGGGACGTCATCTACAAAAATGACCTGGCCCATATGGAAAGCGCCTATAAAAACGACCTCCTGCGCCGCCTCTTGAAGGCGAGCATCGACGATATGCACGAAATCGACGAAGAGGACTCCACCCTTTACGTCAACGGCCAGCGCACGGTGCGCCTCTACAAAAACGGCATGTTGGATTACAAAGACCAGACCGAGGTGGGGAAGGAAGTCATGGACCCGGCCGGTGCCGTGGAGCGGGCCTTTGAATTCGTGGCGAAAAACACCGGCAATATCGACGACATGTATCTGGAAAAGCTGGAATCCGTCACATCGGGCGGCGTTCGCGGCTATCGCGTGGTCATGAACCATTCGGAAAAGGGGTTGCCCGTTTTGCCTATGCGGGAGGAAAAGGGCGACTACATCGTGGTGGAGCTCTTTAACAATCAGGTGAAGCGCATGACCTATCTCTACAGAAACAAGGCGGAGGACCGAGGCGAAAACGACAAGGTGGAAGGCATGGCCTTTGCCGACGTGGTGGCCATGCATCCGGAAATATTCGGCGCCAAGACCGAGGGCTACGACCAATTGCTAAAGCCCCTACGCCGCGTAAGCCTCTGCTACCTGGACCGGGCGGGGGAAGAGACGGCGGCCCTTTTGCCGGGCTACTACGTCCTCTACGGCGACGAGCTCTACTTTTTCGACGCCCTCACCGGGCAGTTGATAGGCGGTGATCCATCGTGAATTGGGAAAAAGCAAAGACCGTTCTTATCGTCGCCCTTTTAATCACCGACGCCTTTCTCGCCGGCATCCTCTACATGGACCGCAGGCGGGTGGAGCCGTTGGAAAACGCCCCGGCCTTTCACCGGGAGACCAAGGAGATGTTGGCCGATGCCGGGATCAAGGTGGAAGCCGAGATCCCCGAAGACGGGGACACCCTGCCTGTGCTGGACGTGGCCTTTGAAACACAGACGCCGGAAGAATTAAACGAGCGCTTCTTTCACGGCAAAGGCAAACCGGACGACCGAGGCGACGACGAAATCATCATCACCACGCCGCGGGCCAAATTAAAAGTGCTGGACAATCGCCGCTTTATTTACGAAGCCGACGGCACCTCCAACGCCTTTTTGGAAAAAGACGAGGCGGAGAAGTCGGCCCTGGCCTTTTTAAAGGAGCGAGGCTTCGCCACCGACGACATGCACCTCTACTACAGCGAGACCGCGGGCAATCGGCGCCGACTGATCTTTACGAAGACCTACAAGAAAAACTACGTGGAGTCGGCCTACACGGAAGTGAAAATGGTCGGCGACAAAGTCGTTTACATGGACCGCATGTGGATCGACGTCTTGGAAGAAACCCGGGAGCGTGAGGCGCTTCCTATGGCCACCCAATCCCTCCTACGGCTTCTGTCCCACAAAAGCCTAAAGGGCAGAACCATAAAAAAAATCGACCCCTGTTACTACTTCAATCCCAAAGAGCAAGGCGCCGTGGAAAACCTCACCCACGGCACCCGGGGCTATGCCACCGTGGCATGGCGCATGGAATTGGACGGCGGGGAAGAGCTGGTTCTCCTCCATTAAAAAAATCACCCGAAGGTATTTTCTGCCTTCGGGTTTTTTGTCGAAAAAAATCATAAAAAAATCAAAAAAGTTCTTCATCTCATCCTTTTGGGCGATGTGGAAGGGATCCGCCGGTGGTAATCTATAGTCAAGAAAAATCTCTATCCAATAGAAGGAGGATGACTATGAGAAAGAAACTATTATGGATCGCCCTGGCACTGATGATGCTCGTGGCCCTTCCCGCCTGTAACAAAAAATCCGACACGGAGCTGGCGAAGGAAGCCGCCGAAGGCTTTATGACCGCCTTCAGCGAAATGAAAATTGAGGATGCGCAAAAATACGTCTTGGACAAGGACAAAGAGTTTTTAAAAGACGACGAATTCGTGAAGGATATGGACAAGCCGGAAAATAAGTTCTTCATCGACATTTTGAAGAGCGCTAAGTTCGAGTTTAAATCCGGCGAAATCAAAGACGGCGCCGAGGAAGGCACACTGGTCTACACCATTACCTCGAAAAACATCATGAGCATCATATCGCAATCCATGGACGACATACTGGCAGGCAAGTCCGAAGAAGAAATCATGGCCGGCGTCGACGTGGAAAAAATGGAAGACCAAACGAAAGACGTGGAAATCGCCGTGAAGAAAGAGGGAGACAGCTGGAAGGTAGCCGAACCCGAAAATATTATGATGGAACTGGTCGGCCTCGGTGACTTCGACGGTCTTATGGAAGATATGGGCGGCGAAGCTACGAACACCGAAAATACGAACACCGAAAATACGAACACCGAAAATACGGCCAACGAAAATACGGGTAACTAAGCTACGGGCGAAGAAGAGTAATCAGCTCTCCTATATAAGAAAACCGAGGCATGTCCTCGGTTTTTTTGTGTGCAATGAAAAAGCCCCCGCAGGGGCTTTAATTTATCGGGAATATTTTTCCGCCACTTCGCGGACGAAGGCCAGTCGATTTAAGTCGATGTCCGCGGGTACGGCGCAGTCGGCGCCGATGATCAGACCGCGTTTGCCGGTCTTTTCGATAAGGTCTTTGACGAAGGCTTCCACTTCTTCGTCGGTGCCGTCTTCCAACACGGTGTGGGGCTTGTAGTCGAACCCGCCGATGACGGCGGCGTTAAAGAGGTCCTTGCCTTCTTTCAATGAGAAGTTGTCGGTGTGAACGGCCCAGTTATAAGCCTTGGCCTTGTATTTTTTGTAGAAGGGGATGTCGTTGTGGTAGCCGGCGATGCCGCAAATGTGGATGAGATTGTTGTCCCACAGCTCATTGGCTGCATCCAGTACCTGCAGATCCGAAGGAACCACGTATTTGTCGTGGAAGGCTTCGTCGGCCTTTTCGTTTTGAATGGTTTGCACGCTGTAGTAGATGCCGTCGATAGCCGTCTCTTCCTTCAAGGCTTCCATAAGGGCGATGGTGTCGTCGCCGATGATCTTTGCCGCGGCGGCCATGTCTTCCGGGTGATTCATAATCAAATCCTGGAAGGCGTCTACGTCGGAGAAGATGTATTCGATGTACATGCGCATGGATTGCATGGGGGCGAAAATATTGTAAAAGACCATGACCTCGCCTTCCATGTATTCCATGGCTTTTTTCGTTAATGCCACCTGTTCACGAATCCAGGGATGGTCTTTGCCGATGGGTTTGATCTTCTTTAAATCTTCCACGGTGCGAATGTCGTTTTCCACGACGCTGGGGTGGGAGAAGTAGCCGTCGGTCATGAGCTTCACGAAATCCGGCTTGAGTATGTCGTAGGTTTCCTTTTGCTTCTTTACCACCGTGTCGAAAATCGAGGGATCTTGAAGGCCGGCGGAGTGTTTGTCCTTGGGCACGAAATGCCACCAAAAACCGATGGGGACGCGAGGGGCATCTTCCATATTCAATACTTTTTGAACCAATGCACGTTTGTCTTCTGCCATAGAAACCTCCTTATGTTGTGTTAAGTAATTATCGTTCTAAGGCTATTATACGCAGAAAAGGAGGGGACGAGGATTGTGTTTTTCCATGGAAGATTTCTTCAATCGACAAAAGCAATAAAAGAGCCCCCGGGCGGGGGCATCAGTCGTTTTGCCTTTGGGGCTCGTAGTGGGGATAGTATTTCCGCGTGGAGAATCGGCGGCGCATGTAGTCCAGCCAGCGGGGCAGGGAGCGGTCTTTCTCGTACCACTGGGTGAAGGTGAAGCCTTCCCTCAGTGATTTTTCGATTAAGTCCTTGTCTTGCGCACTTCCGTATTTTCTCAGTACGGCGGGATCCACAAAGAGCCACAGGCCCCGCTCGTCGTGGTAGTGGCAGGGCGTTGATTCGCCGACAATCAAATCCTGCACAGGATAGGTCATGAAATTGCAGCCGCCGGCGGTCATGTAATAGGACGAGCGGCCCTGGCGAATGTTGATTTCGAAGACCTTGTAGGTTTTATCCCGCACGTCGTATTTCAAATCGAAATTGGCGAAGCCCCGGTAGTCCATGGCCTTTAAAAAAGCCTCGTATTGATGGTAAAGGGCCTGATCTCCCATGGTCAAAAGGGCGTTGTAATTGCCGATCTCATAGGGCAGGCATTCGTCCAAAAGGCACTTGCCCAAGCACATCATGGTCACCTCGCCGCGGGTGTCCACATAGGCGTTGAGGACGTACATGGCGGAGGAGTTGCCGGGAATAAAGTCCTGGGCGATGAGATCCCCCTTGTAGCCGGCGGCGTAAATGTCGTCCACCACGCGGGCGAGCTCCTCGGCGTCTTCGATCTTGTAAAACTTCTTCTTGCCCTCGAAGTGCAGATGCACGAAGGCGATGCTGTCGTTGGCCTTGAGGCCCACGGGATAGGTGAGGCCCAGGTCCGGGTCGTGCTTGTTTTCTTCGGTAATAATCACGGTCTTGGGATAATCCAGGCCGTACTCCTCGCAAATGGCGTAGAAGTCCTCTTTGTTTTCCAGCTTTTGTTGCAGCTCGTAGTCGATGTAATTAAAGCGGAAGCGGTCTTTGAGCTCCTCCTTGTGCTTGGAGATCAGGGCGGTGTAGCCGTCGGAGCAGGAGGTGAGGAGCAGGGGCAGATTTCGATCCTTGAAGCGATCGTAAATGGCGTTCATCACCGGCATAAAGCCCGCCTCCGTGTCGAAGCCGTCGTGAATTTCCACATCCACGATTTTCGATTTTCGCGTAAAGCGCAGGGGCTTCACCCCGTAGGCGTAGGAATGTACGCCGTAGGCCTCGTGAAGGGAGCGGGCCACGCCGTAGGCATTGTTGTCCGTGCCTAAAACAATTGAAATAAAATCCATTATACCCTCTTTCTGCCGCAGCGGGCGATGATCACATCGCCCAGGACTTGGGTGGTGTCCACCACCTTGTCGTGGTCGATGCCGATGGTGGAAAGCTCCGTACAGGCGAGAATCACCACGGCGTCTTTCGTGTACTTGTCGATAAGCGCGTCCATGACGGGGAAGCGGGTCTTGCCCAATTCCTTTACGTCGTAAATCACCCGGCTGATGGCGGCCTGCTCGTCGGCGTCGGGATAGACGACGGTGAGATCGTGGGCCTCGGCGAAGCGGTCGTAAGACTTGGCGGCGCGGGTGCCTTCCGTGGCAAAGACCGCCACCTTGTCGGCGCCCATAGACTTGCAGCGAGCCAGGGTCTCGTCGATCATATTGATAATCTCCCCGTCGGCCATGGCTTCCATGGCTTCAAAAAAGTAGTGGCCCGTGTTGCAGGGAAAGGCGATGAGCGGCACCTTGAGCATATTCAGAATCTCGTAATCGCCCTTCACGGCGTCGAGAAAATCCTTATCCTCCCCGTGGAGAATGACCTCCGTGCGGTCGGGCAGCGTGGCGTGATTTAGAATCAAAGCGTTAATGTGGTCTTGGTCTTTATGGGCGGCGGTGTGGCGGACGATGTAGTCGAAGAGAACGGAAGTGGCCAAAGGCCCCATGCCGCCGACGATGCCTAATTCGTAATTCATAGTGTCAGATCCTTTATCGTATTTTCTTTATTGTACCATACTAGCCGCTCCAATGGACGGCGAGGCGCGGCGCCGGGGGAAAGGGAAGTGTCATAGAAAAAGGAAATAGAAAAGTACTTGTATCGGCATATCCACTAATTGTTGAAAACCTTCTTATATATATATATAGTAGAACGCTTTTATTTTAAGTGAAAGGAGAATCAATGATGAAACGAAAGCCATTGATCTACTTGTTGTCACTGCTTATGATTCTGACTTGCTTGCCCTTGAACTTGGTTCATGCCAATTCAAAATTGGACGTCTTGCAAGAAAAGAAGATTGTCGTAGGTAGAGACGGCGGTGATCTGCAACTGGATGCCACCCTCACTCGGGCGGAAGCCATGAAACTTATCGTTCACGGTTCCGACCTGGAAGGAAAGATGAAAGAGATCAATTGGGCATCTCAAAGCTTTAAGGACGTGCCCAAGAGCCACTGGGCCCACGATTACATCGAATTTCTGAGAGCCGCCGGCGTGGCCGTGGGCATGCCCGATGGAAATTTCTATCCGGATAAACCGGTCACCAATCAGGAAATGATCGCCTTTATCGTGCGCCTGGACAAAGGTTATAAGGAAGGCGCTCCCATTAACGGAAAGGATTGGGCCAAGCCCTATTTGGAATACGCCGCGGCAAAAGGCATGCTGTCCGGTGTAGAGATCAAAGACTTTAACGCCCCGGCCGTCCGTCGAGATATTTTCGACATCGTCTACAACGGTCTGCCCATGCTGGAAGAAAACAATCGCCTGCGGGATAAAGTCGCAGGCAAGGATAACAGCACCTGGCTTCCCTCTTACACGGGCAATACCGGCAATTCCAACGGCGGCAGCAAGCCCGCGCCGGATCCGAAACCGAATCCCGATCCGAAACCGAATCCCGACCCGAAACCCGATCCCGGCAAAAACGACACACCGGAAATGAAAGACGCCCGCCGCATCTTAGGCGAATTCATCGACAAGGCCAAGAGCCGCCTGGCAGGCCTGAGCCCCAGCAACGAAACGGATTCCAAGAAGATCGAAGAAGGGGAAGTCGTAGCCAAACAGGCGGACATCGACGCATTGAATGCACAAATCAAAGTCGCCGAAGCGGAATTCAACAATCCCGAGGCCACACTGGAATCCCTTCAAAAGGAAAAAGCCGATTTGGAACAAGCCACCATCGACTTTAAAACCGTGGAAGGCGAAAAACCTGCCGCCGTCGATCCCTATGTGAAGGAAGACTTCGTCGTCGAAGGCAAGGCCATTAAGGGCTTGACGGATCAAGGCAAGGCCAAACTCGAAAAGAACAAAAACAATCTCGTCATTCCCGCCATTGACGGCGTGGATGAAATCGCGGACAACGCCTTTGCCAATCAACCGATTAAGGTCCTGACCATCGACGGATCCATTAAGTCCGTTGGCGTCAACGCCTTCCTCAAATGCGGCATCGCCAAATTAAATTTGAAGGACGGCATTGAACACATCAAGGCCCGCGCATTTTCCTTTAACAACATGACAAGCCTGACCATCCCGGGCACACTGAATGATATTGAGCCCAGTGCATTTGCCAAAAGTAACATCGTAAATTTAACCATTGAAGAAGGCGTGACCTTTATCGGCGACTCCGCCTTTTCAGAAAACGCCATTTCCAATGTAAAATTCCCCTCCACGCTGAAGGAAATCGACCTGGGCGCCTTTAAATCGAATTTGGTGAGAAACGTCGATTTCCCCGACGGATTAGAAACTATTGCGCCGAAGATTTTCTGCCGCAACAAGATCACGGAAGTTACCGTGCCCAATTCCCTCAAGGTATTCTGCGGAAACTCCTTCCGCTTTAACCCGGGTTTTGAAGGGGACACCATCTTTAAGATTTATCTGAAGGATCCCGTGAATATCACGTCCCTTGACGGGAAGTCCGTGGAAGAAAAATTAAGCGAAGTCGTTCAATTACGTCCCTATATCTTCAAGGGCCAAATCAAAGATGAAAAGACGGCCCTGGGCATCGACAGCTGGGAACTCCTGGACAGAGAAGGCGATATTTCCACCTACAGTGCGAAATTCGAACAAATTTCCGACGAAAAGCTGAACAGCCTCTTAGGTCCCAACAAAACAGACGGCACCTCCAACGAAACCGTACAGGAAAATCTGAAGAAGATTCGCCTCATCGTCAAGGTAAAAATTGCCAAAGATACGCTGGGCGTCTGGGACAAAGAAGACTTTGTCGTGGAAGGCAACAAAATTACCGGCTTCAGCGACCAAGGCAAGGAACGGGTCGCAACGGATAAGAATCTGGTCATCCCCGTTATGGACGGCGTAGATACCATTGCCAAAACCGCATTTAAAAACCCCACCCGAGCCCCGAAATATGATTTGGCATCGGTGGAAATTCCCAAGAATATCAAGACCATCGAACTGGGAGCTTTTGCAGGAAATCCCTTGGAAAAAGTGCGCTTCAACGAAGGCCTGGAAACCATCGACAAACAAGCCTTCCTGGCCCACCATATTAAAGAACTGCAATTCCCCGATTCTCTGAAGTCCGTCGGCGATATGGCCTTTTATGCTGACAGGAAGATGCCCTCATTGGAAAGTGTCACCTTCGGGAAAAACCTCGAATCCATCGGGCGCAATGCCTTTATGAACGGGAAGCTGACGGAGCTCGTATGTAACGAAAATCTGAAGAAAATCGACGTCAATGCTTTTTCGGGCAATGAACTGACATCGGTAAAATTCAACAAAGCCTTGGAAGAAGTGGCATGCTCCGCCTTTGGAAGCAATCAATTGACCAAGGTGAATTTGCCCTTCGGCTTGAAAAAGATCTGCGAAAGCGCCTTTAGCGGCAACAGTGGCATCGAAGTCGTCCTCGGCAACCGCCTGGGCGTCAAAGGCTTAGAGCAGGATGCCGTTAAAGCCATGTTAAATGAAAAGATCACGACCCAAGTCGGCTACGGCAAAAACGGTGCCGGCTTGGCCAAGGCGGTTGATTGGGAAATCAACGGCGATACGGCGAAACCTGTATTTGCCGAAGAAGTACAAAGTCAACTTGCAGGGACCCCCTTTGTCGTGAAACTGGATGCCCTCTTCGACAGCGGCTCCGACCAAGACATCGACGACGACTACACCGGCGTGCCCTGGACGGCGGAAGACTTCGTCGTTGAAGGCGGCACCCTCACCGGCATTTCCGAAGAGGCGAAGAACAAACTCGCCACCAGCAACAGAGTGACCATTCCCTCCCATGATGCGGCAGGCAATCCCATTACGAAGGTTGCGCCGAACCTATTCGCAAGAAACGCCTCCGATCCGGACGACACTAAGATCAAAGAGTTGGTCATCGAAGACGGCATCGAAGTCATCGGAAACGCCGCCTTTAGAAACAATCTCATCGAAGAAGTGATCATCCCCGACAGCGTAAAGACCATTGAACCCGGTGCTTTTTCGAATTGCACACACTTAAAGAAAGTCACTTTATCCAAGAGTCTCACCGAAATTGCACCTTCCGTCTTTTACGGATGCCCCATTCAGGAATTGACCATTCCCGAAGGTGTGACCACCATCGGCATGCGCTCCTTCCAAAATGCGGACATTAGAAACCTGACCATTCCCGCGTCGGTTACCGAAATTAAGTCGAATGCATTTAGCGGCAATAAGAATCTTCAAGACCTGGTAATTCCGGGTACGGTCAAGAAAATCGGCAACAGTGCCTTCAATGCTTGCGGTCTGATCAATCTGACTTTGGAAGAAGGCATCGAAACCATCGATAAAAAAGCTTTCGCTTACAATAATATTGTGAAAGTCACCATTCCCGCATCGGTTACGAAATTAGCTGGCAACGCTTTTGAAAATAATATCGGCATCGAAATCACTAAAAACTAAGAGACTCCTTATGGGAAAAGATGAAAGCCACCTCACGGTGGCTTTTTTCTTTATCCTATTTTTTTGCATTATCGGTATCCCGCGCCATCAAGTGCCGCAAAAGGTTTTGTATCCGGGGATGGCCGGGGCGTTCCTCAGGGCCATTTGTTCCGGCGTGTGGGCGTAGGGCTCTTCCAAAAGCTCCATGAAGTGGAGCAGAAAGCTTTTGTCCCCGAGCTCCGCCTCTTGAATGGCCCGCTCTACCAGGTAATTGCGGGGGAAAATGGCGGGATTGTTTTCGCGGCGAATGGTATCGCCTTCGTCACCCGTGGCCGAAATAATTTTTTCGTAAAGGGCGGCGAAGTTATCAGACCAATCATCCCGCTCGTCGCCGTGGGTGAGGCGCAGGAAGGATTCGTTGTAGTCCAGCTTCTCCTCTAAAAGCAGATTGAGCCATTGATTGATCAGATCGCAGACGGCGTCACTCGCATCCTTAAAGCCCAATCGACGGGCCAAGAGACGGAAGTAGGTCGTGCGAAAGGCGTCGGCGTAGGCGGTCAAGGCGGCGTTTATTTTTTCTTCCTGCGCCTTTTCGTCGCCGAGGACGCCGCCCAGGGCCTCGCCCAATTTCGTGAGATTGTAGGTGCCGATCTGCGCCTGATTTTCGAAGCGGTAGCGGCCCAATTGGTCGATGGAGCTGAACACGGTCTTGGGATTGAAGGTATCCAAAAAGGCACAGGGGCCGTAGTCGATGGTTTCGCCGGAGATGGTCATATTGTCCGTGTTCATGACACCGTGGACGAAGCCCAGGGCCATCCACCGGGCGATAAGCTCCCCTTGTCGCGCCGCCACACGGGCGAGCCAGCGGGCTGCGCAGTCGTCGGCGCCGAGGAGATCCGGGTCGTGGCGCTTGATGGCGTAGTCCAAAAGCACGTTTATATCGCCGCCGGATGCGGCCAGCCACTCGAAGGTGCCCACCCGCAAATGGCTCTTGGCCACGCGGGTCAGGACGGCGCCTTCTTCCCTCTGGTTGCGAAAAACGGTCTGGCCCGTGGTGACCACGGCCAGGGCCCGGGTCGTGGGCACGCCTAAATGGGCCATGGCCTCGCTTAAAATATATTCGCGAAGCATGGGCCCCAGAGCCGCGCGCCCGTCGCCCATGCGGGAAAAGGGCGTCTGCCCCGCCCCTTTCAGCTGAATGTCAAACCGCTCCCCGGCGGGCGTGATCTGTTCGCCGAGAAGAATGGCCCGCCCGTCGCCTAAAATGGCCGGGTAGCCGAACTGATGGCCCATATAGGCCATGGCAATGGACGACGCCCCCTCGGGAAGGGCGTTGCCGCTTAAATAAGCCAGACCTTCCTCGGAGAAAAGAGCCTCGTCGTCGATGCCCAAATCACGCGCCAGCGTTCTATTCGTTATAAAAAATTCGGGATCCGCCACCGGCGTGGGCTCCACCTTGCGGTAAAAATGCCGGGGCAGTCCCTCGTAAGAATTGTCAAAATTAAACATAGTATCACCGGTAAATATATACCCAAAGGTGGAGAATTTACAGGATTGTGGTATAATAAGAAAATAGAGAAAAATTTTTTTAAAAATGAGGTAGAGCATGGTCGCTCATGTCGGTAAGGCAGAGTGGCCGGAAGGAACACAGGAGGTAGAGGAATGAAAGGAAGAAGAAAAAGACAGTTCACGATTTTAGCTGTGATGCTTTTCGCCTTTTTCATCGCTTTTTCGGGTAGCCCGAAGCACGCTTTTGCCGTGAGCCCCGGAGGAGAAAAGGCCATTACGCTTTTGAAAGAGGGAGAAGCAATTGGCGACTACAACACCATCAATCAAGTCATCGACAAAATGTACGACCTTACAAAAGACGGGTCGAAATATAATTTTGTCGTTCAGGTGAATAAGGACATTGAATTAACGGAATATAGTCAGTTTGGCTTTCCCTACGGCGAAGTCACCCTTACGAGCAAGGACCCGGCAAACCCGAGGACCATTAAAGCGAATAGCAAGGTTCATAATATGATGCTCGGTGTCGTCAACGGGGCGCATCTGACCGTAGAAGATATTATTATCGACGGGAACAACGCAAAGCGTCTGTTTTGGATGGAATCCACGGAAGCACTTCCCGCAAGTTTGACGATTAATAAGGGCGCCATATTGGAAAACGGCAAGGTGGAAGCGAGCGATCAGACCAGAATAGGCGGCGGGATTTATTGCCAAGGTGCCGGCGATTTGACCATTAACGGAGGCATTATAAGAAATAACGAGGCCATACAAGCTGGCGGTGCCATTGCTTATATCGGCAAGGGAATCTTGACAATTAACGGCGGAGAGATTACCGGCAACAAGGTTCCTACTGACTCAGGCTTTGGAGGAGCTATCGTTCTGCAAGGCAAAGGCTTAATTAAGGGCGGTAAAATATATAAAAACACCGCTTACGACGGCGGCGGTATCGCCACCGGAAAGAATACAAACTTGGAAATCACCGGCGGCGAAATCAGCGAAAACACCGCGTCCTATGCCGGCGGAGGAATTTATTGTTTCAAAAATTCTGTCGTTAAGCTTACCGGCGGCCAAGTATCTAAAAACAAAGGGAAATATGGCGGTGGCGTAACTGCGGCATTTAACAGTAATTTCATCATGGAAGGTAATGGCGTCATTTCAGAAAACGAAGCTTATACAGGCGGCGGCTTTTATCCTTGGGGGACAACTCCTTCCTGTGATTTAAAGTCCGGAATCATTGAAAAAAATAAAGCCAACTACGGCGGCGGCATCCGCCTCCGGTCGCCGAAGGCAAAAATCGGCGGCGTCGTTATTCAAGAGAATATCGCAAACTTTGGCGGCGGCATCTACTCCAGCTTGCCCGAGGGCGAAACCCTCACCATCGACGGCGTGAAGCTTTATAAAAATGAAGCCTTATCCGGCGGCGGTGTATGCCTTACTGACGAAACTGGCAGCTTGAACTTTAAAAATGCTGAATTTAAAGAGAATAAAGCTTATTACGGCGGCGGCATCTGGACGAGTAATACCATGACCATAGAAAAATCCACCTTTGATGGAAATGAAGCTATTAAGTCCGAACCATCCATCTTGCCCGACGGCAAACACGAAAACAACGGTCACGGCGGAGCCATCTATGTTAATACTGCTTTAGCCAAAGACGGCGTCGTCACCGTGGACGGTTGCACCTTTACCAAGAACAAGGCGGACAAATCCGGCGGCGCCATTTCCGTCGACGAAACCCACGGTCTGCTAAAGGTCATCAACAACACGGTCTTTGACGGCAACGAAGCTACGGGCGAACTGGGCCACGGCGGCGCTATCTACAGCAACCTTCACGCCTATATGCCTGAATACGACGACGGCACCACGGGGGGTCTGGTCCAACCGCCGACGGCGAAGGATTTCTACTACAATATCAACACCGATGCGACCACGGTTTTCAAAAACAACAAGGCTTTCCAAACCTTTACGCCGCCGAGCACAAAGGACGAATTTGTGAAGCTCTTGTATCAATCCACATCTCACCCGGGCACGAAATACGACCACCCCTTGAACAATGACGACGTGAATTTACTCGTGTTTAAGGAAGTCATCTTCCACAAGAATTATGAAACGGAAGACCCGATTCACGACGCATTCCTCGTATTGGAAAAGAGCAAATTAGAAGATTTTCCAACCGACCCTGTAAGGGAAGGCTATATTTTCAAGGGATGGAACACTCAAAAAGACGGCAAGGGGACGGAGTTTAAACCGGGTGCTGTCATTGAAGATGACATTACCGTTTACGCACAATGGGAAGCCGATCCGACAAAGCCCGATCCCAATAAGCCCGACAAGCCGACTCCGGGCGGCGGATTCTACTTTGTGCCCACGGACACGCCTCTCTTAAACCGAAAAGATCATGCCCAATACATGATCGGCTATCCGGATCAAAACTTTAAGCCCGACAATCACATGTCTCGCCAGGAAGTGACGGTCATGTTCTCCCGCTTATTAAACGAACGGCCGCAAAAGGGCATCATTTATAGTCGCGATTACAAAGACATCCCCGACGACCTCTGGTCCGTCACCGCCATCAGCTACATGAGCAAGCTGGGCATGGTGAAGGGCTATCCCGACGGCAACTTTATGCCTCGGGCCGCCATTACCCGGGCGGAATTTGCCGCTATGGCCACGCGCTTTGCCGACATTTCGGCGGGCAGCAAAACCTTCACCGACGTGAGCCAAGATCACTGGGCCTACGATGTGATTCAAAAGGCCGCCGAGGCCGGATGGATTTCCGGTTATCCCGACGGAAGCTTTAAGCCCGATCAACCCATTACCCGGGCGGAAGTGGTGGCCATCACCAATCGCATGCTCAATCGCTTTGCCGACGAGGCCTATGTGGACGCTCATCAAGACAAGATCCTGCAGTTTAAGGACATGAAGAAGGGCATGTGGTCTTACTATCCCGTCGTCGAAGCCACCAACGGCCACGGCTACGAGCGCAAGGCCAACGGAAAAGACGAAACCTGGTTCGAAGTTAACGGCACGAGCTTTGTCTACGACAAGTAAATTTATAAAAAGAGAAGCTACCGATGGATGTCGGTAGCTTTTTCTATGGGAGGGAGCCCATGGTATAATGGAGGGAAGAATAAAGGAGGCATTATGGCGAAGAAATATGTAGAAGGCGAGATTACCGAGCGGCATTTCCCCAACAAATCCGTGGTGGAAACGGAAGACGGCGTGCGGGTCGTGGTGAAAGGCGGCCTGCCCGGGCAAAAAGTGGGCGTGCGCATTACGAGAAACCGAAAGGATAACAAAAAGGGAAAGATCGTGGAGCTTTTGGCCTCCTCACCCATGGAAGAGGCGCCCGATTGCCCTCATGCGGCCATTTGCGGCGGCTGCACCTACCAGAGCTTAAGCTACGAAAAGGAATCGGCGCTGAAAAAATCCATGATCGACGATCTCTACGGCAGGGACGTGCCCTACACGCCGGCGCCGCGGGTCTATCACTACCGCAACAAAATGGAATACACCTTCGGCGATGCGGAAAAAGGCGGCCCCCTCACCCTGGGCCTGCACCACAAAAAGGGCTTTTACGACATCGTCTCCACCACGGGCTGCCTCCTGGTGCCGGAAGACATGGAGGCCATTCGCGCCGCCGTGGAAGACTATTTCCGCGAGCTGAACACGCCCTTTTACCACCGCATGAAACACGAAGGCACTCTGCGCTTTCTCGTCGTGCGCCACGCCCGGGCCACGGACAGCTACTTGGTGAACCTGGTGACCTCGTCAGATGAGGTGGACGAGGCGGCCTTCGTGGATTTTTTGCGTTCCTTGAAGCTAAAAGGAAATATTGCGAGCATTTACCGCACCATCACCGACGACTGGGCCGACGCCATTAAGCCCGAGGAGGTGCGTCATCTCTACGGCGACGAGGTGATCGGCGAAAATCTTTTGGACCTTCACTTCGACATCGGGCCCTTTTCCTTTTTCCAGCCCAATCCCGATACGGCCACGCTGATCTACGAAAAAGCCCGGGCCCTGGCGGCGGAAGAAAAAGGTGTCGTCTTCGACCTCTATTCCGGCACAGGCACCATCGGCCAGGTGCTGGCCAAGGCGGCGAAAAAAGTAGTGGGCATCGAAATCGTGGAATCCGCCGTGGAGGATGCCAATCGATCGGCGAAGCGCAACGGCATCGACAACGCCCGCTTCATCGCCGGCGACGTGCTGGAGATGATCGACACCGTGGAGGAAACCTGCGACCTTCTCGTCGTGGATCCGCCCCGCGACGGCATCCACCCGAAAGCCATCGACAAGCTCGCCGCCCTCGGCGCGGGACGCATCCTCTACATCAGCTGCAACCCCGTGACCCAAGTCCGCGACATCGACATCCTGGAGGCGAAAGGGTATAAGGTGGAACACCTCGAAGCCGTGGACCAATTCCCGAGGACGGCACACGTGGAAGCTATAGCGTTGATACAAAAGATGTAAATAAGGAAGATACCAAGACGTTTTCATCAGTTTTTTCACCCTTAGTAATGTAATCTATTGTCAAATTTAGAGTTGATTTTATAGGATGTATTTTTGTAATTGCCACACTAATCATCAGAACTTTCTTTTGATTTATTAAGAAGTAGGGAATGGATCTGCCATATTTCTCTTGACAGTTTTTCTATCTGTTTATTCATTTCTTCAATTTCATTTTTGTAAATAATGCCAGTTGTATTAGTAGCCTTGGCGATCTGGTTTATATTATTTGTTGCATTTGAGAGTAGCCATTGTAAGTTTCTAAATGGTTCTAAATCTACAACATAAATTTCTTTCTCTAATACACATTTCCTAAGAAAGTGGGACATAGTTTTGCAATTAGCAAGTTTCATTTTCTTTTCAAAAATTTTTTTCTTCTTTGGTTAATTTTATTTCTATTCCTTCATTTCTAAATCTATCTGCCATTTTATTGTCCTTTATAAAATATATTTCGGGGTCTTAGGGTTCTCCCTAACAAGGTTAAAATTAAAAAAATGGAGCATTCCGTAAAGGTCTGCTCCATTAATTTTTTTGTAAGTGTCCGTACACTTACTGTGCTTGCTATTAAAGTTATAAGTGTAAAGCGTTTATTAAGTTTTATTAATTAGACCGTATTTAAATAAATTAATTAAGAAGTATATGGTAGAGTAGAGCAAAATTTATAATTTGATCGATATTGAAAATACTTCCCAATTAAGCTATAATAAAAACCGAGGGAATCCTCGGAAAAATAATCGAATGACTGGAGGTATTTTATTGAAAGATAAGGAAATAAAAGTTGGTCAAATAAGAAAAAAAGAAATTCGAGATGCAGCAATGAGATGTTTTTTGAATAAGGGATTTCAGAATACAACGATGGAAGATGTGATTAAAGAAGTTGGCATGAGCACAGGTGGCGTCTATCATCATTATAAAAGCACAGCTGAAATGCTTAAAGATTTAATGCTTGATGGAAATCAGTATAGAAATAATTTAATTGATAATTATTTAGAAGCTCACATAGGTCAAGATAAATATGAACAGATGAGTGAAATTTTAGTGGATAAGTGTCTACCAGATACAGATATTACTAAGGTTTATTCTCTTTTATTACAATCAAAAAAATATAATGAAGATTTAGAGAAGATGTTTCAAGATTTGAAAACAGAAACAGTAAATCAATTAGATTCAATATCTAATAAATTAGGAATTGATTCAAAGATTTTTGAAGATGGTTTTTTAGTAAATTATATAAATGGAATGATATTAAGCTCGCAAGTTCTTAATGCAAGAGATTCATATGATGAGAATAGGAAATATCTAAAAGATACAATTTTAAATTATATTTTAGATTTAGAAAAAAATAGATAACTAAGGAGGTTTCAGAAATGAATAAAAAATTAGAAGTTAGAGATTTAATTAATGTTGGTTTGTTTGCAGTACTTGGGTTTATTTTTATGCTAATAGGCTCATTTACAGCTATGGTTCCTGTTTTGATGCCAATTGTTCCATTAGTACAGGGAATTTTAGTTGGACCTAGTAACATGCTTTTTTCAACAAAAATTAAGAAGCCAGGAATGCTTTTTATTCAAACAATGCTAATATCTTTAGCTTATGTCATCATGGGTCATGGTCCATGGGCACTTTTAACAGGAGCAATTGCAGGATTTATTGGAGAAATAATATTAAAATCAGGCTCTTATGACAGTAAAGGAAAATCTAGATTAGCATTTTCTTTTTCAAGTCTTTGTACTTTAGGAAACTATGTTCCGATTATCATCTCAAGAAATGAGTATGTACAAGAGCTTTTAAATCAAGGTTATAAGCAAGAATTTATTGACACGATGATGAAAGTTATGCCTGATTGGATTTTAATAGTCATGGCTATTTTAGGATTTATTGGTGCTTTTGTAGGTTGTAGTTTGGGAATTGTGTTCTTGAAAAAACATTTTTCAAAAGTTGGTAAGTAAGAATTAGGGAGCGGGTTATTAGATATGATAAGGATAGATTTTAGAGCAAAATTATTTTTAATGATGGTTATTTCTTTTATTATGACAATTGGAAATATTCAAAGCCTAAATCCTATATATTATGTATTAATATGTATGCTCCCTACTTTTTTATTATTTTTATCTGGACATATAAAATCTGGGATTAAATCAATCATACTTTTTATAATATTGAATATTATAGAAATTAATATTAGAGAATTAAATGATTCTATAATATTATCACTTATACACATAGTTATAATTATAATAAAAAGAGTTTTTGCACCTATGGTTATGGGAAATTATATAATTTTAACGACTAGTGTAGGAGAAGCAATTTGTTCATTAAAAAAGGTGAAGTGTCCTGATCAGATAGCCATTCCTGTTGCGGTTATGGTTAGATATTTTTATGCAACAAGAATTGAGTATAGACAAATAAAACAAGCTATTTATTTGAGGGGTATAAGTTTTAGGAAATTTTTAAAGAATCCTATTTTATTAATTGAATATAGGATAATCCCACTATTGATGACCCTATCAAATTCTGCTGATGAATTGACAGTAGCTTCATTAACTAAGGGTCTTGCTGTCAATCAAAATAGATCAAATATTAGAGAAGCAAAGTTAACATTTGCTGACTATTTAATTTTTTTTGTTTCTATTTTAGTTTTATTTTTTTATATAAGAGGTAGAAAATATGCTTAAAATAAGAAAGCTTGATTTATCTTTTGATGATGAAAATATCTTAAAAAATCTAAATTTTGAATGTAAAGCTGGTGAAATTACAGTTATTACAGGACATTCTGGATGTGGAAAAAGCACACTATTAAAAGCAATTAATGGAGTAATACCTGAATACCTTGATGCTAATATTAGTGAAGAAATAAAATATAACAGCCTAGATTTACTTAGTAAAAATATATTTGAAAGATCATGTATTATTTCAAATGTATTTCAAAATCCAAAATCTCAATTCTACTGTATGAATTCCACTGAGGAGTTAGCCTTTCAGCTAGAAAATAGAAATACTGACAAGTTAGAGATAATCAATAGAATAAAGAAATACTCAAAACTCTTAAATATAGAATACTTACTAGACAAAAATATATTTGATTTATCTGGTGGAGAAAAGCAAATGATAGCACTTGCAGCTTGTGCAATTTCTGAAAATGATATTATCTTATTAGATGAACCATCTTCATCATTAGATAATGAATCTATAGAAAGGTTAAAAGAAGCCTTAGTGAAATTAAAAGAATTAAATAAGATAATAATTGTTGTGGAACATAGATTATTTTATTTAAAGGATATAATGGATAGGCTCTGTATTATTGATAATGAGTCTTTAATTTCATACGAAAAAGAAGATTTAAATGATTATAATTTGAAAGCTATTGCAGAAGGATATGGACTTAGAACATTTAGTAAAATAGAGAAAAGTGATTTAGAGATTAATAAGTATTATAAAGTAAATTTATTGGATGATAAAAATATTTTTAGTAATGGAGATTTATCATGTCATAATTTTAAGAAAAAATATGAAAAGAATAAAATTTTCGACTTTAGTATTTCCTTTAATAAGGGAGTAAATTTTATCATTGGAAAAAATGGAATAGGGAAAAGTACTTTCATTAAATTATTGACCGGTATTACAAAAGGTCACGGAGATGTATTTGTTAATCAAAAAAAAGTTACAAAACAAAATAAAGAAATTTTTATGGTAATGCAAGATCCTAGCTCTCAGCTTTTTACAGAAAGTGTATTATCGGAAGTATCAACAGTAAGTGAAGATACAAGCCTAAATGAAAAAATGTTGGAAAAGATGGGATTATTATCAAAGCTTGAAAAACATCCTCAAAGTTTATCGGGAGGAGAGAAGCAAAGATTGTTGATTGCTATAGCAAGGCTTAGTAATAAACCTATTATTATCTTAGATGAGCCTACAAGTGGATTATGTAAACCACAGATGGATATATTAATTAATTTCCTACACGATATGGAGAGAGAAGGAAAACTCATTATAATTATTACACACGATTATGAGTTTATAAAAAACTGTGGAGGTAATATTTATGAGTTTTCAAAATAAAATATTTTAGAATGGAGGAGTATTGTGGAGTATTTAAAACGCATTTGGGAATATGCAGAAACAGAGAAAAAGTGGATTAAACTTGCTATTTTTCTTTCTAGTATAGGGGTTTTATGTGGAATTATGCCATATATTTTTGCTAGCAGCATTATAAATAATCTAATTCAAGGGAATCATGATACTAAATATTATATGTTACTATGTCTTTTTATATTTCTTGGATATAGCTTAAAATCAATTTTATATTCATTTGCACTAAAAATTTCTCATAAAGCAACCTTTTCAATTTTAAAGAACTTAAGAATAAGTATAGCTCAAAAACTTCCTAGAATGCCTTTAGGAAAGATTATAGACACAAGTAGCGGAGAATTTAAAACAACCATTGTTGACCAAGTAGAAAAAATGGAAAGACCATTAGCTCATTTGCTTCCAGAAATGACGGCAAACATATTAGGACCGCTATTTATCATTATTTATTTATTAATCATTGATTGGAGATTGGCAATTCTTTCTTTAGTTTCAATTCCAGTTGGTATGATGTTTATGGGTTTAATTATGAAAGATTACGCAAGTGATTATGCTAAATCTGTTGAGGTCAATACTAATATGAATAAGTCAATTGTCGAATATATCAATGGAATTGAGGTTATAAAAACTTTTAATCAGGGTGAGAATTCCTATTCTAAATATGAGAATAGTATTTATGCAAATGCTGAATATTTTTATAAATGGATGAAGAAGACTCAATTTTCTATGTCGTTATCTAAAGCAATATCACCTACTACTTTGATAACGATACTGCCTATAGGTTTTTTGATGTATATAGGTGGTAGCCTAGAAATTAGTAGTTTTATAATGGTCATAATACTTTCATTAGGAGTAGCAGGTCCTTTATTAGCCGCAATTAATTTTATTGACAGTTTAGCACAAGTAGGAACAACAGTTAATAGAATAGATTCTATTTTAGCAGCTGATGAACAGATTCATAGCGATAATATAACTTATTTTGAGAACTATGAAATTAAGATTAAGGATTTACATTTTGCATACGATGAAAACAAAGAAATTTTAAAGGGCGTAGATTTATTTGTAGAAGAAAATACTGTTAATGCTTTAGTTGGACCTTCAGGTTCTGGGAAGTCCACTATAGCAAAGCTTATTGCTGGGTATTGGGATATTAGTGATGGAGTAATTACTATTGGAGATAAAAATATATTAGATATTCCACTTAGACAACTATATGATTTGGTAGCATTTGTATCTCAAGACACTTTTCTTTTTAATGATACTGTGATGGAAAATATAAGAATGGGAAAGGTAAATGCTAGTGATGATGAAGTAATAGAAATGGCAAAAGCTTCGGGTTGTCATGAATTTATTATGTCATTAGAAAAAGGATATCAAACGATAGTAGGTTCTGGGGGAAGTAATTTATCTGGGGGAGAAAGGCAAAGAATTACTATAGCTCGAGCTATGCTTAAAAATGCACCAATTCTTATATTAGACGAAGCAACAGCTTATATTGATCCGGAAAATGAAGTTAAGTTACAAGAATCAATTTCTAAATTGATAGAGGGGAAAACTGTTATAATTATTGCTCATAGGCTATCTACTGTAACTGATGTAGATAAGATTTTTCTAGTTGAAGATGGAAAAATATCTTGTGCTGGTAATCATGAAGAATTACTAAATAAAAGCAATACTTATAAAGATATGTGGAGAGCAAATCTAAAAAAATAAGGAGTGCAAAATGATTAGTGGACTTAAAAAAATTTGGAACTTTGCAGATCTTGAGAAATCTAATTTAAATGTCTCTGTGGTCTTTGAGTTTATTTACGCCATATTTAATATGTTACAGATTGTAGCAATTTACATTGTATTAAACTCCATCTTTTCAGATAATAAAAATATGAAAGTTTCATTAATAGTTTTAATATTACTAACTTTAAGTATTATTGGAAGAAGCTATTTTAATTCTCTTGCCCAACTTAAACAGGTACACGCAGGATATTTTATGGTAGCTAATAAAAGAGTAGAAATAGGGAAACTTTTAAAAACTGTACCTATGGGATATTTTAATAGAAATAATACTGCTTATATAACAGGAATAACTACTTCAGTATTGGATGATATAGAAAATACTGCACCATTTATTCTAGTAGGTGTATTAAGTGGTTTAATAAATTCAATAGTTTTTACTTTAATGATTTTTATTTTTGAATTTAAACTAGGATGTATTGTTTTTATAGGAACATTATTATACTTGTGCGCCGTATCCTATATGGAAAAGAAGTCAAGAGTCAGTTCTGCTGCTAGGCAAAAATCTCAATCAGAACTTGTGCAAAGAACTCTAGAATATATACAAGGGCTTTTTGTAATAAAAGCTTTTAATCTTGAAGGTATAAGAGATAAGGAAATAATATCGTCTATTACTAAGAATGAAAAAGTAAACTTAGATATGGAAGAAAGTCTTACTCCCTATATCATAATTCAAGATATTATTATAGCTTTCTTTAGTGTTATTATGATAGCAACATCATTGCAATTATTTTTTAAGGGAAGTATGAATATTTCAGACGGGATAATGGGTATAATAATGTCCTTTCTAGCTTTTAATCATATAAAATCAACGGGTAGCGTATTAGCAACTTTAAGACTAGCAACAAGTTCTATTGAAGAAGTTGAAAAAACTATGAGTATGCCTAAAATCGATATAGATGGCAAAAACATAGATCCAGAAAAATGTGATATAGAATTTAATGAAGTTTCTTTTTCCTACGAGGATAAAAAAATATTAAAAAACATATCTTGTAAAATTAAAGAAAATACAATGACTGCAATTGTAGGACTTTCAGGTTCAGGGAAAACAACTATGTGCAATCTAATTTCCAGGTTTTGGGACGTTGATAAAGGAAGTATAAAGATAGGTGGAATAGATATAAGAAAATATAAGTTAGAATCACTTATGGAATTAATAAGTACAGTTTTCCAAGATGTATATCTCTTCGAAGACACTATTGAAAACAATATAAAATTTGGAAAACAAAATGCAAGCCATGAAGAGGTTGTAGAAGCTGCAAAGAAGGCAAGGTGCCATGAATTTATAGAAGCTTTACCAGAAGGATATGACACTATCATCGGAGAAGGTGGAGCAAGCCTATCTGGTGGAGAAAAACAAAGAATTTCCATAGCTAGAGCCATGCTAAAAGATGCAGATATAATTATCTTTGATGAGGCAACTGCAAATATAGACCCAGAAAATGAAGATAAGCTTAAAGAAGCTATAGAACAACTTACAAAAAATAAGACAGTAATTATGATTGCCCACAGACTAAAAACCATAAGAAATGCAGACCAAATTTTAGTCTTAAAAGATGGAGAAATAGTAGAACGTGGAAATCACGAAGAACTGATTAAAAATAATGGACTTTATTCTGATCTTATCAACGCAAAAGCTAAGGCAGAATCATGGAAATTAAATAATTGATAGGAAGAAAGATTTAAAGTCTTTGAAGAAGAAAACTTAGATTAGAGGATTTATGCCTAATAGCATAAGTCCTTTTTTTATGTTCAAATTAATCATTGAAACTCAAAAATACTATAAAAAATAAAAATTCTGGTTACCAAAGAGGACAAATTTCACTTTATAAAGTGAGGGGTATTTTGTCATCAGGGAAGGTTCGGGCAGGAGTACATTTTATTTTCGTGCGGACAGCAAATGATTTTCGTCCAAAATGAAGCTAATTTGAATGAAAGCAGGTACGAGTGGATAAAAATGATTTAGGGGTTGGCAGAATGTTGATATTAAAAATTATACTAATGACGCTCGGCGTTGCATTTACCGTATTTGGATATAAGATTTATTTTCGAAAGAAGTATAATCTAATCAACGGCTTTGAAGAAGCTTATAAAGCAGGTAGAAAGACAGAATCAGATGCCAAGCGCGTGGGATTGGTAGAATTAATTATTGGAATTAGCCTAATTTTATTTGGAGTCTATGCGATTATTATCAAATAACAGACTGGGATTTGTGAAAGGGTAGTATTAGGTGGCTAGTATTTGGTATGGGTACAATAATCTTTGCGAAATTCAATGGAATATGGCTATTTAAGGAAAACTTGCAATACTATTTTCCGGCAAGTCGTATATAGAGCATAGCAAGAAAAGTCTTGTAGGCAGAATTAGGAGCTTAGAAAAATGGAGAAGACTTTATGAGGAAGAATTTAAGCAAGAAGTTATTTTTACTTGGACTTGTACTATTTGTAATTTCTTACCTACTTCCGGTAGACATATTTCAAAGCTATACAAATCTAAGGCCAACTGGGCTCACATCGATGTTTGTCTGCCCAATTGTTGGACTAATAGGTTTAATATTTGGGGTAAGGGAAAAGGACGGATTATTTATAGTATTGAATATTATGTTAATCTTATTACTGCCTATAGCAATGTTTGTAAGTCATCTAATATAAGTAATGCGACTAAAACAAGAAAATAATAATCTAAACAGCTCTTTGGAGGGCTGTTTTTTCTTAGTTCTAAAATGATATAATAAATTATAAGATGTTTATTGATTAACATGTTCCCACATAAGAGGCTTTTAAGAAGTTGTGTCTTTCATCTCAACTGACCTCTCAAGCTATTCTGAATTAGGTATAATATCAAGGGGAGACTTATATGAAGAGGTTAAATACTCCGCTTGGAGATATATTTATAAAAATAAATGGCAAAGAAATAGGTTACGAATACAAAAAGTGCGCCAATGATAGAACTTGTTCTAATATATTAGGCAGGTACTTAATAGAAATAAGATCCAAACCAACAGGTGAAGAATATAGCATTTCTTGCGAAATTATAAATAATCAATCCTTGAAATCTGAAATAGAAACTGGGGAGATGCTAGAATGTATAGGTTTTTATGGGGAAGAAAGAGTAAAGCTATCTATTGGGGCCTACGGGGAAAGTTGGGGATACATAGGAGGTAGACTAATCGAAGCAAATAATGATTACGATATAGAATATAAGCCTAATGGTCTATCTTATTTGGTATTAAAAGAAACTCAAACAGAGAAATATTACTTCGCAATCTCATGGATTGATGATGTAGGATATGAAGATCCTATAAATAATGGTGAGCATGATAGAGATGTAGAGACTTGGTTTGGCTCAGATCCTATGTTATTAATATGAATTGCCGGCATCTACGAAAGTAGGTGCTTTTCTTATACCTAATTTAAGGAGGGTGGTAATATAAACATTTTAAATAGAATATCCATCCATAAGGGCACAGGTAAGTCGAGAGACAAACCTAAAGACGGGGAGATCTTCTTCGTCTTTTTTATTTGGGAGAACAACAGCAGGTAGGAATGTAAACGAATTTACTGCCATGCAAATGACGGCAGTTTATTCATGTGTAAGAGTTCTTGCTGAAACCTTAGCAGGAGTTTCTTATTTTTCATATAAAAAGGTATACTCTTTGTAAAGTATCTAGTAAGAAAGAGAATAAAAAGTTAATTGACTTATTCCAACATACGAAGCGTTAGAGAAATATTAATTTTTATCCATACTGACCACTCGAGCCACGTTGAAGCCCTAACCCTATTGGTACGAGATTCGCACAGCGAATCGAAGTAGCAATAGAGGAAGGTCAGTAGACATTTGCACCAAATCAAAGATTTGGGCAAATGGTTGCATCAGACCTACATTGATTCGCTTTCGCTCATCATGTTAGGTCTTGATCATACCAAGAATCTCCAAGAGAGGCGCCCGCTAGGGTGATTCGATAGGCAAGATTCGACGGCTGAGGCTATAGTATTGATGTCAAGAAACCAGGATAATAGGCTATAAAATTGATGCGGAGGTATAAATCCTTATTGAACTGAAAAGGCAGATAAGAGATTTGCTAATGACCGTCAAAGATACAGACGAACAGTTGGTTTTGATGTATCGCTATCTTCATAACTATACTTGGGAGCATATCGGGAAAGTTCTATTTGCCGATGCAAGAACGGTAAGGAGGTGGCATAAAAAGGCACCTGAAACGACGAAAGCTCCGGAACATCCGATTCGCATTACAAATGGTTCTTGAGGATTTTAGATGTCAGATAAAAAGGAGAGATGGTGCTTGTAATGTCATTCCATAAACTTATATGCTCCATGATCGGAGTATGAACATAAAAGAAACTAACATTAATTACAATAAAATAAGATGACAAGATTATGCAGAAGCAATTTTGATATCTTACGAAATAAGACTTGACATGAAGAACAATTGGTGATACGGTAAACACATCAAAATAAATTGATGTGAGGGGGTTTTATGACCAGAGACTTAGTAAAAACTGCAAAGATATTTAAAGCCTTTTCTGTGGCGATTCGCCTAGAGATATTAGATTTATTAAAAAATGGGGAAGAATGTGCCTGTGTTTTACTGGAAAAACTAGATTTAACACAATCAGGCTTGTCATACCATATGAAAATATTGATAGAGTCAGGAATTGTTACAGCAAGAGAAGAAGGCAAGTGGGTTTACTACTCTATATCTGAACAAGGAAGACAAAAAATAATACAGATGTTTTTAGAATCTACAGCAAGACATTAGTTACCCTTAGGGGTAACTAAAAAAAGGCTATTCACATCAAAATAATTTGATATATCAAAAAATTCAATTCGGGAAATTGAAGAAAGGGTGTAAAAAATGAAAAGAATGTCAATTTATGAACCGGCTATGTGTTGTGATACAGGTGTTTGCGGAGTTAATGTAGATCCTGAACTCGTACGTATTTCAACAGTAATTAATAACTTGAAGAAAAATGGTATCACTATTGAAAGATACAATTTATCAAGTGAGCCGGCGGCCTTTGTCAATAATAGCAAGGTAAAAGATGCTTTGGATAAAAGTGGAACCGATGGGCTGCCATTAATCCTTGTGGACGACGATATAGTCATAGAAGGCAGATATCCAAAGAATGAAGAAATAATGGAACTTTTACAAATCTCTAAAGATTATCTTGAAAGTAGTGAAGATAAAGAACCAAATCAAGGGTGCTGTGGAAATAATAGCTCTTGTTGCTAAGGGGAACTTATCATGAAGGAATTTAATCTTGAAAATGTTGAATTAACTAAATATCTATTTTTCACAGGCAAGGGAGGCGTTGGTAAAACATCTGCAGCTTGTGCAACAGCAGTAACTTTAGCAGACGAAGGAAAGAAAGTACTACTTATTAGTACAGACCCTGCTTCAAATCTTCAAGATGTTTTTGAAACAGAATTAGGCGGTGAAGCAAAGCCGATTAAAGGAGTAGAAAATTTAGAAGTAATCAATCTGGATCCATTGGAAGCGGCGCATAACTATAAAGAAAGTGTAGTAGCACCTTTTAGGGGCAAATTACCTGATTCTGTTATTGAGAATATGGAAGAACAGCTATCCGGATCTTGTACAGTAGAGATTGCTGCCTTTAATGAGTTTTCTAATTTCATTACAAATCCTAAGCTCAATACAGACTATGACCATATCATATTTGATACAGCGCCTACAGGTCATACTCTTAGAATGTTACAGCTTCCTTCTGCTTGGACTGATTTCATCAGTGAAAGCACACATGGAGCATCTTGTTTAGGACAGTTATCAGGATTAGAGTCTAAAAAAGAAACCTATAAACAGGCAGTTGAAAATTTAGCAGATGGGAGTTTAACAACCCTAGTATTAGTTACAAGGCCTGATAAAACACCACTTAATGAGGTAGCCAGAGCATCAGAGGAGCTATCTGAGATTGGAATAAAAAATCAAATACTATTGATTAATGGTGTCTTAGAAAAATATGATGATGACTTATCTGAAAGTATATACAAGAAACAAAAGTTAGCCCTTGAAAATATGCCGGATATGTTAACTGAGTTTGAGACCTATACGATCGCCTTGAGATCATATAACATTACCGGAATTGAATCTATAAGAAATCTCCTTAAGAGGGATCAAATTAATGAAGAAAAAGAGGAAGTAAAAGGCAAACTCTTTAATTTAGATGATGTTGTTAGCGATCTTGTAAAAAATAATAGAAAAGTCATCTTTACTATGGGTAAGGGCGGTGTAGGAAAGACTACTATTGCAGCTTCTGTTGCCCTCAAGCTAAGCAAACTTGGTAAAAAGGTACACCTAGCTACAACAGATCCCGCTGACCATATAAAATTTATGATAGATAGTTCAAGCGGAATATCTATGAGTCATATTGATGAAAAAGAAGAATTAAAAAAATATCAAGATGAAGTATTAGAAAATGCAAGAAAAACAATGAATGAGGATGATGTAGCTTACATTGAGGAAGATTTAAGATCACCATGTACACAGGAAATAGCTGTATTTAGGGCTTTTGCAGAGCTCGTGGAAAAAGCAGATGATGAAATAGTGGTAATTGATACTGCTCCTACGGGTCATACCTTGTTACTCTTAGACTCAACTTTAAGCTATCATAAAGAAGTTGAAAGAACACAAGGACAGATACCTGAATCTGTAAAAAAATTGTTACCTAGATTAAGAGGAGAGGAAACAGAAGTATTAATCGTTAGCTTGGCGGAGGCTACCCCATTTTATGAGGCATATCGATTGGAAGAAGATCTAAAAAGGGCATCGATTCATACAAATTGGTGGATTGTTAATTCATCCCTATATAAAGCAAATCCCGGCAACAAGATGTTATCTGCCAAAGCAAATGAAGAAGTTAAGTGGATTAACAAGATATTAGATCACACTTCAGGAAAACTTGCCGTCGTTGAATGGACAAAAGAAGACCTTCGTGGTGATAAACTTTATTTGATATAGAAGGAAAAAATGAAGAAAACTAAAGTTGCCTTTGTGTGCGTTCACAATTCATGCAGAAGTCTAATCGCTGAAGCACTGACAAAAAAATTCGCCGGAGATTCTATTGAGGTATATTCTGCAGGGACAGAATTAAAGGATCAAATTAATCAGGATGCAGTAAGGCTTGTCAAAGAAATGTATGTCATTGATATGGAGGAGACTCAAAAGCCAAAGCTTCTAGGTGATATTCCTGAAGTTGATTACCTCATCACAATGGGATGCAATGTCGTTTGTCCAATTCTGCCTTACACTGTTAAAAAAGATGATTGGGGACTAGAAGATCCTAGTGGAAAAAATGATGAAGAGTTTATAAAAACTATTAAGGAGATTGAAAGTAAGGTTCATAAATTAATTGAGGAAGTTGAGGCAAATTAAGAATGAAGAAAACAAATGATATTGGTTTTTTTGAGAAAAACCTGACTTTTTGGGTGTTAATTTGTATGGTAATAGGCGTACTTATTGGGAACTATTTTCCTTATATTCCAGAGTGGTTAGGAAAATTTGAGTTCTACAACGTGTCTATACCGACAACAATTTTACTTTGGATAATGATTTATCCAATGATGTTGAAAATTGATTTTAAGAGTATAAAAGACATAGGAAAAAATCCTAAGGGTCTATTTATTACATGGTTTGTAAATTGGATCATTAAGCCACTCACTATGTATTTAATCGCGTCCTTATTTTTCTTTATTGTTTATAAAGGATTTATTAATAAGGAATTGGCATCAGAATATTTAGCAGGAGCGGTTTTACTGGGAGCTGCACCATGTACCGCAATGGTATTTGTATGGAGCAAGTTAACAAGAGGTGATAGTGCTTATACCTTAGTACAGGTAGCTAGTAACGACTTAATCATCTTGATTGCATATATACCGATTGTGAGCTTCTTATTAAAGGTTGGAAATGTAAATATTCCATGGGAAACACTTTTATTGTCCATTGTATTATTTATTGTCGTTCCTCTTGTTTTAAGCATGGTAACTAGAAGTATAATAATTAAAAATAAAGGGGAGGACTACCTAAATAATACGTTTATCCCTGCATTTGATAAATACACTATGGTGGGATTATTGTTGACCTTGATTATAATATTTTCATTTCAAGGACAGAAGATATTGGATCAACCATTAAATATTGTCCTTATTGCAATTCCTTTGATTATTCAAACTTTGTTTATATTTGGAGTAACATTTTTCATGGCATATTTAGCAAAGCTACCATATTCAATAGCAGCTCCATGTGCCATGATTGGTGCATCTAACTTTTTTGAGCTGGCCGTTGCAGTTGCCATATCTCTATTTGGACTATCATCAGGAGCTACCTTAGCAACTGTAGTAGGCGTTCTGGTTGAAGTTCCTGTTATGTTGGCCTTGGTAAGAATTGCCAACTCTATGGAAAATAAATTTAATCGTTGAATATGAGTTAAAACTGCCAACAATAAACAAGTGGTATTAATTTACAAAATGCCGGATCAGAGATCACCCTAAACGTCTTAGAATGTCCATCTATAGTCTGTGGTACCATATAATCAGCAAGAAATATAATATAAGCCTTGGAGGGAAACCTTCAGGGCTTTTCTTATACCCATTAGGAGTCGGAAGGATTGCCAAGAAAGCCAAAGCGACTTGCTCTTATTCTCAGTAAGTATTGCTAATAATACAAAGCACCGATTTTTAGAAAATTAAGAATCTTAAGTTTACGGAGATTAGAGATTTGGAGTTTTATTCAATATCAAATCCCAGGTATGGAATGGCTCAATGAATTGACAGGAGAAGTATTAGCAAATCATGGTTTTGATATGACTTCAAAACTTGGAAGAAGCTTACAATTTTTCATCTATGATGCTATAAAATGACTAATGATGATTGGGGCTTCCTTTAATATCATGTTTAATAACTTATTGTGTTAGTTGGGTATATGTTAAGTGTGGAGGTGCTTTTATGTTAAAATTCATGAGAAAAATTCCCGGTGGCATGCTTTTAATTCCTATGCTAATCAGCGCATTATTTGCAACATTTTTGCCGGACATTTTTAAGATAGGCGGGATGACGGAAGCATTCTTTACCACGAAAGGTATTAACTACATAGTTGCTCTGGTTTGCTTTTGTTCGTCAGCAGCCCTGGATTTAGAAAAAATCAAAAAAGTATTAAAGAAGCAGGGTTCGATTTTGCTGGTAAAAATTATACTTTGTTTTGCTTTTTCAATTCTATTCTTCCGTTTCTTTGGAATGGAAGGCATTTGGGGCATTTCAGCCATTGCCTTTACTACAACGATTTGTTCACTAAATCCATCCCTATACCTCGCTCTTGTTAGCGACTACGGAAGCGAAAGCGATGAAGCAGCATTTGGACTTACTGGTCTATTATGTGTGCCGGCTTTCCCGATATTGGTGTACAGCGTGTCCAAAGCATCGAGTGTTGATTGGATGCCGGTTATTTCAGTATTAATTCCGATTTTATCGGGAGTAATCATTGGCAACTTGGACAAAGACCTGGGCAAATTTTTCTCGGCAGCAGTTCCTATTCTAAACCCATTTATGGGCTGGGCATTCGGTGCCGGAATTAATTTGATCTCAGCTTTTAAAGCCGGATTTGAGGGAATCATTTTAACTGTCATTTTCTATGTTATTTGTTTTCCGCTCATTTGGCTTTTCGAAACAAGGGTTTTAAAAGAAGACGGAATGACAACCTTTGGAATCACATCGATCGCCGGTTTGTCAGTTTCTGTGCCTATGATAATCGCCGCAGCTGACCCGAGTATAGCTGAAATTGCAAGGCTAGCGGTTGCACAAATTGCATTTGGCGTGGTGCTGACGAGCATTATCACTCCAATATTAACTGAAAAGTATGCAAGGAAGCGAAATATTCAAAAGAGAAGTTTAAACATGTAAGGAGGATTTATGTCGAATTATTTTAAAGAAGCTCTAAAATACAAAGATGAGCTGATTGAAAAAAGAAGAGCCCTTCACCAAATTCCGGAAGTTGGACTGGATTTGCCGAAAACAAAGGCATATGTAAAGGGTGAACTCGAAGCACTTGGCCTTGAAGTAAAAGAATATGGTTCTTCCGGTTTATCTACCATTATTCAAGGTGAAAAAGGCGAAGGCAAATGCATGATGATTAGGGCGGACATGGATGCCCTTCCAATGAATGAAGATAATGGCTTGCCCTTTGCTTCAACCGGAAATACTGCCCACACTTGCGGACACGATCTCCATTCTGCTATTGGCCTAACTGCTGCAAAAGTTCTATTAAAAGAAAAGGCAAATTTCAAGGGTACAGTGAAATTTATGTTCCAACCTGCTGAAGAAATTTTTGCAGGATCTAAAATGATGATTGAAAATGGAATATTAGAAAATCCTAAAGTGGATCGGGCTCTTGCACTTCACACAGCTCTCGACAGAGAAACAGGTTCAATTTGTTACAATGAAGGCTATCTTGCTACAAGCTCGGATAACTTTAAAATTACAATTAAAGGGAAAGGCGGCCACGGCGCATATCCGCACACGACCATTGACCCGATCAATGTGGCTGTCAATATTTACACAAATTTCTTAGAGCTAATCGCCCGGGAATGCCCGCCTCAAGAAACGAGCACATTGACCTTTGGGATGCTAAGTGCCGGTTCGAACTCAAATATCATTCCGGATCTTGCGGAAATGCAAGGAACCCTTCGTGCATACAATCCGGAAGTCAGAAACAAATTAAAAACAAGAATGCTGGAAATTCTTGAGGGATTAAAGATTTCGACAAAAGCTGAAATCGACATCGACTTTTTCACCGGCGTTCCAAGCCTTTATTCCGACCCGGAATTCACAAGAGAAATTGTGGGCTATATAAAAAACAGTGACTTTGACGGCGAACTCATTCCGGACTCACGAATCATGGCAAGCGAAGATATGGCTCTCGTGGCTGAAAAAGTTCCAACCGCCTATTTCAATATAGACTGCAAATTGCCGGGCAACAACTTTAGCCACCACAATCCCGGAGTGGATTTTGACGAAAATATGATGCCGATTGGGCTGGGGCTCATGCTTACAGCCGCTGTCAACTGGCTAAACAACAACTAGTTTGCATTAAAAAAGGCCCTTAGATTAGAAGCTAATGGTGGCCAACTCAAAAAATCGGACACATTAGTAGTACAAGGATGCCATCTATATTTTGTAGCCGGCATCCTTTTTTCTAAGGTCATTCTAATGAAAAATCCGATGCCGGATGGCATGAAATTGAAAGGGGCGATGGAATGATTCGAAAGGCGGTTGATTCCGATCTCGATGCTGTGGCGGCTATTTACAATGAAATCCTCCAATTGCAAGAGGACGGGGCGATCACGGTAGGGTGGATTCGTGACGTGTACCCGACGAGATCGACGGCAGAAGACGCGCTGCGTCGAGAAGATTTGTTTGTTATGGAAAAGGATGGTGTGATTCTGGGCTCCGCCATCATCAATCAGCTTCAGGTGGATGTCTATGCAAAGGCCAAATGGCGGCATGCAGTAGATGCCGAAAAGGTATGTGTGCTGCACACGCTGACCATTTCTCCGCAAGCGGGCGGGCAGGGACTCGGAAAGCAGTTTGTCGATTTCTATGAAAGCTATGCATTGGATCACGGATGTTATGCGCTTCGCATGGACACAAATGAACGAAATCTTGTGGCGCGGAAGATGTACGAGAAGCTGAATTATGAAGAAGTAGGTATCGTACCCACTGTGTTTAACGGCATTCCCGATGTCAATCTGGTTCTTCTGGAGAAATACTTGGGCGATACAGAGAAGTAAGTTTAGTCGTAAAAAGGATAAGCTGTTTAAGGAGACGAAATGAACAAAAAGAATTTATGGCTGCTATTAACGATTCTCGCATTTATTACACTCATAGCTTCGATATTTATGTCATATAAAACCGGAAGAACGGAGTACGCATGGATCATTGGCTCCATGCTTTTCGGTATAGGATGCGGCGATCGGTATAACAAGTTGAAAAAGATGTAAAAGCATAAGGATTTCAGAATCGATTTTTGGAAAATCGATGGCGGAATCTATGGCCCTTCTGGAATTATAGGATCTGCCGTCGTTTGTATCTCTAATATATGTTTCATAAAAACAGTCAAAAGTTGCATCACATTTTAATTTTACCGGCAATTAAGATATAATTAATAAAATACCCATGGGAAATAAATTAGCGATTGCTGAAAGAGATATTAAAATAGTCATTAATTAGGATGGGAGAGGGCAGAGGATGGATTTATTAGTCGTTGCGGTCAGAATAATTTTCGCAGCTTTATTAGGGGCGATTATCGGCATTGAGAGGGAAACGAAACACAAGGCGGCCGGCTTCAGAACCCATATTATCGTCAGCGTCGGCGCATGTTTAATTATGCTCACAGGCATCGACGGCGTGGGCAAACTTTCCGGCAGCGAGGGATGGGACGCGCTAAGGATTCCCGCCCAAGTGGTCAGCGGAATCGGCTTCTTAGGTGCGGGCACCATACTCCAAACGAAAGACGGGGTATCCGGTCTTACCACGGCCGCCACTTTATGGCTATCTGCGGCCATCGGGCTTGCATCAGGCGTCGGATATTATGAAGGAGCAATTATTGCAACGGTTATTTGCCTGATCACCTTGGTATCGCTCATGGGAGTCAGTGATTTTATTAATAAGAGGGTGACGAAGTCTTATCTCATGGTCTTCGATACGGATAGCTTTGATGAGGATGGTTTTCTGGACTTTGCTTTGAGAGAGGGTGTGCAAGTAAGAAAATTAGATGTCATCGATGAGCACATAGAGAATGAATCGATTATTGAATCAACTCTCTCCTTTCATAAAAATGCAAAGGCCGGTATCTTTTTTAAGAAACTACAATCGGAGTACCATTTGATATCGGTAAAAGTGAGCAATAGAAGACACAAGTTGACGGAACTGGGTTTTTAGAATAGGGACAAATTTTCCGGACCCCTTGTCGAATGGAATCATAACAATGTTGACGGTGAAAGTGTTTCAGACATCGTAAGAAAAATCGTGGGAAGAAAGGACTTGTTTGTTTTTGACGGCAATCGGCTATGATCGATGGGGTGGAAGTTTTTACCATCCCGCGACAAAGATTGTGCCCGAATGAAAACCGGACGATGCCGAGAAAACAAGATAACAGACTATAAATGCGTTGAAATAATGGCTTTTGGGATTTCAAAAGAAGTCCCGGAAGCTATTTTTTTGTTAATTAGCCTTTAGGAGACATGGTTTAAAGATGCAATAAAAAGAATCGATCGAAGGAAGAAATGCTGAAGGGTTTTTTAGAAAATATGATGTGAAATACAAGTAAGCCGTAGCCAATATTTTTATAGATTTCAGCAAATTCAGGTGGTACAATTAAGCTGATAATAGATATCACACAAGCGAAAGAAGGTGTTTATTGTGACATTATACGAGAGTATCTTGATCGGTCTTTTGGGTTCGTTTCTCACGTTTTTGGGAGATATGACTTTATATTATGATTCCAATGATTACGACGGCAAGGACACCATGAGCAGCATTACCGGCATAATGAAAAAGGTCGGCATCAAAAGATTATATATTGGCGGTCTTTTAGGTCCCATAGGCGCCTTTATCTATTGCATTGGCTTTTATCATATTGTTTTGGCCATGCAGGAAAAGTATTTAAGCATCGGTTGGTTTGTATTTTTAATCAATTGCTTCGGCATGATATTGGGAGGCGCTTATCACATTCAATGTGCCTACCTAGGTCTTTTATCAAGACACGAAGACAAAGGAGCCTTTGATGAATTTTTAAAATTTTTAAAACTCCAAGCAAAAATTGTTTTTGGAGTGATGGCTTTAGCAAACATAGCAATGGCGTGGATCATTTTATTTGGATTCACCGTATTTCCAAGCCGGCAAGCCTTCTTTACACCGATATTTCTTATAATTTTCACGCCAATTGCCGGGCGATTGCCGAAGGGCCTACATATGATAGTTCGCGGAGGTTGGCTCAACATCATCTATTTTATTTACTACCTATCCTTATTGATACACTGCACGAATATGAATTTATAAGCTATAAAGCCGGGAATTAAAATGATTAATAGGAGATATAGAGGAATTTTATGAAACAATCACATTTTTCTGAGGACAAGAAAATAAAACCCGACTACAAAAACTGGATTCCTAAAAGATTATTGAAGGCGAAGATTGGCGAAACTCTGGTTTGCCTTATTTTGTTCATCTTATTTGGTGCAAGTGATGCAATTCTTCAAGGAAGGCCAAGGATCATCTGCGGACTTGTCTTGGGGATAGGATGCCTAATACTCCTATTAACGACTGTCTGGCTTACCATTTTATATAGGAGCTTTGATTACAAGGGCAAAAGAAAGCTCGCGAAAGTCATAATCGAAGGGACTGCCGACTATGTAAAGATCCCGGATGGTGGCGTCGGCTTAGATGTGGGCTGCGGCAGTGGAGCTCTGACCATAGCCTGTGCCAAGAAAAACCCGGGGGCGATGATGGTAGGCTGTGACATATGGAGCGGGGGATACAAGAGTGAATTTTCAGAGACGCTTTGCCGGGACAATGCCGGGGCTGAGGGAGTGGGAAATGTGCGCTTTGAAAGTGGCAATGCAGTGAAGCTTCCCTTTGCAGATGAAAGTTTTGATGCAGTCACAAGCAACTATGTTTATCACAATATTTTTGGGAAAAATAAACAAAAACTTTTACTGGAAACATTTCGTGTACTTAAAAAAGGGGGCGTTTTTGTTATTCACGATTTGATGAATAAGCCAAGATATGGAGATATGAATAAATTTATCGAAAAGCTGGAAAAAGACGGCTATGAAGATGTGCAATTCATTGATACGACAAAGGGTCTTTTTATGAGTCGCAAAGAAGCTATGTTGCTGGGACTTTCCGGCTCGACACTTCTCATTGGAAGAAAATAATAAAATACATACAAATCAGCATAAAAACGGATGGGGTATGCGAGATGAAATATAAAGGTATTTATTTCTTATTATTTAAGAGTCCGATGAAGAAAGTTCTTATAGAAAAGTATGATAAAGCGTATGCGTCAGAAATTATCAGAAAGAGCAAAAAGGTGTATCGGGAACTTGTAGAAAATATGGACGATATCGGCGAGGATAATCCCATGGCCTACAATGAGATGTTTGCCCTCGTTTTTGTCGCCCCCTACTTAGCAAGCGAGAAAAAGATTCCGCCTGAAATCGTGCAGGAGATGATGCGTCGGTCCCTTTATTTTGTAGGCCCGTATTTTTCCCTGATCGACCTCAATACGAAGTGGGGAAAAGCGGCCAACAAGAAAAACATCCTGAAGTATGTCAAATGGTATACGCCGGAAAGAGAAAAGCGCTACCCCACGTCGTTCAAAGTGGATTTTGTGGGCGAACCCTATGAGGGCGCCTGTTACTACAGAATCACCCGTTGCCCGATTTGTGCCTACACCGAGAAGCTCGGGGTTGCTGAATTAATGCCCCTGTTTTGCGAGCTGGATGAGGTGATGATCAGCCTTCAACATGGCGTGCTTCACCGAAAAGACACCATAGCAAATGGCGCGGATTGTTGCGATTATTTTATTACAGGGGACAGAGAATAAATCGCAGGGCCAAGTAGCATTGGGGAAATGATCTTCAAGGAGGGGAAAATGAGTTTAACTTATAAGATGGCAGCGACGATCGTGAGATTTCTCGGGGTCAAAAAAATATTTTTGAAGAACAAAGAAGACATACTTGCCTATGCAAGGAAAGAAAATGCGAAACCGGTCTTTGATTTCGAGAAGGCCTTGAAGCGGGCCCAGAGAAAAAATTATTATCTCTTCGACAGAGAGGTCATGGGATACAGGCTGCTTTCTTATCAAAAGAATCAAAGCCCCGCCGACGGGGCGGTCCTTTATCTCTTCGGCGGCGGCATGATCACGCAACCGAACCAATTAGATTTTCCTTTGGCGGAAAGAATCATGGAAGAAACGGATAAAGATGTTTGGTTTTTGTTCTATCCCCTCTGTTCGGAGGATGTAAAGGTGGATAAGACTTATGAAGTGTCCTTCGAAACCTATCGGCTGATGACAGAAACCTATAAGGCAGAAAACATCGGCGTCCTTGGATTTTCCTCCGGTGCCTGTCTTTCCCTTGGGATCTTTCTACATAATAATGCCTTGGGCAGACCCCTTCCCATGCCGGGGAAAATCATTTCGGTTTCTCCCGGCGGCATTCCCGATGTCACCCTCCATGAGAACAGAGAGATATGGGAAAAGTTACATGGGCTGAAGCATAAAGACATTATGATTGAACCCACCTATATAAAAACGGCAAGAGAAATCCTCAGAGGCGATGAGGATTTGCCTGAATATATGTTGGACGGAACGGTAGGGGATTTTACCGATTTCCCGGAGACTTTCCTTTATTTCGGGGGAAATGAATGCCTTTACGCCTTTGCAGGGGAATTTAAAAAAGCCATGGAAACATACCGGGTGCCTTACGAAATCATCGTCGGAAAGGGCATGTGCCACTGCTATCCCATGGCACGTTTTTTCAGAGAAGGCAGAGAAGCACAGGATGAAATCATCGAACGGCTAAAGTAATTGCCGGGCAGGGACGACGCGTACCTCACCTTAGATGACTATATCAATATCTATATCGATGACTGTGTCGAACACATGAGAAAAGAAAGCGGAGCAAGCAAGATCAACATCTTAGGTGTCTGCCAAGGGGGAACCTTCAGCCTGATGTATACGGCCCTTCATCCGGAAAATTGTTAAAAACCTGGTCACCATGGTTACGCCGGTGGATTTTCCACCGACGACGGCCTGCTATTCAAGTGGGGAAAATTCCTGAATGCAGATAAGATGGTGGAAGCCTACGGCGTCGTTCCCGGCGAATTTATGAACACCGGATTCTTGACCTTTAAACCCATTTCCCTCATGGTCAATAAATACGTCGACCTGATCAACGACCCGGATGAACCGGACAGTATGTCGAACTTTATGACCATTTTTGTTTTTCTAAAAGCCATTGCTCACCGGATTTTAGAATATAAGAATTTCCTATTCACATAAAATGTTGGTAAAACAACATACTTAGACGCCTTTTGCGATTATAATAAAGAAAAAGAGAAATGAGAGGAGTTATCGACATGGCAAAGAAACTTGATTTGAATAAAACGGTCTTCGAGCTGACACAGGAGTATCCGGAGCTTGTGGATATTATGGCGGGTCTGGGTTTTACCGAAATTACGAAAAAGCCCATGCTGTATTCCGTGGGGAAAATGATGACCATCCCGAAGGGTGCGAAGATGAAGAACATCGCCATGACGGATGTGATGACCGCGCTGATGAGCCATGGGTTTGAGCCGGTGGGCGATATGCCGGATATGGCTTCGGTTTCGAATGCACAAGGGCAGAAAGAAGAATCAAGCCATTCTTCTTCTGAACGCAGGGAACAATTGAAGGCTTATCTGAAACGTCTCGGCGACGGTGAAGCGCTGGAAGATGTCAGGGCGGATTTCGTCCGCGATTTCGGAGAAGTGGAGGCCTCAGAAATTATGGAAGCGGAGCAGGAGCTTTTGAAGGAAGGCACGCCCCTCGGCGAGGTTCAGCGTCTGTGCGACGTTCACTCGGCGCTGTTTCACGGATCCACCACGGAAGAGAAGATCGCCAATGCCGAAAAGGAAGTGGAGGCCTCGGTCTTGAGGAAAAAAGCGCAGCAGGCAAAGCAAGATAAAAATGCCAAGGCCGCGGCGCTGGAAGAAATCCCGGGCCATCCCCTTTCCACCTTTAAGAAAGAAAACGAGGCATTGTCGGCGCTGCTCGCCAAATTTAAAGAGAGCAGAGATGAATCGCTCCTTCCTCAAATTCGCGAGCTTTCGATTCATTATGCCAAGAAGGGCGATCTTCTCTATCCCTTGCTCAAGGTTCACTACGGAATCTCCGGTCCTTCCGATGTCATGTGGACGGTAGACGATGAAATTCGGGATACCCTCTCTTCCCTTGCGAAGAAGAAAGAACGCGGCAGCGAATGGAATAGCGAGCTCGATGCAGTGCTTACCCGTGCGGAGGAGATGATTTTCAAAGAACAGAATATTCTCTTTCCCATTTGCGCGGTTAATTTTACGGAAGAGGAATGGCAAGGCATCTATCGTGATTCCAAAGATTATGCCACCTGCTTCGGCGTCGAAGGGGATTCTTGGGAAGCTGCGGAAAAGGCGAGGTTGACGGCGGCTGAAGCCGCGGAAGGGGAGATCGTCATGCCCGGCGGCCGTCTTACCATAGATCAGCTGACCGCCCTTTTGAACACGATCCCCATGGAGATCACCTTTGTCGATGCAGACGATATCAATCGCTTCTTCGACGAAGGGCCGAAGGTATTTAAACGCCCCCTCATGGCGCTGAACCGCGAGGTGTTTTCTTGCCATCCGCCGAAGATCGAACCCATGGTGCGTCATATTATCGACGATTTTAGACAGGGCCGTCGCGATTTCGTGGAGGTATGGATGGAAAAAGGCGGGCGCACCATGCTGGTGAAGTACATGGCCGTGCGGGACAGGGACGGCAAATATCTCGGCACCCTGGAGTTGGTACAGGACATGGAATTTGCGAAGGAACATTTTCTCGGGAAGCAAGCTTAAATTTGCGCAACAAAAAAGATTCTCCGGCTACGGCAAGAGAATCTTTTTTTGTGGAATAGTTGCTGCCTGTCTAAGAAAAGGAGATGCCATCCGTTTCCGCGGGCGCCCCATTAATCTTTTCTCATCGCCATTTATTCATCCCGTGCGGTTTCGTTCAAGATAAATTCATTTTTCCGAAACGTAATGAGCCCTTCCTCCTGCATCTTCGAAAGCTCATTGGACATGGCGCTGCGATTCACGGCGAGGTAGTCGGCCAGCTGCTGGCGGTTAAAGGGAATGGTGAATTGCGCGCTTCCCCGTTCCAAGGCCTGCTCGGACAAGTAAGACAGGAGCCTTTCCCGCAGAGACTTGGAAGCGGTATGCATCATGCGGGAAGACATATTTAAATTTTTTTGAGCGGAAATGCGAAGCATATTCTGAATGATGCGGTTGTGATAGGCGCATCCCATTCGGCAGGTCGTCATCACACTCTGCATTTTAAGAAAGAGGACCTGGGTATCCTCGCAGGCGACCACGTCGCAAGCCAGCTCTTTTCCTGGAACGGCCGCGTAATTTTCCGCAAAGACCTCGCCCTTGCCCATATGGCCGAAAATAATACTGTTGCCCCAATAGAGATTCACCACGATATTGACGCTGCCGGAAAGCACAAGCCCGAATTCGTCG
Source organism: Peptoniphilus pacaensis (assembly GCF_900088125.1). Lineage (GTDB taxonomy): Bacteria > Bacillota > Clostridia > Tissierellales > Peptoniphilaceae > Aedoeadaptatus > Aedoeadaptatus pacaensis. The sequence goes on along the minus strand of NZ_FLQT01000003.1, from coordinate 556,523 downwards.
ATAGGGGATCCGGCTCGGAAGATAGTGTCGCCCTTTTGGAAACTGCACTCATGTGCCCCCAGGCAGAGGAGGAGCTCCTCTACTTCACTTTCGCTGATGCCGCGAAAAAGCTGCGTGTTCGCAAGAAAAAAAGTATTCATAAAACCTCCGGTTGGTTGTCGTAACAACATACACGTTGTTACGATTGTACTATAATACAAGTAGAAAATCGAGGGAGGAGGAAAAATCATGAACGACATGGAGGTCAATGAAAAGAAAACCCCCGGCAAAGTCTTTTCCATCGGGGAGGAGAATCCGCCGATTCCGGGGTGCACCGTTTCGAAAGCCTTCGGCGGAGATAGCGGGATCACGTATTTTTCCCTGGCCGAGAACACCGACATCAGCGCGGAAATCTATCCCTACCATAAATTAATGATCGTGGCGGAGGGAAGTGTGGAGGTTTACGGAAACGACGGCTTTTCGCAAAAGCTGTGCGCCGGAGAATGCATCTTCACGTGGACCGACGTCCCCGTGGGCATGCGAACGGAAGAAGGCAGTGTGTATACGGAAGTGTGTATAGAAAAGGAGAGCAGGATGAACGAAATCATTAAAGCAGGAGAAATTTTTAAGCTGGAAGACCTGGTTCCCTATGGGGAAGGCAAGATCGTCAACATGGACGTAGTGCATAATGACAAGATGAAGCTTGTGGTCATGGCTTTCGACGAAGGCACGGGCCTTTCGGAACACGCAGCCCCCGGCGAGGCGATTATCTTTGCGCTGGACGGCGAGGCGGTGATCGGATACGAGGGGCAAGATCATGCCATTCGCGCCGGCGAAAACTTTCACTTCGCGAAGGGCGGTCTTCATTCGGTAAAGGCGACGAAGAAGTTTAAGATGGCGCTTCTTCTGACCTTGGAATAAAAAGAAAGGGGAGATGAAAAATTATGAAAAAACAAATCAAGAACAATGTATATTGGGTCGGAAAAATTGACTGGGAACTTCAGGAATTTCACGGAACAGAATACTCCGTGCACAATGGATCCAGCCAAAATGCTTATTTGATCAAAGAAGAAAAGACGGTATTAATTGACACTGTATGGACTCCCCATAAAGAAGAGTTTGTAAAGAATCTTAAGAGTGAAATCGAGTTGAAGGAAATTGACTATATCGTTATTAACCATGGAGAACCCGATCATTCAGGGTCTTTATTAGAAATTATGGAGGAAATTCCAAATACTCCGATTTTCTGTACAGCCAATGGTAAAAAATCGCTCATTGGGCAATATCATCACCCGGAATGGGACTATAGGGTTGTAAAAACCGGGGATTCTGTGGATATAGGAAACGGAAAGCAATTAGTGTTTGTAGAAATGAGAATGCTTCACTGGCCGGATTCAATGGCAACTTATTTGACCGGAGACAATATCTTATTTTCCAATGATGCCTTCGGTCAGCACTATGCCCTAAGTGAACTCTTCAACGACAAGGCAGACCCGACGATTCTATGGAATGAAGCGATGAAGTACTATGCGAACATTTTAAATCCTTTTTCGTCTTTTGCTAAAAAGAAGATTGAGGAGATTGTAGCTATGAACCTGCCTATAGACATTATCGCAACAAGTCATGGTAGTATTTGGAGAGAGAATACCCTTGAAATAGTAGAAAAATATGCTGAATGGGCAGATGCTTATAAGGAAGATCAAGTCACAATTATCTACGACTCAATGTGGGGAGCAACCAAAAAAATTGCCCACAAAATTGCAGATGATATAAGAGAACTCTCCCCGTCCACCAGGACAAAGGTTCTGTCTGTGGCAGAAATGGACAGAAATGACATAATGACTGAAGTTTTTAAATCGAAGGCCATCGCTGTAGGCTCTCCCACAGTCGGACGATCTGCAATTACCACGATTTCGGGCTGGTTACACTTCCTTCAAGAACTTAAATTTAAAGACAAAGTAGCAGGAGTTTTCGGTTCCTACGGATGGTCGGGAGAAGGGAACAAAGTTTTACGAGAAGAACTCGAAAAGGCAGGTTTTGAACTTATAGACGAAGAATTAAAGGCTTCTTGGATGCCGGACGATGAGTTTTTAAAAGGAACTGAAAAGTTTGCTAAGTCTTTACTGGATGCTTCGACTTTTGAAAAGAAAAATTAATAAGAGCGAATGTGCTAATTTTTCAATAAAAGTTGTAATGTCCAATTGACAGGAAGATCTTATTTTTGCAAGTGGTGCAAGTTGGAGACGGCATCATCACATTGGCGGGCACCCCTATGGGCATGCGGACGACAGAAGGCAGTGTGTATACGGAAGTGTGTATAGAAAAGGAGAGCAGGATGAACGAAATCATTAAAGCAGGAGAAATTTTTAAGCTGGAAGACCTGGTTCCCTATGGGGAAGGCAAGATCGTCAACATGGACGTGGCGCATAATGACAAAATGAAGCTTGTGGTCATGGCTTTCGACGAAGGCACGAGCCTTTCGGAACACGCCGCCCCCGGCGAAGCGATTATCTTTGCGCTGGACGGCGAGGCGGTGATCGGCTACGAAGGGACAGATCATGCCATTCGCGCCGGCGAAAACTTTCACTTCGCGAAGGGCGGTCTGCACTCGGTAAAAGCGACGAAGAAATTTAAAATGGCCCTTCTTTTGACCTTGGAATAAAAGCATAGGCATCGTCTTGCTCCCTTGCAATGAATTTATTGCCCCGGGCAGGCTCCACGAATTAAATATCAAGGCCTACCTCGCAACCGAATCGAAGATGTGATCCTTGTCGACGGGTCAAAAGAAAATACAAAGCGCTCCGGATTAGAATGATGCTCTGGCCGGAGCGTTTTGTTTTTTAGAAGGAAAAAAGTTTACGAAGCAAGCAGTTTAATCGGCGCCGGATTCGGCTGTTTCCGGGAATTGTGCGCTGTTAATAATGGCCGTCACCATGTCGATGATCATTTGCTTGTTTTTCACATCGGCCTTGTCGGCGTCGTTGTCGCTGTCGATATAAGTCATCATATCGAGGATGAGGCGCTTTTCCGCCTTGTCCTTGACAAGCTCGATCACCACTTCGTCTCTGAAGTCTTCATCGTTGAAACGAATGGCCGCAGGATAGCCCGCGATTTCCATTTCCTCGAAGCCCTTTTCCACCTCGGGATCTTCGTTATTGGAGAAATGGCGATCGAAATAGGCCTTGTCGTCGTAGGCTTCGGGATCATACAACTCATCCCGAGCCAACTCGATGCGATAGACGACTCCCGGGTTGGCAGGGTCTTCGTATTGGAATTTCACCGAGGCTTTGTCATTGCCCAAGTATTCTTCGGCCTTGATGACGCCGCCTTCAAAAGGAATTTCAAAGGGCCATTTGAGGCGATGGCTGCCGGTGTAAGCTGCATCGGAAAAGTCGGGCTTGCCCTTATAATTGCTGTCGTACTTAAAGCTGTTCAGAATCGTCTTTTCAATTTTGTCATAGAGCTCCAGATCAGGCTCTTGGCCTTCTTCCAGGTTGCCGTTAGGAAGGATGGTGAAGTCAACCGTGCGGTAGCCGTTTAAATACTCGTCCAGGCAAGTGGAGTATGAGATATGATAGTTGTCGTTCGTGGTCTTCACCCATTTCATACCCGATTCGGATTCCACCACGCTCTGGCTGTCGTCCACGGGCTCTTTCCCGTCGACGACAATCTTTTGATATGACGTTTCTCCTGCGGATACCTCCACCTGAACACACCAACTATTTGTGGCGTCGAAATTCTCGCCTTCGGGATTGTAGGTGAAATCTTCCGATGTCCCTCCGAATTGATGATCTAACACATACCAATCCTCTTCGTTGCCGGGCAAGTTAAAGGATATTTCCGTGCCGATGCGGTCGTTTCTGATTTTGAATTCAGTGACCGGATCCTCTTCAGCGCCTCCACAGGCGGTGAGGGGAAGGAGCAGTGCGGCGGCCAAAATCATTGGCACAGCTTTTTTAAAAAATGGTAACCCGTCTTCATGTGTCATCCTCCCTTCAAGGATCACTCTCTTTCCATAAACTGACAGGGGTGACTTTTGAGTTTGACCCCATTATATCGGCAAGAGACTTTTTCCACATCATACGAAAGTGTGAGGTGGAAAAAATTTGTTTGCAGAAACGAAAAAATGAAGCCTTTGTATGTTTGAATAGGCTTTTCTTCCAAAGCATGTGTTGCAAAAAGCGACACAAGATTTTATAATCATCTTAAAGGGGGCGAACTCTATGGCAATGACAAAAACTGCGAATGTGAATGTGAGAATACAAGAAGATATTAAACAACAGGCCGAATCGATTCTGGAGACCATCGGCATTTCAAGAGCCACGGCCATCGATCTGTTTTATCGCCAAATCATTTTGAATCAGGGGATTCCATTTACTCTTACCATACCGAAATCTTTACCGGATCGTGACACCATGGACGAAAAGACCTTTAACGGCATAATGGCAAGGGGCTATGATCAGGCCATTCGAGGAGATACGTATCCCGTAGAGGATGTTTTTGAGGAGCTCGAGAAAGGCCTCTAATGGATCGTTATAAAATAAAAATCACGAGACAGGCGAAAGAACATTTGATGCATATCCGAGAATATGTCGCCACAGAATTAAGCGAGCCGGCGTCGGCGAAGAGGGTGCCGTATCGTCATGTAGAGCCGTATTATATTTCTACACCGGGTATCGCGTGTTGAAAAACGACGGTAGCTACTATACCACCGGTGAATTTTCAATCTTCCCCTTTAATTTTTTGTAGGAATAGAATTTGTTTAAGCACTTACAATTGTAGGTGCTTTTTTTATCTTCATTCAACAAAATGGAAAAGTTGTTCATGGACGTACACGAGAAAAATAGTAAGCATAAAAAATGGAAAGTAAACTTGACATGGTTGCAGGATTACATTACAATAGATGTAAAGCTAGCTTGTCATCCGTGGAGGTGATGTCATCTGAAGAACAGACTTGAAGAGATAAGAAAGGAATACGGAATCACGCAAGTGGAACTCGCCGATATTCTCGAAGTATCCAGGCAGACCATCGGTTCTTTAGAAAACGGAAGATACAATCCTTCCATTCTTTTGGCCTTTAAAATTGCAACGTATTTCAATTTGACCATTGAAGAAATTTTTATCTATGAAGAGGGGGAGGAAGATGGAAAGTAACGGCACGGTTATAAAGAATTTAGCTTTTGCATGTTTGGGACTCGGATTGATCGTCCTCGGTTTTTTCAGTCACACGGTCGTGACGAGCACCGAACGAGGGATCATCGCCATCCCCTATCTATTGATCGGCCTCGGTTGCGGGATTTTCGGTCATTATACGGGAAATATCATCAGCTATTTCTCCACAAAAAATAACGAGGAGTTAAAGAGACAAATCGAGATCGAAAAAAATGACGAAAGAAATAGATTGATCGCAGAAAAGTCCAAGTCGAAAGCTTACGATCTCATGATTTATCTGTTTGCCGCCATGCTCATAATGTTTTCGTTAATGGGCGTCGATAAATTTCAGATTGTCATCGTCGTGGCCATCTATTTGTCCATACAAATTTACGCCTTGTATTGGCGCTCGAAATTCGAAAGCACGATGTAAACGGGGAGGAAAAGAAAATGAACAAGAAAATGGTATTAGGGGCTATGGTAGTTGCAGCCATCGGGCTGGGAATTTACGGTTATAAGGTCTTGCCGGAAATGGTGACCGTGCAAGTCGATCTATCGGGCAATCCTTCCAACACCTATCCGAAAGTACTGGCCATCGCTTCCCAGTCCGTTCTGACTATCGGCGGAGGCATCGGATATTATTTTTCCAAGGAGAGACAAAAGAGTTTTTTGATTCTCGCCATCGTCGGGATTCTCGTCTCTGTCATTACCCTGGTGTATAACACTTGATTGTTTACTATTGACGAAAACAGTGAATCATCATAGATGCGCTGTTTTTATATTTTCAAGCGGCATCAATGTGGATATAAGAAAAAGAGATGTTTAAAGCGCGGTTCGAGCAGGAGCATCTGTCGAGGACTTTTGGGAAAAGCTCATGTTCCTTTATTTGTTCTCGGCGCGCTCACACTTTATGTTATGATAAAGGCAGTGAAGCAATCACCGAGCGGGGTCGAATGCATGGCGACGGGAATGAACATGAAGAAAAAAGAGAAATAAATGGAGCGTACCCCGACATGGCAGGTCTTTCCTTGCCCTGTCGGGTTTTTGATTCGTCAAAGAGATGGACGAGCGTTAGAGAATAAAAGAGTTGCGGAGGCAAATTTGTTAAGAGATAAGAAAAAAGCCATTTTACTAAGTATCCTTGCCATGCTCTTGTGGGGGAGCGCCATCCCCCTGATCAAATCCACTTTTGTGGAGCTTGGCATCGGCCAAGGGGATGCGGGATTAAAAATACTGGTGGCGGGGATCCGTTTTTTATTTGCCGGGTTCTTGACCCTCATCTATTTTAAAATAAGCGAAAAGGGGCGGCCGGTAGCCTTTAACAAAGTCAACTGGAAATTTGTCGTGATCCTGGCTCTGATTCAAACGTCCCTGCAATACATTTTTTACTACATCGGCCTCTCCCATGTGCCGGGGGTGCGGTCGTCCATTATTCAATCCACCAATGCCTTTCTCGTGGTGTTGATCTCGGCGATTCTGATCCCCAAGGAAAAGGTGAACCCCAACATCATCATCGCCCTCATTCTGGGCACCATGGGCATATTGATTTCCAAAGGCGCGGGGGAAAGTGCCGGGGGAGGCTTTCACGCCGCCGGGGAAGGCTTCGTGCTTATGGCCACCACCCTAAACGCCCTGGCCTCGGTGTTGATCCGAAAATACGGAAAGGGCGAAAACTCCTTTATCCTCACGGCCTTTCAATTTATTATCGGCGCGACGGTGCTCATCGTCCTCGGCCTTTGCGTCGCAGGCAGGCCCTTGGCCCTTACGGCAAAAGGCTGCCTTATGATTCTATACGGCTCCTTTATTTCGGCGACCTCCTTTTCTATCTGGACCTCGGTGCTGCAACACTACCATGCCAACGAATTCAGCGTGTATAAATTATTTATACCGATCTTCGGCTCCCTGCTCTCGGTGCTGGTACTGGGCGAGCCCTTTACCCTCAACATGGCCATCGGACTGGCCCTCGTGCTCCTCGGCTCCTTTATCTTAAACAGGAAAAAAATAAAATTAGGCTTGGGGCGATAAGATCGATTTAACAAAAAATAAACACTCTTATGACATGAATCGTGAATGGGAAAGATAGAATGGCGGCGAGAGGAGGAATGATATGCACGGTCTGTACAAGAAAAACGAATTGGCCTTTGCCCTGCTGTGGATCGCCGTCTATTGCGCGGTGACCATGACCCTTCGCGGGCAATTCGGCGACGAAAGCATCTACCTGCTCCTCGCCCTTGCCGCCATGGCTGCGGTAATCGGCCTGTGGGTGAAAAAATACGATTTACAGGGAAAATACGAGCTGAACACATGGCCGAAAGACGGTAAAAAATACCTCTACTTTCTCCCTATGTGTTTCTTGGCCACGGGCAATCTTTGGAACGGCATCGCTCCCGCCTACGGCGGCCTCGCCCAATGGTGGGCGTGCTTGTCCATGCTTCTCATCGGCTTTATCGAGGAAGTGATTTTCCGCGGCTTCCTCTTTAAAGCCCTGGTGCCGAGAGACGGCCTCTTGAAATCCATCGTCATCGTGGCCGTCACTTTCGGCATGGGCCACATCATCAACCTGCTTACGGGACAAGGCGGGCCGGAGACCGTGGCCCAGATCATCTTTGCCGTGGCATGGGGATTTATGTTCACCATCGTTTTTTATAAGAGCAAGAGCCTTTGGCCATGCATCCTGATCCACGGCTTCATCAACGCAAGCTCGAAATACGGCATAGAGACGACGAAAATTTTGTGGATCTACATCATCGCCACGGCGGTTATATCCGCGGCCTACTGCGCCTATCTGCTGAAGATAAAGGATGAAACAGAACTAAACGAGGATAGGGACTGAGAAAGCCGAGAAAAATTACGACAAACCACTTGCCTATAAAAACCTTCCATATAAGAGAGAGAACCGACGAGGAGACTCTCAAACACAGCCCTTGCGAGGGCTTTTTTGTTGCGACGAAGCAACAGGGCAGTAGATAAAGAATGAAATAGACGGTAGAATGGATGAAAGGATAAATTTCGGAGAGCAATGAGGCATCACCGCATACATTTAAGGACAAGACCGTACCGGGAAATTGCCAAATGCTTTGCCGGGACTGCAATATTAAAAAGACCAATGACTGATATCCCTTTGAAGGAGGGCATGTGATGACGACGACCATTGAAGTGAATAAGCAAAGTGTGGAGGCGCTTTTAGGGAGCGGGAAGTCGAAGCCCTTTGTCATTCCCGAATACCAGCGGCCCTATGCCTGGACGGATGAACAGGTGGAGACTCTTTTTGAAGATTTGTGGGAGTTTACCACGACCATCGGAGGCACTGAAAACGAAAGCTCTTATTTCCTCGGTAGCGTCGTTTCTTACGAGAATGAAGACGGCGAGCAGGAAATTATCGATGGGCAGCAGCGCATTACCTCGCTATTTTTATTGCTGCGCGCCATTTACACAAAGCTGACTCAGACGCCGGCATCGGAGCGAACGGCGGAGGCCAACAATTTTATAAGCAAGATTGAGCCGACCATCTGGCGTACCAACAAGCTTACCGGAACCGTGGACTACAAGGACATTCTTTTGACGTCGCGGGTGGTAAATAACGACGGCAATGAAATTTTGCGTTCGATTTTGGAAAGCGGGCAGGCGGACGAAGACGCAAAAGACAACTACTCGAAGAATTATCGCCTCTTCCAAGAGTTATTCGACAGGCATTCCACGGAGAATCCCTTGATGGTGTATCAGTTTATCTATGCTCTGTTGAATCAGGCCATTCTGTTGCCCATTACGGCGGATACCCAAGACACGGCATTGACTATTTTCTCTACTCTTAACGATCGGGGCCTGCCTTTGTCCGATGCGGATATTTTCAAGGCCAAGATTTATAATCGGCTGGATGCCGATGACAAGAAGGCTTTTATTGAACGCTGGAAGGATTTAGATGAAGAGGCCGCAGAGGCGAATGAGAGCATTCAGCAGTTGTTCTACTACAATATGTTTTACTACCGGGCTCTGGAAAAGGACACGAAGAGTACGACTCCCGGCTTGAGAAAATATTATGCCGCCAATAAATTTGAACGCTTGTACAAGCTCGAATTGATGGATACTTTGTTTGCCATTCTCGATTTGTGGGTGGTGGTGAATAAGGGCGAAGAGCTGGAGAATGAACCGTGGTCGAAGAATATTAAAATCAGGCAGCGGTTGGACACATTGACCTCTTATCCCAACGAGTTTTGGAAATATCCGGTGGTCATTTATTATATCTGCTATCGAAGTGAGGCCGATTTTGAAACGAAATTCGCCAAGTTTTTAAATAAGCTGTTGATGGAACTGATGACGAAGTATCTGACGACGCCGACGATCAATGCGGTGAAGCCGGATATCATGAAGTTGAATGCCGCTATCGTCGCATCGGATGTACCTGCCTTTGATTTCAAGGCGGTGGACATGGCTAATCTGGAAACTTATATTCACAGCCCGAACCGCAATGTGGTGCGTATGCTCTTAAAGACCTTGGCCTACGAGCATCAGGATGAATTGCTCCCGGCCAGGTGGGAGATCGAGCACATCCTCCCGAGGAAGTGGCAGACGAATTATTTCCCCGACGAGTCGGATGACACGATGAAGGAAAAAATCGAACAAATCGGAAACAAGCTGCCTTTCGAGAAGAAGCTGAATATCGTTGCGGGCAACGGCTATTTCGATAAGAAGAAGAAAGCCTATGCGGCATCGAAGATCGCCATTACAAATGCTATGGGCACCTGTGACGCTATGGATTGGGACCTGGATTCCATTATGAAGCGCAATATTCGCGTGTCCGACGAGGTGGTCAGGATCTTAAACCGATGGAACAGCGATTACTTAAACAGGCCCGCTGTCGAAGCGGTACAAGAGCCTTCAGCTGAGGATTTGGCCCGCATCGAAGAATTTAAGAAAAAGGGCTGGATTTGATAAGATCAAAACTAAGTAAGCCATGAAAAATGCATGAAAAAAGGCGATGGTGTTATCGCCTATTTTCATGCCTTATTTTATTTCGTCGCCTAAATGTTTCAGCTTGTCCACCTGTTCCTCCCGTCCCAAGACGATGAGGATGTCGCCGATTTCAAAGTGATAGTCGATGGGCGGGTTGAAGAGCATTTTTCCGTCTTCTTGCCGTTTAATGGCCAGGACGGTGAGCCCTGTTTTTTTCGGGATCTGTGCCTCGATGAGGTTTTTGTCTTCCAGATAGGAGCCCTTCTTGACGACGATTTCTTCCAGATCCAGTTCCACGTCGCCGATGCGGGTGACCACGTCGAGGAAATTAATGATGTTGGGCTTAATCATCAAAGAGGCCATGCGCTTGCCGCTGATTTCCACGGCGGACAGGGTTTTGTCGGCGCCCACCTTTAATAATTTGTCGTTGCCCGATTTGCTCACGGAATTGGCGATAATGTAAATATCCTTGTTCATGTTCCGCGCCGTGAGCACGGTAACGATATTGTCCACCTCGTTGTCCAGGGTCGCCAAAAGCCCCTTGGCCCGCGCGATGCCGGCGTGTTCCAACACGCTCTCTTCTGTGGAATGACCTTCCACGACTAAAATATCGTGGTGACTGTAGTCGTCCAAGTCTTCTCGCTTGTCGGTGATGACGATGAAATCCAATTCTTCGTGAATAAATTTATTGATGATGACCTCGGCCAATTCGCCGGAGCCGCAGATGATGTAATGATCATTGAGTGCGGAAATTTTTTTGTTCATTTTACTTCCCTTCCACAAATCTTCAACTTTCCCTTCGACGAACATGGCCACAACGGTGGAAAAGGCATAGCCCACAATGCCCACGCCTAAAAAAATCATGAGGACCGAAAACATTTCGGAGGCATTGCTTGTGGTGCCGATCTCGCCGAAGCCTACCGTGGAGATGGTGATCACGGTCATGTAAAAGGCGTCGATGAAATCCACATTCAGCAGAAATTTGTAGCCGATCATGCCGAAGATGAGCAAAAACGCAAAGGAGTAAAAGGTGAATTTGAGTTTTCTTTTTTCGTCCATAGGCCCCTCCTTATGGCTTCGATTATAATATAATTTGTCGGAAAAAGCTGTTTATTTTCGTTTTTTGTCAAAGAGAAGAGACACAAAAAGGAGAAGCCGAGCGGCTTCTCCTTTTATTGTGCGCTTTAGCATGAATATACCACCAGCTATGCTGGTGGTAGGCATAAAAAGCTTTAGCTTCAAGTAAAAAAAGAACCTCCTATGATAAAATTATTGTGTTATCGGCAATAAAATATCAAGGAGGTATCCATATGGATAAGAACAGCTTAGCACATACAAGTTGGAATTGTAAGTATCATATTGTGTTTGCGCCAAAATATAGGCGGCAGGTTATATACGGGAAATTGAAACAAGACATAGGAAAAACATTAAGAGACCTATGCGAGAGAAAAGGAATAAATATAATCGAAGCGGAATGTTGTCCGGATCATATACATATGCTGCTGGAAATTCCACCGAAATATAGTGTATCTCAAATCATGGGATACTTAAAAGGGAAAAGTAGCTTAATCATTTTTGATAGACACGCAAATCTGAAGTACAAATATGGAAATAGGCATTTCTGGTGTAGAGGGTACTACGTCGATACTGCGGGAAAAAATGCGAAAAAAATTCAAGAATACATCAAAAACCAATTGGAAGAAGATTATATGGCGGATCAGATAAGCATGAAGGAATTCATCGATCCGTTTACGGGTCAGCAGGTCAAATAAAGTATGAGAACAGGCGCTTTAGCGCCAACTGAGGAATTGTTGCAAGAGGAAGAAATTCAGAGCACGAGAGTGCTGCCGGTAACAGCCCCTTATAGGGGCATGACAAACCACCGGCTAAGCCGGTGGTTCTGATTTATTGATGTTCTTTCGTGGATTTGAAGTACAGGACCGCCGATGCCAAGAGGGCGATGGAGGCGAGGATGCAGAAGTAGTAGCCGACGCCCATTTTGATTAAATCGCCGCCGAGGATGCCGCTGACCAGATCTCGAACCTGTTTCGCCCTGCCCATTTCAAAGAGGGAAAACACGGTGGCGGCGCCGCCGATGCAAAGCATGGCGGTTTTGTTTTTCAGCTTCCAAACCACCATGGCCGCGATGGCGATGGCGATGAGCAGGATGCCGTCGCCCCACTGGGTGGCGCCTTCGGTGATGCCGGAAGGGATGCGCACGAAGTTGAAGCTCAGCGTCATGCCGTACATGCTGACGCTGATGTAGGGCATAAAGGGGCTTAAAAAGGCGACGACGGCGGAAATCAAATAGGCCAGATAGGCATAGCCGGCGTAGGTGTCGGAGCCCATATTATCCGCCCATTCCTTCGCCTTTTCGTTTCCTGTGCGGGCGAAATCATCGACCTTCTTGCCCAGATTTTTGCCCAGGGATTCAAAGCTTCCGCCGCCTTCACTTTGAGGAGGGGCATCATTCCCGTCGGGACCGACATTTTCTTCGGCCTTGTTTTCAAAGGGAGGCGCCGGCTCTTCCTTCGGCGCCGGTTTTTCTTCCGCAGGCGGTATGATGGGCGCCGCTTTTTCTTCCACAGGGGGAGTGGGCGGCGCAACGGGTGCCGTCTTTTCTTCTTTAGGCGGCATTCTTTTTTCTACCGGAGCGGCCAAGGGCTTGCCGCAGTTGATGCAAAAGACCGCCTCTTTTTCATTTTTCTGTCCGCAGTGCCTGCAAAACATGCCCCGTCCCATACTTCCATCCTTGTCTAATGCCATGATCTCCCATCCTTTCTCACGTGGCTTGCTCGTCATCCCGCGTCTTTCCGATTATTATTGAGTTAAGTATATCAGGTAACATGGGGCGGGACAATGTCGGCGGAAGGGTGACGAACTTAACCTTTGCCAAGGACAAGAAAAAAGAAGGGATACGCTTTGTGCGGATCGCTTTTGCTTTGTCGGGATCATTTATAATAAAAGGATTTTTTTGGCGGAAATTCTCCGTGCATCGGCCCGGTCATGTTACACTATTTAACAAGTAGATCAATGCTGTTTGAGAAAGGACGAGCCATGGTAGATCGAATTAAATTATGGTTTATTAACGAAAAGAATTTAATGAAGATGGCAAAGTTCGTCCTTCTGACGATATCTCTTCTGATATTGACATGGATTTTCGATCATGGGTTCCCCGAGTTGAAGGATCATGTGCCGGATCAATTGCTTTTGCCTGTTGATGTGTCCACGGATTTTCTCTCGAATATTTCCGGCGTCTTTTTGACCATCAGCATTTTTTCCTTTACTACCATCGTCACGGTGCTGAATAAATACAGCAGCAGCGTGTCGCCTCGCATGCTCCAAACGTTTATCGACCGCACCGACGTCCTGGGCCTCTTCGGCATTTTTATCAGCGGCTTTTTCTATTCGATTATCAGCATTCTCCTGCTTCAAAATATCGGGGCCGACGACCACGTCATGGCGGGGAGTTTTGCCATCGCCTATGCCATTGTGGCCATGATCGGGTTTGTCGTCTTTGCCAAGCAGGTGCTTGAGAACATTCAAATATCAAACATTATCGAAGGCGTGTACACCGATTGCGACGCTTTGATCGATGAGGAGGTGGCCCTTCGGGAAAATGCGAAGCGCTACTAGGAGGACAAGGACGCGAAGGAATTTCCCGTGTTGGCCACGACGACGGGATACCTTTACGACATTCAGACCGATGCGATTTTAAAGGCCCTGGACGGGATCAAGGCCGAGTTCACCATTAAGAAACGAATCGGCGAATACGCTACGGAGGGGGAATCCGTAGGGGTGTTGAAGCTTTTCGGCGGAAAAAATCTCAGCGGAGACGAAATCGAAGAGCTGATCGATACCATCGGGCGCGCCCTGGTGATTAATATTTTTAAAAACATTCAAGACGATTACCATCACGGACTGGTGATTCTCACGGAGATTTCCGTCCTGGCTATGAGCCCGGGGACCAAGGACCCGAACACGGCGGTGGCCTGTGTCAATAAAATTTCCACGCTTCTCGGCAAGCTCCTCTCCACGGCCAATCAATTTATCGTCTTGAAAGAGGATGGGGATACGAAGATCATTTACCAATGCTATTCCGTGGAAGACGAGCTCTATTTGGTTTTCAGCCAGATCATTACCTATTCCGGCGGCGATCCGCTGGTGACCCGGGCCATCCTGCAGGGACTCTACTTTATCTACATGAAGGCAGGGGAGAGCGCGAAGCCCGGCGTAAAAAATTACTTTGACTCTGCCTACGAACTGCTTATGGTGAATTTTACCCACGAGGTGCATCGGATGCGATTCGAGAAGATTCGAAAGAATTTGGAAGAGCGCGTGAGCATAAAAGAAGATCGCCACTTGGCTTAGATTTTGCTGCAAAAAATTTGTACGGACTTATCCTCCCACATGTGATTAGAATCTGCGCCGATTAGGTATAGATATAATGAAAGAAGGAAACAGTGGATTCGTCGAGGAGGCGAAACAAATGAAATTTACCGAAACCATAAAGAGCAAATGGAAACACTTTTTAGATAAATTGGCCGGCGAAAATAAAAAAGCTTTCGGAGATGCGCCCTTGGATTGCTGCTCCTTGAACCAAAAAGAAAATCACTAAAGAAAGGTCCTCCGGGGCCTTTTTTTAACGCATGGGGAAAGTTTTCTATGCGATTTTTCTTCGCCGTGAAAAGAAATGCGGGAAAAAATTCCGTCTGCCCTGATCTTTTGATAAAATAAGGCAGATAAAGATTTTTGGAGGTCGTTTTGGAAAACACAAGAAACAGTAAAAAGAATGCGCCCTTATTGATCCTTATGTCCACGGTGACTTTGCTCGCCATTCTCTGCGAGCTGGTGCCCTCGGGGGTCTTGCCGCAAATGAGCGAGGCCTTCGACGTGAGCATCGCCAAGGCCGGGGGCTTGGTGGGGTCCTATGCCATCGCCTCGGCGATTTTCGGGCTGCCCCTCGTGGCCTACACGGTGACCTGGCAGAGGAGGCGGCTGCTCTTTATTCTCTTAATGGGCTTTGCCGCCGCCAACGCCGTGGTGAGCTTCGCGCCGAGCTACGAGATCGCCATGGCGGGTCGCTTTATGGGCGGCATCTGCGCCGGCACCCTGTGGCCCATGATCACCGCCTACGGCATGGCTTTGGTGGATGAGAAGGATCAGGGCCGGGCCGTGGCCATCATTATGTCGGGGATTACCGTGGGCATGAGCCTGGGGCTTCCCCTCATGACCTGGATCGGTACGAGATACAGCTATCATGCGTCCTTTCTCGTTCTGGCGGCGGCACCGGCGATCATCGCCCTGGCCTGTCGCATGGCGCTTCCCGACGTGCCCGGCGAGGCGCGAAGCAAGGGCAATTCGCCCTTGGCCATGCTGAACAACCGCGGCGTGCTCCTGGTGATCTGCCTCACTTTTCTCGCCGTGGGGGCCAACTACGGCGTCTATACCTATGTCAGCAATCTGGTGACGGAGATCGGCTATCCCGGCGTCGCCGTGGCCCAGCTTTTCTTCGGCGCGGGTTCCATCGTGGCGGTGATCCTATCTATGCTCTTCATCGACCGTCACCTGCACGGCATGTTCGTCGCCCTCTACGCATCGGGAGCGGCGACCATGGCCCTGTTTTACTTCACCGGGAGCATCGTTTTGTTCCACGGAGCCTTCGTCCTTTGGGGCATGGGCTTCGGCGCCATGAGCAGCATGTTCCAAACGGCCACGGCTCGGCAGGTTACCGAAGGCGTGGCCGTGGCCAACGCCGTGCAGTCCATGGCCTTTAACTTCGCCATTATGGTGGGCTCCACCGGCGCCGGCATTTTGTTGGAAAGAGAGGGGACGCGTCCCATCCTCCTCGTCGCCATGATCGTGCTGCTCGTGGGCCTGGGCATTGTGGTATGTAATAAAAAACGATTCGAAAGACCGACGGCAAAGTGAAAGGAGATTCCATGTTATTTATCGAATATCCCAAATGTTCCACCTGCAAGAAAGCGAAAAAGTGGCTCGACGATCGGGGCCTCGACTATACCGATCGCCATATCGTGGAAGAAAATCCCTCGGCGGAAGAACTGAAAGCCTGGCACGAAAAAAGCGGCCTGCCACTGAAGCGCTTCTTTAACACCAGCGGCATGCGCTATAGAGAGCTTGGGTTGAAAGATAAACTGAAAGACATGAGCGAGGAAGAACAATATGAGCTGCTGTCTACCGACGGAATGTTGGTGAAGCGGCCGATCCTTGTTTATGACAATGGGGTCTTGGTTGGGTTTAAAGAGAAAGAATGGGAAGAAACGTTATAAAATTATTTTTTTCTTTTTTCTCGCACACCGTTTTCCTCGTTCTATAATTATATCTTCGTGATTCTTTCCGGGGGCGGGAAAAAGGGCGTTAATCATGTGGGAGTAGATTTTTTTAAGCGTAGCCGAGGTAATTAAATCAAGTTACTCTTTCGCTTAAATTTCATTCTTACATGGCTCTGAGACCAGGGGAAGGGCCTAGGGCGTTGCGATTCGCCCTCTGGCCCTTCCCCTGGACCCCATCCCACTCCACCCACAAAACGCCTTTTAAATGTGCGAAGCCCTGCCGGGCTTCGATTCCTGCTGGGCTGTGTCGCCGAAAAATGAATGTTTGTTGGGCAAATAAATTTTAAAGGAATTTAAAAACGAGTAGGCGACATGCCTACTCGTTTTAGATTCTGTGTCTTTGAAGATGAAGCATCTTTTCATAGGAATGGGGAAATATCTCTCTTACTTACAACTCTTGTAATAATTATATC
Source organism: Peptoniphilus pacaensis (assembly GCF_900088125.1). GTDB lineage: Bacteria > Bacillota > Clostridia > Tissierellales > Peptoniphilaceae > Aedoeadaptatus > Aedoeadaptatus pacaensis. Next base: position 539,677 of record NZ_FLQT01000003.1, on the reverse strand, counting down.
CGAATTGTAAATTAAGAGGCTCCCAATGCTCTTTCCAGCGCGATTGTATGCGCTGTTTCTCTTCGTCGCTTTCCATAATATTGGCCGTTTTTTCCAAACCTTCGATAACGCCGGCAAATTTATCGCCGGGAATGCCCATGGACATATCTTCCTTCGACCAGCCGGCCCGATGACGTGTACCGATACACAGTAGAGATAGATTGATTTCATCGGTGGTCAGGGGCAAGGTCGTCGATTCATAGCAGACGGCTTGGTTGCCCATGACCCGAAGATTTTCCGGTTGTCCGTAAAGATAAGCGTATCCTTGCATCAGTCGCATCATATTGTAGGGAAGGTCAAATACCAAGACGACTTGCGGCACCTGCTCCCATTTTTCAAGAGGCTTGACGATGACGCCATAGTGTTCACCTGAAACGTCTTTTTGCTTTTTTCGAATGTCTCGCGCAGTGTCTTTGTCGGCATACATGCCCAGATGATGCCAATTTTCTCCATTGGAATTGATGGGATCCGTCGGATCGATGCCAAAGAAACGTTCGGCACTCTTGCAACGAAACTTCCCTTGGGGAATTTTCACGCTACGTCCTCGACTGGCCGCCCGGACAGCGCCGCAATAGTTGATGGGATTTTTTATTTCCTCTACATCCGCCTTGTCGTACTGCTCGAAATCATCGACCAATTCGATGCCGACGGCGCTGTATTTAAGGTCTAAAAGAGCGTATAATTTTTCTACTTGTTCGGAAAACTCACTCATTATTTCGCCTCGTCGTCACTCTTGTAGAAAGTGAAAACGCCGGGGAACTTTTCTTCGATTACTTTTTGAGATTCCGGTGTACGCATGCTTTCGGCGAAATCCACAGCCCAGGGTGCGTTTTCGTTTTCTTTCTTAACGATGACGCCCATGGGGTAGCGAATCATGACGGTATCACGAGCGATATACTTCGTCGGGTCTTTTCCCGCACTGGACATATGGGTAAAGAAGACGCAGGCTGCATCTAAGTCTTCGAGAGCCGTAACGGTTTGTCCTTGTTCCATTTCGACGATGTCAATATTTTTGGGATTTGCCGTAACATCCGCCTTGGTGTAAAGGTCCTTGCCTTCTTTTAATTCGACGAGTCCGTTTTCTTGAAGAATGCGCATGGCAATGTCTTCGTTCATCGGGTCGTTCATGACGGCGATTTTAGCACCTTCGGGAAGTGCATCGACGGAATCATATTTTTCGGAATACAAGCCGATGCCCGTGTGGAAGACGTAGGGCTTTGCCATGGTTAAATCGCCCGATTTGTTTTCGTTGAAGGATTCAACAAATTTCAAGTGTTGGCCGATGGAAATGTCCACGTCGCCGCTGTTGCAAGCTTCCAAAACGACGGGGTTGGCGTCGAAGGGCACAAACTCCGTCTTATAGCCCTTCTTTTCAAAATCTTCTTTACATGCATCGTAGTAAATTTGAGAGATTGACGTGCCGCCGATACGGATGACGTCTTTTTCCGACTTTGTTTCCGTTTCAGTTTTTCCGCATGCAGTGACGGAAAGCAAGCCTACCGTAAGCAACGACAGTAATACTAATTTCTTTTTCATAACTCCTCCTACTTCAATTTCTTATACAATAAAGTGCTGGCTCCCTGGATCGCGAGTACAATTATAAGCAAAATCAATACGATGAAATACATTATGCCGTAATCGAAACGCTGATATCCGTAAGTGAGTGCAATGGCACCCAACCCTCCTGCACCGACAGCGCCGGCTATCGTCGATACATTAAGCATGTTGATTAATAAAATCGTGTAATTCGATACGATGCTCGGCAGAGCTTCCACCAAGAGGACGCGATAGATAATCTGTCCGGTGCTTGCGCCGAAGGACTGAGCCGCCTTGATCAGACTGGTGTCCACTCCTTGCAGGGCGTTTTCAATCATGCGAGTGGCAAAGGGGGTGCAGACAAAACTAATGCCTACAATAGCCGCATTGGCACCTACCGCTGTACCGACGATCATCCGCGTCAAAGGCGCGAGAGATACGATCAGAATGATTGTAGGGAAGGCACGCAATATATCGGTGATTTTTGCTAACACCGCATGCAACACCCGCTTTTCCCATAAACCGCCTTTATCGGTGATAAATAGCAAGACGCCGAACACGACGCCTAAGCACATGGAGATAACTGCGGAGAAAATCATGATCTTAAACGTCGCAGCCAGTGCCGGGAGAATGACACTGGGCAAGTATTCCATTAATTCAGTATTTTCAAACATCTTATTACTCACCGCCTAAGAGTCTGCTGACCGCCGCCGAATTGCCGCTAAATACGTCTTCGGGAGTTCCTGATTCCACGATATTGCCGTTTTCCAGCAAGATGACGCGATTACACATTTTTTTTGCAACCTCCATATCATGGGTGACCAAGATAATGGTGACGTGGCGTTCGCGTTGAATCTCGAGCATCAAGTCTAAGATCGACTGCGTTGTAGCCGGGTCGAGGGCCGACGTGAATTCGTCGCACACGATATAGCGGGGGTCCATACTTAAGGCCCGTGCAATGGCGACCCTCTGCTTCTGACCGCCGCTCAATTCTTTCGGCTTCTTCGTAACATGATCCTCTAAGCCGACCATTTCGGCCAAGCGATTGGTACGCTCTTGGATTTCTGCATCGTCGTATCCCCAACATTTAAGCGGCAATGCGATATTTTGAATCACATTCCGACGAGATAAGAGGGAAAAATTCTGAAAGACGAATCCGATTTCTTTTCTGACGGCGCGAGCATCTTTGAGATTCAACAAACCGATGTTTTCGCCGTCGATAAAAATACTGCCTTCATCAAAATCTTTCAGCCCAGAGATACAGTCCAGGAGGGTGGTCTTTCCTGAACCGCTCCTGCCGATAATGCCGAAGATGTCGCCTTCATGAATCTCAAAGTTCAGATCGTGAAGGACTGTCTTGCCATCATACTGCTTACTCAAATGATCTACTTTAATCATTATTTCAACTCCATCCATATTTTCTCCGTGATCAATATATCATAACGATAATACGGAAAACAATTTAAAACAACCGGTATTGTAATTATCTATAGGACTCAAAAATCGGCGCCAAATTCTATAGTAAGGAAATCTGTATTACCTGTTGTTTCATTACTTGTAGCCGGCATTGATGCTTTTCTGTTGTTCGCTTATTAAAATTCTATAATAAGAATAATTCTTCCGCGATGCGACCCAACAGGAATCGGAACCCGTTAGGGTTTACAACTATACATCCATTTCGAGGAGGCGAAGCCTCCCCGAAATGGTGTAAGACTGCATCTGACCTTCCTACGACTCGCGACCCTCGTCGGGATAGGTCATGAGGGTCCGGGGGAGGGATAAGGGCGAATCGCAACGCCCTTTTTCCCTCCCCCGGAATAAATGGATGAAGAAATGGTGTGAAAGGAATAAAAGAGAAGCGAGCTCCTTCCATCTGTTCGAAAAGCGGCGCTTTTCCAATTAAAAAGAAGGCACATCGGTGCCTTCTTTTTAATTAGAGTTGTGTTTTTTTAAAAGATCGTCTTTGATCTTCCACAGCTCGGGGCTTAAGTCCACGATGTATTCCTGGGGGGTGTTGAGTCGTTTGACTTCGTCCCAGAGGCTGTTCAGCTCTCGCTGCACTTTTTCGCGGATTTCTTCCAGGCTCGGGCTTTCGTAAACCAGCTTGCCACCGATGTAGATGTCTTCCAAGAGGGAGCGCACTTCGTAGTTTTTCAATGTCTTGCGCTTCCAGGTGAAGAGGGGGTGGAAGATTTCGTAATTGTCTTCGGGTATTTCTTCGCCACGTACGGCGAGGACGTCGGCAATGGCCTTGCCTTGTTCTTTGTCGTAGAAGCGGAAGATGTCTTTCACGCCGGGTGTGGTGATTTTCGACACGTTTTCTGAGATTTTAATGGTGGGTTTGATCTCGCCGTCGTCTTCCGTGGCCACGAGTTTGTAGACGCCGCCGAAGACGGGATGGCTCTTCGATGTGATGAGCCGCTCGCCGACGCCGAAGGAGTCCACTTGGGCGCCTTGCTTCAGCAGGTCTTCGATGACGTATTCGTCCAGGGAGTTGGACGCCATAATGGTGACGTCGGGGAAGCCCGCTTCGTCCAACATTTTGCGGCACTGCTTGCTCAAATAGGCGATGTCTCCGGAGTCGATGCGCACGCCGCGGCCTTCGTGGCCGGCCTCTCTCAGCTCTTTAAAGACCTGAATAGCGTTGGGCAGGCCTTGGTCCAGGACATCGTAGGTATCGATTAAGAGGAAGCAGCTGTCGGGATAGACTTTAGCGTAGGCTCTGAAGGCGTCGATTTCCTCGTCGAACATTTGCACCCAGCTGTGGGCCATGGTGCCCAGGGCGGGGACGCCGTAGAGCTGTTCCGCCAAGGTGTTGGCGCTGCCGTTGCATCCGCCGATGTAGGCGGCCCGCGCGCCTAAATTGGCGCCACTGTAGCCTTGGGCGCGGCGGGAACCGAATTCGGTGACCGCCCGTCCGCCGGCGGCCTTGCAGATGCGATTGGCCTTGGTGGTGATCAGGGTTTGGTGGTTGATGGTGAGTAGCACCATGGTTTCGATGAGCTGGGCCTGAATGGCCGGGCCTCTGACGGTAACCAAGGGCTCCGAGGGAAAGACCACGGTGCCTTCGGGGATGGCCCGCACGTCGCAGGTGAATTCGAAGCTTGCCAGGTAATCTAAAAAGGCCTCGCTGAAGATGCCCTTGGACCGCAAAAAGGCGATGTCTTCTTCGTCGAAGGTTAGGCTTTCAAGGTATTCGATGAGTTGTTCCAAACCGCTTAGGATGACGTAGCTGGCCTCGTCGGGCGCGGAGCGGAAAAACATGTCGAAGTGCACGATTTCGTCTTTCATGCCGTTTTCGAAATAGCCGTTGCCCATGGTGAATTCATAAAAATCCGCCAAGAGGGTGTAGTTGTTGTGATCTGTAAATTTCATAGCGCTCACTTTCTTGTTTATGATCTTTTTCCTCATTATAGCACAAGTCCATGAGATAGGCGCCGATAAGGCTTTATCTTGGCGGCTTGCAGGCGTCTTTCGTGGTACAATAAAGGCAGCAAAAAATAAAAATGGAAAGGTGAACTATGTTACAAGTAACTGATGTAAGCGTGTTGTTTCCCGATAAAAAATTGTTCGACGACGTGAATCTGCTCTTTCAACAGGGCAATTGCTACGGCGTCATCGGCGCCAACGGCGCGGGGAAATCCACGTTTTTAAAAATTCTATCCGGCGAAAAGGAGCCCTCCACGGGCCACGTGTCCAAGGGCAAGAACGAGCGGCTCTCGAAATTAAAGCAGGACCACTTTGCCTTTGAAGATTTCACGGTGATGGACACGGTGATTCAAGGGAATGAGGAGCTTTACGCCATTCAAAAGGAAAAGGACGCCATTTACATGAAGCCGGATTTTTCCGACGAAGACGGCATTCGCGCCGGGGAGCTTGAGGCGCGCTTTGCGGAAATGAACGGCTACGAAGCTGAGTCCGACGCCTCCCGCCTCTTGCAGGGGCTGGGCATCGGTTTGGAAAAACACGAGCAGATGATGTACGAGCTTCGGGAATCGGAAAAGGTGAAGGTGCTTTTGGCCCAGGCGCTTTTCGGCAATCCCGAGATTCTTTTGTTGGACGAGCCCACCAACGGTTTGGACGTGCGTGCGGTGATGTGGCTGGAAGATTTCCTCGCGGATTTCGAAGGCATCGTCATTATCGTGAGCCACGACCGCTACTTCCTGAACAACGTCTGTACCCACATGGTGGACATCGACTTCGGCAAGATCAATATGGTCACGGGGAACTACGACTTCTGGTACGAATCCGGGCAGCTGGCGGCAAAGCTGATCAAGGAACAAAACAAAAAGAAAGAAGAAAAGATCAAAGAGCTGCAAGACTTTATCGCCCGCTTCAGCGCCAACAAGTCCAAGTCTCGCCAAGCCACGAGCCGCAAGAAGCTCTTGGATAAAATCGACCTGACGGAGATTCGCCCGTCCTCCCGCCGCTATCCCTTCGTAGGCTTTACTTTATCTAGGGAAGTGGGGAACGAAATCCTCACCGTGGAAAATCTCACCTCGGAGCTGGACGGCAATCTGCTTTTTAAGGATCTTTCCTTCCGTCTGGACAAGGACGACAAGGTGGCTTTTATCGGCAATGAAGTGGCCATTACCCGCCTCTTTGAAATTTTAACGGACCACTGTGACGATTACAGCGGCGAATTTAAGTGGGGACAGACCATTACCATGCGCTACTTCCCCAGGGACAACAACGCCTTTTTCGACGGCGTGGACAAGAATTTAATCGACTGGCTCAGGGACTACAGCGAGGACCAATCGGAAATCGTCATGCGCTCCCTCTTGGGCCGCATGCTCTTTTCCGGGGACGAGGCCCTGAAAAAAGCCGACGTCCTCTCCGGGGGCGAGCGGGTGCGGATGATGTTTTCCAAAATGATGATCGATCCCGCCAATGTGCTGATCTTCGACCAGCCCACCAACCACCTGGATTTGGAAAGTATCGAAGCGGTGAACAACGGGCTTATGGATTTTAAGGGGAATCTGCTCTTTACCTCCCACGACCATCAATTTATTTCATCCATCGCCAACCGCATCATCGAAATACGAGACGACGGCAGCTTCCGCGACGCCAAGATGAATTACGAAGACTACATCGCCCGCTTCATCGTCGAAGGTGACGAAGGTTTAAACTAAATTTTACAAAGGCATAACATGTGGCCATTAGAATAAAAAGGAGGTGTATGATGCACGGCGTCATCGACATCGGTTCAAATACCGTGCGCCTGTCGGTCTTCCGCGTGGAAGACCGACAGGCGCAAAATTTATTCAATGAAAAGCAAACCTTGGGTCTGGCCGGCTACCGAAAAAACGGTCGCCTGACGGAAGAGGGCATCGTCGCCCTGATCGAGACCTTGGGTCACTTCAACTTCATCCTGAATCAGTTAGGCGATATTCACCACACCCACGCCATTGCCACGGCCTCCATTCGTAACGTCAACAATTCCGAGGAAGTCCTTCGCCGGGTAAAAGAGGCGCTGGGTATCGACATCGAAATTTTAAGCGGGGAAGAAGAGGCGCGCTTGGCTTATATTGGCGCGGCTGGCACGGTTCAGGGGCATCCCGACGGCGTCCTCACCGACATCGGCGGCGGCTCCACGGAGCTGGTGCTCTTTCAAAACCATGAGGTGGTGGACTCGGCGTCTTTAGACATCGGCTCCCTCTCCGTGTTTCGGGACTACGTCGACGGCCTGTTTTTAACCAACGACGAGCGCAAGGCCATGGACGAGCGGCTGAAGTTTCTCTTAAACGCTCAGGCCATGGCGGGGAATCGCTACCCGATCCTCTGTGCCGTCGGGGGCAGTGCCCGGGCGACGTTGAAAATGTACAACACTCTTTTCGACGAGGACCACGACAACGACGAAATGAGGACCGACGACCTAAAGACCTTGATGAAACATTTGCTGGACATTGAAGATAAAGAAAAAATGGAGATTATTTTAAAGGTAAAAGCAGACCGTATCCATACTTTGCTTCCCGGCCTATCGATTCTTTACCGAATCGCCAAGTATTTTCACGTGGAAAAAATTGCCGTCGCTCAGACGGGAATTCGGGAGGGGTACGTTATCAGCCGAATCATAGGAGGCTAATAATGTTCGACATTTCTTTCACTCAAAATCGCGAATTATCCTGGCTGCGCTTCAACGAGCGGGTCTTGGACGAAGCTCAGGACGGGCAGGTACCCTTATTGGAGCGCATGAAATTTCTGTCCATTTTCGATTCCAATCTGGACGAATTTTTCATGGTGCGGGTGGGTTCTTTAACGGACCTTTCCATGCTCCACAAGCGGGTCATCGACAACAAGTCCATGATGGATCAAGACGAGCAGCTGGCCGCCATTATGGAGCAGGTGAGAATCCTGTATCAGAAAAAAGATTACGTCTACGAAGACCTTAGGGATCAGTGCCGGGCCAAGGGCTATTACGCCATCGAAAGTGCGGAAATGACGGAGCACGAGGAAAAAATTCTGCGCCCCTATTTCGAGAACACGGTGAGCCCCTATTTAAGCTACCAAATCGTGGACTTGACCCATCCCTTTCCCCATATTCCCAATTTGGGCATCGTCATCGTCTATCGCCTGAGAAAAAAAGGCGACGACGACGTGAGTTGCATGGGGATCATTCAGGTGCCGCCCAATTTAAATCGAACCATTCGCCTGGACAACAATAAATACATTTTGCTGGAAAAGGTCATCGAAAAATACGGCGCAGGCCTTTTCGAATCCTACGAAGTGAAAGACAGCTTTATTATGAGCGTCACGCGCAATGCAGACATCGACTGGGACGACGAGGACTACGAGTTCGGCGAGGACTATCGTTCCCACATGAAAAAGATGCTGAAGAAGAGAAAGCGGCTCGTGCCCGTGCGTCTGGAGTTGGATCGTATGCCGCCTCGGGATCTCTTGGACACGCTTCTCGCCAAACTCTCTTTAGACGAAAGCCGGGTCTTCGTGACCCAGAGCCCGGTGCAACTGGGCTATCTCTTCGGCTTGGTAGATGAGCTGGCGCCGATTATGGGGCCGGAGAGCGTGGATCCGCCCTTTGAGCCGAAGATGAGCCGCTACGTAGACGAGCACAAGCCCATGATGGCCCGGGTGGAGGCGGGGGACATTCTTCTGTCCTATCCCTACGAATCCATGGATCCCATCATCCGCCTATTGGACGAGGCGGCCAAGGATCCCGACGTGGTCTCCATTAAGATCACCCTCTACCGCATCGCGAAAAATTCCATGGTGGCGGAAAAGCTTATGGAGGCGGCGGAAAACGGCAAGGACGTTCTGGTTTTAATGGAGCTTCGGGCCCGCTTCGACGAAGAGAACAACATCCTTTGGTCGGCGAATCTGGAAAAGGCCGGCTGCCGCGTGATCTACGGCTTCAACAAATTTAAGTGCCACTCCAAGGTGCTGCTCATTACCCGGGTCGTCGGCGGCAAGCCCAAGTACATGGCCCAAATCGCCACGGGCAATTACAACGAAAAGACGGCGAAGCTCTACTCGGACTTCGCCCTGATCACCGCCCATCAAGGCATCGGCAGGGACGTAAACCGCCTCTTCGACAATTTCCTTATCGGGGAATTAAACGGCAGCTACGATTACCTTTGGGTGAGCCCGAAGACTTTGCCCGAGGGGGTGGAGGCCGCCATAGATCGGGAGATCGAAAAGGTGAAGGCCGGGGGAGAAGGCTATGTGCGGCTGAAGATGAATTCCATCTCCGACAGGGAAATGATCGATAAAATTTCCGAAGCCTCCAATGCCGGCGTCACCGTGGACATGCTGGTGCGGGGCATCAGCTGCATCGTACCGAAAGTGCCCGAGCGCACGGAAAATCTCTCCGTCTATTCCATCGTCGGCCGCTTCTTGGAACACCACCGCATCTACCAATTCGGCCGGGGCGACGACGCCGAGGTGTACATTTCCTCGGCGGATTTCATGACGCGGAACCTCAGGAAGCGGGTGGAAGTGGCGTGCCCGATTCTGGATCCCGAAATCAAAAAGCGGATTCTGGATTTTATGGACACCATGTTTCAAGACGATGTGAAGCGCAGGGAGCTTTTGCCCTCGAAGCGCTACGCCCATGTGGAGAACAGGGAAAATTTCATCGCCCAGGACTATCTTATGGAAGAAGCCGCCCGCTTCGAAAGAAAAGAAGGGGAGGCCAAGCCGGCGGCGATCCGAAGCGAAAGAGAAGAGACGGTCGGCTTTTTCGCCCGCCTGATGAAAAAGTTGTTGGGCAAATAAGAAGAGAATCGGCAGGGATACCTGTCGATTTTTATTGTGCGCTTTAGCATGAATAAACCACCAGCTATGCTGGTGGTAGGCATAAAAAGCTTTAGCTTCAAGTAAAAAAAGAACCTCCTATGATAAAATTATTGTGTTATCGGCAATAAAATATCAAGGAGGTATCCATATGGATAAGAACAGCTTAGCACATACAAGTTGGAATTGTAAGTATCATATCGTGTTTGCGCCAAAATATAGGCGGCAGGTTATATACGGGAAATTGAAACAAGACATAGGAAAAACATTAAGAGACCTATGCGAGAGAAAAGGAATAAATATAATCGAAGCGGAGTGTTGTCCGGATCATATACATATGCTGGTGGAAATTCCACCGAAATATAGTGTGTCTCAAATCATGGGATACTTAAAAGGGAAAAGTAGCTTAATCATTTTTGATAGACACGCAAATCTGAAGTACAAATATGGAAATAGGCATTTCTGGTGTAGAGGATACTACGTCGATACTGCGGGAAAAAATGCGAAAAAAATTCAAGAATACATCAAAAACCAATTGGAAGAAGATTATATGGCGGATCAGATAAGCATGAAGGAATTCATCGATCCGTTTACGGGTCAGCAGGTCAAATAAAGTATGAGAACAGGCGCTTTAGCGCCAACTGGGGAATTGTTGCAAGAGGAAGAAATTCAGAGCACGAGAGTGCTGCCGGTAACAGCCCCTTATAGGGGCATGACAAACCACCGGCTAAGCCGGTGGTTCTGATTGCGCAATCCACCGATTTAGGGAAAAGTTTTGAATTTCACGGGGGAATGTACTATTATAAAATAGATAAATTATGTGGAGGCCCTATGCTTTTTAATTCCCTAAATTACTTACTTTTCTTTCCCATCGTCGTCGCCCTTTACTTTTTCTTGCCCCCTCGGGCGAAAAAGGGCTTTCTTTTAGCGGCCAGTTTATTTTTCTACAGCTGTTGGAACGTAAAGTACACCCTCCTGATGGTGCTGTCCATTGTGATCACCTTCGTGACGGGAATAGGCGTGGAGGATGCGAAAGAGGAGAGAAGGAAAAAGACCTTTGTGTTTTTTTGCTTCCTCATTAATCTGGGCATTCTCTTTTTATTTAAATACGCGAACTTTACCGTGAATACATATAATCGATTGGCCGGCTTATTTAACGGAACGACCCTGGATTTAAGTTTTCGCTTTCTCCTTCCCGTGGGGATTTCTTTTTACACCTTCCAGGCCTTGGGCTACACGGTGGACGTGTATCGGGGTGATTTAAAAGCGGAGAGGAATCTGTTGGACTACGCCCTCTTCGTGTCCTTTTTTCCCCAACTGGTGGCAGGGCCCATCGAGCGCTCCACGAATCTTTTGCCTCAAATAAAAAAGCCCGCGACTTTCTCCTACGAAAACATGGTCCAAGGCTTCGTCTACATGTGTTGGGGCTTTTTCCTAAAGCTGGTCTTGGCCGATCGGGTGGCCATTTTGGTCAATGAAGTGTTTAATGACAGCGGATCCTACGGAGGGCTCATGCTCCTCGTCGGGGCGGTTTTTTTCACCATTCAGATTTACTGCGATTTTTACTCCTACTCCGTCATCGCCAAGGGCTCGGCGAAGGTGCTGGGCATCGATCTCATGGACAATTTCAAAGAGCCTCTCTTGGCCGCATCCATCGGCGAATTTTGGCGGCGCTGGCACATTTCCCTGTCCACCTGGTTTCGCGATTACTTGTATATTCCCCTGGGAGGCAGCAGGAAAGGACGCCCGCGCCATCTCTTTAATCTGATGGCGGTGTTTATGGTCTCCGGCCTTTGGCACGGGGCGGCCATGCATTTCGTCTTGTGGGGCGTCATTCACGGCCTGTTCAATTGCCTGGAAGCCGCGACGGGAATAGGCAAAGGAAAAAAATCCGCCGGGCTCAAACGGATCGGCGGCCGAGCTTACACCTTTGTCGTGGTCGTAACGGCATTTGTCTTTTTCCGAGCCGATTCGATTACACAGGGCTTTCGCTACATACGCCTTTTGTTTGCCGGCGACTACGGCAGGGATTTATTTTTAAACCAATTGGCAAACTCCGCCTTGGGCAACGTGAACATGGTGTGCGCCCTCGTCGCTATGGCGGTGCTTGTGGTTGTGGACGGGATAAAATACCGCGGCGTGAAACTCGGGGATGCCGTGGCCCGAGGCCCCGTTCTTTTGCGCTGGATCATCCTGTGGTCCTTGATTCTCGCCACGGTTATTTTCGGCGTCTACGGTCCGGGTTATGCGGAAAGCCAATTTATTTACTTTCAATTTTAGGAGGCGGAAAGGATGAAAAAAGTCATCACATGGGCGAAATGCCTTTTGTTTTGCGCGATCCTCTGCCTCGCCTTGGCCCGCGCCAATCAAATCTGTATTCGCAAATCCCTCGAGCCGCCCTGGGACATGAGTAACAAGATCGGCGGCTTCTACAACGAAGAAGACAGGGGAACCATTTACTTTTTAGGCGCCAGCCACAGTTATTGCACCTTTTCGCCGAACATTCTCGAAGAGCTTTGCGGCGTGAAATCCTATGTCCTGGCCAGTCAACAACAGCCGGTGGACGCCAGTTATTATTATTTAAAAGAAGCCGTGGGCACACAGAAGCCCGAGGCGGTGGTGCTGGATGTCATGACCTGTATTTACGACGGGGATTACGGCGAGGAAGGCGTCGTCCATTCCTATTCGGATCCCTTGCCCTTCAGCTTTAATAAACTGGCCATGGTGGTGAATGCGGCGCCTCGCAAGCTTTGGCCCCAGGCCCTCTTTCCCTTAATAAAATACCATAGCCGCTGGTCGGAATTAAAAGACGAGGATTACAACGTGCGGCCGGAAGACTACAAGGATCCGCTGAGAGGCCACGTGGCCCTTCAAGGGCAAAGCGAGGATTTTGCGGCAGGAGGGGAGCATTTCAGTTCGAAAGATTTTCTGCGCCATATGCGCCGGTCGGACAAGGCCATACTTTTGAAAATGAAAAAGTACTGCGACGACAGGGGCATTCGATTTATTTTGGTGAAGACGCCGACGTATAAAGAGAATATGTATAAGGCTTCCATCGAGGATGTAAAAGCCTTTGCGAAAGAATCCGCCATTCCCTTCGTGGATCTCAACGAATTGAAATCCGCGGCGGGGCTCGAGCGGGAGGATTTTTACGACGGCTACCACTTAAACGAAGCGGGCGCGATAAAATTCAATCGCACCTTGTGGTCGAAGCCGGAGATTCTTTTAGACGGCATAAAATAGAAACGGGGAGAAAATGCAAATTCAAGAGCCGATTTTCGAGGCTTTCGTCGAAACGCCGGTGGGCAGAATAAAAATCACCGCCGACGATGAGCGGATTCTTTCCATCGATTTTACAGGCGAAGCCCACGCATCCTGCGGCAATGCCTTGTGCGAGCGGGCGGTAAGGGAGCTCAGGGAGTATTTTTCCGGCAAGCGGAAGACCTTCGACCTGCCCCTGAAGAAGGCGCCCTCCGCCTTTGCCCAGAGGGTCTACGACGAGGCGATGAAGATTCCCTTCGGCGAGACCGCAAGCTACGGCGAGCTGGCCCGAGCCGCGGGATCGCCAGGTGCCGCCCGCGCCGTGGGAACCGCCCTGTCGAAAAATCCCCACATCATCGTCGTGCCCTGTCACCGCGTGATCCGTCAAAACGGCGAGCCGGGCCGCTACACCGGCGGCGACGAAAAAAAGATCGCCCTCTTAGCATTTGAAGGAGCTGTGTCGTGAATCAACTCTTGCTTTTTGTCTCCATCGTTTTTATATTGGCCCTCTTTGCCATTCGCGTCTCCCATAAATACGGGATCCCCGCCCTGCTGTTATTTTTCATTCTCGGCATCGGCGCCGCCTCCCTGGGGCTGGACTTTCAAAATTTCGACTTTATGGAGCGCTACGCCTCCTTCGCCCTGTTCATCATTATGTTCTACGGGGGCTACGGTACCAAGCTGGAAATGGGCATTCCCGTCCTGAAGCCCGCCGTCATATTAAGTTGTTTGGGCGTGGTGATCACCGCCCTGGTCACCGGGCTCTTCGTCCATTACGTCCTGCACTTTTCCATGATCGAATCCATGCTCTTCGGTGCCGTCGTCGGCTCCACGGATTACGCCTCGGTCTCATCGGTGCTGCAGAGCAAAAATCTGAACCTGAAGTATCGCTCCGCCCCCTTGCTGGAACTGGAGAGCGGCTCCAACGACCCGACGGCCTACACCATGACCATGATCTTCTTGAGCATACTCCTGGGCTCGGACATTTCCATTCCCCTGTTGGTGGCAAAACAAATCGGCTTTGCCCTCGTCATCGGCTTTCTCATGACTCGCATCTTCTTTTTTATAACGGAGCATGTGAACTTTCGTAAAGAAGGGCTGTTTACCATTTACGTCTTCGCCATGGCTTTGGGCACCTACGCCCTTACCGGCGTCCTGGACGGCAACGGCTATTTGGCCGCCTACCTCTTCGGCATCATCGTCGGCAATCAGGAGTACATGGGCAAGCGGGAAGTGGTGTTCTTCTTCGACGGTCTGACGGAAATTATGCAGATCAGCCTGTTCTTTCTCATCGGCTTTCTTTCCGATCTGCCCACCCTCGTCCATTGGCTGCCCATCGGATTCATCGTCACCCTATTTATGATCTTCGTGGCCCGTCCCGTGGCCGTCTTCAGCGTCATGGCCTTTTTTAAATCCACGGTGAAGCAAAATGTGGTTCTCTGCTGGGCCGGCCTGCGGGGAGCGGCGGCCATCGCCTTTGCCATTATGGTCATTAACAGCGGCGCGCCCCTGGAAGGGGATCTCTTTCACGCCGTCTTCGCCCTGTGTATCGTCTCCAGCCTGATTCAAGGCTCCCTGCTCCCTTGGGTGGTGAAGAAAATGGACATGCTGGATCCCAACGACACGGTGCTCAAGACCTTTAACTACTACCAAGACCGAAGCGACATCGGCTTTTTGGAAACCCATATTCACGACGAAGAGCTCATCGGCACGTCGGTGAAGGACTTAAATTTGACCTTCGACTTTATCGTGGCGAAAATCGTGAGAAAGGGCAGGACCATCGTGCCCCACGGCAACACGGTGCTGGAAAAAGGCGACGTGGCCGTCATCGGCGGCAAGAGCCACTTCGACGAAGTGGGGGGCAATCTGGAAGAGTTCACCATCCGCAAGCACCACCCCTGGGAGGGCAAGCGGATTATGGACATCGACTTTAAGCCTTCGGAGCTGATCCTCATCGTGCAGCGGGATCAAAACATTCTCGTGCCCTCGGGCCAGACCGTGCTCTGTGCCGGGGACAAGGTGGTCTATACCGACAACGAAGACGAAATCTTCGACGAGGAGGGCAAGGATATTTCCGGGACCGAAGAGGCGGAATCCCGGCGATTAAAAAAGAAACGAATTCGCCCTTGACAAAAGACAATCTCTCGCCTATAATCATATAGGTATTGAGATGCTATCGTAGCTCAGCCGGTAGAGCACTACATTGGTAATGTAGAGGTCGCAGGTTCAAGTCCCGTCGATAGCTCCACAAAGAAGATCGCCGAATGGCGGTCTTTTTTTTATGCCCTTTTCTAAACGAGGGCGCAAAAAAACTGCGGCGACCTTGTCCGCAGTTTTTTCATGTCACGATTTAGTTTTCGTAGGCGTAAAAGAGATCGCCTTCGTCTTTCTCCACCACGTAGAGGGCGTCTTTCACGACGAAGGTGTCGGAAAGGAAGTCGCCGAGGTTTTGTTTCCTTTCGGAGAAGGCGGTGATGACGTAGAGCAGAAGGAAGGTGGTTTGGATCAGGCGGCAAAAGCCTTCTCGAATGACGACGGTGGTCAAAGAGAGGCGCGGCTCGTCGGGATGAATGACGCGAATCCCCGTCATCATTTTTCCCAAGGTCTGACCGTTGGTCAGGTAGGTGGAAAGAACGAAGTACAGGTAGAAGAAGAAACCGCTGATGGCTTTGGCGGCCAAGCTTCCATCCGTGAGGAAGAAGGCGGTAATAGGCGAGGCGAAGATCGAGGCAAAGGCCGCGGCGACGGCGGCATCGATTAAAAAGGCCACGGTGCGAATCCAAAAGCCCGCCGAGACCATGGCGGAGACGGGATACTTGCGTCGACG
This sequence comes from Peptoniphilus pacaensis, assembly GCF_900088125.1. Taxonomy (GTDB): domain Bacteria; phylum Bacillota; class Clostridia; order Tissierellales; family Peptoniphilaceae; genus Aedoeadaptatus; species Aedoeadaptatus pacaensis. The sequence continues at coordinate 523,764 of NZ_FLQT01000003.1, read as the reverse complement.
TAGAGGCGCCTTGGCGATATCCGCCTTCGGTTCGGGGCCTTCAGAGAAATTTTCTTCGAAGGGCTTTTCCGCTTTCGTCGTTTCGATAATCGGCTCGGAAATTTTTTCATCCGCCTTATCGATGATCGGCTCGGAAATTTTTTCGATCCCTTCGTCATTTACGGACATTTCTTTTTCGTCGGTCTCTTTTTTATGAAAGAGGCCTTTTTTCTTTTCGGAAAAAGGATCGTAGTGTTGGTCTTTCATTATTCACCTCCGTAGAGGTACATGGGCCGGTCGTTGTCGGCGAGGGCTTTCAGCACGAGATTGGCCGCCGCTTCGTTTTGCGAAGCCTTTTGGCTGAAGAGGGAGGCGAAGAAATTGTCTCCCAGGCCCGTGGTGTAGTTAAAGACTTCGGGCTCGTCTACCTTAATGGCTTTTTTCAGCGCCGCCAAGGCGTCTTCCGGATAGCCCAGCTCGTCTACCAGGCCTTGGGCCTTGGCCTGCTTGCCTGTAAAGACTCTGCCGTCGGCCAAGGGACGAAGCTTGGCCATATCCATGTGGCGGCCTTGGGAAACCACGTTTAAAAATTCCCCGTAGAGATCGTCCACCACGCTTTGCAAAATGGCCCGTTCTTCCTCGGTCATGGGGCGGGTGTTGCTGCCGATGTCCTTGTGAGCGGCGCTCTTAATGGTTTGATCGGCGATGCCGAATTTTTCCATGAGGCCGGAAATATTGGTTCCTCCCATAATGACGCCGATGGAGCCGGTGAGGGTGGAGGGGGCGGCGAAAATTTTCGTCGCCGGGGCGGAAATATAATAGCCGCCGCTGGCCGCCGTATCGCCCATGGACACGTAGACGGGCTTTTTCGCGTCGACAATGGCCTTCACCCGCTTGTGCAGCTCGGCGCTTTCGTAGACGCCGCCGCCGGGGGAGTTTACCTTCAGGAGCACGCCTTTAATGGTGTCGTCTTCTAAAACATTGTCCAAGGCGTTCAGTGTGGCCTGATGATCGTAGGCTTCGGTGAGGAAGGAGGCCTGAGGCACATTCATAATGGCGCCATCCACGGTAATGACGGCGATGCGCTTGTCGGCATCTCCTTCTTCCACCACTTCTTCGTTCATGCCGCTGACGGCATCTTTCAGGGAATCTTCCAGCTTTCTCATGCGCGCTTCGCGATTGAGATTTTCGCTGATGCCGCTTGAAAGGGCGCTGATCCCCAGGATCAACACGGCGATGCCTACGGCAATCCACCGTCTCGTATTCATTTTTTCAAGCATAAATCCTCCTTACTGCTACAATTGTTTTTCATATTATAGTATGATATCTCTAGTACGAATGCGTACAAAAAAATCATAACACAGGAGCGTACCATGCACAATTCCTCGTGGAAAATTGCTTTTCTTTTGCTTCTGGCCGTGAACATCATCGTTCTCGTGGGCCTGTTTATTTTGTCCCGCCCCAAGGAACGGCCGAAGGAAGAAGAGATCGTTATAAATGAAAAATCCAATTACGAAGTGAGCCTGACGAGAGAAGCCTTGGAGAGCGCCATGCGCGAAGGCTTGGAAAGAAGCGGAAGCGATATTCGTTTTTCGGTCGCCGACGGCTTTTATTTCCGCATACCCGTGGAGGCTTACGGCATGCGGAGTGAACTGGTCTTAAAGACGAATCCCGTCGCCTATAAAGACGGCACGGTGCACATGAAGGTGGAGCGTTTGAATTTGGGAAGCCTCCTGCTCCCCGAAGGAGCGGCCCTTTCTCTGGCCCAAGCCTCCGTGAATGTGGAGGGGCTCAAGTTGGTGCCGGCACAAAAAGAAATCGTCCTGGATCCCAACGCCTTTATGCCCGAGCATATGGGCACCTTGCGGGCGAAGGTACTGGATGTAAAGAATGACCGCTACGTATTTGAAGGAAATTTGGGAGCGAAGTAAATGGAAGATATTTGGATATATATACCGGTCGTCGCAATATTAATTGCTCTATCGGGTTTTTTCTCTTCGTCGGAAACGGCCCTCACTTCGGTGAATCAAATTCGCCTGCGTCAGCGCGCCGCCGACGGGGACAATAAAAGTTTGACCGTTTTAAAACTTTTGGAAAAGCCCCAGGACGTGCTGTCCAGTATTTTAATCGGCAACAACATCGTCAACATCGCCTCCTCGGCGGTGGCCACGGTGTTTTTCACCCAACTCTTGGGCGCCAGCGGCCCGGTGGTGGCCACGGTGGTCATGACCATTTTGGTCTTGATCTTCGGCGAAGTGCTGCCGAAAACCGCCGCCCAACAGCAGCCGGAAATGATCAGCCGCAAGGTGGCGAAGTCCATTAGCCGGCTCACCACGCTCTTTACGCCCCTGGTCTTTCTCCTCTCGGCCTTTACCAATCTCATGACCAAGCTGCTTTTTTCCAATGTGGACGATTCCCCCACCATTACCGAGGAAGAATTTAAAACCCTGGTAGAAGTGGGAGAAGAGGAAGGGGTGCTGCAGCGGGAAGAGCGGGCCTATATCGACAATGTGCTGGACTTTTCTTCCGCCACGGCTTCGGACATGATGAAGCCCCGCACTTCCGTGGTGGCGCTGGATGTGGAGGCTACGGAAGAGGAAATCTTTGAGCTGCTGAAGGACAATCGCTACAGCCGCATTCCCGTCTACGAAGATTCCATCGACCACATTATCGGCATCCTATACATGAAAGATGTGGTGCGCCTCTTGGCTCAAGGGGAGGCGATTCACCTGAGAGAAATTCTCCGCGACGCCTACTTTATCGGCGAAAGCGCCGTGGCCGATCGCATTTTCCGCGAGCTGAAGGCGCGTAATCTTTCCATCGCCGTGGTGGTGGACGAGTACGCCGGCACCAGCGGCATAATCACCATGGAAGATATTTTGGAAGAGCTCGTGGGCAATATCGACGACGAGTACGATTTGGAAAGCACCGACGTGATTCTTCTGGAAAACGGCGTCTACCTCGTGGATCCGGAGCTCAGGATCGACGAGATCAACGACTACTTCCACATGAATTTGGAAAGCGAAAAATCCGACTCCATCGGCGGCTTCGTCATCGAGCTTTTGGACCGCATTCCCAAGCAGGGGGAAGTGGTGCGCTACGGCGACATTCTCTTTACGGTGAACGAAATGCAGGGCCTGAAGATGACGAAATTGAAGATGGATTTAAGAACCGACGCTTAGGCGAGGGAACTATGCTGGATAAACTGATTCAAAAGAAATTGCCCGATCCCAAGGATCAGGCGCGGCGCACCGCCATGGGGAGAGAAGCGGCGGTATTGGGCATCGTATTAAACTTTATCTTTGCCCTGTCGAAAATCGTCTTAGGCACCTTGGCAGGCGCCATCTCCATGATCGCCGACGGCCTGAACAATGTCATGGACCTGATGAGCTCCGTCATCGCCCTGGGGGGCTTTCACCTGGCCGCCATGCCGGCGGACAGAAACCATCCCTACGGCCACGCCCGCATGGAGTATTTGGCCTCTTTTCTCGTGAGCCTGATCATTATTTGGACCGGGCTCAGTTTGTTATGGGAATCGGGGAAGACCATCATTCACCCCGAGGTCATGGAAACGTCGAAACTCGCCGTGGGGGCACTGATCTTTGCCATGGCGGGCAAGGTGTTTTTGTACCGCTACAATGTGGCCTTAGGCGAGGCCATGGATTCGGAACTTCTCGTGGCCACGGGCTACGACGCGCGGGGCGACGTCTTCGCCACGGCGGCGGTGCTTCTGTCCCTCGCGGTCTATCACTTTTTTTCGTTGAACATCGACGGATGGATGGGCCTTCTCGTGGCGGGCATCATCTTAAAAAGCGGCTGGGAAAGCTTAATGGAGACCGTGGATTCCCTTTTGGGTCGCAAGACCGATCCCGAGTTGATCCGCGCCATTATGAAGGATATTAAGAGCTTCCCCGTGGCCCTCGGCGTTCACGACATGATGTATCACGATTACGGCGCCGACAATCAATTCCTCACCCTCCACGTGGAGGTCAACAGCGAAGACGATGTCATGAAAATTCATCAGGACATCGACGAAATCGAGCGGCACATTGCCGCCAAGTACCATATGGATGCGACGATCCACATCGATCCCATTCGTATCGACGATCCCCGGAGCAACGCCCTCTACGATTACGTGAAGAAGAAGCTCAGGGAAATAGATTCCCGCCTGGATCTCCACGATTTTCGCATCGTCGGCCGCAAGGACGGCTTGAATTTAATTTTCGACGTGCTCATGCCCATGGATTTAGAGGGCAAGGCAAAGCACATCGACGCCGAATTAAAGTGGAAGGTGGAAAAGGACCATCCCGAATACGCCCTTATCGCCATCTACGACATGGACTATCAGGATCTTTTGGAGGCGAAGGATGAATAGACTCCTGACGCCGGAGGCAAGGGAAAGCCTTCTGGCCTCGTGGCACAGGGAAAAGGGCCTTTCCGGCAACGCCCTGAAGATGATCGCCTGTGTGTTGATGTTTTTCGACCACCTGAGCCAGGGCGTGGCATTAAACAGCCTGGGCTTTATGCCGACGGGCGTTACGACGTCGTGGGGGATTCCCGTTTTGTGGGGCATTCCGACGGCGAGCCTTCTCGCCACCATCGCGACTTTGGCCGGGCGCATCGCCTTTCCCATCTTCTGCTTTTTTCTCGTCCAGGGCGTGTTGCTCAGCGGGGACTTTAAAAAACAAATTCAGCGGCTCTTGCTCTTCGCTTTTCTTTCCGAAGTGCCCTTCGACTTGGGGCTCTTCGGCCAGGTTTTTTATTGGGACCATCAAAATGTATTCTTTGAATTGGCCCTGGGAGCCATTACCATCGCGGCCATGAAAAAAATCCTCGACGGCGAGGGCAAGCGGAAGCGCCTTGTGGCCACCTGCACCTTTATCGCCACGGCCGTCATCGCGGAATTTTTAAGATTCGATTACGGCGCCAGCGGCATCGTGGCCATGGTTTTATTTTTTCTGGTCTTTAACAACCGCCGCCGCACCATGCTCATGGGCCTTATCGCCTTTTTATTCGAGGCGCCCCTTTACGGCACGGTCTATCTGTCCCTGCCCCTGATCTATCAGTACAACGGCAAGCGGGGCAGAGGCGGGCGCTGGTTCTTCTATATTTTCTATCCCGCCCATCTCTTGGCCCTTTACCTGCTGTCTCTTTGGATATAACGAAAGGAGTTCATTCTTGTTTAAAAAGTTTGACGTGGTCAAACCCTATTTTGCAAATTACAAAGGCATATTATTTACCGACCTGCTCTGCGCGGGATTCACCACTGTGACGGAAATCGTCCTGCCGGTGATTCTGCGCCACATGACCAATCTGGGTTCGAAAGATATTCACCTGATCACCCCGGGCCTCATCGGGCGGCTGGCCATATTGTTTTTCGCCATTAAGGCCGTGGAAATCGTGGCCGCCTACTACATGACCAATATCGGCCACATGATGGGGGCGAAGATCGAAAAAGACATGCGCCGGGACGTGTACAATCACCTGCAGACCCTGAGCGCATCCTTCTACAACGATACCCAGGTGGGCCAGATCATGAGCCGCATCACCAACGACCTATTCGACATTACGGAATTTTCCCACCACGCCCCGGAAGAATACTTTATCTTCCTGGTAAAAGTGACGGCGACCTTCCTGATCCTGGCGTCGGTTCATTTGAAGCTCACCCTGATCCTCTATCTCATGATTCCCCTTATGCTCATTGCGGCGCGAAAATTTCGCCTGCGCATGCTCGCCGCTCAGCGGAAGCAGCGGGCCATGATGGGGGATTTAAACGCCACCATCGAAGATTCCATCTCCGGCATACGGGTGACGAAATCCTTCGCCAACGAAGACATGGAGAAGGAGCGCTTCGAAAACGAAAACCAACGCTTCTTGGAAACCAAGCGGGAATACTACAAGGCTATGGCGGGCTTTAACGCCGTGACGCGAAACTTCGACGGTATCATGTACCTGATCGTCATCATCGCCGGCGGCCGATGCATGATGGCCGGGGAAATCCTCCCCGGGGACATGATCGTCTATATAATGTATGTCACTACCATGGTGGCTTCCGTGCGCCGCATCATCGACTTCACTGAAACCTTCCAAAAGGGCACCACGGGCATCGAGCGCTTCCGTGATATTATGTCCATCGAAAGCGAAATCAAGGACAAGAAAGACGCCGCGGAATTAAAAAATCCCGAAGGGGACATCCTCTTCGACTCCGTGGACTTCGCCTACGAAGGCAAGACCCAAGTGCTGAAGGATTTCAGCCTTCACGTCGCCCCCGGCGAAAACGTGGCCCTCGTCGGCCCCTCCGGCGCGGGCAAGACCACCATCTGCAATCTCATTCCCCGCTTCTATGACGTGGATCGAGGCGCGGTGAAGGTGGATGGTCACGACGTGCGGGATCTAAAACTGGAAAGCCTGCGCAACCACATCGGCATGGTGCAACAGGACGTGTATCTCTTTAACACGAATATCATGGAAAATATTCGCTACGGCCGCCCCGACGCTACCGACGCTGAGGTTATGGAGGCGGCGAAGCTGGCCAATGCCTACGACTTCATCATGGCTTTGGAAAAGGGCTTTAAGACCCACGTAGGGGAGAAGGGCGTGAAGCTTTCCGGCGGACAGAAACAGCGGATCTCCATCGCCCGGGTCTTCTTGAAAAATCCGGCCATCCTGATTTTGGACGAGGCCACCTCGGCTCTGGATAACGAAAGCGAAATGATCATCCAAAACTCATTGGACGAGCTGACCAAAGGGCGCACCACCATCACCATCGCCCACCGCCTCTCCACCGTGGAAGCGGCGGATACCATCCTCGTCATGGAGAAGGATAGAGGCATTGTGGAACAGGGCGATCACCGCGCCCTTATGGCGAAGAAAGGCCTGTACTACTACCTTTACACCAAGGGCGGCGACTTGGTGGAAAATTTCGAATCGGCAGAATAAGCAAAGGCTCGGCACCCGCCGGGTCTTTTTTGCCGATAGAATTGACATTGGGCGCCAAAAACGATAGGCTAGAAGATACCTACGGGGACGAAATGGCTTCGACGGGGATTCGGAACCCGAGGTAGCAAGCCGTTGATGAGTCAGGCAACGTAAAAATGGCTCAAAAAATTAAATGCTAACGAAAATAATTTAGCACTGGCAGCGTAAACTACGCTACCCACGGAACTAAGAGGACCACGGCTTAGGGAAGTGTCAAATCAGTGGTGAAACGTCGTCGGTCAAGCTTTGCCCCGATGCCGGAATTAATGAAGCTACCTTTTAGCGGCCTTTTGTTTTTCTTACCGCTCTAAGGGAAATTTAAAGAAAAACTGAGCTTGGAGAAACCTCGGTGGAAGAGTTCTCGGACGCGGGTTCGACCCCCGCCGTCTCCACCATACCATTTCAAACGGTTTCAAATAATCTTGAAACCGCATATTTAAGCCATTTGCTGTTTTCGGAATTGCAAATGGCTTTCATTTTGTCTTAAATAATCCCGACCGGTTGCACACTCCGTTGCACACTGAAAGCATAGTTTCATATAATGCCGTCTAATAAATCGACTGCCGATTTTTTAGAATCATCTAATACTGTTACATAAATTTCCGTTGTTCGTATATCATAATGTCCCAACAGCAATTGAATAGTTCGAACAGGAACGCCTTGTTCATAAAGCCTAGTAGCATAACTATGGCGAAGCTCATGGAATGTAAAAGTAGGTAGATTGATACTTTCGCAAATTGTTTTAACTCTTCTTGTGGGACGCTTGCTTTCAATATAATTTCCCTTATCGTCTGGGAAGATTAAATTCCGGTCTATAAAATGGTCAGAGTCCCGTTTTAAATTTAAGGTAATTTCCTTTTGGCGATCTAACATTTTTATAGTAGTATCTGTAACCGGTATTTCTCGTATACTGGTATCGCTTTTGGGAACGCTTATTTCTCTGTGCCAGGTTTTTTCTCCATTTTCCTTAATCTCAGCACTTTTTCTATATTGTTTATTGATTATAATAGAGTGTCCAGTATAGTCTTCCCAAGTTAGTGCTGTAATTTCGGCAAGACGACCACCAGTAGCAAGCGACATATAAATGAAATTATCTAGAGAAGTGTTTTTTAAATTGGAAACAAATTTTTTTTGTTGTTCTGCCGTCATAGGCATAGATCGCTTCTTTATTTTCGAATTGCGTTTCGGTATCATGACTGAGGCAATAGGATTTTTATAAATATCTTCATGATTCATTGCGAAGTCAAGACAATGCTTTATAATTCTATAGTTTTTTTGTATTGTGGGGAGTGGATATTTTTTTTGTAAATCATCAAAGTGGTATTGTAGGTGAGTTGCTTTTAAGTCTTTCATTTTGATTTTAGCAAGTGTAGAATTTTTAATTCGTAATCTATATTCCGTTTCATATTTTTGAAAACTTGTTGGCATAATTTTTTCTTTTTTGGAAGAAAAGATCCAGTGTTTAAAATAGTCTGCGAAAACTTCATCTGAAGGTTCGATAAGAATATTTTTATCTGCTAAGACCTGAAATTCTCGTAGCTTTTTGACGACTGTTTGACGATCATACCCGCCGACGGTTTTTCTAATTGCTTTACCATTATTATCTACTTCAATTGTGGCAGCTCCACGATAATAAACTCGTCCATTGCGTATTTCTGTCCAGATACTTCCGTCACCATTGGCTCTTTTGATTTTTTTCATAATGTCACCTCATATCTAGAAAGTAAAGTCTTACAAATCTTGATATAGGCACTTTCGCATGATAAGATAAATGTGTCACCAGTACCTTCATGCGAAGGTGCTTGCCTCCAGTCAGTCGACTGGAGGCTTTTTTATTTACTTACTATAAATCAGTTATATCTTACTTAATTTATAAACAGCTTTACCAATAATTGAAATGTTTGAGTGGTTATCAAAAAGCATAGGTTTATACTTTGGGTTTTCTGCTCGAAGTTCAACTACATCATTTCCATGCTTGTAGACCTTCTTCAATGTCGCAGAGTCATCGATAAGAACAGCAGCGATTTCGCCATTTTCGACGTCAGGTTGCTGCCTAATAAAGACTATATCACCATCAAAAATGTAAGAAAGCACCATTGAGTCACCAGAGACTCTAAGACAAAAATCGGCGTTGATTTTTTTATCTAGGCTAATATATTCTTCTATATTCTCTTCAGCTAAAACTGGTACACCTGCAGCAATGGTTCCTATTAAAGGGTATTGCTTCGTGGAAGGTGGATTTATGGCATTAGTAATATTATTAAAGTCTTCATTGCCATAGAAGAGCCAGTTTATAGAAACATTTAATTTCTCGGCTATTTTAAGTGCCATAGAGTATGCTGGATCATTACGTCCAGACTCATATCCGGAGATAACACTTTTACTAGTACCAAGTTTATTAGCGAGTTCTTCCTGAGACCAGTCTTTGGAGAGCCTAGCCTTTTTAACTCTGGCACCAAAGTTTTTTAGATTTTCTTGTTTTTTCATCTAACAACCTCCTGTACATATAGTCTATCAAAGGGTGTTCGAAATTTCAATCGTTGCACGTAATAAAAAGAAAAAAGTTCGAAATATAGGTTGACATTTAATTATAGCATTGCTAATATAAATGCATGTTCGAGATATAGAACTGTCCAAAGGAGGAAATATTATGGAAGTATCCTACAATAAATTAAAAGGACTAATGGCTGAAAAGGGATTTACCATTCGTTCGTTGTCTAAAAATACAGGAATTCCTGTAAGTACACTGTCCAATAAATTAAATGGTTTAACAGAGTTTAAAACAAGTGAAATCCTAAAGATATCCTACATTTTAGGTATTTCTGATGTGACAGAATATTTTTTACTGCAAAAGTTCGATATATAGAACGGATTGCAAAATAAGATGTACATTTTTCTTAATTCTTTTTTGGCGTTACCGAGTTGAAATTATTGTTAAATCACTATGTTGTTTTATGCTAAACAACGACAAATAAGGAGTTAAATATGGAAGCAGTTACATTGAATGACGTTGGATTTAATGAAGTTAAAAAGCAATTACAAAATATAGAAAATCTATTAGTTGAAAATAACAAATATGGTTTGTCCGTAAAAGAAGCTGCTAGATATAGCGGTATCGGAAGGACTCAGCTATACCGCCTCATGGAAAGTGGAGAACTTGATTATAAGCAAGTGACACCACAAAAGAGAATTATCACGAAAAAAGCTCTAAATGACTACTTGGAAAGATAGTGGTTGGCTATGGTAGTAACCTCAAAAGAAAGAGCGAACTATATAAGACTAAAACTGGTTAGCGTTATTTTCGCTGTCGATCTCGCCCTTAACGACAAGTGCAAATGCAATTGGAATGAAGATATTATAAAGAGCCTTATTGAGACACGTGACATGTGCCGGAGGACTTTGAATGAATTGGAGGAAGTCATATGAAAGCATATTGTTTAAATGACTTAATAAACTGGGATTCAATCGATTATGGTGACGTTACTATTGAGAGACTAATAATTGATGATTCGGTCGAAAAGATTATGATGCCCGGAGAAAGTAAAACGTGGTTTTATACAGATGACTATAACGTTTATAAGTGGTACGAAAGCTATTCAGATGCTTTAGCCACGATAAATGAAGCTGTTGAATACGGATTGATTTCAACAAAGGAATTTCGAGAGTGGAGATTCTTGCACTGTAAACAGCCTGATGATCTTATAGAGTTTGCGGAAGAATTAGAAAGATCTTTCGTTTTTTAAGGAGGATCTTGTATATGCAAAATAGCCTAAAACAACTTCTTCTTGGGTGGTCAGGATTTATTGCGATTAATCGTAAAGTTTTGAAAGTTCTCGGATTAGACAGAGCCTATCTTCTTAGCATTCTTGCTGAAGGAGAAGAGATGTTTTCTAAAAAAGGCGACGATGAGGGTTGGTTTTATCAAACAGTCAGCTCAATAGAAAACATGTCCGGTTTCTCGCAATCGAAGCAATACAGGCTACTTAAAGAATTTGAAGATATGGGAATACTTTCAGTCAAGTTCGACGGTTTTCCACAAAGGAGATATTTAAAGCTTCACTACGACGCAATCGAAAAAATAGTTTTTGGTGAAAATGAACAAGCTCCAGAGGATCCAGTGCCACAAAATGATGAAGTCAAAATGAATGAACAGGGTCTTCAAAATGACTGCTCAGAGGATTCATACAGTCAAGATGAATTACCAGATCAGTCAAAAGGAATGACCAGATCAGTCAAAGCGAATGATCAGATCAGTCAAACTGAATTACCAAATCAGTTAAACGGAATGACCAGATCAGTCAAAAAGACTGCTTTATATAATAAAGAAAGTAGAGATAAAGAAAGTATTAATCTAAAACATAGTATAAATAACCCCAATAAAGAAATCGCCGGGGGAAGTCAAAAATTTAATTCAGTCGAAAAAAACGAGGAATCAGATGACAATGAAATTACGAATCTCGTATTTTTCTTTACCTCAAACTTTGAACTCCAGGACGCATTATTTAACTTTATTGCTTATCGAAAAGAGTTAGGTGCTGCTATAACTCCGTCTATATTGCCAATATTTCTTGAGGAGCTAAAGACAATCGGCTCATCGGAAAAAGAAATGATCGCTGTTCTAAAGCAATCCATGGTGAACGGTTGGAAAAGAATATTACCGGTTCATCAAAATAATGGCACGGTTAACACGCCCAAGACAGTTGTCGATGAGGTGGCAGACTTTTATGAGTGGCGTGGAGGTGTGTCATGACAATTAGTGATGACGACAGGGCTGTAGCGGAATGTTTAAGTGTGCTAAAAGCGGCTTATCCGCAATATAAATTTTTGACAGATCACGCCATAATGGAATTGTGGCATCGAAAATTGTCGGTACTGGATTCTGAAAAAAGAAGACTCGCTATTGAGTTTTGGATTAATACCGAGAGGTATCCGCCGGCAATTAGCGATATTTATGAGTTGTGCAGTCCTAAATCTTTACCGAATAAAGATTGGTCTGAGGCGTGGCACCTAGTCCAGAGAGCAATACAGCGGTTTGGTGCGTCTCGTGAAATTGAAGCTATGAATTGGCTACAATCTGAAGATTCTATGACGGCAGAAGCTGCTAGAAGATTAGGATTTCAAAATTGCTGCCTATCACAAAATATCGCTCAGGAAAGAGCGAACTTTAGAATGATCTATCAGAGCATGGAAGAAAAACAAGAAGCAGACGAACGCTTTATGCGTTTACCGGTCGGCTTACGTTATGAGGAAAGGAGCAAGGATTTTGCCGAACTTAACATTAACGAAAGATCAATTAAGCCAGTATCACTGTTTAAAGCGGGAAATTAAATTACTTTCTGAACGACTAGATAATCTCGACGCAGAGGTTACAGATACTGTCGTCGGTTCGAATAGCTCGTTTCCTTTTCAGAAAATGCACATAACAATTCGTGGTAGGGAAACTCAATCAGACTACACGACTGCTTTGAAAAAGCTATTAACACAAAGGCTGAATAAATCAGTCGATTCGCTTTATAAAATAGAGTCATTTATATCGACAATCGAGGACGATCGAGTCCGCTATGTTTTTACAAGACGATATATCGACAAATCTAGTTGGAAGCGGATATCCGGAGAAATGGGGAGTAGTGATGAAAGCTATGCCCGTAAAATACACGACCGCTACATTAAAAGGTATTTTTAAATTTGTCCGTTTCGTCCGATTTTTGTCCGTTCTGTCCGTTTTGTCCGTATAGCATAAAGGGTGAGGAAAGCTAATGCTTTTCTATTGCTCGACGTAAGAAGGGTGAATTTAGATGATTAATGATTTTTTGTTAGACCGTGTTTTTAAGAATGCGAAAGACCCAAAGGAGTGGTGCGTATCGTTTAAAGGAATGGACTATGAAGAATGGCAACCTCTTTCCGCAAATGAGTTTATTCGTGAAGTTGAATTAAAGAACTCGTGGAATGATGTTGATCCTGAAATTTACGAAAAAGCATTAGGAACCGTCGGCATAGACTTTGCTTCATATGACGATCCTGATGAAATGTGGGAAGATTTCCTACTTGCTGTCAAAAGAACAATCGATAGTTGGCAGCAAGAAAATCAAATTATAACTCGTAGGTAGGTGATCTCATGGGAATGGGCATACAAGAAGGCTTAGCTGATAGTGTGCATGATAGACGTAAAGTAATGTTTTTTCTGGATTTATCAAGAAAGCTTTTTACAAATATCAGTTCATCGCCAGTACAAAAAGCCACGTATGACGACATGAAAATATGGAAGGAACGACAGAAAATGAATGGTCAACTTGATCAAGAACAGGTTATCTCTACAGATTTACAAGAAGAGTTAGTAAAAGCCTGTGATAAGGAAGGCATTCAATTTGCCGTTGCACCTATTGATGATGAAAAGTTTCGACTGTACTTTCACGCTAAAGACACTAAACAAGTCGATCAGGTTCTAAAAAGGACATATCAAGGTTTAGAGGCTAAACGAGAGCGTGAAGGCGACAGGAAACCTTATAAAGAACGCTATAATGCTGCTAAAGAAATTCGTGATGAATTACGAGAAAAAGCAGCTAATAGTAGAGAAGATAAGTTAAAACAAAAAGACCGAGGAATGGATCGAAACTAAAACTCAGGCGAAAGCCTTTTATTATAAATATTAGTTAACTATCCAAGGAGGAAATAATAATGGTGAAAAAAATTACACGAAAGAAAGCACTTAGTTTAGCACTTGCGGGATTAATGCTTGCACCGAGCTTACCTATTCAAAGTTTTGCTCAAGGAGCTAATCAAGGAGCAAAGGTAGAGTCAGGTACAAACAAGAATGGAGGACCTCTTCACAATCAATCAAAACAGTATATATGGGGAAAATATAATGTAAGTAAAACAGAGTCCGGAGAACCTAAACTGGGAGACATCCGATCATTTGCTACTAATGGAAACTATGGAGTATATAAAGGCATTGGGGAAATAGGAGGCGGTTTTCCGGGTATTAAAGTTGATGGATATTTAAAAGCCACTATTGTGCCTGGAAATATGGTAAAACTATCTCAACCATATCAAAAGTACTTTGAAGCAAGTTACGGTGGTCCAGTTAGTGGTGAACTGCCAAGTACACTTTATACAACTGGTGCAGATTATATTGTTGACAACGACGCTTATCCAAAGGGAGACTATTTTTCTCCAGAAATTAGAATGCATTCCTTTGTTTTAGCTGATATAAGTCAAGTTGAAGTTATAAAAAATGGAAGAGTAACAGTATCTAAGAGTAGTCCAAATGCTGAATATTTGGGAGATTTATATCGAATTGTAGGGGCAGAAGAGGTGTATTCGAAATCTAACTATATCGAAGATGTTACTGCTCCTAAAGGAACCTATCCTAACAATGGTGAAAAAGATGGATTCTGGTATGTTTTAAAAGGTGAGGCACCGACTGATCCGACTGTTAATACAGCGAAATCAGAAAGCGACGACGATATTAAAGGAGCCATTGAGAACCTTCCTGAAGGTGCTAAGGTAGATATCGTCTCGAAGCCTGAGCGTACCGCTTATACTCCTGAAATTAAGGAATTAACAGTTAAGCCCGGCGAAAAGGCAGACTTAACTCAAGCGGTTACTAATCCTAAAGCAGGTGTCAAGATTGTAGAAAAAACTGCCGTTGACACCAGTAAAGTTGGAAAACAAACGGGGTCTATTACTGTAATCTTGCCGGCAGAAACTAAAAATGCGAAGGCAAAGATCACATTTAAAGATCAAACAACAAAAGAAGTAGACGTACCTGTCGAATTTAAAGAGTTAAGTAAAGACTATGACGTAACGGTTAATGTAAAGGAAACAGCTGTTAAAGTTACTCTTAACTACGTTGACGAATCCGGTAAAACGGTAGCTACAAAAGAAATGTCCGCTGAATCCGGAAGTAAAATTAAATTAGCCGACATTCCTGAACTCTTCGGCTTTAAGTTGCTCTCTACTGATGACATTACCGTTAGCGAAGACGGTCAAGCTGTTACTGTAAAAGTAAAAGACCTAAATGCTGAAATTAAGAGCCTTGAAGATCAACTGAACGCCAAAAAAGGCGAACTTAGCAAACTTGAGGAACAACTGGCTGCTGAAAAAGCAAAAGGCGAACAAGACACGGCTAAGATTGCCGAACTTGAAAAAGCAATTAATGACAAGAAGGCTGAGATTGACAAACTCAATAAGCAAATTGGCGATCTTGACGAAGTCATTAAGCAACTGCAAGAAAAGCTCAATGGGCTGAAAGGTAATTTAGAAGCAGCAAACAAAGAGCTTGCCAAGTCTAAAAACGACTTAGAAAATCTTAAAAAAGAATTAGAAGCCAAGATCACTGATCTTAACGGTCAAATTGCAGATAAAGACGCTAAAGGTAAAGATCTTGAAAAGCAACTTGCCGACGAAAAAGCAAAAGGCGATCAAGACGCCACGAAGATTGCTGAACTTGAAAAAGCGATCAAAGATAACAACGACGCAAAAGACGCCTTGAATAAGGAAAAAGAAGGTTTAGCAAAAGAACTCGCTGACAAAGAAGCTAAAATTGCTGAACTTGAAGCAAACGCTAAAAAGCTAGAAGGTAATGTAAAAGACCTGGAAGCAAAAATTAAAGATCTAATTAGTGGTAAAGCTGTTGATGCCGAAACTATGAAAGCTCTCCAAGATCAATTAGAAAAGGCAAAAGCAGAAAATCAAAAGCTCGCAGATAACCTTAGCGCATTAGAAAAAGCAATTGCAGAAAAAGAAGCCGAAATCGGTAAGTTGAATGATAAAGTCGGAAGCCAATCCGAACTCATTAAAGCACTGCAAGCAAAGCTCGATGAAATGAAAAAGGATTTAGAAGAAGCTAATAAAAATCTATTAGATTCCAAATCTAATCTTGATAACCTCAAGAAAGAACTTGCTGACAAAATTGCAGCACTAAATGATCAAATTGCCGGCAGAGATGCGAAAGGTAAAGACCTTGAAAAACAACTTGCCGACGAAAAAGCAAAAGGTAATCAAGACACCGCTAAGATCGCAGAGTTAGAAAAAGCAATTAAAGACAACAACGACGCAAAAGACGCCTTGAATAAAGAAAAAGAAGGTTTAGCAAAAGAACTTGCCGAAAAAGAAGCTAAGATTGCTGAACTCGAAGCAAACGCTAAAAAGCTAGAAGGTAATGTAAAAGACCTTGAAGCAAAAATTAAAGACTTGATCGACGGTAAGTCCGTTGACGCAAGCGCTTTAAAGAAAGCTGAAGAAGCATTAGCACAAGCAAAAGCTGATAATGCAAAACTTGCCGATGAAGTTAAAAAACTTCAAGACAGCCTGAAAACTGAAAAAACAGCAAGTGCTGAAAAAGATAAAGAGCTATCTAAACTGCGTGAAGAAGCAAAAGCAAATCACGATTCTAACCTTTCTGAACTTAAAAAAGAACTGAAGAAAGAACTTGATAGATCGGATAAAGTCGATCGTAAACGCCTAAGCGAACAAGAAAACAAAAAACTCGATGAAGCTATTAAGAAGGCTAAAGATATTTTCGCCAAAAAAGATGCTAAAGATGATGAAGTAAAACAAGCAATCAAGGATTTAAAAGAAACCTTGAAACCTTACGAAAACTTTATTTTCGACGACAAGCATATCAATGGGTTGCTCGGCAAAAATATCAAATCCTTAAAAGACTTTATCAACAAGGTAGAAAAAGCAATTGGCGGAACCTTGATCGAAGAGGAAACAATTAGTAAAGACGGCGAATACACTGCATTAAAATATGTCTTTATGATTGACTCCAACAAATATGCACAAGCAACGAATAAAGATACTAAGATCTACAAAATGGACGTTAGCCCCTTTATTCGCAACAGCAGAACTATGTTACCGCTCCGGTATGTAGCAAATGTACTAGGTGCCGATGTTAAGTGGGATCATGGAACAAGAACTGCTACCTTCACCAAAGACGGTATGGAAGCAAAAATCAATATCGACGAAGGTAAGACCATTAAGGTAGGCGGAAAATCGGTAGAACTTTCTGCGAAGCCTGAAATCGTACAAGACAGAATCTTTGTACCGCTAACAGATATTTCGAAAGTATTCGAAGTAACCAATGGCAATACCGATGACGGTATTAACCAAGACATTGAGTGGAACAAAGACAATAGAACGGTTACCGTTCACATTGCAAGATAGTACTTGATGGGAAGGGGGATATTCCCTCTTCCTATTCTTTTACTTAAAAAGGGCTATTTATGGATATTATCAATCAAATTTCAAAAGACATTCAGGATTATGTGGATTCTAAAATACAGGATTTGAGAGAAGTCAATAAGAAAACGCTGTTTGCGTTGATTTTCCCCTATATACTATTTTTCTTTTTCTTTAATCGACTTTTCTTTTTAATCGATCGTGTTTCCTTTGGGTTTGCATTTAAAAATCTGGCGATGTGTTTTAATACTGAAATTCCACTTATACCCTTGGGAAATTTTACACTCTATGCCTTAGCTGCAAGTGTACTCATTCGAATCATCGTATGGCAGAAAGCTAAAAATGCGAAGAAGTTTCGGAAAGGTGAAGAGTATGGCTCTGCGAAATGGGCAGATCATAAAGATATCAAGCCATACATTAATAGCAGCGATCCTGACGAGAATATTATTCTGACAAAGACAGAATCATTAACTATGGAAGAAAGAATGCCGGTGAGTAAAAAGAAGTACGAGAGAAATAAAAATGTTCTGGTAATCGGCGGTTCCGGTTCAGGTAAAACACGCTTCTATGTAAAACCTAATATTATGCAACAGCATAGCTCCTACGTGATAACAGACCCGAAAGGCAGTCTTTTGACGGAGACGGGAAAAATGCTTGCTCGTGGCAAGATTATGACTAAAAAAGATAAAAAAGGCAAGAAGAAAGCAGTGCGTGAAGCTTATCAAATTAGAGTGTTTAATACAATCAACTTTAAAAAGTCCATGCACTATAATCCTTTTGCCTATGTAAGAACAGAAAAAGACATCTTAAAGCTTGTAAATACTTTGATGATTAACACGAAAGGTGAAGGAAGTCATGCCGGAGAAGACTTTTGGGTTAAAGCGGAGCGTCTGCTTTACTGTGCATTAATTGCCTACATCGTATTTGAACTTGAAGAGAAAGATCGTAACTTTGGAACGCTAGTGGATATGATCGACAATTCTCAGGTAAGTGAAGAGGACGAAAGCTATAAAAACATTATCGACATCATGTTTGAAGAACTTGAAGAGCGGAAAAAAGACTGTTTTGCAGTCCGTCAATATAAGAAGTATAAATTGGCAGCCGGAGTAATAGAATTAAGGAGAACACTTAATCACTGTTTTAGTGAAATATGTACTTCTTAATTCTTTTTTATTTAAAAAATTAAGAGGAAGGAGGAAAAAGTGAGGAATTTTGAAAAGATAACAGCACTCTATGAGAGATTAAGTCGAGATGATGAACTTGAAGGAGAAAGTAACTCAATCGTTAATCAAAAGAAAATCCTTGAAGAATATGCAAGTAAGAATAATTTAACCAACATCATCCATTTTACAGATGACGGAATAAGCGGGACACAGTTTGATAGACCAGGCTTTATGGAAATGATGAATGGAGTAAATACTGGAAATATCGGTTGTATCATCGTAAAGGATATGAGTAGACTCGGCAGAGATTATCTCAAAGTTGGTCAATGTATGGAGATATTAAGACAAAAGGGCGTAAGACTGATTGCTATCAATGACAATGTAGACAGCTTTTACAGAGAAGATGATTTTACCCCTTTTAGAAATATTATGAATGAATGGTATGCAAGAGATACTTCAAGAAAAATACAATCTACATTCAGATCAAAAGGAGAAAGCGGAAAGCATACGGCAAGCACACCGCCTTATGGATACATCAAAGATGAAAAAGACAAAGATAAGTGGGTTGTAGATGAAAAAGCAGCCGAGATAGTAAGACGAATATTTAATCTTACAATGGACGGAGCAGGACCATACAAAATAGCAAAGATACTGGAAGCGGATAAGATAGATATACCCGCTTATCATCAGAAAAAATTGGGATATGGATTACATCAAAGCAAAAACTTTGAATATCCTTATCGTTGGTGTAGCTCCACAATTGCAAGTATCTTAAAGAAAAAAGAATACTTAGGGCATACAGTTAACTTTAAAACAAGAAAGCATTTCAAGGATAAGAAAAGTAAATATGTATCCGAAGATAATTGGCTCATCTTTGAAAATACTCACGAAGCCATCATAGACCAAGAAACCTTTGATAATGTGCAAAGGATAAGAGGAAATGTAAAAAGGTATCCTGATGGTTGGGGCGAATATCACCCACTAACAGGACTGATGTATTGTGCAGATTGTGGAAGCAAGATGTATGTTCATAGGACAAATAACTATAAGAATATTCCTTATTATGTTTGCAGTAATTATAAGAAAGTACCTTGCGGAACGCTATGTCCATCAGCTCATAGGATAAAAGCAGAAGTAGTCTTAAACCTTATCCAAGAAACATTAAAAGATATAAAAAATTATCTTGATGAAGATAATGAAGCATTTATTCATTCCATTCAAAATGAAATGGAAGAAAAGGAAAAGGCACATATAGAAAAGAAAAAGATAAGATTAACAGAAAGCCAAAACAGGCTTCAAGAGCTGGAACGATTGATGTGCAGAATTTATGAAGATATGATTTTAAATAAGATACCGAATAATCGCTATGAAATTTTAAATAACCAATATGAAACTGAGCAACTCACGTTAAGTAAAGAGATTAAAGACTTAGAGCTTGTAATATCAAGATATGAAAAGGAAACAGATAAGGCAAGAAAATTCATATCCCTTATTAGTCGTTATGAAAACTTTGATAATCTCACAAACACAATGATAAATGAGTTTGTAAAGAAGATAATCATTCATGAAAGAGATAGGAAAGGCAGTCAAACATCAAAGCAAAAGATAGAAATATATTTTAACTTCATAGGAAATTATGAAGTGCCAAAAGAAGAGTTAAGCGAAGAAGAACGATCAAAACTTGAGGAAGAAGAACGAAAAATTAATGAGAGAAGAGACAGACTTCATCAAAATTATCTAAAGCGTAAAGCAAATGGAAAACAACAGGAGTATGAGGAAAGGTATAAGGAAAGGAGAGAACAGAAAAAACAGGAGAAGTTAAAGGTTTTGAAAAGGGCAGGTATACTGATGAAGGATTATAAAAACAAGGAATCATTTAAAGAGAGCGTGTAAAAATTACACGCTCTAAATTTATGTTTTATAATATTGGGATAAATTTCTTTAGTTAAGCATACTTCTATATTTACTTGGTGTGATACCATAAGTTGATTTGAATATTTTAGCAAAATGTCCTGTGTGTGTATAGCCAACTTTTTCTGCTATCGTAGATATTTTATACTCGGGATTTTTCAGCAATAATAATGCCTTATTAAGCCTTAGTTCTTTTAAGTACTCGTAGGGAGGAACACCATAGTATTTGCGAAAAGCTAATTGAAATCGTGCAGGACTCATTAAAGCAATTTTAGAGAGTTCAAGTCCGTCAATATGAACCGATAAATCTTTTTTCATAGCTGATACAGCCCTTTTCAGATTTTGCTTATCTTTTTTAGTTAAGACAACGGATATATTTTTTTCCTTTTCTTCTAACTCTGTAATTATGATAGATAATAGTTCCATAACTTTGCTTTCCAAATATAAAGGCAAAATCTTTCCTTCAGCTTGGGATTCTCTTATCTGTTGAAATATAAAATTCAACTGCGGAGAATTTTGAGTTTTTAACAAATAAGAATTAAGAATCTTTGTTTTTTCATATTCAAAATCATCATATTTTAATTTTAAGAAAGTATCAAAGTATTCTTTGGTTAGGATTATTTTCGTAAACTTTACAGGCTTATTTGCCTCACAATAGGTATAGGTTTTCTTTTCTGTATTTAAGTAACAATATATACCTTTTTCTACATTATTTAACTTTCTGCCACCGACTTTAAATGAACTGCTTTCTGTTTCAAATTGGCTAATCTCTAAATACTTTTCAGATACTTCGGTTATTTTCTCCATTGTTTCATTTGGAGTAAAGTTAGCAATTAAAATTAGAATTAAACGGCTGTCAAATTTTAGTATGCGAAAAGTACCTTTGCCAAAATGGGGATCTATTTTAAAGATTTGTTTGTTTTCAGTTGATAAAGTTGGAACAGGAATAAAAGGAGCGTCATGTACTAAGTTTGTTAAATAATCAATAACTGTTCTATCCATCAATTCTACTCACCTCTTTTAATATCACAAATTTATTTTATTATATCACAAATTTATAAAAATGTAAATAGAAATACTGATAAAAAGCTTATAAATAAAGGGATTACAAGGAATATCAAAATTCATAGTTAGATTTTGAGTTATAAAAAATTAGCTTTATAATGAATGTAGTTAGTTAGATACGGCTAACAATTATGAAAGGAGATGGAATAACTAATGGAAAAAAAGAAGACAGGAATATCTTATGTGTTTCAATTAGCAAAAGATGAGAGAAAAAAGCTACATTTAGGAATGTTTTTATCTGTCATTTCTGCGACTTTATCATTAGTTCCTTATTTTGTAGTTTATAAGATATTACTAATGATATTTCAGAAAAATATTTTGTATACAGAAATTTTAATGTGGGCAGGTATAGGAATTATAAGTGCTGTTTTGCAAGCAATACTAATGTCCTTTGCGGGCATTTTATCTCATACAGCAGCTTTTAACACAATACACAGAATCAAGCTGAAAGTTGTAAATCATATTTCAAAATTTAATTTGGGATTCTTTCAAGAGCATGCCCCCGGAGAAATTAAAACATTGTTGTTTGATGATGTAGATAGAGTTGAAAATTTTTTGGCTCATAGCACTTTGGAATTAGCTCAGGCAGCAGTTGTTCCGGTTATTATGTTCATTTTCATGTTGAAATTAAATTGGATGATGGCACTTGTTATGCTTATTCCTATGATTTTGGGATTAGGAATTCCTATGATGCTAATGAAAAATTATCCGGATATGTCAACGGAGCTATCCGAAGATATTGCTGATTTAAATGCTTCGGCAAACGAATTTATAAAGGCTATGCCTGTAATAAAAATGTATCATTTAACAGCAGAAAAATTTGAACAATATAGAAGCTCATTGAATGCGTATATTACTTGTTGGAAAAAGATGTGTATGAGCTCTTGCTATCCTTTATCAATAACCTTAGTGGTTTTGGATTCAGCAATCTTATTTACATTGCCGTTCGGAGGATATTTCTTTTTGAGAAATTCTTTATCAGCAACATCCTATTTGCTATTTATTATGCTTACAATGTGCTTTTTTGTTTCGTTCTTAAATATGGTAACAATCTTTATGCAATCTATGGAGCTTGGAAGCGGATTGGATAACATAAAAAAAATAATGGATATGGATGAATTGAAAGACGGAACAAAAATCATAAACAAGAATGAGTGTATGAAAATAGATTTTAAAGACGTTACTTTCAGTTATGACGATGAAGAAACAAAAAATAAAGCATTACAACATATAAATTTATCCTTAAAACCGAATACAATAAATGCTTTTGTGGGACCTTCCGGTGCAGGCAAGACAACTGCTGCACAATTGATTGGGAGGTACTGGGATGTAACAAGTGGAGCAATTAAAATTAACGACATACCGATCAATGAATTAAAAATAGATAATTTGATGGACATTACATCATTTGTTTTTCAAGATGTATTTCTTTTGGAGGATACTCTCTATGAGAATATTCGTATGGGAACAGATACAGATGAAAATAAGATTATTGAGGCTGCAAAAGCAGCACAAATTCATGACTTTATTATGAGTTTACCGAATGGATATCAGACAAGAATCGGGGATCAAGGGGTGAAATTGTCAGGTGGACAGCAACAAAGAATCTCAATCGCTAGGGCAATACTCAAAGATTCTCCAATTATTATTTTTGATGAAGCAACTTCCTATTCAGATATAGAAAATGAGTACCAGATACAGTTAGCACTTCAAAACTTGTTGAAAAATAAAACAATCATTATGATTGCTCATCGTTTGCATACTATTAAGAATGCAGATCAAATTGTTGTATTTGATGAAGGGGAAGTCGTAGAGGTTGGAACACATAAAACTCTTTTAGAAAGAAAAGGGGTCTATGAAAGTATGTGGAACACATACACAAAAGATTACTTTGGAGAGGGGGTAAGTGCAAATGCTTAAGATTATTAGAACACTTCTGAAAGATAAAAAAGAAAAATTGTATTTACCGATTTTTCTAATGGTTATTGATTCGATAGGAAGCATTGTTTTGTATTTAATGCTCTATTTTACCGTAGTTAGTATATTGCAAAATACATTAACTAAAACCTTAATCATAGAATATACGGTAATATGTTTCATCAGTATGATTGCAAGGATACTGATTTATAGGCATGCATACTATTTGAGCTTTTCAAGAGGAGCTGAAATGTGTGGAGATATGCGTTTGGATTTAGCAAATCATTATAGGAGTTTGAGCCTTGGTCATTTCCAAAAAAATAGTAGTGGTTATCTATTATCAACTCTTACAAAAGATTTGAGTAGTTTTGAACTGATCATAACGCACACCTTGCCATCGGTTATTAAAACGGCAGTTACAGCAATATTGATTTTATTAGGCACATTTTTTATCGATTGGAAGCTCGCATTATTAGAGTGTTTAGTATTGCTTATCGCATATCCTATGTTGATATGGGGCAACAAATTGATAGAAAAATACGGGGCAAGAAAAAGAAATTTAAATTCTAAGATGATTTCTATTATTTTAGAGTACATTCAAGGTATGAAAGCGTTTAAGTCAGCTAATATGACAAGTGAACATTTTGAAAGAATGATAAATACACTTGAAAATGTTAGAAAGACAAGCGTAAACGCAGAAAAGAAAATGGCGTTACCTACAAGTATGTACTTTATCACAGTTAACTTTTTGCTTCCGATAGTTCTTCTTATAGGAGGATATTTGCTTATAAATGGTAGTGTTAGAACTGAACAGTTTGTGGCTTTTATGCTTATGAGTTTAGCATTATCTGCACTTCTTATTGCCTTTCAACATTCCTATGGACTATTGAAAGATTTGAAATTAGCTGCAAGTAATCTTGAGAAAGCTTATGAAACGAAGCCATTGCCTTATTCTGAAAATGAAGTTGAATTAGAAAATTTTGATATTCAATTTAAGAATGTAAATTTTTCTTATGATAGAAATAAAACGATTCTGAACAATATTTCTTTTGAAGCAAAAGAAGGAACTTCTACAGCTTTAATTGGTCCTTCCGGTGGAGGAAAAACTACAATCGCTAATTTGATTGCAAGATTTTGGGATGTAAATAGTGGAGAAATTATAATTGGTGGAAAAAATATAAAATCCATAAAACCTGATGTGTTGCTTAAATATGTTAGTCAGGTTTTTCAAGATAATGTACTGTTAACCGATACTGTTTATAACAATATCAGGGTTGGAAAACCTAATGCAACAAAGGAAGAAGTTTATCAAGCTGCAAAATTAGCTTGTTGCCATGAATTTATTTTGAAAATGAAGGATGGATATGAAACGGAAATAAAAGATGGAGGAAGTACATTATCCGGCGGTGAACGACAAAGGATTGCTATTGCAAGAGCGATTCTGAAGGATGCACCAATTCTTTTGTTGGATGAATCTACAGCTTCTCTTGATCCTGATAATGAAGCTAAAATCAATAATGCTTTGGAGCATTTAATGCAAGGAAAGACAGTTTTTGTTATTGCTCACAGATTGAATACCATTAAAAACGCTAATCAAATTATTTTGATAAATAACGGAAGAATTGAAGAACAAGGAAATCATAATGAACTTTATGGAAAAAAAGGACATTACTATGAAATGGTAAATACACAGGAAAGAGCGAAAAAGTGGATGATAAAGGAGAATAGTTATGGAGAGGCTTAGTACTTTGAAAGAAAAGACAAAAGGTAAAGTTGTTGAAATTATTGGTGATACACATTTTCAAAGCAGAATAATATCTATCGGAATAACTGTCGGAAGCGATGTTGAAGTTATCCAGAATTATAAAAAGCAACCTATTCTCATTTATTGTAGAGATACGATGATAGCTGTCAATAAGATAGAGGCAGAGAAAATAATGATGGAGGTACTTTGAGATATGAAGAAAATAACGATTGCTTTGCTGGGGCAGCCTAATTCTGGAAAATCGACTTTGTTTAATGGGTTGACAGGCTCAAATCAACATGTTGGAAATTGGCCGGGTAAAACCGTTGAGAAAAAAGAAGGCGAATTTTCGTATAAAGATACCAATTATACGATTGTGGATTTACCAGGAACTTACGGATTATCAGCAAATTCAGAGGAAGAAGTTATAACAAGAGAATATATAGAAACCGGGAACGCAGACCTAATTGCTATTATGGCAGATGCTTCACAATTAAATCGAAGTCTATTTATGCTCTCTGACTACATTGGAATAAATATTCCGGTTGTCTTAATCATGAACATGATGGATGTTGCTACAAGTCAAGGGAAAAATATAAATATAAAGGGGTTACAAAAATCCTTGAATATACCTGTCATTCCTATCGTTGCGGCAGATAAAAAGGAATACAAAGAGTTTTATGCTTTTCTGGAGCATTCAGATAGAGGAAAAATTTTATCTGACGAAAATTTAGAAAGGGCATATGAAAATATTGTTGGAGATAACTATAAGCTATTAAAAAAACATATCCCTGATAAAGGTATAGGTGTATTTTCAAAGTCGTGGATTATCGGAAAATTATTAGATCAGGATGCAAAAGTAATTGCGTTAGTAAAAGATAATGTTGAAAAAGTCGAATTTGAAGAAATAGAGAACGTATTAAAAAGCATAAAAAATGGCAATTTAATAACCGGTAATTGTAAATTTGAATGGATAGATAAACTTATCAATGCAAATGTTATTCAGAAAAAGAGAGTATTTAAGAGAAGCAAATTTGATCGTATAGCCACAAGTAAAGCTTTCGGAAAACCTATGGCTATCGGAGTTATCATTTTAGGATTAGTTGCTTCTATGCTCATCGGATTTCCGCTAATGGGGTTATTTGGGTTTGTTATACCTAAAATATCAACATTGTTGGCAAAGGGGCTTGTCGCCATTGGAGTATCAAATTGGCTGATTTCACTTTTGTGTGGAGCCGTAATGACTGCAATTACTTTTGCATTGCAAATGGCAAGTTATGTATTGGGAATTAGCTTAGTATTTGGATTCTTGGAAGATGTAGGATATATGGCAAGAGTTTCCTATGTCTTTGACAACACTATGTCGAAATTAGGATTGCAAGGAAAAGCAATTATGCCGTTCTTGTTAAGTTTCGGCTGTAATATAGGTGGAATCACAGGAACGAGAGTAATTGATTCATGGGGACAGAGGGTTATGACGATTGCATTATCTTGGGTAGTCCCTTGCGGGTCAACATGGGGAGTAGTCGGGCTTGTTACAGGAACATTCTTCGGAAAACAGGCAGTATTTGTGATATTAAGCCTATTTGCAGTTGCTTTTCTACATTTACTAATCACATATAGGATTTTCAGAAAATCGCTTTATGAGGGAAGTGAACATTTTGGAATGATTATGGAACTTCCACCATATCACAAGCCACATTGGAAAAATTTACTTTCTTCTGTAATGAATAGGATGGGAAATGTACTGAAAAGGGCATTGAGTATCATTATCCTTATTTCTGTTATATTTTGGATTCTTGCCTATACGCCTGATGGAAATATAGCTAACAGCCTTATTTATAAAGTAGGAACATTTATAGAGCCTGTAACAAAATTGTTTGGGTTACCATGGCAATTATTTATGGCTTTTGTTGCTTCTGCAATGGGAAAAGAATCGGCATTAGGAGTAATGGCATCATTATTTACTTCTTCAGGAATATGGCATGCAGTTGAGGTTAAAGGGACAGTAGATACCGCTATTCTAAGCAATAATATGTTTACAATGATTTCAAAGCCGGAAGCCTTAGCATTTACTTTTGCCTTTTTCTTCAATATGCCTTGTTTGATGGCTCTTGCAGCTACCGCACAAGAAACACATTCAAAAAAATGGACGATAAAAATAGCACTGTATTATATATTATCGGCTCTAATTATATCTTGTGTTGCATATCATATTGGACAACTGATTTTTTAAGGTGTGATAAGTATGCTTATACAACTATTAGAAGTATTGAAAAAGAAAAAGACTTGCACTTTGCAAGAACTTGCTGAACTGACAGGTGAGGATTTAGATAGTGTAAAAATGAAAATTGAATATCTCGAAAATAATGGATATTTGGTAAAAACTAAAAGGTCTGCAACAAGTAAATGCCAAAGTCAATGTTCGGGATGCTCGAATTGTGTTGTTAATCAAGATGATATTTGGATTGTAAAAGAGTAGTTTGGTTAAGTACAGAATCAAAGAATGGAGGTTAAAATGTAGCTAAGCAATGGAGGGATAAATAATGAAAACACTAAATTTTGTTATTCACATAAGATATATTTATCATTTTTTATGCTTGGAATTGCTTACACGTAGCAATAACACTTTACCAGAAACAACAAAATAGAAAATCATATAAAATATTAGTTTTTAAGCCGAGAGGACTTTTTACGTCAAAGTGTAGAAGTCCTCCTTTTTTATTCTCAAAAAGCAAAACAGAGAACTTAAAAAGGAGGATAACACAATGCCTAATAAGGAATATTACCTTTATGTCAAAGGGGAAGCTATACCCATAAGTGAAGAAGTCTACAAAGCCTATTGGAAGATAACAGAGCATGAAAAATATCTTCAGAAAAAGGATTGCAAGTATGGAGTTATTCCATTTTCATCATTAGATCATGATGGACACTTTGTAGATAACATCATAGATGAAAAAATAGACTTAGAAAAAATTGTAGAAGTCAAAATGCAAATTGAAGAACTGCATAAGGCATTAGCTACACTGACAAAAGAAGAAAGAGAGTTAATGGAAGCCATCTTCTACAGAGAAGAAAGTCTTAGGTCAATCAGCAGAAAAGAGAAAGTTACACATCAGGCAATCGGACAAAGGAGGAATCAAATTTTAGAAAAACTAAGAAAGATTTTAGAAGATAAAATCTAAAAAATGATGAAAGGTTAAGTATCAAAGAAAGGTGCTTAGCCTTTCTTTGTTTGGAACACAACAATATTGAAATGGAGGAATGAAAAATGAAAGAGTTAGAAAATGTAATGAGCCAGTTGGAAAAAGAAACTAAGAAAAAAGAACAGGTAGAAAACAAAATTAAGCAACTAAGACAAAAGAAATCACAGCTAAAAAGAAAGGCGGACACGAAACGAAAAGTAGAAAAAGGAGGCGTGTTTGAGAAATTTGAAAAACAGATAACCGGAGCAGAAGAAAGTACCGACAATGATTTAATCTATGCCTTTTTAGATTATGTACTTTCCGATAATCGAAATAGAGAAAAGCTAAAAGAACTTACAGAAATTCATTTAAAAGAAAAAGAAATCTCTTTAGAAGAAAATCCAAATCTTAAAGAGGAAAATGCAAATGATGATTTTGAAGAACTGACAGAGGAAGAATAAGGAAAACAGAAAATGTATTAGAAACTGAGATGGAGCAAAGTGAGAACATTTTAACACTTTGCTTTTTTGTGGATTTGAAAAATCTACAAAAAACAAAGTTCACAGGGGTCTAAGGGGGAGTAGCCCCCTTGAACAAATAAAAATGCTTTAGCGTTTTCGTTTCCTTAGCGGAGCTATAAGCTTTCCGCAGGAACGCAAAGCACCGTAGTCAAACGGTGTATCTTTGCGCCCTTTGAAAAAGGGAGCGAGGATACGACCTGAACATTTGGATAGTAAAATCTCAAAATTGAAAACAGATAAAGGAGGAAAAGACAATGGAAATCAAAAGTTTGCATACCCATGTAGATATTGTGGCAAGGTCAAAAGGGCATAGCGTGATTGCAAAAGCTGCATACAATGCAAGAGATAAATTACATGATGAATACTATGGAAAAACACATGACTATTCTAAAAAAGAAGACCTTGTATTCTCAAAAATATTTCTGCCGGAACATATCCCGAAAGAGTTTTCAAACAGAGAATACCTATGGAATAGTGTTGAAAAAATAGAGAAAAGTAAAAATTCACAACTTGCAAGAAATTTGCTCTTTACACTTCCAAGAGAATTAAATGAACAGGACAGAATAAAGTTAATCAGCGAATTTATAGAAGAAAACTTTACTTCTAAAGGTATGATAGCAGATTGTAATATTCATAATCCTATGGCAAGCGATCATGAAGAACAACCACACGCCCATATCCTACTTACCCTTAGAGAAATAGACGAAAAAGGGAATTGGAAACCGAAATGCAGAAAAGAATATATCCTTGATGAAAACGGAGAAAAGATAAAACTGAAAAGCGGAAACTATAAATCAAGAAAAGTAAATCTGAACGATTGGAACGAACCTGACAAAGCAAAAGAGTGGAGAGAAAACTTTTCAAAGAAAGCAAACGAATACTTGGCAAGGAACAACATAAATAAAAGGATAGATCCACGCACCTTTAAAGAACAAGGCAGAGAAGAACTCCCGCAAATTCATTTAGGCACAAGCAGTTGTCAGATGGAGAAAAAAGGCATACAGACAGAGAGAGGAAACCAAAACAGAAAAATCATCGCCTTGAATTTAGAATTTAGAAAATTAAAAGAGGAGCTATCCAAACTTACATCTTGGATAGGCTCGTTACTTGGAAGTCTGCAAGTAAAATATGATGAATACAAACAGGAGAAAAAAGAAGAATATGAGAATAAGGCGGAACTCTTTAATCTCTATGAGTACATCAGTATTTATTATGACTTACAGGGAGAAAAAGCAAGAAAGTTAAATTCCTATGCAAGCAACAAAAAGATAGGTGCAGACCTAAGACGATTTTCCAAAGCAAGAATATATCTGAAAGACAACAATCTTAAAACCATAGCCGACCTACAAGAAAAGATAAGCACATTACAATCCCAAAATAAGAAGATTAGTCAAGACATTAAGGCGAAAACCACAAGAATAGAAAACTTAAATAAATGCTTTGCCTATGCGGACATCATCAAGGATAACAAAAAAGTCTTTGAGGAATGGAACAGTAAATCCCTATTCAAAGACAGCTTTTACAATTCCCATAAAGATGAGATAGATAAATATAAAAGAGCAAGGGCAATTCTTGAAAAGATAACAGGCTCATCGGCGATTAAGTCTAAAGACTGGAAAAAAGAAATCCAAACCCTTGAAGATGAAATATCGAAACTCAACAGACAATCACAATCAATCAAAGAAGAGTACGAAAGTATCAACCATATCAAGTATGCAGTCAAGACAGTCAATGACGATTATGGTATCGACCTATCAATAGAAATTGACAAGGCAATTAAGAGAGGAGAAAAAGAAAGTATCATAGCAAAGATAAAAGAGTATAAGCAAGACAGTGATAATTTTAATAAAAAAAGACAAATCACCAAAGACTATTACAAAAATCAAGAAAGATAAGACCTGGTAAAAATATCTTATCCAAGCTATAATATGACCAAACAATTAAAGACCGTTCTAGGAGGTAATAGAGATGAATAAAAGGCAAGAGCTAATAGATGAACTCATAAAAGCAGATCAAGACGGAACATACAAAACCTATAAAAGCAATGAAGAAATAAAAGCAATGAACAATGAAGAAATACAGATTATATATTCCAACATGAAAAACTATCTATCAGACAAAAGAACACATATAAACTACTAAAGGTGGAAAAGCATTGTAAGCTATTTAAAAGTATAAAAGGTACAAATACCTAATAAATATATAAAAACATCAAAACAAAGCATTCCACCACCAACAACCAAATAAAAACAATCAAAGGGAAGTATAGAAAAATTAAAACCTATACTTCCCTTTTTTTAATTCAAACAAAGGAGATAAAGCATGATAAACGAAGAAATAAGCAAAGAAGCAGGTCAAGCAGCACAAACCATAATAACATAAACAATAAAAGCAGCAAAAGAATCAATTAACTTAGAAAAAGAAATAAGAAAAAAGATGAATGATACTTTAGAAAAAGCAAATGGAAACCTAAAAAGTCTTATGGGACGAGAAACAAAACTAAAAGACCTCTACAAGAAAGGACAACTAGAAAATATAAGCATAGATCAAAGCGACCTCAAAGACTTAAAAAAAGAACTAAACAAACTTGGAGTAAGTTTCTCAGTAATGAAAAACAAAGAAACACAAAACTATGAAATATTCTTCCAAGCCAAAGACATAAAAGTAATGGAATATGCCTTTAAGCAAGTCATAGCCAAGGAAAATAAAAAAGAAAAAGAAAGTATCCTAAAACAAATAAAGAAATACAAAGACCTATCCAAGAACAAGGATAAGACAAAAGAGAAAGTCAAAAGGAAAGTAAAAGAAAAAGTAAAACCAAGCAAAAAAGATATGACCAGAGAAATCTAAGGGAGTAACGAAAAGTTACACCCTTAAATAACCATAATAACAAGACTTCCGAAAAGCAGAAGTCCAGAATTCCGAAAATCGGAAATCAAGAATTTCGATTATCGAAAATCAAGAAAGGAGCAGATATGTCAACAAACAAAAGATATTATTGGATAAAATTAAAAGAGGACATTGTCCTTAATGAGTCCAACCCATGTCCGACAAGAGATAGAGAAAGATATAGAGATAGATAAAGAGAGAGAGGGAGAGATAGAAAAGATTTAACATTTTTGGTATAATCACATTAATTAAACTAAATGTGTAATGATAAAATGAGCTTGTTAACCGTAAGCTGATTATGATAAAAAGATTAAAACTCCCACCATTGGTGTAAGAAACAGAATAAAATAAAGAATCAGATTGGAGTGATTAGAATGGATAAAAAAGATTTAGATATTATAGGAGATAGTGAATATAAAAAATTACTTTTAGATTTAAAGGAAAAAGTTAGACGCAGTCAATTAAAAGCAGCAGTAAAAGTTAATTATGAGTTGCTTGATTTGTATTGGAACTTGGGAAAAGAAATTGTTGAAAAACAAAAGCAATATTCTTGGGGTGATAGTTTTCTAAAATTATTGAGTAGTGATTTAAGAAAAGAATTTCCAGACATGAGAGGATTTTCAGCAGTAAACTTAAAACACATAAGATATTGGTATATCTTTTATAATGATTACCTAATTGGGTTACAAGCTGTAACCCAATTATCGGATATTGAAAGAAGGATAAAAAGTATTCCTTGGGGACATAATCAAAGGATTATGTATAAGTGTAAAGATGTCAAAGAGGCTTTGTTTTATATAGATAAGACTATTGAAAATGGATGGAGCAGGACGGTTTTGGAACATCAGATTGATGGAGATTTATATAAAAGGGTTGGGAATGCAGTTACTAATTTTGATAATAGATTACCGGCTGTCCAATCTGAATTAGCTAAGCAAACAATAAAAGATCCATACAACTTTGATTTTCTAACAATAAGGGATAAATATGATGAAAGAGAGTTGGAAGAAGCATTAGTAAATCAAATAACTTCTTTTCTTTTGGAACTTGGTACAGGATTTTCTTACATCGGTAGGCAAGTTCATATCAAGGTTGGCGAAAGTGATTTTTATATAGATTTACTTTTCTATCATGTTAAACTACACTCCTATGTTGTAGTAGAATTAAAGACAGAGAAATTTAAGCCAGAATTTGTAGGACAACTCAATTTTTATGTAACAGCTGTAAATAAGAATATGAAATCAAATAGTGATAATCAAACCATAGGAATACTAATTTGCAGAGATAAAGACAATGTAGTCGCTGAATATTCGCTTGAAAATATCTCGCAGCCAATAGGAATAAGTAAGTATGAAATTAGCAAATTACTTGAGCAGGAATATAAAAGTAGCTTACCATCTATTGAAGAAATAGAAGAGTCTATAAAAGAATTAGATTCAGAAAAATAAAATATGAACTTACAAAAGGCGGTAGAAGTAAAAACTATCGTCTTTTTTTATTTGAAGAAAGGTAGGAGAGCATGGCAGATAAAAGAATGTTTTCACTAAAGATAGTAGATAGCGACTTATTTTTGGATATGCCACTAAGTAGTCAATGCCTATATTTTCATTTATCAATGAGGGCAGATGATGATGGTTTTGTGGACAATCCAAAGAAGATAATAAAAATCATAGGAGCAAATGAAGATGACCTAAAAATCCTAATAACAAAAGGCTTTGTAATTGTCTTTGAAAGGGGAATTATTGTAATTACTCATTGGAAGATAAATAACTACATCAGGAATGACAGGCGAAAAGAAACGATGTATATTACAGAAAAACAAAGCTTAACACAAACAGAAAATGGAGCATATATCAAACTTGAAAATCTTGGTATACCAAATGACAACCAAGTGTCAACCATTTGTCCGCATAGTATAGGTAAGGATAGATTAGATAAGGTTAGTATAGATAAGGGGAGAGGAGAAAAAGAAAACCAAGCAGCCCCAGTTTCTTTTTATGGAGAATTCAAAAATGTAAGGTTAAGCAAAGAAGAATATAAAAACCTTAAAGAAAAATTAAACTCACACGCAGAAATAATGATAAATAAACTATCAAGATACATGGAAAGCAGTGGTAAGACCTATCAAAACCACTATGCGACAATCTTAAAATGGTATGAAGAAGATAAAGAAAAACTAACACAGAGAGGTTTAAATAAAAAAATGAATTATGACGTAGGAGAATCTTTATAGATAAAAAGAGGTGGAAAGCCATTATTAAAGACTTTAAGTCTAAAAAGGTATCAAAGTATGCAAGATATAATAAAAATGTAAATATGACACTTAAAAGGCGATTAGAAAATTAAAAATCTAATCGCCTTTTTTATTGAAACAAACAGGAGAAAAAATATATGCACGAAAATAAAAATGAACAGAGTACAGGAACAAAAACTATCAAGAAAATTGGTAAAGCAACCTATGAGGTTGTTGTTCACTTTAATGAAAATGCAACAGAAACAATGCAAGACAAATTAAAACGCATAATTCTTAGAGAAATGGAGAGAGAAAAACATCAAAAAGTCGATAAAAATGATTAGAAAGTCCTTGACAAGTTGTTACAGGAAAAACTGCTAAGTCCATTTTAATTTCTTGCGGTGCGCGATTAGCTCCTTTTGATATAGACGAATTGAAAGAAATTATGTCTTACGACGACCTTGAACTAGATAAAATCGGCGACCGTAAAACTGCTCTATTTATTATTGTTTCCGACACCGATACGACCTTTAACTTTGTTATAGCAATGCTTTATTCTCAGCTCTTTAACTTACTGTGTGAGCGAGCAGACGATAAGTTTGGTGGGAAACTTCCTGTCCACGTCCGTTGTTTGCTTGATGAATTTGCCAACATTGGACAAATACCTAATTTCGAAAAATTAATTGCTACAATTCGTTCGAGAAGAATTTCTGCTAGTGTTATTCTTCAGACCCAATCGCAATTAAAAGACCTCTATAAAGAAAAAGCAGATACCATTGTTGGGAACTGTGATACTACTCTTTTCCTGGGTGGCAAGGAGAAAACAACTTCCAAAGAAATGGAAGAACTGTTAGGTAAGGAGACAATAGACTTATTTAATGACTCTGAAAATAGAGGAAGAGAAAAGAGTTATGGTATGTCGTATCAAAAGACAGGTCGCTCATTAATGACGCAAGATGAAGTAGCCGTCATGGACGGCGGTAAGTGCATTTTGCAGATTCGTGGTTCCAGACCTTTTTTTAGTGATAAATACGATTTACTAAGTCATAAACGTTATAAACAGTTATCCGATTATAACGACAAATATGCTTTTGATGTCGAAAAATATCTATATAGAAGAAGCATGAGCTATCTAAAAAAGAAAACAACGATTCCTAAACAAGTAATGAGTACGTATATTGACAGAATAAAGAAGGAAGAAGGTAATGATGAAAAGAAAACAGCGTGAGAAATTTTCTTATGGCGTTGCAGTAGGGGTAGTAGCATTCTCCTCTATAGCAACAGTCGGCGCTATGGGCGTTTTAGCCATGAAAAAGCTAAAAAGATTTGTTCAAAGAACGGCGGATACTGCTGTTGAAATTAAGCTCTATGAAAGGGCATGGGAAGATTTATTGGACGAACTGGAAGATGAAGAATGCGAAGAGTACGAAGTTTGCTTTAATTATAAAGATTAAATAAAGGAGAATATTATGGGATTTTTTAGTAGTGCAGTTACAACCTTACAACAATTAGTAGTAGCTTTAGGTGCCGGTCTCGGTGCGTGGGGCGTAATCAATCTTTTGGAAGGCTATGGGAACGATAATCCCGGCGCAAAATCGCAAGGTATTAAGCAATTTATGGCATAATAAGGACGGAATAACACAACAAATTCTCTAAAACAAATCACTAAACCAATGTAAGATTGAATGAAATCAATATTTATGCTATAATTAAATAAATCTAATAAAGAGAAAAAGAGGGATATTATGGCACTTAACTATAAACCATTATGGATACAGTTAGCAAAAAAAGGATTAAAGAAAACAGATGTAATAGCTATGGCAGGACTAACAACAAATGTTATGGCACAAATGGGCAAGGATAAACCAATTACATTTAAGAATTTAGAAAGAATATGTAAGGCTCTATCTTGCACTCCTAATGATATTATTAGTTTTGAAGATGAATTTGAAAAAGAGATTTAAATTCTTATAGTTCTTTACACTTGATTTACAAGGGATCAAAGAAAATCTTAATAAGGGTTTCTAAAATTTTATTGAAATAATGTATAATTTGTTATAGCTTACTTACAATTTTAGAATTGTAATCTTTATATAGGGTGTTTTTATATCTTGTCAATGATTTTGTAAATATCTTTTAGATTGGAATCCAAAGTTTTGTGAGTAATTTATTTGAGAATTTACAAAACTTCTTAATACATGACCTGTATGTGTATAATTACATTGACAAGAAGACATCTGTGATTATAGATTTTAAACAACCATATAAATTGTAAAAAAGTATAGCACTAATACTAGCAAGAAAATTTATACGAATTTAGTTGACACAACTAAGAAAAATTGCTCCCATTTACGAAATGGTTTATACTTCAAGAGAGGAGGTAAACTAAATTGATGAAAACACTTGGTATGTTAACAATCACCTGCTTAACAGCATCAATTATGATGATGAGTTTTATACTTATTATACCGAAATTTGGCTCGAAGCATTTCGGCGCACCTGATGATATCAAAGTTATGATGAGTAAGTTGCCAGATAAACCGATTTGGGTCAATATAATCGGCGGACTTATCATGATACTTGGATTGCTAGCCATTGCAGCCGTTCTAGGCTGGGCAATTGTTGATACAGTAAAATTTAGTTTAACTTTTCAGCAAGCCTTTGTTAGATTTTTAATACTATTTGAAGGATATAAGCTTTTTGATATTATCTTTTTTGATTATCTCATGCTTACCAAGTTAAAATTGCCGACTAAAGTTTATCCAGAGACGGTTGGTGCTAAGGGTTATGATAATTTTGGTTTTAATGGGAAAAGTCAGATTGCAAAAATTATAATCTTCTTTTTCGTGAGCCTAATTTTGGCATATTTACTGACCGTTTTGGTTTAACTAGAAATTCATAACTTATAATGTTCAATTCGACTTCTTGGCTATTTGTTTTAAGGGGCTGTAGCTTAAAAAAACCAATTATCAGAAATAGATATAAGCCATGAACAGTTATATGAAGATGGGTTAGAGTGAAATATAAACGAAAGAAACTTCAATCTAATGAATGTGAGCATATCTTAAAAACAAGACAAGAACCATTCCTATACAAATATCTATACATGCAAATTCATATAAGATAAAGGCGTATAAAAATAATAGTTTAATCACAGCAATCACAATTTAAATTGTGATGTTCGCAAGCTAAACTACGGACTTCACTAGGAAGTTTTCCTTTGTATCTTTTGTAATAAATAGAAAATTTGCTATGGGATGTGTATCCAACAGATTCAGCAATTTCCTTTATAGGTAGTTCGGTATTTAAGAGAAGAGTTTCAGCTACATTCATTCTTTTTCTTTGGGTGTATTCTGTAATGCTCTGACCGTATTTTTCTTTGAACAAATTTTTTAATTTTGTCCCACTCATTCTTGAAATCTTTTCAAGGGTTTCTTGATTTACATTCATGGCGAAATGATCATCTAAAAATCTTGCTACATCTTCAAGCGCTTTATTATCATCAATTTCAATTTTATATTTTTTCTTTTTTAAGTAGGTATCTATTACTATACTTACCCATTCATTTGCTTTGGCTTTGAAGAAAAAATCACTGAAATGGGCTTTAAAATTGAGTGGGGCTCTAATAATATAAATAAAAATGGCAGAAGAATTTATCTACTAATAGCCTACATCTTTTATCTTTGTGAGAAAAATATGATAAAAAAGATAAACAAAAAGTTATAACATTCCAGATTGGGATTACATGGAAAGATATATAGAAAACGTAAAACTAAAATGTAATATAGAAATGTATAACATTTAGAAAAAAGACGATTAGAAAAATAAAAACTAGTCGTCTTTTTTATTGTAGGAAAGGATATAAGTATGAAAAAATTAGATCAAATAAGACAAGAGTCAAAAGAGATAAAAGATAAAATAGAGGATACAGAAGAAAGATTAAGGCAACTAAAAAATCAAGAACAAAAGATATTAAAACAAGACATAGTGAAAAGAAGAAAAGAAAGAACACATAGGCTCATAACAAGAGGAGCAATCTTAGAAAGCCTTATAGAAAATGCAGAAGAACTAACAGATGAAGAAATAAAAATCCTACTAGAAGAAGCAACAAAGACAAAAGAATTTAAAGAAACACTAAAAATAATGAGAGAAAATTAGAAAAATAAAATAACCAAATCTCCCTTAGATTTCTAAGGGCGCAATTATACACCCTAAAGGGTGCTTGCGTCATGCGGAGCCAAACCCTTGCAGGGAGCAACAACCATTCGCTTTTTAAAAGTCAAGGGTAAATAAACTCGCTAAGGCTCGCCCTTGACTTTTAAAATTTGAAATGAAAGTAACAATTAAGCCGACATACTGAAACAACAAAAATTAATTCAGTAGTCGGCTTTTTCTATTCTATCATTTCAAAACGCTCATTTACAAAGTGGCTATAAAAAATCTATTAAGCCTCCACCTAAAACAACAAAAAAGAAAGGAAGTGATAAAAATGGCAGACAGTTTTCATTTTTCAGTAAACATAATATCAAGAGGAAAAGGAAAAAGTGCAGTAGCAAGTGCAGCATATATAAGTGGAGAAAAAATAAAAAATGAATGGGACGGAGTAACCCATGACTACACCAAAAAACAAGGAGTAATTAGCAAAGAAATATATTTACCAGATCACGCACCAAAAGAATATAAAGACCGAAAAACATTGTGGAACTCGGTAGAACTTTTTGAGAAAAACTCTAATGCCCAACTTGCAAGAAACTTTATCATATCATTACCAAAAGAGTTAAGCATAGAAGAAAATAAAAAGATGATAGAAGAATATATACAAACCAACTTTGTAAAAGAGGGAATGATAGTAGACCTAGCAATTCATGATGAAAGTAGAGAGGGAAATCAAAATATCCATGCTCATATAATGACCATAGTAAGACCAATAAATGAAGATGGAACATGGGGGCAAAAAAGTAAAAAAGAATATATCCTAGATGAAAAAGGAGAAAAAGTATTAAACAAAAATGGAAAACCAAAGACAAGAAAAGTAGAACTAACAACCTGGAACGATAAAGGCAATGTAGAAAAATGGAGAGAAAATTTTTCTAATCTTTGCAATGAATATCTAGCAAAAAATAAGATAGAAAAAAGAGTAGACCATAGGAGTTTTAAAAGACAAGGCATAAAACAAATACCAACAATACATCTAGGAGCAAGTGCTAGTGCAATGGAAAGAAAAGGAATAAGAACAGAAAAAGGAGATATAAATCGTGAAATAAAAAAACAGAATGAACTATTAAAAAACATAGGCAATGAAATAAAGAAAATAACATCATGGTTAGCAGGCTTCAAAGATAAGCTAAAAGAATCATACAAGGAATATAAAGACCAAAGTAAAAAGCAAATCGAAAATGAATCAGGACTCTTTAACCTCTATGAATATTTAAGCTTCTATCAAGAAATGCAAGAAAATAATAGAGCTGACTTATCATTTTATGGGAAAAGAAACAAAGCAATCTATGATCTAAAAAGATATGCAAGTGGAATAAATTATCTAAGAGAAAACAAAATAAAAACCATATCAGACCTACAAGGACATATAAATAACCTAAGAAGTAAAAACTCTGAAATATATAAGACCATAAAAGAAAACAGTCAAAAGATAGAAGACCTTAATAAGTGCTTAGCCTATGCAAAGACTGTAAGAAAAACAAAAGCAATCTACCAAGAATATGAAAGCAAGAAAATATTCAAAGAAAGCTTCTACAAGAATAACAAAAAGGAAATAGACCAACATATAAGGGCAAGAACCTTAATTGAAAAAATCACCGGAAAGAAAAGTTTAAGAGAAAAAGAATGGTTAGGAGAAATTAAAAGCTTAGAAGATGAAATCAGTAAACTAAATACAGAGTCAGAAAAGATAATGGAAAGATACAAGGAAATAAATCATATTAAATATGCAGTAGAAGTAGTGAATAAAGAATATGATATTGACCTATCAATAGAAATTGACAAGGCGATTAAGAGAGGAGAAAAAGAAAGTATCATAGAAAAGATAAAAGAGTATAAGAAAGATAGTGATAGTTTTAATAAAAAAAGACAATCCACCAAAGATTATTACAAAAATCAAGAAAGATAAGACCTGGTAAAAATATCTTATCCAAGCTATAATATGACCAAGAAAATAAAGGCAGGTCTAGGAGGTAATAGAGATGACTAAAAGGCAAGAGCTAATAGATGAACTTATAAAAGCAAATGAAGACGGAACATACAAAACCTATAAAAGCACAGAAGAAATAAAAGCGATGAACAATGAAGAAGTGCAGACTATATATTCCAACATGAAAAACTATCTATCAGACAAAAGAACACACACAAACTACTAAAGGTGGAAAAGCCGGATTTAAAAGAGATTGGTCAGGCAGAAAAACAGATAAAAGGCGTCCCCCTAAAGATGAATATATTTGTTCAACATATAACCTAGCAAAAGGGAATTTTGAAGAAAAATGTTCATCACACTATATCAGGAACGAAGTTCTTAATAAATTTGTTTTAGAGACTATTAAAGAAGTAATCGAGTATGTAAAGTTGAATGAAGAAGAATTTATAAAAAAAGTGTACTCAACCTCAAAAGAGCAAATGGCATTAGAAAAATCCATTGAACATTCAAAAAGTATATTAAAAAACTTTGAGGAAGATAGTATTAGAGCAGATAAGTTTATATCACTTGTAAAGAAATATGCTGATTTTAGCGAACTTACAACTCCAATGATAAATGAATTTGTAGATAAGATACTGGTTCACGAGGGTAAATGGGATAACTATGAAAGAACACAGGAAGTTGAAATATACCTGAACTTTATTGGCAAGTTTGAATTGCCACAAGAAGAACCTAAAGAACTTACGCAATATCAACTTGATGAACTAGAGAAGCTAAGGAAAAAGAGAGAGAAGAAGCGAGAGTATAATTACAGATATTAAAAAAAGAAAAAAGCCAGTATGGAAAAAAATTATGACTTTGTGGTCGGCGTAGTTTTAAAACTGCACCGACTATTTTATTTCATACAAATAAATATGTAAATCAGTAAATTTTCTAAAAAACATCTTACAACTATTGTTAGATAAAACTAACTGATGTATAATCAATAATATCATTATTGATAATTTGATTATTGATTATACTATTAAAATTAAAGTTTTGTAAGAATGGAGGAATGGACATGGCAAATAGAAACCATGAACTTGATAAACCAATCATTGAAGCTGCTAAAATAGAGTTTTTGCAAAATGGATTTCAGGCTGCTTCAATAGGCAATATTGCTAAAAGAGCGGGAGTTACAACGGGAGCAATCTATACAAGGTATAAAGGGAAAGATGAACTTTTTTATAGTTTGATAAAAGAATTTTTAGAAGCTATAAGTGTGAAAAGAAAAGAGAACGAATACTCGTATAGGGAATATTGCGTAGATAAAAACTTTGATCATTTTTTGCGTAGCATTCAGAAAGAAACCAAAGGATATGTAGATGTGTTATTTAAATATTATGAGGAGTGCAAACTAATACTTTGCTCAAGTAAAGGCAGTTCTGTAGAAGCAATATTTCGTGAAATGATGAATAAAAAAATTTCCATAACAAAACAATTTATAAGGGAAAATATAGACCCGAATATAAGTGAGATGAAATTAGATTTGGTAGAGCTTTTGATGAATCAACAATTTAGTGCTTTTAAATTAGTGATTGAAAAAGGATATAGCAAAGAGGAGACAATCGAGTACACAAAAATGCTCGGCGAATTTATTGGGGCGGGTTGGGAAAAGATATTTGATGAAATTATAAATAGGTATTGAATTTATGTACGATAAAGGCAAGAAGGACGAAAATATTTTAGATTTTAAAATAGATTTTTCCTATGAAGGCAAAAAGGAAAAGTCGTTAGATGATGTAATTGGCAGCATATCAAAAGGAGATTGCATAGTTCTTTGTGGCGAAAGTGGATGTGGAAAATCAACATTACTTAGGTGCTTAAACCATTTAATACCGGAGTTCTATGATGGGATATTTAATGGCTATATTTTGGTAAATAGCAACAATATAGAAAACAAGAACATTGGAGAAGTTGGAGAATTGATTTCGTCCGTTTTTCAAGATCCAAGAAGTCAATTTTTTACAATGGAAAGCGATACGGAAGTATCTTTTGGACTTGAAAATAAAGGGTTAAGCCATGAAATAATAAAAAGAAGAACAGAAGAAGCTTTTTCAAAATTTGGCTTGGAGTATTTGAAAAACAGGGAAGTATTCAAACTTTCAAGCGGAGAGCGTCAACTAATAGCGATTATGTCTGCTTGGGCAATGGATACGGATATTATTTTACTTGACGAGCCAACTGCAAACTTAGATTATTTAGCCATAGAAAAACTGAAAAATATCTTATTGCTTCTAAAAGAAGATGGAAAAACTCTAATAATCAGTGAACATAGGCTTTACTATTTGAAAGAGTTGGCTGATGAATATTGGCTGATAAAAAATGGAAGCTTTTATGAAAAGTATGATAAGGACGATTTTAAGATATTTTCTAAGGATGAATTAAATAATTTGTGTTTACGAGTTACGGATTTGAAGCAGATTGAGGTTCAGAAGAAGTGTTCTAATGTTGTCAATGATAAATTAGAGGTAAAAAATATATCCTTTGGATATAAAAAACAACATATTTTAAATGATTTGTCGTTTACAGCTTATTTGGGAGAAGTGACTTGCTTGATTGGCAAAAATGGTTCAGGCAAAACCACCTTAGGAAAATGTATATGTGGACTATTGAAACCACAAAAGGGAAGAGTTTTTCTAAAGGAAAAAGAATTGAGCCACAGACAGCTATCGCAGGATAGCCTCTTTATTATGCAAGAAGCTGAATTTCAATTTTTTACAAATTCTGTATTATCTGAACTAAAGTACGGTGTAAATCGAAGCAAATATGATGAGATAGAAGCTCTACTTAAAAAGTTTGATATGTGGAAATATCGTGATAGGCATCCATTTTCTCTTTCAGGTGGGCAAATGCAAAAATTAACATTAATGATGGCGTATCTTTCGGATAAAAGTGTGGTTATTTTAGATGAGCCAACCTCAGGAATGGACAAAAGAAGTTTAGATACTGTAGTGGGATTGATAAACGATATGAAAAAGAAAAAAATCGTGATAACAATTAGCCATGACTTAGAATTTATTTCATCAGTTGCGGATAAATGTTTGGAACTTGATGATGGAACGATACAAAGGATTTGTGAAGTAAAAGAGAATAGAGATATTGAAAGCATTAAAAGTATATTTGAAAAAGATTTAGAACATCAACCCCCGGCAAAAAGAGAAAAAAATCTTTTAGATCCGAGAACAAATATTTTGTTTTGGCTTCTTTGTATGGTTGCAGTAGGAATCGACAATAAAAGTTTGATTTTTGAATGCAATTTATTAGCTCTCGTTTTTTCTCTTGCAAATAGAAGATATAAGACTTTAGGAATTACTTCTATCATTATAGGACTTATTTACGGTCTTGAAATCATATATCCGAATGAAATTACAATATTTACGGCAAATTTGTTTCCTAGATTTATTTTAATATTTCTACTATTTCCTATTATTCTTGGAGGTAGAGGGACAACAAATATGCTTGTGGGACTTAGAAAAATAAGAATACCTGAGAAGTTATTATTGATTCTTGCAGTTTCTTTCAGGTTTTTCCCGGTGCTAAGGAATGATTTTAAATTACTTAGACAGGTGCTTAGAAATAGAGGAAGTTGCAAGCATAAAAATATAATAAAAGAAAAAATAGATTATCTTGAGGCTCTGATTGTATCACTCATTTTTCGAGTGATAAGAATAGGGGAAACTTTATCAGCTTCAGCAGAAACAAGAGGAATTGCTTTAAATCATAAAAAATCATCTTATGTTACTTTACAGTTCAATTTATGCGATTACATATTGATGATTGGAATGATAGTAATTTTGATGATAAATATTTTATAAAAATAGGAGGACTTAATCATGAACAAAAACAAATTGAAAGCGAAAGATATCATTACAGTTACTTTATTATCATTGTGTAACATTTTGATATTTTCGATTGGAACATTCATGTATGCAACACCAATTACCATACTCTTAACACCGGTGCTTTACTCATTATTACAG
The DNA here is from genome assembly GCF_900088125.1 of Peptoniphilus pacaensis. GTDB lineage: Bacteria > Bacillota > Clostridia > Tissierellales > Peptoniphilaceae > Aedoeadaptatus > Aedoeadaptatus pacaensis. The sequence goes on along the minus strand of NZ_FLQT01000003.1, from coordinate 479,830 downwards.
GGTATTGTTTTCTATGTTATCGGAGTGAAAGTGAAAAAAAGAGGAGCGTTTTTTATATATTCCCTTATTCAAGGAGTGATAGCATTCTATCCACCATATATTTTGATGTTTGTAATTTCAGGATTGATAGCAGAGTTTTTATTATATAAAAAAGGTTATGGTAATTTAAAAGTTATTGGAGTCAGCTATGTTATTCAGCAAACTTTGGCTTCAATTGGAAGTGTAATTTATCCATATACAATAGCCTTGAATAAAACTATAGGAGCCATGAAACAAAAGGAGTTAGCTTCAAATATTATAGCGGCAGGCAAAATGATTTCTTCTTGGGGAACGCTGATTTTACTTGCCTTAGTTATAGTTTCAGCAATCGCAGGAGCTTATATAGGTAGCAAGGTCGTAAGGAAACATATTTTAGAAAAAGAAGCTAATGCATAGGGTGAAGTCATGAAAAAAGAGAAAGAACCAAACTTTTTTAAAGAAATGGATTCGTTTATAAAGCCATACAAAAAAAGATATATTTTATCTGTTATGCTAAGTATGCTTTCTGTTCTATGCGAACTGTTATCCTACGCTTTTGTTGGAATTTTAGCGGGATATATCTTCAAAGGATTTCATGGAAACAACATGATATATGTCTTGATTTTCACTATAATCTGCAAAATATCAGGGGTGCTGCTTTCAAATATTTCAACACTTATATCTCATAAAGCAGCATACTTAACGCTAAAGGACTTAAGATATGCAATTTGTGATAAATTTGTTAGATTGCCGATGGGATATTTTGATATGAATCCTAGTGGAACATTAAAAACGATATTGGTAGATAGGGTGGAAGATATAGAAAAAACATTAGCACATCTACTTCCTGAGATGACTGCAAATTTATTGATACCTATTGCCATGATTGTTTGGATGCTTGCAGTTAATATTAAGCTTACCGGGATTATATTTCTTTGGGTTATATTTGGACTATCAATCGGAATGCTTATGATGATTGGATATAAGAAAAAATATGAGGGACAAGTACAGGCACAAAAGAATATGAATCAAGCGGTTATAGAGTATGTCAAGGGGATTGATGTAATTAAAACTTTCAATATGGAAGATAGCTCCTATGCTAAATATAAAAATGCAGTCATACGCCATGCGGAGTATGCTATAAACTGGATGAAAAGCTCACAGATTTATGCGTCTCTTTCCTATAGCATAGCTCCTGTATCTATATTTCCAACAATTGTTGTGGGATTGATATTTTTTAATAATGGGTTTCTTACTGAGCAAAGTTTATTTTTGTTTATGATGATTTCTCTTGGAATATTTAAACCGATTGTTAAAGCATCCAGTTATGTTGACCAATTGGCACAGATGGGAACTGTTACTAAGGAAATAAAAGGAATCTTAGATTATCCGGAACTTAAGAGAAGTGAGAATTCTAATTTAAAAGAAAAAATGACATACGACATAGCGTTTGAAAATTTACAATTTTCTTATGATGGTACAAAAAATGATGTTGATGATGTGAATTTAACCATTAAAGAAAAAACTATGACTGCAATTATTGGTACTTCAGGTTCAGGAAAATCAACTCTAATGAAACTTTTAGCCGGATTTTGGGATTTTGAGAAAGGAAACATAAAAATAGGTGGTATAGGGGTAAAAGACCTTTCAATGAATGATCTGAATACTCTTATATCCTATGTGGATCAAAATACATTTTTATTTGATGATACTATTTTGGAAAATATTAGAATAGGTAAAAAAGATGCAACGAATGATGAGGTGATAGAAGCTGCTAAAAGAGCCGGTTGTCATGATTTTATTCTAACTTTGCCTGATGGATATGACACCATCGCAGGGGATAGGTTATCCGGTGGAGAAAAGCAAAGAATAGCTATTGCCAGAGCAATTCTAAAAAATGCTCCAATTATCATATTAGATGAAGCAACTGCAAGTACAGATATTGAAAATGAAGAAAAAATTCAAGGAGCGTTACTGGAATTTACCAAAGGAAAAACACTAATTGTTATTACACATAAAATTAAAACTGTCATAAATGCAGATAAGATCATATATATGGAAAATGGGAAAATCATTTGCGATGGAAAACATGAAGAACTTATTAAGTCGTGTTCTGCGTATAAGCATTTATATGAAATAGCAAATTGATTGGAGGTGAGAATATGTTTGAAGCTATAAAAAGTGTATGGAACTTTAGTAAGAAAAGGCAAGGCAGTTTAGTCAAAATTTTAATTCTATCATTTATAGAAGGCATATTCGTTATGCTGAAAATGATAGCAATAATTTTAGCGGTAAACGCCATGTTTAATAGTAATTTAATGGACAATTATATTTATAAGGTAATGATACTCGGAATTGTATGTATCATCGGAGTATTTGGTCTTGGTTATTTCACACAACTGGGTTCTGTATCCGTTGGATTTGAGATGGCGAAAGATAAAAGGTTATATTTTGGCTCATTATTTAAAAAACTCTATTTAGGGTTCTTTAGCAAAAATTCAGTAGGAAATATAAACTCAACACTGACTACATCTATTTCAACTGTAGAACAAGTCGCACCAATCATTTTAATTCATGTGATAGGTGGAATTTTATCTGCTATATCAATAGTTTTAGGATTTGCTTACTATGAATGGCAAGTTTCCGTTGTAATATTTGCAGGCATATTAACATATTTGTTTGTAGTTAATTATCAAATGAAAATTTCAAGAAGCGAAGCTCCCAAAAGACAATTAGCACAAACAAAATTAACGGAAAGTGCTATTGAATTTATACAGGGAATAAGCGTAATTAAGGCTTTTGGTATGGGAGAAAAAGATGAAAGAGTAAAAAAAGATATAGATGGTAGTTGTGTTAATAATATAAATTTATCCGAAAAATCTATTCCCTCAAGCATAGGTGCCGGTCTTACGATACAACTGTTTGAAATTATGATTATTAGCTATGCGTTTTTTATGTGGAATAGTGGAGAAATTTCTCCTCAAAAAGCCATCAATTTATTGATTATGAGCTTTGTAATATTCCAGTCTGTAAGTCAAGCAGGTTCTATTCTTTCTATGATTGGGCTTTTAGATAGTTCACTAAAGGATATAAGCAGTATGGAAAATGCTGAAGAAATAAAGGTATTATCACCTATTCAAAATATAAAATCCAATGAAATAGAATTTAAAAACGTGAGTTTTTCTTACGGAAAAGGAGAAGCTTTAAAGGGAATATCAGTAGCTCTTAAACCGAACACACTTACAGCGATTATCGGACCTTCAGGTTCAGGAAAAACAACGTTTTGCAAGCTTATACCGAGATTTTATGATGTAAGCGAAGGAGAAATTCTGATTGGTGGAGCAAAAATAACAAATATCTCCACCGAAGAATTGATGAAAAATATAAGTATGGTATTTCAAAATGTGTATTTGTTTGAAGATACAATTATGAATAATATTCGTTTGGCAAAGCCAAATGCCAGTGATGAGGATATTATATCCGCTGCAAAAAAAGCGCGCTGTCATGACTTTATAAAAAGCTTGCAAAAAGGATACGAAACTAAAATTGGCGAAGCGGGTAGCACTTTATCCGGCGGAGAAAAACAAAGAATAGCGATAGCTAGAGCAATACTCAAAGATGCTCCCATTGTGATTTTAGATGAATTTACCAGTGCTTTAGATGTAGAAAATGAACGCCATATTTTGCAAGCCATCGATAATTTAGTACAGAATAAAACAGTTATTATGATTGCACACAGGTTAGAAACTGTTAGGAAAGCAGATAACATCATAGTTTTAGATAAAGGGGAAATAGCACAAGAAGGAACGCATAATGAGCTTATAACTCAAGATGGGATATATAAATCATTCATTTCAATAAGAGAGCGAGCAAATAAATGGAGTTTTAAGTAAATACATCTATTTTGATGTTTGACTAAATAGATGAGTATTTAATGGGAGATGACGATGTTTTTTGATAATAAAAGTTTTTGAAAGTAACTTTTAACACAAAAATTAAATAATTCAATAACAATAAGAGTTAATTTGATTGTTATTTTCGGAGGACTTTTTACGCCAAAGTGGAGAAGTCCTCCTTTTTTATTCTCAGAAAACCATGATGTCATACGCAATAAAGGCAGCAAAAGAATCCATAAATCTTGAAAAAGAAATAAGAAAAAAGGTGAATAATATTTAGAAAAAGCAAATGGAATATGATTTTAAATAAGCCATAGCCAAGGTAAATAAAAAAGAAAAAGAAAGTATCATAGAAAAGATAAAAGAGTATAAGCAAGACAGTGATAGTTTTAATAAAAAAAGACAAATGAATAAAGACTATTACAAAAATCAAGAAAGATAAGACCTGGTAAAAATATCTTATCCAAGCTATAATATGACCAAGAAAATAAAGGCAGATCTAGGAGATAATATAGATGAATAAAAGGCAAGAGCTAATAGACGAACTCATAAAAGCAGACGAAGATGGAACATACAAAACATATAAAAGCACAGAAGAAATAAAAGCAATGAACAATGAAGAAATACAGATTATATATTCCAACATGAAAAACTATCTATCAGACAAAAGAACACACACAAACTACTAAAGGTGGAAAAGCATTGTAAGCTATTTTAAAGTATAAAAGGTGCAAATACCTAAGAAAGATATAAAAACATCAAAATAAAGCATTCCACCACCAAGAACAATAAAATAAAGACAAGCAAAGGGAAGTATAGAAAAATTAAAGCCTATACTTCCCTTTTTTAATTCAAACAAAGGAGAGAAAACATGATAAACGAGGAAATAAGCAAAGAAGCAGGTCAAGCAGCACAAACCATAATAACATACACAATAAAGGCAGCAAAAGAATCAATCAACTTAGACAAAGAAATAAGAAAAAAGATGAATGATACTTTAGAAAAAGCAAATGGAAACCTCAAAAGTCTTATGGGACGAGAAACAAAACTAAAAGACCTCTATAAAAAAGGACAACTAGAAAACATAAGCATAGATCAAAGCGACCTCAAAGACTTAAAAAAAGAACTAAACAAACTTGGAGTAAGTTTCTCAGTAATGAAAAATAAAGAAAGCAAAAATTATGAAGTATTCTTCCAAGCCAAAGACATAAAAGTAATGGAATATGCCTTTAAACAAGTCATAGCCAAGGAAAATAAAAAAGAAAAAGAAAGTATCCTAAAACAAATAAAGAAATACAAAGACCTATCCAATAAAAAGGATAAGACAAAAGAAAAAGTCAAAAGAAAAGTAAAAGAAAAAGTAAAACCAAACAAAAAAGATATGACCAGAGAAATCTAAGGGAGTAACAAAAAGTTACACCCTTAAATAACCATAATAACAAGACTTCCGAAAAGCAGAAGTCCAGAATTCCGAAAATCGGAAATCAAGAATTTCGATTATCGAAAATCTGAGAAATATCAAGGCGGATAGGATATAAAATTGAATAAACACAATATTTATGATATAATTAAAGCAATTAAGAGGTCAAAGAGGTGCTTGTATGAATAAGAAAAATAACATAGATAGAGTTCATGATGATGTTTTTAATAGTATAAAAACATTGATGGATAAGGCAAGGAATGAAGTCGCAAGAGAAGTCAATAATATTTTGGTGCAAACTTACTGGGAGATTGGACGTATCATCGTAGAAGATGAGCAAGGTCATTCAGAAAGAGCGGAGTATGGCAAAGAGCTTATAAATGACTTATCAAGACAACTTACAAAGGAATATGGTAAGGGATTTTCTAAGTCTAATTTATTTAATATGAGAAACCTATATTTATCATATCCAATTTTCCAGACACTGTCTGGAAAATTGACCTGGTCCCATTATTGTGAACTATTATCCATCAGCGATGAGAAAAAGCGAAGCTTCTATGAAAAAGAAAGTATAAATGCAAATTGGTCAGTGAGAGAACTTAAAAGACAGATTAAAACATCACTCTTTGAAAGATTGCTCTTATCATCAGGAGAAGAGAACAAAGAAAAAGTTCTGGACCTAGCCTTAAAGGGCAATGAAATAAATAAAGCATCTGATCTTGTAAAAGACCCTTATGTGTTTGAATTTTTAGGTTTACCGGAAGAAAAACCAATGATGGAAAGTGATTTAGAAAAAGCACTCATAGATCATATTGAAAAATTCTTGCTTGAACTTGGCAAGGGTTTTATGTATGTAGGCAGCCAACAAAGGGTAACCCTCGGCAACACCCACTATTATGTGGATATGGTATTTTACAATAAAATATTAAGGTCTTATGTCTTAATCGAACTGAAAACAAGTAAGCTAATGCCAGAAGCAGTTGGGCAAATAAATATGTATCTCAATTATTATAAGGCAGAAGTCAATGATGAGATGGACAATGAGCCAATAGGAATAATCTTATGTACTGATAAAGACGGAGTCCAAGCAGAATATGCCTTAGGAAATTTATCAAATAAAATATTCGCATCAAAATACACCTTATATATCCCAGACAGGGAAGAGCTTGAAGAACAAGTAGAAAAAGTTATTAAAAAATATAAGGAAAAATAAAATATAAATTATAAGGAGAAGTAGAGAAAAAATCTACTTCTTTTTTTATTGCAAGGAGGATTAGAATGGCAATAAACAAGAGATATTATTGGATAAAATTAAAAGAAGAATTTTTCACAGATAAAAGGATAGAAAGAATAAGGAGAATATCGGGAGGAGATACCTATACGATAATCTACTTAAAACTTCTACTACTAAGCCTAAAAGATGAGGGCAAACTCTATTATGACGGAGTAGAAAGTGATTTTACAAAAGAGTTAGCACTAACCATAGATGAAACAGACGATGATGTAATGGTTACAATTAATTATTTAATCAATCAAGGCTTACTAGAAGTTGTAACAGAAAACGATGAATATTATTTAACTGAAATACCAAACTTAATCGGATCAGAAACAGAATAAAATAAAAACATATACAAGCAGGCAACTTAAAGTAGCAGTTTCGGTCAATTCTGAAATGCTAAAGTTTTACTATAGTTTAGGAGAAGAAATTATTAGCTTAAAGGCAGAAAGCAGATGAGGTAGTGGATTCTATAAAAAATTAAGTTCGGATTTAAAAAAATGAAATTCCCAGTGTCAAAGGATTTTCTGTTACTAATTTAAAATATATGAAAAAATTTTATGAAATTTATTCGCCATTAAATCGTCCACAGCTTGTGGACGATTTATGAATATCTAAAGTCGGCGAATATTTTAATATGATTTTTAGTATCTCAGTAGTTGGAAATTCAGAAGAATTTATTGATATGTTATTCTACAACATTAAGCTACATTGCTATGTAGTTGTGGAGGTTAAAATTTCCGCATTTAAACCTGCGGATATAGGACAACTTGGAACCTATGTAACATCTGTAAACCATATATTAAAGGGAGAAGGGGATAATCAAACAATAGGTCTTTTAATCTGTAAGACAAAGGATAATGTATTGGCAAAATATGCTTCTGAAAGCTCCAGAGAGCTTATTGGAATTTCAGAATATCAACTACAAAACTTAATTCCTGAAAGTTTAAAGGGAGCATTACCAACCATAGAAGAAATTGAAAACGAACTAAAATAAATTTTAAAAACATAATAAATGTACACAAGGCGGTAGAAGTAAAAACTATCGTCTTTTTTTATTTGAAGAAAGGTAGGAGAGCATGGCAGATAAAAGAATGTTTTCACTAAAGATAGTAGATAGCGACTTATTTTTGGATATGCCACTAAGTAGTCAATGCCTATATTTTCATTTATCAATGAGGGCAGATGATGATGGTTTTGTAAATAATCCTAAGAAAATCATCAAGATTATCGGAGCTAATGAAGATGACCTAAAAATACTTATTGCCAAAGGCTTTGTGATAGTATTTGATCAGGGAATTATCGTCATTACACATTGGAAGATAAATAACTATATTAGAAAAGACAGATATAAGCCAACAATGTATATAGAGCAGAAACAACAGCTTTATCAGACGGAAAATGGAGCATATATTTCAGAAGAAAAAGTTGGTTGTCATCTGGTTAACCAAAGGTTGTCAAGTGGTCAACCCAGTATAGATAAGGGTAGATTAGATAAGGTTAGTATAGATAAGGGGAGAGAAGAACAGTCCACCCCCATTTTTTATGGAGAATTCAAAAATGTAAGGTTAAGCAAAGAAGAATATAAAAATTTAAAAGAAAAATTAAACTCACACACAGAAATAATGATAAATAAACTATCAAGATACATGGAAAGCAGTGGTAAGACCTATCAAAACCATTATGCGACAATCTTAAAATGGTATGAAGAAGATAAAGACAAACTAAGACAAAAAGGTGGAAATAAAAAAATGAACTATGACGTAGGAGAATCTTTATAGATAAAAAGAGGTGGAAAGCCACTATTAAAGACTTTAAGTATGAAAAGGTATAAAAGTATGCCAGAGATAATAAAAATGTAAATATGACACTTAAAAGGCGATTAGAAAATTAAAAATCTAATCGCCTTTTTTTATTGCATGAAAGGATAAGTTATGACAAAAAGACAAACAAAATACATTGTAAAAAGAAATTATGATAATAGAAGAACAGATACAGAAGCTTTTCTAAGACTAATAAAAAAATCAAACAAATTAAGTAAGGACAATGAAATTGAGTATAACAAATATAATATTGATAGTAATGAAAAAGAGTGCTATAATAAAAATAGTTTTAGAGAAAGTTGTGTTATTTCTGAAAACTCAAACAAGGAGGAATAGGAAATGATACAAACAAATTCAAATCACTTTTCATTCAAAGCTGCAATTTATTGCAGACTATCTAAAGATGATGAGCAGAAAGGAGAGAGTGCCAGCATACAAAACCAAAAGGAACTTTTAGAAAACTATGTGAAATCAAAAGGTTGGAGTATTTACGATGTATATATAGATGATGGATATACTGGATTAAATACAAATAGACCATCATTTCAAAGACTAATTAGAGATATTGAAAATAAAAAAGTGGATATAGTCATCACTAAGGACTTATCAAGGCTTGGAAGAAACTATTTGCAGACTGGATACTATACAGAAAATTTCTTCCCAAAGAACAATGTCAGATATATAGCTTTAAATGATGGAGTAGATACCTTTCAAGAAAACAATGAAATAGTTCCTTTTAAAAATGTTTTAAACGAGTTTTATTCAAGAGATGTTTCCAAAAAGATGAAATCTGCCTATATGACAAGAGCAAGGCAAGGAAAATTTATTGGTTGTCTTGCTCCAATAGGATATAGGAAAGACGATGATGATCCACATAAATTAGTAATCGATGATGAAACTTCATGGATTGTTGAAAAAATTTTTGATCTTGCTTTTAGTGGTTATGGAGTACAAGCAATTAGAAGAAGACTTTTTGAAGAAAAAATACCTACACCTACCTGGTGGAATAGGAAAAAAGGACTTAGAAATAAAAAAACTAAGTTAGAAATGACCGTAGATGGTGGGGAGTATTGGTGGGACTGCACAACCCTAAAAGAAATTATTGAAAATCCAGTTTATATTGGTCATATTGCTAGTCAAAAAGTTAATTATAAATTCAAAGTAGGTTGGTTATCCGATAAACCTAAAGAGGAATGGATAATAGTAGAAAATACACACGAACCAATTATTTCTGAAGATATTTATAATATAGCAAATGAAAAATTAAAGAGCAGGAGAAGACCATTTAAAAATGGAGAAGAAAGTATATTTGCAGGCATTGTAAAATGCCCCGATTGTGGAAAATCTTTAAATCTTGGAAGAAACAAATCAAAGAAAAGAGAAAAGTTACTCACTTGTAACACTTATAGAAGATACGGAAAGTCATTATGTAGTCAACATAGAATTTATTACGATACTCTTTATGAGATAGTGCTTAAAGATATTAGAAAAAATGCAGAAATAGCATTAAAAGATGAAAAAGAAATTATAAAAGCACTTGAAAAATCACGAGAAATTGATAATGAAGAAGAACAAAAATTTATCATGGATAAGATTTACGAAGACCAAATAAGAGTAGAAGACTTAACTAAAAAGATTGAAAGATTATATGATGACTGGCTAGATAATAAGATAAGTGAAAGTAACTTCCAAAAAATTCTTGAAAAATCACAAAACGAACAAGACTATCTAAACCAAAGAATAGAAGATAATCAAAAATTGATTGTTAAAGAAGACCTTGAAGATATTAATGTCAAAAAATGGATTGAACTCATAAAAAAACATAGGGATATAAAGAAGCTGGACAAAGAAACCTTAAACGAACTCATCTCAAAAATCTATGTTCACGAAAAAGAAGTAGTGAATGGAGAAATCACCCAAACAATTGATATTTACTACAATTTCATAGGAAATACAGACACACTACAAGTATTTTACAATCTCTAATTAGGCATAAAGCAGTTAATGGCTGGTGGTGGCGTTGTTTTAGTTGGAACGAAACTAATTCCCCTATTATCGGGTTTATTTTAAGACAAAACAAGCTAATAATAGCCTTTTATCGAGGAGGTGCTTATGCAGTTAGCGGAGAAGTTCCTTAACGGTTTAAAGCAACCTATGATCGATAACTGTATGAAGGTCTTTGAAAATATGCAGAAGATGATGAACGACCAAATGACGAAAGCAGGCGATGTCGTATCACAAACTCCACAAGCATATAATTCAGACTTGTACAATTTAGCAAAAAACATTAATGAGACGGCGGTTATACCAATCGCCGTCTTAATTATTACCTTTATTGCGATCTATGAAATAATTCATCTAGTTATCGATAGGAACAATTTTAATGATTTTGAAACCTTTATATTTTTTAAATGGATTTTTAAAACATCGATATCAATTTATTTAGTTAGTCATGCTTTTGAATTTTCAATGGCAATATTTGATGTTATGCAGTCTGTCATACGCTCAGCCTCAGGAATTAGTATTCAACAATTCCAGGTAGGGCAAGAAGCTATGAAAGCAAGTATAGAAAAGATGAGCATAGTAGACCTAATGTTTTTTACCACGCAACTTAATGCTATGCAGATGATTGTCTGGGCATTAGGCATTGTTATTTGGGTCATTTGTGTAGGACGTATTATTGAGATGTACTTTATTATTTCTGTAGGTGCATTACCCTTTGCGACTCTAACATCGAGCCGATATGGACATATTGGAGACTCTTATATCAAATCAGCGGTCGCATTAGGCTTGCAAGGTTTATTTATTATCATCACTCTAGGAGCATGGTCGGTATTCGTGCAGTCTCTAACAGTAGCAAAAAATGGCAATCCATGGACATTTATGTTCTCGTTCCTAGCAGCGAGCTTACTTGCCGTGATTGTACTCTTTAGAACAAAATCGGCAGCAAGTTCGATTGTCTCTGCAGCGTAAAGAAAGGAGGAAGCAATGGCTTATGTAAATGTACCGAGAGACCTGTCAAAGTATGAAGCTAAAGTCGCATTTAACCTAACAAAAAGACAATTGATTTGTTTTTCGATAGGAGCGGCTTTTGCAATTCCCGCTTACTGGTTTACACGTCATTTTTTACCAAGTGACGTGCGTTCAATTTTAATGTTTATTATTGCAAGTCCTTTTTTTGTTGCCGGTATTTTTAAAAAAGACGGCATGACTCTAGAGAAATATCTCTACATTGTGTGCCGACAGAAATATTTTAGACCTGGCATACGACGCTATAAGACGCTGACTCAAAGTAAGCGAGAAGTTACGACAAAAACAAAAGGTAAAACAAAAAAGAAGAAAAAGAGGTGAGATCATCTTGAATCAAAATTTCCAAAAAAAGCAAGAACAGCGTCTAAAATCAAACATCGACGCAGCGAAGAAAAATAAAGAAGACTTTGGCAACACAAAAGCCAAAAAGTCGGAATCGAAGACTCCTCAGGTTTTACAAAACTTATTGCAATTACTCGTTAAGAAAGAGGACAACGAAGTCTACACGACGCAAGATAGCTTACCTTACGACAAGATCTTTCAAGACGGTATTATGAAGCTTGACGAAGGACGCTATAACAAATGTATTGAGTTTACTGACATTAACTACCGATTAGCAAAGCCTGAAGATCAAAGAAAGATTTTCGACGACTATTGTAAGTTTTTAAACTACTTCGACTCGACGATTGATTTCCAACTGACTTTTTTAAATTTAACAGGTTTTGCTGACAGGCTCATGCACAATATTCGCATACAAAAGCAGAATGACCCGTTCAATGATATTCGAATGGAATATAGTAGAATGCTTCGTAATCAATTGGCAAAAGGTAACAATGGTTTGATTAAACGAAAGTTTATTACTTTTACCATTAAAGCTAAAAATTTAAAGGAAGCTATTCCAAGACTCGAACGGATAGAAACAGATATACGAAATAACTTTAAAACACTTGGTGTGCAAGCAGAATGTTTAACGGGAAAGCAACGTGTTGAATTGCTCCATGACATTTTAAATCAAGGAAGCGACAGAGAACGGATGACCTTTGATTGGCATAATGTAAGAACTGGAAACATGACTACGAAGGATTATATATCTCCCTCATCGTTTAATTTCCAATATCAACGAATGTTTAAAATGGGGCAGATGTATGGTGCGAGTAGCTTTTTAAGGATTGACGCTCCTGAACTTTCAGATAAAATGCTTGCTGAAATTTTAGACATCGAAGACGATTTGCTTGTAAATATTCATATTCGCTCTATGGATCAACAGGAAGCGATCAAGGAAGTTAAGCGGACAATTACCGACTTAGATAGAACGAAGATCGAGGAACAAAAGAAAGCCGTTCGCTCAGGTTACGATATGGATATTATTCCATCAGACCTTGCGAGCTTTTCAGAAGAAGCTAAAAATCTTTTGGAAGAACTCCAAGGGCGGAACGAACGCCATTTCATCGTAAGCTTTCAAATTACGACCTTTGCTAAAAATAGGAAGAAGCTTGAAAATATCATTTTCCAATTAAACGGTATCGTACAAAAATACAACTGTAGTCTAAAGCGTATGGACTATCAACAGGAACAAGGACTTATGTCTGCGTTACCGATTGGTGTAAATCAAATAGACTTTGAAAGAAAGCTCACAACGTCTTGTGCAGCTATTTTTGTACCCTTTACGACCCAAGAGCTGTTTATGGGCGGAAAAGCTCTCTATTACGGTTTAAACGCTATATCCAACAATATGATTATGGTAGATAGAGGTACGCTAAAGAACCCTAATGGACTGATTCTAGGTACTCCTGGTGCCGGTAAATCTTTCTCGGCTAAACGTGAAATGACAAATGCTTTTTTCATTACAGATAATGACATTATTATTTGTGATCCTGAAGCAGAATATTCGCCATTGGTAAAAGCACTCGGCGGTGAAGTTGTTGAAATTTCGCCAAATTCAAAACATCATATCAATCCTTTGGACATTAACATTAACTACGCCGACGGCGACGACCCAATCATGTTTAAAGCATCGTTTATTCTATCGCTATTCGAGCTGATCACAGGTGGTACACAAGGTTTACAGCCGACGGAAATTACGATCATCGACCGTTGTACGAGAGCGATCTATCGGAAATATTTAGAAAATCCTATTCCTGAAAATATTCCGATTCTGGAAGACCTTTACAATGAATTAAAGAGACAAAAGGATATAGAAGCTGAGCGATTAGCGACCTCTCTTGAAATTTATGTAACAGGTTCGCTGCGAGTTTTCAACAATCGTACAAATGTAGATGCTAACAATCGAGTCATTTGCTACGACATTAAAAACTTGGGTAATGCACTGAAGAAGCTAGGTATGCTGATTATTCAAGACCAAGTTTGGAATCGAGTGTCCATTAATAGAGACAACTTTAAAAAGACCTGTTTTTACATTGACGAGTTCCACTTGCTGCTCAAAGAAAAGCAAACTGCGGAATATTCGGTGGAAATCTGGAAGCGGTTTAGAAAGTGGGGAGGAATCCCGACTGGTATCACACAAAACGTTAAGGACTTACTACTAAGTCAAGAAATCGAAAACATCATCGAAAACTCAGACTTTGTTTTAATGTTAAATCAAGCTTCTGGCGACCGTGAAATATTAGCTCATCGTCTCGGCATTTCACAAGATCAACTTTCCTACATCACCAATTCAGGTGAAGGAGAGGGCTTATTATACTTTGGTAATGTTATCGTGCCATTTATAGATAAGTTCCCGAAGGAAACGAAACTCTACAAACTCATGACAACGAAACCGGGAGAGAAAATGTATTAGATAGGAAGGTGAAGTTTTGAAAAGAAACAATTATAAAAATAAGCCTAGCCAACAGCCTATCGATTCTTCTAAGGTACAAAAGAGTAAGGAGAATTATAGCCAATCTCTGAACAGAACTAGAGACGATTACAATGCCAAGCACGAATCTTTTCATGCTTCATCTTTCAAAGACTATCGAGCCTTTACCAATCAGCAAGAAAATATAAAGAAGCAAGAAAGCGTTAAGCAAGACTTTAGAAAGACTGATAAAGCTATAAATGCTCAACTCACGGCTTCCTATGAACAGCAAAAGAGGTTAAATTATAGAAAAAACCTCATGAGAAAAGAGCGTAGAGAGCGTGAAAGAGAGGAATATGCTAAAGAGCTAGAACAAAGAAGGCGAGACGAAGAACGGCGATTAGAAGAAAACAGAAAAATTGACGAACGCCGAATTGAAGAAGAACGACGTCGTCAAGATTATCTTCAAGAACTGGAAAATCAAAAGTTTATTCCGACTCAATCGCCTCTTTCTGCTGCTATTCAGCGTGAACTCGTAGATAAGCCCGCTAATCGTGTAGTCGATTTAACGGAAAGAAAAGAGAAATACGAGAAGCTGAATAAAAGAAAAACCTCTAACGAGAATTTTTCATCAAAAGAGAAAGAGCCTTCTACCGGTAGTCAGCCTAAGTCTTACGCCGATCAAAATTTTTATGATGCTGATCGATCTTCTGTACGGCAACATCGTGATAGCGTTAAAGATCCAAAAAAAGAAAAGCTTAGAAAAAAACAGGCGAACACTGTTTATCAAAGATATCAGACAGATGTGGCTGACAATAAAGTGGAGGCGGAAAGACAAAATTCTTCGGCTCAAACTCAAAAGTTTAAAAGGACAGATGAAATGGATCTCGACGGTGACGGCATTATTGATCGATATGATGCCGACTTCAGAGATTCGAATGTTCAACATTATGGCGATTTAGACGAGCGAGAAGACGCAAGAGCGGATTCGGAAAAAGAATATACAAACAAGGATATTAAAGAATCCCTTCTCTTTAACTCTGAACCCGCAAACTCAAATAGTGCTGCGAAAAAGAAGAAGCTAATTAAAAAAGCCTATTCTTCGAAATATCGTAATGAGCAAGAGAAAGAATCTGATTTAAAAAAAGAAAAACGATTCTCGGACAAAATGCTCTTTGATGACGAAGAAAAGGTCAATGCTGAACATTTAAAACTCGATCAAAAACTCGAAAGTGTTTCCGATCGAATTGCAAGATTAAACAAAGATAAAAACGCCGGTGCTGACACCGTAGCACGAAGCGTCGGTATGTCTGCAATGGCATTAAAAGCTGCTAAAAAAAGAAAGCAGTATGCGTCACGATTAAAAAATGATGAATCATCAATGATTCATAAAGTTAAAGAACACAAGTTTAACATTGAAGATGAAGCAACTAGACGGGTAGATCAGCTAAATGCAGATCAGAATCTTGCAGTTGAAACTGGCAACAAGGCAGCTAAAACTGCCGCTAAAACGAGAAAAGCTACCCAAAAGATTAACAAGGCATATCAAAAAGCTAGGAATAAGAAGAAAGCAAGAGAAGCCTACTTAGAATCAAAAGGGGCTTCGTCAAATGCTCAAACATTAAGAGAAAGAATAAGCAATGCGATGAAAAATCCCGGTCAAGCGATTAAAAGGGTCGGGGAAAAAGAAGGTGCTAAATATTTAGCACTGGCACTCATCATCGTGCTGCTTATTTTTGTGCTTTTTTCTTGTGTATCTTCATCTTTAGTAGGTATTACCTATTTAGGTAATACGTCTTATCTTGCAGATTTTATCGATGTTACAGAAGCAGACAAATACTATATGAAAAAAGAAGCAAAGCTACAATGGGAGCTTCAAAATATCGAGAAAGTTTATCCTGGTTTTGATGAGTATCACGTTGAAGATGACGCTATAGGTCACGATCCGCATTTGCTTATTGCATATTTAACGGTAAAATTCGAGGACTTCAAATTGAAAGATGTTACCGGAGAATTAGAGAGTATATTCAAGGAACAGTATCAATACAAAGTTGTTAAACGCACGGAAGTACGCTACCGACGGAATGGAAGCCCGTACCTATATAAGATTTTAGAAGCGACACTTTATACTAATGACTTAGAAACGGTGCTTCGCTCTCGATTAGGTGGAGGAGATTATTCAGGGGCAACTGGCGAAATGGGAGATTATGGCAATGGTCAATTTGCACAGCCTTTAAAGCATATAAGAGTTACCTCGCCTTTTGGACCTCGAAAGAGACCTGTACCTGGAGCTAGCACATATCATAGAGGCGTGGATTTTCATGCGACTGTTGGTACGCCTGTCTATGCCTCGGAATCCGGTCGAGTTGTTACTAATAAATATAACAGCGCCAGAGGGTGGTATATTGTAATTGATCATGGCGGGGGACTGCGTACCTTATACCAACACTTAAATGGTCGAGCGCCCAAGCCGGTAGGATCAAGTGTACAACGTGGAGAAGTTATTGCTCGTTCTGGAAATAGTGGGATAGGTTCGGCTGCTCATCTCCATTACGAAGTCCATGTCAATGGCAAACCTGTCAATCCGCTACCTTTTATTCAAGGCAATGGAAGGCGCAAGCCAAAGCCCAAACCAAATCCACCGACACCGCCACCTTCTACTCCGGAGATTTCTGGAAGTTCAGGAGACTCAGACAAAGTAACAGACCTTGAAAAATTCGATATTTATATGGAATCTAAAGGTAACTTCATGCTCTTCGAATCTCCAATAGAAAGTGATTGGAAGGGCAAGATATCAAGAATGTTCGGTTGGAACGTTATAAACAATAAGGTTACTCTTTATAACTGGTTGGATATTAATGCCGGCGGTGAAAAGGTAGTAGCTGTAAATGACGGTGTAGTATCTTCGAGCAGCGGTGGTCTAACTTTAACTGATGACACAGGTTGGAAGATTAAGTATCGAGGAGTTAGTCCGACCAAAACCGGTAAGGTTAAAATCGGAGATCAAATCGGTACTGCGTCAGGTAAGCTATCTATTCAAATTATTAATGACCAAAATCAAATACTAAATCCGTATTTTCATTTATGGTCAGAAGGCGGACGAGTCCAGTACAAGATGTACAATCCACGTCCAAGCATAGGCAGTATAGATTTCTCTTCCGGAGGTTGGGGTCAAGGTGGCGCAATGCCAAGCGAAGCCAAACCTTTAGGCGATTATTTTATTGCAACTGCCTACACGCCTGATCCTAGAGAAAATGGCGGTTACAATGGAACTGCCATGGGGACAAAACTTGTACGAGGCGTGGTAGCTGTTGACCCGAAAGTGATTCCGCTAGGAACCGTTTTATGGGTAGAAGGCTACGGTGTTTGTCGTGCAGAAGATACAGGTGGAGCCATTAAAGGTAAACGCCTTGACTTGCTGTTTGAAACTAAAAAAGAAGCCTACAATTGGGGACGACGCAAAGTGCGTGTAGCGATACTTCCAAAAGGTTATAAGCCGGGAGGAAATGTTAGTGAACGGCGAACATCACTATTAAAAGAAGCACAACGCTATAGTGGCGTTCCTTATGTTTGGGGCGGTACAAGTCCACGAGGCTTTGACTGTAGTGGCTTTGTACATTACGTCTATAAGCAAAAAGGTATTAATATTCCGAGAGAAACCGTATCTTTGTACAACGGTGCGAGAAAGGTTTCGGGAGATCAGGCAAAGCCTGGCGATATAGTGTTCTTCCACAGAACGTACAATACGAGTAAGCCGATATCACACGTCGGAATCTACATTGGAAATGGAAAAATGATACACGCCAGTTCCAGTAGAGGTGTCATTATAGCGAACATTAATACGAGTTACTGGAGAAGTAAACTTGTTGGATTCGGAAGTTATTTACCGTAAAGGAGAAAAAATGGATAAACTAATATTTTGGGTCACTATGGCCACTATGGTTATTAACGCCATTCTTACGATGGTTTTGATTTGTTCAAGCAATAGACCAATCATTTTCTTCGCTTTTCTTTTATCGATAGTCGTTAGTATGTCGTCGGTTACACTGCACATAATATTTGAAAACAGATAGGAGAAAAAATGACGATAGAAAAAGTTGTAAAAAAGAAAACAAAGATTCAAAAACTCGAATCGAAAATCGCAGATATGCAGAAAGAGTTAGATGTTCTAAACGAAGATTACTATGCTGATCTTGGTAAAGAAGTAGAAGAAATATTTGTTGAAAAGGAACTAGATCTTAAAGATTTAGTTCCTTTATTAAATATGATGGAATCTTCCGAGGAAGTTCCTGACAAAGAAGAAGGAGGAGAAGATGAAATCGCACATTAAAAAAGGGCTTATCCTTTGTTTAGGTATGTTACTAATTGCACAGCCTATTTATGCGAGCAATCAGGAGATAGCCAACAAATTAAAGTTATACAACAATCCGTCACAGAATCGATATATAGAAAGTAAGTTAAAGCCAGAGTCTAAAAAACAGCCGTCTCAGCCGAAAAAAACACAGGCAGCAAAACCGGCAGTAAGACGAAATCCAATTCCTAAAAAAGCAGTTACACCAACGTCACCGGCACAAAAGTCAACGGTACAAACTGCTCCGTCTGCTCCAAAAGCTGTAGTTGAGCCTAAACAAAAAACGGAATCGGAAACAGTGCCTGAAAAAGCTACTACGCCGACAATGGCAAAGCCGGAAGAAAAGAAGCCTGATGTACAGCAATTTATAAAATTCCGAGCTGAAAATGGGAAGCTATACTATCTCGTGACAACTAGAAATCCTGACACAGGAGAGATTATTGACTCGGAACTATTCAGTGAACTTTCCGAAGACCGCTTGAAGGTAATGAGTGGTGAAGATTTAGATCAACAGGAAAAAGAACGTGAAGAAGAAGAAAAACGTCGGCAAGAAGAACTTGAACGACAACGTCTTGAAGATCAAAAACAAAACAAAGAAGAAGTGCCTGAGAAAAAAGGAAATGGTGGAACAATCTTCTTGATGATTTTAGTCGTTGTCGGTGTTATCGTCGCAAAACGATTTAAAGATCAAAAGAAAACACATGAAGAGTTTGACGACGATGAACTTGACGATGATGATGACGATGAATTTTACGAGGACTACGAGGCAGATTATGACGAAAATGGTGATACAGAGTTATATGAAATCGATCAGAGCCTCTTTGATGAAGATGATGAAGACGAAAGAGAGGATCAAGATGAAGAATAAGCTAAAAATAGTGGCAATGGCTTTGTGTTTTTTAAGCATTTCTTCACAAGCCTTTGCTACAGGAAAATCAAATATAAATGAATATGGGACTGACGTAAAAGAAGAAACAATCGTTAGCTCAGATACGCCTCAGTATCAAGATAGTCAGGAACAGAATAAAAAGATTGTACCTTTTGATCCTTCGAAGAAAAATGATATTCATGAGTCGAGAGGTCGAATCATCATGAATGTCGATCAGAAAGGGAACGACTTTAACTCCAGAGGTAATAAGTTTGATTTAATTCCCTTTACGACGGCGAATGGTACGACTTTAAAGCTATTAGTAAATTACGACGAATACAGTGAAGATGTAGTATTACTGGGTACGACAGACGAACAAGAACTCGCAAGTATGACCAAGAACTTGACGGAAGAAACTCGTGAGAGAGAAAAAGAAAGAGAAGAGTTCCAGCAAGAAAGTAGGAAGCTTCGAGAAGAAAATAGAGAAAAGCTCCAGGAAGAAAAGAGGCTTGAAAAAGAGAAGAAAAAACAAATTCAGCGAATGCTAATGTTACCCATTATTCTAGGCGGAGTTGCAGTAGCTTTAGTCTTAAAGTATTTAAAGAAAAAGAAAGAAGCAAATGAAGAAGGCTTAGAAGATGAAGGCGATGTACTTGCGGAGGACATGGAAGACGAGTTTATAGAAGCAGAAGACGAATTTGACGATGACGACGAAGAATAAGGAGGGAGCTTGTGAAATTAATTGTTGCAGAAAAACCCTCTGTCGCAAAAACAATTGCAAAAGTGATTGGCAATAGTCATAGCCGTAATGGCTATTTTGAGTGTGGAAACTATATTGTTACTTGGTGTGTCGGGCATTTAGTGTCATTGGCAGTACCGGAAGATTATACCGATTCATGGGCAAACTGGGATTTGCAAGTTTTGCCCATGATCCCGGTTCAATGGAAATTCAATGTAGTGCAATCTACACAGAATCAGTTTAAAGTAGTAAAAGCACTCATGAATCAAAAAGAAGTAAGTGAAATCATCTGTGCAGCAGATGCCGGTCGAGAAGGCGAGCTTATTTTCAGACTTGTTTATGCTAAGACAAACTGCTCTAAGCCCATAAAAAGGCTATGGGTATCTTCACTTGAAGATAAAGCGATAAGAGAGGGTTTAGATAAGTTAAGAGATGGAAGTGAGTTCGACTCGCTTTATCAATCGGCACTGGCAAGAGCAAAAGCCGATTGGTTGGTAGGAATGAATTATACACGCCTATACACTGTAGGTTATTCTGAAAAACTAACAATTGGTAGAGTACAAACACCTACGGTCGCCATGGTAGTTGAACGAGATAATGCTATTAAAAACTTTGTGAAATCCAAATACTATGAACTAGAAGTACAGGCGATCAAGGACAATCAAAAGATCCTCTTTAGATCTATTAATCAATGGGAAAAGAAAGAAGATGTTCCCGGTGATCTGGGAAGACATATTATAATTACTAGCTATGTTGAAGATCAAAAGAAAACTTCCGCTCCTCGTCTTTACGATTTAACGAGTTTACAAAAAACAGCCAATCAAGTGTATGGTTTCACAGCCCAGCAGACTTTAGATTATGCACAGAGTCTATACGAAAAGAAGCTTATAACCTATCCAAGAACGGATTCACGTTATCTCACTGAAGGTATGAAAAGTACAACGGAAGAACTAATTCATCATTGTCCGTTATACGAAATGAACGACAAAAAGAGCAATCACGATCGATTGTTTGATGATAGTAAAGTTTCTGATCACCATGCACTGTTGCCGACACTAGAATCTTTAGATGAAGATCTTCATAATGTGCCAAGTTCAGAAATTAAAATTTATGAACTCATTTACTATAGGCTATTAGAATCGGTTTCGGGAGATCACATCATCAGGCAACAAAAAGCAGAGGCTATCTTTAAAGAGCGTCCTGAAGTTAAACTTCAAGCAGTTGGCAAAATTATTGAAGAAGAAGGCTTTAAGTCGGTCGAGAAGTTATACAGAGAAATCAGCCTTGAGAACATTCCAATTTTCAGAATTGAAGAAAATGAGCTTCTGTCAATTGAAAATATCTCTATCGTTGAAAAAACGAAAAGTCCGCCAAAACCCTATAATGAGTCAACACTTTTAGGAGCTATGGAAACGGCGGGAACTGAAGATCTAGATACGAGTTTAGAGATAGAGCGAAAAGGCTTAGGTACTGCTGCTACAAGGGCTTCTATTATTGAAAAGTTGATCCAGTCCGAATATCTAGTGAGAGATAAAAAGAATCTCAGGTCTACAGAGAAGGCACAAAGACTCATCACCGTAGTTGATAGTCGAATTAAAGATCCTAAGACAACAGCTCAGTGGGAAAATTTACTATCTTTAATTTCCACCGGCGACTATCAAGCTGAGAATTTTTTAAAGAAGATTATTAAGGAAATTACAGAGCATTGTTCAGATTTTGAACCTGATTCAAGTTTAATTCGCAGCAATCAAATTGGATCTTGTCCTATTTGTGGTAATGCAATAATTAAGACGAAGAAGGTTTATTTTTGTACGAATAAGGAATGTAATTTTCATATTTTCACGGAAATGTGTAGAAAATCCATTAATGAATCAGAAGTTGCAGAACTTCTGGAAAATGGAGAGACAAAACTTATAAAAGGCTTTGTTTCCAAGAAAGGCAATAAGTTTAATGCAAAATTAAAATTGAATTCAGATCATGAAGTGATTTTTGATTTTGAAAACAAGAAATAGTTTAGGAGAGAGAACAATGACTCAAAATAAAGACAAAAAAAGAATTGTACAAGAAGGATATATTGCAGAAGATATCAAGATTGAAGCTGCAATATCTAAAGAAGGTAAGCCCTTTTCCGTTGCCAATTTTTCAATCGTATTTGAAAATGAGGGTGGAGAAAGAGAATACCGCCCTGTAAGTGCCTATAAACATAATATAGATAAAGTCATGGATCTCAAAAAAGGAGATCTAATACGAGTGTATGGAACAGAGCAAGAATACTCTAAAAAGTCCGGAGAGAAGGCTGTCTCAATCAATTTAAATGATTGTGATCTTCTTGAAGGTGTAAAGAGGCAAGACATTGTTTCTTTAAGAGGTAATCTGACACAAGATGTAAGCCTTACCGATATAACGACTCGTGAAGGTGAAAAAATTCAAGTAGCTAACTTCTTTATTGTTTATAAAGATGAAAATGGAGAAAAAGCCTCTCGATCGATCAGTGCTTATGGAAAGAATGCGTTAAAGGTCGCCGACTTGAAACAAGGAGATTTTGTCCATGTTCAAGGTGCGGAAAAGCACTATAAAAATAAAGAAGGAAAAGATCGGACGTCCGTTCATCTTTATAGTTTTAAGATGCTAAAAGCTAAAGAAGATAGACAAAAAAATAAGGAAGTCGATCGGGAAGATAAGAAAATGAAAAATCAAGATGAAAGAGAAATCTAGGAGGATATTATGAATCATTGCATGTTTTCAGGAAAAGTAGTTTCAAAGGAAGCTGTTGAACAATTTACGGGCAAAGATGGCAGAACCTTTGATTCGATGAATTTTCAATTAGAAGTAGAAAATCAGAAAGAAAAAATGTTAGTACCCTGTCGCTATATTTCGTCTGCTGATACAGACAATAATTTAATGACGACGCTAGGAAATCTCGAAGACGGTCAAGACGTTATTCTCATGGGCAAGCTCAATATTCGTTCTATTAATTTTGGATTGACCACTATAACTGAGTCGTCTATTTATGTTCGATCGATTGAGATTCTGAAAAGCAAATACAACATTGTAGATGAAGACGACAATTATATGATCATAGATAAAATGGAAACACCGTTTTAGAATTCAGGTCTATAAACATTAAGAAGGAAAGGGGTAGCAAAATTTTGTTACCTCTTTTTTTATTTATCATTGACATATATTCCATGGAATAGTAATGTGGAGGTAGAAGATGAACGCTAATAAACATGATGAAATTTACGATAATATTTATAATATGATTGGGGGGTTGCTTGAAGCTGAACAATGGAAAGGATTTATGCAATCTGCTGCCTATAACTATAAATATGATTTTATGAGACAGGTTGCTATATACAGCCAAAGACCTGACGCAAAAGCTTGCGCGCCTTATGATTTTTGGACACGAGTAGGACGATATGTCAAACGTGGAAGTGCCGGAATTGCAGTACCTGACGAAACCACGCAAAAGATGAACTATCTTTTCGATATCTCTGATACAGGAACCAAGGTAAATTACAATGACCAGGTCTTTATCTGGCAAATAAATAGGGAGGCGTTTAGTGAAAAATATGGCGCCAATTGGTATCAGGCTCTTAGCGATGAGATAAAACAAACCGTAACATCACGGAATATAATTAATGAATTATCAGATGACCAGAAGGATATATTATTTCACTCCGTTCTGTATCAAACACTCTATCGTATAGGTGTACCTGAAGAACAATTGAGAGAAATGGACTTTACTAATTTGCAAAACTTGTCATTTAGCGAGTTTTTAGTCGTTGCCAGACTTGCAAATGAACAAACGAAAGAAAGCATTAATCAACTACGCTACGAATTTAAGGATTATATAGAAAGAGAGGCTCAAAATGACAGTCAAAGTTATGGACAACAAACAGTATCAAAAGATCAACGGATATTGGATTCCGGAGACAAAAATCGAGAGCGAGCAAAGACCGATCAGGAAATACGGACACATGAGATGGAAGTATCTCAGAGAGAGCGAGAAGCTCTCGGACATGGAACTGTTGAGCGAACTCGAGATAACAGGACAACTAATGAACTATCTGGCGGATATAGAAGAGGAGGCGGAGAAGATCAAAGACTCTCGTTCAGCGATGATGAAAGAACGGAAGATCGACTCCAGTCTCCAGAAGAGCAATTATCAAGCCTATCTGCAAGGGGTTCTACAGATCGAGATGGAATTAGAAGAAGTCATTCTAAACACCATAGTTTACGCATAGAAGATATAACTCAAGAGATATCGAATAGATTCGCCATGTTTCCACCTGAGGAAGCGATACAAAAAGAAGCCATTCAGCAAGATATGGCTTCTTTTTTAAATGAGCAAAACAATAAAACCGCTCTGGATATGGATATGGACAACGATGGCGTTATCGATCGATATGACGCTGATTTTCGAGATTCTACAGTACAGAGTATTGGGCAGCTTGATGAAAGGGAAGAGGATCGAAACAAGCAAGATCATAATGAAGATTATGAACTAGGCTATTTTAGCCTGGGGAATGGATATGTAGTTTCAGATCAAAATATAGACGACTCAGAAACAAATGATTTTTTGTACCTAGCTCATATAAACACTGATCGAACGATCGATTTTTATAATGAGACATTAAGCAGCCATTATTCTCCAGAAATAGTGGATAAGATTATAGGCGAGGTTTGCTTGCAAGCGATGATCTTAGATGGGAATATCTCTTTTACTCAAAATCTAAAAATTTTAAACGAGCTGTCTCCATTACTTAAAATAGAGGAGTTATCTAATGGAGAGATAGAAAACTTAAAGACTCTACTCACAAAAATAGATTTTAACAGTTACATCGAAGCGGAAAAACTTAATCCTCAAGTTTTATCAACTGAGGAAAGAGTTAGAGAGATTAGTCAATTAGCACTCGATGTAAACAAAAATAAGGCAAAAGATCAAGTAGAACAGTCATTACCCGAATCCAACGCTTTAAGTCAACAATTGAAATTTAACTTTCCGCCCACTCCTATTACTCAGGAAGTTATAGATACTATATTAGTTCATGGTGGGAATGTTGATGGAGGAAGACTTGCTATTGTTGCAGAGTTTTCAAAAGATAAAAGCATAGAAGAATTAGGCGATTTTTTAAAGCAGTCATTTAAAGGTGGCAACGGTTTTTATATCGATGACAATCAAATCGCAGCATATTATACAGACGAAGGTCTTCAAATAGCACATGGTACATCTGCTAAGGAAAGCTATACAACGATTTCGTGGGAAGAAGTAGCGAAAAGAACTGACGAACTCCTCCAAACCGGCGATTTCGCTACGAAGGAAGAATTAGAAAATGCACTCACTTTCGAGAGGGAGAAAATTGCAGAATCGCTATGGTATTTAATACACGATCTAAATGCGGAAAGCACAGGAAGCTATTTCAAAACACTAAAGAACGAACGAAGAGGCTTCTCAGAAGATACCAAGGATATTGCGGCATTGCTATCAAATCCCGTTTCTCTCCAAGGCATCAAAGAGGAATATAGCGACTTCTTAGAAGCATATAAAGATGACAAAGATCTTCTGCGATTTAACTTTCATAAGGTAGATGATCTTTATCAAAAATTAAGTGAACTCGAATTAAAACGTCGTGCATACAAGACAAACCTAACAGAAAACAAAGGAGTGAAGTCATTTATTACAGAAGATGAAATATATGACTTCTTTCATAGCGGAAGTGGAATGTCAGGAGGAAAAGAACGAATTTATCGTTTTTTCACGGAAGATCACGGTTTAACGGAAAAGGCAGAATTTTTAAGAGATGAGTACGGCACGGGTGGTCGTATGCCGGTCTTTCCGGGTTCCAGTAGCAGTCAAGAAGAACATGATTCAAGAGGAGTTAAATTAGAAAAGGAAAACTGTTCTGAAGTTTTTCTTACCTGGTCAAATGCGGCTAAGTATGTTGATGACTTAATTCTTCAAGGTCTATACCTCGATAAGCAAGAAACGAACCTAGAAAAAGACTCAGAAGACAAGAGCAATAACTATTGGATTGTTGAATTTAATGAAAATGATCCTCTAATTCCTGATTATTCGGGCCAATTAGTAACACAGGAACTAATCAACGATATCAAAGAAAAAGATCAGTTGGTATTCAATCACAACAGAAACGTTGGAATCGACGCAAATAATGAAATGACAGACGATTATATGGGCTATTTCAAGTTTTATTTTGACCATTATGTCGATGGCGAAAGAATCGAGCATCGTCGAATTGATATTGGAGATGGAGAAGAAGCTAATGCACAAGAGTTTGCATATCTCGAAGATCAATTACTCAGAATTAAAGAAGAGCCGATTAAGCAGCAAGTCGTTTCCACGCTAGAGAAAGAGAATTTTGAAAAAATTGAGGGAATTGAAGGGAACTTCTATTTACTCAATCGAAAACAAATACCGAAAGGTGTATTGAAAGAGCCGAGCCTTATTAAAGATAGTGTAAATGGTCGTTTGGGATATGAGGCAGATCTTCTCCTAGACTTAAATGAACAAAAACTAAAATCGGTTTTTTTGTATAATGGTTATTGGATTAATAATAACGATTTTGATTATGAAAGTTATGCTGATATTGAAGCTGCCCTCGTAGATTTAACCGATCGAAGCTATACAGGAAATATCCTAGATGAGTTTACTGAAGCCAGTGCTGAAAAATATGAACTCAATGTACGTGAAGTACAAAATGTTTCTGTAAAAGATGAGAAACAAAGCTTCGATTTAGTTAAGGATTTTGATCCGCCTTCTGTCCGACTGGAAAATAATATTAAAGCGTTAGAAGTCCTCAAACGTTGTGAGAACGAAAATCGATATGCTACAAGTGACGAGCGAAGAATTTTAGGAAGCTATGTCGGTTGGGGCGGTCTTGCAGACGTTTTTAATGAAACAAAAGGTGGACAATGGGAGCGTTCAAGAGAAATAATTAAACAATATTTATCGGAAGAGGAATATGAATCCGCTAAAGAGTCCACGTTAACATCGTTTTATACGTCGAATGGGATTATCGATGGAATCT
Organism: Peptoniphilus pacaensis; assembly: GCF_900088125.1. GTDB lineage: Bacteria > Bacillota > Clostridia > Tissierellales > Peptoniphilaceae > Aedoeadaptatus > Aedoeadaptatus pacaensis. The sequence goes on along the minus strand of NZ_FLQT01000003.1, from coordinate 452,566 downwards.
ACAGTGCTTTAGAGAACATGGGATTTAAAGGCGGGAATATTTTAGAGCCAAGTGCAGGTATAGGAAACTTTATAGGCAATTTACCAAAGAGCTTAGAACCGTCGTCCTTTCATGCAGTAGAGCAAGATACGCTAAGCGGTCGCATAGCAAAACAGCTTTATCCGGAAGCTACTATTGAAGTTTCGGGATTTGAAGATGTGAAACTAGAAGATGACCACTATGATATTGCAATTGGCAATGTTCCATTCGGAAATTACAAGCTGTACGATGAAGCTTATAGTAAGCAGAATTTTTTGATTCATGATTACTTTTTTGCGAAGTCTTTGGATAAAGTCCATGATGGTGGCATTGTTGCTTTTATAACATCAAAAGGAACAATGGATAAGACAAATAGTGAGTTCTTAAACTACATGGCAGATCGAGCAAAACTGGTAGGGGCTATAAGATTACCAGAAGAAGCTTTTAAGCAGACAGGAACGTCTGTCACTTCCGATATTTTATTTTTCCAAAAGGGAGAAAACAGTGATCGCTCATGGACTGAATTGGCAAGAGATGAAAATGGAATATCTCTAAACCGATATTTCGTGGAACATCCTGAAATGATAATGGGAACAATGGTAGAGCGTTCTGGACCTTTTGGAAAGGTGGCTACTTGCCAACTAGACGATAAAGATTTTTCAGCACTCTTTGAAGAGGCAATAAAAACACTCCCTAAAGATATATACCAAGAGCCAATTGAACGATCGATCGAACCTAAAAAAGAAGAAAATCAGATTGCGGCGGAACTGCCTGATCTATCTGATATAGAGGACTACACCTACTGTAAAGTAGGAGATAAAATATACTACAAGAATGAAAATATCGTCGAAGAGGTATCGCAAGGGGTCGAGTTGCTTAGCGGTATGATCGAACTACGTGATACAGTCAAACAACTTTATTACTATGAATATAATAATTTCGATGGTCAAACAATCGATAAGCAAATGGGAAAGCTCAATAGTGTATATGATGAATTTGTCGAAAAGCACGGTCGCATTAATGAACCTTCGAAGATTAAAGCTTTCAGAGGAGACGACTCCATTGCCATTCTTCTAGCATTAGAAGAATTAGATAATGACGGTAAGTTTGAACAGAAGGCTGATGTCTTCAGAGAACGTGTTATCAAGGGAGTAGAACTTCCTGAGCATACAGAAGACTTAGTAGACGCTGTCATTCTTTCTGTGAATCACAAAGGTAGAATTGATCTAAATTTCATAGCTGAAATCATGGGAAGAGATTCCATAGAAATTAAAAACGATCTTTTAGAAAAAAAGCTGGCATTTAAAAGTGAAAAAGGTACAGGTGAATTAGTATACCGTGAAGACTTTTTATCCGGTGATATTCGCAAAAAAATAGAAACGTTCCAAGCAAATATCGACTCTTTTACAGTAGAGGAAAGAAAATCGATGATAGAAGCCCTCGAATCAGCAATACCTGAAGCCATTAAGGCAAAAGACATAAGCTTTAGGCTAGGCTCTACATGGATTCCTGAGAGGTATATTTCTGATTTCTGTAGAGAAGTGTTGGGTGGAAGTAAGCGGATTGAATTTTCGGAAGCCACGTCGAAGTGGTATGTTCCCGATAAAGGGAATGACTGGAGCGTTTATAGTACGACAAAATTTGGCACTAGTCGCATGAACTCGTGGCATATTCTGGAAAAAACGCTAAACCAGAATGAACGATTAAAAGTTGAGGACACCATGTATGTCGATGGCAAGGAACAAAAGGTGCTAAATAAAAAAGAAACGATTTTGGTACAACAAAAGCAAGAATACATGAAGCAAGAATTTGCGAATTGGCTTTTCAGTGATCCTCAAAGGACAAGTGAATTAGAAAAGATCTATAATGAGCGATTTAACAATATAGTTATTCGAAAGTATACAGGAGAAAATCTTCCGTTTAGCGGCATGAATCCGCTTATTAGCTTGCGTCCACATCAAAAAGACGTAGTAGCAAAATCAATATTCAATGGAAATACATTGGCTGCTCATACAGTAGGAGCAGGCAAAACTTTTTCTGCAATTGCAGCCATAATGGAATCGAAACGCTTAGGTCTATCATCTAAGGCTATGATCGCCGTACCCAATCACTTAACGGAGCAGTGGGGTAGAGACTTCTTAAAATTATATCCAGACGCAAAGGTCCTTGTGGCGACAAAAAAGGATTTTGAAAAAAAGAATAGGCATAAATTAATGGCGAAAATCGCCAGTGGAAATTATGATGCCGTTATTGTAGGACACAGTCAGTTCGGTATGATTCCCGTGTCGCAAGAATATGAAAAAAGATTCCTACAAGAACAATTGAAAGAACTCGATCTAAAACTAAATTCTTGCAATAAATACACACAAGGGTTTTCCGTCAAGCAATTACAGCAAAAGAAGAAAAAACTAGAGTCGAAAATAAAGGCGTTAATGAAAGAAAAACGCCGTGATGATATTGTCAACTTTGAGGAAATGGGAATTGACAAGCTAGTTGTGGACGAAGCTCACGAATTCAAGAATTTACAAATTCCCACGAGTTTAACAGGAGTAAGTGGAATTAGCAATAGTGCGTCTCAAAAGGCATATGACCTCTATATGAAAACTAAATATTTAGATGAGAAGACCGGTCGTAAAGGTCTTCTTTTTTTAACCGGGACACCTGTTTCAAATTCTATGTGCGAACTTTTTGTTATGCAAAAGTATTTGAACAATGAAGATCTCGCTCGAACCAGATTATTGGATTTTGACGCTTGGGCTTCCACCTTTGGAGAGATTAAAAATGTGCTTGAACTATCGGTCGATGGCACAAATTATAAAATGAAAACAAAATTTAATCGATTCAATAATATGCCTGAATTGAAAAAACAGTTTTTGAATTTTGCGGATATAAAAATGCCAGAAAGCTTAAATTTGCCGGTTCCTGATCTAAAGTCTGAAGTAGTAAAGGTAAAGCCTAGCGAATTACAAAAAGAGATTATCGAAGATCTCTCTTCCAGAGCTGACAAGGTAAAATCCGGGATTGATCCTAGAATTGACAATATGCTAAAGATCACGAACGACGGGCGTAAACTGGCACTTGATCAAAGGGTATTTGACCCGATGCTGCCAGATGAAGACAACAGTAAAGTGAATGCTTGCGTCGATAAGATTGTAGAAATCTATAATCAAACTATGGATAGTAAATCCACACAAATTGTATTTTCTGATTTATCTGTTCCGAATAAAGATGAATTTAATGTTCATCATGATCTTAAGGAAAAACTCATTAAAAAAGGTCTCAAAAGCCAAGAAATTGCCTTTATACATGATGCCAATACTCCTGCAGAAAAAGAAAAGCTATTTGCGAAGGTTCGTTCAGGCGATGTTAGAGTCATCATCGGTACTACTCAAAAAATGGGAACCGGTACGAATATGCAAGACAGGGCTATCGCCTTACACCATTTAGATTGCCCGTGGAGACCGGCAGATAGAGAACAACGGCTTGGTCGCATGGTAAGACAAGGAAATGAAAATAAGGAAGTATTCGAATACACTTATATTACCGAAGGAACATTCGATGCCTATATGTATCAAATTCTAGAGAACAAGCAACGATTTATCAGTCAATTAATGACAGAAGAATCGGCTCTTCGATCCATTGAAGACGTAGATGAAATCACCTTAAACTATGCGGAGATAAAAGCTTTATGTGCTAACAATCCTTTGATTAAAGAAAAGATGGAACTAGAAAATGATGTTAATCGATTGAGCATTGAAAAAGCTGGTTATTTGCAGAATATAAATCAACTTAAAAATCAAATAGCAAATGTATATCCTGAAACCATGAAAAAACTTGAAAATAACATGAATGTTATAAATAAGGATTTAGAAAGAGCTCGTAGAAGCGAGAATAAGCCTTTTGAAATTAAAATTAATGGAAATGTATATAAAGATGAAAAAGAGGCTGCAAAAGCCTTTATAGAGTCTTATCAGGGAAGTATTAAGAAAACAACACCATTTGCAGAGTATGAAGGATTTAAAATCTTCATAGATTACAGTTCTATCGACAAGCAATATATTTTAAATATCGCAGGAGAGGAACGTAACTATAAAGAACTCGCTTCGAAGGCGGGGCACTGGAATATCACAAGGATAAAAAATATGACATCTCCGGAATATTTCGAGGAATTGATTACGAGTACTGACGAACGATTAAAAGAACAACAAAGAAACTTGGAGACTGCCAAAGAAGAAGTGTTAAAACCATTTATAAATGAGGAGGAATATGTAGAGAAAATGAATAGGCTTACGGAAATTAATCTGAAATTCAATGATGGAGATATTTCATTCGATCAGTCTCTGGAAGAAGCTAAAGAGAAATTATCAGATTTTTGTATTGCCTCTCAGGGTTATTCAGATATTGATTTTACCGACCTAGGAGATGTACATCTCATGACCAAAAAGATTGATGGTCAACGGAAAATAGATATATCTTGTAATTTACTCGATCAACCCGAGCTAATTACAAAGTTAAATGGTGAGATCATAGATATAAGAAGAGAACAGTCATTAGAAGACTTTATAAAACTTAATATCACTTCACTAGATCTTTCTCAACACATCCACAAACTTAAAGAAACAGGGAAGCTTGAACTTTCTGAGAAAACAAATAAAGAGGTGACCAAGCATGACAGATTCGAAGATAGAGATGATCGCTAGAGAGATAGGTGAAGATACCGAGTCCTATTTAAAGGCTTTTTTTCAATATTTTCTATTTATAGAAGATGAAACGATTTTAAACGATCTATATTCAGCCTTCATGGAGTCAAGCTATTCACTTTTTAGCGATGAGATTGTCAATTTTGAAGAAGAAATTAATGCCATAAGATATGAAGCAATAAATGACTTTATTTCTAGGGTGAATGATGTAATAGGTCAAAAGATAGATCTAAAAGCTTTTGAGACAGAATTAGAACAAAAAGATATCATCGATGCCTATGAAATAAATCTCATGGGGAAACTAACGAGAATTATAATAGTCTTTAAAAATGAAGAAGGAATAGTTCTAGGTATAAGCGAAAAAATGATATTAGAGCTAGTAACGCCCCTAGAGTTGGTCTATGAAACAAAGATTCAGCGATCACTTACAGAAACTGAAAGCAGATCTAATATAATTCAAATTTATTTTCAAGCTCAAAAGTTAGGAACATTATATTGGCATAGACCAATAAACTTGAAAATTAAATATGGGCTTATTTCAGATTATCTGGACGAAGAGTTCTATACTCTGAAAGAAGAAAAAGAAAAGATGGAGAAAGAGTTTAGAGACTTTTATCTAGATACGATTAATAGTTTGACGTACTTTAAAATTCCTAAATCAATTAATTTAGAAGAAATTTTCCATTTTGAAAATATCGATAGAGACTATAAAGTTATTCTCTATATGAAGAAGCTATATAAGGAGATCCTACAAGGAAAAAAGTCTAGAATGCCTGATTTTAAAAATATTATTGAGATGGAAAGCTTCATTGGGCAAGCTAACGTTTATCAGCCTTTGTTTTTGGAAAAGCTAAGTAAAGTAGACAAGACAAAACTTAGCTATGAGCAGGCAAAGAAAATAGCATTAAAGAAAATTGAAAATCAAAAGATATAAGAAGAGCTGTTAAGATAAAGAGCGTTTTGTGAATTGGTAAGTCATTAATATGACAGAAAGTAGATGAAAAGGTCTATTTCTAGAGATTTCCTATAGCATTGACAGGAAAAAGACATTGCGGGGCGTGGTAAAAGATTGTATAATCAAACAAGAGGAAAACCTTTTAGTGCTTTAGCATTAAGAATTTTAATAGGGGGTGATTTTAATCTGTATTGTTGGAGTAGTGTGTAATTCTGTTGTTTTGTAAAATTTTTCTATTAGAATCGAGTATCCCATACAGTACGTTCAAAATCGGAAGTAGAGAGTCAGTATAAAGCTATTCGGTATAATGGCATATGATCCATAGATAGCTTAACGTATAGATAGATGAATGCATAGATGAATGAGTGTAGGAGGCCTTTAATGAAAAAGATGGCAGTATTGTTATCATGTTTATTGCTTCTCCCTTCAGTAGCCTTGGCGAAGGGACCTTCTCCTGTTGGACGTTACGTTGGAGTTTACGTTAATGGGCGGGAACCCTTAGAAGAAGATGTGATGCCCGTTATCCGTCACAATCGAACGTTTCTTCCTTTGCGTGCGGTCACTGAAGAATTAGGCTATGTCGTGTCGTGGAATCAAGATAAAAAGGAAGCAACTTTAACGAAAGGTAAAGAAAAAGTCGTGATGACGATCGGAATAAAATCTTATCGTCAAAACGGAAAAGATGTGGCGATGGATGTCGCGCCATATCTAGAAAAAAATCGCACATTTATTCCGGCGCGTTACTTAGGGGAGGCGACGGGGCTTTCAGTCCAATGGATGCCAAACGAGCGCATCGTCACCGTCGGAAGCTATCCTCAAAAGGATATTCCTGGAGCGAAACGGATCTACATCAAGGAAATAGATATGTCCTTTATTTTACCGAAAGATGCAAATATTGATTACAAGCTCGAAAACGACGAGCTTTGTTTCTATGAAAAGTCGAATGAACAAATAGGTGGCGATGGTTTTCTCTTTCGCCTTTCAAAAGTCAAAAATCCGAGGACTGATTGGTGTAATGGTCCTGTGATCCTTGCTCATAAAGATGGCATCTACTACGGTGCAGATTTCCGAGGAGATCCAGCGGAAATTCAAGATAAGGCACTAAGGGAAAACTTCGAAAAAGCTTACGACTATATTGATGATATTCTGATGACAGTTCGAGTAGGAAAGTAAGAGGAAATTCTATATTAAATAGTGTTAATAGTGTTGGTGGAAACACCGGCACTATTTTTTTATTATAATTCTGGTCAGACTCAATTTAAAATAAACTTCGAAAAGTTTATCAAACCATAAGTAACGGATATCAAAGAATTGTTTGATTTTAATTTATAGACCAATTCATGTAGGTTCAAGATAGAACCTAAATATTTAGTAATTTACTCCCTTTTAGTGTAATAAAGAAAATGATTAATGACTCTTTTATCCATTCACTTTTGAAGAGATAGCTTTACGAACGAAGCTTGAATCGTTTTTATTACACTAAGATTAAAAACATAATCTGAAGAATTTACAAAATCTTAGTTGATATGTGCAATCGCACATGATATCATCTAACCAAGATATAACTCAATCACATTTCGTATGGAGGTTTAAAATGAAAAAGAAAATGTTAGTCAAAAGTGTATTGTCCGTAACATTAGCTACAACTATGCTCTCTTCAGCAGGGGTAGCGTATGCCAACCATGCTCCTGTGAATGCGAATGACAAGAAGATTCAAATTAATGGAATTAAGTATTTGAAAATTGCAGACTTAGAAAAAATGGGATTTAAAGTAATTGTTAAAGATGGCGTCCTAATTCTTGAAAAGGATGGAAAAATTATTCACTTAAAGTTAAATCAGAAGACTGCTTTAGTTAATGGCTTAGAAATTTCTTTATCTAACGTAATTTACTCTAACGAAGGAGTAAATGAACAAGCTCTAAAGAATCTATTAGAAGCATATGACTCCGGCAGAACCTATTATGTTCGTAATATCTTAACGAAAGACGAAGACACAGTTAAAGATTCGAAAGCTGTAGAAGAACCTGGAACAAGACCTGAAGAACCCAAGAAAAAAGAAGAAGGCACTTTAGATCTCCTGGACATTCTGAAAGATGAAGAATCGAATAAGAAGATTTATGATGATCTAAGCAAAGATAACGAAGTATTTGATAAACTGTTTGATTTCAGTGTAGAAACCCCTGGAACAGAAGAACCTGGAACAAGACCTGAAGAACCCAAGGAAAAAGAAGAAGGCACTTTAGATCTCCTGGACATTCTGAAAGATGAAGAATCTAACAAAAAGATCTATGACGATCTAAGCAAAGACAACGAAGCTTTTGATAAGCTCTTCAATTCAAAAGGTGAGAACTCTGATAAAAAAGAACAAGATGAAAGCCCAGAACAAACGCCTGAAATCGTATATGAAGAGATAACCGTCAAATTAAAAGATGGAAAAACCGCTACTGTTAAAGTTCGATATGATGAGGCTATGGCTCAAAAACATCTCGATCTTTTGAATAACTACAGAAAAGAAAACGGGCTTCCTAAAGTCAAAGACAATAAAGAACTAGTCAAAATTGCAAAAGAACGTGTTGCTGAAATTGTATATGAAAAAATGACGACCGGAACCATTAGCCATACTCGAACGAATGGCGATGCAATTAAGAAAATGAACGACTTTGCCGGTGAAAATATTCAGAATATACGTGGGACTTTATCTGAATCAGAAATGAAACGTGCTTTGGATAACTTTATTAATTCTCCTGTACACAATGAGGTTATGAAGCATAATGAGTATGACAGGAACGTAGGCGTAGGAGTAGGCAACTACGAAGATAGCGGTGTATCTCGAGTCGTTGTTGTACAACTATACGGAAAAGATTTAAAAGGTAAGGAAAAATATACTTTTGACGAAACAGAAAAACAAAAAATAGCTGAGGAACGAAAGGATGAAGAAGAAAAGAAACTGATTGACGATGTAAAAGGTCAAATCACCGATGAAATCAATGGAGAATCTGAATCCGTAGTACAATCTGAAGCCAAGGAAACTTCCTTCACTAAGGAAGAGAAGGCTTTAGTTGCAGAAGTTAAAACAAAGATCGAAGAAGAAATAAACAAAGACGGAAACACAAACGAAATCGTCGCTTCTCCTGAAGAAGCAGCACCGACTGATAGTAGTGAACAATAAAACAAGAGCCTTGCGTTAAGCGAGGCTCATATAACTATAAGTTCTCTCTCATAGATAGGTGTCATTGCACATTTATCTGATATAATTACAGTAATAATAAACGGAGAAGGAACTTAACATGAATGAAACAAATAATATTATTCTTTTAGATCCCGAGGATCTTCTAATCGATCCAGAGAATCTAATTTATGAAAGGGATCCGGAGGATGATGAAAAACTTAGAGAAAGTATAGATCAATATGGAATCCAAAAACCTTTATTAGTATATGAGAATCCTAGTGGCAAATATACAATTATTGATGGACATCGCAGAGCAAAAATAGCAATACATGGTGACGCAATGGTACCTTGTATTCTGTTCCTGATTGAAAATTCCCTAGATCTCATAAAAGCTAAAATAGCCGTTGTGCAATCAAACCATGATGAAAATAATCGATCTGTACAAGATAAATACCGTGAAATAGTTTTTCTAGAAAAGTATATTAAGGAATTAAAAAAGCTAGACCCATCGGTAAAGGGACTTACTAGAAAGCTTATTGCTGAAAATATAGGATTAAAAGAACGTCAAGTAGCTGACTATACAAAAATAAAAAACAATTTAAGAGAAGACGATATGAAGTCTTTTTTATCAGGAAAAATTAATGTTAAAGAAGCTCTTAGTATAATAGATAATTACAAAGAGTTTATACCTGACGCAGTAAGCGAGTTATTTATTAATGATGAAAATAATCCTAAAAAAAACAATCGTTTTTCCGGGAAAAGTATAGACGAAATAGAAACCGTTATTTTCGATATGGTACACAATGAATCGACTTTAAACGGTTATAAAATTGAGCCACAATCGAAGAAAAAAATAAGGCTAACTGATTTAAATACAAATCAAAGTCAAATATTCAAGATTAGAAATATTGCAATAAATATACACGACTACAACGAAAGATATAACGAGCGAGCAGGAGAGGAAGCAAATCCGAAAGTTCAATCTATCTATGATCTAACAATGAACTTAAATAAAGAAAATTTGAATCCTATTGATCGTAGAATCCTATCAGACGTAATAGAAAAATTGCACGGCAAGGGAGTTTAGGATGGAAAAGAAAACATCTAAAAGCCAAATGCGTGCAACGAAAAAATGGAAGCAAAAAAATAAAGAAAGAAACCGTTTTTTATCCTATCGATCGACTGCCTTTCTTTTTGCTAAATCTTATGCAACAAAGGAAGACATAGAGGAGTTAATAAACGTCTTTCAATCCGAGAATCCCAATGCGAGAGAAGAAGAGGTGGAGAAATGAAACTGTTAATCAATGTTATCTCTATTTTAGGAAAAATCTTGTTTAAATTAATTGCGATAGCCTGTCATCTATTAATTGCATTCGTTCTGCTTGCATTCTCGGTGTTATCTCTTGTGATAGGCTGTCAATTTTCCAGACGATAAAATATTTCTTTTATACTAGCATAGTCTGGAAGGGTCGGAGCTTTGCGCTTCGATCCTTTTTTATTCATGTTAAAGCGCACAAAACAAAATCGAGCAAGCATTTCGCTTGCTCGATTAAGTCCAACTTTATGGGGTCACTCTAGAATCCATCCATGATCGCCAACTGGCGAAAGCAGTACCGAGAGAAGGGTCTTGAGGGGCTGCGACCACATAAGCGAGGAAGACCTGTGACAAAGAAAAACGACCGCTATCAAACACCAAAGACGTCAAAGAAAAACGAGCTCCTTGATGCTTCCACACGTGAGGCATTGGAAAACCGCATCAAAGAATTAGAAACGGAGAATGAAAAGCTCACCATTCAAAAGATGTTCTGGGAACAGTTAAGGAGTTTGGAGAGGGAAGAAGCAATGAACAAAAGGCGAGGATCGTCGCCAAGCTCCGAGAACAATTCCAACTAACCAAGATACTCGCTGCTATCAACTTTCCCAAATCCACCTTTATGTACTGGCAGAAAAAGTGGACCGAAGAAGACAAAGACCAAGCCTTGAAAGATGAAATTCTCTTCATTCGGCACGAATACAAAGACTACGGCTACCGCAGAATCCATCTGGAGCTGAAGAACCGGGGAGGGGTGGTGAGCAAAAAGAAAATTCAACGACTGGTTCAGGTCATGGACCTGTATAATCTTGAAATCATCAGCTACGTCCTCTCCAACCATTGTGAGTGTGTGTCGTTGTTGACAAGGGACTAAAAGGGGAATAGTTGAAAAAATGCGATAAAAATTAGGAGAGATTAAAAATATAATATTAAGGAATAAGTCCATAGGTAGTTAGTGAATATAATTTTATTGAGGTGATTTCTATTAAGTATGTAGTCAATAATATTGTATCTTTCGTCAATAGAGGCTTCGCCTTTTGTATTAAATCTGTTCTCAATTTAACAACCCTGGTTTAGCTTACCGAGAAAAGGTACGTTTAAATTATTTAAGGAAACCACCTAAAAAGTGAAATGAGGAACATTGAATAGATACATTTCGATTCTCTAACAAGTCTCTAACAAGCGTCCTCTAAATGCGTGCTGTTGATGTAAAAAAACGATAGGTTATAAAAGTATAACAAAGGTAAGATTTTAATTTTTTAAGTAAATTTAAGTAAATTAAGGAAGACATATTTTATATTAAAAGATATATTAGAAATATTTCAACACAATAAATTAGAATTCTACTACCACAAAGATTAGAAAATATGAAAAAGAGGAAGTTATCAAAAAGAAAAGAGAACTTTAATACAGTGCAGAAATACTTGACAAAACAACATGTGGATGTTATCCTGGCTTTAGGAAGCCTTATGCAAACTACGATTCAACAGTGCCATCAAAGATCTAAGAAAGGATGAGAAAATGATGAAAAAAACTCGTATTATATTTCTTTTATTAATAGTGTTATTCGTTTTGCCATTCAGCTTAGGAATGAAGACTGCAAATAATCTAAAAAAGGATACCAAGAAAGAGCAACAAACGGATGATAATGTTATAAATACTATGCTATCAAGTAAACCAGGAGCAGATCCCTTAACTCTTGTCGCTGGTTCGGATGATTATTTGATCCTAGAACACTATTGTGGTTTATTGATTTTAGATCGCAATTTTTTGGAACCTTTTGCTGAAATTCCAGCAAAAGATATCGAATTAAAGACACAAGGAGATGAAGCTTTTTCTTATAGCTTAGATGGAAATACACTATATTTAAAGAGAATGGGAAGTGGAAAATCTTTTACCTTTAACATCGCAGATAAAGTTCTACAAGTGGAGCAAAACAAGGACCAAATGAATAGAATGGATTCATTTAAGTCTCTCTCTAAGGATAGATTGGAAGAGGTTTTAGGAAGAAAGTGTAATGCTCAGGGGATTCAAGGGGATAACTGGATATTTATCCTTATACCTGACCCAAATAAATTAGGAAATAGTCAGTTAATGATTGTTGATCAAGATACGGGTAGTAAACGCACAAAAAATCTCCGTGATTTAGTCGAAACAAAACACAACGTATCTATATTCTTAGATGAAAAAACTTTGAACTCAAAAGGTTTTGTGGAAAAAGGAAGAGCTTACCTTCCTTTGCGATCGATCTTAGAGGGGCAAGATTATGAGGTAAATTGGAACCAAAAGGACTCTAGTATTGTAATTAAAAATAAGAATCAAAAGATTCTCATGGTTCCAGATGGTCAACGTTATTGCTTAATTAAAGAGGGGAAGAAGCGGAGTTATGATTTTTATGTAAGAGAAAATCGAACTTATTTAAGTCAGAAATTTTTTAAAGAGATAGCGGGGTTGAACCTTTCGGTTAATAAATAAAAAGATAAATCTTAATTTTTTATCAAAATGATAAGGTTCTAAGTTCAATGTTTATTAGGGAGATTTGTTTTTGCAAATCTCCCTTTTTATGCAATGCTTTCATAAAGTTATAAAGAGAATAAAGACTTTGAAAAAAAGATTATGTGTTATACAATAGAAAATAATTGACCTATTCCCACATACGAGGCTTTTGAGTAATATTAAATTTTATCCATACTGACCACTCAAGCCATGTGGAGACCATAGCGTTGATACAAAAGATGTAAATTTAAAAATCCTGCATTTTAAGCAGTTTTATAAACATTTTGTATTTAAAAAAAGACGAAGAAGGATATGTCAAAAAGACTCAAAAAAACTACATAGACGTAAGAGTAGTTTTGCAACTGGTATGAGGAAACACAAAAAATATAATTAACTCATTCTGTACTTTCTACAAGAGTAGCTTAAAAGGCTGCTCTTTTTTGAAAGGAGTAAGGATTCGTGGCTGGCTCCATTTGATATTCAAGAGCTACGGGATTTAATGAAAGAGGATGAACTGGAACTTAATCCACTATGAAGATAGAAAGACAGCGCTCTTTGTTATTATTTCAGACACAGATGATACTTTTAAGTCTGTTGTTTCGATTATATATTCTCAATTATTTAACCTGCTTTGCGATAAGGAGGATGATGTGTATGGAGGTAGACTTCCTATTCAGGTAAGATTTCTACTTTATGAATTTGCAAATATTGGTTAATACTAAAATTTGAAAAGCTCATAGCCACCATCAGAAGTAGGGAAATCTCAGCTTGTATTGTACTTCAAGCCCAATCTCAGCTTAAAGCGAATTATAGAGACCACGCGGATACCATATCAGGTAATTGCGATTCCACCTTATTTCTTGGAGGAAAAGAAAAGACTACCTTAAAGGAACTCTCCGAAACCCTAGGAAAAGAAACCATAGACCTATATAACACATCAGAAACAAGATCTAATCAAAACTCCTATGGTTTAAACTATCAAAAGACAGGCAAAGACTTGATGAGCCAAGATGAGATAACCGTAATGGATGGCGGGAAATGTATCTTACAATTAAGGGGAGTAAGGCCTTTTTTATCAGATAAGTATGACATTACAAAACATAAAAATTATAAGCTTCTTGAAGACCATGACAAAAGAAATGCCTTTGACGTAGAAAAGTATCTTAAAAGAAAGGATGACGTAAAACTTAAAAGCGATATGGTAGTTCAGACTTATAAAATGCAGATAAATTGACAAGAGCTAATACAAGAAAATTATCAATTGTCAAAACATATTTCATCTTTTGCTTATGGGTGTTATAATAAATAAAAATATACGGATTAAAAGGAGGGAGAGAATGGCAACAATAAATCAAGTAAAAGAGCTGCTTAAAGCTCATTTTGGTGGAGATAGCGATAAATTTAAAGTGATAGCTTTACAAATAGCAGCTCATGAAGCGAAAGTAGGCCATACAAATAGTGCTAGAGAAATAAAGGCATTAGTAGAAAACTCTCCATCAACGAAAAACAATGTAATAAAATTTAATAATAGTAATAAATCTTTGGAATTAAAATATTCCGATACAGGAATTGAACAGCTTGTAGTTAGCAATTCACTAAAAAGCAAGATTGATAGAATAATTTCAGAATATAAGAAAAGAGATGTTTTGCTAAAAAACGGTTTAAAAAATAGGTCTAAATTATTGTTAGAAGGAAATCCTGGGACAGGAAAGACAATGACAGCATCAGTAATTGCATATGAATTAGGATTACCTTTATATTCCATACAAATTCACCACCTAATTTCTAAGTATATGGGAGAAACAAGTGTGAAGCTAAAAAAGATTTTTGAACAGATAAGAGAATATAGAGGGGTATATTTATTTGATGAATTCGATGCTATTGGTTCTGATAGAAGTTTTGATAATGACGTTGGGGAAATGAGAAGAATACTAAACTCATTTCTTCAATATATAGAAGAAGATGATTCAGCTAGTATAATAATTTGCGCAACTAACAATCCAAATATGTTAGACAAAGCATTATTCAGAAGATTTGATGATGTTTTTGAATATAAACTTCCAGATAAAGAACAAATAGTAAGATTAATACAAATTAATCTGTATAGACTTGATTTAAAAAATATTATTACAGAAAAAGTAATTAAAAACTCACTTGGACTTAGTCATGCAGATATAGTTACTGCGTGTAAAGAGGCTAAAAAATATGTATTATTAAACGATAAAAAGATAGATGAAGCTATTTTATTGGATTTTATAAAAGAAAGAAAACAGTTTTTGCAATACAAAGAGGTTAGGCAATGACCAAAGAATTAAAAAAACATATCAAAATAGTAGAAGGGAAAGAGTCAATTCCATTTTCACCAATCAACCGTAGAGGAGAGACAAATATTCCAAAAAGAAATAGAAAAAGTCATGCTGACTTCCTTGAAAGTCAGTTTAACAAGATATGGGACAAAGAAGTGTCAGATAGTCAAAGAGTAAGCTCCATTTCAAGAAGAGATGGGGTTTATTTGCAATTTAAAGGGAAAGAAAACTATAAATTGATTTCTAAAAGCTTAGAAGATGCTCGTCAACAAGTTAGGCTATGTAATGTTAAAGAAGAAGACGGGATACAATATGCTACAGTATTCCTTCCATTTAAAAAGAAAGACTTTTTCTTAAAGAAAATAAATAAATTTAAAGATAATGATAAAGGCATGGATGTTGTTGCATCTATTGAGTCGATTAATGAAGCCATGGTAAATGAGTTATGGACAGATAATAGAGAGATTCCGATTAAGAATAAAGAAGCTTGTGAGGTTTGGCTTTCTGTTTATAGTAATACTACAATAGAAAAAGTGGTTGAAGATTTTTTTGACTTATGCAATAAACTTGAAGTTAAATATTACAAAAATTTTGTAGAATTTCCTGAACGTGTTGTAGTATCTATAATGGCAGATATTGAAATTTTAAAAACTATCTTAATGCATAGTAATCATATTGCGGAATTTAGAAAAAATACTACTCCTGCGAGTTTTTTTATAAAAGAAAATACTATACAAGAACAAAAAGAATGGGCAGAAGAACTTCTAGAGAGGACCAGTTTCAATGACTCTGACTTGTCTATCTGCATATTAGATAAAGGAGTTAATAATGGACATCCTTTAATAAGCCCAGTTTTAGATGATGAGGATATGCACACAACTTTTGAGGATCGTATCGTACAAGATAATAGCTCAAATGGTCATGGTACAGGAATGGCTGGAATAGCAACATATTTTAATTTAGAAGGAGCTTTAGAAAGTAATAATAGTATAGAAATAAATCATAAATTAGAATCAGTTAGGTTTGTAGATGAACAAATAGAAAATGATGTCGATTTATATGCAGATGTAACATCTAGAGCTATTTCTCTGGCTGAAATAAATAGACCTAATAATAAAAGAGTATTTGCTATGCCTGTTACTGCGGGTTTTGATTTTAATACTGATAAGAAAGACAAAAGATATTTTAGAGGAGATGGAAAACCTACTTCTTGGTCAGCAGGAATAGATAACTTAGCATTGGGAAATTATGGTGCTGAAGATACTGATTCAAGATTAATTATTATCTCAGCTGGAAATACAAAGTGTTATGAAATTGAAAAAGTTGATGATTACAAAGTAGCTGTAGCAACACATCCTGTAGAAGATCCTGCCCAATCATGGAATGCTTTAACTGTAGGTGCATTTACAGACAAATATAGAATGAGTGAGGATCCTTCGTATAAATCTTTTTTACCTTTAGTTGAAAAAGGAAGCTATTCTCCTGTTACCACCTCTTCATTGATGTGGGAACACAAATGGCCAATTAAGCCTGAGATTGTATTAGAAGGTGGAAATGTAGGTTATAATAAAGACTCTAAAGACATCAAATATGATAATTTCGAACATTTAGAACTTCTTACAACTAACAAAAATTATTATTATGGCAAGTTGTTTACAACTATGAATGGAACGAGCTCAGCCACAGCTCAAGCAGCTAACTTAGCAATAAGAATAATGGATGAATACCCTAATATTTGGCCACAAACTGTAAAAGCAATTATGGTGCATTCATCTAGCTGGACAGATGCAATGATAAGACAATCCTATGGAGACAAAGAAATTAATAAACTTACAAAGACAGAATTAAGACAGTTGCTTCGAATTGTAGGATATGGTAAGCCGGATTTAAATAAAGCTTTATTTAGCTTTAACAATTCAGTTAACTTAATCGTAGAAGACGAAATTCAGCCCTTTAAAAAAGAGAAAGGTAGAGTAAAAATAAATGAAATGAGTTTACATGAAATTCCTTGGCCTAGTGAAGTTTTAATAGCTTTAGGGGAAACTCCTATTAAAATGAAAGTCACTTTATCATATTTTGTAGATCCATCTCCAGGAGAGATTGGCTGGGAAGACAAATATAGATATCCAGGGTGTAGATTATCTTTTGATGTTAATAATACAAATGAGGATAAAGAACGTTTTTTATATAGAATCAATAAAAACATCCAAAATGAAGAAAAAAGCAAAGGGACAACATATGATAGTTTAAATGATAGTAATAGATGGTTACTAGGGACTAATAATAGGAATGTTGGATCAATACATTCAGATATTTGGGAAGATACCGCAGCAAATCTTGCTGAAAACAGATATATAGCTGTATATCCAGGAGGAGGATGGTGGAAAGAAAGAAGGTATTTAAATAAATATGATTCAAAAATTAGATATTCACTAGTTGTAAGTATTTCTACGCCTGAAGAAACTATAGACCTATATTCATCTATAGAAAATAAAATAAATATCTCCAATAAACTTAAAGTAGAAACACCTATTAATTTTTAAAAACATATCTTTAACTAGCAGATCCGTAAAGGGTCTGTTTTTAATTTAAGTGATAATGGTATACTATAAGTGTAATTATTGGTTAGTAGCATTAAATTGCTTATAGACAAATGATACAGAACAGAATAACTTAATAGATTTCAAAGTTGATACATGAGAGGGTTAAAATGAAGAGCATTTTGATTATAGAGGATAATAAAGAAATTGCTTTACAAATGGAAAAGTATTTAGTTAATAAGGGTTATGAGGTAAAGCTTGCATCATCTTTTTACGAAGCAAACTATAAGATGAATCTAGACATGGATGTGGCACTACTTGATATAAATCTACCAGATAAAGATGGCCAACATTTGATAGAAAAATTAAAAGATAAGGACATAAGAGTTATTGTAACAACAGTAAAAAATGATGAAGATTTTATAATTGATGCCCTAGATCAAGGCGCAGACGACTATTTAACTAAACCATTTTCCCTTGCAATATTAAGGGCAAGGATTGATGCGGTTTTAAGGACAATACCTCTAAGTCAAGACAAAAAAATTACTTACAAGGATATCAAAATAGATTTAAATGATTCAAAAGTTTATTTTAAGGCTAATCAAATAGACCTAACTCCTCTTGAATATGAAATCCTAGTCTTATTTATTAAAAATCCTCACCGAGTTTATACTAGAGGCCAGCTGTTAGAAATGTTTTGGGAAGATAGGGATAAGTTTGTAAATGACAATACTCTCACATCAACTATTAAGAGAATCAGAGAAAAACTTGATAAGGAAGTAATTTCTACTGTTAGAGGAATTGGATATAGGATGGATTAAATGATATATGTATTTTGGATAATAAGTCTTTTACTTCTGTATTATTTTTTAGAAAAAAGAAAGAAAAATAGAATAAATGAACTTATAGATCTGATAGAAAATATGAAAAATCAAAATTACAAAATCCCTATGAAGCAAGATGATTTTTCAATTTTGGAAGATAAATTTTACAAGCTTTTTATAGAAATAGTCGAAGCAAAAGAGACAAGTACTAAAAATAGCGAAAAACAAATTGAATACCTAGAAGACATCGCCCATCAAATCAAAACTCCTATTACATCTATGCTTTTTTCCATAGAAAATTTGGAGATAAACTATCCGGATAATGAAGAGATAGAGATTTTAAAAAGGCAAACTATCAGATTAAACTCTCTATCAGATATTTTGCTCAAACTATCAAGCCTTGATGCCAACAAAGATCTTATGAAAAAAGAAGAAATTCGTTTAGATGAATTAGTGGCTTATGCTTTAGATAGTTTAGATTTAAGGAGATCTGCTAATGTAGAAGTAGCAGAAAGTTTAAAGAAAAATAGTATTTATGGTGATTTTTATTGGCTAGCAGAAGCTCTCATTAATATTATAAAGAATGCTGATAATAGACCGTCTTGTGATAAAATCGTGGTTTCATCATACAAAAATCCCCTCTATACAAGCTTAATCATTGAAGACAATGGCGGAGGAATTGCAAAAGATAATATCAAAAAAATCTTTAAACGCTTTTATAAAACGCCTGACTCAAATGGTTTTGGCATAGGACTTGCTATGGCAAAGACAATTGTCGAAAAAAACAACGGGGAAATCTCTGTTTCAAATATTGATGGTGGAGCAAGATTTGAAATTAAATTTTACAATGTCACCTAAAAGTCACTTTACTTTCATATGCTTACCTTGACACAAGAAAAAGGAGGCAAGTATGGAAATATTAAAAGTAGAAAACCTAAGAAAAGAATATGGCGAGGGTAATTCTAAGGTCATTGCCTTAGACGGTGTTAACCTTGAAATTGAAAGAGGTGAATTTGTTGCTATTGTTGGACCAAGTGGATCTGGTAAATCAACCCTCCTACATATCATAGGAGGAGTAGATAGCCCAGATGATGGTAAGGTTTATATAGATGGTAACGACATCTCAAAGTATTCTACAAAAGAATTGGCATACTTTAGAAGAAGAAAAGTTGGACTNAAGGAAGTAATTTCTACTGTTAGAGGAATTGGATATAGGATGGATTAAATGATATATGTATTTTGGATAATAAGTCTTTTACTTCTGTATTATTTTTTAGAAAAAAGAAAGAAAAATAGAATAAATGAACTTATAGATCTGATAGAAAATATGAAAAATCAAAATTACAAAATCCCTATGAAGCAAGATGATTTTTCAATTTTGGAAGATAAATTTTACAAGCTTTTTATAGAAATAGTCGAAGCAAAAGAGACAAGTACTAAAAATAGCGAAAAACAAATTGAATACCTAGAAGACATCGCCCATCAAATCAAAACTCCTATTACATCTATGCTTTTTTCCATAGAAAATTTGGAGATAAACTATCCGGATAATGAAGAGATAGAGATTTTAAAAAGGCAAACTATCAGATTAAACTCTCTATCAGATATTTTGCTCAAACTATCAAGCCTTGATGCCAACAAAGATCTTATGAAAAAAGAAGAAATTCGTTTAGATGAATTAGTGGCTTATGCTTTAGATAGTTTAGATTTAAGGAGATCTGCTAATGTAGAAGTAGCAGAAAGTTTAAAGAAAAATAGTATTTATGGTGATTTTTATTGGCTAGCAGAAGCTCTCATTAATATTATAAAGAATGCTGATAATAGACCGTCTTGTGATAAAATCGTGGTTTCATCATACAAAAATCCCCTCTATACAAGCTTAATCATTGAAGACAATGGCGGAGGAATTGCAAAAGATAATATCAAAAAAATCTTTAAACGCTTTTATAAAACGCCTGACTCAAATGGTTTTGGCATAGGACTTGCTATGGCAAAGACAATTGTCGAAAAAAACAACGGGGAAATCTCTGTTTCAAATATTGATGGTGGAGCAAGATTTGAAATTAAATTTTACAATGTCACCTAAAAGTCACTTTACTTTCATATGCTTACCTTGACACAAGAAAAAGGAGGCAAGTATGGAAATATTAAAAGTAGAAAACCTAAGAAAAGAATATGGCGAGGGTAATTCTAAGGTCATTGCCTTAGACGGTGTTAACCTTGAAATTGAAAGAGGTGAATTTGTTGCTATTGTTGGACCAAGTGGATCTGGTAAATCAACCCTCCTACATATCATAGGAGGAGTAGATAGCCCAGATGATGGTAAGGTTTATATAGATGGTAACGACATCTCAAAGTATTCTACAAAAGAATTGGCATACTTTAGAAGAAGAAAAGTTGGATTAATTTATCAATTTTATAATTTAATCCCCAACTTAACAGTTAGGCATAACATTGAGTTGCCCCTAAAGCTTGATAAGAGAAAAATAAATAAAGATGAATTTTCAGATATAGTAAAAAAACTTGGTATAGAAAGTAAACTTGACTCTTTTCCAAGTGAACTTTCAGGAGGCCAGCAACAAAGAGTTGCCATAGCCAGAAGTCTTATCTACAATCCATCTATCATACTAGCAGATGAACCAACAGGTAATTTAGACAGAAAAAATTCTAAGGAAATTATAGAAATCTTTAAATATTTCAATAGAACCTTAAAACAGACGATTATCCTAATCACCCATGATGAAGAAATAGCCTTACAAACAAATCGTATTATTACAATAGTCGATGGAAAAATTGTAGGAGATGAAAGAAATGAATAAGAAGAATTTTCCTATTTTTATCTCCTTATTTATTGTAAGTTTGTTTTTTACTGTGGTTTTTTATTATGGTTATACAATTGTTAAATATAATAATGAAAGTTTCATGACCGTAAATTTTTATGATGCAGAACTTGAAGGGAACTTAACAAGTAATGATATTGAAAAAATAAAAGATATTAATAATATAGAATTTGTAGGTGAAATGTCCATAAACCCTGAATCGGCAAAGTACAAGAATGATTTGATTGCCGTAAATTATCAAGATAATGATATAAATAAAATGAGAGAGCATTCAGATTTACTTGAAGGACGATTTGCTAGAAATGATGGAGAAATAGTTTTATCTAAAAGTCTAGTCGAAAAAAATAAGCTAAAATTAGGAGATAAAATACAGCTTGATTTTGGGCATAGACTAATAGAGGGTAAAGAGATAGATGCCATAAGTACTTTTACTGATAAGGAGTTTTATAATCTTAGTTTTAGTAAAGACTTTGAGGTAGTTGGAATTTATGAAGATGTCTATAATAAATACAGTAGAGTTAATTATGCTTTAGCACTGAAAAATGAAGATGATTCAGGCAAAGTAGTATTAAAGTTTAATTCGTTTGAAAAGGCTTATGATAACAAAGTAAATCTACAAAATGAAATCAATAAAAAATTAGGTGGAGATGTTCCCTTAACTTTCAATTCTAATTTAATAGATTACTACGGTGTTGAGTATGACTTTCCCCATAATATTTTAACTGAATTAGGAACCATTCTTTCTGTAATAGGGGCTATATTACTATTTGTATTTTTTGTAAAAAATATATTCAAGGTGTGGGCTTTTAGGAAAATCAAGGAACTTTCTGTATATAAGTCTATAGGCACTACGGATTTTCAGATATACTTGTTACTATTAAAAGAAGGTATTTTCCTATCTGTTCTACCTATATTAATTGGTCATATCTTTGGATACTGTCTTATCTTAAAATTGTTTAGGCATCTTGAGATTGATCAAGGGGTCGAAAACTTGGTATCTAGTTATTTCAGTCCTTTACTTAGCCTAGCGATTGTTACAGTAGCTCTTTTAGTAGTAGTATTTTCTATTATTCAACCAGCAAAGAAAGTTTCAAAAATATCTATTATTGAAGGTATAAAGGGAAATTTAGACTTTGATAGCTTTAAGAAAAAAAGATCTAGGAATTTATGGAAAGAATTAAAATCAAATAACCTTGATAGTATTAAATCACAGCGTTATGTTTCTGCTATCGGTGTCATTATAATTTCTGTTTTAGTTATTATTGTGGCAGTAACTAAATATAACAGAGATTTTTCTTACTATGATGCAGGCTACAATGTAATAGCTAGTTATTATAGTGAAAATAAGAAAGTTCCTAAAGTCTTTAAAGAAATTCAGCGAGAAATTCCAAATAATAAGTCCTATGTTTCAAAAGAAAGTTATATTCAGGTAGATAATGATTTAGATTTGTCCAAAGAATCTATTAGTAAGTCTTTGGATCAAAAGTTAGAGTATGATTTGAAAAAGAGTCATTCAAGCCAGTTGAATGGGATGCTTATAGCTTTAGAAGATGAAGACTTTAGTAAATTGGGAGCAAGTAAGGGTGATTTTATTCTTTATAATATGGTACAAGAAGACCCAAACACTCCAGTAGCTAAAGCAAATAAAATACCATATTTTAATAATCCGAAAGATATAAACTTACAGATAGGGGAAAATTTTCGAAAAAGTATAAAAATTTCTAAAACTATAGATGATTTAGGAAACTATGATTCAATAACTTTACCATTTTATGTAAAAATCTACACAGATTTCGATACCTTCTTCCAACTTATGGATGAGTCAAAAGATGAAGAATTTATTAATGCTCCGTATGTATTAAATATGAATGTAAAAGACTCGGATATGAGAAATGTAAAGGATTATTTGGATAATAAGATAAGAGAATCGATAATGCCAAATGAAAAGTACGATATAAACACAAAAGCAGATATTGAAATGAATCGAAAAAGTGATCTAGAATCTTTAAAGAAAGTCGCATTTGCGATGGCTTTCATTATTTTTATTCTTAATGTGACAAATGGTTATTCATCCATTAATTTAAGTCTCATGAGTAGAAAGAAGGAAATTGGCAGCCTTTATTCATGCGGTATGGACGTAGAAGAGTTAAAGAATATTTATCGAAAAGAGTTTATAGAAGAGCAAATAAAATCATTTATTGTTGCCGGAATAACCACATTAGTAGTCATGTTTGTAATATCTCGTATAGCTCCTAATTTAAGTCTTAATTTATTAATAAGATATTATGACTATAAATTGTTTCTTGGATTTTCTATTGTGGTATACGCAATCAACTTACTAATCTATAATTTTTCTTTAAAGAGAATTTTAGACAGACCAACGATAGATTTAATTCGAACAATATAATTTCAAAGGAAGAGAATAGTATGAAGAAAAATATCAGTAAAAAATTTTTTTTACTTGGACTCGTAATATTTCTGATTTCCTACCTACTGCCAATAGACATCTTTGAAAGCTATACCAGTCTAAGACCAACTGGACTCACATCAATGTTTGTCTGCCCAATTATTGGACTAATAGGTTTAATATTTGGGGTAAAGGAAAAGGATAAGTTGTTTATGGCGTTAAATGTCCTTTTAATCTTATTACTGCCTATAGCAATGTTTGTAGGTCATCTAATATAAGTAATGCGATTAAAACAAGAAAATAATAATCTAAACAGCTCTTTTGAGGGCTGTTTTTTCTTTGCTCCAGAATGATATAATGTATTATAAGATACGTATTGATTAATATATTCCCACATACAAGGCTTTTTAAAAAAATTTAATTTTATCCATACTGACCACTCAAGCCATTTGGAAAGCGTTGTGCGTCTTGAAAAGATGCAGGGACCGCATGATTACCGAACGATTAAAGATAAGAAAATTTACTAATAATGATCTAACGGAATTATATAATCTACTTTCAGATGAAGCTGTCATGGAATTTATAGAACCGCCTTTTTCATGGGAAAAAATAGCGAATTTTCTAAATAGTGTCGCACTGATTGACCCTCCTTTGATTTATGCGGTGGAAGATTTTAGTCAGAAGTTTATCGGATATGCAATATTTCATGAGTATGACAATGACTCCTTCGAACTGGGTTGGATACTCAATAAGAGATACTGAGGGAAAGGATATGCCAATGAATTAACAAAAGCCTTTATAAACCGTAGTTCAGAGATAGGGAAAAACTTGATTATTGAGTGTGCCCCGAACCAGGAAAATTCCAAACGAATTGCGATGAAAAATGATTTTGAATTTATTGGAGAAAGTGATGGCTGCAGTGTATTCAAAAGAAAGCCGATTAATAAGATTGGAAAAGGTGGCAAAGCGAGAAATTGGAAGTTAGGAGGAGATGAAGCTGCATGAAAGAATATATCGTGAGTTTAGAAAAAGAATTTTCGTTGATAGAAAATGGCTTCAAAGAGGAGGAAAAAAGAGCCTTTGCAGATTACAAATCTAATGATAATGAATATATAAGAAAATTAGCATTTTTAGCATATAAATCTGATGCCTATCAAGTTAGAATGTATGGTGTATTTCTTTTTGGATACTTATCAGAGCAAGATGATATTTTAGCATTTATGAGGGATGAAGTTTCCAAAGATGATAATTGGAGAGTTCAGGAAGTATTGGCGAAGGCATTTGATGAATTTTGCAAAAAAATAGGATATGAAAAAGCACTTCCAATAATTGATGAATGGTTAAAAAACAATAATCCTAATACAAGGAGAGCAGTTACAGAGGGACTTAGAATATGGACAAGTAGACCATATTTCAAAGATAATCCGAATGAAGCTATTAGACGAATTGCCAACTTAAAAGAAGATACGAGTGAATATGTTAGAAAATCGGTAGGGAATGCTTTAAGAGATATTAGTAAAAAATTTCCAGAGTTAATTAAAGCTGAACTCAATAATTGGAAGTTAGAAAGCAAAGAAATAAATCAAGTGTACAAGTTGGCGAGTAAATTTATTAGCTGACAATTCCCGGCTTGCGGTGGACTTAGACACGCACCCTCCCACAAGATTACCTTTGTTAACTTCCATCCTGCAACGAGCGTGCAGACCTATTTCTTAATGTAGGGTTATCATCAGGGTAGTCTTGATGTCAAGAGTGAAGGACTAAAAGCGCATAAAATACCTTGAAATCAAGGGATTCCGAAGAAAAGCCCGGACATAAAAATAAAATGTATTGAAGCCGGAATCACCCAGGCAAGGCTGGCAAAGGAAATCGAAACATCCGCTCCCAATGTAAACCGGGTGATCCGCAGCAAGGAAACCATCGTCAACAACACGCTTGTCAAGTTGATGGAAGCTCTGGGGTACGATATCGAGTTAAGGTATGTGAAGCGAGAAGAATGATTTTTATGGAAATTGTATTAGTGAGCTGTAGGGAGAGTGTAACAAATGGAAATCAGATATATAACACATTCAGATGATAGATTGGCTATCAGCAAAATTTACGAAGATAGTTGGAAACATGCCTACAAAGGGATAATTCCACAAGAATATCTTAATTCAATTCCTGAGGGAAGATGGTCAAAAAACTTTGATATACCTGGATGGAAGACACTTGTTTGTATTGACGATGGAAAGTATATCGGCACAAGCAGCTTTTGCAGGTCCCGTTTTGAGAAGTTTTCTGAGTGTGGTGAAATCATTTCAATATATTTTCTTCCAGAATATATGGGAAAGGGCTACGGGAAAAAGCTTCTTGAAGCAACTATTTTAGAACTTAACAAGCTTGGTTTTGATGAACTGTTCCTATGGGTGCTTGATGACAATATTGCGGCTAAAAATTTCTATGAGCATTTTGGGTTTCTCCAAACAGAGGATTATCTGGTTGATACTATTGGGGGCAAAGAGCTTCGTGAAGTAAGATTTATTTATAGAAATAAATAACAAATTTACATTGGAATGTTTGAACGGAGGAACTCGGTCGAAATCAACTTAATTCTTGGACTTTAGTTGGAAAGGAAATAAAGCAGGTAAGTTAATTGAACAATAGATTATTACTGCGGCGGTAGCAGTTTATGCCACAAATGAATATAGGCGGTAAATTCAGTTTTGGGAAATCTCTTATAAGTGAAAATAGACGGTTGCTGGAAGAATCCATGAAGCACGAGTTTGAGATTTATGTATTTTAATGAAAAGAACATTTAACTTATGAGGTTTTTATGAGAGAAAAAGAAGAAATAATACGTTTGTGGTTTGAGATGTGGATAATTCAACGAGATTTAGGTATGGATCATATTTTTTCAGAAAATGTGGTTTACACAGAAAGCTGGGGACCACAATATTATGATCTGCAAACAGTAAAACACTGGTTTAAAGAGTGGAATACGAGAGGGAAAGTTTTGGTATGGGAAATTAAGCAATTTTTTCATAAAGAAAATCAGACGATCGTTGAATGGTATTTCAAAAATGAAATGCATACAGGTAAAACAGAAGAATTTGACGGAATTTCTTTGATTGAATGGACGGCTGATAATAAGATAAAATTTTTAAAAGAATATGGGTGCAATCGAAGTAACTACAACCCTTATCAGCAAAGCAGCGATCCTGAATTTAGAGATGAAAGAGTAAATTGGTTTTGATGTCGTCAACGAGCAAATCCTAAGTGATATGAATAATTATGCTAATTAATCAGCCTTCGATTCGCACCCTTCAACGACATTCCTTTTGCCAGCTTCCCTCATGCAACGAGCGTTAAGAGTCACTTCTTGATGTATGGTTATCATCAGGGAAGTCTTGATACATGTGGAAGCTATGGCGTTGATGACAAGAGAAATGGACTAATAAGAATCTGATAGGCTTGAAATCAATAGTTTTATAAATTTTGAACTAGATAAATATATGATTAGGTTTCAGAATCAGTATTTAATAATATATTTCAAATACTCACTTGTAGCAACACTATAAATATAAGGAAAAGGTCGTAGCAACACTTTAGATATTTTGATAGTTTGTGTCAACGGCATAGATGGGGAAAAATTAGATAAATTAAAATTTGTGGAGATAATAAATGGACACAGCTTATGTATTGAGAGGTGCTTTATTTTTAGATTTTGTAGTAGGAGTGTTAAATTCTTCAAGGGACAAAGAACAGATAAATAAGATGCAAACTCAAATAAATGAACTGTGTAGAGCAATAGGACATGAAGAGTTGGTGTCAACTTATATTTCGGAGGAAGAAAAAGAACTAGTTTTGCATTAAAAAACACTGGAAAAGAAATTGAAGCAATAAAGAAGAGTAGTGATATCACTTGTTTAGATATAAAAGAAGCTAAGAAATATTTTGACAGCATTTAAATAAACCACGGTTTATTGAGCTTGCAAACTATAAGCTTCTAAGAGATAAAACCTATAAAACTTGTACGGATATTGTAGAGTAGGAAAAGAAATCTTCCTCTATACTAAAATAAACCGAAAGAAAGGGGGAATCGAAATGAATATTATCAAGTCGTTTAATAATACGATTGATTATCTTGAAACAGTTCTTGATGATGAAATCAGCAAAGAGAAAGTAACTCAATTATCCGGATACTCTTATTCTATGTTCAGTCGCTTGTTTTCTATATTAACTGAAACAACACTTTCAGAGTATTTAAGAAGTAGAAGATTAACTGAAGCGGCCATTATATTAAGAGATACAGATGAAAAAATTATTGATGTTGCCTTAAGATTTGGATATGAGTCACCGGATTCATTCGGGACAGCTTTTAAGAATTTTCATGGATTCACTCCTTCTGAGGTAAGAAATGGGAAACCATTCAAATTAGTTTCTAGGGTGCAATTAACACTAAGTATTAAGGGAGGAAGAAGTATGAATATTACAATTCAAAAGAAGAAAGCATTTACGGTTGCAGGTGTAAATGAACAAAACATCAATTCATCATTATGTTCAAGTATATGGGGAAAATTATTTTCTAAGGTTAGCCATGAAGAGATGTCAAAATTAGGGACAGGAGAATCTGTTGGGGTTTGCCACGATATATTAAACTTTGATAACCAGGATGCTTTAGAAGTTAATACAATTAACTATATGGCCGGCTATATTGTTAATGATGTAGACGAAGCAAAAAGTATGGGCTTAGAAATTTTGGAAGTGGAAGAAGCGGAATATGCTGTTGTAGAATTAATAGGATCTGTTCCGGATTGTATTCATAACGGATGGAAATATGCGATGGAAGTTTTCTTCCCTGAGCATGGTTATGTCCATTCAGGAAAACCTGACTTTGAATATTATTATGAAGGTGATATGAATAGCAAAGACTATAAAATGGAACTTTGGATTCCGATAACTAAAGCTTAAAAACACCAGTTAATCTGTCTGAAACCTTTTAACGATAGTTTCTACCTATCGTTAAAAGGTTTATGGATATGTTTCTACAAACAGATAGGTTGACTTGATAGACTTAGTGTTCACTCGCTTCATGTCGAGAAAAGGCAACTGCTACGACAACGCACCCATGGAAAACTTCTTTAGCGTACTGAAAAGAGAAATCTTTGCAGGCTACGTTTACCGAAGTAGGAAAGATCTTGTCCGGGCTATTAAAAACTTTATCCACTACTACAACAACGATCGAATCAAAGAAAAGCTAGGAGGCTTGAGTCCAAAGCAATACCGTGAACGAATGAACGCAGCATAGAACGAATATTATGTAAAACAAAATCGAGCAAGCGAAATGCTTACTCGATTAAGTCCAACTTTATGGGGTGACTCTATAGTGCTCCGACCTTTTTTCTACAGGTAATTAAAGCTGCTGGTAATCTCGCTGAACTAGTTTTTCTAAGCGCTTAAGCAGTATCGCCACTTTTTTTGACCGCTTTTTTAGCTTCTTCCATCCACTGTGTTAGAGTTGTCATAGCAGAGATTTTTTGATGAGATAGAACTGTAAAGCCTTCTTTTAAAATATAAGCGGTACGAATAGCATCGTTCGTTTTAAACAAGATGGCGACAACGAACTTTTCGTCTTCTGTTAAGTTCTTTGTCGGTTTCTTTAAAAGACTGTGGCTCTTGTTAAACTACTTTCTCTCCGTTACCGTCATTAGTTTTTGCTGCGGGTTCGTCACATTTTCAAACACCCAATGGATACTTTATAACCCATAATGCTCCGACATTTTATATCTTAGAGAATCATTTAACGGCTAGGCGTACCTATATCTAGTCTTTCTTTTGATCGATCATTAAGTTCCAAATATCGTGAGTAGTTATCATGAATTTTATGAAGATTTGCCACAGAAGCCTTTAAACGACGATTATCGTTATAGAGGTCCGTTAGTTCAGACTTTAATTTTGAATCCGTTAAATAGCCTCCTGTAAGCTCTTTTATCTCTTTAATTCGATCGTTGTTTTTCTTCTGAATGTTGTTGTAGAAATTAATTACTTCTGTAATTTCTGAGAAGCTATTGATTCCATGTTTTTTCAAGAGCAGATAGTTCTCGTTCATCATCGTCATATTTCTCGTTAAGATCTCATTCTGATTAAGACCTTTTTCAAAACGGATTATTCGTACATCTTCTTGACCGATCGTTTTATGCATAATGTTAAAACTGATCATTTCTTTGATATAGTCCGTTCCAAAAGTGGTGGGGTGTACAAGCGTAAATTCTTCATCACTTGAATATTTCAAGTAAAGTTCTCCACGGTACTCCTTAAAATCATATTGTTTCTTTCTCATCTCGTTTAAAAATTCGTCGTAAGATGAAGCATATTTTATAGCTGACTCCATAGCATATTTTGTTCGATTGATGACTTTATAATTGATAAATTGCTGCTTATAAATATCGATGTCGGCTTCACGATATGCAGCTTGTATTTGC
Source organism: Peptoniphilus pacaensis (assembly GCF_900088125.1). Taxonomy (GTDB): domain Bacteria; phylum Bacillota; class Clostridia; order Tissierellales; family Peptoniphilaceae; genus Aedoeadaptatus; species Aedoeadaptatus pacaensis. The sequence continues at coordinate 422,535 of NZ_FLQT01000003.1, read as the reverse complement.
TCCATATGATATTTTTTACTGAGTCTAGCTTCCGGACAAGTAACAGAGCGACGATTATCTTCAAACATATAGACTTTTCCATCAGGATCATAACTGTAACCTAGAGAGGAAAAATGCTCCATAAAATCACGGAAGGTCTTTTCTTCGCCGAGAATAGTATGAAGATCGTTCTGAATTTTTTGCTTTGTTTGTTTTATAAAATTGGGATCTTGCATATACATCTTCGGCTTGTTTTCAATTTGATTTTTAATTTCTATTTCTTGTTCGATTCGATTTTGAATAGCTCCACGTGTATAGTCTTTCCCAAGTGTTTGTTCTTTACACCTTGTAAACTTTTGTTGTTCCGGGAATTTAATTTTTAGATACTTTCCGTTGTCATCATAAATAAGCCCAATGTCTTCGACCAATAAAAGAAAATCCTCATAGCTTGTTGCTTGCTCAATACATAAGTCGATCCCGGATTGAATTTTTGCTTTCCAGGACAGCCCTTTTTTCAAACACATATCCTCATAATATGACCTCGTGTTTCGATAATGGTCGTTTAAAAATTCTTTTTCCATGTTGGGATCAATAATGGATAGTCCGTGTTCTTTACAAATGTCATCATTAATTTGCCTAATAACAGGAATATCTTTTGTAATTTTATAGGCTTTAAAATCCGTCATTCGTATGTTATTAAAAAGAATGTGATTATGAATACAGTTTGTATCAACGTGTGTTCCCACCACGTATTGATACTCACCTTTTAAAAAACGCTCACAAAATTCCAAGGCAATTTCGTGTGCTTCTTCAGGAGATACTTCTCCTGGAGCGAAAGACTGTTTAAGGTGTCTTGCTAATACTTTCTTTTGTTGATTTGTATTAGTATTCCAAACCTCAAAAAAATCTCTCTCTCCATAATCAATGCTTGTGCCATGCGTTGAAACTAATATTTTGTTTTCTGTTTTATAAGCGTCTGCAACATAATTAATTGCCTTCTGCAACGTGGACTTAATTGGCTTACCTTTTACAATAACAGCCATAACTTATGCCCTCTGAACACTAAAAGTCTTGCATAGCATGTGAAGATTAGTACGAATATCTTCCAGTTGGTTTTTAATTTCTAAAATATCATTAATGTCTTCTTGGTAAATTGAATTGGTAGAATTTATTCTTCGAGCAATTTGATTTATATTATTTCCAATCTGGGAGAGAGAAACGTGCATAGCATTTAGCTGACCGTCATTTAGTCGGACGTTAATTATTTTACGATGGCGGAGTAGGTGGATAATAAAATCATTGCGATTAGTAAATCGACTTTTTTCAAAAAGGGTTTCGAAGAATTCTTTTTCTTCAGAAGTAAATCTTAAAAGCATCTGCTGATCTCGGTATCTTTTTTCACTCATAGCTTAAATTCCTTTCATAAAAATAGTTTAATAAGGGTTTGGGATTATCCCGTAAATTTTGAAAATCCAAAATTTATTTCGAGGGTTTGGGGAACTCCTCAACAAGCCTTGGAGATTTATTTTTTCAAAATGGATATCCAAGGTACTCGCTTGCTATGACAGAAAAAAGGTGAATTTAGATACTTCTATTATATCAAATGAAAAATAATAGTCATTGCCTTAACGAAAACATATCGCTGACAATGACTATTATTAGTCTAAGAATTAAAGATTTAAAATATCCGGGCATATAACTTTTGTTAATTCTTTAGGTTCTATTTTCCTTAATCCTCCTCCATAAATTCGTCCTTCATCTTCAATATTAGTACCGTCAATATTTTTTAAGATATCCCAAATTTTAAATGTGATCTCGTTATCTTTTTCTATTTGTTTTTGTAGTTCTTCTTTAGGATATAGCATTAAATATGAACTTGCTCCATAGTGGTGGAAAGCTTCTGCATTTCCTTATCAATAGTTTTGATTTTCTCTTGTATATTTTGCCTTTCATCGGCTGCTTTTTGAATATACTCGTCAAGCTGTTTAACGGATTTAATGCCATGTTCTCTGATATAAATAACAGAGTCAGCCATTGTATGAAGGTTATGTTTGGTTGCCCAATATTCGTAGCCTTTGCTTTCCTTTACCTTTGCATTGGTGTTCATGTCAATAACATTGCCGATGCGTTTTTTGACGGCAGGAGTCTTGATAAACTCTCTTTCTGCAATTCGTTCTTTTAATCTTTCTTCGGTATAATCTTCTCCGATTGTTTTAGCCCTTGTAAATCTCGACTTATCTTTTGGCTTAAAAGCAATGTGCTTACCGTATTTGATTTCATAGCCAAGATCCGCCATCTTCTTTAAAAATTCGTCCCAGTCCTTTGACTGTTTTATTATTCTATCAATGTCAAATTGAAGTCTACTTTTCCAAGAAGTACCACGCTTTGCCTGTTCATTCTCATACCAAGATTTACCGTTAATCTTATATTTTTTCTTATAGCTTTCGTAAAACTCGTCAATGACAGATAGGCTATTTTCTTTGCTGAGTTTATCACTCTGATAACGGATTTGGTGGTAGCTTTTCTTGTTAGACTGGTAGCACCTACCTGTTACCATATTTACATTATTGAAGATGATGTGATTGTGGATATGCCCCTTATCTACGTGAGTAGATAAGACAAATTCGTGCTCATCTTTGAGTATCTTTTTACACAGCTCCATACCAATCTGGTGAGCCAATTCAGGGCTTGTTTCTCCCGGTAAAAATGATTGAATGAGATGTCTTGCAAGAACGGTTCCTTTTGTTCCTGCGTCATTTCGTGTCCTTAAAAACTGAGTGTGAGCAGTTGCTTCGTGGCATTTATGAGTGCTTACTAAAAGCTGCTCGTCTGTTTTATCTCCATTTACAAAGTAGTCAATAGCAAGATTAAGAGTCGATTTAATTGGGTGTATTTTTGTAATAGCCATTATTATTCACCTTCCGTTTCAGATGTTCTTGTCAGAAGTAGTGAATGAATTTGCCACAGCTCTTTTGAGAAATGTTCAATCTCTTTTTTTATATCATCGATGTCCTCTTTGTAGATTACACCTGTCGAATTTACTCGCTTTGCAATCTGATTGATGTTGTTTGTTGCATTAGAAAGTAAGCCTTGTAAATCTCTGAAAGGCTCTAAATCCACTTGATAAATTTCCTTTTCCAAAATGCATTTGCGGATGAAATGGCTCATGCTTCTACACTTCGCAAGTCTTTTTTTCTCTTTAAAAAGAGCCTTTTCTTCTTCAGTTAGTTTAATTTCAAGCCTTTCGTTTCTTATTCTATTTGCCATAGTTAGTTCCTCCTTTGAGTGTATTTCGGGGTCTTAGGGTTCTCCCTAACAAGCTAAAAATTGATAAAAAAAAGAAGCAGATCCCAAGGGGCTGCTTCGTCAATTTTCCGTAAGTGTCCGTACACTTACTGTGCTTGCTACAAAAGAATGATTAGGGCAGCAAGCATTAAGCAAATTTTAAATTTATAATTAGATTGTACCATACTTGATGGGACAAGTCACTTAAACTTGACTTTTCGGTTAGAGTATGCTAACTTATAGTAAACGGTGTTATCTTAAATGGAGCGTGTATTTGTGAGAAATAAAGAAGTTACAATTAAAAGAATATTGCAAAGTGCGAGTAACGAATTTAAAGAGCATGGCTTTGAGCGGGCTTCTGTGCGAGTTATTGCTAAAAATGCAGGAGTTACTCCTGGTGCAATATATAAACATTTTAAATCTAAAGAGGATATTTTTAGGGCTATTGTGATTCCCACATTAGATCACCTGTACAAAAGAAATAAAGAGTTAACCAATCAAGCTATAGAGGAAATAAAGTTAAATGGAAGAGAATGCTTTGAAAAGAAATCTGATAATAGCAATGAAGAATTGTTAAGGTTTATTTACAAAAATGGTTCTGTGTTTAATCTTCTATTTAATTGCTCTCAAGGCACAGAATTTGAATCAATTCGTCATGATTTAGTGAATCTTGAAGTTCAAGGCGCAAAGAAATTGATAGTAGCTCTTAAAGAGAAAAAGATTCCAGTAAATGATTTAGGCGATAATGAACTACATATACTTTATACAATGGCTTGTACTCCGTTATTTGAGATAATCACGCACCAGTATTCTTATCATAATGCTTTGAATCTTATTGATATGATGGAAGCTGCAATGAATTTTGGATGGGAGAGGATTATGAGATGAAAACATAAAAAGAAAATAATTAAATATAAATTATGAAAATCGGGTTAATCCCGATTTTCTGTGTTTTTAAGGAAAGTAAACAAAGTTAAAAAATTTTCACTAAAGAAAAATGGAGGTATTCAAATGAATGAAAGAAAATTAAAAACAAAAGATTTAGTTAACATCGGTATTTTTTCGGTGATATACATGGCGTTATCAATGGCGGTAATGTTTATTCCTGTGTTTTCTCCGATACTTTGGTTATTATGGCCAGCAATGACAGGCATAATATGTAATTTTATTTACATGTTATTGGTCTCTAAGGTGCCAAAACCAGGAACGGCTTTACTTTTGATAGCAATTACAGGGATTATATATTTTGCTATAGGAGAATGCACTTTTACAATTGTCATAACTTGCGTTATTGCAGGAGTTTTAGCAGAAATTACTAGAAAAATTTTGGGATATAAAAGTCAAAAAAGCGTAATAGTATCTTCAGGATTGATTTGCATTGGGTTGATTGGCTCACCATTGCCTATGTGGTTGTTCCAAGAATCTTATATGAAATCTATTATTAAAATGGGAATGAGTCCAGAATATGTAAATAAATTACAAACTTTAATTTCAATTCCAACACTTATCGGGATGATCATTACTGCATTTATTGGAGGAGTCATTGGTGCATATATAGGTAAAGCAATGTTCAAAAAACGTTTTGAGAAAGCTGGAATTATGTAAATGGAGGGTATTGTAAGAGGCATTATAAAGCTAAATCCACTAACTGAAATCATTTTTTTGATTTCAGTTAGTATTATTAGCTTTGCAAATAATAGCTTAAAATTAGATGTTTTTATTCTTTTAATGGTTGCTATTATAGCGTTATTTATGGGACTTGTTAAAATATCTTTAAAGGCATTATCTATATTTGTATTATTACAGGGATTGAAATATTTTGTTTTGCCGATTCTACCAGATGTCATCTCAGCACATTTTGGATTATTGGTGATTCATGCTCCTAAGTTAATACCGATTTTTTTAGTTGGTCAAATTCTTATAAAAACTAATCCTATACGAAATATTATGTATGCCCTAAAAATGATGCATTTTCCAAAAAGCCTGATTATTTCTTTGGCAATAAGCATCAGATATTTTCCATCTTTAAGAGAAGAAAAAATATTAATCTCAGATGCAATAAAAATAAGAGGTGTGACTGGATTTAAAAAGATACAATTAGGACTAATATCATTAATAGTTACAGCTTCTAATACCGCAGATGAATTAGCTCAGGCTATTACAGTAAGAGGGATAGAAAATCCTGCAAGAAAGACTTTTATGGATGATGCAGGATTTAATATTTGGGATATAGTAATTATTCTATTATGCATTCTGATGTTCTTTAATGTAAAGTTCAAGTTATTTTTATAAGAGGTACAAAACATGATTAGTATAAATGAAGCTTCATATTCCTATAAGAGGAGCTTAGAAGATCAGTTAAAGAAAATTTCAATAAAGATTAATCAAGGAGAAGTTATCTTATTATGCGGGAAATCTGGTTCTGGGAAAACAACTATAACAAAATTAATCAATGGATTGATTCCTCATTTTTTAGAGGGAAATTTATTAGGAAATATTTTTATAAATGGGATAAACACAAAACAAATGAAGATATATGAAATTTCTGAAAAAGTGGGAACAATTTTTCAAAACCCCAAAACACAGTTTTTTAATTTAGATTCAGATAGTGAACTAACATTTGGATTAGAAAATTTAGGTGAAAACCCTGATAAAATAAAAAGACAAGTTTTTAAAGTGGTACGTGATTTGGGAATTGAAAGATTAAAAAACAGAAATGTTTTTATGATGTCAGGTGGAGAAAAGCAATTACTTGCTATTGCATCTATTTATGCTACCAATCCAGATGTATATGTGTTTGATGAACCCTCTGCAAACATTGATGAGTATGGCATTGAAAGAATAAGAGAGATGCTTATAAATCTTAAAGCTCAGGGTAAGACAATTATTATTTCTGAACATAGACTCTATTATTTAATGGATTTAATTGATAGAGCTATTTATTTACAAGACGGAAAAATAAAATATGTTTTTTCAAATGTGGAATTTTCTTCGATTAGTAACGAATCACGAAAGAAACTAGGGCTTAGAACTTTTGTAAGAAAGAAAAATGATGATTTTGCAAATCCTGTCACATTTTGTGAATCTGATGACTTTGTAGTTTCAAATTTAGAATATGAAAATAAGAAACAAAAAATTTTAGATAAGATAAATATTTCTGGAAACAAGGGAGATATTATTGCAATAACAGGTAAAAATGGTCAAGGGAAAACAACATTAATGAGAATTTTATGTGGACTGTTGAAAGAAAACGAAGGGGAAATAAGCTATAAAGGAAGTCCCATAAAATATAAAAAACGAAGAAAACTTTGTTATATGGTTATGCAAGATGTAATTCATCAGTTTTTTTCTGAATCTGTAAGAGATGAATTTAGTTTATTTGATTCTAAAATAGATGAAAAGCAAATAGATAATATTCTAGAAAAATTAGATCTTAAAAAATTAGATAATCGTCATCCTATGTGCTTATCAGGAGGTCAAATGCAGAGACTTTCTGTAGCATTGGGGATGTTAATGGATAGAGAAATTATTATTTTGGACGAACCAACGAGTGGACTTGATTATACAAATATGCTCGAAATAAGCAAAGTCATTAAAGAATTTTCAAATAATAAAATTATATTTATTGTTACGCATGATAATGAATTGATTGATAGTACATGTAATAAATTATTGGAGATTTGCGATGGCAGAATAAAAAGATTTTATGAAAGAAGGTAAAAGATGGATATCTTAAAGGGACATAAAAGCAAGATTTTCGCAGCTGTATTCATTGCGATAATAGGAGTAGGATTTGGTGTAATACCTTATTTTTCTGTAGCAGCCATTATTAATAACTTGGTTGCAAAAAATACAAATTTAAATAATTATTATCCATATATTTTTGCTGTATTTTTGGGATTTTTGGCAAGTATATTATTTCATGAAATATCTACTATTATTTCTCATAATCTTGCCTACAGGATTATTGAAGATAAAAGAAAGTTATTAGCTGACAAATTAAGTAAAATTTCTATGGGAGAAGTTGAAAGAAAAAGCAGCGGACAGTGGTCTCAATTTATGGTGGAAACACTTGATAAAATGGAAAAACCGATTGCTCATGTGATTCCAGAAGTTATTGCTAATATATTCATTCCTATAGTATTGATCATAACAATTTTTATAATGGACTGGAGAATAGGAATTGCAAATTTACTTACAATTCCATTGGGATTATTGTTCTCAATGTTAATGATGCGAGGTTATGAAGAAAAATCTAAAAGATACCAAGAAGCAGCTAAAGCTATGAATACGACAATGGTTGAATATGTAAATGGTATTAAAGTTATAAAAGCATTTAATAAATCAGCATCATCATTTGGGAAATTTAGAAAGACTGTTGAAGAGAATAAGAACGCAATGCTTGATTGGTATTTGAGTGTTTGTTTTTCAATGACAGCAACTATGGAAACTATCCCGTCAACTATGGTATTCGTTTTACCAGCTTCCTTGTATTTCTTTATGAAGGGTAGTGTTGAAGTAGGGACTCTTATCACGTGTATATTGCTATCATATGCTTCATATAAACCATTAATAAAAGCTATGAGTCATATGGAAACAATAGCAAATATAAAAGTTGTATTTGAAGAAATAAAAAAAATAATGGAAATTCCTAACTTAAAAAGAGGAGAAGAAGTAAGAGATATAAAATCTTATGATGTAGAGTTTAAAGATGTTACATTTGCATATGAAGAGTCAAAGAATGTATTAAATAATATTTCGTTTAAAGCAAATGAAAATGAGTTAACTGCAATCGTTGGAAATTCAGGTAGTGGAAAGTCTACTATTACAAAACTAATCGCAGGATTTTGGAATGTTTCTAATGGAGAAATTTTAATTGGAAAAACAAATTTGAACGAATTGCCTTTAAAACAGAATATGGAGCTTGTTAGCTATGTGTCGCAAGAAAACTTTCTTTTTAATAAAACAATATTAGAAAATTTAAAGATGGCGAAGGAAGATGCGAGTATGGATGAAATTAAAGAGGCTTGTGAAAAAGCGAGTTGCTATAATTTTATAAAGAGCCTACCAAATGGATATGAAACTATTGTAGGAAAGGGAGGAGCAAATCTTTCTGGAGGAGAAAAGCAAAGAATTGCAATAGCTAGGTGTTTTTTAAAGAATAGTCCTATTGTACTACTTGATGAAGCAACAGCATATTCTGATCCTGACAATGAATCAGTTATTCAACAGTCTATTGATAAGTTAATTAAAGATAAAACAGTGATTATGGTAGCTCACAGGTTATCTACAATTGTAAATGCAAATAAAATAATTGTGGTGGATAATGGAGAAGTAATTGAAGAAGGCACTCATAAACAATTACTAGAGTTAAATGGGAGATACAAAAAAATGTGGGATGTATATACAGAATCTAAAGAAATCGAGGTGATATAAAGTGAGAGAATTGATAAAAACTTTATATGAGGTGTCAGGGTCATATTCAAATAAAATAACAAAAATGCTTATTTTTGATGTATTTAAGGGAGTATTTGAAGGAGTTTCTTTAGGTGCAATTCTATTATGTTTGACCAAAATTTGTGAAAATATATTCACGAACCAAAGCATTTTAATGAAAGATGTGTATATTGTTTTTATTATTGCAGCTATAAGTGTGGTGGGAAAAATTATATTTGGATATCTGGCTGATAAAAACAAATATATTGCTTCGTACAATTTAGGAGCAGAAAATAGATTATATATTGGTGATCGTTTAAAAAATGTAAACATGGGATATTTCAGCACAAATTCTTTAGGGAATATAGCAGGAGCATTGTCAACTGTTATAGGTGAACTTGAAACAATAGGAGTTTTTATTATTGAGCAAATGCTTGTAGGTACAATACAGACACTAATTATGGTTATTTTCATACTACCTTATGATTTTGCAACAGCTATAATTATATTGTTGACTTTGATTGTTGGAACCTTAGTAAACTTATTCACACAAAAAAGCACAGATCAACTAACAGAGAGATTGTTAGGACTTAAATTGGATTTAAGTGAAAAAATGCTTGAGTATGTAAATGGGATAGGAATAACTAAAGCATTTGGAAAAGATAAAAATACAGTTAAGGAACTAAACGAAAGTATTACAAAAAGTCGCAAAGGCTTCCTTGCTGTAGAAAAAATTTTAGTTCCAACACAGTTTTTATTCTTGTTAGTATTTAAACTTGGTATTTGTGTGATAATTTTTAGTTCTATCATAAGATATTTATCAGGGGATATTGAAGTTACTAAAGCTATTATATTAATTGTTATGAGTTTTGTTGTTTTTTCTGGATTTGAATTAGCAGGAAGTATGCAGAGTATTAAGGGTGTTGCTGTACGAAATCTTAATACTGTTATAAATTTAAGAAATTTACCTGTAATTGAAGAAGGTGAAATGACAGAAGTAGATAAAGCAGAAATATCAATGAACAATATTTCATTTTCTTATGGAAAAGAACATCTTTTTAATAATCTAAGTATGCTTGTTCCAGATGGAAAAACAACTGCTCTTGTTGGATTTTCAGGAAGTGGTAAAACAACACTTTGCAATTTAATGGCGAGGTTTTGGGATGTAAATTCTGGCGAAGTAAAAGTTGGAAATCTAAATATTAAACAGTACAAGTATGATGAATTGCTTTCAAATTTTAGCTTTGTTTTTCAAGACGTGTATCTTTTTGATGATACCATAAAAAACAATATTAAGTTTGGTAATCCAAATGCAACAGATGAAGAAATGATAGATATTGCCAAAAAAGCTCAGTGCCATGATTTTATTATGAAATTGCCACAAGCTTATGATACTGTTTTGCAAGAAGGGGGTTCAAACCTATCTGGAGGTGAACGCCAGAGAATATCTATTGCGAGAGCTATGTTAAAGCCAAGTAAATTTGTAATTCTTGATGAGGCAACTTCAAGCGTAGATCCAGAAAATGAAAAACAATTATTAATTGCTTTGAAAAACTTATTAAAAGGCAAAACTGTTATTGTAATTGCACACAAGCTTTCTACTGTAAAAAATGCTGATCAGATAGTTGTTTTAAAAGATGGTGTTATAAAACAAGTAGGAACACATAGTGAACTTGCATCTAAACATGGAATATATAAGGATTTTATTGAAATCAGAAAACAATCTGAAAAGTGGAAGATTTAAATTTGAGTAATCGATCAATCTTAATTTTGGACGAGCCTACAAGTGGTTTGGATTTTAGAAATATGAAAGAAGTCTCTAATGAAATGATGAGGCTTAAAGAGGACGGAAAAACTATTTTTATTATTACACATGATCCGGAATTAGTAGAATGCTGTTGTAATTATTTTATGTTTATGGAGAATGGAAAAGTCAAATGGCATGGTATTAAAGATGAAAAGAATATGGAAAAAATTAGGGAATTCTTCGATCAAACTTAAAATTTGGCTGAAAAATATGGATGAAAAAAGGAGGTAATTTTATGAAACAAGATATGAAAGAACAATTATTAACAAAAAGACCCATAGATTTACTTTTTCAATTATCTATTCCTGCTGTAATAGGAATGATAGTAATAGGTCTTTATCCACTAATGGATGGAATTTTTGCAGGAAATATTATAGGACAAACTGCAATGACAGCTTGTGGTGTAGCTATGCCACTTACCTTTTTCAATAGTGGAGTATCTACACTCATAGGTGTAGGTTCTGCATCTGTTTTATCACGAGCGATTGGTAAAGGAGATCAGAAAACCGTAGATAAAATCATGGGCAACCTGATTTTCTGGGTGATTTTGTTTTCGACGATCATAACAGTTGGTGGAATACTACTTGCACCACATTTTTTAGATATGGTCGGAGCAACAGGTGAGATTAAAGCTTATGGTATCAGATACCTAAGAGTAATCTTTATCGGTTCCATCTTTGTAAATTTTACACAGTCCGCAAACATGGTTATGCGTGGCGAAGGTCTAATGAAAAAAGCCATGATGATAATGGGACTTGGAGCTTTACTGAATATCATTCTTGATCCGATTTTAATGACAGTTATGGGTGAATACGCCATTGAAGGTGCTGCCCTTGCAACGATTACAGCACAGTTTGTTCAGGCGGTTGTAACGCTGCACTACTTCCTGAAAAAGAGTAAAGTCGTTAAAATTCATAAGATTAAGTCCGATGAAGAAATAAAAAAAGAAATGTTTGGAGTAGGCTCATCAGCTATGATGATGCAGCTTCTGTTCATGATTCAACAGACTATGCTTTATAAAATGGCATTTAAGTATGGCGGAGATCCAAACGGAATTTTGATGGCAGCATCGCTTCGTGTATATGCCTTTTCGTTCATTCCACTTTGGGGAATGAGTCAAGGATTGCAGCCTGTTGTCGGAACAAACTTCGGAGCAAAGCAATATGACAGAGTAAGGCAAGCAATGAAGATATTTTCTATCGGAGGACTTATTCTTGCAGCAGTCTTTTGGATTCCATCATTGCTGTTATCAAGTCAGATACTTTCCTTATTTGGAGTAGAAACAAGTATCATAACACAGGGAGTTGGGAATTTCAGACTGTTCTATTCCGTATTTATTTTATATGGAGTAATGGTCATGAGCATTACATTTTTCCAATCTATTGGAAACGGAAAGAAAGCGGGGATTATTGTTATGCTTAGACAGCTGTTCCTGTTTGTCCCTGCAATGATTCTTTTGCCAATGGTATTTGGAGTAAAAGCTGTTTGGTTCACACAGCCCCTTGTTGATTTCATTATGATTGTTGTTGGAATCTTCATGATGCTTGGAGAACTAAATAAGATGAGCAAAGAAAAAGTACAAGCATGAAAATTCTTATTATGTGCGTGGACACCTGAAATAGTAGAAGGGCTTAATTTATGAGGAATAGTTAGTTGTAAAATGGAGCTGCACCCATACCCATTGAATTGCACCTACGCACCCTCATTTGCACCCATAGGTATCGATTTGCACCCATAGGCTGAAATTCTATCAATATATGATTTCCTTTCCATTCCATTTCAAAGGGTTTCAAATAATCTTGAAACCGCTTATTTAAGCCATTTGTTATTTTTGAAATAGCAAATGGCTTTCACTTTGTCTCCAATAATCTCGAACGGTTGCACACTTCGTCGCACGCTGAAGGCATAATCTTTGTGTAAAATGAGAATAATGATTCATCATCCCCCCCGGTTGATTGGTTTTCGTCGACATAATTTTACCGGAAAACGGTGAATCATTTTTCGTCGCACTTAGATTGTAAATTCAAGACCAAAAAAGCCACCATACTCGATGGAACATCGATAAGACAGTGGCTTTAAAGCTATCTTTCTAAATCACTATGTTTCAATGACGAGTCGGGCTTAGAAAGATTCATTCTCTTAGTTGCTTGATCTTTTAACTCGACACCGGAAATTCCTTTTTTGTAAATCATTTTTACTAGATCGGTTTTTTCATCTGTAGAGTAATAATGGCTGAGCAAGGTATTGAACTCTAGAATATCTTTTTCCCTGATTGTTAGAATACCCTTACCGTGGCTTATAAGATCTTTATTAGCAATAAGTGAAGCAGTTCGTTTATTTCCGTCCCAAAAAAGTTGAGCTTTCATCATCCACAGCATTCGTTCAATCGCTCTTTCCGTTGCATTATTTATTTTTTCGAATGCTAAAAGTTTTGTTTTTACTTCGCCTTCTTCAGGTATTGGTGGTATATAATCTGTTCCACCAATACCAACACGACCCGTCCTCAACTCTCCCCAGGCAAGCGCTTCATCTTTCGCAATTTCATAATGCAGGTTTTTTATGAAATCAAGAGTAATGGGTTCTTCGATGTTCTTTAAAAGAAATTGCCAAGCATGCTTTAAATTTAAAATCGTACTGACGGCAGAAATATCTACATTCTGCATCTTCGCTTTTTCAAGAATAGTATAAGTTTCAGGGAAGGTAACATTTAATCCTTCCAACTTGGCACTATTATAAATGCTGTCTACTAAATTACGTTTTGCGTAAGCAATATTTTGTGAAAGCGTCATATTATACTTATTGTTCATTCATAACCTCCGAAACAAACAGAGAAAAGCTTATATAGTCTAAAGTAATTTCAGTACAATCATCTTTCAAAGGAACGAGATTTTTCTACCTGTAATTCAATCTCATAATCCTTAATTGCTTTTTCTTCTTCTTCACAAATCAAAAATAAAAACTTTTCAAGGTTCTGATCTTTAGCGTACTGATCGAGGCTTTCGTAATATTCAGCCCGATTCTCTGTAGAAATGTTAATTGGCAAGAAATCATCGGCCATTAAGATATAATTCATAAGCAATCGTGCTGTCCTACCATTGCCATCGGCAAAAGGATGAATTTTGACAAACTCTGCATGCACCCATGCAGCTAGTTCTAATGTTGATGAATCCTTCTTTCGGATTGTATATTGTTCTATGAAATATGACATCTCATTTCTAACCTCTGTCCAATCGATAGGAATAAAGGAAGCACCCGAGATCCGTACATTAGTTTGACGATAGACACCTCCGGGAAAAATATTTTCCGTGATAATCTGGTGGAGGTCTTTGATTAAGTCTTCTGTGAATTCTCTGTTTTCTAAAATCGCTTTTTTTACATACTCAAAGGCTTTCTGATGATTAATCACTTCATAGAGTTCTCTTAATTTTTTTCCTCCTACTGTAATTCGATCCACTAGAAGAGTTTTTACTTCAAAAATTGAAAGAGTGTTTCCTTCCATCTTTGTAGATTCATGAGCGAATCGAATAGCGAAATCTTCCTCGTAACTGGTTAAAAAATGTTGTGAAATGGTTTGTATCTTTTGATTCAAATGTCTTTTTCTAGTTTCTAATTCTTGAAGTTTATTCTTCATTTACTCTCACTCCTGACATTTTATGCTCTTTATATTCTGCTATAATATCATTCTAAATTCTATCACAAACATTGAATATCTGAATGAAATTGAGTAGCAATCAATTGAAAAAATCCAGAAAGCCTTTCGTTTCTAATTTAAAGTTTTCTTTAGTTTGAAAACAGAACACTACACTGACTATTTATCGTTACACACTGGTTGCACACTATTTATTCCAAACGGGTTTATCATGCGATTTATAAGCCTATATCCTAGACCCCCGCCGTCTCCACCATAAAAGCCGGACTTATAATGCAGTCCGGCTATTTTTATGCCCTTTAATTAAAAAAGATTCTATGTCAATCATTGGGGAATCCGGTGTAAACCTGGCTTCTTTTATTCATGCTAAAGCGCACAAAAATATCCATTGAGGAGAATGCTCCCCAATGGATGTGATAGAGCCTAAATCCTTGCTATATCAATCGAAAATTGCTTCTGCTTCTTAATGCTGAGTCGAAATGAAAGTTATAAACCGTTCTAAAGCAGGAGAAGCTTCAACTGTCGAAGAACGTGCCACTACAAGCTTACGTTTATAATGTTCCGTAAATGAGCGTACGCACACGTCAAACGGGATATTGTAGAGCAACAAATTAGGAAGAATGGCTATTCCAAATCCCTGCTCCACCATTTTAATGACAGTGTAGTCTTCATTGATGTAAAACTGAACATTTGGTTCCATTCTATACATACGGAAAAGTTCCCCGGTTTCATAGTCAGTATCATCTGCAGACATAATAAAATCCTGTCCCATCACATCCGAAAAGGAAATCATAAGTTTCTTAGATAACGGGTGATGCTTGGGCATGACAAGCATCAATTCATCTTCACCAAGTGTTGTGTTGGGTAGGTCTTGTGCAGCGTATTCTGAAGTAAAGATGCAGTCTAATTCTCCTTCTTGAAGTTTATAATTTAATTCTTGGAAACTACTAACGTAGAGCTGAAAGGTAATTTTAGGATATAGAGCCGTGAATTTTTTCAAAATTCCAGGTAGCCAGTGGTAAGCAATACTCTGAATCGTGCCAATTCGTATAAGCCCTACTTCCAACCCACTAATCTTAGCAGCAAATTGCTCGATGTGTGCCCGAGACGATTGTATGTTTTTTAACTCCTCAAAAATTTTCTCCGTTCCGGGGAGAGGTGTCATACCTGCTTTTGAGCGCTTAAAGAGTGCGATACCAATTTCTTTTTCATAGTTGCTAATGGCTTGACTGACAGCAGATTGAGTATAATTTAATCTAGTAGCTGTCTTAGAAATACTATGTGTCTCGTAGACATCCAAGATGAAATCGATTTTTGACATGTATAATAACCTCCGATTGAGTTAATAAACACCTCTCGTTTGTTGTATTTTAGTAGAAAAAACAAATTTCTGCAATGCAGATGAAATTTAACGTCGTTAATTATACTAATAATACCGTTCACTAAATGTGAATTTACAACCGATAATCAGACAAAAAACCGTCCTTAAGAAAATGTTAAGTTTGACATTAATCTTTCACTCTTCAATTTGATATAAAAATCGCATATGATGAAGTTGTTCAAAAGAACATGAAATAGCAGAAAGGAGATTATAGGATGGGTTGTAGTTATTGGAACGGAGCTGAGGCGGCACATAGACGTGTCATGATGAAAGCTGCCGGTTATTCGGATGAAGATATTCGCAAGAAACCACATATCGGCATACCAAATTCCTACATGGCAGGTTCCCCCGGAACGGCACACCTTCGTCAAGTGACAGAAGCGGTGAAAGAAGGAATCTGGGCCGCAGGCGGAATCCCTGTAGAATTCGGAATTCCAGCAACTTGTGGTAATGTGGCAAATGGCGCCGATGAAATGAAATACGAGCAAGTAGGGCGAGATATTGTCGCCATGTCCATTGAATTTGTATCCAGAGTACATAACTTTGATGCAATCTGTTGTGTAGCCACTTGCGATCTGATTATTGCAGGATGCTATCTGGCGGCTTGTCGGCTGGATATCCCGGCCATGGTTGTAACCGGCGGATCTATGCAAGCAGGCAACTATCGTGGGGAGACAGTAGTAGAAGCCGACTTGGATAC
The DNA here is from genome assembly GCF_900088125.1 of Peptoniphilus pacaensis. Taxonomy (GTDB): domain Bacteria; phylum Bacillota; class Clostridia; order Tissierellales; family Peptoniphilaceae; genus Aedoeadaptatus; species Aedoeadaptatus pacaensis. The sequence goes on along the minus strand of NZ_FLQT01000003.1, from coordinate 406,298 downwards.
GGCGAGATTTTCAGGCGCATCAGAGGCAGAATTATTCGATATGGAAGAGTGCGTGTGTCCTTCCTTTGGTGCCTGTCCATCGATGGGAACAGCGAACACGATGCAAATGTTAGGCGAGGTATTAAATCTTGTCATGCCCGGAACATCAACAATTCCTGCCTCTGATAATGCACGTATTAGAGCTGCAAGAACAGCGGGCAAATATATGGTTGAACTTGCGAAGTCGGGGCGTACTCCAAAAGATTTAATCACAAGGGACGTTTTGGAAAACGCCATTATGTTTGACATGGCAGTAGCGGGATCCACGAATGCTGTGCTCCATATTTTGGCATATGCTTATGAACTGGGAATCAAACTTACTTTAGATGATTTTGAAAAATATGCAAACGAAATCTATTGCATCAATGCGGTTATACCAAGTGGTCCCTATACCGTAGTTGACTTTCACTATGCAGGCGGCGTGAAGAGCGTCATGAAGCAATTGGAAAGTAAATTGCACACCGATGCCCCCACAATCTATGGAAATACTTGGGCAGATATTCTAGAAACTGTAAAAGATGTGCCCAATGAAGTAATTCATTCACTTGAAAATCCGGTTTCAAAAGAACCCGGACTTAAAGTACTTCGTGGAAACATTTCGCCGGTAGGGTCCATTGTGCGACCTACAGCTGTATATGAAGAAGTGCGCTATATCAAGGGTAAAGCAAAAGTTTATGACTGCGATCAAGATGCCTATCAAGCAATCATGAATGGAGATATTGTTGCAGGTGATATTCTGGTTATTCGCTATGAGGGATGCAAGGGTGCCCCGGGAATGAAAGAGTTAATGCTAAGCATCGATGCTTTGATCGGCTTGGGACTTGACAAAAAAGTTGGATTGATTACGGATGCACGTTTTTCCGGCTTTAACTATGGAGCCATTGTCGGCCACGTTTCACCGGAGGCATATGATGGTGGTGTCATCGCGTTAATTGAAAATGGTGATGAAATAGAAATGGATATTGCCGGCGGATCAGTCAATCTTTTGATTTCAGATGAAGTGCTAGAGGAAAGAAGAAAATCTTGGGTTCGTCCGGCATTGAAACAAGAAAAGGGCGTACTGAACATCTATGCGCAAAATTGCAGACCTGCTGAAGAAGGAGGCGCAATGCAACCTTGGCCATTAGATGCTGATTACAACTACCATCACGAATAAAGTTAAATAGACTGATCAGAAAATTATATTATTCTGCCATTGCAGGAAAGGAGAAGAAACATGCCGCATATCAATATTAAGTTATATCCCGGAAAAGAAGATGATATGAAGAAAAAGCTTGCTGAATCCGTTAGGACGGCACTTGCAGAAACTTCCGGAACTTGGAAGGAAGGTGATATCTCCGTATCGGTAGAAGAGATTGCTCCTGAAGCTTTTGAGGCAAAAACAAAATCAAGTTTTTCTAAAGAAGAATTGTTACTTGATTCCGATTATATCAATTTTAAATAGAACACATTGAAAGCTATGATCAGGCTCATTACTAGAGGCTCTGAATTTTGATGCGCCTACATTGTGATTGGTCAACATAGCATTCGAAAAATATAGTTTACCTGATTTGGAGGAAAGATATGCTATTACTTTCAAGAGAAGATATTAAAAGCGTTGTAACAATGAGAGACATGATTGAAGCAAATAAAAAAGCTTTCAAAATGACAGTCGATCAAACAATTGACGCACCACTGCGCACAGTCATAAACGGAAAAGATAACGATACCTTCATATTTATGCCTTCCTACGCACCTGATTTAGATGTAGCAGGTATAAAGGTTATCGACATTTTCCCCAATAATATTGATCAAGGACTTATGACCTCCCCGGCTCAAGTTCTCCTGATTGACGGAACCAATGGATATGTCATTGCGTTAATGGACGGAACCTATGTTACGCAACTTCGCACGGGAGCATCTTCAGGTGCCGCATTCGATCTACTTGCTAAGCAAGAATGTAAAAAAGGCGCCATGATAGGAACCGGCGGTCAAGCAGCGACACAACTCGAAGCGATGCTTACAGCGAGAAAATTGGAAACGGTCAAAATTTTTGACTTAAATGAAGAACGGTGCAAAGCATTTGCAAAAGAAATGCAAGAGGAATTAGCAGATTATGGTGCAGAAATTGTACCGGCAAAAAGTTCGGACGATTGCATTGAAGATGCTGATTTAATCATCACGGTCACTCCTTCGTCGAAACCGGTATTTGATGGCACAAAAGTAAAAGCCGGCGCAACCCTTAGCTGTGTAGGCACATATGAACCTCATAAGCACGAGATGGATCCGGAAATCTTAAAGAGAGCTTCAAAGATAATATGCGATTCTAAAGAGGCAGCTCTTGCAGAGACGGGTGATCTTTTGATTCCGATCAGTGATGGAATTATTACTGAAAATGACATACAAGGAAGTCTTGGCGATGTTATTAATGGAACCATCAAAGGAAGAGAAAATGACGATGAAATTATAGTCTATGAAACGGTTGGTGTTGCAGCTCAAGATTTAGTAGCGTCTAAAATAATCTATGATAAAGCAAAAAAAGCCGGAATAGGGATGAACTGGTAAAATAGGGGCTGTTGTAGAATAGGATGGCTTATTTTGCAACTGCCCTTTAAAATTGGGATAAAACGCTATAAAGGAAAAATTCACAATGGTTTTTCGATCATTATTTAAATAGTTTAGCAGAGTTCTTCATTCACAACCACATGAAGTTATAATCTAATGGCACGACGATGGTAGGGCATTCAGTACAAGAGAACCGATGATGTTTGTAACTGTAACCATGCTTTGTATTTATATTAAATTAAGGCACCCGTTCGAAATTAATGATCGATAGATTGAATTATTTTTTGCCTGATTTATCTATTTTTCATGATCCATAGCACACTGGTTGCACAATATGATAGAAAAAGAACTATTTCATGCGATTTACAAACCTATATGCTTGATCCCTGCTGGCTCCACTAAAAAGTCGGATTGTAAATGTAGTCCGGCTTTTTCTATGCCCTGAAAAAATATGGCGGTCCTTAAATTAAAAAAGCGGGATAATCGAAAAATAGGAACGAGATTTCGAATCGTAATTTGCGAAAAGGGCCGTTTTCGAAAATAAGAGATGCAGAACGCGACTCCTTTTTTCAAAAAAGCGGCGTTTTTTGATTTTACGGTGGTATAATAAAAGGGATTCGTAAGAAAATTTCAGTTGCGTCCGGGGGTGATTTCATGATGTATCTGCATAAGGTTTTTTACGCCGACAAAAAGAACTTTGAATCGACTTATAAGAGTCGTCTGAATTTCGAAGAGACATTGAGAACCAAGCTATATATCACGCCCTATGGTCACGACGAATCTTATGAGCTTTATTACGTCTATAATCGCGACACCGCAAGGCACATCGATCGCATCCGACAAAACGACACTGTATTAAACGACTTGCAAAGTCAACTGCCCGTCGTCGCGCAAAGGGCATTTTTGATCGAGCTTATTTCCGGCGAACTCCAAAGCACAAACGAGCTCGAAGGCGTGCAGTCCGTCAAAGACGAGATCGCGGAAACCACGCGAAAGATCGTCACATCGGGCCGTGGAGGAAATGACCGCTTCTCGAGCATGATCAACTCCTATCTTTTGTTGAAGGACTCTTTGAAAACGCCGAAAGATCTCGACGATATTCGAAAGATTTACGATGAAGTCACGTCGGGAGAAATAGAAGACTCGGACAGGCCGGACGGAAAATACTTTAGAAAAGAAGTGGTCTATGTCCAAAAATTCAACGCCGTGGACGGCGAGATTATTCACCGGGGCATCCTCGGTGAAAGGGAGATCGAAAGGGAAGTGCACCATCTTCTCGATTTCATGTCCGACGATACCGTGGATCTGCTTCTGAGAATCGCCGTCGGTCACTATTACTTCGGCTACATTCACCCCTTTTATGACGGAAACGGCCGTCTCAGTCGCTTTATCGGCAGCCTCTATTTAGTCGAAAAGTATAATTATTTTACCGCCATGTCCCTGGCTCGTGGATCGTGGATTAAAAAGACGGATTACTACAAAGCGTTCAGCAAGACGAATCTGCCTCAAAGCCGAGGAGAAATGAATTTCTTCATCGATGCCTTTTTCAAACTGCTCATTGCGGGACAGGAAGATATCATCGACTACCTGAACAGAAATCTGGAAAAATTAAACCGCGCGGAAAGGTGCATCGAAGAAGATGCCGAGCTGGACACGCAATTTAAGAGGAGCACGATGTTTTTCCTGGCTCAAAATTACCACTTCGATTACAATTCCGGCATGGAACGAAGAGAGCTCTTGGATTTTTTCAATGAAGACATCAGCAAGTACAAGGCGTCCCGGGAATTTGAGGAACTGGAAAAAAGCGGCTATATAAAGAGGACAAAGGACCGGCCCATCACCTATGTTTTAAACGAGTCCTTTATTCGTAAACTGTAAATAACTTTTTAACCACCTTCGGGTGGTTTTTTGTTAATTGAATGGACTGTTTCATTGCAAGAAAAAAGGGAGTACATGATGTACTCCCTAAAAAACAGTTTTTATTTGTTGCTTACAGCCGTGAGGATGTCGTTGTATGCCCAGTGATCGGAGGTAATGTCCGTAAAGGGATTTTCGACGACGGTTTTTTGTAAGCGGAAGGTACGGTTTGCCATGGCGACAGCTTCGGCGCGGCTGACAAGTGCGTCGGGGCGGAAGGTGTTGTCGCCGTAACCTTTAATAATGCCTTGTGCGTAGGCTTTGTCGATGGCATCCTTTGCCCAGTGGCCGGCCGTGTCTTTAAAGGGGCTGGGGGTGGTTTCGTCTTTTAAGACGTGGGAGAGGATGACGGCAAATTCCGCGCGGGTAATGGGTTGATCGGGCTTAAAGGATCCGTCGGGATAGCCTTTCATATAACCGGCCTTGACCACGTCGTTGATAGCGGCGTTGTACCAGCCGTCGGCGTCCTTAAAGTCGGGCTTGGTGCTGTCTCCACCGGTGAGCTTGCAAAGTCTTGCCAAGATGGCGGCGGCTTCGGCACGGTTCATGGACTTGGCCGGGCGGAAGGTGTGATCCGGGTAACCGGCGATGTAGCCCTTTGTGGGAGCCGGTTTTTCTTCCGGTTTCGCTACTTCTTTCGTCGGTGTCGAGGGAAGAATGAAATAGCCGCTGCCGGATCCCGTGTTCGAAGGAGAATCGGGCTTGCTCGGCGTCGAGGGGTTCGACGGGTTCGAGGGGTTGGAAGGATCGGAGGGGGTGGAAGGATCCACCGGCTTTTCTGCCTTTCCGTAAACCAATACGATTTCGCCCTTCTTGTTTTTCAGTTGTTCAACGGTTTTGCCGTCGTAGTAGGCGGGGCCGTAGTGGTTGGGTCCGGTCTTGCCTTTGACGATTTCATCGGTGTCGGGAACCTTGTAGCCTTCGAAATCTTTTCTAAAGCCGTCCTTGTCTCTTAAGGGCAAGAGCTTTTGAAGGTCACAGGGATGCAGATGATTGTAGGCTTTAACCGTTTCAGGTTTGATGATGTTATTGCCGTCTTTGTCCACGTGGCGGACGATAACCTCGGTGAGTTCCTTATCGATATTTTTCTTGGAGTCTTCGTGGTCGAAGCGAACGGTGGCGGTGACGGTGACTTCGCTGTCGAAGTTCACGCCGTCGGGGGCGACTTCGTATTTAAAGGTGGTGCCTTCTTCATAGCCCGGCCATTTGTCCGGTTGATAGCCCCGGGGCAAGATAACTTCCATAAGCATATTGTTGCCCTTGCCCGTCATGCCCGGGGTACCGCCGTGGATGCCGTCCAGCATGGTCATGAGGATGCGGGTGCCGCTGTCTTGAGTGGCGTCGTAAATCGGGGACCAGTAGACGCCGTTTTTGTCGATGAGGCGCAGGCGGGTGTGGTCGGCATTTAAATTGGCGCCGTAGATCCAGACCAAGGTCTTCTTGGATTCTTGTCCCGTGGGCAAATTGGTGTGGGTAATATCGCCGTCGTCCGCATTGCCGTAGGATTGAATTTGCATAAAGTCGATTTGCGGCGCGTCGGCTTCTGCGTCTTTCGGCAGAACCGAAACCACCATGCGGCGGAAGCGGTTTTGCATGTTGGAAACTTCCGACGAGTATTGTACGCCGTCGGTGGAAACGAGGACGCTGTAGCTTTGTACGCGATCCGTCGTGTTGGCCGGGGCGGTAAAGGTAATGGTTCTTTCGTTGGGGCTGCCTGTAATTTCGGGGGTCACCTTGAGGTCTGTCTTTTCCTTGTTGTTTTCAAGAATCTTTACCTTCAAATCCTCGGGGAGATTGTAGCCTTTCAGCTTCAGGACGACTTTTCCGCCTTCGGATTCAAGCTTGTAACCTTGTTCAAATTCGGCGTCTTCGATATAAGGTGTATCTCTTGTGATGGTTTGTTCGAAGGCTTTGTTTTCCGTATCACTTTTCAGTTTAAAGGCACGGGCGTCGACGACCAGCTTATAGGTTTTCTTATCCTTAAAGATCGGATCCTTAAAGTCGATGCGCAAGGTGTTGCCGTCAAAGGTGACCTTGTCGTCTGCGCTTAAATTGATGGTGTCGCTTCCCGCGAGGATATGCACATTCTTTATAATGGCATTGGCGCGGGCTTCTTCCACCGGTTCGTGGAAATCGACGACGAGAGAATGGTCGCTAATGGTAAAGACTTTTTTAGGGACGAGAGATTCCGTTTCGCGATTGGATCCTTCCGATGTTTGATAAATGGCTTTTTCGACGAAGTTGGTGCCGTCCACGGAAGCTTTAAAGACGAATTTCGTGTCCTTGTTCACTTCCGGGAAGGTGAAGGAAGCGGATTTTACTGTGTCGCGTCCAATGAAGCTGCCCTTCATGTAGTTGCCGAGCGTCACTTCCGTTTCTGTGCCGTTTTCTACTTTAAAAAGCTTCGTCACGAGCTCTGCCTTGTCCAGATCCGTGCCTTTAATCGTAACGGTGGTATCTCCGCCTGCCAGGGGCAGCTGGTCATTGGTGGCGGAAATGCTGCTGATGCTTGCATTAACGGCTTCTCCGGCGGCTTGGGTAAAGGTGGCTACCGGATCATCTTGGAAGACGGTGTCATTTCCCGTGGCGTTAAAGGTAACTTTGTAAACGACGGGGGAAGTTTTTTTGTTTTCGGGGAAGTTGATGGTGACGGATTTTCTCGCCTTATCTCCCGTGACCGTATAGGGAAGGGTTACATCCTTTCCGTTTGCCGTGATGTGCAGTTTCACATTATTGGCATCGGTGGGTGGTGTGGCGATCACATTGAATGTCTTTTCAGAAGCGGCGGCGTCAATTTGTTCATTGACTTCGGCCATCATAATAATCTCTGAAGTTGGAGTAACCGGGGGTGTCGCTTCTTTCTTTGCCACGGTGATGGTGGCCTTTTGCGCTTGAGTATCCTTTTCCGCCTTGGCTTCCACGGTGTAGGTGATGTCATTGTCCATGTCGTTTTTCGGCAGGGCGAGGGTGAAGTTACGGTCGTCTTTTGCGACGGGCGTAAGGTCAGGTACAGGTGTACCGTCTTTTTTCACCGTCCATTGAATATCGCCTGCCTTGGCATTTTCCGCTATGACGTTTAAGGCGACATTTCCGCCCGCTGTCGGTAGGCTTGTGGGATCTGCAATTAAGCCTTTGACTGTCGGTACGGCAGGTGCGACCGGTCCTTCTTTTGTCGTAACGACGATGTTTTCTTTAACAGGCTTACTCGTGCCATTATTCAAAATAAATTTTATCAAGTACTTTTGTTCGACACCCGAAGTATTTTTTGGAATTGTCAAAGTGCCTTTCAAGCCACCTGAAACTTCAGTCCATGTAATGGGGAACTCTTTTGGACCTTCGCCTATGAGATAGATGGAAGGCGTAATATCCGTCGGCTCTAAGTTCTCGCCTTGTAGCGTTATTTCCACATCACCGCCGGTTTTAGGAAGACTTTTAGGGTCGATGGTGATGCCCGTCAAGGTCTTTTCGGTGGATGCTGCGCCAGATTTTGCCTTGACCGTAATTTTCACGGTTCGACTCGAGCCGTTTGCCGTAGAGAAAGTGGTGGTGTAGACGATGTCCTTATCTTCCGGCGCGGCCGGCATCTCCGCCGACGCCATCAATCCCTTGAATGGAATAAAGTTCCAGTTAATTTCATCGGTGTCTACGCCGTCTTTCTTGGTGACAGCTTTAACGCTATCTTTCGACAGATTGTCCCCGGTAAGGGTTACGGAGACATAACGGGAATCAGCATCCGGCGCCACAACAAACTCGGAGGCCTTGATTCCCGTAATCTTAGGTTCAGCCGTATTCTTCGCCTTTACCGTAATGGTAATGACGTTCTTTTCGTCATATTTTGTGTCTGCTTTTTCCTTAATATAGAATTTGTAGACCACATCCTTGGGCGTTTTGTTTTCCGGCAGGTGACCGGAATATTCCACCCCGTTCATGTTTTGACCGTCATGGGCGACGATTAAGTCAAATTTAAAATCAGTTAACGGCTTGTCATCTTTTACGACAGCGCATTCCATGGCATCAGGTTTTACATTTACCGAGTCGTAGCGGAATTTAATGGCGCCGCCATTTGCAGGCAACGTGCCTTCTTTGCCGCCGGTAATATCCGGGTTCGGTGTTTCCAAAATAGTTTTAAATCTTGCCTTTCCACCCGTTTCCGGCATTTCGCCTTGGGCAAAGACTTTTGCCGTAGGCGCGGTGCTCGTCAGAAAGAGCAGTAGGGCCATCAATAGGGCCAGTGTTCGTTTCATATATCCTCCTTTTCATTGGCCGAAGTGTCGGCGAGTTATTTTTCCCAGAATCTATTATACGGATTGCAAAGCATTGTTTTATCGTATTTCCACTCTATAGAAAAATATTTTTCGTTCGGGGGGGTGTATCGAAAAATTCGATTGTTGAAGGGCCGTCGCCGTCCATATACTTTATTATTTCTCGCCGCCATATTGTTTCTTTCTCTCTAAAGGCGTATAATAAGGCAATATTCAAAAAGCTTTAGTGCTTTACAGTGATTACTGAGTAGGAGGTATCTTATGGAAAGAGTATTTAATTTTTCCGCCGGCCCCGCCACTTTACCGGTGGAGGTTTTGGAGCAGGCGTCGAAGGATATGCTGAACTACAAGGGCTGCGGCATGTCGGTGATGGAAATGAGTCACCGCTCAAGCGAGTACGGCGCCATTCATGCAGCAGCCAAGGAATCTCTTCGATCTCTCCTCTCTCTGGACGATGATCACGAGGTGCTCTTTTTGCAAGGGGGCGCGTCCCTGCAATTTACCATGATCCCCATGAATCTTTTGTCCGAAGACGAAACGGCTTCCTACGTGATCTCCGGCTCTTGGGCGAAGAAGGCTTATAAGGAAGCGGCCATGCTTTATCCCGTGAAGGCCATCGCCTCTTCCGAGGAAGATAATTTTTCCTACTATCCCGCCGTCGATCAATCCGTGGCGGATGCGGGCAGCGTCTATACTTACGTCTGTGTCAACAATACGATTTACGGCACCCGCCTCGCCCCGGATCGCCTGGCGGCCTTAGAGGGCACGGTGGTGGCGGATATGTCGTCCAATATTTTAAGCGAGGTCTACGACGTGAATCGCTGCGGCCTGGTTTTTGCCGGTGCGCAAAAGAATCTGGGGCCCAGCGGCGTCACCGTGGTCATCGTGAAGAAGGATCTCTTGAAAAAGGAAAAGGGCGCGCTGCCCACCATGTTGGATTACAAGACTCATTTGGACAAAGATTCCATGTTCAACACCCCGCCTTGCTACAGCATTTATATTTGCGGACTGGTGTTGGATTGGGTGAAGAAAATGGGCGGCGTAAAGGCCATGGAAGCCCGGAACAGGGAAAAGGCGGCGCTTTTATATGACACCATCGACAACAGCGCTCTCTTTAAAAATAATATTCCCGCCAAGGATCGCTCCCTGACCAATGCGGTCTTCGTGACCGGGGACAAGGATCTGGATGCCGATTTCGTCGCCGGGGCCAAGGCCAAGGGCCTGTTTAATGTCAAGGGCCACCGCAGCGTCGGCGGCATGCGGGCGAGCCTGTATAACGCCATGGAAATCGACGGCGTGAAGGCTCTGGTTGATTACATGAAAGAATTTGAGGTGCAACGTGGCTAATGACGAACGACGGGTCTATAAGATTAAGACTTTAAACAATATTTCCAAGGAAGGGCTGAAACTTTTGCCGGCAAATTTTATCGCCTCGCCGGATGTGGAAGATCCCGACGCCATTTTGGTGCGCAGTGCCGATCTTCACGATTACGAATTCGGCCCCAATGTGCGCTTTATCGGCCGTGCCGGCGCCGGCGTGAACAATATTCCCATCGACCGCTGCTCGGAAAAGGGCATCGTGGTCACCAAGGCGCCGGGGGCCAATGCCAACGGCGTGAAGGAGCTGGTGCTTTTGGCTCTGCTCTTGTCGTCCCGTGACGTTCTCGGCGGCATCGACTGGGTGAGAAATTACAAGGGCGATGCCATCGGCAAGGATGTGGAATCGGCAAAGAAGCGCTTCGCCGGGCCCGAGCTTATGGGCAAGACCCTGGGCGTCATCGGCCTGGGAGCCACGGGCCGCCGTGTGGCGAAAATGGGCATCGACATGGGCATGAATGTCGTGGGCTACGACCCCTTCCTCTCCATCGGCAACGCCTTGAACTTAGACACTCGCGTGGACGTGGTGGAAGATCCGAAAATTCTCTTTAACAAGGCGGATTACGTCACCCTCCACATTCCCTACACGGCGGATACGAAAAATTTCGTCGGCGAAGAGCTGCTCTCCATTGCCAAGCCGGGGATGCGCCTCATCAATATCGCCCGGGGCGGCTTGGTGGATGTAAAGGCCCTGAAGAAATTTATGGACGCCGGCGTCGTGGTGAACTACGTCGTGGACTTCCCCGATCCGGAAACCGTGAAGCTTCCCCACACCATTAACATTCCCCACTTAGGCGCCTCCACGCCGGAAAGCGAAGAAAATTCCGCCATGATGGTGGTGCGCCAATTGGTGGATTATTTGGATCACGGCAACATTCGCCACTCGGTGAACTTCCCCGATTCCAATATGGGGGTCTGCAACAGCATGGGCAGGCTCACGGTAAATCACCGCAACATTCCCAATATGCTGGGGCAAATCACCAAGGTCTTGGCCGACGAGGAAATTAACATCGCCAATCTCTTGAACCGCCACCGGGTGGACTGGGCCTATACCATGATCGACATCGACTCGCCCGTTCACGAAGGCCTGCGTGAAAAGATTTTAAACATCGACGGCGTGGTTCGCGTGCGGTTTTTCTAGGAGCTTCCCATGGTTACCATTAAAGACTTTAAGGCCCTGCGCCCGAAAAAAGACCTGGCCCACGAGGTAGCGGCCCTGCCTTACGACGTGTACTCCGTAAAGGAAGCGGCGGAGGAGATCAAAAAGCATCCCTGCTCCTTTTTGCAGGTGGATCTGCCTGCGGCCACGGTGGATACCTACGACGGGCCCATTAACGAGGTGGCGGTGAAAAATTTCGAAGCCATGAAGGCCGAGGGGATTTTTGAGCGGGACGATGAGCGGAATATGTACGTCTACGAGCTGGACGACGGCAAGGTGCGCCAGCGGGGGCTTATGTGCCTCGCATCCGTGGACGACTACGTGGAAGACCGCATTAAGAAGCACGAAAAGACCCGCCGGGAAAAGGAAGAAGACCGGGTGGATCACATCGACCGCCTGAATGCGCAAACGGGCCCCATCTTTCTGACGTATCGCAATAAACCCGCCATCGCCGATCTCATCGCAAAGGGCACGGCGAATGCGCCGGAGATTGAATTTACCACCGACGACGGCATTACCCACCGGGTGTGGACCCTGGCGGATCGAGCCGTGGTGGATGGGCTGATGGCCGCCTTTAAAGAGCAGGAGGCCCTCTACATCGCCGACGGCCATCACCGCTCCGCATCGGCGGTGCGCGTGGCGAAGAAGCGCCGGGAACAATTCGGCCCGGGGGACGAGGCCACGGAGTACAATTACTTTATGGCCATTCTCTATCCCGCCGATCAGCTCCACGTCTACGACTACAATCGGGTGGTAGCGGATTTAAATGGATTGAGCGAGGCGGAATTTCTCGAAAAGCTCGAGGAAAAATTTGCCGTCGAAGAAAAGAATGAGGCCGTGCGTCCCGACGAGAAGGGCGTCTTCGGCATGTATCTGAAGGACCGCTGGTACCGACTGGAATTTAAGGGCCACGTGCCCGACGATGTCATCGAGGCGCTGGACGTATCCATCTTACAGAACAATCTCCTCGCCCCCGTCTTGGGCATCGAGGATCCCAGGAGCGATGAGCGCATCGACTTCGTCGGCGGCGTCCGCGGCTTAAAGGAATTGGAGCGGCGGGTGCACGAAGACATGGCCGTGGCCTTTTCCATGTATCCCACGGCCCTCGACGAGCTCATGGCCGTGGCCGATGCGGGAAAAGTCATGCCGCCGAAATCCACTTGGTTTGAGCCAAAGCCGAGAAGCGGACTCTTTATCCACGAGCTGGACGAAATAGAATAAAAGGAATCGGGTAAGCACCGCGCTTGCCCGATTTTTTTGCGCAAGAAAAAAGCCCTCGTCGTAGCGAGGGCGAAGGATCAATATTTCAGATCGCCGTTAAAGTTTTTGTGTGAGGTCCAGCCGTCGCCGGTGTCGAGCCAAATAATATTGCCTTCGATGACTGTGTCGTAGACGTGGATGGTGGAGCCTTTTTCCAAGGCGTAGGCGATGGGGGCGTTGATGGAGGGATCCGTGCGCACATTGGCGTGGAGGGCCGTGGAGATTATGTCTTTGCCCTTAAGATTGGCCGCCACCTTGCTCAAGGAGCTGCCGTTGGAGGAAGCCTGCTTCGGCGGGGTCTCTTCTTTTTTCGGCTCGGGCTTTTTCTCCGGCTTCGGCGCGGGCTTTGCCGCTTTTTCTTTCGGCGGCTCTTTCTGCGTTGCCGGCTGTTGGGGTGCGGAATCTTCGCCTTCACCCGCCGCAAACAGTCGCGCCTCGTCCCGAAGCTGGGTGGAGCGTTCCAAATACTGCCTGTCGCCGGTTAAATTGTAGAGCTCTCTTGCGACGAAGAGGGCTCGGTCGTAGTCGCCTTCGAAGGCGGCATCGTTCATGTCCTGAGTCATTCGGCTGACCTGCAGCGTCTTTTTTACCATGGAGCCGAGAAAGACGGCGAGGATGAGCAGCAGGGTGCAGGTCACGACGATGACCGCCGTCTTCTTGCCGGATCGAGGCGGCTTATAGGGCGGGACGGCCGCCGGCCTTTCGTAGCGGATCGGCGTCATGGGCGCGCCGCAAGCGTTGCAAAAGGAAGCGCCGGGTTTTTGCTTTGCGCCGCAACGGGGACAGTTCATCAAATCACCTTCCTTTTACGATTCGGGCTCTTCTTCCGGGATGGCGCATTGGTTTTTATTGTCGTAGCGTTCGTTGCGAATGCCTTTGATGATGATTTTCAAACACATATACAGGGGCGATGCGATGAGGGCGCCTAAGACGCCGAAGAGATTGGCACAGATCATGACGGCCACGATGACCACGAAGGGGTGGATGTCCAATTTGTTGCCCATAATGTTGGGGGTGATGACATTGCCTTCCAGCTGTTGCACCAGAATGCTCACCACGATGACTTTTATCACCATGCCGCCGCCCATGGTGAGCCCCACGAGAACCGCCGGGGCGGCGCCGAGGAAGGGGCCGATGAAGGGAATGAAGTTAAAGACCAGGGCGATGGCGGCGAGGGAGAGCTTGTACTTCAAGCCGATAATGGTGTAGCCGATAAACATGAGCACGCCCAAGATGCAGGCGACGAGGATTTGTCCGGAAATATAGGTTTCCAAGGTCTTGTGAATTTGACCCAAGACGTCCATAATGCGGTCGTAATACTTGCCCCGGGCCAAATAGTGAATGGCCTTGACGGCGTCGTCTTCGTCTTTTAAGAGATAGAAGAGGCCCAGGATCATCAAGAGGAGCAAACTGCCTACGGCGCCGATATTGGACAGGCCGCTGGCTAAGAGTCGGGGCACGTCGCCGGCAAAGCCCTGGAGCCAGCCTTCGAATTTTTCCACGTAATTGTCCAAGGGCACGTACTCGTTGATCTGCTTGTACATATCCGTATGGGTGTAGTGTACCAGAGCGTTTAAATCGAAATCCTTAAAGAAACTCGTGGCCTGTTCGTAAATCATGGTGAAGGTGATGTAGAACAGCCCCACGGTAATGGCGATAAACAGGATAAAAGTGAGCACGGCGGAAAGGCCGGGCTTTTTCGTCCATTGGGTGAGCTTGTCGCGAATGGGCCTGAAGGCGTAGAAAATATAAATCGCCAGAATCAGGGGCACGATCAGAGACATGATCACGCTGTAAAGAGGGTTTAAAAATTCTCGCGTCACGCTGAAAAGCAGAATGATGAGAAAAATTAATGCGATGGTGATAAGGGATTCGATGAGTTTACTTCTTTTCATCGTTATACTCCGGTTTGATCAATTCGATGGAATCGGCGGGGAAGACCAAGTCGCGTTGGAATTCTTCCACGTGGAGCGTCGTCGGGTCGTTCTTCCCGGTCTTGGAAGCTACGCTCTTTTCCCTGTAATCTTCCATCATGGATTTAAACAGCTGCGAGGAAGAGGGCGGCGTGTAGGTAATGGCGTTGGCTCCCGCATCGGTGGTGGCGCGAATACTGTCTTCGCTTGCACCGCCGGTGGCGATAATGGGAAATTCGTTGCCGATAATGCTGCGCACATAGGCCACGAGCTCCGACGTTTTCTTTCCGCCGGAAATATTTAAAATCCGGGCGCCGGCGTTGATCTTGCCGACGAAGTCGTCGTGCTTGGAAACCACCGTGGCGATAATGGGAATGTCCAAGACCTCATACATGTCCCGAATCACCTCGTTTTTCATCGGCGAGTTGACCACCACGCCATAGGCACCTAAAAGCTCACATTCCAAAGCGATGGACACGCTGCGGGCACCGGATGTGGTGCCGCCGCCGACGCCGGCGAAGACGGGAATGGACGAGCCCTGAATAATGGACTGGACGATGGCCAGCTGCGGCGTAAAGGGATAGACGGCAAAGACCGCCTGAGCGTTTGAATTGCGAATCACGGCGATGTCCGTGGAAAAGATCAACGATTTGATCCGCGTCCCCTGAATGCGAATGCCGCTGGCATTGTAAATGGCATTGGGCATGAGCACCGGCTTCTTGCGAAGGGAGGATTCGATTTCGGGAATGTATTTGTCTTTAATAATGCGAAACTCTCCCTTGGGGAGTTTGGATTTTTTAGAAATACTCAATAGGCACCTCTTTCTAAATTTCAGTGCGGTGTACTGAAGCCATTATATCATCGAGGGGGGCTCTTCACCATGATGGGCGCAAAAAAAGCCCCGAAGGGCTTTTTCAAGGAGGATGTGAAATTTATTTGCCCGGGCGATAGTTGGGATCGGCGGTGTTGCCCGCATCGGGGATGTCCAAATCCCATGCCATGACTTGGGTCTTTTCGTACAATTCGTCGTTTAATGCCTTCACTTCCGGGGTGCGGTAGTAGGCGGCGACTTTCTTGTAAAGCTCGTTGTCTTTATCTTCCGCCCGCGCCACCACGTAGTTAATATAGGGGGCGGAGTTGTCGTTCAGCGGTTCCATAAAGATGGCATCGTCTTTCGGCGAAAGGCCGGCGTCGATGGCGAGATTGGTGTTGATCACCGCGGCATCCACATCGGGAAGGGTGCGGGCCACTTGGGCGGCGTCCAATTCGTCGATGGTGATGTTCTTCGGATTTTCGACGATGTCGTCCTTGGTGGGGCTCACGCCGACGTCGTCTTTCAGCTTAATGAGTCCCGCCGCTTCCAAGAGGAAGAGGGAGCGCCCGCCGTTGGTGGTGTCGTTGGGAATGGAGACCTTGCCGTTTTGAGGCACGTCTTTTAAATCCTTGATCTTATCGGAATAGGCGCCGATAGGGGAGATAAAGGTGCGCCCGATGGGCACGAGATCGGTGTTTTTCGACGCGTTGTAGGCGTCTAAGAAGGCCTTGTGTTGGAAGGCGTTGAGGTCGATGTCGCCGTTTAGGAGGGCGTCGTTGGGGGTGTTGTAGTCGGAGAAGTGGACGAGCTCGATTTTAATGCCGTCTTTTGCGGCGAGTTCCGCGGCCTTTTCCCAGAGCCTTTGATCGTCGCCGACCACGCCCAGTTTGACTGTTTCTTTAATATTGGCGTCCTCTTTCTTTCCGCAGGCGGTGGCGGTTAAAAGTAAACCGGCACATAAGAGGACGACGGTAAGGGATTTTAAAATGTGTTTCATGTTTTTGTTTCCTTTTCTAATGATGTCTCGATTGATTCCGGGTTTTCAAAGTTTTTCCGTCCACGCCCGGGATCCCTCGTTAGAGGCGATCCCCTCGTAAGCGGCTGGACGGATAGAGCATTCGTGCCTTCCGTTTCATATTCGGCCCTTCTTTCTTTAACTTATTTCGCTTCTTCGGTTTGACCTAAGTTGTCCAGATCCAATTTCCAGGCGGCGTATTGGCTGCCCTTGTAGAGTTCTTGCAGCAGTTCGTCGACATTGTCTTGTTGGTAGTAGCCCACGACTTTTTTGTAGAGTTCGTTGTCTTTGTCTTCTTCACGAGCCACGACGTAGTTAATATAGGGTGCGATGCTTTCGCCCATTTCTTCGACGAAGATCGGGTCTTCTCTCGGATCCAAACCGGCGTCGACAGCCATGTTGCCGTTGATGACGGCGGCGTCCACATCGCGGAGGGAGCGTGCCACTTGGGCGGCATCTAATTCGTCGATTTGTACGTTCTTCGGATTGTCTTTAATGTCTTTCACCGTGGGGGTGAGGCCGGCATCGTCCTTTAAGGTGATGACGCCTGCTTGTTCCAGCACGATGAGGGCACGTCCGCCGTTGGTGGCGTCGTTGGGGATGGCGATCTTTGCGCCGTCGGTGAGTTCCTTTAAGTCTTTCACTTTATTGGAATAGACGCCGATGGGGGAGAGGTAGGTCATGCCGATGGGCACGAGGTTTTGATTTTTCGCTTCGTTGTAATCGTCCAGGAAGGCCTTGTGTTGGAAGGCGTTCAGGTCGATGTCGCCGTTGGCCAGGGCGTCGTTGGGGGTGTTGTAGTCGTTAAAGACCACGATGTCCAAGGTGACGCCGTCTTTTTCGGCGTTTTCTTTTGCCTTTTCCCAGAGGCGTTGGTCGTCGCCGACGACGCCGATTTTAACGACTTGGCCGTCGGTTTTTTCGTCGGCCTTAGCCGCTTGGGCGTTGTTGTTTTTCGCCGCGTCGTTGTTATTTTTTGCTGCGTTGTTTGCGCCGCCGCAACCGGTGAGGACCAGTGCCGACAGGAGGGCGATAGAGGTGACTTTCTTCAATACTTGCTTCATGATAAGCTCCTTTCGTTTTGCTATGTGCTTAGTGTTGTACTTTCTTTACCCACAGGTTAAAGAGGCCTTGGGTAATAAATACCAAAATTAAAATGAGGACGGTGGATACGATGATCACGTCATTTTGATAGCGGTTGTAGCCGCGGGTAATGGCGAGGTTGCCCAGGCCGCCGGCGCCCACGGCACCTGCCATGGCGGTGAGGCCGATGAGGCTGATAATGGTCATGGCGCTTGCCCGCAGGATGGCGGGAAGGCCTTCTTTTAGATAGACGCCGAAGACGATGTTCGACGGGGAATCCCCCATGGACTTCGCCGCTTCGATGATGCCGCCGTCCACTTCGGCCAGGGCGTTTTCAATTTGCCGCGCGTAAAAGGGGGCGCTCCCCACGACCAAGGGGACGATGGCTGCGGTGTTGCCGATGGTGGTCTTGACGATGGCGCGGGTCACCGGGGAGATCAGGGCCAGTAAGATAATGAAGGGAATGGAGCGGAAGATGTTGACCACTTTATCCAAAACCCAGTAGACCTTTTGATTTTCCCACAGGCCGCCTTCCTGCGTCAGGGTCAGGGCCAGGCCGCCCAGCATGCCGAGGATGCCGGCGATAATGGAGGTGACCACCACCATGTAAATCGTGGCACCGGTCTCCGTTATAAAATCTTGCTTTGATGCGATGACATTGGCAAAAAAGTTCATCCGATCACCTCCTTATCCACGACGCTGAGATCCACGTCGCGGTCGATCATGTATTGCTTCGCCTGTTCGATGGACTCCGGCGTGCCTTCAAAGAGCACCACCAGATTGCCGAAGGGCACGTCTTCCAAAAATTCGATGGAGCCGGATAAAATATTGGTCTTCACACCGAATTTCGTGAACACGTCGTTTAAGACGGGGTTGGTAGCCGATGCGCCGATGTAGCGCAGGTGGATGAGCTCGCTTGTGGGATCTTCGGCGTCGAAGTAGCCGTGGTCCTTGAGCTTGTCGATGGTTTCGTCCCAGTGGCTCGCCGTGTTCACAAATTGTTGTGTAATTTCCTCTTGGGGATTGGCGAAAATGTCGATGAGGGAACCGGCTTCCACCACGCGGCCCGATTCCATGACGGCCACCTTGTTGCAGATTTCTTTCACCGCCTGCATTTCATGGGTGATGAGGACGATGGTCAGGTTCATTTCTTTATTGAGCCGTTTTAAGAGATGCAGGATGGAGGTGGTGGTCCTTGGGTCCAGCGCCGATGTGGCCTCGTCGCAGAGGAGGATCTTCGGATCGTTGGCCAAAGCTCTTGCGATGGCCACCCGCTGCTTCTGTCCGCCGGAGAGCTCCCGGGGGTAGCTGTCCGCCTTATCTTCGATGCCCACCAGATGCAGAAGGTCCATGGCCTTTTTCTTTTTCTCCTCGTCGGAAAGGGGGCTGTCCTTTAATGGATAGAGCACATTGCCCAAAATGGTGCGGGCATTCATGAGATTGAAGTGCTGAAAAATCATGCCGATTTTTTTGCGCCGCGCCCGCAGCTCCTTGACGGGAAGCTTGGTTAAGTCTTCGCCGTTTACGATGACTTCCCCCGCCGTCGGGGGCTGCAACAGATTAATGGTGCGGACCAGGGTGGATTTTCCCGCCCCGGAGTAGCCGACGATGCCGAAGACGTCGCCGGGGTTCACTTGGATGGATACGTCGTCCACCGCCGTAAACCGATGGTGATCTTTTTCAAAGACCACGGAGATATTCTTTAAGTCGATCACAATGAACCTCCTCGTTCAAAATGAAATAAAAAAACGTCCTTCTTCCCAATAGGGAAAAAGGACGATTGAAATCGTGTTACCACCTTAATTTATGTAAACCTCACGATTTACACCTCAGCGAGTACCATCATACTCCGGCGCTGTAACAGGCGCACCTGTAAGAATCTAGTATCGACCCTTAAAGTCAGAGGCCATGTTCTCCCGAAAACCAAAACGCTTCTCTCACCAAATGAAGCTTCTCTGTAGTTCGATCCCTTCGAGATACTCTCCTCGTCAAACTCGATGAAGCAATTCTAACAGGGAGCTGTGAGAAATGTCAAGCCCTTTTTTTGAACTTTCTTTGAATTTCTTTGGTACAATAGATTCAACGATATGAAAATAAAGGAGATTAGATATATGGACGGATGGATTAAGGACCACGTGATCGAAGATCACCCGATGAAAGAGGTGACCAGCTTTCAAATCGGCGGGCCGGTGGATTACT
This sequence comes from Peptoniphilus pacaensis, assembly GCF_900088125.1. Lineage (GTDB taxonomy): Bacteria > Bacillota > Clostridia > Tissierellales > Peptoniphilaceae > Aedoeadaptatus > Aedoeadaptatus pacaensis. The sequence goes on along the minus strand of NZ_FLQT01000003.1, from coordinate 386,716 downwards.
TTATCGAGCCGCGGAGCGAAGAGGAACTCAGAGACGTCATCGTATCCGTGGAGAGGGACGAGATGCCCTGGATGATTATGGGCAAGGGCACCAATATGGTAGTGTCGGACAAAGGCATTCGCGGCGCGGTGATTCGCCTGGAAAATTATTTTTCCGACGTTCGCGTCGATGGCATGCGCGTCATCGCCCAAAGCGGCGCTTCCATGAAGAAGGTGGCCGAGGCGGCTTGCGAGGCTTCCCTTACGGGCCTGGAATTTGCCCACGGCATTCCCGGCGCCGTGGGAGGTGCCATGACCATGAACGCCGGTGCCTATGGCGGCGAGATGAAGGACGTGGTGGAATCGGTGAAGGTCATGTACCACGACGGCACCACGGAGGTAATCCCCGGGGATCAAATGGATTTTCGCTACAGAAACAGCCGGGTCTACGATGAAAAGCTTGTGGTCTTGGAAGCCACCTTCCTCCTTCAACGGGGAGAGCAGACCGAGATTCAAAACCAAATGGACGAGCTGTGGAATCGCCGCGTGTCCAAACAGCCCTTGGAATATCCTTCCGCCGGCAGCACCTTTAAGCGACCGGTGGGCTATTATGCGGGCCAGCTTATCGATCAGGCGGGGCTGAGAGGGCTGAAACACGGCGGCGCCCAAGTGTCTCAAAAGCACTGCGGCTTCGTCATCAACTGCGGCGATGCCACTTGCAAAGACGTGGTGGAACTGATCCGCACCGTACAGGAAGCGGTGTACGAAAAACACGGCGTGGAACTGGAGACGGAAGTCAAGGTATTGGGAGAGACGGAATGAAGCTTTTAGTTTTAACGGGGCTTTCTGGCGCCGGCAAGAGCCAGGCGCTGAAGGCGGCGGAAGATTTGGGCTACTACTGCGTGGACAATTTGCCGCCGGCCCTGTTCCCGAAATTTATCGATATGGTGGAAGAGGCGAACATGCCCTTAGTGGCACTGGTCTTGGACATTCGAAGCGGCCTGTTTTTTAAGGAACTGGATGTGGCCATTCACACCCTGGACGAGCGGGTGGACGATGTGACGGTGATCTATTTGGAAGCGGATCCCCACGTGCTCATCCAGCGCTTTAAGGCCCTGCGCCGGCCCCATCCCCTGAGCTCCTCCATCGCCCGAGGCATCGAGGAAGAAAAGCGGCGCATGGAGCCCTTGCGAGAGCGGGCGGATCATATTATCGACACGTCGAAAATGACCAATTACAATTTGCGAATCCGCCTGAAAAGCATTTTGATTGAGGAGCGGGGCAAACTCGGTGTCTCCGTTATCTCATTCGGCTACAAGAACGGTATTTTGGAAGAGGCGGATCTGGTTTTCGACATGCGCTTTCTTCCCAATCCCTATTACGTCAGCGAGCTGAAAAGGAAAAACGGATTGAATCCCGAGACTCGGGACTACGTCTTCGGAAACGAGAAGGCGGAGGCCTTCGTCAATTACTTGGTGAATTACCTAAAGACCTTCGGCGAGGACTACGTGGCCGAGGGGAAGGAGCATCTGACCATCGGCATCGGCTGCACCGGCGGCTTTCATCGTTCCGTGGCCATGGCGGAGCGGCTGAACGAGGCATTAAAGGAAGCGGGCTATTCCGTTATTCTCGGGCACAGGGATTTAGGCGAGTAATATGAGCGATCCGAAATTTGTCGTCATCGGCGGCGGCACGGGAATATCCGCCCTCCTGCGGGGCTTAAAGCGCTTCAGCGAAGACATTACCGCCATCGTCACCATGGCCGACGACGGCGGCAACAGCGGCATGCTCAGAAGAGAATACGGCATGCTCCCTCCGGGGGATGTGCGCAACTGCTTGGTGGCTCTCGCCAATGCGGAGCCTTCTCTGAAAAATCTCCTCCAGTATCGATTTAAAGAAGGGGAGCTCAAGGGCCAGAACATGGGCAATTTAATTATCACCGCCCTAACCGACGTCTACGGCGGCTTTGCCGAAGGGGTGCGGGAAGCGGCGGAGGTGTTGAAGATTACGGGGCGCGTGCTTCCCGTGACGGAAGAATCCATCGCCCTCATCGCCCACTACGCCGACGGAAGCAGCATCCGCGGCGAGTCGGCCATCCCCGAGTATGCCTACGAAAATGACGTGGCCATTACCTCCATGGAGCTGGATCCCCGGGCGCCGAAAGCTAACGGTGACTGCATCGACGAAATTTTGGCGGCGGATCTTTTGGTCATCGGCCCGGGAAGTTTATATACATCTCTGATCCCCAATCTCCTCGTACCGGAAGTGGCCCGGGCATTAAACGAATCCCGCGCCCCCTTGGTCTATGTGGCCAATATTATGGAGCAGCGAGGGGAGACCGAGGGCATGAGCCTCACCGATCATCTCGAGGCCATGAGAGCCCACGGCCTGAAGCGGCCCGTGCGCTCCATTATCGTCAACGACGGGCAAATGGACGAGGCCCTCTTGGAAAGATACGCCGAGGAAGAAGGAGTGCGGCCCATTTATTTGCGCGCAGATGAAGAGGCGGCACTGAAAGCCAAAGGCATCGATCTGGAGACCGGGGCCTTTATGGCGGAGAAAGACGGACTCATTCGCCACGACGGCCTGAGCGTGGCTCAACGGCTTTTAAGCTTGTGCGATCGTTATCGGGAAATCCATTGCAAGGGATGAAGAACTGCTCTATAATAGAGAGGGAGTAGAATCGAGGACGCTGTGAGTTTTTCAAAAGATGTAAAAAATGAATTGGCCCGCGTGCCCATGGAGGACGTGGCGATTCTTCACGCGGAGCTGGCGGCGTACGTGCGCACTTGCGGCGTGATTCGCCTGAGGGAAGGGCTTAAAATAGACCTTTCATTCCACACGGAGAATGCCTCCGTGGCCCGGCGGATTCTGTCGGCCATTAAGCGCCTCATCGGCAGCGATGTGGAAGTGGCGGCGACGCAGAACATGTATCTGAAGAAGAACAAGCAGTACCGAATCCGCATGACCGACGAAGGAGCGGTGCGCTCTCTCTTATTGGACAGCGATTTCCTTCGTCCCGACAATGTCTTTCAAATGCACTACGCCGTGGACCCGTCCCTCTTGCGGGATCCGGAGTCCATTCGCGCCTACATCCGCGCCTCCTTTTTAGGGGCGGGATCCGTGACCAGTCCGTCGAAGAGATACCATCTGGAGATGATCTCCCACGACAAGACCCACGGCGAGGACATCATTAAGTGGCTGAAGCGCGCGGGCTTTTCGGCCAAGGGCGTTTACAGAAAAGACGATTACATTATTTATTTAAAAGAGGCGGAAAAAATTTCCGATCTCTTGGCATTTATGGGAGCGAATCGCTCCGTCTTGGAATTTGAATCCACCCGCGTGGTGAAAGATGTTCGAAACAATGTGAACCGTCTGGTGAATTGCGAGACGGCGAATCTGTCCAAGACCGTGAACGCGGCGGCGAGGCAGCTCCGGGATTTGGAGCTCATCGAAAAGACCGTGGGTTTTTCGGCATTGGACGAGGAACTGCTGCCCGTGGCCCGTGCCCGCATGAACCACCCCGAGGCGAGTTTGGCGGAAATCGGCGAGATGATGGAGCCGAAAATGTCCCGAAGCGGCGTCAATCATCGGCTGAAGAAAATACACGAGCTGGCGGAAAAGCTGAGAGGAGTTTGAATTGAAAGAGTCCAAGGTAATTATTAATAACGAGGAAGGTCTGCACGCCAGACCGGCGGCTATGTTTGTCAGAGCGGCCAATCAGTACTTATCGGACATCACCATCCTTCGCGACGGCGAAGAAGTCAACGGCAAGAGCATTATCGGCATTATGAGCCTGGGCATTTTCTCCGGTCAAGAGATTACCTTACAGGCCGAAGGCAGCGACGAGGAAAAAGCCATCGAAGGCTTGGTGGAATTTATCGAAAACGAATTAAGTAAAGAGCCGGCCTAATCGACGGCTCTTTTTTTATTTAGAGAGGACGACTATGGGATCTTTCGTACATTTGCATTTACACTCGGAGTATTCCCTTCTCGACGGCTTTACGAAAGTCGCCGACCTCCCCGAGCGGGTGAAGGCCATGGGGATGGACGCCGTGGCCTTGACGGATCACGGAAATATGTACGGCATGGTGGCTTTTTACAAGGCGGCGACGGCGGCGGGCGTGAAGCCCATTTTAGGCTGCGAGGTTTACGTCACGAAACAGGATAAATCGGTGACGGACAAGAGCAACCGGCGCTACCACTTGATTCTCCTCGCGGAAAATCAGGCGGGCTGGGAAAATTTAATGTCCATCGTCTCCATCGGCTACGTGGACGGCTTTTACTACAAGCCGCGGGTGGACATGGAGGACTTGAGAAAGCACAGCCAGGGCATTATCGCCACCTCCGCCTGTTTAGGCGGCGAGGTGCAGCAGGAGCTCTTGCAGGGCAACGACGAGGGGGCGAAGGAAGCGGCCCTGCGCTACCGGGAAATTTTCGGCAAAGACAATTTCTTTTTGGAGCTTCAGGACCACGGCATGCGGGAGCAGAAGGAAGTGAATCGAAAGCTTCTGCGCCTGTCGGAGGAGACGGGGATCGAGCTTATCGCCACCAACGACTGCCACTACTTAAATAAAGAGGACGCCGACGCCCACGACGCCCTTCTGTGCATTCAAACGGGATCGATTTTGGAAGAGGAGAGCCGCATGCGCTTCCCCTCCGACGAATTTTACGTCAAGAGCCCGGAGGAAATGGCGGAACTTTTCCCCTACGCCCCCGAGGCCTTGGAGAACACGGCGAAAATCGCCGCCCGCTGTCATGTGGAGCTGGAGTTTCACCACCTTCACCTGCCCCATTTCGAACTGCCCGAAGGCTATACCAACGAAGCCTATCTCCGGGAGCTGGTGGAGAAGGGTCTCGTGAAGCGCTACGGCGAGGTGAGTGACGCCGTGCGCAGCCGCGTGGAATTTGAGCTGAACACGATTTTTTCCATGGGCTATACGGATTACTTTCTCATCGTTTGGGACTTCATTCGCTTCGCCCGCTCCGCCGGCATCGAAGTGGGCCCGGGGCGGGGCTCGGCGGCGGGGAGCGTGGTCTCCTACGCTCTCGAGATCATCGACGTGGATCCCTTAAAGTTTGGTTTGCTCTTCGAGCGTTTTTTAAATCCCGAGCGGGTGAGCATGCCGGATATCGACGTGGATTTTTGCTACGAGCGTAGAGAAGAAGTCATCGGCTACGTCATCGACAAGTACGGGGAAGATCACGTGGCGCAAATCGTCACCTTCGGAACCCTGGGCGCCCGTGCCGCGATTCGGGACGTGGGCCGTGTCATGGATCTGCCCTACGGACGGGTGGATTTCGTGGCGAAACAGGTGCCCAATGAATTAAACATCACCCTGAATCGGGCCCTGGAGATTTCTCCTACCTTAAAAAAATCTTACGAGGAAGAAGAGGACGTGCACCGGCTCTTGGATTTGGCCCGCCGCTTGGAAGGGGTGCCGCGGCATACCTCCACCCACGCCGCCGGCGTGGTCATCAGCCAAAATCCCATGACGGACTACGTGCCTCTCACGCGAAACGGCGAGATCATCTCCACCCAATTTAATATGATCGAGCTGGAAGAGCTGGGCCTGTTGAAAATGGACTTTTTGGGCCTCAGGACCCTCACGGTGATTCGCGACGCCCTGCGCTTCATCGAGCGGGATTATGGCAAGACCATCGACTTCGACAGCATGGACTACGAGGATCCCGAGGTGCTGGAAATGTTTCAGCGTGCGGAAACCTTAGGCGTGTTTCAATTTGAAAGCGGCGGCATGCGGGCCTTCTTAAAGGACCTAAAGCCCACGAAATTTGCGGACCTCGCCGCCGCAAACGCCCTCTTCCGACCGGGGCCCATGAATCAAATTCCGAAATTCGTGGAATCGAAGCACGATCCCTCGAAGATCAGCTATCCCCACGAGGCATTGAAGGATATTTTGGAAGAGACCTACGGCTGCATCGTGTATCAGGAACAGGTCATGGAAATCGTGCGCCGGGTCGGGGGCTACTCCCTGGGCCGTGCGGACTTGGTGCGCCGCGCCATGAGCAAAAAGAAAATGGCCGTCATGGAACAGGAGCGGCAAAACTTTATCTACGGCAGCTTGAAAGACGACGGAGAAGTAGACGTGGCGGGGGCCCTGCGCAACGGCGTGGACGAGGCAAGCGCCAACAATATTTACGATCTTATGATCGACTTCGCCAACTACGCCTTCAACAAATCCCACTCCGTGGCCTATGCCGTGGTGGCTTACCGCACGGCGTGGCTGAAACATTACTACCCCGCCCAATTTATGGCAGCGCAGATCACCTCCTTTATGTCCAATGCCGATCACATGCGCATGTATATCGAAGAAGTGAAGCGGCTGAATATTCCCCTCCTGCCTCCCGATGTAAACAGGAGCTATTTGAAATTTAATGTGGAAGAGGGCGCCATTCGCTTCGGCCTAAAGGGCATAAAAAATGTCGGCGCCAACTTCGTCCGCGCCATTGAAAAGGCGCGGGAAGACGGACCCTTTACATCCATGACGGAATTTATCCGCCGAGTGGATAAGGTGGCCCCCGGCGCCATGAACAAGCGGAGCATGGAATCTTTGATCAAGGCAGGCGCCTTCGACACACTGGGCGGCAACAGGCCTCAGTACCTGGCGGTCTACGACAAATTAATGGATCAGATCCAGGGCGAAAACAAGCGCAACATCCCTGGGCAGGTGAGTCTGTTTCAACAGGCACAGGCCACCATGGAGGAGGCCCTGCCCAGGCTGAAGGACTACGATCAAAAGCAGAAGCTGGAGTACGAGCGGGAGGTGCTGGGCATTTACGTCTCCGGCCATCCCCTGGAATCCTACACCGAAAGCCTAAAGCGGCAAACGGATTCGGACACGGCTTCCGTAAAAGAAGCCCTGGAAAGCACCGATGTCTTGTTTAATCGCACCTTGGGCGGAATGTTGAGAGAGACCCGCACCCTGGTAACCAAGAAGAATCAAATGATGGCCTTCGGCGTCTTGGAAGATCTCTACGGCACCATCGAACTCGTGGTCTTTCCCAAGGTCTACGCCTCTCTGCCCCCGGGGCTATTTGAAGAGGGCAAGCTCATTACGGTGACCGGCCGTATCGAAGGCAGCGAAGTGGAAGAGGGGAAGATCCTGGTGGAATCCATTCGGGCCCTGGATGACGAGGATGATTGGGGAACGCTATTTATCCGCCTACCCAATCGGAGCCTTCAAGAGGATATCGAAGCCATTTTGAAACTGCACCGGGGATCCGTTCCCGTGGTATTATATTTTACCGACGAAGAAAAAGCCCTGGGCATGCCCAAGACCATGGCCGTGGCCTGCGACGACGGGCTGCTTCAGGACTTAAGCAGATACATCGACCCCGACGAAGACGTCATTAGAAAGTGAGGCATTATGGCCATAGGATTATTGACCAGCGGCGGCGACGCCCCGGGCATGAACGCCGCCATACGGGCGGTGGTACGCTCGGCCGTTTATGAAAACAAAGAAGTGGTGGGCATACGCAACGGCTTTGCCGGCATTTTCGACGAAGACGCCTACGCCATGGACCTTTCTTCCGTGGCGGACATCGTCCACAAAGGCGGCACCGTTTTGGGCACCTCCCGCTCGGAAAAGATGCGGGAAGCCGACGGACCGGCGGAGGCGAAAAAGCATTTGGACGCCATGAACATCGAACACTTGGTGGTCATCGGCGGCGACGGCTCCATGCGCGGGGCCCTGGCTCTGTCCGAGGCGGGGCAATCGGTGATCACCATTCCCGCCACCATCGACAACGACCTGGGCTACCAACACGGGAGTATCGGCTTTTACACCGCCATAGAAACCATATTGGATGCCATCGGCAAGATTCGCGACACCTCAAGCGCCCATAAGCGGGCCAATATCGTGGAGGTCATGGGCCGCCACTGCGGCGACCTGGCCCTCTATGCGGCCATCGCCGGCGGGGCGGAGAGCGTGATTCTTCCCGAGGTGGATTTCGATTTCGACGAGGTGAAGAAGAAAATGCTGGCGGGCAAGCTTCGCGGCAAGCGCCACCACATTATCCTTCTCACAGAAGATAAGCTTTCCGCTTACGCCCTGGCCCGGGATTTGGAAGAGGCCACGGCCATCGAAACCCGGGTCACCATATTGGGCTATGTGCAGCGAGGCGGCATCCCCACGGGCACCGATCGCATCAACGCATCCCGCCTGGGAGCCGAGGCGGTGAATTACTGCTTCGGCGACAAGAAATCCCTGGCTCTGGGCCTCAAGGGCGGAAGGATGCTTGCCATGGACCTGAAGGAAGCCTTGGCCGTGGAAAAAACTTTCGACCGGGATCTCTACCACTTGGTGGATAAAATTTCCATATAGGAGCAATGATGAAAAAGACAAAAATCGTGGCCACCATCGGGCCGGCCTCCTGGGACGAGGCCACGCTGCGGGAACTTTTTGCCGCCGGCGTCAATGTGTGCCGCTTAAATTTTTCCCACGGCGATTACGACAGCCACAGAGAGACCATGGACCGGATCAAAAAAGTGCGGGAAGAAATGAATCTGCCCATCGCCATTATGTTGGATACCAAGGGGCCGGAGATTCGCACCGTGACCTTTAAAGGCGGCGAGGCCACCTTGCGGGAAGGGGCGTCCTTCGCCCTCTACGCCCATGAGCGGGAAGGGGACGAGGCCGGCGTCGCCATTACCTACGGCGAGCTTTACAAAGACGTGGCGCCGGGACAAATGATTTTAATGGACGACGGTCTCCTGGCCCTTGAGGTGGAAGCCATTGAAGGCACCACCATTCACACCAAGGTCTTAAACGGCGGCGTGATCAAGGATCACAAGGGCATTAACGTGCCCGGAGCCTCCATTCAGCTGCCGGCCCTTACGGAAAAAGACGTGGCGGACATTCGCTTCGGCATCGAAGAAGGGGTGGACTTTATCGCGGCCTCCTTTATTCGCAAGAAGGACGACCTTCTCGCCATTCGGGACGTGCTGGAAACCTACGACGGCGAAGGCATAAAGGTCATCGCGAAAATCGAAAACAAAGAAGGCATCGACAATATGGATGCCATCGCCTCTTTCGCCGACGGGATCATGGTGGCGCGGGGCGACATGGGCGTGGAAATCGAAACGGAGCGGGTGCCTCTGGTGCAAAAGCAGCTCATCGAGCGGGCCATCGACGAGGGCATTCCCGTCATTACCGCCACGCAAATGCTGGACTCCATGATACGCAATCCCCGCCCCACCCGGGCGGAAGTGGGGGATGTGGCCAATGCAATTATCGACGGCACCAGCGCCGTCATGCTTTCAGGAGAAACCGCCGGTGGGAAGTATCCCGTGGAGGCGGTAAAGACCATGGCCAAGGTCTGCGCCGTGACCGAGGCGGCGTTGGACTACGAGCATATTTTGAGCAGGAGCGCAAAGTTTAAGCACAACACCACCAATGTCATCGTGCGCCACGCCGTGGAAATGGCGGAGGAACTTTCCGCCGACGCCATCGTCATCGCCACGTCCACGGGCTTCAGCTCGAGAAATCTGGCGAAGTTTCGACCGGAGATGGACACCTTCGCCGTCACCGACGACGACCGCGTCTTGAGGCAAATGAGTTTGCAATGGGGCGTCACCGGCGTCAAGGGCAAGACCCGCGGCAGGGAAATTTTCGAACACACGGCGAAGGTGGTGAAGCGGGCCGGCTACATTAAGGATGGCGATCTCATCGTCATGGTGGCGGGAGTTCCCCAAGGCGTGGCGGGCAGCACCAATGTGGTGAAGGTCCATCAGGTGGCATCCACCCTGCACAAAGGCGTGGGCATCGTCGGCGGCCACAAGACGGCGCGGGTGCGAATCGCCACAGGCGACGCATCTTTCGTGCGTGACTTTACCGACGGGGATATTATTGTGGCGAAGAGCTACGATAAATTCCTCGCGCCCTATTTGGCCCGCTGCGGCGGATTTATTTCCGAGGAAGAAGGGCTTACCTCGCCCTCGGCCATCGCAGGCCTTTCCGTATCCAAGCCCACCATCGTCGGCTGCGCCGGCATTACCGGCGGCCTCATGCAAGGGGATGTGATCACCATGAATGCCGACACCGGGGAAATCTTTTTGGGCAATGTGCGCACGAAGTAAATCCGCCTTGCGTGAGAAATAAATTATGCTTATAATTGTTTCGTAAGTAGAGTAGGCAGAAGGCGTTAAGTGTTGAGAGATGGGAAGTTGCTCTCAAACGAAGAGTGAAGAGGCTCGCTATCTTCTGCCGCATCCGCTGCTGTCCTCTTAAGCAGCTTAAGGAGGAAAAATGAAACAATTAAATACGAAGAAACTGGCCTTTTTGGCGGTGATGGTGGCGCTGCAAATCGTCTTTACGCGCACCTTGGGCATCGATCTGGGCAATGTGCAACGGATCAGCTTTTCCTTTATTCCCGTCACCTTGGCATCGGCGGTGGCAGGGCCCATCCCCTCGGGGATCGCGGCGGCCGTAGCCGACCTCATCGGGTTTTTTACCAAGCCTACGGGCCCCTATTTCCCGGGATTTACTTTTAATGCCTTTTTAGGCGCCGTCATCTACGGCTATTTCTTCTACAAGAAAGAGCTGACGCTAAAGCGCATTATCCTGGCCAATGTGGTGGCCACGGTGGTGGTCAATATTTGCCTGGGTACCGTGTGGGTACACATGCTGACGGGCAGCCCCTACGGCGCCTTGTTCACGGCAAAGCTCCCCTTCCAAGGGCTGATGCTGGTCATTAAAATCATCGTACAGTCCCTGATTTTAAAACGGCTTACCGACGAAGCCGCCCGACTCTTTCGTTAAATAAAAGCGCCTCTCCGAGCTTCCCTTCGGAGGGGCGTTTTTTGCGTGAAAATATGATACAATAAAACACTGTTAAGTCGTTTGTGCCGCTATCGGCAAAGAAACAGAGGAGTAACCATGTCTAATGTCGCCATTGCATTTATAAGTACCGCCCTTGCCGGTCTCGCCACCATGCTCGGGGCGTTCATCGTATTTTTGTCCAAGTCCGACAACAAGAGATTTCTCTCGGCTGCCCTGGGCTTTTCCGCCGGCGTCATGATCTTTATTTCCTTTATGGAAATGATGCCCATGGCTCAGGAAAATTTCATGACCACCATGTCCGACGCCAAGGCCCAATGGATGGTGCTGGTTTCTTTCTTCGGCTCCATGGCCGTCTTCGGACTGATCTCCCACTTGGTGCCCGAAGCCGACGAGCCCCACGAAATTAAAACGGAAGAGGAGATGGAAGAGAGGAGCCACGAGCTGGCCCTGGAGCAAGTGGGATTAAAGAGCGCCTTGGCCATCGGGATCCACAACTTCCCCGAAGGCATGGTCACCTTTATGACCAGCCTTCTCGACCCGGCCATGGGCGTCTCCATCGCCATCGCCATCGCCATGCACAATATTCCCGAGGGTATCGGCGTGGCGGCGCCTATTTACTTCGCCACGAAAGACAAGAAGCGGGCCCTGTGGCTCACCTTCTTAAGCGGCGTGTCCGAGCCCATCGGCGCCATCCTGGCCTATCTTTTGCTGCGGCCCTTCCTGACGCCCACCTTGTTCGGCGTGGTCTTCGGCGCCATTTCCGGGATCATGGTGCTGATCTCCTTCGACGAGCTTTTGCCCGCCTCCCGTGCCTACGGCGAGACCCACCTGTCCCTCTTGGGCCTTATATTCGGCATGATGGTCATGGGAGCGAGCTTGGTCGTTTTATAAAAAAGCTTAAATCTTTCCTTGACATTTTATATCTGTCTGCTATACTCATATTCAACAATCGAATCCACATGATAGAGGCGCACTTCACATCAGTAACGGAAATCCCCGGTCAATGGATGTCCGCGAAAGGGTGCGGTGCCGAGGGTCGGATGCTTGTGTCCACAGGTATCCTTCACCGGGACGTCGGAGAATATCCTGCGTACTGTCGTTCTACGGAACGGAGAGCTATCGTGCCTTTTGAGTTTTTATTTTCGTATGTAAAAAAGCAAGAGTCATGATAGTATCATGGCTCTTTTTTCGATTGAAAAACAAGAAAGGAAGATTCTATGAACAATCAACGCAATCTTATCATCGCATTAATCCTCGGCATCGTCGCCATCGGCGGCAGTTTTGCCGTGGCGGCCTCCGGCGTGGACACCCATGCCACGGCCTGGTCCCTGCTTCCGCCCATCGTGGCCATTACCCTGGCCCTGATTACCAAGGAAGTGTTCCCCTCCCTCTTTACGGGGATCTTCGTCGGCGCGGTCTTAGCCGGCGGCGGCTCCTTTACCACCACCATGGACCACGTCATTAACGACGGCCTCATTAACGCCGTCTCGGGCACGGCGGGGATTTTCCTCTTCCTCGTGCTCTTAGGCATGCTCGTCGCCCTCATCAATCGCAGCGGCGGCACCAAGGCCTTCGGCGAGTGGGCGTCCCAACACATTACATCGAGACGGGGCGCGCAAACGGCGGCCTTCTTCCTCGGCATTTTAATTTTCATCGACGACTACTTTAACTGCCTAACCGTGGGCAGCGTCATGCGACCGGTCACCGACCGCTTCAAGATCTCCCACGCCAAGCTGGCCTACATCATCGACGCCACGGCGGCGCCGATCTGTATGATCGCCCCCATTTCCTCTTGGGCGGCGGCCGTGTCGGGCTATGCGGAAGGCACGGGCATGAGCGGCATCACCATGTTTGTCCGTGCCATTCCCTATAACTTTTACTCCCTGCTGACCCTGGTCTTCGTCATCGTCTTAATCTGGAGACGGGACGATTACGGCCCCATGCTTCGCTACGAAGAATCGGTTCTCGAGGGAGAAGACATTTCCGCATTGGAACAAGAAGTGCACACCGTGGAAACGTCGGATCGCGCCAGCCTCTTTGACCTGGTAATCCCCATTATCTTCCTCATCGTCACCTCGGTCATGGCCTTGATTTACGTCGGCGGCTTCTTCGATCCCGAATCGGGCTTTGCCGGCGACTTCGTCGGCGCCTTCGGCAACACCGACGCCACCGTGGCTCTTCCCTGGGGCGCCACCATTACTTTGTTCTTTACCATTACCTATTTGATCATCCGCCGCGTCATCAGCTTCAACACATCCATGAACTGCTTGACGGAAGGCTTTAACTCCATGGTGGCCGCCATTATGATTCTTACCATGGCCACGGCTCTGAAGAATATTTCCAACGACCTTTTAGGTAGCGCGGAATTCGTCGGCAATGCCATGGGCAATGTGGCGGGCGGTCTGCAACTCTTCCTCCCCGTGGTTATCTTTATCGTGGCATCCCTCTTGGCCTTTGCCACCGGCACCAGCTGGGGCACCTTCGGGATTCTGATTCCTATCGTGGTCAGCATGTTCAGCGTGGAAGAACACCTCTTCTTTATCGGCCTCAGTGCCTGCCTGGCAGGTGCCGTCTGCGGCGACCACTGCTCGCCCATTAGCGACACCACCATTATGTCCTCGGCGGGGGCTCAATGCAATCACGTTATCCACGTATCCACCCAACTGCCCTACGCCCTAACCGTGGCGGCGGTGAGCTCCGTCTGCTACATCTTGGCGGGCTTTATTCAAGATCCCTACATTCCCCTCATCGTCGGCGTGCTTTTAATCGTCGGTATCCTGAGCTTTGTGGGACGCCACAACAAACACCCGGAACTGAGAAATCAACTGTAAACAAATGGCGAGGCTTCGGCTTCGCCTTTTTTAATGGAAAAACTTCGAAAAGCGAAGAGAAGTCGAAGATTTTCTCCTGTGCTTTATAATTTGCCTTCAATCTCATATAATGAAAGATCAGGAGGTGGGGTATGGACGATCGATTTGACGAAATGGCGTCGATTTTAGACGACCTGGTGGACGAGCTGCCACAAGAATATTTCCGCGGCCTCAATGGCGGCGTGATTTTTTCCAGAGAAGAAATGCGCGACGAGACCTATTCGGACCTTTACGTCATGGGCCATTACAAATCCGAGCCCATGGGCAAGAGTATCGTCTTGTATTACGGTTCCTTTATGGCGCTGTACAGCTATTACTCCCACGAGGAAATCGCGGAAAAATTAAAAGAGACCCTTTACCACGAACTGACCCACCATTTGGAAACCTTGGCCGGCGAAAACGACCTGGTCCTGGAGGATCTGGCCTTTATGGAACGGCACAGGAGGGAACATGAATAAATTTTACGGAAACTTTTTTAAATACGTGGGCACGGCCATCGACTACGTGCTGGAATTTTTTATCGGGCTGTTCAGTCTTTTGACGGAGCTGACCCGTTCGTTTCGCAGCCTGCTTCTGTCGGTATTATTTTTCGGCGGTTGCCTTTTCTTCTTTATCTTTTTAATTCCCATGAGCTTTTCTTCTCGAGGGGGGATGCCCTGGGGGAGCATCGTGCTTTTGATTTTAATCTTCCCCGTCATCGGCTCCTTTGCCGTAAGCCGGCTCAAGTACCTGCAGTACATGGCGACGGAATATTTTTACGAGCGGGCGGACTACTACCTTCTGGGCAAAGACGTGACCTACGAAACCATGGGGGACTACGGCAGACGCTACGAACGGAAAATCGAAGCGGAGCGCCGCCGTCAACAGGAAGAGCGGGCCCGCATGGAAGAAGAAATGTTTCGCCGCCAGTTCGAAGCCTTCTTTAATCAGGGTAATTTCGGCGGCTATCAGGGAAGCTACGGCGATTTCGGCGGCGGCTATAATCAGGAAAGCTACGGCGCATACGACGGGGGCTTTAAGGAGAAATACGAGGCCGCCGTGCACCGCTTAGGCGTCGATGTGAATGCCGACAAGTATGAAATTCGCCTGGCCTATAAAAAGCTCGCCAAAAAATATCACCCGGACCTGAATCCCGAGGAAGACACGACGAAGATTTTTCAGGAAATCAACGCGGCCAACGACTTTTTAAACGACGAAAACATCGCCCGTTACAAATCCATGTACGGCAAGAAACAGTAGGAGGGGACATGAGAGTATTACACACCTTGGCGCAGTTGCCCACACGCACGGGAAGCGGCGTCTATTATTCGAATCTGGTCAACGGACTGGAAAAGAAGGGCGTGGAAAACGCCCTGGTCTACGGCATTCAATCGCCCTACCATTTCGATTTTCACCAAAAGCAATACCCGGTGGCCTTTAACACCGACGACGTGCCCTTTCCCATCGCCGGCATGAGCGACGAAATGCCCTACGACAACACGGTCTATTCCCAAATGGATGCGAAGAAAGTGGAAATCTGGCGGAGGGCCTTTCGCAAGCGGCTGGAGGCGGCGAAGGAGGAGTTTAAGCCCGATCTCATCATCGCCCACCATCTGTGGTATCTGACGGATATGGTGCTTGAGATTTTCGACGGCGTGCCCGTCATCGGCGTCTGCCACGGCACGGATCTGCGCCAGGGAGAAAAGCACGAAGACTTAATGGAAGCTTACACCGCCAATATGAACAAGCTGCGCCACGTCTTCGCCCTGTCGAAGAAAGACAAGGCCGCCATCGCCCGCATGTTCGCCATCGACGAATCCAAGATCACGGTCATGGGCGGCGGCTACAACGAAGCCGTCTTTAACGATCAGGGCATTTGGCGCCACGACGACCGCATCAAAATTATTTACGCCGGCAAGCTTTCCCGGGCCAAAGGGGTTTACGAGCTGGCCAAGGCCTATCCCAATCTGAAGCGGAAGTATCCCGAAGTGGATATGGAGCTGATCGGTGAAGAGAGCCTGGACCGAAAAGACCGCATCTTCGAATGCGCTCACTACAAAGAGGGCTTTAAGATCCACAATGTCATCGATCAAAAGGCCCTGGGCGCCCACATGAAGACCTGCGATATCTTCGTGCTGCCCAGCTATTACGAAGGCCTGGGGCTCATCGCCATCGAAGCCTTGGCCTGTCGCATGCGCCTGGTCACATCGGAGCTCGACGGCCTTATGGAACTCTTAGGCGACGAGGTCTTGGCCAGCGATGTGGTGGAAGTGGTGAAGCTGCCCCAACTTTACAACACGGATCAGCCCCACAAACTGGAAATCGACGATTACGTTCAAGGCCTGGAAGCGGCGCTGGAAAAACAAGTGCTGGCGGTGAAAGAAGACAGAGCTTTCCCCGACGCTGTTTACGAACAAATCAAGCGCTTCGCCTGGAGCGAAATCATCGAATCGGAATACCGCGTCATGTTGGATGTGATGGAGGAAAAATAAAGAGCCGCCGGGCTCTTTTTTCGTGGCAATAAAAAAAGCCCCGCGGGGCTTCCTTTAAAGGAATTTACTCTTAATATTATCCCAGTAATTGTTTTCGATGACCAGTTTCTGAATCCGCTTTTCGGAAAAGCGAATATTGATCCGCTTCAGCTGGCTGTAGCTGTGCTCCCTGCCGTCGACGAGAATGAGATTGCTGTTGGTGTAGCGCCGCTCGGGCACGAGAGAGATCACGTGCTCGCCGGGAATGACCAGGGAGGTCTTTAAGGAGCGGTAGCTTTGGGAAGAGATTCCCGCCATAGGCGTCAGGACCATGGCCTCCACTTGGGGATGGATCATGCTGCCGCCGAGGGAAAGATTGTAACCGCTGGAGCCCGAAGGCGTGGCCACGAGCATGCCGTCGCCGGAAAATTTTTCCAAATGGTTTCGATCGACGAAGACATTCATGTGAATCACCTTGGAATTTTGCGCCTTTAAGACCACCTCGTTAATGGCCTGCACGTAATACTTCTTTTGATTGGTATAGACTTCCCCGTTTAAAATGGGCAGGGCCTCGATGTGGTAATTTTTATTTTTATAATCGTCGATAAAAGCGTCCAACTGCTCCGGGCTGATTTCCTGATAAAAACCCAAGTGGCCCGTGTTAATGCCCACGATGGGCGTGGAAGAAAAATTCGTGCGATTCACCGCCTTAATAAAGGCGCCGTCGCCGCCGACGGTAATGGTCAGCTCCGCCTTGGGAGACAGATTGGTGGTCGGCATAAATTGGTGCTG
This sequence comes from Peptoniphilus pacaensis, assembly GCF_900088125.1. Taxonomy (GTDB): domain Bacteria; phylum Bacillota; class Clostridia; order Tissierellales; family Peptoniphilaceae; genus Aedoeadaptatus; species Aedoeadaptatus pacaensis. Next base: position 369,824 of record NZ_FLQT01000003.1, on the reverse strand, counting down.
TTTCAATTTTTGAATGAGCCACTTGGTGGTTTTTCGACTTTCAAAATTAGAATTCGAAATAATATTTATGATGGGGTTGGTCATCAGATCACCTCCTTTAGAAAAAGTCCTTCACTTATATGGTAAAGCAAAAGGAGAAAAATGAAAAGTACAGAGGCCATGAAATTTATTACGCAGGCGCCGGTGAAGCGGGCGGATACATTTTTAAGAAGCGTCGGCTTCTCAAACGGTCACCTGCGCCGTGCCTTTCTCGCGGGCCTGGTGCGGCGGCGGGGCGAGGTGATTTTTAAATCCACGCCCCTGGATGCGGGAGATGCGATCGCCGTGTCCTTTAAAGATGAGGCCACGGATCTGGTGCCCGCACCTTTCAGGCAAAAGATCATTTACGAAGACGAAGACCTCCTCGTCATAGACAAGGGCGTGATCCCCTCTATGCCTTGCCGCATGTATCCCGACCACACCCTGGCCAACGAAATCGCCGGCTACTTTACATCCATCGACCTGAAGCGAAAGGTGCGTATGTTGGGGCGGCTGGACAGGGAGACCACGGGACTCGTCCTCGTGGCGAAAAATCCCTACGCCTACGGGCGGCTGGCGAAGGATCACACGAAAAACAAGCGCTACCTGGCACTGGTGAAGGGGGAAGTGCGGGAAGCCGGCACCATCGATGCACCCATAGGCGTAGGCGAGGCTTCCCTGGTGCGGATCGTCCGCCCCGACGGGCCAGAGGCCTTGACCCGCTACCGGCCTCTGGTAGCAGGAAAGGTAAGTCTCTTGGAGCTTCAGCTGGAAACGGGGCGCACCCATCAAATTCGCTGCCACATGGCCCATATCGGTCATCCCGTCTTAGGCGACGAGCTTTACGGCGGCGGCGAAGGGCAGGTGCATCTCCACGTGTGCGAACTGTCTTTCATCCATCCGCGAACAAAAAAATTTATGAGCCTCACCTCGCCCATGCCCGAGGCATGGAAGAAAATTTTAGAGGAATCCGCGGAATAAAGGGAAGGGGAGAGAGGGAAAAGAGAAAGATTTTTTAATCTATAGAAAAAGAGAATAGTTCATTTTTTTCATTGAAAATTACAATTTGACCGTGTAAGCGACCCGTGATAGAAATAGAGTATACGGGGTGCGTATGCATTTGAGTTTTCGTCAAGCCGAAAATATTTTTTCGGAGGCGTATCCGCCCCACGGCGGTGTCGTGCAATGCCCCTGATCGTCGGATGTGAACATAAGCTTAAAAAAGGAGAGGTTAAAATGGACTATTACTTAAAAGCCAGCGAGTTTGCGGAAAAATACGTGGCTCCCGTTGGAAGAAAAATCGACGAAACCAAAGAGTTCCCGAAAGACATCTTCGAAAAATTATATGCCGAAGATTTCCTGAAACTGATCATTCCCGAATCCGAAGGCGGCCTCGGCGGCGACATTTACGATCACGCTGAAATCATTCGCGCTCTGGCAAAAGAATCGGCTACCGTCGGTCTCTGCTACATGATGCACAATGTGGCATTAAACGTCATCTTAAACGCAGCCAAAGACGAATTAAAGAAACAAATCATCGACGAAGTCATTAACGAAGGCAAGGTCCTGGCTTTGGCTTATTCCGAATCCGGCTCCGGCGTTAACTTCTACTATCCCGAAACTACCGCCAAGAGAGACGGCGAAGGCTGGGTACTGAACGGCTCCAAGAGCATGGTTACATCCGCCGAATACGCATCCTATTACATGGTCATCGCAAAGACAGGCGAAGGCCGCGCCGACACCGACAACTTCTGTGTCCCCGTGGACTCCAAGAACCTTACCTTCCGCATGGATCGTTGGAACGGCATCGGCTTAAAGGGCAATGTATCCTGCCCCATGTACATGGACGACATGCCTATCGATGAACTGCACCGCGTCGGCACCGAAGGCAGCGGCATGGAACAAATCCTGACCTTGGTTGCACCTCTCTTCGTACAAGGCCTTGCAGCCGTCTACAGCGGCTTAAACGAAGCCATCGCAAGAGAAGCCATTATGCACGCCATGGACAGAAAATTCCCCGACGGCTCCACCTTGGCCAATGTGGACACCATTAAGCTTCACATCTCCAAGATCTACAACTACGCCAACGCCGGCGTATCCGCTTGCCGCGCATCGGCACTGGCAGCACGTAACGGCGACGAAGACGCTTTGGCAAAAATTCTTTCCGCCCGCGTCATCGCCATCGAAAACGTCGTGGAAGCCGGTCGCTTAGGTATGTTAATCGGCGGTGGCCGTGCATACAGCCAATACAGAAACTTCGCTCGCTACCTGGCAGACGGCCTCGCAGGTCAAGTCATGGCACCGAGTGTCGACATTCTCCATCAATGGATCGGCTCCGTCTTAACGGGCCAAATGATTCCGTAAAAAATGAGTATAATAACGGGCGAAGGCATTTGCATCGCCCGTTTTTTTTAATTAAATCTGCGAAATATTGGGAGCGGGAAAGGGGACAAAGAGGAAGATTTTTTAATCTATAGAAAAAACAAATAGTTCATTTTTTCCATTGAAAATTAAAATTTGACCGGGTTCCCGGGGCGTGATAGAAATAGAGTATACGGGGTGCGTATGCATTTGAGTTTTCGTCAAGCCGAAAATATTTTTTCGGAGGCGTATCCGCCCCACGGCGGTGTCGTGCAATGCCCCTGATCGTCGGATGTGAACATAAGCTTAAAAAAGGAGAAAGGTTAAAATGGACTATTACTTAAAAGCCAGCGAGTTTGCGGAAAAATACGTGGCTCCCGTTGGAAGAAAAATCGACGAAACCAAAGAGTTCCCGAAAGACATCTTCGAAAAATTATATGCCGAAGGATTCTTAAAGCTGATCATTCCCGAATCCGAAGGCGGCCTCGGCGGCGACATTTATGATCACGCTGAAGTCGTTCGCGCCCTCGCCAAAGAATCGGCTACCGTCGGTCTCTGCTACATGATGCACAATGTGGGATTAAACGTCATCTTAAGCGTAGCCAAAGACGAATTAAAGAAACAAATCATCGACGAAGTCATTAACGAAGGCAAGATCCTGGCTTTGGCTTATTCCGAATCCGGTTCCGGCGTCTACTTCCACTATCCTGATACCACCGCCAAGAGAGACGGGGAAGGCTGGGTAATCAACGGTTCCAAGAGCATGGTCACCTCCGCTGAATATGCGTCCTACTACATTCTTATTGCCAAGACCGGCGAAGGTCGCGCCGACACGGACCACTTCTGCATACCTCTGGACTCCAAGGGCCTTTCCTTCCGCATGGATCGCTGGAACGGCATCGGCTTAAAGGGCAATGTATCCTGCCCTATGTACATGGAAGACATGTATATCGATGAGTTATACCGCGTTGGCGATAACGGCGCCGGCATGGAACAAATGTTTGCTTTTGCCGCTCCTCCTTTCGTTCAAGGCCTTGCAGCCGTCTACTGCGGCTTAAACGAAGCCATTGCAAGAGAAGCCATTATGCACGCCATGGACAGACAATTCCCCGACGGCTCCACTTTGGCCAATGTGGATACCATTAAGCTTCACATTTCCAAGATCTACAACAACGCCAACGCCGGCGTATCCGCTTGCCGTGCATCGGCATTGGCAGCACGTAACGGCGACGAAGACGCCTTGATAAAAATTCTTTCAGCCCGCGTCATCGCCATCGAAAACGTCGTGGAATCCGGTCGCTTAGGTATGTTAATCGGCGGCGGCCGCGCATACAGCCAATACAGAAACTTTGCTCGCTACCTGGCAGACGGCCTTGCAGGTCAAGTCATGGCACCGAGTGTAGATGTTCTCCATCAATGGATCGGCTCCGTCTTAACGGACCAAATGATTCCGTAAGAATTGGGTATAAATACGGGCGAAGTCTTATGCATCGCCCGTTTTGTTTTGAGAAAGGATGAGACAATGACGAAAACATTAAAAGTAGGCGCAGTTATTTACGATCCCAAGGTCACGGTTATCTGGGACATGATTCGCCAATTCATCGAAGACCAAGGCCACGACATTTCAATCGAGCCAGTCTTTTTCGACGACTACAGAAACCAAGTGAAGGCTTTGATGAACAAGGAAATCGACATCGCTTGGAACTCCCCCTTGGCCAATCGGGAAGCGGAGCTGCGCATGGAAGGCAAGGTAAAATACGGCCTCATGCGTGACACGGACAGAGATCTGCACACGGTGCTCGTGGCAAAAAAAGACAGCGGCATTAAATCCGTGGAAGATCTTCGCGGCAAGAAAGTGGCATTCGGCGCCATCGACTCGCCTCAAGCCCGTTTGATTCCCATTCAATACCTCCGGGAAAACGGCATGGAATTCGGTAAGGACTACGAAGAAGTGCGCTACGACATCGGCGTCGGCTTAGACGGCGACCACACCGGCGGCGAATTGGACGCCATTAAATCCGTGGAAGCCGGCGAAAACGTGGCGGGCTTTGCCATCGAAGGCAATTACAAAGCATGGACCGCCGACGGCACCGTAGACGGCAATCAATTGGAAGTCATCGGCAAGACCAACGGCTTCGACCACTGCATCTTCACCGCCCATGAAGGCGTGGCAGACGAAGACATTGAAGCTTTCAACGCCGTGTTAAAGACCATGGACTACAGCAAGAAACGGGACAAGGAAATCCTGGATCTGGAAGGCTTAAAGGAATGGGTAGACGGCCGCACCACGAATTTCACCGAAATCAGAAAAGCCGTCGACTACATGAACTTCTTTGAATAAGAAGGGCATCAAGGTATAAAATAAAGACAGACGGGAGGCGAAGAGGATCAAATCTCCGCCTCCTGAGTCTGTCTTTTTTTAAAGGAGGATTTATGTTTGAAGTATCCTTAATGGGCTCCATGCCCAGAGGCAACGCCCTCTTAAAGGCCGCTCGGGACGTGTCCAAGGGGCGACTGGACAGGGAAAGCTACGAAGCCATGGTGGCGGCGGGCACGGAAAAAGTCGTGCGCCTGCAAGAGGCCTACGACGTGGACTACATTACCTCGGGGGAACAGGGCCGAGACAATTACGTCTCCTTTATCGCCGGCGCATTGGACGGCGTGGAGATGATGAGCATGAGCGACATGCTTCCCTATATCGAAGACAAAAAAGCCTACGAAGACATGCTGAGCATTTTGGACGTGCCGGCCAACAGCATTAAAAACGCCATCTGCCAAGGCAAGATCAAGCGCAGCCGCTCCCTGGTCGGCGGCGAGCTGGAGGCCATGAAAAAACTCACGGACCGCAAGATCAAAATCACCCTGCCCGGGCCCTATCTGGTCACTCGCTCCATGTGGCTCAAAGGCCTTTCCGACGACTTCTACGATTCCAAGGAAGCCCTGGGAGAAGACGTGATCCGCGTCTTTAAAGAAGAGATTGAAGAGTTGCAGGCCATGGGCGTGGACATCATTCAATTCGACGAGCCCGTGCTCACGGAAGTGGTCTTTTCTCCCGCCCACACCCGCACCTTTATGTGCGCGTCCCTGTCGGAAAAGAAAGATCCCACGGAAGAGCTGGCCTTCGCCACCCACTTGATTCAATCGGTCTTTAAGACCATCGACCGGAGCAAATCCAAAGTGGGCCTCCACGTCTGCCGGGGCAATTGGAGCAAGGACGAAACCATTCTTCTGACGGGCCCTTACACGCCCCTCTTGGATCTCTTCGAAGCCGTGAAGGCGGACATCTACTTCCTGGAATTTTCCACGGACCGCGCCGGGAGCATCGGATCCCTCTTCGAAGGCCACGACATCTTTAAAGACGCCACTCTTGGCCTCGGCGTCATGAATCCCCGCAGCGACGAAGCCGAGCCGGCGGAGGCGATCATCGCCCGGGTGGAAGAGGTCATGGAATATCTGCCCAAGGAGCGGATCATGCTCAATCCCGACTGCGGCTTTGCCACATTCGCGAAAAAGCCCGTTAACGAGCTGGAACACATCGAAGAAAAACTCGCCGTGCTGGAATCGGTGAAAGAAAACTTGAGGGCACGCTATGCGTAACTCCTCCGGCGAAATAAAATCCTCTGCGGCGAAGCAGGTAGACAAACCCGACGAAGCCCACGTCTTCGAAATGAGCATGCGGGGCACCTGTCAGGACCTAAAGGAAGTGCGCCTCTACACGGACCGAAAAGAGCTCACCGTGGGCTGCACCATGAGCTTCGACAACGAATACGACGGCGTCACCGCCATGAGCTACTTTCTGGGAAGCCTCCTCTCATCCATGATCCACACCGCCATTAAAGAATTTAAACAGGCGGGGATTGTCATGGACGAAATCGAAGGCATCCTTCACGCTCGCTTGAAAAATCCCCTGCGCATGATTCCCGTGCGGGGCTACGACGATCCGCCGGACATCGAGTCCATTCACGTGAAGCTCTTTTACTACGCCGACGGCGACGAAGAGGAGCTGAACGCCCTCCTGATTAAAGCCCAAGATGTGAATCCCATCTACCGGCTGGTGAGCCGCTCCGTTGACGTGAAGATCGACGCGGAATGGGTGCTTTAGGCTCCCGCCATTCTTGAATAAGAAAGGGCATCGTAGTATAATATAGATAAATCAAATAACCCCTGCGCGGTTCGATACCTTCTATTAATTCAACCGACAAATCAGACACGGGAAATTGTGTCTAGTTACCTATAACAAGCCTCCACTGAGTGGAAGTTAGACGTAGTTAGCAAATTACCCACCTTTACTATAAGGGCGGGTCTGAATTAAACGAAGCCCGGCCCTGTGGGGGATCCAAAGATCCGGCCCCGCCGGGTCTTTTTTATTGCCTTGAATAATTAATTGAAGTGCAACAAAAAAAGCAGCTCCGAAGTGCACTGACTCCCAAAGGCTGGATTTCCGGGTCCAACTTTATGGAGTCACTCTACTAAGGTTAACCTGCTTTTTTAGTTTAATTCTTTTGAATTCCGAAAGAACCCATGTCGATGATCTCATCTGCCGTACGATTTAAAAATTCCGTATCGTGGGAAACGACGAGTAAAATCCTTCCATCTTTTGCCAACGACCGCGTAAGTCCCGAAATGCTGACCATATTTTCGTAATCCATTCCACTTGTCGGCTCGTCAAAGCCGATAATTTCCCGATCGCTCAATAAAACCGAAGCAATGGCGACCCGTTGCTTTTCGCCGCCGGACAAACTCATGGGATGGCGCTCTTTCTTATCCAAAAGGTTTAAGCGATCCAATATTTGTTCACGCTTTTCCTCGTCGATCGTCTTTTGCCCGAGCACGACTTCCCCCGCCACGGTATCGCTGAAAAGTTGATGGTTCACATCCTGCATAACCAATGCGGATTGTGCCAGTCGTTTACGCTTTGGTATCTTTGCTCCTTTAAATTCGACATCGTCTTTCACGCTCTTTTCGATGCCGAGAAGACTTCTGAGGAATGTGGATTTTCCACAACCGTTGGTTCCGACGATGCCGTAAACCTTTCCTTTTGCAAGGCCAATATCTTCTACGGAAAATCCCTTCGCCGATCCCTCAAAAAAGTGCTGTAAACAATGAATGTTGAGATCGGATCCGTTATGATTTCCTGATTTTTCCTTTAATTCTATAGGGCGTGTCGAACGTAACCCTTGGGCATACAACGCTTTTTCGGAAAGATCCAAAAACGCACTTTTGTTAAAAGTTGTTTTCAGTTTTCCCTTCTCCATAAGATAAATTCTATCTACGAGATCCATAAGGTAATAAAGCCGATGTTCGGCAATCACTAATGTAATGCCTTCTCTTTTTAGCAAATAAAGCATATCGTGTAAGATTCGAGTCGTCTTTTCATCTAAATTTGATGACGGTTCGTCGAGGAGAATAATGGGTGCACCACTTATATAGGCCGCGGCGATGCTCAACACTTGTTTTTCACCGCCGGATAATTTGAAAATATCACGATCCATTAAATGCCGGATATGGAAAAGAGCGAGCATTTTCTCCAATCGCTCCTTCATTTTTTCGCGACAAAGGCCTATGTTCTCCAAATAAAAAACGAGTTCCAAGGTCGTATCCACATTGAAAAAATGGGTCTTGGGATTTTGAAACACGCTGGCTATCATTTGGGACAGATCGGCCATGCTCATTTTTTCAACTGCACGACCGTCGATCAGTATCTCCCCTTCGAGAAATGCTCCGTCGTAAGAAGAGGCGATGCCGTTGATGGCGCGTAAAATGGAAGATTTGCCGGATCCGCTCTTTCCTGCGAGCAAGACGCATTCGCCGTCCGCCACAGAAAAGGTAATGTCATGTAAGCTTTTTTCGGCATCGCCATACGTTAGGGATAAATGTTTTATCTCAAGCATAACCAGCCTCCCAATACAAAACCGAACACGCCGAGAAAATACACGAGGTCGACGCCGCCGCGTTTCACTTCCCGATAGCGCGTTTTCTCTCCCTCGATGCCGATTCCCCGCGTTTCCGCCGCCATGGCAATATCATCGGCAATAGTCGACGATAAAATAAGCAACGGAACGCTTACATATTCCCCGTAGCGCAAAGGATTTTTCCACGTAATCCCTCGTATCTTCATCGCCTGCTTAATGTGATAATGCTCTTCCTTAAAAGAAGGAAAAAAGCGAAACATGACGGCGACGGGGATGGTAATGACCCTGGGCACATGAACGGTATCCATAGAGGTTATAATATCGCCTACGTCAGATGTTTGAATTAGATATTTCCCTGCCATAAAGGGCAAGTAAAACATTTTAACCACGACTAAAAGGGCGACAAACATTTTTAAAAATCCGGGAAGGGCCATGGCGCCTTCAAAATTCGGCAGGAAATAAAGAAGAGTGAAAACCAAAAAACCTTGCAATGCTTCTTTTTTTAATCCTCTTAACCAAAAGAACAAACTGATCCACACCATCACACCCCAAGCAAAAAGTCCAATGGGGTGTAATACGGTAAAGCTTACGAGCATGGTAACAATGAATTTCGTAATGGGGTTTGGATCAAATGAAACACTTGGCGTTTCATTCATTATGCAATGCCCGCCTTAATGAAGTGTTTTTTAAGCATGGCGCGGCCGATCCATGCGCCGACGATGCCGCCGATAAAAGCCCCTGCATAGACGATGGCCATATGGGGGTAGGTGATAAGTTTTTCAAGCGCTTGAACATAATCCGATCCCATCATGGCACACATTTCCATATATTTTTCCTTTACTAAGAGCATTTGCATAAGGGATCCGCAAATCCACATATTAAAAATACCAAAGGCGATGGCGTTATTTTTAAAGGAACGGTAATTTCCGCCTCGGCGAATAAATTCCGCGATCAACATCACCACTAATGCGTGTACAGGCACCACGTAAGTATGTCCCATGACAAACATTCCCAGGGGCGTCAACATTCCGAAGATAAAAAGCGCCCAGGGTTTTTGCTCTTTCGCCATAAACAACATGACGATGACGCCGCTAACGATGCCGAGAATGGTCGGATAGATTAAAAATAAAATAGGGATCATGCCCATCATTCCGACGCCGAACATTACAATACAATAGATAACGGCAAAGATCCCGATGGTAACGAGATCTTTGACCTTTAATTTTTCATTTTTCATACTTCCTCCTAATACACAAAGGCTTCCGCCATTTCAGATTTTTCCATAAGGTTTCGGTAGGTCGGCGAGGTTTTCAGCAGTTCGTCGTGCCTGCCTTCTCCTTCGACTTTTCCTTTGTTTAAGACGACGATTTTATCCGCTTTTTCCACGCTCTTTAAGCGGTGGGAAATGATGACCACCGTCTTATTTTGAATTAAATGGTTCAGGGATTGTTGAATGATCCGTTCATTTTCTACATCCAAGCTGGATGTGATTTCGTCGAGAATTAAAATAGGCGCATCTTTCAAGAACGCCCGGGCGATGGAAAGCCGTTGCCGTTGACCGCCGGAAAGTTCCTGTCCGTTTTCCCCGATGGCCGTATGGAATCCTTCGGGCATTTCGTCAATAAAATCCATGCAATTGGCCATACGCGCCGCTTCTTTTACTTCCTCGTCGGTGGCATCCAAACGTCCGATGCGAATGTTTTCCATGACGCTCGTATTAAAGAGCATCACGTCTTGGAAGACGATGGATGTCTTTTTAAAGAGGGAGTCGGTGGAAACATTTTGAATATCGTAGTCGTCGATGCGAATGGCGCCGGAATCGTAATCGTAAAGGCGGCTCATGAGTTTTAAGAGGGTACTCTTACCGCAGCCGCTGGGCCCGACGAGGGCGGTAACGTCCCCTTGGCGAGCGGTGAAGTTCACGCCGTCCAGCACGTTCTTTTCGCCGTAGCCGAAGTGAACATTTTCTACATCAATGCTTACGCGTCGAAGATCCACGTCTTTTCCCTTTTGGAGGGGCGCATCTTGAATCGAGGCGATATTTTCGACGCGAGGGGTAATGTGGCGAATTTCCAGAGCCGCTTCGCTGGAAAGATCAATTAAATCTTTAAGTTTCATGGCGGCGAGGACATAGCCTACGACATAGAGTAAACTCACTTCTCCTTTGGCGAGGAGCCCGACGCCGACGTAAAGGACGATCCCGAGACTGATAAAGGAAAATAAATTCGACAGGGCCATAATGCCCACAGCTAAGCCTTCGGTCTTCATCTGGATCTTTTCGCTTTCGTCCATTTTGGTGTAAAGATCCTTTTGAACGTCATCCGTTAAATGGTAGCTCCGGATTTCCTGATGCAGCTCGATGGCCTCTTGAAAATCTTCCGCATTGGCCCGCAGCTGATCGAAGAATTTTTTATTCCTCTTAATGCCCTCTCCTTTAAAAGCGACGAGGATTAAGAGGCGTAGCGTCATGGGAAGGATGACCGCAAGGCCCAGCTTAACATTCCCTACCAACAGCATGACGCCGAGAATGGGAATGAAGAGGTAGAGCCCGTAAATTTTCGGAATCGCGTGGCTCATGGCGTGTTCGATGGCTTCTACATCGGACATAATGGATTGCGCCAAATCGCTTAAATTGCGTTTTGAGAAAAAGGCCAGGGGCAATTTCGCCAAAGTCTTCCCCAAATTTTCTCGCAAGTTCGCCGATTCTTTGTAGGTGGCGTTATACATGCGCTCGTACTCCACGAGGAGAGCGACAAACAATATGACGCAAATGCCGAGAGATAGCGCGAAATAAAGTGTTTGCGAATAGAATGTGCCTTCTAAAATCTGCTGACCCAGCAACATAAGAATCATGACGGGAAACATGGCGATGACGTTGACGATAAAGCTCGCCCACACGGCACGCACCAATCCCTGTGCACCTTCTTCGGTTACATGGAATTTCTTTTTAAAGTGCTCTTTCATCGTTGATCCTCCAATCATTGGCCATGTTATAGCGCAAAAGTTCCCGCTTGTAGTAGCTGTCTTTTGCCATCAGCACGTCGTGGCTTCCTCGCTCCACAACCTTCCCCTTTTCCATGACGAGGATTTCATCTACGTTTCGCACGCTCGTCAAGCGGTGGGCGATCATAATAACGGTTTTGCCCTCCATGAGCTTTTTAAAGGATGCCTGCAATTTGTACTCATTGTCGGCGTCGATGGCGGCGCTGGCTTCGTCCATTACCACGATTTTTGCGTCTTTCAGCATGGCGCGGGCAATGGCGATCCGTTGTTTTTCTCCACCGGAAAGGTACACGCCCTTGGCGCCGATTAAGGTGTGGATGCCCTCGGGCAGGTTTTCGATAATGTCCATGGAGGCGGCGTCTTTCAGCGCCTTCAACACCTCGTCTTCCGTGGCGCCGCCTTTGGCGACGGCGATGTTGTCGAATATGGAGCCGTTAAAGAGTTTCGGATCTTGGAAAATAAAGGCGATGTTTTTCGCCACGGCTTTTTCCGAATAATCGGACAAAGGCGTTCCGCCGATGAAGATGTCGCCGCCGTCGATTTTATAAAATCCGGAAAGGAGTTTGGCGAGGGTAGATTTCCCCGATCCCGACGCGCCGATGAGGGCGTAGGTTTTGCCACCGTCCAGGTTCAGGTTGAAATCCTTAAAGACGGGCTTATCTCCGTAGCCGAAGTCCACGTGGGAAAAGACGATATCCTCTCCGTCAAAAGTTTCCTTCGTTCCGAAGGCAATTTTATCTTTCAGCATGTCGTCGTACATTTTTTCTAAATTGGAGAGGGCGTAGTTGGCGTTAAAAATATACATGCTGGAATACATGATTCGCATGAGAGATGAAAAGGTGACCCCCGAAATAAAGAGGAGCATGATCATTTCCACGTAGAAAGAACGCATATCGCCTACGCGGTGTAAGTATAATGACAGGGGAATCATGACGATGGCAGTGACGCCGATTAGGAGCCATTGAATCGCCGTGTAAGGCAATTTGCAGGATTTGGAATAAGCATAGGCGTATTTTGCGTAATCGTGAATGGCGTCGTGAAGTGCTTTAAAGGATTGAACGTCGGCGCCGAAAATTTTGACAACTTGAATGCCCCGAATGTATTCCACCGTTTCGGCACTCATACGCTTTAAGGCGTCTTGGTAAATTTGCATAAATTTCGTTTCCCCGCCCATCATGGATTTAAAGAGCAAACCGCCGATGACGATAAGGACGACGAGGACGATGCCCAAACGAATGCTCACGTAAAAACCTAAGATCAAACTTAGAATGGGTACGACGAAGGCTTGCCCTAAATCGGGAATCATGTGCGCCACCGATTGGTGCGTTAACCCGGCGTTGTCGTCGATGGTTTTGCGAACGACGCCGCTGGGATTGAGATCGAAAAAACGGAAACTGGCTTTTGTCACGCCGTCGATGCCTTTTTTGCGAAGATTGGTTTCCACGTGAAATCCTAATTTATGGGATGCGATGCCCGATGCAAAATAAAGCAAACTGCCCGCTGTCAAGGTCATCATGGTGCGAATAGAGAGCGCCATGGCGTGGGCGACGTTGCCTTCTTGAATCAACGCCACCATGACGCAGTAGACGAAATAATAGCCCGCCACGAGACCTGCGGCGCTTGCAACGGATAAAAGCAGAGATAAGTAACCGTAACCTTTCGCCTCGGGTACATATGCGAATATTTTTTTGTAAATGGCCATAAGACCTCCTTCCTCGTGATAATAATTATCACGGCATCTTGTAAAAAAACTTAAACCGACTTAGACTGTCGATTTAAGTATGTTTTGGGTGGCGGCGAGAAGAAGTTGGCGATGCTTTTTAAAATTTTCCCGTGCATCTAAAAGTTCGCTGCCGAGGATCATCGTGTTGATGAAATCCGTGAGCAAATCAAGCATGTCCTCATTCATCTTCACGCCCCCTTCGGAAAATAAAAATGCGTTTGATTCTTCCAGGGTTTGCTCCTTTAATTTTAAAAACAGCTTTTCCAATTTTTCATTGCGACGCTTGGCGAGTAAAAACTGCACGTACACCGGCATATAGGGGTTGTCATCAAGCATTTTCTCTACGATGCTCTCCGCCACAAATTCCGGATCGATCGGGCCGTCATAGCTTGCCGTGGCATCCTTGATAATGTCGTTCCGGTAGCGCATGCCCTCCACCATTAAATCGTAGAGAATGTCGTCGACGCTTTTGTAGTAATGGTACAGGCCGCCTTTGGAAAGCCCCGTCGCCTCTACAACATCTTCCATGGTGACGTGGCTGTAGCCTTTTTCCGTTATGAGTTTTGCCGCCGCAGCTAAAATTTCTTTCTTTCGCGCCTCCGGACGTAAACGCTTTTTGACCATAACCTCTCCTCCCTGTTTCTGCTACCGACGGTTCCGTCGGCAATAATAATGTACAACGGTTTTCGTTTTTCGTCAATCTTTTTTCGCCCACAAAAAAAGCAGCTCCTTCGAGCCGCTTTTTTGCATTAGAAAACCCCCGGTTAGACCGGGGGTTCCGTTGCACTTCGATTGCAATTTGAACAATAAAAAAGCGACGAAGATATCATTCTAAGTCGCTTGCTTCATAACGTAAATTTTAATTGGTTAACTCCTGTATTTCTGTAAACACACACAAATGGTCTGAGTTGCTATGGGCTTTAAGCTCTATGTTTTTCACACCATACTTATTATTTGGTATTAAAATATGATCTATTCTTGTCCTAAAAGGCGATGGAATATCTATGTTCCATGTTCCCGAATTAAATTTCGGTGCATGCTCCAAAGCATCGACATGTGTTTTTATAGTATTAAGACGACCATGCTTCATTGTGGCATTGAAATCTCCAATTATAATCGAATCTTTATTATGCTTAGAAAGGTCTGAAATTAAATCTAAATCATTTTTCCAAATGCCCATTAACCCCGGAAGCGGAGGTGCCGTGTGCAATCCTATAATGGACGGTTTTCCCTTTGTAGTTGGAGATAAATAGACTGTTCCAAATCTCGTCATAGGTGTTTTCTTGTAAAAATTGTAGCGACCGAATGCCCTCTTTATCACGATTGTAACGGGAGCTATACTGCCCTCCGTCGGTTCCGAAACATAGACTTCATACTTTTCGAAATCAATACCGGCTTTTTTGAACAAATTAATGAGCCTACTATTCGAATGATCCCCTTTTTCATATCCTCCAAGTTCCGGGAACACAGCGATATCAGCGTCAAATTCGCCGAAAATATCTCGGATGTTTGCCTCGTTTATATTGTCAGCTACATTCCATTCAACGAGTCTAATTGTCTGACCATCACGGCTTGTCTCGACTAGTTTATCTGTGCCGGTTCCTCCGAAAATAAAAAGCATTGAAAAAACCATTGATGAAATTAAAATTGAATTTGGCGTATCAAATTTCAATTTAAATCCATTCTTTAACAAGGTAATTGCCACTGCTAATAATGAAAAAAGGAGCATTACAACGCATATCATGGTAAAAAAAGAATATAAATGGGCAAATCCGAATGTTGTTGTGAGCATTCTATTTAATTTGTACTCCGAGAAAAAAGCATAGCTACATCCAAAAATGGCATAGATCAGAAGAAATAGGCAAAATAAAATGTCTCTTTTTTTCATAGTAAAATCCATTCTCCTTCACTGTATAAAATTGTTGCTCATCCTGTGGCGAGTAGCCTTTCTTTAACGTATTTTCCCTTTATTTTCGTTTTTAAAATTTCGGCTCTTTTTCTTTGACAAAACATCAATTTTTACTCATCTTTTTGTAACCGCGGGAGAGGAGACAAGGCGTATATTAAAATCAGATAGCGGTAGCCAAAGAGATGTCGAATGCCTTTATAAAGCAGACGTCGTAACCGTACATAGAAAAAGCACAGAAGGAGGATAAAGATGAAGAAGTTACTTCTACTCGGCGGCGGCCTGGCTCTCGTGGCCCTTGCGGCGACCTTTTGCATCGGGCCTTACAGCTCCTTTGCAAAAAGCGATGATAGCGAATGGAAGGAGCCCTGCTTAAAGACGGCGCGAAATTTTATTTTAAACGACTTTTGCGATTTCGCTCAGGACGAGAAATTCAGCACGGACAATTTAAGCAAGGACGCACAGAAGCTTCAGCAGTTTATAAAAGATAAGCGAGCCATGAATGCCTATCGTTGTGAGGTGGTGGGGCGAAAATACGTCCTTGAAAAGGCGATCTTCGAGGATGAAGAATTTATCGACAACGGCGACGGCACCTACGACGTCACCATGTTCGTGGATTTTTCCTTCTACGACGGCAAGGAACACGCCTCCGTGTGCAACCCCTACAAAGTCCATTTCGTCATCGAAGAGGGCGTGCCCAAGGTTCTGGCGGCCATGGCCGACGACTCGGGGGCCACTTGGTTAATCGACGGAGCCTATGGAAACACGACCTACAAATTGAACTACGGCTGGCAGCTTCCGGGAAAGAAGAATAAGAAGGCCGATGCGCCCTACGATTTGGAAAAGGCGAAACAAGAATTGAAAGCCGATCACGATGCGACGCCGTGGCCGGGAGGAAAAGAGGAAGTTTGAAACATCGCTCGAAGGACATGAAGCGTCCTTCGGGCTTTTTTATTTCTCTCGTCATTTTTCCTTGACGAACGGCCGCCGGGGGCGTAGACTATTTGTAGCGAAGATACTTTAATTTAGTGCGAGACACTAAAAAGGTCGCAAAACAGAATACACCTGTCCCCAGGGACGGGTCTCTCTTTGTGCCTTTTACCTGTGTAAAAGCTTTTTTTATAGGAGGCCATATGCTGAAACATTTCATAGAACCGGATGATATGACAGAAAGAGAGTACGACGATTTATTTAGACTGGCGCAAGCAATTGCATCGGATCCCGGACGTTTCGCCCACGCGTGCGACGGCAAGATCCTGGCCAGTCTTTTTTTTGAGCCTTCCACGAGAACCCGCATGTCCTTCGACGCCGCCATGTACCGCTTAGGCGGTCAGGTGCTTCACTTAGGCGACGCCAAGGGATCCAGTCTGGCCAAGGGGGAAAGCGAGCGGGACACTCTGCACATCGTGGATCAGTACGCGGACATTTGCGTCATGCGCCATCCCTGTGCCTACACCCAGCACAAGGCCGTGGACGTCCTCGAGAACATGCCCCTCATTAATGCCGGCGACGGCGACCACGCCCACCCGACGCAGACCCTGGCGGATATTTTTACCATTCGCAAGCACAAGGAGGCATGGTCGGGCTTAAAGATCGGCTTTTGCGGCGACCTGCGCTTCGGCCGCGCCGTTCACTCCCTGTTTCAGTTTTTAAATCACTACGACAATGAATTCGTCTTTATTTCCCCCGAAGGCCTGAACATGCCCGAGGAATATTTAAAAACCGCCCGCTGCCCCTATGTGGAAGTGGACGATTTAAAGGCCGCCATCGGAGACTTGGACGTGCTCTACATGACCCGAGTGCAAAAGGAACGCTTCATCAGCGAAGAAGAGGCGAAGCGCTACGAGGGCTCTTACTTATTGAACGCCGAGGTGCTGGAAGCGGCGGCCGAGGATTTAATCGTGCTCCATCCCCTGCCTCGCGTAGACGAAATCGATCCTGAAATCGACAGCGATCCCCGGGCCCTTTACTTCGAGCAGGCGCAAAACGGCATGTACATGCGCATGGCCCTGATCCTGACCTTACTGGAGG
The DNA here is from genome assembly GCF_900088125.1 of Peptoniphilus pacaensis. Lineage (GTDB taxonomy): Bacteria > Bacillota > Clostridia > Tissierellales > Peptoniphilaceae > Aedoeadaptatus > Aedoeadaptatus pacaensis. The sequence continues at coordinate 352,870 of NZ_FLQT01000003.1, read as the reverse complement.
CAAAAAATGATGGTAATCGGTAATGTGGACTTGGGCGGCGGCCTCTTCGTCCTCACCCTGGCTTACGACGGGGACGCCTCGCCGGGACAATTTTTCATGGTGAAGCCTCGGAACCGGGCGAAGCTTTTGGGGAGGCCCATATCCGTCTTCTCTTTAAAAGACGGCGCCCTGTCTTTCCTTATAAAAAAAGTCGGCGGCGGCACCGACGATCTGGCGCGTCTGCTTCCCGGGGAAGAGATCGTGGCGGAAGGGCCCTTCGGCCGCGGCTTTCCCGAAATAAAAGAGAAGACCCTCTTTATCGGCGGCGGCACCGGCATCGCCCCCTCCCTCCATTTGCTGGAAGGGGACAGAAACAATCAGCTCTCCGTGGCCATCGGCCTGCGGGAGCCCAACGAGGGCCTTCAGGCCATCTACGCCCCCTACGGTGATCGGGTGAAATTTTACCTCGGCGCCAATATTTTCGACGAGCTTGAAATCGCAGACGAGGTCATCTACACCTGCGGTCCCGATCCCATGATGCGGGAAGCGGTGAAGCGGGCGAAAAATAAAATCTACGTCTCCATGGAAAAACACATGGGTTGCGGCTTCGGCGCCTGCTTGGCATGTACCTGCGAAAAAGAGGGCCGGCGGGTGCGGGTCTGCAAGGACGGCCCGGTCTTTGAAGGGAGGTCCATCTATGCTTAAGACGGAGCTTTTAGGCAACACCATGAAGAACCCGTTGATCGGCGCCTCGGGCACCTACGGCTTCGGCGAGGAATACGCCCCCTTTTACGATCCGGCCATCATCGGCGGTATTTCATCCAAGGGGCTGACCCTCAATCCTCGGCCGGGCAACACGGGGCGGCGGGTTTACGAAACGCCTTCGGGGATGATGAACTCCATCGGTCTCGAGAACCCCGGCGTGGAGCATTTCATTAAGGAAATCTTGCCCGAGATGCGAAAGATCGACACGGTGATCCTCGCCAATCTCGGCGGCCACAGCGTGGAGGATTACTTAATCGCCGCGGAAATGTTAAACGAGGCGGACATCGATATGATCGAGCTGAACATTTCCTGTCCCAATGTGGCATCGGGGGGCATGGCCTTCGGCCTGCACTGTCAGGATGCGGCGGCCATTACGGCCAAGGTCAAGGAAGTGAGCCGCCACAAAATCGTGGTGAAGCTTTCTCCCAACGGCGATAATCCGGCGGAGCTGGCCAAGGCCTGCGAAGCGTCGGGAGCCGACGGCATCAGTCTGGTAAACACCTTCCAGGCCATGGCCGTGGATGTAAAAAATCGCCGCGCCGTTTTCGACAATGTCTACGCCGGCCTTTCCGGGCCCGGGATCTTTCCCATCGCCCTGAGAATGGTGCGGGACACCGCCCGGGCGGTGAAGATTCCCGTCGTGGGCATGGGCGGCATTCAATCGGCGGAAGATGTCATCGCCATGATTATGGTGGGGGCCCGTGCCGTGGAAATCGGCACCATGAATTTAGTGGAGCCCCACATCGTGCCCCGGCTCATCGCCGATTTAGAAACATATATGGAAGAAGAGAACATCGGATCCCTGGACGAGATTCGCGGGATGATTTAAAGGAGCGACTATGTATATTCAATTAGAAGACGGCACCGTCTTTACGGGCAAACAGTTCAGCGGCAAGCGGCGCAGAGTGGGCGGCCGCTTTACCGTACACGGTACCATGATCGGCCACGAAGAAGTCATGACCGACCCCGCCAATTTAGATCGCATTTTACTCTTTACCTATCCCTTGGTCGGGGGCTACGGCATGAATTTCGAAGACAATCAGTCCGACGGACCGACGATCGCCGCCTTTATCTGCCGCCGCGCCATGGAAAACGCCACGAACTTCCGCAGCGAAATGGATCTGAAGGCTTACTTAAACTACTACGACGTGGCGGGCATCGAAGATGTGGACACCCGCGGGCTCATTCGCCACTTAAAGGAAACGGGCATGCAAAAAGGCGTCATCACCGATCGCCTCATGACGCCTTCCGAAATGGACGAATACTTCGCCGAACAAAATCCCAACACCATCGAAGAGGTGAGCACCATCGAGGTCACGGAAATCGAAGGGGAAGGCCCCACCGTCGCCCTTTGGGACTTCGGCGTCAAGGACGGTATCTTGGAAGCATTAAACGACGCGGGCTACCGCCTCATCGTCTACCCCGCCATGACCAATTACGAAGCGATTTTAGACGACGAGCCGGATCTCTTATTCCTTAGCTCCGGCCCCGGCGTCGCCGCCAACTATCTGGACCTGGTACACGACATCGGACAGATGATCGGCAAGCTTCCCATTTACGGCATGGGCCTCGGGGCACAGTTCTTGGGTCTGGCCTTAGGCGGCGATCTGGAAAAGCTCGCCTCGCCTCACGCCGGCGCATCCATTCCCGTGAAGGGAGAAGGGGAGCGGGTCTATATGACGAGCCAAAACAGAGAATACGGCATCGATCACCTGCCCGAGTCCGTGAAGATCGACTACAGAAACGTCGCCGACGATACGGTGGAAGGCTTCACAGACGAAAAGAACAAAGCCGTCGGCGTGCTCTTCGATCCCTTCGGCCTGCCCGGCGCTCGGGATCTGTTAAGCGCACAACTGTCCGTCATCAGCGAATTAGCCTAGGAGGAATTATGTCCCGCAACAAAGATATTAAAAAAGTACTCGTCATCGGCAGCGGCCCCATCGTCATCGGTCAGGCGGCGGAATTCGACTACTCCGGCACCCAAGCCTGCGAATCCCTTCGTGAAGAAGGGGTGGAAGTCGTCCTCGTCAACTCCAACCCGGCCACCATTATGACCGACAGGGAAGTGGCGGACAAGGTCTATATCGAACCCTTGAACGCGGAAGTCATCGAAAAGATTATCGCGAGAGAACGCCCCGACGCCCTTATCGCCGGCATGGGCGGGCAAACGGGCCTGAACCTTTCCATCGAGCTCTACGACTCCGGCGTCTTGGAAAAATACGGCGTGGAAATTATCGGCACCTCCATTCCCTCCATTAAGAAAGGCGAAGACCGGGAAGAATTCCGTCAACTCATGGAAGAAATCGGCGAGCCCATTATCGAATCGAAAACCGTGGAAAGCGTGGACGACGCCGTGGCCTATGCAAAGATCATCGGCTATCCCGTGGTGGTGCGCCCGGCCTTTACCTTAGGCGGCACCGGCGGCGGCATCTGCGAAACGGAAGCGGAGCTCAAGACCATCGCCCACGCCGGGATCCATCTCTCCCGCGTCGGCCAAGTCTTAATCGAAAAATGCATCACCGGCTGGAAAGAAATCGAATACGAAGTGATCCGCGACTCCAAGGGCAGTTGCATCTGCGTCTGCAATATGGAAAACATCGACCCGGTAGGCGTTCACACCGGCGACTCCATGGTGGTGGCACCGACCCAAACCCTGACGGATTTGGAACACGGCATGCTTCGTGAAGCGGCCTTCCGCATTATCGAAGGCGTGGGCATCGAAGGGGGCTGCAATGTGCAGTTCGCCGTGGAACCCAACAGCCTGCAATACGCCGTCATCGAAATCAATCCCCGGGTCAGCCGCTCATCGGCCCTGGCATCGAAAGCCACGGGCTATCCCATCGCTAGGGTGGCGGCAAAGATCGCCCTGGGCTTGGGCTTAGATGAAATCGAAAACAAAATCACCGGCACCCGCTCCATGGCCTTCGAGCCCTCCATCGACTACGTGGTAGTGAAGATTCCCAAGTGGCCCTTCGACAAATTCTTTAACGCCGATCGCAATCTGGGCACGAAGATGATGGCCACCGGCGAAGTCATGGCCATCGGCCCCACCTTCGAAGTGGCCCTGTTAAAAGGCCTGCGCTCTTTGGAAATCGGCGCCTTCAGCCTGCTCCACCCCCGCTTTAAAACCATGGACATCGCCACACTAAAGGAAAATGTGAAGCGGCCCAACGACGAGCGCCTCTTCTACCTGGCGGCCCTTTTAAACACGGGCTACGACATCAGCCGCCTATCCAGAGAAACGGGGATGGACGCTTATTTCCTCCGCATCATTAAGCGCATCGTCGGCGTGGAAGCGGAACTGGAAGCCATGAAGAAGGAAGATCTGACGGAAGACAAGCTCCGCGAAATGAAGCGACTGGGCTTCAGCGACGAAATCATCGCCAATCGCTTAAACGTCAGCGAAAAATTCATCCGCGAGCTGAGAAAGCTCTTCGGCATCGAAGCCAAGTACAGAAAGGTGGACACCCAAGGGGGCCTGGCAGATGCCAAGGCCAATTACCTCTATTCCCTCTACGAAGGGGAAGACGAGTCCCCGGTCCACGAGGACAAGCGCCGCATTATCGTCATCGGCAGCGGCCCCATTCGCATCGGCCAAGGGGTGGAATTCGACTACGCCTCCGTTCACTGCGTCAAAACCCTGCGCAAGGAAGGCTACGAAACCATTATCATTAACAACAATCCCGAAACCGTCTCCACGGACTTCGACATCTCCGACAAACTTTACTTCGAGCCCCTGACGGCGGAAGATACATTAAACATTATCGAGAAGGAAAAACCGGAAGGGGTCATCCTCCAGTTCGGCGGCCAAACCGCCATTAAGCTGGCAGGCGTCTTTAAGGAAGAAGGCATCCCCATCTTAGGCACGGATCCCACGGCCATCGACCGGGCGGAAGACCGGGAAAAATTCGACGCCATGTTGGAAGAGCTGAACCTCGTGCGCCCGAAAGGCGTGGGCGTTCACGGCGTGGAAGAAGGCATGGAAAAGGCGGAAAGCTTAGGCTATCCCGTTCTCGTTCGTCCCTCCTACGTCCTCGGCGGCCAAGGCATGGAAATTTGTACCGCCGACGAGGATCTGCGCTACTACCTGGAAGAATCCTTCGCCATGGATCCCAAGCGCACGGTGTTAATCGACCAATACATTCAAGGCATGGAATGTGAAGTGGACGCCATCTGCGACGGCACCGACGTCTTCCTGCCGGGGATTATGGAACACTTGGAGCGGGCAGGGGTCCACAGCGGCGACTCCATCAGCATCTATCCCAGCCGCAACATTTCCGAGAAAATGGACGAGGCCATTTTAGATGCCACGAAGAAAGTGGCCCTGGAGCTGGGCGTCAACGGCATGATCAATATTCAGTTCATCATTAAAGACGACACCCTCTACATGATCGAAGTGAACCCGAGAAGCTCCCGCACCGTGCCCTACCTCTCCAAGGTCACTGGCATGAACATTACGGAAATCGCCACGAAGGTCATGCTCGGCGAAAGCTTAAAATCCATGGGCTACGGCACGGGCATCGGCCCCGTCTCTCCCACCACCTGCGTGAAGATCCCCGTCTTCAGTACGGAAAAACTCCACCGGGTAGAAGCGTCCCTCGGGCCCGAAATGCGCTCCACCGGCGAAGTCTTAGGCGTGGGCCGCACGGAAGAAGAGGCCATGGCCAAGGGCTTTTTGGCCGCCGGCACGGACATCGCGCCCAAGAGCCGCCGCGCCCTCTGCACCATTCGCGACCGCGACAAAGAGGAATTCTTGCCCATCGCCAAATCTCTGGCGGAAGACGGCGTCACCTTCTACGCCACCAAGGGCACCAAGGCCTTCTTAAATAAAAACGGCATCGACGCCGAGGAAGTGCGCCGCATCGGCGAAGAAGCGCCTACGATGATCGACCTGATCCAAGAAGGGGAGATCGACCTCGTCTTCAACACCCCCACCAAGGGCAACGACTCCAAGCGGGACGGCTTCTTGATTCGTCGAAACGCCATCGAATGCGACGTGGAACTCTTCACCAATTTGGACAAGGCCAAGGTCTACGCCCAAACCCTGAAGAACAATCCTCTGAAAGACGCGGTGACCATTTACGAAATCGGCGACTACAACAACGATTGATTAAGAGGCGATTCGGGTAAAACTCCATAAAGGAGTGTGACGTATGGGAATCGGAATTACTATCGATCTGTTAAACAATCAGGAAAAAAACAAGGCGGACCGCAGGGAAGCGGTGCTCGCCCGGCGAAAAGAAGCCGACGATTTGACGGCGGTCTTAAATAAAAAAGCCGACGTGGCACAATACGTGATCCACGAATCCCTAATCGCGAAATTAAAATGGGACAAGATCGACTTGGTCTTTCCTCTGGTGAAAGATAGAGACGAAAGGAAGTCCCTGGCATCCCTGTTGACCGGCGAAGGCATTCCTTTCGTCGGCGCCGGGGTTATGGGCCTGGGCATCGGCGAAGACCCCATCTTGGCCGCGGGTATTTTGAAGCAACAGGGCCTGCCTTATCGGCGGGTCTATATGGCATCCAGCGTGGTGGATCTGGCGAAGATCGACGCCGAGTATCCCTTGATCCTGGCGGCGGCCGATGAAGCGGTCTTCGTGGAAGACGAAGAGGCCCTCTACGAAAAAGCCAGGGCTCTGTTGGAAGCGGCACCGGTTATCTACGTGCGTGAGCCTCTGACGGGTAAGAAAGTCCACGTGGCCGTCATAGGAAACGGCGACGATATGAAAATCCTGCCGGCTTGTGACGAGGATCTCACAGGGGAAGAAGCGGCGGCAGTCATTTCTCTGACGAAAAAAGTGTTTACGCTCTTTCAATTCAGAGATATGGCTTATTTCGATATGGAAGTGGCAGATAACACCGCCTATGTGGTGGACGCGTGGGCCTTCCCCGATCTTTCAGCAGAAGGCGCCTTTATGGCCGCCGCAAAGATGCGGGGCATGTCGCGGGACGAAGTGCTCTTTTCCGTCGTCGACGCCGCCCTGGCGCGGACCGGCGTGGAATTAAAAGACCGAAGCGACGGCTTCCTCGCCACGGCCAAGACGCGGCTGAAAGATATCGACGTCTTGCTGAAAGAAGAGGAAGATCGCCTCTCGGAATTTTACAGTCAAGAGGCCAAGGAGCGCATCGACCGTTTCCAAGAAGAAGCCAAGGAAATGCGCCACAACCTAGAAGAGAGCATGGAAGGGGCGGATGAAGACGCGAGAGAAGCGCAGATCGCCGCCAACATGGCCATGGATCAGGCGAAAGAAGCCGCCAGAGAGCGTCTGCAACGAGTGGGCGAGGGAGCCCGGGAGACGCTGTCCAAGGCCAAGCGCTATGCCAAGGAGCGCATGGACGAAGCCCAAGCGGAAGCCAGGGCGGAAACGGCGCCGGCCGCGGAAGCCTACGACGAAGAGGCGGACATCCGCGAGCTGAAAAGGCGCTACGCCGCCTTGGAACAACGGGTATACGCCCTGGAAGAGCGGATCCGCTTTTTGGAAAATCGTTGATAAGAGAATAAAAACAAAGCCGGCAGTCGATGCCGGTTTTTTGTAGGAGGAGTTATGAAAATTTACGGAACGGATCTGTGCCCCGATTGCGTGGAAGCAAAAAAGAAATTGGACGAGAAAAACATTCCCTACGACTACGTGGATATTACGGCGAGCATCGGCAATTTAAAGGCCTTTATGAAAATGCGTGACGAAGAGCCCGCCTTCGACGAGGCGAAGAAAGCGGGAGCCGTGGGCGTGCCCGCCTTTGTCCTTGACGACGGCGAGATTCGCTTGGAGATCGAGATCTAAAAAATTTTCGCCTGCTGCGAAAAAACAATTGCTTTTTCGCTTTTTTCTGCTATACTGTTAGTAATCCTAATAAATATGAAAACGTCGAGCAGAAGCAAGTAGCTTCAGGTGCCCTTCTCAGAGAGTCGGTGGTTGGTGCGAACCGATGAAGTTCCCTGTGGTGAATGGGTCTGTGAGTGCGAGGTGAAATAAAGTAGCCGAGCCGGTTCTCCCGTTACAGAGATAGGATATGTTAGTATCTAAATGAGATGCGTCCTTTGGGCGCAACTAGGATGGCACCGCGAATTCACCATTTGCTCCTACACGAGCAAGTGGTTTTTTTTGTGCCGAGAAAAGGAGTTATTATGAACACGAAAACTTTAGTACAGGGAGCTATTTTCATCGCATTGGGCACCATTTTACACGCCGTGGTCCCGGGATTTTTTAACGGCATGAAGCCCGATTTTATGCTTTTCTGTTTAATCGCTTACATTATTATAAATCCGAAGCCTCTGCCCACCTTGGCCATGGGCGTGGCCACCGGCGTCATGGCGGCATCGACCACCCAATTCCCCGGCGGACAGCTTCCCAGTATGTTCGATAAAATCATCGCAGCCTTCTCCGTTCTTTTGATGGTGCGCACTTTCCCCGGCAAGGGCAGCGTGCAAAAGGCCGTGATTTACTTCCTCGCCACCATTATCAGCGGCGCCGTCTTTTTGGGAACGGCCATGCTCCTCGTGGGCCTGCCCGGCGATGCGGCCTTTACGGCCATGTTCGTCGCCGTGGTTCTGCCGACGGCGGCCATGACGGCGGCATTGGGCGTGATTTTCGAGCGGTTTATCGCCGCCAACTATAAACGCAATCGAGCCTAGGGATGAGAGCGAGTGCACTCGCTCTTTTTCCATGTCCCTTTCAATGAGGCCTATGGTATAATACACAGGTTAAGGCAGTATTTGGAGCAAAGGAGCACTTATGATCGAAATAAAAAATCTGGTATACGAATACGAAGAGGCCGATCATCCGGCGGTGGGCGGCGTGGACCTCACCATCGAAAAGGGCGAATTCGTCGCCGTCTTGGGCCACAACGGCAGCGGCAAGTCCACCATGGCCAAGTGCTTAAACGGTTTGTTCCAACCGACACGGGGCGATGTCGTCGTCGACGGCATGAACACCAAGGAAGAAGAGGACATTTGGAAGATTCGCGCCCGTGCCGGCATGGTGTTTCAAAATCCCGACAATCAAATCGTCGCCACCGTCGTGGAAGAAGACGTGGCCTTCGGCGCGGAAAACCTGGCCGTGGAGCAAGGTGAGCTGCGCCGCCGCGTGGACGAGGCCTTGGCGGCGGTGGAAATGACCGAATACAAGGACGATCAGCCCCACAAACTTTCCGGCGGTCAGAAACAGCGGGTGGCCATTGCGGGCATTTTGGCCATGAATCCCGACTACATTATTTTAGACGAGCCCACGGCCATGCTGGACCCCAGAGGACGGGAGGAAGTCATGAAGACGATCCTGCGCCTGAACAAGGAAGAGGGCAAGACCATTATCCTCATCACCCACTTTATGTCGGAAGCCGTTCAGGCGGATCGGGTGGCGGTCATGGAAGAGGGCAAGCTCGTGTTGGAGGGCCCGCCCCGGGAAGTCTTTAATCAGGTGGACACCATGAAGTCCTTGGGCTTGGACGTGCCCCAGGTTACGGAGCTCGCCGCCCGTTTAAAGGCCGCAGGCGTGCCTCTGCCCGACGGAATTTTAGATAGAGAGGAGTTTGTCGACGCCTTATGCCGAGCATCAGCATCCGAAATGTAAGCTATATTTATAATCAAGGCCTGCCCTTTGAAAAGCGGGCGCTGAATCAAGTGAATCTGGACATTCACGCCGGCGAATTTATCGCCCTGGTGGGCCACACGGGCAGCGGCAAATCCACCCTGGTTCAACATTTAAACGGCCTCATGGAGCCTACGGAAGGGGAGATCCTCTACGAGGGCACCAATTTCCGCGACAGGGGAAACATCGCCACTCTGCGCCAAAAGGTGGGCCTGGTGTTTCAATACCCGGAGTACCAGCTCTTTGAAGAGACCATCGCCAAAGACATCGCCTACGGGCCGAAGAATCTGGGCCTCACCGACGACGAGGTGGAGGACCGCGTGCGCCGCGCCATGGCTCGAGTGGGCCTGGACTACGACGAGAAGGGAGAGAAGAGCCCCTTCGCCCTTTCCGGCGGGCAAAAGCGGCGGGTAGCCATCGCCGGCATCCTGGCCATGGAGCCCGAGGTGCTGGTCTTGGACGAGCCTACAGCGGGGCTGGATCCCCGAGGCAGCCGCGAAATCCTGGAAGAGATCCACGAGATTTATAAGTCCACGGGTACCACCATCGTCTTGGTGTCCCACAGCATGGAAGAAGTGGCCCGCCTCGCCACCCGCATGATCGTCATGGATCGGGGCGAGGTGCGCATGGACGGCACACCCCGGGAAATTTTTTCTAGGGAAGAAGAGCTCCGCGCCATCGGTCTCGACGTGCCTCAAGTGCGCCACACCATGACCGATCTAAAGAGCGCGGGCATTCCCATAAAGGAAGACTGCATTACCGTCGACGAAGCCTTCGACGAATTAAAGACATGGTGGGAGGGAAGACATGCTTAAAGACATAACCATCGGTCAGTATTTCCCTGCCAAGTCCCCGGTCCACTCATTGGACCCTCGATACAAAATCCTCATTATGACGATTTTTATCGTGAGCTTATTTTTCATCAAATCCTTTTGGCCCTATATCTTCGTCTTCGCATGGCTCTTTTTAACCATTGTGGCGGCGAAAATTCCCGTGAACATGGTGTTGAAGGGACTGAAGCCCCTGCGGCTGATCTTGATCTTTACCTTTATCATGAATCTGTTTTTCATTCCCGGGGAAGAAATTTTCCGCATGGGCTTTCTCTCCATCTCCCGTGAAGGGCTGGTGCAGGCAATCTTTATGGCCATACGCCTGGTGCTTTTAGTCGTGGGGACCAGCCTCCTCACCTTGACCACCTCGCCCCTCGCCCTCACGGAAGGCATTGAAAAGCTCATGAGCCCTCTGAAGCGGGTGGGCTTTCCCGCCCACGCCATCGCCATGATGATTACCATCGCCCTGCGCTTCATTCCCACCTTAATCGATGAGGCGGATAAAATTATGAAGGCGCAAATGGCCCGCGGCGCCGATTTCGAATCGGGGAATGTGCTCAATCGGGCGAAGAATCTGGTGCCCCTTTTGGTGCCCTTGATCTTAAACGCCCTTCGCCGAGCGGAAGAGCTGGCCACTGCCATGGAAAGCCGATGCTACCGCGGCGACGAACACCGCACAAAATTAAATCCCCTGCGCATTACGGGGAAGGATCACCTGCATTTCGCCCTGAACATGATCTTCTTCATCGCCGTCTGCGCTTCCCGCTGGATGCCCGTGCCCTTGCCATGAGAAATATATTGATTACCGTGGCCTACGACGGCACGAACTTTCACGGCTATCAGGATCAGGGGCCGAAGAAGCTCCGCACCGTGGAGACCCTGCTGCGGAGCGCTCTTGAAAAAACCGTGCATCATCCCGTGGCGCTGCAGTCCGCGGGCCGCACGGACAAAGGCGTTCACGCCCTGGGGCAAAAGGCTAACTTCCTCTCGGACACCGCCATCGACCTGGGCAATTTCCCCCGGGTGGTGAACTACCACTTGCCCCGGGATCTGAGCATCACCGAGGCCGTGGAAGTGCCCGAGGATTTTCACGCCCGCTACGGCGCCAAGAGAAAGCACTACAAGTACCGCATCTATAATACCAAGCACCGAAGCGGCATGTTGGATCGCTACGCCGTCCACGCCCCATTCCCCCTGGATGTGGAGCGCATGGAAAGGGCCCTGAAAAAAATCGAGGGCTTTCACGATTTTTCCGCCTTTATCGGCCGCTACGCATCCCCGGCCAATCCCAAGCGGGCCATCGACGAAATCACCGTGACCCGGGCGGGAGAGCTCATCGAAGTGGATTTTTACGGCAAAAGCTTTTTAAAAAACCAAATCCGCATCATTATGGGCTGTGCCATGGAAATCGGCCGCGGACTAAAGCCGGAAGATCAACTGCTCAAGGCCACGAAGACATTGAACCGCAAAGATCTGGGCCCCACGGCCCCCGCCAACGGACTGATCCTTATGTCCATCGATTACGAATAGCACGCGCCGCGTGCTGTTTTTTTGCTTAAAAACAAATTCGATATGTTAGAATAGAGACAATATTTAGAAAGAGGTGTTCTATGCGCGGTAGCTTTAAAGTATTGGCCTGTTACCTTATGTGGGCTTTTCTCGTCTTATATTGGCCCATCTTCGGTGCCATGGATCCTTTGGCGGTCCTGTCCTTTCGCATCGTCTTCTCCATGATCTTTTGTCTGATCATCATGCTCGTCAAGGGAAAGGGGAGGGACATCCTCGCTTTGATGAAAGACAAGAAGCAAATGCTTTTTCTGTTTTTTGCCGGCGTCACCATTACCATTAATTGGGGCGGCTACATCATCGCCGTGATGACCGGTCGCGTTCTGGACGCCTCATTGGCCTATTATATGTATCCCATCTTTTCCATCGTTCTCGGCTTTGTTATTTACAAAGAAAAGCTGCGGCCCATGCAATGGGTGGCCTTCGTCCTGGCCATTATGGGCGTTACCGTCCCCATCGTCGCCTACGGTCAAGTGCCGATCTTTGCCATTATGATCGGCGTCAGCTTTTCCATTTACGGTGCCTTTAAAAAGCAAGTGACCGCCACGGCAATGGAAAGCATTTTTATGGAAACTCTGCTGGTGACGCCACTGGCCATGATTTATCTGTTGGCCTTCAGTCACTTGGACGGACTTTCTGCAAGAGACATCATCCTGCTCCCCACCATGGGTATCGCCACCACCGTGCCCCTGATCTTCTTTGCATCGGGGATGAAAGACACGGATCTTTCCGTGGCAGGCGTCTTAATGTACATTAATCCCACCATTCAACTCCTCCTCGGCGTCTTCTGCATGGGTGAGGAATTCACCACTATCCACGCCTGGATGTTCGCCTTCGTGTGGGCGGGCGTGGCATTGTTTCTGACGGACAGCTTTCGGGAGAGAAAAAGAAGCGGCAGGGAAAAAGAAAAGGCGGAATAAAATAGAAAAAAACTGCGCTCGGCTTCGGTCGAGCGCTTTTTTGGAAATGAAAAGCTTATCTCAAAGAAGCATTGACGCAGTAAAAAAAGGTGCTAAAATTAAAAATAAGAAAAGTTTTCTTTTCGGAAGGGTGATCATGGTTTAATTAAACCTTAGCAGGTATAAGAATGGCGATGGAATGAATTGAAGAAGAAGGATAATAACAGCTGAGACTGTGTGGCGGCGAGGTTTGAAAGCAGATCCAAACTTTGGGAACTGAAATTACCGGTCGTTGTTTCTCGTGGTCTTGTTTCATGAATCGGTGGTGATGGAGATTGAAAGGTATCAGACGCATCGGCATAGTTATTTTACTCTTGAGCCTGCCCTACATTATGCTGGCACTACAGCCTGATTGGGAGCAGATAGCGTGGGGTAATTTTGCAGCAGTCGTCGCCAATAGTTGGCTCTTTAAACTGGCCGCACTATTTGTCGCAGGTCTAATGAGTTATCTCATGATGTACGATATGACGCATAGGGAAAAGCTTTATTGGAGCATTGGTTTACTTGTTGTAGTTGCGTGCTGTTATTTCCTCGCTAGTGTAGGCAATGATTATGCCTTTCGCTATATAGCAAATTCGCCGAATGTTACGACGACGATCACATTTCTTGCCGCGTTCCTCTTAGCGGATTGGTTTAGGACTCGGCCCGGAGAAAAGAGAAAACAATGACGGAATAAAACAGAATGAAAATCACGCGCTCGATTTCGGTCGGGCGCTTTTTTTATTGACAAGTGTTCACTGCTGTTATACACTGTTATAGAAATGAGGGATAGCCATGGACATCATCATTGACAACTCCGCCTCTCTGCCCATCTATGAGCAGTTGCGGAATCAAATTCGCGATCAAATTATAAACGACGTACTGGCATACGACGAGCAGCTTCCTTCCATTCGCGTCCTCGCCAAGGATCTTTCCATCAGCATTATGACGGTCAAAAAAGCCTACGATACGCTGGAAGAGGAAGGCTTTATCGTGACGCGCCAGGGGAAGGGATCTTTTGTCGCCGAGAAAAACGAGAATGTGGCGCGGGAAATCCTGCAAAAAGAAATCGAAGCACATATGGAAGCCGTCGTCGCCATTGCACAGGATCACGGCATCGACAAGAAAGAGATTGTCGCCATGCTGGATATTTTCTTCGGAGGTGAATAATGGATCGGGTCGCTTTAAAAAATATTCGGAAGGAATACAGCGCCTTTACCCTGGACGGGGTCAGTTTTCCCGTGAAAGAGGGATTTATTACGGGCTTTATCGGTCCCAACGGCTCGGGCAAGACGACCACCATTCGCGCTATTTTAAATCTCAATCATTTAAACGGAGGCGAGGTGCTCTACCGAGGCACGCCGCCGGAAGATAACGACTATCTACAGGATGTGGGAATCGTCCTCGACGAATCTTATTTTCCGAAAGACTGGTCCGTGGAAGACGTGAACAATGTCTTATCCGTGGGCTATAAAAATTGGAAGGTTACGGAATTTTCGAAGCGGGTGGCGGGTTACGGCATCGACGAAAAATTAAATGTGAAGAGCCTTTCCCGGGGCATGACGACGAAGCTTATGCTCGCCGCCGCCTTGTCTCACGGGGCCAAGACCTTGGTCTTGGACGAGCCCACCAGCGGGCTGGATCCCCGCTCCCGCGATGAATTTCGCGATACCATTCAACGCTACATGGCGGAGAATGAAGAGCACACCGTGCTCTTTTCCACTCACATTACGGAGGATCTGGAGGCCATCGCCGATTACATCGCCTTTATAATGGATGGCGCGATGATTTTTTACGGCACGAAAGACGATTTTTTGGAGGCTTACCGCATCGTAAAATGCAGTGAGACCAATTTGAGCGGTGTGGATCCGAAGAAAATTCTCGGCAAGAAAAAAACCGGTACCCACGTGGAAGTGTTAGTGGCGGCGGATGGGACTCATGCTTTCGGCGAAAACGCCGTGGTGGAGAAGCCATCCATCGACCGCATTATGACGTTTTACCATCGAGGTGATGAAGATGCTTAAAACCTGCAAAATGGATTTTTTGGGCATTCGCCCCTATATAACTTGGAAGCCCATGGCGTTTTTCATCCTGTTTTCCATAGGCTTTACTTACTTTATGGACCTTTCCTTTTTCCCCATGGTCTTCGCCATGACTATGTCCTTAATGATTATGACCTATCCCTTCGTCACGGGAGAAGATTCCGGGACGGAGCGGCTCTACCGCATGATCGGCATGGAAGATGAGGATACGGTGCGGGGACGCTACCTTTATTCTATCGTGGTATTTTTCATCGCCACCCTCGCCGCCCTCATCATGATGAACGGCGTAAGTTTCGCGAAAAACGGTGAGCTCCTTATAAGGGAAAGTTTGATCGGCGGAGGGATCTATCTCACCATGTTCATCCTCTATATGGCTATCGCCTTGCCGATTTTCTTTTCCATGGGTTATAAAAAAGCCAAGGCGGTGGCATGGTTGACCCTCGTCGCCGCAACATTAATTGTGATCGGCATAACCGACTTTGCCACCTCGGCCTTTCCCGAGGAAGTCAAGGGCCTGTACCTGTGGGCGATGAACCACGTGGTGCTCATCGTTCTTTTCGGCATCGTATTCTTGGTGCTCATGACCATGCTATCTTATGGCATAGCCCTGAAAAAATTCAAGAGGAGAGATTTATAACACTTTCCGAAAAAAGGCATAAAAAAGACGCCCGTAGGCGTCATTTGGAGCTAACGAGGGGACTTGAACCCCTGACCTGCTGATTACGAATCAGCTGCTCTACCAACTGAGCCACGTTAGCGAATACTCCTATTATTTTAGGTCATACGGCCGGAAAAAGCAAGGGCCATGTAAAAATTATTTCATGAAGGCGGGCGGCGATTGAAACGGCCCGCCTTTTATAGTACCATAGAAGCGGTATGGTATGTCCCGGGGAGCCGGGATTTTTTAAATAGAGAGGACGAGCACGTGTCCATAGCGGAAATTGAACGAAGCATTATAAAAAAATATCGGAAGACCATTTGGCGCCGCTTCATTAAGGGCATCAATGACTACGACTTAATCGAAGACGGGGATGTGATCGCCGTGGCCATTAGCGGCGGCAAGGATTCCCTGCTTCTGGCGAAGCTCTTGCAGGAATTGAAGCGCCACGGCAAGAAGCAGTTTGAGCTTTTGTTTTTAACCATGGATCCCGGCTATCTGCCCGCCATTCGCAAGCAGGTGGAGGAGACGGCGGAGGCCATGGGGATTCCCCTGCAGATCTACGACAGCAATGTCTTTGAGGTGGCGGAGGACATGGGCGGGGAGAAGCCCTGCTATATGTGCGCCCGCATGCGCCGGGGGAGCCTTTACGACAAGGCCAAGTCCCTGGGGGCGAACAAGCTGGCTCTGGGCCATCACTTCGACGATGTCATCGAGACGGTGATGATGAATGTGCTCTTCGGCGGAAGCTACAAGACCATGATGCCGAAGCTCCACTCCACGAATTTCGAGGGCATGGAGCTGATTCGCCCCATGATTTTTATTCGGGAGTCGGACATTCGCCAGTGGGTGAAGTATAACGACCTCACCCCCATCGACTGCGCCTGTACGGTGACGGCCAAGGAAAATTTCGGCGCCCGTGCCTATGTGAAGAACCTCATCGAGACCATCGCGGAGGAAAATCCAAACGTGGCCATGTCCATTTATCGCTCGGCGGAAAATGTGGAGCTCGGGGCGATTTTAGGCTATAAAGACAGCGAGGGAGAGAAGCACAGCTTTTTGGAACATTACGAGAAGGGAGAATAGTATGCGACTGATTTCATGGAATGTCAACGGCATTCGCGCCGCCTTAAAAAAAGGCTTCATGGATTTTTTCGAGGATGTGGACGCGGACATTTTCTGTCTGCAGGAGACCAAGCTTTCCGCCGGCCAATTGGATCTGGAGCTTGAAGGCTACCACCAATACTGGAACTATGCCGAGAAAAAAGGCTACAGCGGCACGGCGGTCTTTACGAAGGAAGAACCCATTCACGTCTCCTACGGCATCGACGTGGAAGCGCACGACAAGGAAGGCCGGGTCATTACCTGCGAGTACGAGAATTTCTTCCTGGTGACCTGCTACACCCCCAATTCCCAGCGTGGCCTGGCGCGCTTGGACTATCGCATGGAATGGGAAGAGGATTTTCGCAAGTACCTGAATATGTTGGATCAGGTGAAGCCCGTGGTGCTTTGCGGGGATTTGAACGTAGCCCACAAGGAAATCGACCTGAAAAACCCCGCGGCCAATCGTAAAAACGCCGGTTTCTCCGACGAAGAGCGCAGCCAATTTCAAAATCTGCTGGACGCCGGCTACACGGACACCTTCCGCTACCTCTATCCCGATGCGGAGGATCGCTACAGCTGGTGGAGCTACATTACCAAGGCGAGAGAAAGAAATGCCGGTTGGCGCATCGACTACTTCGTCGTCAGTGAACGGCTGGCGGATGACATCGTCGAAGCCGACATTCGCGACGACATTATGGGCAGCGACCATTGCCCCGTCTATTTGGAACTGGAAGTTTAGGGAATGGATTGAAAACTTGAAGAAAAGTCGGTAAAATTTAATGAGGCATAAGAATTAAATTTTAAAAGAAAGGTGAGACAATGGCAGCAACGAGATTTATCAGAATCAACGATCACTTACACTACATCGGCGTAAACGATCGCTATACCCATCTCTTCGAAGGCATGTGGCCCTTGCCCGACGGCATCAGCTACAACTCCTATCTGTTCGACGGTGGATCTAAAACCTGTCTTTTGGACTGTGTGCGCATCGATTCCGTGTCGGAATTTTTTGAAAAGCTGGAAGATTCCCTCGACGGCAGAGGACTGGACTACATCGTAGTCAACCACATGGAGCCGGACCACACATCCTCTTTAAAGAGCGTCATGGAGCGCTACCCGGACTGCAAGGTCATTACCAATAAAAAAGCCGTTACCATGATGAACAACTTCTACGACATCGGCGACGAGCGGGCAATTGTCGTAGCCGACGGCGAAACCGTGGACATCGGCGAGCGGAAGCTGACCTTCTACACCACCCCCATGGTTCACTGGCCCGAATCCATGGTCTGCTTCGAAGAAGAAACGGGGATCCTCTTCAGCCAAGACGCCTTCGGCGGCTTCGGCACATTAGACGGCGCCATCTTCGACGACCAAGTGGATTGGGAAAAATACCGGGAAGAAACCATTCGCTACTACACCAACATTGTTGGCAAATACAGCGTGCAAGTCATTCGCGCCCTGAAAAAATTAGAAGGCCTGGACATTCAAATGATCTGTCCCGACCACGGCCCCATTTGGCGCGACAATATCGACCGCATCGTGGGCCTCTACAGCGATTTAAGCGAACAAAAAACCGAAGACGGCGTGCTCATCGTCTACGGTTCCATGTACGGCAATACGGAGCAAGTGGCGGAAGCCATCGCCCGTTCCGTCTCCGCCGAAGGGATACACAACATTCGCATTCGCGACGTGTCCAAGACCCACCTGAGCTATTTGATCAGCGAAACCTGGAACTACAAGGGCATCATCCTCGGCTGCCCCACCTACAATGTAGGCCTGTTCCCGCCCATGGCCACCTTGGTCGACGTGCTGAAGAAACAAAAGATGAAGAACCACATCTTAGGCACCTTTACCAACGCCAGCTGGGGCGGCGGCGCGGAAAAAGTATTCGCCGCCTTCGCCGAAGAAAGCAAATGGGAAGTGCTCCCCACCACCGTGGATGTTATGGGCGCTCCCGAGCAGGAAGATTTAGACAAATGTGCTCAAATGGCCAAGGAAATGGCCGAAGCCTTAAAGGCGAGCAAGTAAAGAAAAGCGTCGGGAAGCCGGCGCTTTTTTTGTATGGAAGGAAAAAATTTCATCAGCCGACAGTCGTTCATGGTCTATAAAAGCATTGAAAAATCGTTGGGGGGGGTATAATAAAAGTAGGAAAGCACAAACTCTTCTGCTGTGATTTATTGCTAAAGATGATTTTATGTAAATCCGCAGCGGAAGAAAAAGATGATGTGAAGTGTAAGATAAAATGCAATCATCTACGGATGATCGAAGGAGGTATTTATGAAAAAGCTGGCCACATTATTAATCTGCTTGCTGCTCCTTCCCTCGGCGGTGCTGGCGAAGGGAGCCGATCCCATCGCGGTTTACGTCAACGGCCGTGAGCTTCGTCGGGACGAAGAGACGACGCCCGTCATTCGCCACGATCGCACCTTCCTGCCCCTGCGTGCGGTGACCGAAGAGTTGGGCTACACCGTGGCATGGAACGGAGATAAAAGGGAAGTGACCCTGACGAAGGGTGATTCTTCCGTGATCATGACCATCGGAAAGAAAGCTTACCGCCTGGGCGGCAAGGAATTGGCCATGGACGTGGCACCTTATCTGGAAAAAAATCGCACCTTTATTCCCGCTCGCTACTTAGGCGAGGCCACGGGCCTTCCCGTCAAGTGGATGCCGAAGGTGCGCGTCGTCACCGTGGGAAGCTATCCCCAAAAGGATGCGCCGGCCGGTGAGCGCATCTATGTGAAAGACGTGGACATGTCCTTTGTACTGCCCAAGGATGTGGAGATCTCCTACAAGCTCGAAGGCAAATGCCTCCACTTCTACGAAAAGTCCAATGACGATGCGGGCAGCGACGGCTTCCTCTTCTCTCTGAGCCGGGTGCATAATCCGAAGACGGATTGGTACAATTGGCCCGTCATCCTCGCCTATAAAGACGGCGTCTACTACGGCGCGGATTTCCGAGGCGACCCGGCGATGATTCAAGACAAGGCCCTGAAGGCAAAATTTGAAAAGGCCCACGACCGCATCGACGACATTCTGATGACGGTCCGCGTAGGAAAATAATATAGAGATAGAAAGAGAAGCGTCGGGATGCCGGCGCTTTTTTGTATGCGCAATGCACTTTTTTTGCCAAAGCTGAGAATCATTGGAAATTTCGATATAATGAAATCGTACATAAAAGAGAGTGAGGGTTTCTCGTTGAGAAAAGATTTGTAGTCGTCATGAAAACGTATCTGCAAAAATTAAAAACACGGATTTGATAAAGGAGGAGAGTATGTTATGTCCCAAGTGTCACTACGATAATTTGGCAGAGAATTCATTCTGCACCCGGTGCGGCACGCCCCTTCCCGAGGCGAAGAAAGAGCCGGAGCCGGCGGCACCGAAGGCGAATGTTCCGAAAGGGGAAGTCAGGTATTATCAGGATCCGAAAAAGAAAGATAAGGAATCCCGGGGATGCGGCTGCATTATTCTCGTCGGTGTGATTATTCTGGTATTGAGCGTGTTATATTACATAGCCGATGAGTCCGGTGAAGAATTTGACGCCAATGCCAATACGAATCAAGTGACGGCTTCGGAAACCGCCGACGCCTCGGCGCAGGGAGAGGGCAGAGTGTCCGACACCGTTCGCATTGTCGTCGACGGCAATGTGCTTTTGGAAGATTACCGGCCGAAGAAGCGAGGAGACATCCTCTTGTTTCCCGCCATGGCCATTACCCGGGCAGGAAATGGGGCCGTCATGGCAGAATTCGACGACGACGTTCCGAGCCGCGGTTATACTCGTGTGAGCAATGATTTTGGCACTCCGTGTTACACCATGAACCGCCTGGATTACTTTTCCGAATACGGCATTATGGAAGAAAATCACGAGCAGTTCAATCCCTGTTATCGTCTGAAGACTCAGCCTATTGTGGAAGATGGGGAGGTCTATGTGGATTTGGAGACGATTCGTGTGATTACCGCCATGGACTGCAATTACGACGAGGCGGCCGGCGTCTTGAATCTGACTTTCAATCCTGCAAACGTAGATAAAATTTACGGCGATGTCTTCAGCGGAGGAAATTCGGATCTCTGGATTTACATTCCCTATCCCGACGGGGACGATGCCATGGATTTATCCATGGATCCGGCGAGCTATTTCGGCTACATCAAGCAGTATGTCAATTAAGAAAAGGGGGATGTTGTGAAGAAAGTTTCGATTTTTCTTTTAAGCTTCGTCATGGCACTGGCGCTGGCCCGTCCCGCCTTTGCCTTGGTGGACGGGGCAGATTTGGACTTTAACGCCTATTATGGCTACGCCATCGTCACCGTGGACTATGTCACCTACAATCGCTTCTTCGGCACGGATATCGCCGCGGGCAATTACTGTCGCCGCAATGTGCTGGTAAAGAAGGAGCGGGGAGAGGACGGCATCCGTTTTATTCCCCAGGATGAAGCCAATAGGCTTAGAAAAGGCAGAAAATAAGGATTCGTCAAAAGAAACTTACGAAACTTACGACAAACTTACGATAGAAAAAATCGACTTTTCAAAAGTAAAAGTAGAGCCATTATTTGAAGATATGGTTGATTTTGATACATTCTCAAAATCTGATTTTAGAGTTGTAAAAGTTTTAAACTGCGAAGAAGTTCCAAAATCAAAAAAACTTTTGAAATTTACATTAGATGATGGTTCTGAAAAAGAAAGAATTATTTTATCTGGTATTAAGGAATATTACAGCGCAGAGTCTTTAATTGGAAAGACACTGCTTGCGATTTGTAATCTTCCTCCACGTAAGATGATGGGAATCGACTCAGAAGGTATGATAATATCTGCAATTTGCGAGTACGACGGAGAAGAAAAACTTAACTTAATAATGTTGGATGATAATATTCCAGCAGGATCAAAATTATATTAAAGAACACGCTAATTATGAAACTGGGGTTTGTTATGAATCCCAGTTTAATTTTTAGGGGTATGTATGAGATGGATAATTAGAATAATTTTATTACCGATAAGATTAGTGTTGAGTTTGCTCATAGCTATTTTAACCTTCATATTAAGTTTGAGTACTGCGTTGTTAAACGTAGTTTCTACTTTAATTTTTATAATTGGATTAGCTAGCATATTTCAAGGAGATAATCAAATTGTAATTGAAGCACTAATCTTAGCATTTTTATTTAGCCCATTTGGATTACCTAAATTAGGTATATATGTTATTGGATTATTAGAATTATTAAACTATACAATAAAATCTATTTAAAGAAAAATAAATATTAGACAATCGTAGACGATAGAAATCAATAATTCTGTCGTCTTTTTTATTTCAAAGAAAGGAGGTAGGGATGAATTTTGATTATTTTTATAATAGGCAATCTGAAATGTATAACTTCATTAGGTTACCTATGGTATTGCTGGAAGATGGGATTTTTGAGAGCATTTCTATTAAATAAATTATTTTGAGAATAAGTTTTACTTATAAAATTACTAAAAATTACTATCTAACAAAAAATAAACGAGCCTTTTCTATTAAAGTTCTTCCATTATATAGGCCAATAAAAAAAGAGAATTATAATATACAAGGCAACATAAGAAAGATAAATTAAAAATATTCTCAATTTTAAAAATATGCCCTTAAAAAAACTGGAAAATTGATTTGAATTTTCAATTTTCCATGTTATAATAATTATGGAAGTGATAATCAAATTCAAATATTAATAAAGATAAGTAGAAAGGATGATTAAAATGGGTAGAAAGAAGATTTTAGGATATATTTCTGCTATTATAGGTCTCTTGTTAGCGCTTGCACCAAAATTTATAACACCCGTTTGTCCTCCTATGGAAAATGGGATGTTCATGAAATGCCATTGGATGGGAAATATGACCATAGGTATGGGCGCAGTCATTTTAGTATTAGCAATCATTTTTATTGTAGTTAAAGATTCAAAAATATCTTTAGGATTATCTATTTCAAATATAGCAATTGGTATTTTAGAGATACTTAACACTCATGTGCTTATTGGTGGATGCATGAAAGCCGATATGGCTTGCAGAGCAAAAACCATTCCGTTTTGCACATTGTTGGCAGGCATATTGGTTTTAGTTAATATTTATTATTGTATGAAAGAAAGACATTCATAATGGAATCAATAATTGAAACTGAAAATTTAAGCAAGAGTTTCAAAAGAGGTTCTAATACACTTTTTGCTGTTAAAAATGTAAACTTTACCCTGAAGGAGGGAGATTTTGTCAATATAATTGGCAGAAGTGGTTCTGGAAAGTCAACTTTTTTAAATCTTTTGTCTGGTTTATTAAAACCGACTGAAGGTAAAATCTTTGCTAAGGGCAAAAATATAAGTGATTTTTCTGATAGAGAAATTAGCAAATATAGGAATGAAATCATAGGTTTTGTGCCACAAAGTCTAGGAACACTTCCAAACTTAAATGTTTTAGAGAATGTGTCTCTTCCTTATTATCTATTTAAAAGAGATGAATCTGCTTATGAAAAAGCAGCTATGCTCCTTGATTTGATGGGAATTTTGCATTTGAAAGATGATTTTCCTAAAAATTTATCTGGAGGAGAGCTAAAAAGAGTGCTGATAGCCAGATCTATGATTAATTCGCCGGAGCTTTTGATTTTAGATGAGCCTACAAGTGATTTGGATAAAAATACTACTATGGAGATAATGGATTTATTAAAAAAAATAAATTCTAAAGGTACTGCGCTTATTTTAGTTACTCATGAGCTTGATATTTTAAAATACGGCAATACACTTTACCAAATGGAAGATGGAAGTTTAATAAAGAAGGGGGGATAGAGATGAATTTATTAAAGAAAATGACTAGCATTTTCGCAATGATGGTAATCATGATTAGCCTAACTTTAACGCCTGTTTTTGCAGCAGAAACAAATTACGGTAACTGGGTTGAAGTCGCTGATGCTATGTCAGAACATTTACAAAAAGCTGTGGAAGTTTACAAGCCTGGAGATA
Organism: Peptoniphilus pacaensis; assembly: GCF_900088125.1. Classification (GTDB taxonomy): domain Bacteria; phylum Bacillota; class Clostridia; order Tissierellales; family Peptoniphilaceae; genus Aedoeadaptatus; species Aedoeadaptatus pacaensis. The sequence goes on along the minus strand of NZ_FLQT01000003.1, from coordinate 329,440 downwards.
AGGATGCTAAAAAAGCAGCCACAGATGCAGTTAATGTAGCTTACTTTAAATTCTATGAAAAAATTGGATTTGAAAAAACAACTATGACTGCAATTTCAGGCGAAAGAGGTTCAATGGTTGAACATCAATTTTACAGAGCAAAAAATTCCATCAAAGAAGATGCAGACCCACAAGAAGTTAAAGATGAAATTGATGCACTTATAACTTATCTTCATGAAGATGCCCATACTCTGGATGGAACCTCTGGAGATTCTAAGTCCAGTGGTCAAAGTCAAGAAGATGTAAATAGCCTTTCAACAGGTCAATTGTTGGGAGAGGTGCTAAAAAGATTTGGTACATTTTTTGCAGTTCTTGGACTTACACTTCGTGAAGGGCTTGAAGCCATTTTAGTTGTAGCTGCCATTGCTGCATATTTATCAAAGACTAATAATAGAATTTACTTAAAAGGTGTATATATTGGAGCCTTGCTAGGCATTGTTTTTTCAGCAGTCCTAGCTGGAGTATTTAATATCATCGCCAATACAGTGGGAGAAGTTGAGTCTGGAATGGGACAAGAAATATTCGAAGGAATTGCGATGTTTCTTGCTGTTATCGTACTATTTTATGTATCCAATTGGATGCTTTCTAAATCTGAAGTTGAAGTTTGGAATAGATACATTAAAAACAAGGTTGAACAATCTGTTTCCAAGGGTAGTTATTTTGCCTTAACTTTCACTGCATTCTTAGCAGTAGCAAGAGAGGGTGCAGAACTCATTTTGTTTTTCCAAGGTATGAGAACAGGCATTTCTGATAATCCAATGCATATGTGGATTGGACTTTTAGTTGCCGCCATAATACTTGCAATTGTATATTACTTAATTGCTAAAGTTTCTGTAAGGCTACCATTAAAACCATTCTTTACATTTACTTCTTGGCTAATGTTTATACTTTGCTTGTCTTTCTTAGGAAAGGGCATAGGAGAATTACAAGAAGCAGATGTAATTGGCAGAACTATAGTTCCTTGGATGAATGGATGGTCTGCTGAAGTTATAGGAATATACGATAGGTATGAAAATCTCATTCCACAAATTATTCTATTAGTAGTAACCATTGCTTCTGTTATTTATCAAAATAATAGAAACAAAAAAATTAGAGCTGAGCTTGAAGCCAGCCAAGAAAAAGAATAGGAGGATACGATAGGTATGAAAATCTCATTCCACAAATTATTCTATTAGTAGTAACCATTGCTTCTGTTATCTATCAAAATAATAGAAACAAAAAAATCAGAGCTGAGCTTGAAGTCAGCCAAGAAAAAAATAGGAGGATATTATGTTAAAAAAGAAAAGTTTATTTCTTGTTGTTATGACGCTTGTGTGTGCATTAATGTTTACAGCTTGTGGTAAAAAAGAAGATACAAAAGCTAATAATACAGCTAAAACTTCTACAGAAGAAAAAACACCAGCTGAAGGAAACAAGAACGAAGCAGGAGATGCAAAAGCTGCAGCTCCAGGAGAAGATGCAGGATTTGAAGAATTTCCAATTGGCGATGACCAAACTAAAGGACCTTTAGTAATCTCTGGTGTATATTTCCAACCGGTTGATATGGAACCAGCAGGAAACTCAATTCCTAAAGAAGAAGCTGACTGCCATATTGAAGCTGACATTACAGCATCACAAGAAGGTTCAACATTAGGTTATGGTGTTGGTGATTTTGTTCCATGGTTAAAAGTAAAAGCTTATTTACAAAAGAAAGGTTCAGACCATGTTCAAGAAGTTTCTTTCATGCCAATGAACGCATCTGATGGTCCACACTATGGTGCAAATGTTAAATTTGACGAAGGTGTTGGCGTTTATGATGTAAAATTTGAAGTTACTGCACCAGGCAATGACTACTTACTACACGTAGATAAAGAAACTGGTGTAACAGGTAGATTCTGGACAGAACCACTTGTTGCAGAATGGACTGACTTCGAATGGAACGGACCACAATGGTAAAGTTTTAAAAATTCATAATATTTATAAGGGGAATTCACGTTCCCCTTATATGTATTTATGGGGGGGTGAAATTATGTTAAAAATTTTTATTCAAGTTATGGAGGCGGGAATAGCCTTTTCTCTAATGATTTCTTTAATACTTGCCTATTATACAACTAAAGAGAGCAAAAATAAAAAGTATGTCATTATAATTTCTTTAGTTTTAGGGGTAATTGCAGCAATTGTTTCAATAATTATAAGAAATATACCTAATTTTATTAATAGAACAGAATTGAATTTCTGGTCTATGGTACCCATAGTTATCTCAGTATTTTTAATATTAATTTTTATGATATTTGAAGATAAGATAAATGCTAAAATTTATGATAATTTCATTTCAGCATCGGTTGTTGTTTATCTTGTAGGAATTTGTTTTTATTATTTACCGTATGTATTTAACCAATCAAACAAATTTGTATATTATGGCGAAAGTGCTGTTTCAACTATTGTACTTTTTAGGATTTTAGGCTTTGTTTTTGGGATAATCATGATGATTTTATCAGGGCTTGCCATATACAAGTCCTCAGTTAAACTTGAAGGTAAAAACTTAAAGATTGTAGTTTTTTTTAGCTTGATATGCTCGGGTATCAGCCAATTTAATATCATAATTCAAAGGTTTTATTCTAAAGGGATTATTCCTAGAAATGTTAACTTTTTTAGAGTTATTGCATTTATAGCTAATCACGAAAATGTGTTTTTATATGCAACAATGTTAATTATGATAGCTATTCCAGTAATTTTATATAAGCAAAATATTAAAGTTAATGAAGATTATAGCAATAGGGCTCAGTTAAGAAAAATAAAGTATAGTATGAAGAATAAAAGACATTGGGCAATTTTTTTCCTTGTCGTTCTATTTATTAATACTTTTTCATTAACGGTTGGAAAGGCATATGCTAATAAGGAACAGGCCCTTTCACCACCTGAAGATTATCAAACTGAAAATGGAATGATTGTTATTCCTTTAAGTAGCTTAGAGGATATGCATTTGCACAGATATTTGTATAAGGCAGAGGATGGTGTACAAATGAGATTTTTCTGCATTAAAAAATCAGAAGGTTCCTATGGAGTTGTACTTGATGCCTGCGAGATATGTGGTCCATCTGGATATTTTGAAAGAGGCGATGATGTTATTTGTAAGTTGTGCGACGTTGTAATGAATAGGGGTACAATAGGTTTTAAGGGTGGATGTAACCCGATACCTTTCCCATACATTGTCCATGATGAAAAGATAAAGATTGCGCCAAAAGATCTTGAGGCATTGTCTTATGTATTTAAGTAGGAGGGCTTATGTTTTGGAGAATAGTTAAAGGAGCGCTTTTTAGACAAAAGGGAAAGATGGCTCTTATTGCATTTACAGTTGCCCTCGGAGCTTCTCTTGCCACTTCAATGTTAAATACCATGCTCGGTGTTGGGGATAAAGTTAATCAAGAATTAAAGACCTATGGAGCAAATATTAATGTATTGCCTAAGGAAGCTTCCCTTCTTGATGATTTGTATGGCATGCAAGAAAAAGAGGGGCAGGTTCAAAAATATTTAAAGGAGTCAGAACTTCCTAACATTAAAACTATTTTTTGGGCTTACAATATTGTAGACTATACGCCATATCTTAACACTTGGGTTTCTTGTAATAATGATTCTAAACATACTAAGATGGTAGGAACATGGTTTAATAATCATATGGATTTGCCTACTGGAGAATCAGTTGATACTGGTATGATTAGACTTAAAAACTGGTGGGAAGTTCAAGGCGAGTGGTTATCAGAAAATGATAGCGATTCAGTTATGCTTGGAAAGATTTTTGCAGACAGAAATGGATTTAAAGTTGGTGATGAAATCCAACTAAAAAGCAATAATTTAGACAAAAAATTAAAAGTTAAGGGTATTTTCTCATCAGGTTCTGATGAAGATGCGTTTATATATTCTACTTTAAAAACAGCACAAGAATTTGCTGGAGTTACTGGAGTTGTAAATAAAGTTGAAGTATCAGCTCTTACTACACCAGACAATGACTTAGCAAGAAAGGCTGCCAAAAACCCACTATCTTTAACTATTAAGGAACGGGAAGTATGGTATTGTACAGCTTATGTTTCTGCTATTTGTTATCAAATAACAGAAGTAATGACTGATTCTGTAGCTAAGCCAATTCGCCAAGTTGCAGAAAGTGAAGGAGATATTTTAAATAAGACTACTCTTCTTATGGTTTTAATTACAGTATTGACTTTGATTGGTTCAGGCTTTGGTATTTCTAATCTTATTACAGCATCTGTAATGGAAAGATCTAATGAAATTGGACTTCAAAAAGCTATAGGGGCGTCAAATGGAAGGATAATTGGCATAATTCTTGTGGAAATAATTTTGACAGCGATATTTGGAACAGTTATAGGTTACGGTGTTGGTCTGCTACTTACTCAGATTATTGGTCTAACAGTTTTTGGCTCAGCAATAGCTCCAACAGCTATGGTAGTTCCTATTGTAGCAATACTTATTATTCTTGTTACAATATTGGGTTCAATACCAGCTATAAGATACCTTTTGAATTTAAATCCAACGGAGGTACTACATGGCAGATAAACAAAGTAAAAATAAATTTCACTTAAAAATGATAATAACTTCCTTGGCAAGGAGACGTGCAAGAATGTTAACAGCACTACTTGCTATAGCTATGGGAGCAACAATTATTTCAGGACTTGTTACTATTTACTATGATATTCCTAGACAAATGGGTAAGGAGTTTAGGTCTTATGGTGCAAATATGTTGGTAATTCCCACTAACCCTGATAAAAAAATCACCAATGAACAGTTAGATGAAGTTAAATCGTTAATTCCTTCAGGAAAGCTTGTCGGTCAGGCACCCTATATTTATACAAATGCAAAAATTAATGAACAACCTTATATGCTTGCAGGTACAGATTTAAAGGGAGCGAAAGAAAATTCTCCATACTGGCTTATTGACGGTTCATGGCCTGAAAAATCGAGAGAAGTTTTAATAGGTAATGAAGTTTCAAAGGCTTTGGAATTAAAAGAGGGAGATAAAATTATTATAAATACTCCCAAAGTTAATGGAGAAGGTTCTATAGATACTAATTTTGTTGTTTCAGGAGTTGTAACAACAGGTGGTAAAGAAGAAGAACTTATTTTTATGAGTATTGATGATATTTCACAGCTTGTTAAAGACAAAAATTTTGATGTCATAGAATATTCAATAGAAGCTGAACAAAATGAACTTTCAAAAATAGTATCAAATATTTCACAAAAGGATGGATCTCTAACTCCACAAATGGTAAAAAGAGTTACCGCCTCACAAGATATAGTTTTGAATAAATTACAAGCTCTTGTCTTCATTGTAACGATAATAGTATTATTCATAATGATGATATGTGTATCCACAACAATGATGGCAGTTGTAACTGAAAGACGTAAAGAAATAGGTCTTAAGAAAGCTTTGGGCGCCACAAATTCGTCAGTAATCGTTGACTTTTTAGGTGAAGGAGCATTTTTGGGGGTTTTTGGTGGACTTCTAGGTGTTGTATTAGGATATATATTTGCCAATAGAGTAAGTATTTCGGTATTTGCTAGAAAGGTAAGTTTCTTGCCTCTTTTAGTACCTATGACAATTATTGTCTGTATAGTAATAACTATAGTTGCATCTTTAATACCAGTATCTAAAACTGTTGATATTGATCCAGCTTTAGTGCTTCGTGGAGAATAGAAAGGAATTTTATGGATATATTAAAACTCGTTGATGTTTCAAAAATTTATGGTGAACTTAAAGCCCTTGACAAAATCAATTTAAGTGTAGAAAAGGGCGAATGGATTTCTATAATGGGTCCATCAGGTTCTGGTAAAACAACAATGATGAATATTATTGGTGCCATGGATAAACCTTCACTTGGCGAAGTTATTTTGGATGGTGAAGATATAGCAAAAAAATCACCTAAGGAACTAACAGTTATTAGAAGGGATAAGATAGGACTTATTTTCCAACAATTTCATTTAGTTAATTATTTAAGTGCTTTGGAAAATGTAATGATGTCACAATATTATCATTCTATGCCAGATGCACAAGAAGCAATGGAAGCTTTGGCTGCAGTAGGTCTTGCTGATAGAGCCAAGCACTTACCCAACCAATTATCAGGTGGGGAACAACAAAGAGTATGCATTGCCAGAGCTCTTATTAATCATCCTACAATACTTTTAGCCGATGAACCCACAGGAAATTTGGATGAAAAGAATGAATATATAGTTCTTGACATATTTGAAAAACTTCACAATGCAGGATCAACAATTATTGTTGTAACTCACGACCCTGAAGTCGGTGAAGAATCTGAAAGAATGATAACTCTTGAACATGGTAAAATTTCAAAAGAAGAAAAAATGAAAAGAAAAAGACCAGTTCTTGATTCTGTAAAAAAAGATGAAAAACTTAAGGAGTTTATATGAGAAAATTTTTGAATGTATTAATAATTTTTTCTTTGGGGCTTGTCCTAGTTGCTTGTGGAGGAGATAAAAAAGAAGAAGCTCCAAGCGTAAGCTATAAAGACGGCACATATCATGGAGAATCTGCCAAAGATGAAAGAGGCGGACTTGTAAAGGTGGATATAAGTGTTAAAGACAATAAGATTGAATCTTGTACAATGCAAAACATTGATGGAGATGGAAAAGAAAAGGATGAATCTTATTGTCAAAACCAAAATGAAGGACTATATAAGATAGCCCAACAAGCTATAAATCTTGCAAAGTCATACCCAGATAGATTAGTGGAAAAAGGAAATCCTGAAGGAGTGGACGTTATTTCGGGGGCAACAGAAACTTACAAGCAATTTATAGAAGCTTGCAATAATGCACTTGATGGTGCAAAATAATGAAAGATTTATACACAATTAATTTAGCAAAAAAGAATATAGAAAATAAAAAGGCAAGGTCAATTACCTTGATTTTACTTGTAGGAATTTTAACTTTTATTTTATTCATGTCATCATTTATAATTTTTTCTCTTAAAAACGGCATGAAATCTCTATCAGATAGGATGGGAGCAGACATTATAGTAGTCCCAGAAGGTTATGATTCCAAAATTACAGGTGCAATATTAAGGGGAGAACCTAATACATTCTTTTTTGACAAGGATATATTAAATAGAGTAAAAAAAGTACCAGGAGTTGAAAAAGCCTGTGGTCAAGTTTATCTAGCTACACTTTCTGCTGGATGCTGTTCTTTTCCCATTCAAGTTATAGGAATTGACTTTTCTGATGACTTTAGCGTTAAACCTTGGCTTGAAAAGCAGATTAAAACTCCAATTAAAGCTGGGCAAGTTGTTGTAGGTGCTAACATTGTGGGGACTATTAATCATAAGGTTAAATTTTTTAATCAAGAATTTGAGATAAGAGGTAGGCTTGCAAAAACTGGCATGGGTTTTGATAATTCAGTTTTTATGACAATAGAAGAAACTCATAGATTAGCCAAGGAATATGAAAAGATAATTAATCATCCGGTGGCAAAAAAAGATGATATATCTTCTATTTTAGTAAAAGTTGAAAAAAACAAAGATCCAAAAACAATTCAAAAACTTATTAAAGAAGAATTTAAAAAAGAAAAAGTGTATCCTTTATTACCAAGAAAAATAATGACAGAAGTTTCAGATTCAGCAAAAAACATGCTTGTATATGTGTATATATTGATAGCTTTGATTTGGATACTAGCTTTCTTTATTTTAAGTCTTGTAAATACCTTATCAGTTAAGGAAAGGAAAAGAGAATTTGCAACCATAAGGATATTAGGAGCAACAAAGAAAAAACTCAGTGAAGTAGTTCTTGTTGAATCTATGCTAATTAATGGAACAGGTGCAGTCATAGGTTCTGTGCTTTCCTTTGTTTTAAGTATAACTTTCAATAATATATTTTCATCAGTTTTGAATATGCCTTTTTTAAGACCGAATATATTCCTTATGATTTTAATGTTAATGATAGTAATAATTTTGGGAACCTTGTTAGGTCCAATATCTTCAATTATTGCTATTAATAAAATAAACAAAGTAGAATTATTATTGATGCAAAGAGATAATGATTAAAATAGGTTATTTGTCAAATTTTGGGGAGACTTGTTAACTCGAGTCTCTCTTTTTATTTAAAAATCAATACTTAAACGCTAATAAAAGATCAAAACTAAAATAACTAAAAACCATTAAAAATAAACATAGCAAACAAGACTCCTAGGGGTTTTGCGAAATTTTCCCATTTTCTTATCCCTACTTACAAGCAATATGGTTTTAGTGCTAAAAATACACCTGAAAAAGAAATAGCTAAATTGACCAATACCGAAAAGATCACCCCTAATTTTTTTGAAATTATAAAACTAAAAGGGATTTGCCACATGGTTGTAACAAACACGACTAAAATCCCTAAAAATATTGAAGCAATACTTAATTGCTTAATTTGATTAATTCCAAACAAACTAAAAATAAATGGTATACAAACCACAGCAACACTTAATAGAAAACAGGAAAGAAGAGCATATCCTAATACAACCAAAAGTTTAGAGCTCCATATTTTTCCTTGAGAAACTGATAGACAACAGATTGCACGAAGTCCGTGCTTTCCGTTATCTATATTAACAGCTGTTGCACTGATTAATGCGAATGTGGCAGGTAAAAAAACTACATAGTACCAGTTGAATAAAATGAAAGAGGAGGCAAAGAAAGCGGAAGAAAAAGCTCGCAAAGAGGCGGAGGAAGCCGCCCTCATCGAAGAAGGGAAAGGCGAAGAGCGGGGCGAATCGGATGCTGCCGTCGAAGCGGATAAATTCTGTCCCCGCTGCGGCAGCAAGCGGGAAGCGGGCGCCCTGTTCTGCGGAAAATGCGGCCGCCGCTTCAACTAAAGGCAATACAAATTCATAGGATAAAGAAAAATCCTCTACCTATGTGGGTAGAGGAATTATTTTTATCTCATAGTGACCATTTCCTCGGCGCTGGTGGGGTGGATGGCCACGGTGGCGTCGAAGTCGGCTTTGGTGGCGCCCATTTTCACGGCGACGCCGAAGCCTTAAAGGCAAGCAAGTAAAGAGAAGAGTCGGGATGCCGGCGCTTTTTTGTATGCGCAATGCACTTTTATTATTTGCCAAAGCTGAAAATCATTAGAAATTTCGATATAATGAAATCGTACATAAAAGAGAGTGAGAGTTTTCCGCTTGGGGGAGTGTCTGAAATGGTCATGAAGACGAATCCGCGGAAAGAAAAGGCATGGATTTCATGAAGGAGGAGAGTATGTTATGTCCCAAGTGTCACTACGATAATTTAGCGGAGAATTCATTCTGCACCCGATGTGGCACGCCCCTTCCCGAAGCGAAGAAAGCGCCGGAGCCGGCGGCGCCGAAGGCGAATGTTCCGAAAGGGGAAGTCAGGTATTATCAGGATCCGAAAAAGAAAGATAAGGAATCCCGGGGATGCGGCTGCATTATTCTCGTCGGTGTGATTATTCTGGTATTGAGCGTGTTATATTACATAGCCGATGAGTCCGATGAAGAATTTGACGCCAATGCCAATACGAATCAAGTGACGGCTTCGGAAACCGCCGACGCCTCGGCGCAGGGAGAGGGCAGAGTGTCCGACACCGTTCGCATCGTCGTCGACGGCAATGTGCTTTTGGAAGATTACCGGCCGAAGAAGCGAGGAGACACCCTCTTGTTTCCCGCCATGGCCATTACCCGGGCGGGAAATGGGGCCGTCATGGCAGAATTCGACGACGACGTTCCGAGCCGCGGGTATACTCGTGTGAGTAATAATTTCGGCACTCCGTGCTACACCATGAACCGCCTGGATTACTTTCCCGAATACGGCATTATGGAAGAAAATCACGAGCAGTTCAATCCCTGTTATCGTCTGAAGACTCAGCCTATTGTGGAAGATGGGGAGGTCTATGTGGATCTGGAGACGATTCGAGTGATTACCGCCATGGACTGCAATTACGACGAGGCGGCCGGCGTCTTGAATCTGACTTTCAATCCTACAAACGTAGATAAAATTTACGGCGATGTCTTCAGCGGAGGAAATACGGATCTCTGGATTTACATTCCCTATCCCGACGGGGACGATGCCATGGATTTATCCATGGATCCGGCGAGCTATTTCGGCTACATCAAGCAGTATGTCAATTAAGAAAAGGGGGATGTTGTGAAGAGAGTTTCGATTTTTCTTTTAAGCCTCGTCATGGCACTGGCGCTGGCCCGTCCCGCCTTTGCCTTGGTGGACGGGGCAGATTTGGACTTTAACGCCTATAACAAAAAGGTAAACGCCGGTCCCGGCGCCTTCTATCCTTTGATCAAAAATACCTTTTACGACGGAAGCGGCAATTTGCGGCAGACCTATGGCGGCGACTATTCCGGTGACGACGTATCGGAAGAGCTGCCGGGAAAGACGCCGGTGGAATTTATTTCTGCCTACGATATGGAAAACGACAGGGAATTTTTGGGCTATTGCTATCGTGAAAACGGCAGCGAATACTACGACATCTACGCTCGCATCGGCGGCAAGGCTAAGCGCATTTTGCATTACGAGCACGCCGATTACGTGAATCCCTTCCGCTCCTCCCTGGAATGCGTCATCACCCAAAGCGGAAGCAAAAACTACATCGCCTTTACCTCCCGGAACAATTTTCCCGCCGACGAGTTTGACGACGCATACGACGCTGATGACGACGCCTCCGAAATGACGGAAGCTTACGTCTTCGACGGCAATTGGAATCTGTCGAAAACCGGCGACATCAAAGGGGAGCAGATCAGCGAAAATGAATTGCCCTTCTACGAAGACAAGCAGATGGTGGCCAATTGCTACGATCTTTTGGTGGGCTACGAGCGCATGCAGGCGAAGCCCGCGGAAGGCTACGAGCATTTCTTCGGCGACGCGAGCCCGGAGGCCGTAAAGGAATTCGAGCTGGCCCTGGCGCCCCTAATCGCCGGGGGCAAGAAAGAGGGCAAGGTAGACGCACAGTTTCTGCCCGGCTTAATCGCCGTCGCCACTTATTACGGCAATAGCGAGGAAGGCTTCGCAGGCGATGCCGACGCCAAGAAAGTTTACGGCGATGTGGCGGAGACGGTGAAGGGCATCGAAAAAGGGGATCCCAACTCGGCGAATTTGGAGCTCGAGCCTTATGCGGATTTCTATAAAAAATATTACGATGCTGGAATCAGCCACGGTTCCGAGGGAGCGAAAGATATATTCAACGGTCCGGCGAAGATGAGCTTCGAAGGTGACAAGCTTCACTACCAAGTCGAGGGCTTTTCCGACGCCGAGCCCGTGGCGGTTCATATCGGCGAAGTGAGCGCCTATTACGATTACGCCATCGTCACCGTGGACTACGTCACCTACAACCGCTTTTTAGGCACCGACGCCGCTGCCGGCAATTACTGCCGCCGCAACGTGCTGGTAAAGAAGGAGCGGGGAGAAGACGGCATCCGTTTTATTCCCCTGTATATAAACAGAGAAGGCTATACCATGGAGCAGGCCCAGGAGATTATGGGCTATGACTTTAAGCCTGTCTACACCTCGGGCATCGATTTTCAAATTTTAAAAGAAATGGGGCCCGACAGTTGGTTGGATCTTCTGAAAATAAAGCTGGAAGAGGCGGGTTACACTTCGGGGCAGCTGGTGGATGTGGACCAATGGCGCATCGCTAACTTCGTCGCCGAATGCAAGGCCATGCCCAAGAAACAGATGCTGAAAAAGCGCAGCTTCGTCATCGACGGCAAGGCCGTGGCCGCCATGGAAGACGATCGTGAATTGCCGGAGGATTTTAAAGCCTATTTGCAGGAGCTGGGCATTCAGATGAAAGACAGCTACGGCAAAGCAGCTCTTTATATCGACTGCTCCAAGAGCCGGGGTAGGGGCGTGGAATTTTACATTAAAAATTTGGACCCGAACACCTTCCCCGATTATTTGGTCATCAAAAAGGGCAAAAAATTTACCTGGGTCATTCCCAAGGCAAGCCTGTTTAACGACGCCTACTACTATTTGAATCGGGAAGGGGATGAGCTGGAGCTGGAGGTGGCCATCGGCGGCAAGAAGTCGGAATACGTGCCCTTAAGCTTTCTCTTCCTCGGCGATAAGGTGAAGGCCATGACCAAGGGCGGCACCCATTTGAAGCCCGGCAGGAGCATCGACGGTGATATGGCCTTCGTGCCGGCAAAGGCAGGGCTCTACACTCTGTCGAAAGAGGAAGTCGACGACGCCCGATCGGGCTACGCCCTAATGATGAACCGCGCCCTGGAGAGCTACTCCCTGGGCGAAAACGGATTGAATCGCCTGGCCCTGGCCAAGGTGCTTTCCTACACGCCCCTCTCCGCACCCCTTGTGGACGTAGGCGAAATAAAAGACGGGGGCAATCAGGCGAATCTGCTGAAGGGACTCGTGGCCCGCGGCGTCTACGGTTTGGATCAGGGTAATGTCTATCCCAATGCCGTGGTCGGCGGGGAAGATGCCAAGCGCATCGCCGAGCCCGCAGCACTGAAGTTCGGTGCAGAGGAGGCGGATTTCCTCGAGCAGTTCAGGCAAGAGGGTGGCCGCACGAATTTCTTAAACGAGTTTGAGTCTATGGCTGTGGAATGTGCCGCCATGGCGGCGAAGGATGTGGAAAAGGGCGATCAGGCCGTGTTCCTGGACAGCACCACGCCCGACGACGAGGCATTGGACTCCTACCACAGCATCGTCGGCGTGACGGGCTTCTCCCTACTGGCGGACATGATGCACTTCCCGGGCATTTTGTGGCTCATCCTCATTCTGCTGATCCTGTGCTATATCCTTTTGGCTCATTTCGGCAAGCTCCCTGTGCGGTACAATCTCTTCCTGTCGGAAACGCGGCTTCGGCTGAAAGAAAAGCTTCGCAGCGTCTTTGAGGCAAAAAAAGAAGAGATGCATCGCTCTGCGGAAATGCGGCGAGAGTCGAAGGAGGCAAAGCGAAAAGAGAAGGACGCTTCCGAGAACGAGGCCGCTTTCGACGAGTCGACCGCCGAAGAAGAAGCGGCTAATGAAGCCTACATCGATGCCCTGATCGCAGAGGCGGAAATGAAAGAGGCGGCAAAGAAAGCGGAAGAAGAGAAGGCCCGTAAAGATGCGGAAGAAAAAGCTCGCAAAGAGGCTGAAGAAAAGGCCCGTAAAGAGGCGGAAGAAGCCGCTCTCGCCGAAAAAGTGAAAGGCGAAGAGCAAAGCGAACCGGATGATTCCGTCGAAGCGGATAAATTCTGTCCCCGCTGCGGCAGCAAGCGGGAAGCGGGCGCCCTGTTCTGCGGAAAATGCGGCCGCAGCTTCAACTAAAAGTGAAAATAAATTCATTCGGACAAAGAAAAATCCTCTACCTATGCGGGTAGAGGATTTGTTTTTATCTCATAGTGACCATTTCCTCGGCGCTGGTGGGGTGGATGGCCACGGTGGCGTCGAAGTTGGCTTTGGTGGCGCCCATTTTTAAGGCGACGCCGAAGCCTTAAAGGCGAGCAAGTAAAGAAAAGCGTCGGGATGCCGGCGCTTTTTTGTATGCGCATGAAGTTTAGTATCATCTTCCCGTTCATGAGAAAGAGATCTGTTATGGGAAGAATTAAAGAATCGATATCAATTATATTGACGGATAAAAAGTCCGGAGATACAATGAATACTGTAGAGGTGGGGTGGTGGCGAGTTGGTGTAAAAAGGGAAAGAAAACCAGGTAGAAAATTAGGTTATGTCGCCTTGCTTAGTGTAATGATGATGCCTCATATGGCACAAGCGGCAGTGTTTAGCGAAGCATTTGTTTCAAATAATTTTGTAAAAGCGGAGACGCCGGTTTATGATACGCGTGCGGCCGGTGGGAATACCAAAGATACAGCATGGAGTTTTACATTACGATCCGGCAGCACGAACTCCTATACGACGGCACGAAAAAAGACCAATAAAACGGCAGCTTATGTACGCGTGAAAAGCTGTGGCAGACTTTCCGTGGTAATCAGGATTTGGATTCCTAATACCAATTGTAGAAAATACAGAGTATCTAACGGCGATATTAAATATTTGAGTAATGATGCGCCGGTTGGCAGTATAATTAAATTAGCCGTTGAAAGCGGTAATGGGGGTCAAATGTCCGCCACCGGCGTTTGGAGTCCAAATAACACCTCTGGATATTAGTAAGGTTAAATACATTTAATTAGGGCAAAGGATTTGGCAATTTTTTTCGGAGGATTTTATGAATAAATCGTACATACACAATCAACTCTCTCGCTGTTTAAAAGATAAGCGTATTATCATTGTCTTTTTATATACTGCCGTCTTATTCGCAATTCAAATTATAGCAAAGAGTGATGAGGGTCTATACGACGACAATCTGTCCAACAATCTTATGCTTCTAAATTATTTCGGCGTGGGGGCAAGCATATACTATACATTTTTGATTTTTTTCGCTCCCTTTACGGCATCTGCCATCTACAGCGATGATCGGAGAAAAAACATGGACAGCATATTGATCAGTCGCATGGGCAGAAAATCATACATAAAAAATACTGTTGCGGTCACCGTCATTTTGGGTGTTCTGACCGGGCTCTTCCCCCTCGTTTTTCACGACCTGCTAATGGCTCTCGTCTATCCCTTTCGTTATGCTCAGGATATTTATTTTCACGCCATAAGCTATCGTAGTGGGTTTCTCTATACGTCCAATCCCTATGTGATTAATCTGCTGTTTTATTTCTTGTATGCGCTCTGGTGTACTTTCTTTTCTCTCCTGACCCTCGCCGTAAGCATGGTCAGTCGCAGGCGTTATTTTGAAAACATTCTTCCTTTTGCTGCTTTTTTCTTGCTCTGGACTGTAAATATGCGATTTGCAGATAAAATTTACAGTATCTCTATGTTTTTTCCTACAGTCTATATGACGGAACAAACTTTTATTTTCAGCTTGATTTTTCTGTGTCTCTCCATACCTGTTTGCCTACTTTTCATAAGGAGTCGGAATCGTGAAGACAGCATTTAATGAATTGCGGCGAAACGGTAGAGGGAATAAGATCTTCTTAATGGCTATCTACCTGATCTTCGTGGCTTTTTTAGGGCGGCAGTTTTTTACCGATTTTGAAGGTGGCGGTCTCTACGCATTGGAAGACTATAAGAAAGTAGCAGGAGAGATAGGGACTTTCTTTTTGGTAAGTAGCCTTTTTCTCGCTTATGAATACAACATTTTGACAGCGGTTCGCTACAAGAGTCGGTGCGTGATTTTGCAGTATCATCTTTTGAAAATTTTCTTGCCGGCGTTTCTTGTGAGCGTCACATCCGTCCTTCTTTTTATGGTAGCGGGCTATGTGCAGGGCTTTTTTAACGGACATTATGTTTCCGCTGCTCTCTTCGGGTTGATGCTGGCGGTGCAATTGATTTTGAGTCTTTCGGCTATCGGCTTGTTGGGCTGTTTGTTTAACGTATGGGTGAGAAACGAATTTTTAGGCACGATTTTCGTCTTGACTTTCTTTACCTTTAACAGCTATCGTACCTCGGTATTAACCCGCGTTGTCGGGCTGTTTACTTACAATTATCATCAATTTTATTTATTGAAATTTTTACTTATACCGGGTGGGGCGATGACCTACACAACGATAAAAAGCTGCGGATTGTTATTTGCCATTGGGATGCTTTCTTTTCTTGTGAGTCTGCGGGTGAAGAAGATAGATTTTTTGGATTAGGAGAGACCTATGATCGTATCGTTACAAAATGTCAGTAAAAGAATCAAAGGGAAGATTATTTTAGAGAATATTTCTCTGGAGCTGGAGCGGGGAAAAATCTACGGAATTTACGGTGTAAACGGGTCAGGAAAAACCATGCTCTTGCGTGCTATCGCCGGACTGATGGACGTGGATTCGGGTGTCATTTTCGTGAATGGGGAGAAGCGCGTCTACGGCAAAGCACCGGGTATCAACATTGGTGTCGTTATCGAAAAAGTAGACTTTTACGGAAATTTGGCGGGTTGGGAGAACCTCCGTCTATTAGGAGAGGTTCGTGGCCCTTTTGATGACAGCGAGACAAAAAGGCTAATTGATTACTTCGACATGGATCATTACATAGACAACGAAGTAAACACCTATTCCTTGGGGATGAACCAAAAACTTGCCATCGTTCAAGCCCTTATGGAGAAGCAGCCGCTTGTTTTGCTGGACGAGCCGACCAATGCTTTGGATGAAGATTCCGTGGAACGCCTTTACGCCCTTTTAAGTGAATTAAAGAGGGCGGGGCGAACGGTGGTCGTGGTATCCCACAAGAAGGAAGACTTGCGTCAACTGTGTGACATGCGTTTTAAAATGAGCGAAGGGAGATTGTATGGGGAAGAAGAATAGTGCCAAAGGAATAAAAATTGCCCTGCTCCTGCTTGCACTTTCGGCTGTAGTACGGATCGTCTACATCAATTTACCCGTCAATGTGCCAAAAGAGAATTCCATTTACACCATGCACAAAATTGGCGAATCCGTAGATTTAGGGGAAGGAAAGTTTTTCACTTTACTAAACTGCGAGCCAACGCAGGACGCCAAGTATTTAGAAGATAGCGGGCTGGATCCAAATGAAAACGTGCTGATTAAGATGACAGTACAAACCAACGTAAGCGATTTGGCAACGGCCTATCGTTTTAAGCTTTACGATCAGTACATCGGCATGTGTTATTTTTCTGATCCCTACGATATAAAGGGAGATACCGCCACATTCGATCTTGTTTTACACATAGAAAAAGATATGATTCAATTTCTTCGTGAGCACAATCGCCCGAGGGACCTATACGTCTTCGTTAGTCCCGGTCTTGATATTCATAAAAAAGAAACCATTAGTTGTATAAAAATGGATTTAGATGATATTTTAAAAAACAATAAATAAAAAACATGGAGAGAGGAAGCGTCCTTTCTCCATGTTTTTGTTTGACGAGTTAGCGCATCGTGACCATTTCCTCGGCGCTGGTGGGGTGAATGGCCACGGTGGCGTCGAAGTCGGCCTTGGTGGCGCCCATTTTTACGGCGACGCCGAAGCCTTGCATCATTTCGTCTACGCCGTAGCCCATGGCATGGGCGCCGACGATTTTTTCCTCATCGCCTGCGCAGACGAGAAGCATTTTACATTGTTGGGGGTGACCCGATACGGAGGAGCGCATGTCGGTGAAAGACGAGGTGTAGGTCTTAATGGCGTCCTCGCCGTATTTTTCCTTCGCGGCCTTTGCCGTGAGGCCCACGGTGCCCAAAGGCGGGTGGCTGAAGACCACGGTGGGTACATTAGCGTAATCCATGTGGGCGTCTTTCTTTCCTCCGAAGAGGCGATCGGAGAGGCGGCGGCCGGCGGCGATGGCCACGGGGGTCAGATCCAATTTGCCCGTCACATCGCCGATGGCGTAAATTCCCTCTTCCGCCGTGCATTCATAGGCGTCGCTTACGATGCGGCCTTTCTCGTCCACTTCCACCTTGGTGTTTTCCAGGCCCAGGCCTTCGATGTTCGGCGTGACGCCGGCCACCCAAAGGACTTTTTCAAAGACGGCGGTGCTGTCGTCTTGGAAGGTGATTTCGATGCCGCCCTCCACTTTTTTAAAGCTTTTCGACGAGGTTTCGAAGTGGATGTTCACGCCGCCCTTTTCCAGCTCTTCCGTGACGGCGTCGGTAATAAAAGGATCGAATTTTCTGAGGATTCGATTTTTTCTTACGAGAAGATGGGTTTCCACGCCCATGCCGGCCAAAAATCCGGAAAGCTCCGTGCCGATGTAGCCGCCGCCGATAATGGCGATGGTTTTGGGCAGCTCGTCCCATGTAAAGAAATCGTCGGAATAGTCCACCAGCTCCGCCCCGGGAAGCTTGCAGGGGTTCGGGTGGGCGCCGGTGGCGATGGTTATGTGATCGGCGGTATATTCTTCGCCGCCCACGACGACGGTGTGAGCGTCTTTAAACCGGGCCTTGCCGAAGAGCTTGGCGACGCCGTTGTTTTCCAGGCCCGATTCGAAACTGTTTCGTGCACGGCTTACATAGCCCATTTGAGATTCCCGCAATTTTTTAAAATCAAAATCCCAGTCGCCGACCTTGTAGCCGTAATTGCCCGATTCCTTTTCCAGGGTACGGCGAATGCCCGAGGCGTACCAGAGGATTTTTTTCGGCACGCAGCCCCGGTTCACGCAGGTGCCGCCGTAATCTTTTTCTTCCACAATGGCGACCTTGGCGCCGTATTGCGCCGCCCGATTGGCCGTGGCGCTGCCGCCGCTGCCGCCGCCGATGACGATATAATCAAATTTATTGGACAAGATAAACTCCTTTCACAGATAAAATAGTGTATGAAAAAAAGAGGATACGATGATCCTCTTTCACTATACCCATTTTATACGAGGCCCATGAAATATTCAACGCCGATGGCCACGATGACTACCAGGGCGGAAATCACAAAGCCGTGGAGCATGGGGCCGGTGCCGGAATTTTTCATGTCCTTTAAGGACGTCTTCAGGCCGATGCCGGCGAGAGCCATGACCATAAGGAATTTGCTGATGAGCTTAAAGCTTTGACCTACGGCTTCGGGAATAAAGCCGGCGGTATTAATAATCGTAAGAGCCAAGAAGCCCAGGATAAACCAGGGAATGACGTGAGTCAGGGAGAACTTCGCCTTTTCGTGTTTGTGTTCCTCTTTGGATTTCAAATGGGCACTGATCAAAGCGAAGGTAATGACCGTGGGAATGATGACCAAGGTACGGGTGAGCTTTACCATGGTGGCGAAGTCCCCGGCGCCGTCGGAGAAGGCGTAGCCCGCCGCTACCACCGACGAGGTATCGTTGACTGCCGTGCCCGCCCACAGGCCATAGGCCATGTCGGAAAGGCCGAGCGCGTGTCCCATAAGGGGGAAGGCGACGATCATGACCATGTCGAAAATAAAGGTGGCGCTCATGGCATAGGCGATGTCCAAATCGTCGGCTTCAATGACCGGGGCGATGGATGCGATGGCGCTGCCGCCGCAAATCCCCGTGCCGGCGGAGATGAGATTGGACATCTTCCAGTTCAGTCCGAAAAACTTGCCGGAGAAGTGGCCCAAACCGAAGCAGGTCAGCAGGGTAAAGACCATGACGGAAAGGGACAGGCGGCCCACTTGAAAGACCGTGGCCATGTTCAGAGAGGCCCCCAGTAAAATAATGCCCAGCTTCAATAATTTCTTCGAAGCGAAGGTAGCGCCCTTGGTCACGGGATTGTCCGATTGCAGGAAATGATTGATGATCATGCCGATAAACAGGGCGATGACCGACGCACTGATCAAAGGCATAGGTAGTTGACTTTCGATAAATTTCGAGGCGGCGGCGATGGCCGCAGTTAAAAGCACCCCGGGAATAATTGCTTGGATGGTTTTCAAATGATTGCTCCTTTCTTCGTGTATTGATCATCTCATAAATCTAAGATAAAATAAAATTATAATTAATTATAGAGCAATAACGAAACGATATGGAGGAGCCGTGGATATTCGATTGACTACCTTTTTGGAAGTTTTGCAAACGGAAAACTATACGAAGGCGGCGGAAAATTTGCACATCACCCAACCGGCGGTGACCAAACACATTCGCTCATTGGAAGAGGAATTCGGCGGCGTGTTTTTTCGCTACGACGGCAAGAAAATGATCCCCACCGACGACGCCCGCCTCTTGGAGCACTACGCCCGCAGCCAACAGAAGAGCTACCGAGACACTAGGGACGCCCTGCAGAAAGAAAAGGCCCGCACCGTGCGCATCGGCCTCACGAAGACCTTGGGAGAATACGCCTATGCACAAAAGCTGGTGGGCTTTCTTCGGGGCAGAGCCAACGACTTCGTTCTCACCGTGGACAATACGGAGGCCCTCTTAGACCTGCTACGCAACGCCCGCTTAGATTTTCTCATGGTGGAGGGACAGTTTGCGAAAAACGAATTCGACTTCGCCGTCTTGAAGGAAGAAACCTTTACGGGGATCTGCAGCGCCCATCATCCCTATGCGGGCTGTAGCCTTTCCGTGGAGGATGTGGCGGAGGGTTGCTTGGTGGTGCGGGAGAGGGGGAGCGGCTCCCGGGAAATTTTAGAAGACAAGCTGCGCTACAAGGGCTATGAGGTGCGGGACTTTAAGCGGCTCATCACCTCGTCGAGCCTGACTTTGATCTCCAATTTCGTGGCGGCGGGGGTGGGCATCTCCTTCGGCTACGAGAGCATCGCGAAAGACGATCCCCGCCTGGCGACCTTTCACGTGGAGGGAATTACGGACCGCCACGAATTTTCCCTGGTGGCGTTAAAGGGTACCGGCGGCATGGAACTCTACCGGCGCCTGAAGGAAGGGGCAGTGGAACTGTAAATCGACGAGATGAAGATAAAACGAATCGAGAGAGCGGAGGCTTTCTCGATTTTTTTTTATGTCCTTCCTTAAAAAGGCAAAAAGAAAACCCCCGGCCGCGCCGAGGGTATCTTTAGCAGTTCGAAATGAGTTATTTCAATTTCAATAAGTGTTCGTATTCTTCAGGACCCGTCCGTTTGCGGTCGTCGGCAAAGAAGTCTTTGCCCAATGCGACGACGACGCTGGAAAGTCCGATGAGGCCGATCAAGTTCGGGATGGCCATTAATGCGTTTAGGATATTGGCAACGGTCCATACCAAGTCTAAGTTAATAACACAACCGACGAAGATCATGATGATATAGACGAGTTTGTAGGGTTTGCCGATGCCTGCGCCCAAGAGGTAGCGGGCGGAAGTTTCGCCGTAGTATTCCCAACCGAGGATGGTGGAGAATGCGAAGAGCAACAAGCCTAAGGATACGATGTATTTACCTAAGCTCAAGTGCATGGAGAATGCCGTAGCGACGAGAGCCGATGCGTCGGTAACGCCATCATCCAAAACGCCGGATGTAATAATAACCAAAGCGGTAATGGTACATACGACGAAGGTATCCAAGAAGACTTCCGTGACGCCCCACATCCCTTGACGGGTGGGGTGGTCGGTGGATGCCGATGCGTGGGCGATAGGCGAAGAACCTAAACCGGCTTCGTTGGTGAAGACGCCGCGGCTGACGCCGTTGCGCATAGCCAACATAATGGTGTAACCGATGACGCCGCCGCCCACTGCCGACGGATTAAATGCGCCGACGAAGATAGCACGGATGGCGAAGGGAAGCATACTGGCGT
Organism: Peptoniphilus pacaensis; assembly: GCF_900088125.1. Taxonomy (GTDB): domain Bacteria; phylum Bacillota; class Clostridia; order Tissierellales; family Peptoniphilaceae; genus Aedoeadaptatus; species Aedoeadaptatus pacaensis. Next base: position 308,309 of record NZ_FLQT01000003.1, on the reverse strand, counting down.
TGGAAATAATAACGATTAAACCGCCTACGATGTAGAAAGCTGCCATAAAGGGAACGAGCTTTTCGGTTACCTTGGAAATGGATTGGATCCCGCCGATAATAACGATGGTGGCGAGAACGGTAATGACCACTGCGGTGATCATCGGGGGAATGTTAAAGGACGATTTCAATGTACCGGCGATGGCGTTGGATTGAACGGAGCAGCCGATACCGAAGCAGGCGACGCCTGCTAAGAAAGCGAAGCATTTACCGAGCCAGGGTTTCTTCAAACCGCGGTCCAAGTAGTACATGGGGCCGCCGGCGTAGCCGTCCGGGGTCTTTACACGATAAGCCACGGACAAGTTAACTTCCGAATACTTGGTACACATACCGAAGAATGCGGCAACCCACATCCAGAATACGGCGCCGGGACCACCGCCTAAAATAGCGACCGATACGCCGACGATATTACCGGTACCGACTGTTGCGGCCAGTGCCGTGGACAGTGCTTGGAAAGGAGTAATAGCCCCTTCTTCAAGGTCGTGCTTTTCAAACATTCTACCCATGGTATTTTTCAGGATATACCCGAAATGTCTTGCTTGCACAAAACCTGTACGTACAGATAAGATGATGCCTGCTCCGACGAGCAATACCATAAGGGGAACGCCCCATAAAAACGCATCAATCTTACCTAATACATCTGCAAAACTCATAAGTCACCTCCGAAAATAAGTAAGAATAACTGCTTGTAAATACATTATACACGGTTTTTTAAAAAATTAAAGTCTCTTTTTATAAAAAGTCGCCTTTTTCGTAAAACATTTTTTTGTCAAGAAAGGACGGTTGTAAAAATCTGGCACGCAAGCCGTTATTTTGATATAAAATTTTAATTGAGAAGGATTTCATGGCCGTCGCCTTGATTCGAGGAAGGAGACAAGGAGCCCGCGTCAAAAAGGGCGTATAAGCACGGTGTTATGCCGACCGTGTCAACATAATGAAAGAGCTCTCGGTTAATTCCCCGAAAATTTCGTCTGTTTGCCCGCGGGTTTTTCTGTTTTTTAAAAGAGAGAAGGTATATTTTTCCGCGCACATCCCTTGCCGCGAAAGTTCGTCCATGTTATACTTTAATCAGAGTGCAAGGCACGAAGGGGCACACCACCGCGGGTGTGGTTTCTTCGTGCCTTTTTTCATGGGAGGTGACTGTGAAGATTAACGGCAAGGTCGTGAAATTAAACGGCCCGGAACCTTTAGTGGACGTCTTGATTTCCGCAGGTTACGACGCTGACCGCGTGGCGCTTGAAATAAACGGCGCCCTGGTGAAGCGGGCGGACATGGCGAAGACGATGGTCTACGACGAGGATGTGTTGGAGGTGTTTTCTTTTACCGGTGGAGGTTAAACGATCGGATGCCCTGGCCCGGCAGCTGCCGGAGATTAACGAAGCTGTAGGGGATACTACCGTCGCCGTCTTAGGCTGCGGTGGTTTGGGATCCCAGGTGGCGTGGATCTTGGCACGGCTGGGCGTGGGGAAATTAATTTTGTATGATTTCGACGTGGTGGAGGCGTCCAATTTAAACCGCCAAAACTACGGCGTTTCGGATATAGGAAAAAAGAAGGCGAAGGCCACGGCGGAGCGGATCGCGGATTGGCTCCCCTACGCCCGGGTAGAGGCGCTAGATGCATTCGTGGACGCCTCTATGCTCGAAGCCATTGCGGCGGAGGCCGACATCGTGGTGGAGGCATATGACGGCGTAGCATCGAAAATAGAGGCCTTCGATTTCTTTCAGGACCATGACACGCCCTATGTATGTACGACGGGCGTGGCGGGGCCTGTGGGCGCCCTGGGGCGTAAAGATTTCGGCCATATCCACATGGTAGGTGACTTTCAGGGCGAGGACCGCAAGGATTGTTACCTGCCCAAGGTCATGACCATCGCCGCCATGGAGTGCCAAGTTGTTTTAGAACTGATTTTAGGAGGATTGAAGTGAAAGATACGTGGACATTAGGGGACAAGACCTTTGAATCCCGCTTTATTTTAGGATCCGGCAAGTACGCGCCGGAATTAATCGACGCCGCCATTACCCACGCCGGCGCCGAAATGATTACCGTGGCTCTTCGCCGGGCGAACACGGCGGATGTGACGAATATTTTGGAATTCATTCCGAAAAACATCACTCTGATCCCCAATACCAGCGGCGCCCGCAATGCCGACGAGGCCGTTCGAATCGCCCGCCTGGCAAAGGAAATGGGCTGCGGCAATTTCGTCAAGATCGAAATTATGCGGGACTCGAAATACTTACTGCCGGACAACGAACAGACTTTGGTGGCCACGAAAATTTTGGCCGACGAAGGCTTTGTCGTCATGCCCTATATGTATCCCGACTTAAACTACGCCCGGGACATGGCAAGTGCCGGTGCCGCTGCCATTATGCCTTTGGCCTCGCCTATCGGAAGCAATAAGGGATTGGCTACGAAGGCCTTCATTCAAATTTTAATCGACGAAATCGATTTGCCCATTATCGTCGATGCCGGCATCGGTCGTCCTTCTCAAGCCGCCGAAGCCATGGAAATGGGCGCCGCCGCCATTATGGCCAACACGGGTATCGCCACGGCGGGAGACATTCCAATGATGGCGAGGGCCTTTAAGCTGGCCATCGAAGGGGGCCGCATGGGTTATTTGGCAAAACCGGGCCGCATTTTGGACAAGGGCGCCGATCCTTCCTCTCCCTTGAGAGACTTCTTCGATTGAGGTGGGCGCCATGATTAAAACGGTTTTCGATTACGCCCCGGGAATGGATCAAATCTCCGAAGCCATTCCCGAAGAAATCGCGGCGACCTACGAACGCGAAAAAGAACGGACCGTCACCGGTGCCGAGGTGGCAGAGGTCTTGCGGAAGGATCGGCTGACGCCGGATGATTATTACACCCTGCTTTCTCCCGCGGCGGAGCCTTACTTGGAACTGATGATGGAAAAGGCCCGCGGCCTGCGCCGCCAATATTTCGGCGACAATGTCTATTCCTTCTCGCCCCTCTACATCGCCAATTACTGCGAAAACGGCTGTCGCTACTGCGGCTTTAACGCCAAGAGCGACATAAAGCGGGCGGCGCTGAATCCCGATGAAATCGAAGTGGAAATGCGGGCTTTGGCCAAGGAAGGCATCGAAGACGTGCTGATCTTAACCGGGGAAAGCACCCATTACTCCCCGGTGGAATACATCGAAGAAGCGGTGAAGCTGGCGAGAAAGTATTTCCGCGTCGTGAGCCTTGAAATCTATCCCGCCAATGTGGCGGACTACGAACGCCTGCAAAAGGCCGGCGCCGATTTCGTCACCGTCTTTCAGGAAAGCTACGATCCCGAGACCTACGACTACTACCATCCCCGGGGCAACAAGCGCAGCATGATCTACCGCATGGGCACCCAGGAACGGGCGGCCATGGGCGGCATGCGGGGCGTAGGTTTCGGCGTGCTCTTCGGCCTGGCCGATCCCGTAGCCGACGCCTTCCGACTGGGCCTTCACGCCTATTTGGTTCAACGGAAATACCCCCATGTGGAAATTGCCATCTCCTTCCCGCGGATTCGTCCCACTCACGGGGCGGAAGATGTGGACAATACCAATCGCATCGGCGAGCGGAAGCTCATGCAATTTATTACGGCCATGCGGATCTTTATGCCCTTTGCATCCATCACCATTTCCACTCGGGAGCGGAAGGAATTCAGAGACCAGGCCATGCTCTACGGGGCGACGAAAATTTCCGCCTCCGTGGACACGGGCATCGGCCGCCGGGGCGAAGAGCCGGAAGAAGACGAAGGGGAAGAACAATTCGTCATCGCCGACACCCGCACCTTGGACGAAATCGAAAAGGATCTGAAAAAAGAAGGCCTTTACGTCCTGAGAAACGACTACATTCGCCTATGAAAAAGCTTTATTTTATTACGGACTCCACGAAGTACGACGACGAGGAAGAATTTCTTGCAGACGTCTTCGCCGCATTAAGAGGCGGCGTGGACATGATTCAGCTGCGGGAAAAGGACCTTTCCGACGAAGAGGTTTACGAACGGGCCCTTAAGATAAAAAAAGAAGCGGACAAATACGCCACGCCTCTGATTATCGACGACCGCATTGACGTGGCCAAGGAGCTTGGCGTCGGCGTCCATCTGGGAGATGAGGACATGGCGGTGAAGGATGCCCGCGCCATTTTAGGCGAGGAGACCATCATCGGCGCATCGGTAAAGACCGTGGACCGCGCCTACGAAGCGGAGGCGGAAGGGGCGAGCTACTTCGGTACCGGCGCCCTCTTTCCCACGCAAACCAAGGTCATTACCCGCCACACCTCTTTAGAAACCTTCCGCGCCGTGAAAAAAAGCGTGTCCCTGCCGGTCTATGCCATCGGCGGCATTAACGAAAGGACCCTCCCCGAACTGGCGGGCGAAGATTTCGACGGCATCTGCGTGGTCTCCGCCATTCAATACGCCGAAGATCCCGAGGCGGCGGTGAAAAAGCTTCGCGCCATTTTGAACCGCCTGTAATATGCTATACTGCTCCTATAGGAGGGGTTTATGATTTATTTTTACAGCGGCACGGGCAACAGCGCCTATGTGGCGCGGAAGTTGGCGGAAAAATTACAGACCAAGGCCGTGGATCTCGGCGAGAGAATAAAAAACGGGGTCATGGATGCCATCGAAGACGATACCGTGGTTCTGGTGACGCCCACCTACTGCTGGCGGGTGCCTCGAGTGGTCGAAAACTATTGGGAGCAGCTGGAAGTGAAGGCGGAGAAGCTCTATCTGGTCATGACCTGCGGCTCCGGCATCGGCGGTGCGCCCGCCTACGAAGAGAGACTGGCGAAGGACAAAGGCATGGCCTACGGCGGCACCTTCCACGTGATCATGCCGGAAAACTACATCGCCATGTTCGACGTGCCCGGCGCCGATGCGTGCAGGCGCATTGTGGCCAAGGCCGATAAGGCGATCTCGAGAATTGCCGCCGCCATCGCATCGAAGGGTGCGGGGGAAAAGAAGGCGGGGCTCTTGGGCCGCCTGCTCACTTCCGTTAACGGCGGCTACTACGCTCTCTTCATCAAGGCCCGGCCCTTTTACGCCAAGGACAACTGCATCTCCTGCGGCCAATGCGAAAAGCGCTGTGCCCTGGGCAATGTGAAGATGGAAGAGGGGCGGCCCGTGTGGTACGACCGCTGCACCCACTGCATGGCATGCATCAATTACTGCCCCGTGGAGGCCATCGAGTACGGAAAGAAGACGGCGGGAAAATTCCGCTACACATTGGAAAAGGTGGTGGATGATGTTTCGTCCCGTTAAGCGTGAAAAGCAAAGCTTGAGCCCGGAAGAAATCAAGGCCCTGCTCAAAAGAAATACTTGGGGCGTCCTGTCCCTTTACGGCAAGGAAGGCTATCCCTACGGCGTGCCCGTAAACTACACCTATGTAGACGGCGCCATCGTCTTTCACAGCGCGAAAAGCGGCCACAAATGGGAAGCCATAGAGGCCAATGAAAAGGCATCCTTCACCGTGGTGGACGCATCGGACATCGTGGAAGAAGAGTACACCACGGCCTACGGATCCGTTATCGCCTTCGGTTCCGTGGAGCGCTTGGAAGGGGAGGCTCGGCTTTGTGCCTTTCAACAGATGACCGACGCCCTGGCGCCTCATGTGAGCCGGGAAGTAAATGAAAAAACGGTGAATCATTGCGACGGCGCAGACGTGTTTCGCCTCGTCGTTCATCATCTTTCGGGGAAAGCGGGGCGACTCACCCCTCGCCCGTAAGAATTGACAAAGAAAATATGAAAATCATGGGCGCCTTCGGGCGTGAAATAAGCCGCCTGTCGACTTTCGAGGAGAAAGGGACGGCTTATTCGTCGTGGCTTTTATTTGACAAAGACCTTGCCTAGTGGTAAGGTCTTTTTAAATGAATAACGCAAGGGGAACTTTGTAGTTGAGAAGGTAAAACCTGACCCTTTGAACCTGTGAGCTAATACTCGCGTAGGAATGCACGACGCCTTATATAGGCGGCCTTTAAAGGTATCTTCTCGCGGGAAGATACCTTTTTTTATCCGGAAAGGAAAATGAAATGAAGGATTTACAAAGCGCCTTGAAGCGCGCCCAGGAAGACGTCCGCAAGATCTGTCCCATGGCGCCTTCCATTACCAATTTCGTCACCATCGATTTCGTCGCCAACGCGCAAATCGCCGTGGGCGGCTCGGCGGCCATGGTCTTTATGCCCGACGAAGGGCGCACCATGGGGGAAATCGCCAAATGCCTCTACATCAATGTGGGCACCTTGATTCCCGTACAAGCCGAAACCATTCCCGCTGCGGCGAAGGCGGCGTATGAAAAAAGCGCCTATGTCTTGGATCCCGTGGCGGCGGGCTTGGGGGAATTGAGGACGACGCTTTTGACGGATATGAAAGATTATCCCCCGGCCATCGTCCGGGCCAACGCCTCGGAAGTGATTACCCTGGCGAAGATGTGGGGCTTAATCGACACCGACGAAGGCAAGGTCCGGGGCGTGGATTCCACGGAGAGCGTGGAATCGGCGCGGGAAGCGGCGGAGGCCCTGGCACGCTTCATTAAAGGCGCCGTCTGCGTATCCGGCAAAGAGGATTTGATCACCGACGGTGAGCGCACCGTCCTGTCCTATGGCGGCAGCGAATACTTCGCCCGTATTACGGGAAGCGGCTGCTCCTTAGGCGGCGTCTGTGCCGTCTATCATTCGGTCGCCGATCCCTTTACGGCGGCGGTGGCGGCCACCAATGCCTACAATGTGGCGGGGGCCATGGCCGAAAAGAAAGCCGAGGGCACGGCGAGCTTTAAGGTGGCTTTCTTGGACGCCCTGTCCAATTTAACGGGAGACGATTTGGCCGCCTGCCCCATGAAGGAGCTTTAAATGAAATTCAGCATAGAAAAATACTTCGTCGTCGGTCCGGAAAACACATGGAACCGACCGGTGGCGCCCATCGTGAAAGACGCCATCGAAGCGGGCTTCACCTGCATTCAGCTGCGCTCGAAGACCGCCTCGGCGAGAGAAATCATCGCCCTGGCTCGGGAGGTGAGCGATCTCATCGCCTCCATGAAGAAAGAAAATGAGGTCACCCTTCTCATCAACGACCGCCTCGACGTGGCTTTGGCGGCGAGGGAAGCGGGGGCGAAGGTGGACGGCATCCACGTGGGCCAAACGGATATCCCCGTGTCCGTCTGCCGAAAATACTTAGGGCCCGATGCGGTCATCGGCCTCTCCGCGCCCACGGGGGATTTGACCCGCTACGTGCAGGAGGGAAATTTTAAGGACGTGGATTACTTCGGCGCCGGCCCCTTTCACGAAACGGAGACGAAGAGAGACTGCGGCTTGGACGAGGAAGGCAATATTATCTACCGCACTTTGGACGAAATCAAAAAGCTGGTGGCCATTTCGCCTCTGCCCATTACCATCGGCGGCGGCGTCAAGGCCGAGGACATGAAGGCCTTGGCCGAAACCGGCGTAGACGGTTTTTTCGTCGTCTCCGCCATCGCCTCGGCGGAAGATCCCAAGGCGGCGGCGAAAGAATTAGTAGAGAAATGGGAGGCGGCCAAATGAAGACTATGATGACCGTCGCGGGCAGCGACTCTTCCGGCGGCGCGGGGATTCAGGCGGATATAAAAACCGCCACGGCTCTGGGGGTCTTCGCCACCTCGGCCATTACATCCATTACGGCGCAAAACACCACCGGCGTTGAGGCCATTTTCGATTTGGACGCTGAAGTCGTCAGGGAAGAGCTCCGCTCCATTCTGTCGGACATTCCCCCGGATGCCGTGAAGATCGGTATGGTGTCGGCGCCGGAGATTATAAAGACCATCGCCGAAGAACTAAAAGGCTACGAGGGGCCCGTGGTGCTGGATCCCGTCATGGTGTCCACCTCGGGATCGCCTCTCTTAAAGGAAGAGGCCATGGACAGCCTAAAGTCCCTCCTCTTTCCCTGTGCCACCCTGCTTACGCCCAATATTCCCGAAGCGGAACTCTTGACGGGCATGAACATTCCATCGGTGGAAGCTCAGGAAGAGGCGGCCAAAGCCCTGTATGATGCTTACGGCGCATCGGTTTTGGTGAAAGGGGGCCACGGCACGGGACGGGCGGTGGACGTCTTTTACGACGGAAAGATCCATCACTACGAAAAGCCCATGCTCGACAATCCCAACACCCACGGCACGGGCTGCACCCTGTCTTCCGCCATCGCATCCTTTTTGGCGCTGGGGCTCGGGGAAGCGAAGGCCGTGGAAGAAGCAAAAAATTACGTGTACGACGCAATCGCTGACGGACTCGACCTGGGAAGGGGACGGGGTCCGATCAACCACATGGTTAGGAGAAATAAATAATGGCATACGCAACACAAATGGACGCTGCACGTCAAGGTATTATTACGAAGGAAATGAAGATCGTCGCCGAAAAGGAACACCGCTCGGAAGAAGAGATCCGGAAATGGGTGGCGGAAGGCAAGGTGGCCATTCCCGCCAATATTAATCACAAGAGTTTGGATCCCACGGGTATCGGCTCCATGTTGCGGACCAAGATCAATGTGAACCTGGGCGTATCCAAGGACGTGGAAAATTTAGACGAGGAGCTTGAAAAAGTCAATCACGCCGTCAAGCTCGGCGGCGACGCCATAATGGATTTGTCCACCCACGGCGACACGAAAATTTTCAGACGGAAGCTCACCTCGGAATGCCCTGCCATGATCGGCACCGTGCCCATTTACGACTCGGTGATCTATCACCAAAAGGATCTGGGTCAATTGACGGCGGAAGATTTCCTGGAAGTCATTCGCGCCCACGGGGAAGACGGCGTGGACTTCGTCACCCTGCACTGCGGCCTGACCCGCCGCACCGTGGAACAGCTGAAGCGCTTCGGCCGCACCACCAATATCGTCAGCCGCGGCGGCTCCCTGGTCTTCGCCTGGATGAGCATGACCGGCAATGAAAACCCCTTCTACGAATACTACGACGAAATCTTGGACATCTGCCGCGAATACGACATGACCATTTCCCTCGGCGACGGCGCTCGCCCGGGCTGCTTGGCCGATGCAGGCGACTTGCTTCAAATCGAAGAGCTGGTTCGCTTGGGCGAGCTGACCCAACGGGCCTGGGACAAGGACGTACAGGTCATGGTGGAAGGACCGGGTCACGTGCCCTTGAATCAAGTGAAGGCCAATATGGAAATTCAACAAAGCCTCTGTAAGGGGGCGCCCTTCTACGTCCTCGGGCCCCTCGTCACCGACATCGCCCCGGGCTACGACCACATTACCGCCGCCATAGGAGGTGCCGTAGCCGCCATGAGCGGCGCCGCCTTCCTCTGCTACGTCACCCCGGCGGAACACTTGGCCCTGCCCAATGCCGACGACGTGAAGGAGGGGATTATGGCATCGAAAATCGCCGCTCACGCTGCCGACATCGCCAAAGGCATTCCCGGTGCCAGAGACGCCGATGACCGCATGGGCAAGGCCCGTCGTGAACTAGATTGGGACGCCATGTTTAAAGAAGCCATGGACCCCGAACACGCCAAGGCCGTTCGCGACGACCGCTCCCCGGAAGTGGAAGAGACCTGCTCCATGTGCGGTAAATTCTGCGCCGTACGGAGCATGAACAAAGCCCTGGCCGGCGAAGAAGTGGACATCCTGTAAGAAACAAAAAACACCTTTCTTTCACTCTGTGCTACAATGGAGAAAAAGAGAGGTGTTTTATTATGGGAAATTTATGGGAAGACTTAAAGGCATTTAAATCTCGCGTAGAAATGGTGGAACTGTCCCACCCGGTGAGTGCAAAGACGCCCCACTGGGCAGGCTTTTCCGCTCTGGAATCGGAAGAGATCTATAACTTTAAAGAACACAATTTCACCTCCAGACGCTACCACATCGTGAGCCAATACGGCACCCACATCGACGCGCCGGGCCACTTCACCGAAGGGGGCCGCATGCTGGATAAGCTGGATCCGAAAGACACGATCCTGCCCCTGGTCGTCGTGGACGTGGTGGACAAGGTGAAAGAAAATGCCGATTACGTGGTGACGGAAAAAGATATTCTCGCCCACGAAGAAATCCACGGCACCATTCCCGAAGGCTGCTTTGTGGCACTGAGAACCGATTGGTCCAAGCGCACGGAAAATTTCGACAACATCGATGAAAGCGGCGTGAGCCACTACCCGGGCTGGTCCATTCCCGCCTGCGAGTTTTTGATTAAAGAGCGGAAGGTGAAGGCTATCGGCCACGAAACCTCGGACACCGACGCCTCGATTATTTCCAACGAAGCCGGTGCCCTTCCCGTGGAAACCTATGTCCTGGCACAGGACATTTACCAAGTGGAACTCATGCGGAATCTGGACAAAATGCCCGCCACCGGCGGCGTCATTTCCGTGGGCTATCCCAATTTGGTGGACGGCCCCGGATTTTCCGCCCGCTGCTTCGGCTTTTACGAAAAATAAATCGCGACGAGCATATAAAAAGAGCAAGACCCTTTGCAGAGTCTTGCTCTTTTTGCTTGCTTTAGTTTCCGCCGTTTCCGCCTTGCTGCCCTTGGCCGCCTTGGCCTTTGCCGCTTTGGGAAGATTTGGAATTGCCGGAATTGCCGTTTTGGTCCTTGTCCTTATCTTTATCCTCGTCTTCTTCGGTCTTCTTCGGTTTCGGAGGAATGTTGCGATAAAGATTCTTCAGACCCTTAGGCGATGTGCCTTCGGCAAAGATTTCCGTGTAGCCCGAAACGGGGATGTACTTCTTGTACAGGCCGTCTTCCGGTTCTTCGAAATCCTTGTTATCTAAATCCTTGTGGACGTCGCGCATAATGGAGCGCCACAAATTGGCCGCCATACGGGAGTAGTCCCACAGAGGCGTGTTGTCGTCGTTGCCGATCCAAACGGCGCCGGTGTAATAGGGCGTAAAGCCGACGAACCAGCTGTCCCGCTTGCGGTTGGTGGTCCCGGTCTTGCCCGCGATGTGCATGCCGCTGAAATTGGCGTAGGTACCGGTACCGCTCTTGACCACGGTTTCCAACATAGAGGTCATAATATAGGCGTTTTGCGGGGAAGTGATTTCCACTTCTTCCTTGGGATTTTCGTAAATCACCTTGCCGCTTTTGTCCGTAATCTTGTCGATAAAGGTAGGCTCGATAAACTTGCCTTGGTTGGGGAAGGTGCTGAATGCCCCCGCCATTTCCAGAGGGCTGATGCCTCGTGTCATGCCGCCTAAGGTGAGGGCAGCCAAGTTCACGTCGTTGTATTTCGCCGTATCGATATTGGGATACTTTTCCTGATCGCCGGGAAGGACGAGACTCGAAATCTTCATCTTTTCCAGATTGTCGATCATTTTTTGTGCCGCCTCATCTTCGCCGGGGGCCAGGCCCTTGCCGACTAAATAGGCGCCCACATTGGAAGAATTGCGAATCAGATTGCGAACCGTGGCCCAACCTTGGTAGCCCGTGGAGTTTTTCGGCCAGCCCCCCGGTTGGGGAAGGTCGCGGTAAACGTCGCCGGCGGTGCCGCCTTCGTTTAACAGGGCCAGATAGGGGCCGATGGGCTTAATGGACGAGCCCGGTTGACGGGGGTTTTTCGCCCGGTTCAAAATATTGTTGCCGCCGATGCCGCGGCCGCCGACGATGGCCACCACTTCGCCGGTGTGGTGATCCATAATGGTAATGCCCACTTGCGGCTGAATAATGCCCTTTTCATCGGTGTGACGACCGGGGAAGAAGCTGTTTTGTGCCACTTTTTCTTCCAAAATCTTTTGGATGTCGAGGTCGAGAGGCGTTTCGATGACGAGGCCGCCGTTGTAGAGAATCTCTTGGGCTTCGTCTTTCTTGTAGCCCTTTTCCTTTAAGATATCCAGGACTTCGTCTTTCACCGCGTCCACGTAGTAGGACGAAATGCCCTTGGTGGTGTGGGAGCCCAAGTCCAGATGGATCTCTTCGTTAATGGCGTCTTTCATGGTGGATTCGTCGATCATGCCCAGCTCGTGCATCTTGTGAAGAATGAGCTCTTGGCGCTTCTTGCTGGCGGGATTGGCCACGGCCTTTCTCGCCACGAGAACACCCGATTCGATTTGGCTGTGTTCGAAGGGGTCGATCAATTCTTTTTCCGCCAAGGCGTCGCCCAATTCCTTGTCTTCATCGGTGACTTCCGCGCCGATGGATTCGGCGGGAATCAGGCTGAACTCGATATTGTCTAAATCGTCGTCCGCTTCGATGGGAACGGCGTTAAAGGGCGTGTATTCCGACGGGCGATTGGTAATGCCCACGATCATGGCGGCTTCCGCCAAGGTGAGATCCTCTACGTCCTTGTCGAAAAATGTTTTGGATGCGGCCTCTACACCTTTCGTCCCTTTAGAGAAGGCGGCGGAGTTTAGATAGGCTTCCAAAATCTGTTTCTTGCTTAAATTGCTTTCCAATTGGAAGGCGTAGTAAATATCCTGGAACTTTCTCGCGTAGCTCTTTACCGGCGAGGTGTACAGGTTCTTTGCCACCTGCATGGTAATGGTGGAGCCCCCTTGGCTGAAGTCCATGCTTTGCAGATTGCGCAAAGTGGCGGAGACCAGGCGGCGGAAATCCACGCCGTGGTGCTCGTAAAACCGTTGGTCTTCAATGGCCACGGCGGCATCGAGCAAGTAATCGGGCATGCGCTTAATGGGCACCCACTCGCTGAATTCATTTTGTACCAATTGCTCGACGGTGTCGCCGTTTTTGTCCTTTACCACCGACGTTTCCGAAATAGCCGAGCGAATGTTTTTCGGATCGATGGCGGGGGACTGGCTGATGGCCGTCACGGCATAAGCCACGGCGATGCCCGCCAAGGTAATGCCGGCGATGACGATTAATAAGAATAGGATTTTAAAGGCGGAGCTCCAACGCAGGGAATTTCCCTCTCGTCGGTCCCGGCCGGATCTGTTACCCATAGAAACCTCCTTCATATTTGTCTATTATATCAAATGCTCCCGCCTAAGGAACAGCAATTCCGTGAATTTCACCATCTTAACAAAAAGCTTGATATTCGCCCGTAGAAAAGCCGCTCAAGAGAAGGGGGAAAGTTGTGGTATAATCGTTTCATTAAAAAAGGAGGGACTATGTATTCGGGTCATTTAAATGATGTTGCGGGCATGGCCGTCGGCCATCAAGAGGATGAGGCGAAGGGTACCGGCGTGACGGTGATCCTGCCGCCCGAGGGAAGCACCGCCGGCGCAGACGTCAGAGGCGGCGCGCCCGGCACACGGGAGTGCATCCTGCTTCAGCCCACCTATGCCGTGGATCAGGTACACGCCATCGTCTTAAGCGGGGGATCCGCCTTCGGCTTGGAAAGCGCCACGGGCGTCATGGAAGGCTTAAGAGACGACGGCATAGGCTTTGACGTAGGCGTCGGCGTGGTGCCCATCGTGCCCGCCGCCGTGTTGTTTGATTTAGCTTATAAGGCGAGCGACGCCCGGCCGGACAAGGCCATGGGACGGGCCGCCTATGAAGCCGCAAGTGCATCGGATCGGCGTCAGGGATCTGTGGGAGCTGGCTGCGGCGCCACCGTGGCAAAGACCATGGGCTTTACCTACGCGAAAAAATCCGGCATCGGAAGCGCATCCATCGCCGTGGGGGACGTGGTTTTTTCCGCCCTCGTCGCCGTCAATGCCTTCGGCCACATTTGTGATGCGGAAACGGGCGACGTGTTGGCGGCACCGGAAGTGGAGGGCCGCAGGCTTTCCGTGGAAGAAGCCCTGTTAAAAGGCGCCGTGGATTTTGAAAAGGGCAAGCATCAAAACACGACTTTAGGCGTCGTGGCGACCAACGGCCGCTTCACGAAGACCGAGCTTTGCAAGCTGGCCTCTGTGGCCCACAACGGCTATGCAAAAAGCATTACGCCGGTGCACACGGGATTGGACGGGGACACGGTTTTTTCCCTGGCGACCAATCAGGTGGACTGCTCCATGCAGCTTGCCGAATATTACTTCCCGAAAGTCGTGGCCCGGGCCGTGGCCAACAGCATCTACAGTTTATAGTTTCCTAATGTAAAAACAGACCGGCATCCTCGCGAGCCGGATCGGAGGTTTTATGAAAAAAGAAAATAAAAAGCCCTTGCTCACCACGCGGCAGATCGTCATCGTGGGCATTTTGGGCGCCATTACCGCGGTCCTGGCATTGACGCCATTGGGTTTTGTGCCCATCGGGCCCTTAAACGCCACCACCATGCACATCCCCGTTCTCATCGCCGCCTTTATCGAAGGGCCGGTGGTCGGGGGCTTCGTGGGGCTGATTTTCGGGCTGAGTTCGCTATTTAACGCCGTCACCCGCCCCACGCCCATCTCCTTCGTCTTTTACAATCCCCTCATCTCTATATTGCCGAGGGTGCTTTTAGGCGTCATCTCTGCCTATATCTTCCGCTTTTTTAAAACCGTGGACGGAAAGAAACTGAGGGCATTGGGTCTCGTGGCATGGATCGGCGTCGTGGGCTTTTTGGCCTACGGGCTTTATAAAAATATCGCCGCGAAAACCTATGGAGCATCCGCCCTCTTAAACGGCGTCTTTTTAATCGGCTCTGTGGTCCTTCTCCTATGGATTCGCAAGAAGCAGGTACAGGGAAGTGCCGTGGCCCTTTCCGCTTTCCTCTCCACGATTTTACACTCCGCCATGGTTATGGGCGGCATTTATATTTTCTTCGCCGAAGACTTCGTCCGCGCCATGGGGGCGCCGCAAACTTTGGTGAACACGGTTATATTCGGTACGATTATTACATCGGGCGTGCCCGAGGGGATCCTCGCCGGCATCGTCGCGACCGGTGTCGTCACGGCTTGGACGGCGAGCAAGAATAAATAGAATCGAGCAGGTGCATTATGTTATTAGCAATCGATGTAGGCAATACAAATATCGTCTTCGGGGCATTTAAAGGAAAAGAACTGATCCACGACTGGCGGATTTCCTCGGACAAAGAGAAGACCAGCGATGAATTCGGCATGCTGGTCACGGAAATGTTGAGCAATGTGCAGCTGAAGCCGGTGAATTTTGAAGCGGTGATTCTTTCCTCCGTGGTGCCCAATATTATGCACACCATGCAGAACATGATCGTGAAATACTTTCATCAATACCCCCTCGTCGTCGGCGCGGGCATGAAGACGGGGATCAACATTCGCTACGACAATCCCAAAGAGGTGGGAGCCGACCGCATCGTCAACGCCGTGGCCGCCGTGGAAAAATACGGCGGGCCCTGCGTCATCATCGACCTGGGCACGGCCATTACCTTTTGCGTCGTGGATGCCAAGAAAAATTACATGGGCGGTTTGATCCTGCCGGGCATTTCCATTTCCGCCGACGCCTTGGTCTCCCGCACGTCGAAGCTGCCGAAGATCGAAATCATTAAGCCCGAAAAAGTCATCGGCAAGAGCACGGTGACCAGCATGCAAAACGGCTTGTACTATGGCTTTTCCTCCATGATCGACGGCATCGTCAAACACATTTGCGACGAGCTGGGGATGGATGCCCGTGAGCTGAACATCATCGCCACCGGGGGCTTTTCCAATTTGCTGGTTTCCGACAGCGCGTACGATATTATGATCGATCGGGATCTGACCATGGACGGGCTCCGGATTCTGTACGAGTTGAACAACTAATGGCCTTTACCATTGCACTGGCCCCCATGGCGGGCTACACGGATCAGAGCTTTCGCCGCATCTGCACGGCATACGGCATGGATTACGCCACCACGGAAATGGTGAGCACCAAGGCCCTCTATTATAAGGATAAAAAAACACGGCGGCTTATGGCCGTGGCCGAGGACGAGGCGCCGGTGAGCCTGCAGCTTTTCGGCGACGATGCCGACATCTTTCGGCGGGTCGTGGAAGACTTGGGCGAGGAGCTTGCGCCCTTTCGCGCCCTGGACATTAACATGGGCTGCCCGGCACCGAAGATCGTAAAGACCGGGGCGGGGAGCGCCCTGTTGAAGACGCCGGAAAAAGCCGAGGCCATTATTAAAGCCTGCGTGGAAGCTTCGCCCATTCCGGTCACCGTCAAGATCCGCAAGGGCTTTGCCGAAGGCGGGGAAGAGGGCATGGAAATCGCAAAAATCGCCGAAGCCGCCGGCGCAAGTGAAATCACCGTCCACGGAAGAACCCGGGAAGCCTACTACAGCGGTAAGGCGGATTGGGATTTTATTTTGCGCGTGGCAGGTGCCGTGTCCGTGCCGGTCATGGGAAACGGCGACATATTACAGGCAGAAGACGTGCTCAAGCACAGAGCCGATGCCCTGGCCGGCGTGGCCCTGGGCCGAGGCGCCGTGGGCCATCCCTTTATCTTCAGAGAAATTCAGCAGGTCCTCCGCGGCGAAGAGGTGCAGCTGCCGTCGAAGGACGAAATCATCGCCACGGCGAAAAAGCATTTGGCCCTGAGCGTTGCCGAAAAGGGCGAGCACCTGGGCGTCATCGAAATGCGCAAGCACTTTATCGGCTATCTGAAAGGCTTCGAGCAGGCGAAGAAGCACCGCAACGAAATCCTCACCCTGAAGCGGGAAGAGGACATCCTTCGCTACCTGGATCACTTGACGAAAGAAAGCCTATAATTGACAGACGGACAAATTTTTATTATAATAGGGCGACTTGATTACATGGACCCGGCGTCGGGTCCTTTCTTCATAAACGACGATTAATATAACAGGAGTGATACCATGGTAGATAATGAAGTATTAATAACAGAAGAAGGCTTGGAGAAAATCGAAGAAGAGATCGATTACTTAAAAACCGTCCGCAGAAAAGAAGTGGCCGAGCGTATTAAAGTCGCTCTGGGCTACGGCGACCTGTCGGAAAACTCCGAGTACGACGAGGCGAAAAACGAACAGGGTCAAGTGGAAGAGCGCATTGCCAAATTGGAATACATGGCGCGAAACGCGAAAGTGGTCAAGGGCAACGACCTCAGCGACCGCATCGTCAATGTAGGAAGCGCCGTCACCGTCGTGGACGAAGACACGGAGGAAGAAGACGTCTATCGCATCGTGGGCAGCGCCGAAGCCGATCCTCTGGAAGGCAAGATTTCCAACGAAAGCCCCATCGGTGCCGGCCTCATGGGCATGGGCATCGGCGACGTCGCGGAAATCGACGTGCCCCAAGGCAAAGTCAGACTCAAGATATTAAAGATATCCATAGCATAAGGGAGGTAGACCATGGCGAAGGCACAAAAGAGCAGTGAAGTAAGAGATCAAAAGCTGAAGAAGGTTCAAAATTTAATCGACGAAGGTAACAGCCCCTATCTCGTCGAAAAATACGACGTGGACACTTACACCAAAGACATTGTGGAAAATTTCGACGCCATGGAAGGCAAGACCGTCTCCGTGGCGGGCCGCATCGTCAGCAAGCGTCGTCACGGCAAAATCGCCTTCTTAGACGTGCAGGACACCTACGGCCAAATCCAAATTTTCGCCAAGAAAAACATTTTGGAAGACGCCTACGAAATAGTGAAGGCCGCCGATGTGGGCGACTTCTTTGGCGTCAAGGGCGTGGTCATTAAAACCGAAGCCGGCGCCATTTCCGTGGAAGCCCGGGAAGTGGCCCTCCTCTCCAAGAGCATCCAAGTCCTGCCGGAAAAATACCACGGCTTAAAGGACATGGACCTGAGATACCGCCAACGCTATGTAGACCTCATCGTCAATCCCGACGTGAAAGAGGTGTTCTTTAAACGCTCCGCCATCATTAAAGCCATTCGGGAATTTTTAGACGACAAAGGCTTTTTGGAAGTGGAAACGCCCATCTTGGGCAATGTGGCCGGCGGTGCCAACGCCCGTCCCTTCCTCACCCACCACAACGCCCTGGACATCGATCTGCAAATGCGTATCGCCAACGAGCTTTTCCTGAAGCGCCTCATCGTCGGCGGCTTCGACAAAGTTTACGAAATGGGCAAAATGTTCAGAAACGAAGGCATGGACACCCGTCACAATCCGGAATTTACCAATATCGAGCTGTACCAAGCCTATGTGGACATGGACGAAATGATGCGCATTACCGAGCACATGTTTGCCTACGCGGCTGAAAAAGTGCTGGGCTCCGCCGTCATCAACTACCAAGGCACGGAAATCGACCTGACGCCGCCGTGGAACCGCGTGGTTATGGAAGATGCCGTAAAAGAACATGCCGGCGTGGACTTTTCCACCATTACCACCGACGAAGAAGCCCTGGCCGTCGCAAAAGAAAAGGGCCTGGACGTCCAACCCTTCTGGACCCGCGGCCACGTCATCAGCGAGCTCTTTGAAGAATTCTGCGAAGAAAAATTAGTACAGCCCACCTTCGTCACCGGCCATCCGGTGGAAGTGAGCCCCTTGGCCAAGCGGGACCCCAAAGATCCCCGCATTACCCGCCGTTTCGAAGCCTTCATCAACACCTGGGAATTTGCCAACGCCTTCAGCGAGTTAAACGACCCCATCGACCAACGGGCCCGTTTCGAAGAGCAAGTGGCGGATCAGGAAAAAGGCGACGACGAAGCTCACCCCATGGACTATGACTTCATTAACGCCATCGAAGTGGGGCTGCCCCCCACCGGCGGCTTGGGCATCGGCGTGGACCGCATGATCATGCTCCTAACCGACCAATCCAGCATTCGCGACGTACTCTTCTTCCCCACCATGAAACCCCTGGGAGAAGGCGAAACCGAATCCTGGGACGAAGACGAAGAATAAAGACCTTGCAGGAGCAAGGCACATATAAACGAAAGAGGATCAGCTATAAAGGCCGGTCCTCTTTTTTGTTGGAATGATTGTTCCAATCCAAATTTCATAACGGAGCAAGCTTATTTATAATAAGAAGAACTGTGATTGAATATAGAAAAATCCTATGAAAATATGTCAATTCCTATTGGATTTTTTAAATAGGGAGCATGTAGAATATATCGAACGTCTTTATATAAAGATTCAATCAATATTAGGAGGAAAGATGAAAAAAATCATAGCACTTATGCTGGCAGTAGTGATGCTGCTCGGCAATGTACCCGTGGCCTTGGCGCAATCGGGTGGACAGATGAAAGCACCGTTGATGGTGATGCTTTCCAAAGACGGTGACGTACTTCAAGAGAATGTAACTTTTGAAATTTTAGACGGAAACAGCGTCGTCGAAGAAGTAAGTTTAGAAAACGGCATGGGTTTCGTCAACAACTGCGAAATTGGCAAGACCTATACCGTACGCGTGTCCAGCCCCGCTAAGTATGAAGCGGAAACGAAATTTTTTAAGGTCATTGACTTTGAAGGGATGGCGGCTCCTTGTTTTACACAGACAGAGGATGAGGCTATCTCTGAAGCGCAACCCCTTTTAAAAATAAAAGAGAAAACGACCCTAGTGCAACCGAAAACTCCGTTGCCTACCTTTCTTTCTCAAGACAATCAACTTGCGACCGCTCCTTTATCAGTCGAGGTCTTAGACAATGGTCAAGTCATCGACACCATCCACTATGATAACGGTGTGGGATCCGCGACAAAGTACGAAATCGGTAAGGTTTATGCCCTACACATCAAAGTCAATAGCAATTACGAACTCGTAACCAAGTATATGACCATTGTTTCCGGCGGCGACAGCGCCGGCACCCACTTCTTGAAGACGGCCGATGAAACACCCTCTAAGGCCAATGCAATCAATCTTTGCATTAAAGCGAAGTCCGCCGACACGCCTCAAGTATCGGAAGGCCTGGATCAACTGGACATTAAAGTAAAAATTGACGGCGAGCTTAAAGAAGGCATCGGCCTCAGAATCAACTACTGGGACAGAATCATTCCCACGATCATCGCCCAGCCCAAGACGGATGCCAACGGCAGCTATGTATTAAAAGATTTGAAGCCCAATGCCAAGTACACGGTAGTCATGTATAATTCCGTTTACAACTTCAGTCAAGACACCTTTGAGGTGCTCACCGACAAGAACGGTAAAATCGTATCCGTCGCCGGCCACCCCGCATCGGAATATAAAGACGGCTTGGTTATCGAAGGGGTCGATCGTTCCAGTTCGGCTATGGATAATGTAGAAGTCGAATTAAAGGTAGTAGACAAGAAGACGGGCAAACCGCAAGAAGGCGTGGAAGTAACGGCCAACATCATTACGCCGAGACTTCGTTCTTACAAGGACGTCAAATCCGATAAAAATGGTGTCCTTCGTTTTAAACTGTCCGGCAACGATGAAGGCAAAGTTTATGCCATGACCGTTTCGAAGAACCATCAATTCTTCTGGGACTTCGAGCCCGAATTAATCGAAGTAAAGGTATTTAAGGATGGTTACGATATTTTAGAGACCAAAGACAATCTCAATGCTGAAAATATCATGCGCGTCACATCCAACGACCGCAGCTATTTGAGAGAGGACCTGAAAGTTCTGGTCGATAAGGCCCAAGGAATGTTGGACAGCGGCAAGTACACCGATGCTTCTATGAAGGACTTAAAGGTCGCGGCACAAGGCGGCGTCGCCGAATTGGCAAAGGCCGAAACGATTCCTTATTATGTACAAGGTCATATGGACAATATTAAGAAAGCCATGGAAAAATTGGTTTTGAAAGAAGAAAGCAAACCCAATCCTTCCAAACCGGATCCGAAGCCGAATCCCAATCCTTCCACGCCGAAGGCAAAGGATGAAGGTCGCCACTATTTCGTTCCTTCCGCATCCGCTGCAACGGAAAAGAAAGAGGATAAGAAGGCAAGTGTTGAGGCCAAGAACAAAATTGCCGTACCCTATCGCAATCTCCCCGTGACCTTGACGGACATTCCCGCCAATGAAAAGGGCGATGCCATTCGCACCATGGTCGAAAGAGGCATTTTAGTCGGCATGGGCAACGACAAGTTTGAGCCGAAAACGACGATCTCCAGAGCCATGGTAACGGCAGTGTTTATGCGCATCTCCATGGATCAAACGATTAAAAGCCCCGCCGCTTTTACCGACGTGAAGGACAAGGCGTGGTACGAACGCTCCGTGAAATGGGCATCCACCAACGGCTTGATCAAAGGTTATGAAGACGGCTCCTTCAAGCCCAATAAAAAAGTTTCCTACGAAGAGTTCGCCGTGATGTTGGACAATCTGTTGAAGGAATACAAATTGGATTTGCCCAAGGTAAAGACCGTGAACAAGGCGGACTTCGACTATGTCAACGACTGGAGCCGCGACAGCGTCGTGCACATGATCGAGCTCGGTTTGATGAAGACCGACGGCAACGGAAAGGTTCAACCGAAAGGGGAATATTCCAGAGCCGATCTCGCCGAAACATTAAATCAACTGATTCAATGGTCGGACAAGAATAAGTAAAGATGAAAAGCCTTCCTGCCCTTTGGCAAGGAGGCTTTTTCTTTTGTCTGCCGAAAAATTTTTAAAAAATAAATGGCCGAAACCAATTGGAAATTGAAAACAAATAGTATATCGTGTATATTATAAATCAGGTAAGCAGTTTTAATATGAATAGACGTGGAGGATTCTCATGGACTTTTCGAAGAAATACAGTGAAAAATTAGTGTCCGCAAAAGAAGCAGCCGCAGTGATTAAATCCGGCGACCGCGTGGAAATGGGATGGGCGGCAGGCGTCAGCAAGGCCGTGGACAAGGAACTGGCCAAGCGCGTAGACGAGCTGGACGATGTAATATTTTACGGAGGCTTGGCCTTCGAAACGCCGGAGGTTATGAAGGCGGATCCGGAAGGTAAGCACTTTACTTGGAACACCTGGCATGCCGGGGGACCGGAAAGAAAGGCAGTCAATGCCGGTGCCGGCGCCTTCTATATTCCTCTTCGCTATTCGGAACTGCCGAAGTATTACAGAGACGAAGTGGACATCGACGTGGCCATCGTCATGACTACGCCCATGGACAAACACGGCTACTTTAATTTCGGTTTAAATACATCTCACCAAATGGCGATTTTGGAAAAGGCCAAGACGGTCATCGTGGAAGTCAACGACGCCTTCCCCTATTGCTACGGCAAATGTGAATCGGAAATTCACATCGACAATGTGGACTACATTGTGGAAGCGGGCTCCATTCATCCCTTCGAAATTCCCGTGTCGGGCTTCGGCGACGTGGATAAGAAGGTAGCTGAATTTATCGTAGATGAAATTCCCAACGGCGCCACCTTGCAATTAGGGATCGGCGGCATGCCCAATGCCGTCGGCGCATTGATCGCAGACAGCGACTTAAAGGATCTGGGGATTCACTCGGAAATGTATGTGGATGCCTTCGTCGAAATGAGCAAGAAGGGCAAGGTCAACGGCTCGAAAAAGACCATCGACAAGTATCGCCAAGTTTACGCCTTTGCCGCAGGCAGCAAGGAATTGTATGAATTCCTGGATCAAAACCCGGAATGTATGGCGGCACCGGTCGACTACACCAACAGTGCCGATGTGGTCAAGGAAATCGACAATTTCATTTCCATTAACAACGCGCTGAACGTGGACCTGTGGGGCCAAGTGTCCTCCGAATCCACGGGCCTTCGCCATATTTCCGGCGCCGGCGGGCAATTGGACTTCGCCTTGGGCGCATACCTGGCTAAGGGCGGTAAGAGCATTATCTGCCTCAGCTCCACCTTTACCAATAAAAAAGGCGAAACCGTGTCTCGGATTCTCCCGAATTTCAAGACGGGCTCGGCCATTACCGTGGCACGCCCTAACACCCATATGATTTGCACGGAATACGGCCTCTTTAACGCCAAGGGTCGCAGCACTTGGGAAAGAGCCGAAGGCATTATCAATCTGGCTCATCCCGACTTCAGAGACGAGCTCATTAACAATGCCGAAGAAATGGGCATTTGGCGCAGAAGCAACAAACGATAAGAAAGAGCCGACATCGGTCGGCTTTTTTCGTGAGGAATTTTTATGTACGAGACGATTTACAGAGAAAAATTAATGACGAAGGAAGAAGCGGCGGCGTTGGTGAAAGACGGCGACGAAATCGAAATCGGCTTCGGCGCGGATTTTCCCGTGGCTTTCGACGAGGCATTGGCCGCCCGTGCTCATGAGCTCACCCACGTGGCCGTGCGAAACGGCGTGCTCTTCGACCGCTCCAAGATTTTGGCGCAGGGCGCGCCCTTCGAGTGGCAGAGCTGGCACGCCACGGGGGATGTGCGCCGCGCCATGGATGAGGGCAAGGCCATTCACATTCCCGTGCGCTATTCGGAGCTCATTCGCTACGTCACGGAAAACAGGGACACGGATATACTGGTCTTTTCCACGGCGCCTATGGACGCTCACGGCTATTTTAATTTCGGCATCGAGGGCAGCCACTTTCTGCGTCTCGCGAAAAAGGCAAAGACGGTGATCGTGGAGGTCAATGAAAAGCAGCCCAAGGTTTACGGCAGGGGCGAAAGCGAAATCCACATCGACGAGGTGGACGGCATCATCGAGGCCGAGCCCCACGCCATGGCCGTGCTTCCCAATCGTCCCTACGACGACTTGGACCGCAGGATCGCCGAGACCGTGGTTGAGCGCATGGAAGACGGCGCCACGGTGCAGCTGGGGATCGGCGCCTTGCCCAATGCCGTGGGCGATGTCATCGCTCAGAGCAGCTTAAAGGACTTGGGCGTGCACACGGAAATGTATGTGGACAGCTTTATGAAGATGACTTTGGCGGGAAAGATCACCGGGGCGAAGAAGACCTTGGACCGGGGCCGTCAGGTCACCGTGTTTTTGGCGGGAACGGAAGCCCTTTACGACTTCGTCGACGACAATCCGGCCATCATGGTGGGGCCCGTGGATTACGTCAACGCCGCATCCACCATTGCCGCTCAACACAAAATGACGAGTATCAACACGGCGATTCAGGTGAACCTCAGGGGAGAAGTGAGCTCGGAAAGTGTGGGGATGCGTCAGATTTCCGGCGCCGGCGGTCAATTCGATTTCGCCGTGGGAAGCTATTTGGCCCCGGAGGGCAAGGGCTTTATCTGCCTGCGCTCTTCTCGGGTCGACAAAAACGGCATTCGTCATTCCAATATCGTCCCCGATTTTTCCGCGGGCACCATCGTCACCTTGCCCGCCCCGGTGACCCATTACGTGGTGACGGAATACGGCATCTGCAATTTAAAGGGCAAGAGCCTGTACGAGCGGGCTAAGGCTTTAATCAGTATCGCTCATCCGGATTTTCGCGACGAACTGATCAAAGCCGCCATGGCGAAGGGCTTTTGGAAGGACTAGGTCTTGCATTTTTGTTCTTCTTCGACTATACTATAAACACTGTTAAACATTCTTATTAAGAGCGGTGGAGTGACTAGGCACTGTGAAACCCGGCAACCTTTAAAAGGTGCTAAATCCTACAGACGCGACAGGTCTGAAAGATAAGAATGATGCCTGCCGCGTGCAGGCTTTTTTTATGATTTTATTTAGGAGGTTACAATGGATAGATGGTTATTCTCTTCGGAATCGGTTACCGAAGGCCACCCGGACAAGGTGTGCGACCAAATTTCCGACGGCATTTTAGATGCGATTTTAGCAAAAGACAAGAACGCCCGCGTGGCTTGTGAAAGCTTGGTTTCCACGGGCATGGTAGTTATCACCGGTGAAATTTCCACCGACGCATACGTGGACTTTACCCAAGTGGTACGAGAAACGCTGAAGGACATCGGCTATGTGCAAGGCGTGCAAGTAGGTTTTGAAGCGGACTCCGTAGCGGTTATTTCCGCCATTAAGGAACAAAGCCCGGACATCGCCATGGGCGTGGACCGCTTTAAGGAAGCGGGCACCGAGGAATTGGACGCATTCGGCGCCGGGGACCAAGGGATTATGTTCGGCTATGCCTGCAACGAAACCAAGGAGCTCATGCCCTTGCCTATTTCCTTGGCTCACAGATTATCGAAAAAGCTTTCCGACGTGCGCAAAGATGGCACCTTGACCTATCTTCGCCCCGACGGCAAGACCCAAGTTACGGTGGAATACCAAGACGGCGCGCCGGTGCGTTTGGAAAACATCGTGGTAAGCACTCAGCACGACGCCAACGCGGATCTGGACACCATTCGTAAAGACATCGAAAAATACGTCATCGATCCCGTGGTGGCCGACAAGTGGATGGATGAAAACACGAAGATCTACATCAATCCCACGGGACGATTCGTGGAAGGCGGTCCCGTGGCCGATGCGGGCCTCACCGGCCGCAAGATCATCGTGGATACCTACGGCGGATACGCCCGTCACGGCGGCGGCTGCTTCAGCGGCAAAGACCCGACAAAGGTGGACCGCTCCGCCGCTTACGCCGCACGCTACGTGGCAAAGAACTTGGTGGCGGCCGGCGTCTGCGACAAATGCGAAATCGGCTTGAGCTACGCCATCGGCATCGCCAAGCCCCTGTCCGTCTATGTGGAAAGCTACGGCACATCGGATCTATCCGATAACGAAATCGAAGATTTGGTCCACGAGGTATTCGACCTGCGTCCCGCCGCCATTATTCGCGATTTGGATCTCCTCCGTCCCATTTACAAAGACGTGGCCGCCTACGGTCACTTCGGACGGGAAGACGTGAAGGCGCCTTGGGAAGAAACGAATAAGGTGGATGAAATTCGCGAGGCATTAAAAAACAGAAAGTAGGGACTTTGTGATCATCGAAGGCGTTTTGGATCATATTATCTTTCGAAACGAAAGCAATGGCTATACCGTGGCCCAATTTATTACGGCGGATTCGGACATCGTCATTGTGGGGACCTCCATCGCCTTCCATGAAAAAGAACATTTGCGCCTGGAAGGGGAACTGATCTACCATCCCAAGTATGGAGAGCAGTTCGCCTTCGAGCGGGTGGAAAAAATAAGGCCGCGGGGAAAGGAAGCGATGACGGCTTACCTTTCCGGCGGCCTTATTCCCCATGTGGGGAAAGTGACGGCGAAAAGAATCGTGGACACTTTCGGCGAGGACACGATACAAGTCATCGAGGAGACGCCGGAGCGTTTGAGGGAAGTGGAAGGCATCGGCAAGAAGAAGCTCGCCGTGATTCTCGACGCCTTAAACGAGCAGAAGGACATGCGGGAATTTCTCCTGGACGCGGCGTCCTTTGATCTCACCAACAAACAGGCCATGGCCGTCTACAAGGTCTTCGGCAAGGACGCCCCGGCCATGATCGAAAAGGATCCCTACGCCCTGGCGGGGAAGGTGCGTGGCTTCGGC
This sequence comes from Peptoniphilus pacaensis, assembly GCF_900088125.1. Classification (GTDB taxonomy): domain Bacteria; phylum Bacillota; class Clostridia; order Tissierellales; family Peptoniphilaceae; genus Aedoeadaptatus; species Aedoeadaptatus pacaensis. The sequence goes on along the minus strand of NZ_FLQT01000003.1, from coordinate 282,260 downwards.
TTTTTAAAGGCCGATGCCATTGCGAGAAAAGTAGGTATCGAAGAAGACGATCCGAAGCGCGTCGTCGCCGCCATGAAATATGTATTGACCAACGGGGTCCTGGACGGCAACTGCTATCTGCCCAAGGATCTGTTAATGGAAGAAGCGGCCCGGGTCTTGAATCTGGACGTGGATTTCGTCGGGGAATTTCTGCAGACCTTGGCCGTGGATCCGGAGATCTATCTGGCGCAGCGGGAAGGCATGCTGAAGATTTACTTCCTCAATTATTTCCGCGCCGAGCAATTGGTGGCGCGGGAGATTAAAAAGCGGGGCAAGGTGGATCTCGCCGAGCACATGGCCGAGGACATGGTGGCCGCCGTCTGCGAAAAGCTTGAAATGACCTTGGCCGAGAAGCAAAAAGAAGCCCTCATGCGGGCGGTGGATTCCCATCTCCTCGTCATTACCGGCGGCCCCGGCACGGGGAAGACTACCACTCTTCGGGCCATCGTGGAAGCCATGGAGCGGCTCAATCTGTCCATCGCCTTGGCGGCGCCTACGGGCCGTGCGGCGAAGCGCATGGAAGAGGCCACGGGCAGAAGCGCCTCCACCATTCACCGCCTCTTAAAATACGACTACATCGACGAAGACGGCACGGGTTCCATCGTCTCCGGCGACGACATCGACGCCGACGTCTTGATTATCGACGAGGCCAGCATGATCGATCTGCTCTTGATGCGAGACGTGCTCACCTCTTTAAAGGACAAGACGCGCCTCATCCTCGTCGGCGATGTGGATCAGTTGCCCCCCGTGGGGGCGGGGAATGTCTTGAAGGACATTTTGGATTCCGGGGAAGTGCCCTCGGTGCAACTGGACGAAGTGTTTCGCCAGGCGGAAACGTCTTATATCGTAAAAAATGCCCACCGCATCAATCACGGCGAGTTGCCTCGGGTGAACGAAAAGGGCACGGACTTCTTTTTTATGGAAGAGAGCGATCCCAACAAGGCCATGGAGCTCATTTGTGATCTGGTGAAAAATCGTCTTCCCGATTACTACGGCGTGGACGCCATGGAAGATATACAAGTCTTGGCGCCGATGAAGAAGGGCATTTGCGGCATCGAGCATTTAAACGAGGCCCTGCAAAAGACCTTGAACCCGGGGAAGAAGGGCCTGAACAGCCGCGGCTTCACCTATTGTGTCGGGGACAAGGTGATGCAGACAAAAAACAATTACCAAATGCCATGGAAGTCGCAAAACAAAGTCTTCGACAACGAGGGCGAGGGCGTTTTTAACGGGGACCTGGGCCGGGTCACGGCAGTGGATCCCGCCGGGGAGTGGATCAAGGTCCTTTACGACGACAAGCTCTGCACCTACACGAGCGAATACTTGCCGGAGCTGATGCCCGCCTACGCCAGCACCGTGCACAAGTCCCAGGGCTCGGAATTTCCCGTGGTAGTCATGCCCATTCTAAGCGGCCCGCCCATGCTCTATACGCGGAATCTCCTCTACACCGGCGTGACCCGGGCGCGGAAGCTGGTGGTCATCGTCGGGAGCTTTCAGGCCCTGGAGCGCATGGTGCAAAACAATCGTATTCGCTGGCGCTATTCTGATCTGGATAAGATTTTAAAGGAGAAGAGAGAATGGTAAGGGGCTTTTTTTCCGCGGGCGGCTGCCCCCTTTGCAAGAAGGAACCGGCGGAGAGGTTCGGGCTATGCGAAAGCTGTGTAGACAATCTCTCCTTTTCCGGAGAAGAGATCTTTACCGAAAAGGCCTTTCCCATTTACGCTTTGCTCCGTGAAAACAAGCTGTCCTCCTACATGATTCAGGGATTAAAATTTCGCGAAGAGCGCTTCTGGGCTCATGTCTTCGGCGAGATGGCGGCGGATTTTTATCGCCACATGGACCTCAGCCCCTTCGATGCCGTCATCTGCGTGCCCACTTCGGCAAAGAAGCGGCGCATCCGCGGCTACAATCCCCCGGAGCTAATCGCGCAGGAGCTGGCAGAGGCCATCGGCGTGCCCTATGAAGACGTGTTGGTCTTCAAGCGAAAGGTGCGGGATCAAATCGGCCTCGGTGCACGGGAGCGGGCGCGGAATGTGCACGACGCCTTTATCGCCCACAAAGTCATTGGGAAGCACCTTCTCTTAATCGACGACACCTACACCACCGGCGCCACCATGAAGGCCTGCGAGAAAGCTCTCAGGGAGGCAGGCGCGGCATCGGTGACGGGGCTCGTCTGTATTAAGGCCCGGGACGTGAATATCGACTAAAAAAATAAACGTGAATAACGATTAGCAAAATCAGAACCACCGGCTTAGCCGGTGGTTTGTTATTCCCCTATAAGGGGCTGTTACCGGCAGCACTCTCGTGCTCTGAATTTCTTCCTCTTGCAACAATTCCCCAGTTGGCGCTAAAGCGCCTGTTCTCATACTTTATTTGACCTGCTGACCAGTAAACGGATCGATGAATTCCTTCATGCTTATCTGATCCGCCATATAATCTTCTTCCAATTGGTTTTTGATGTATTCTTGAATTTTTTTCGCATTTTTTCCCGCAGTATCGACGTAGTATCCTCTACACCAGAAATGCCTATTTCCATATTTGTACTTCAGATTTGCGTGTCTATCAAAAATGATTAAGCTACTTTTCCCTTTTAAGTATCCCATGATTTGAGACACACTATATTTCGGTGGAATTTCCACCAGCATATGTATATGATCCGGACAACATTCCGCTTCGATTATATTTATTCCTTTTCTCTCGCATAGGTCTCTTAATGTTTTTCCTATGTCTTGTTTCAATTTCCCGTATATAACCTACCGCCTATATTTTGGCGCAAACACGATATGATACTTACAATTCCAACTTGTATGTGCTAAGCTGTTCTTATCCATATGGATACCTCCTTGATATTTTATTGCCGATAACACAATAATTTTATCATAGGAGGTTCTTTTTTTACTTGAAGCTAAAGCTTTTTATGCCTACCACCAGCATAGCTGGTGGTTTATTCATGCTAAAGCGCACAAAAATAAGCGGCCACTCCATTAGAGTGACCGCTTTTTTTGCGGATTAAATATGAATGTCCCCTCGGTAAAAGAGCACGGCGTGGCCCGATAAGTTCACGTGGCCCGGGGTGACGCGGGTTTCTAAAATGCCGCCGCGGCGACTGGCTTGATAGGCGAGAATGTCTGGCTTGTTTAATTTCTCCGCCCAATAGACGCAGATGTGGCAGTGGCCAGAGCCGCTGACCGGGTCTTCCACCACGCCCAGCTTCGGCGCAAAGGTGCGAGAGATGCAGTCGTATTCGCCTTCGCCGGCCTTGGTCACGTGAAGCATGGTTCCATCCAGGGCCTTGATCTTCAAGACGTCGGGCTCGTAATTCCTTATGTCGAAGTCGTCCTCCATAACCAGGAGCAGGTCCCTGCCCATATAAGCTTCCTTGGGGCGGGCGCCCACGGCTTGAGCCATGGCCTCGGTCACGGGCACTTCCTTCAGCTCGAAAGAGGGGAGGTCCATGGTAAAGAGCTCGCCCTTCCGCGAAACGGTGAGGGTGCCGACTTTCGTGTCGAAATGAACCGTGTCCTTCACCCGTTCTAAAATGTGAAAGACGATGTAGGCGGCGGCAAAGGTGGCGTGGCCGCAAAATTCCACTTCACCCGCCGGCGTAAAGGAGCGCAGATTGTAATTGTCACCGTCTTTTACGACGAAGACCGTTTCCGAAAGATTATTTTCATCGGCAATGGCGAGCATAAGCTCGTCGGTGAGAATGCGATCGGGAAGACAAACCGCCGCGGGATTGCCTTTAAAAACTTTTTGCGTAAAGGTATCGACGATAAATTGTTTCATAAATGACTCCTGAGTAATACTTATGATATTCGCGTGTGGGACGAGACGAAGGTGCCGAAGAGAGTTTCCTTTCTAGGCCATTGAACGCCTTTATTGTGCAGAAGATAAAGGCTCGCCTGAACGGAGCTGCCGAAGAGCAGGATCAAGCCGAAGAGATAGAGCCAGACCAGGAAGATAATCATCCCCGCCAAAGAACCGTAGGTGTTCGAGTAGTTTGAAAAGTTTGCCACGTAGTAACTGAATACCGCATTGGAAAGCAGAATGCCCACCGTGGAAAAAAGGGCGCTGGCCAAATTAATGGAAGCCGGCGGCTTGGTGCCTTCGGGCCACTTGGGCGAGAAGCGGTAGAGGCCGTAGAAACTTAAAAACATATAGATCAGGGGGATAAAGGTGCCGGCCCGTCGAATAAAAATGTAGGCCTCTTTGGGTAGCTGCAGATAATGAGCAATAAAGTGCAACAGATTGTTGCCGATGACCTGGGTCACGAAAAGCAAAATCACCAGGGCGAAGAGGGCCACGGTAATGATGAGGGAAAGCACCGTTAAAGAAAAAAAGCTCCGCTCCTCGGCGATGTAGAGGCCGTCGTTAATGCTTTTGATCAACTGTTTGATCCCCTTGCTCGCCACGTAGATCGACCCGATCAACGAAATAGACAAAAGGGCCGAGGACGAGTTCAGCTGCAAGTCTCTGAAAAAGCCCGTGGCGATGGTTTGAACTTCCGGCGGCAAGTTTTCTAAAATCTTTGCCATGCGCGGCAGATAGCTTCGGTTTACCACATTTAAAATATTCAACAGTGCGATAAAAAAGGGGAAGATGGCCAAGACGAAAAAGTAAGACAGGCTCGCCGCTTTTTGTATCAGATCGTTTTTTAATATGTGGTACAAAAAGATGTCGATAAAAGCAAAAGGCTTTTTTGTAACGAATCCTTTGAGTTTCCTTTTCCACTTATTCATAGATTCCTTCTTCCCTCCTACAGCGATTATATCATAGATATGATAGAATAGACTCAAGATGGAGGAGGATTTATGCAATACAACATTTTGGTTTGCGACGACGAAAAGGACATCGTCTCCGCAATAAAAATTTACTTAGAAGCGGAAGGCTACCGGGTCTTTCCCGCTTACGACGGTTTGGAAGCTTTAGAGATTATGAAGACCGAGGACATTCATTTGGTCCTGATGGATTTAATGATGCCCAATATGGACGGCATGTCCGCCATTTTAAAAATACGCGAGACCAGCAATATCCCCATCATTATCCTCAGTGCAAAGAGCGAAATCACCGACAAGATCATCGGCCTGAACATGGGCGCCGACGATTACATCATCAAGCCCTTTAACGCCGTGGAACTCATCGCCCGGGTCAACTCCGGCATTCGCCGCTACACCTCTCTGGGTGCGGCGGAAATCGACGACGGCAATTACACCGTGGGACGCATCAGCTTGGACGACAATGCCAAGGAAGTGCGGGTGGACGGAGAGGTGGCGAATCTGACGCCTCACGAGTACAAAATTTTGCGCCTTCTTATGAAAAACAAGGGACGGGTTTTTTCCAGCGACGAAATCTACGAAATCGTCTGGGAAGAAGCGGCTCACGACGTGAAAAAAGTAATCTCCGTTCACATTTCCCATTTACGGGACAAGGTGGAAATCAATCCGAGAAAGCCCGACTACATTAAGTCCGTCTACGGCATGGGCTATAAATTCGAGGACGTGGACTAATGTCCGATAAGGGACGACGGTTTTTCGAAGGGCTCAAGGTGCGGGCCTACAAATACTGCCGGGGCAATTACCTGGAGATTATATGGGTGGATCTGTGGTTCGTCATGGGATGTTTGAATCTTTTGTCCTCCCTTTTCGGCGGCACGGCCTACGATCCGTCCCTCTCCCTGCTCTATGCCCTCATGTCGGTGGCCCTGCTCATCGTCTTTTGGTGCATTAAACTTTTTATGCGGGCAAAGACCAGGACCTGGCTCACGGTGAATCTGGCCAAGGAAATAAAAAAAGAAGCCATCTACGGCTTTTTTTGTGTCGTCAACAGCTTTCTGATCATTCACTTCCTTATGGTGCTCACGGGCTTTCCCGTCCTCTACGGCATGATCATCATGCCGGTTCTGCGGCTCATGCTCATGGGAGAAGACGAGGTGGTTCAAAACCGCATCCTCCGCGCCGCCATTTCGGAAACCCAAAGCTATGTGGACATTACGACTTTCTCTCCCATGATGAAAGAGTCCACCTACGAATCCTTAATGGATCTGACGCGTATCAAAGACAGTATGTATCAGGCGGCACAGGCTCAGGTGAAGTCGCAGAAGATGAAGACCGAGCTCATCACCAATATCAGTCACGACCTGAAGACGCCCTTGACCAGCATCATCAACTACGCCGATATTTTAAGCAAGAAAGACGTCATGGACGAAGAGGCGAAAAATTACGTCCATATTTTGGGCCGCAATTCCGAGCGGCTCAAGAGCATGATCATTAATTTAATCGAAGCCTCCAAGACGGGGAGCGGCAATATTACATTGGAGCCTGCGATCATCGACTTCAACGAATTGATCGGCCAAATTTACGGCGATGCCGCCGCCGATTACGAATCGAGAGATTTAAATTTCGCCTATGAATCCGACGTGGAGGACATTCCCATTTACACCGACGGCAATGTCTTGAGCCGCGTCATTCAAAACCTCTTCAGCAACTGCTACAAGTATGCGAAAGAGGGCACCACCGTCACCGCCCACACCTCGGTGGTGGGTGACAAGGTCTTTTTCAATATGAAAAACCAATCGAAGAACAAGATCAGCCAGTCCACGGTGGAGCTTTCCAATCAATTTATTCGCGGCGACAAGAGCCGCACCACGGAAGGCAGCGGATTGGGTCTTTACATCGCAAAGAACCTGGTGGAAATTTTAGGCGGCGAATTTCGTATGGTCATCGACGGTGACTATTTCCAAGTCTTTATCGAGCTGCCGAAAGAAATTGAATCGAAATAAAAAACCGGACACAGTAGAGTGACCCCATAAAGTTGGACTTAATCGAGTAAGCATTTCGCTTGCTCGATTTTGTTTTACATAACTTATTTTCTAAGCGGTTTTCATTCGTTCACGGTATTGCTTTGGACTTAGCCCTCCTAATTTTTCTTTGATTCGGTCGTTGTTATAGTAGTGGATAAAGTCTTCGATCGCCCGCACAAGTTTCTGCCGGCTTCGGTAGACGTAACCGTCGTAGATTTCTCTTTTCAGTACACTGAAGAAGTTTTCCATGGGTGCGTTGTCGTAGCAGTTACCTTTTCTCGACATGCTTTGAAAGATGTGGTGTTCTTCTAACATGGCTTGATAGGCGGTCATTTGGTAGCCCCAACCGCGATCGGAGTGGAAGGTGCGGCGATAGGGACAGGTGTTGGTTCGTTCGATGGCTTTTTCTAAGCCTCGTAGCATGGTGACGCCGTTGGGCTGATCGGATAGGACGTAGCTAATGATTTCCAGATTGTACATGTCCATGTATGGATCGAGGTAGAGTTTCTTTGTTTGAAGTTTCCCCGCTTTATCTTCGACGTAGTATTTGAATTCTGTAGTGTCGGTGGTAATTTTTTGGTAGGGGATACAGGTGTTGAAGCGTCGATTGATTCGATTCTTCTTGTTCTTACCGACGACGCCTTTGTAAGAGTTGTACTTCTTGTATTTCCTGCCATAGGCACGGACTTGAAGGCCCATGTCTTGAACCAGTCGTTGAACTTTCTTTTTGTTTACCGCCCAACCCCGGTTCTTCAGCTCCAGATGGATCCGGCGGTAGCCGTAGTCTTTGTGTTCGCGCCGAATGGCGAGGATCTCGTCTTTTAACGCTTGGTCTTTGTCTTCTTCGCTCCACTTTTTCTGCCAATACATAAAGGTGGATTTGGGAAAGTTGATGGCAGCGAGTATCTCTGTTAGTTGGAATTGTTCTCGGAGTTTGGCGACGATCCTCGCCTTTTTCTCATTTTTTCTTCCCTCACCAAACTCCTTAGCTCCTCCAGGTATAGCTTTTGAATGGTGAGTTTCCGGTTCTCCGCCTCTGATTCTTTGATGCGGTTTTCCAATGCCTCACGCGAGGATGCATCAAGAGGCTCCTTCTTAGTTGCAGACTTCGGTGGTTGATTGCAGGCGTCTTTCTTCGTCACAGGTCTCCCTCGCTTATGTGTTCGCAGCCCCTCCATGCCCTCCTTTCGATACTGACTGTGCCATTTGGCGATCATGGACGGATTCGTCAAACCAAGTTCAAGGGCCAATTGTTGGTAACTGCATTCGCTCGTTTCGTAACGTGTAATGGCTTCTAACTTAAACTCTACACTGTACTCACGTTTATTTCTAGAGCGCATTAACCCTTCATCGCCAAATTGTTTGTAATTATTGACCCAACGTCTGATCAGTGATTCATCAATTTGATATTTATCTTCTAAGATGGGATAGCTTGACTCTCCGAACAGGCATTCTTCGACGATTTTCCTTTTTAATTCATAACTGTATTTTGCCATTAAAAGACCCCCAAAGGTTGGATTTCTTGGTCCAACTTTTGGGGGTCAGTGCACAGGGTCCGGTTTCTTTATGCAAGGGAATCATTAAATTTCGAAGTCGATACGGCCGAAGTTGCCGTCGCGCCGTTTGTAGAGAAGGGCGGGTTCGTTGTCTTCGCCGTCCAGGAAGACGAAGAAATTGTGGTTCAACAATTCCATTTGAAGCATGGCTTCTTCTTCGTGCATGGGCAGAAGCTTAAATTGCTTTCTCTTGGAAATGATCTTGCCCTGCTCGTCTTCTTCCTTTTCAGGCATGGCTTGTTCGAAATTTTCGAAGCGAATGGTGTCGGAGTTTTGGTGGCGCTTTTTCAGGCGGGTCTTGTACTTGCGGACCTGTCTTTCCAGTGCGTCCACAGCTAAATCGATTGAGGCGTACATGTCCTGTGTCGTTTCTTCCGCGCGGATGATGCTGCCCGGCAAGAACACCGTGACCTCTGTGGTGTGATTGCCCTTGGTGGAAGAAAAGTTGGCCTTTGCTTTAACCTCTTCGGTAAAGTACTTGTCCAGTTTCGACAGTTTCTTTTCCGCTTGATTTTTCAAAGCCGACGTCAGTTCAATGTTTTTTCCGTAAAATTCAATACGCATAGTCATATCTCCTCTCACTAACTTTTTATAATCATACCCCGAATCGCGGAATTGAAACGGCATCCGCCCTTGCAGTTTTTTTTCAGTTTGCTATACTTTTGCTATAAGTGCAAGAAGGAGAGGAAAATTTGGATATTCCGCCACTGAAAAATTATTTGCCTCACGTAGGCATGCGCACATTTAAGACGGCCCTCGCCGTCGTCATCGGTTTATTTTTATCGAATATACTAGGTCTTCATACGCCTTTGTTCGTGGCCATCGCCGCCATGACCACCATGCAACCGACGGTTCACGAAACCCATAAGGCCATCCGGCTCAGAATGTTTACCTGCGTCATGGGCGTGGTTCTGGGTTATGTTTTGGCGCTCATTACCGACAATATCTACCTCAGGCCTTTGATCGCCGGCGTGGGCATTGTGATTATTATTTTAACCCTGCTGAAATTTAAAATGAACCGCTTCATCAATCTCACGAACATTATTTTCGTGGCGAGCTTTTCTTCCCATCAATCCCAATTGGTCTACGGCGTCAACCGCCTTATCGGGACCTTTCTGGGCATTTTCGTCTCCGTGGCCATCAACTACCTTATCGCGCGGCCCACGCCGAAACTCAGCTTCGAGTCCCTTTTGGAACGCACCTACGAAGACATCTTCCGCTTGTCCGAGGCGATTATCCTCGCCGACGAAAAGCCGAAGCTGGACGCCTTGCAAAAGGAATTGACGCAAACCCAGGATTCCTTCGAGCTGATCAAAAAAGAAATTTCCGAGCCCTTCGCCCGTGAACTGGACCTTAAAGGGGTGGACCGGCTCTTGGATTTGTTTACCGAGACCTTTATTTCCCTGCGGGTCCTGTCCCAAATGGACATTATGGGAAGCAAATTAACCATGGAAAATAAATTAATTATTCAGGAACTGTTTCACTACACGGAACTGTTCGAAGGAATGGACGAAGTGATCCCCGATCCCATCGTGAACTTTCACGTCCACGTGGTTCTGGAAAAGCTTCAGGCCATTCAAATTCTCTATGACGAAGGAGTAACCCATGTCTAACAGACAGCTTTGGCAGAAAGCCCTCGACGACATCGTCTACATTGTGGATTCGGCGCGGCAAAGCATTCCCATGGACGAACTGTTCAAAGACGAGGAAATGTACGAGCCCATGCGCCTGTCCATACCCCATTTCGATCTGGCCTCCTGGCTCATGTTCGATACGGAAGAAAATCGCGCCACCACCGGCCAGTTGGTGAGCCAGCTTTGGCACCACATCCACAAAATGCGCGGCGTGGCGCCTTTTTTGGAGCGCATTTTCGATTCCTACCTGGCCATGTACCGGGTCAATCACATTTCCGACGAAGGAATCTATGTACAGAGCATCCTGTTTCCCGAGCCCGCCGTGATTCTCTGTCCCAACGAGGGCACAAAGAAATTAAAGGAAGGGGATCTGTTCCTCGGCCGCATTCTTTGTACCAATGCGGGCTATTTTCTCTTTCACGAGCCCAATGTGGTGCCCGAGCATTTGCGGGAGGACTTTTATGCCAATGTCTCGGACCTGGGCAAGCGCCAGCCCATGATGCGGGAGAACACGAAGGTCTATCAGACCACGTTAAAAAACGGAAATCCCGAAGTCCTCTTTCTCTTCGCCATCGCCTACACCCAGGCGGAGGAAGACGCACGGGATGACGAGCCCTTTTCCTTTGAAGATGAAGAGGCGGCCTTTGATTTGGATATAGGGGAAGACGGCATACTGGCCCTGGCGCCCCGATTCGCCGAAAATGACGACGACGTGGTCTCCGATATGTATATTTTGGAGCAAATGGAGACCATGGTCCTTATGGTGGACGGCGTGAATTTGGACGACAACCGCTTCACTCACTACGACGAGCTCATGGAAGCGGCGGCGGAAGAAGGCGACTTCGGCACCGACGAGCAAATGGCCCGTATCTACGAGATCCTGCATCGCTGGTGTATCATTCAGAAAAACGACGCCGGCCGCGCCTCCTTGGAGCCCGCCGACGAAAAAATCCTGGACTACAAGCGCCGTTTGAATGAGTCGGTGACCGGGCTCTTTCGGATCAAAAGCTTGGACGATGCCCGGGACGAGCTCACCCGGCCCTCTCAATGGATCGATCAATTCGACCGCTATCTGGAAATGTTGCTGGACGAAAATTTGGCGGTGACCCAAAGCGGCGCCTTAAACCAAAAGAGTCTGGCCGCGGTGCGGGAACATGTGCCGACCCTCATACAGACCGGCACGGCTAATCGGGAAGGCAGCTATCCGGAGCTGGTGTTTTTCAGAAAGTTCGCCCTTTTGAAGAGCATGGTCCACGTGGAAGGAGGCATGCTGCTTCCCACCATTCGCATGGAGCAGTACCTACAGCTGGACGACGAGGAAAAAGTGGTGCTCTGGGTCAGCACCTTGCTCAATAAAAAATTCGCCGCGTCGGATCCCTACTTCCGTCAGTGGCCCGTGCAGGACATCTTGCGGCAGGTGGCGACACCCGGTGCCTTGGACGATCTCTTGTCGAAAGAGAATTTGGAGAAGAAGGAAGAGAAGATTCGTTGGCGCATCGTGGAAATGGGCAGGGAATTGGATCTCTACGACATCGCCTTGGAAGCGGGGCAAAAGTACCGCTTTATTCCTACGGCCTTCGGCGAAGCGGCCTTCGCCTACATGGGTCTGTTGGAGAAGGACAATGTGATCTCTCCTTTTTGATGATAGGGATTGTCTAAATTTAGAATTTCGAGGCGGTAAGCTGTGGTAAAATAAAAGATGGAGGCGAGGAGATGAAGAGACGAAGAGCCCTTTGGGCATTAGGCGTTTTTCTCGCCCTTTTCCTTGTGGCGGCGAAGCCCCTTCCGCCGGAAACCCAATTTTTTAGCGAAATGAAAAAGGCGAAGCCAGAGGTGACCTCGCCTGAAACCGTTCCTGAAATTTTACGTTTTGAACCGGCGAGCGATCAAGTGCTGCCGGTCTATTATACCCATCCCTTAAAAATGGTGAACGGGCAGTGGGCCATGGCCTACAGAGACCTGGTTCATCTTGTTGGGGAAAAGCGCATCAGCTATTTGCCCGATGAAGGGATCATGACCATGAATCAAATCGATCGCATCTACATGGCCGTGGACAAAGCGGCGGTCATCGGCGGGTCCGGCCCGACGGAGGTCCGCACCTATCCCACCTATGTAGACGACGAGCTTTACGTGCCTTTGTTTTTTTGTTTAGAGCACATGGGCTATACCGCGAATTTAACCGACGACGGATCCGCTCTTTTGATCGTGCCGCCGCCGGAGAAGGTAAAGGTCGTGCCCGAGCGGGCCGTGAAGGTGAGGAGTATCCATCCCTATCGAGACGGCACCATGGATACCACCGTCCTCGATATGAACGGCACGGAGCTGTGGGCCTGGGGCGAAAAGGTGCCTCGGGGCATGGGAAGCTTGTTTCATCTGAACGAAAAACAGACCGTGGACTTTGTCGGCGATTTGGCCTTGGAAAGCCCGGAGGATTACGACGAGAACAGCAAGTCGGCTCTTGCGGCGGATGGCTATAGAATTTATATCTATCCCCTGGATAAGGGGCGTCGGCAGATCTATGCCATGCCCTATGCCATGAGAGAGGCGAAAAGATTTCGCTACGACGAAGGCGGCATCTACTTCCAAAAAGATGACGGCATTTACGTCTTCTATCCCAAGACGAAGACATTGAAGCGCGTCGTTGACCGGGCCGTGGAAGATTTCGACGTGCAGGGGAATCGGGTGCTCTTTAAAGCCGAGGGGCAATTGTTTCTGCAGGATGCAGACGACCTTCCCCGAAGCATCGATACGAGAAGCGGCGTCAGCTTTAAGCTCAGCGACTCTTACATCGTCCTGGACGACGAGGAGCTGGGTCTGGTGAGCATTCTATCGGCGGAGGATTTAAAGGTCGTGTATTCTTTGACCTACGACGCCGGTAAGAACCACAGCGTCAAGCTGATGAACGATCGCTACCTGGCTCTGGGTCAGGGCAATTTATTAAAATTAAAAGATTTGGATTCCGATACCCACTACGTCTTGGACCTGGTGAATATCGACGATACATTAAAGGGACGCCGCGTCCTGTGGCTGTACAACGGAAACATCGTGAAGGGCTATGTCTACGGCGACGGCGTGAAAATCGCCCAATGTGTGACGATACGTCCTTAAGGAGGAATTATGGATAAACACGAAATGGAAAGACAAAGGCGGCGAAGGATCGCCCGTATAAAGAAGAGAAAGCGCAGAGCTCGGATTAGAGGCCTCGTGCTTCTCGTGGCCATATTCGTCGTATTCGGCGGCGTCTTTCATAAATTAAAATCCATGGCGTCGAGAGGCGACTCAGGCGGCGGCAATCAGGTGGAATGGTTTGTCCTGAAAAATATGGGCGCCCTAAATTCCGCCCGGGCCTATACCCCTGAGGAAGTAGGCAATTTAACCAACAACATCATCAACGACCGCATCGACATCCATCTGGCCAAGGGCCAAAACCACATTACTCGGGCGTCGAGCTACGCCTACGATGCCGGCGAAATTTCCGACATTATCGAAGGCAAGCGGGAGTACAAGGGCAATAAAAAAATCGCCTTCTTAACCTTCGACGACGGCCCCAATCAAAAGATCTCCCCGCAGATTTTAGACATACTGAAGGAAAAAGACGCCCACGGCACCTTCTTTGTCGTGGGGAAAAGCGTGCAAGAGAAAAATCGCGACGTGCTGCTTCGTGAACTCAACGAAGGCCACGCCATCGCCCTACACTCCTTTAGTCACGACTACCACACGCTTTATCCCGGTCGCGTCGCCAATGCGGCGGCTATCGAAGGCGAAGCTGCCAAGACGCAAAAAGCCCTGCAGGATATTTTGGGCAAAAACTTCCATTCCGGCGCGTGGCGCTACCCCGGCGGCCACATGAGTTGGAAGGGCCTGGATACGGCGGATCAAAAATTAAAGGACATGGGCATTTCCTGGATCGACTGGAACGCTCTCACCGGGGATGCGGAGCCGGCGAGCCGCCGCCCCACTACATCTGAAGGTCTGGTTGAATTTTTAAAGAAATCCATGCCGAAAAACGACGATGCGTCGGTGATCGTCATCCTAATGCACGATGCGGAAACGAAACAACTTTCCGCCGACGCTTTGCCTCACGTCATCGACGCCCTGCGCGCCGACGGCTACAGCTTCGGTATTTTAAAGTAGGTGGCCATGCAACACACATCCCTACTTTTAATGCTCATCACCATAGGGACCAAATTTTTTGGATTGGCTAGGGAAAAAGCCCTAGCCCATTTTTTTGGTACATCGGATGTGGCGAATATTTTTCTTATCGCCTTCACCCTGCCTATGGTCCTGTCCAATTTGTTTTCGGGTTTTATTGCCGGGGGCTTTATTCCCGTCTACACGGAGCTCGCCCATCGAGAGGGAAGAGAAAAGGCCGACGGCTTCACCACCACCCTGTCTGTGGTCGTGGCGGCAGCGGCATTGATATTAAGCCTCCTCGCCATTCTGTTTGCCCCGCAACTGGTGCATCTCATGGCGCCGGGCTTTCACGGCGCGGTTTTCGAAAAAACCGTCTACATGAGCCGCATTACGGCGCTGAGCATGACGGTGACCGCCGTCTTTTCCATATTCAAAGCCTATTTGCAAATTTACGAACACTTTATCGTGTCCATGTTCCACTCCGTGGTCATGAACTCCGTCTTAATCGCCGCCATGTTTTTCGGCCGGGCAGGCAACATGGGCCTCTTGGCACTGGGCATCCTCTTTGCCTTTTGCGTTCAATACGTGATCTTTTTGCCCTATTTGAAAAAAAGTGGCCTTCACTTGCATCGCGGCTACGCCGTGAAGAGCGAGGCCATGAAAAAAATGTGGCTTCTGGTTCTGCCCATTTTGATTTCCACCTCGGTGCTGGAATTAAACAATATCGTCAGCAAGGCTCTGGCATCCACCATCGCCCCCACCGGCGTGGCGGTAATCAACTACGCCACGAAGATTCAAGGCTTCGTCACGGGCATCGTGGTGACCAGCATCGTCACCGTCACCTACCCTCGGATGGCGAAGCTGGTGGAAAGTGAAAGCAGCGATGAGCTCTCCGAGGTCCTGCGTGAAAGCCTGTCTTTGATGGCGGCCTTCGTCTTGCCCGCCACCGTCGGCGTCATGTGTTTCCACGGAGAAATCGTGCGGCTTTTGTTTTTAAGCGGCGCCTTTTCCGCGGAAGACGTGCGTGCCACCGGGGAAGTGCTTCTCTTTTACGCCCTGGGCCTCTTTGCCATCGGCATTCGCGAAATCGGCGTCAGGATTTTCTACAGCCGCAAAGACGCCCGGGTGCCCCTCTTAAACGCCGCCTACATGGCCGTGGTCAATGTGGCTCTGAGCTTTCTCTTCGGCAAATACTTCGGCCTGCCCGGCCTGGCCCTGGGGACCTCCGTCTCTTTGTGGGTGGGGGCTATTGGCATGTTGATCCACTTAAAGCGTGCGGACATGGGGCTGAAACTCGGCCGCGGCATGAAGAACATGGCGAAGATCGCCCTGGCATCTGCTCTCATGGGAATCGTCGCCAAAGGGGCGGAGAAGATCCTCCTCGGCCTTCTTTCGCCGAACTTGGCTCTACTGGTTGCCATGGCCGTGGCGGGAGCGAGCTATTTGCTCCTAGCCGTTATGATGAAATTCGACGAGATCGAGCAAATAAAAAAATTGCTTTACGAAAAGAAAAATAAGGTATAAATCAATTCGAGACTAAAAACAAAACCATTGATATAGAGAAGGGAAGACATGAAGAGAGAAGAACTGGTCGATTTTTTACACAAGCAAACCATCAATAAAATGCTGCTGAAGGAAGTGGAAGACTTCGTCCGCGAACACCCGGTGGATCCCCAGGTGGCGGACCGGGTGCCGGAATCCATTTACCGCTACTACGGCAAGGACATTTGGGAGAAGGCCATTTACGCCATCCTCTCCGGCTACCACATTTTGCTTTCGGGCCCCAAGGCCACGGGGAAAAACGTCTTTTCCGAAAACCTGGCCCAGCTGTTTAACCGCCCCATGTGGAATATGTCCTTAAACGTCAATGTGGACAGCGCCTCCTTAATCGGCGTGGACACTTTCCGAAACGGGGAAGTGGTTCTGAAGAAGGGTCCCGTCACCTTGGCGGCGGAAAAGGGCGGCTTCGCCATCTTCGACGAAATCAATATGGCGAAAAACGAATCCCTTTCCGTGGTGCACTCGGCACTGGACTTTCGCCGCATGATCGACGTGGCGGGCTACGACCGCATTCCTCTTGACGACGCCACCCGCTTTATCGGCACCATGAACTACGGCTACATGGGCACCCGCGAATTAAACGAAGCCCTCATCAGCCGCTTTATGGTTATCGACATGCCCATACTGGAAGGGGAAGGGCTGAAGCAGATTTTGCGTGAAGAAACTAATTTAAACGAAGAGGGCATGCTCCTCTTCGCCCGCCTCTTTACGGATCTGCAAAACAAGAGCCTGGAAGGAGAAATTTCCTCCAAGGCCGTGGACATGCGCGGTCTTTTCGGCGCCCTAAGCATGATCGAGCGGGGCCTGGCCGTGAAAGACGCTCTGAACATGGGCATCGTGAATAAATCCTTCGACCGCTTCGAAAAAGAAGTGGTGGACGATGTCATCGACACCCTATTTGCAAAAGACGTGACGAAAGGTGAACTGTTCCGATGAATTGGACGGACAAGCGTCGGCAAAATGTGTACTGGACCGTCGGCGGCAATTACCAGCGACGCTACAGCGGCGAAGGCGACGGCTTTGACGCGGCGGAAGCGGGGATGATCGATCGGGCCTTTCCGAAAAATCGTCTGGCTAATTTCGTGGCGAAGAATACGGCCCACGTATCCAACGGCAGAGACATGGCCGCCGTGGCGCGAATCCTTGCCCTGCAATACACGAGGGACACCCTCTACAGGGAGCGACCCGGCATTAAAGCCATGGCAAAGGGCACCTATGCCGAACGCTTCCGCGCCCTGGACTTTTTAAACAAGCGGGACCTGGCACAGGAAATGGAGATGCAATACGCCGCCTATCGCATGGGCAAGCCCATGAGTGCCGGCACCTTCTTGGAACCACTCATGCGCAAACTTATCGCCGGGGAAAAAATAAAAAACGAAGGGGAATTTTACGACTTCCTGGCCCGCTTGTGGCGGGAGCATTTCCACGTGAACCCCACCTTGACCTTCGAGGTGGAAAAAAAGATCGAAGACAAAGACGCGCCGCCTCCGCCGACGGATCAGCCGGAGCCGAAAAAGAAGCGCCGCCAAATCGTGGAGAAAGAAGCGGTGCTCATCGAAGACAGCGAAACGGAAATCATCGAGTCGGCGGAATTTTCCGGCGTCATTCGGGACACCTCCAAGGTAGTGGAATCCGACGCCACCATCTCCAAGGGCAGGGCCGACAACGAAGCCCGTACCTTGAGCCGGGTGCGCAAACACTACGGCAAGGAAGCCCTGTCCCCGGCCAAGGCGAAAAAAATCGAAGCCGCCATCGCCACGGGCATGCACCACGGCATGCGGCTCCACGTCACCAAAGGCCGCTTCGAAAACGACATCGGGGCGAAATTTTTCGAAGACCAAATCCTCGCCCAAAGGCAAGAAACGGAAGCCGTCTACGAAAAAGACCGCCACATCTACGAGCGGTCCATCTTCGAGCTTCGGGAGATCATTCGAAAAAATCTGCTGGACGACTCCTCTCAGGAATCGGTTCACGCCGCCAACGGCGCCATCGACACGGGGCTCTTGTGGCGCCATGTGGTCCTCGGCGACGACCGCATCTTTAAGAAAAATTCCTTCGAGCAGGAAAATTCTTTTGCCGTGGATATTCTCCTGGACATGAGCGGCTCTCAGCAAGATCGCCAGGCGGAAGTGGCCATCCAAGGCTTTCTCATCGCCGAAGCCCTCACCCAACTTCGCATCCCCACGAGGGTCATGGGCTTTTGCAATCTCTTTCACTACCAAATCATTCGCATCTTCCGCGACTACAAAGACGAGCCTAAGGAAAATCGCGAGATCTTTTCCTACAAGGCCGGCGGCTCCAATCGCGACGGCTTCGCCCTGCGCTACGTCTTTGAAACCATGGACGAGATCGAATCGGACACGAAGGTGCTCATCGTCCTTTCCGACGGCATGCCCAACGACCTGCTCTCCATCGGCCTCGACGCCAATAAAGGTGCCGTCCCCGACTACGAAGGGGAAGCGGCGGTGTACGACACGGCGGCGGAAGTGCTGCAAGGCAAGCTGAAGCAGCGGGCCGTCCTCGGCGTCTTTACCGGGGAAGACAAGGAGCTGGATCAGGAAAAACTCATCTTCGGCACGGACTTCGTGCGGATCAAAGATTTGGAACGTTTCTCCGTGGTGGTGGGAAAATATTTAAAGAGCGTGGTGGAACGCCTGCAATAAAATCAGAGCCTGCGGGCTCTTTTTTATTTGCCCTTTATTCGACAGCTGTGATATACTACCAACAATAGCATAGGGCGACGATAAGAAGCAGTAAAAAATGTAACCCCACAGAGAGCCGGCGGGCGGTGCGAGCCGGCGGGAGCAGTTTTTGAATCCGTCTTTGAGCCCGACAATGAAGTGAACCGGCAACGGTTAATTTGGGTGGCAACGCGGGTCCGTCTCGTCCCATAGGGGATGTGGCGGCTTTTTTTATGGAGGTAAATATGTTAGACATTCGCATGATTCGTGAAAACCCCGAACTGGTGAAGGAAAATATTAAAAAGAAATTCCAGGACGACAAGCTCGCTCTCGTGGACGAGGTCTTGGAACTGGACGTGGCCAATCGCGCGGCAAAGACCGAAGGCGACGACCTTCGTGCCAAGCGCAATGCTCTGTCGAAATCCATCGGCGGCCTGATGAAAGAAGGCAAGAAGGACGAAGCGGAAGAAGTGAAGGCCGAGGTGAAGGCCATTAACGACCGCATCGAAGAATTGGAAGAAGAAGAGGGCAAGAAGTCCGATCGCATTCGCGAAATCATGTTGGTGATTCCGCAAATTATGGACGACACCGTGCCCATCGGCAAGGACGACACGGAAAACGTGGAACTGGAACGCTTCGGCGAGCCCGTGGTTCCCGATTACGAAGTGCCTTACCACGTGGACATAATGGAAGCCGTGGCGGGCATCGATTTGGAAAGCTCGAGAAAAACCTCGGGCAGCGGCTTTTATTACCTGCGCGGCGACATCGCTCGTCTGCACTCCGCCATTCTTTCCTATGCACGGGATTTCATGATCGACAAGGGCTATATCTATCACATCCCGCCCTTTATGATTCGCAGCGACGTGGTCAGCGGCGTCATGAGTTTTGCCGAAATGGAAAACATGATGTATAAAATCGAAGGAGAAGACCTGTACCTGATCGGCACCAGCGAACACTCCATGATCGGCAAGTACATTGACTCCATTACCGACGAAGCCACCCTGCCCCACAAGCTTACCAGCTATTCCCCCTGCTTCAGAAAAGAAGTGGGCGCCCACGGTATCGAAGAGCGCGGCGTCTATCGGATTCACCAATTCGAAAAGCAAGAGATGATCATCATCTGCAAGCCCGAAGACAGCAAAGACTTTTACAACGAGCTCTGGCAAAACACCGTGGAATTTTTCCGCACCATGGACATTCCCGTGCGCACCTTGGAATGCTGCTCCGGCGATCTGGCCGATCTGAAGGTCAAGAGCTGCGATGTGGAAGCTTGGTCTCCCCGTCAACAAAAATACTTCGAAGTGGGCAGCTGCTCCAATTTAGGCGACGCCCAAGCCCGCCGCTTAAACATCCGCGTCCGCGGCGAAGACGGCAAGCTCTACTTGGCTCACACCCTGAACAACACCGTGGTGGCACCGCCTCGTATGCTCATCGCCTTTTTGGAAAACCACTACCGAGAAGACGGAAGCATCTTCATCCCCGAAGTGCTGCGCCCCTACATGGGCTTTAAGGAAAAAATCGAAAAGGCCGACTAAAGGCAAAAGAGAAACCGCCGTGGATCGCCATGGCGGTTTTTTATATGATCCTTTGAAAATTTGAAGGGAAGGGAATAGGCGCATCTCTCTAAAACACACTGACCCTCAATGGATTCTTTAGAGCCTTTTTTTGCGGGAACGAGTGGATGGAAATAACCTTACTCTCCTATGAATAAGAGAACCGAATGAGTTTTAGGATGTAGCTGGAAAAGGTTCATATGGAAAAGGGTGGTTTCGTCTTCGGGACTATTATAAAACGCATCGTCCTTCCGGAGGTCAAATTCTGCAGGCGTTTTATTCATGGGCATGATCCGATAATGGTAGTTAATGTACTCAAGCCTGTTAACAGTAGACGTTCTTGTAACATAAATGGGTTCTTGATCGGGATCGTAGGACTCAGTGTCGAACCGGTAGACAATGTCATATCGCGTATTGACTCGATCTTCATTAAAATAGACGTCGCTATCTTCGTCCTTAAAATCACCGGCCCAGTGAAGACCGATCGCCAGCTCACGTAGAGGGATGTAATAATCGCCGTCAACGGTAAGGTAGCTGTTAACATATTCCATACTCGTGTCTTGATCCAGATAGATGCCGTCACATTGGATGCCGCGGCCGTGAAAGATAACTTCACGTTTCGTCGTGGGTTCCGTTACAAGAACGCCGATTTCGGGTGGATTATTTCCGGCCCATACGTAATTGTTACGATCGATGCTGTAGATCCATCCCATTGCTTTCGTAAAATCCTTCACTGATATCATGCGGCGATCGCCGATTTGAAAAGAGTGAACCTTAAACTCTTTTCCCTCGTAGTGAATCGACAGAAGCTTATGGTCACGAGGAGGATAGTAGGTCTTGCCGATAACTACCGTAGAATTGGCATCGTCCCAGCTGACAATTTCGCCGAAAGCTTCGGATATAAAACGAATGGGGACAAAGGTACGACCATTCATAATCTTTGCGGGCACATCCAATGTAATGTGCCTGGTCATGCCATTTTCTTTTACAGTGGCTTGCCGTCGATTGATTTGCAATTCAATAATCGCATCGGTTCCTTTTTGAGTGTATCTTTTGAGAATGACTTTTTGTGTTGTGGGAATCCACTTAACATTTGAGTCTAAGCTTTCCCCAATAAGGCGCAACGGAACGAGGACGCGGTCGTTTTCGATTGTCGGTGCCACGTCACCGTAAATATAATCGCCTAATGTAAAGATCTTTACATTCCGTTGAGCGAAGCTTTTCGAGGGAATGAAAAGTATAAAAACCAGAAGCAAAAGAGACCATCGTTTCATTTCATCATATCCTTTCTAAATATTAGCGAACGGCTTTTTTATCCTGTCCTAATGCGCTATCTTGTATTCATTATATTATGTTTCGGAAGGAAATGCCACGGCTAAAGCCCATGGCCTATAGAGGTCGTTCGTCATTCTTTGAATCCTCGTTAAATTCTCCTATATCCGTTGACCTCACCTGTTTTTATTTGTTATACTACTTGTCGAAACAAAGGGGAGTAACTATTATTCTTTGGTCGTCAATTCGGCTAACGCCCGGCCAAGGATCCTAAACAGGCTGTGAGACTTTTGTCCGTGGGACAGGAGTCTTTTTTTACAATGAGGAGGTATTTATGGATTGGTACAAAATGAGTGCCCGGGAAGTGTTGGAGGAGCTATCCGCCAACGACACCACGGGGCTCGCCCCGGAAGATGCGGAAAAACGTCTGGAAAAGTACGGGGGCAATGAACTGCAGGAAGAGAAAGGAAAGCCCTTCGCCAAGAAGCTGGCGGAACAATTCCTCGACCCCATGATCATTATTCTGTTGATCGCCGCAGTGATTTCCGGCGTCGTCGGCGAGATGGTGGATTCCATCATCATACTCGCCATCGTCATCGTGAACGCCGTGTTGAGTATCGTGCAGGAAGGCAAGGCGGAAGAAGCCATTGCCGCCTTAAAGAAAATGAGTTCCCCCACGGTGAAGGTGATTCGCGGGGGCCGTCCCGTGGAAATCGACTCCGTCTACGTAGTGCCCGGGGACCTGGTGGTTTTAGAAACCGGCGACATCGTGCCGGCGGACATGCGCCTTATCGAAAGCACCAATTTAAAGATCGACGAGTCGTCTTTAACCGGGGAATCCGTCTCCGTTGAAAAGGACGCTCGCGTCACTTTGGAAGAAGATGCGGGCATCGGCGACAGAGAAAACTACGCCTACTCCGCCTCCATAGTTACCTACGGTCGGGGCAAGGGCATCGTCACCGCCACGGGAGAAGAGACGGAAATCGGCAAAATCGCCACCACCCTCTCCACCATGGAAGAAGAGCAGACGCCGCTGCAAAAGAAGTTGGCGGGCCTGTCCAAGACCTTGGGCATTCTCGTCGTCGCCGTCTGCGCCGTGGTCTTTATCGTCGGCAAGCTCTACGGCCACGACACCCTGCGCATGTTTATGACCTCGGTGTCCCTCGCCGTGGCCGCCATTCCCGAAGGCCTGCCCGCCATCGTCACCATCGTCCTTTCCATGGGCATGGGCAATATGGCGAAGCGCCACGCCATCGTGAAGCGGCTCTTGGCCGTGGAAACCTTGGGGACCACCACCTATATCTGCTCCGATAAGACGGGCACCTTGACCCAAAACGAAATGACCGTCACCAAAGTCTATCTTGACGGCAAGATTATGGACGTCTCCGGCACGGGCTATGCGCCGGAAGGGGAGCTGTCCCTGGACGGCAAGCCCATTACCCTCGACGACGTCAACGGGCTGAAGACCCTGTCTTCCATCGCCACCTTGACCAACGATGCCGACCTTATCGAGGAGAACGGCAGCCACAGCATTTTAGGCGATCCCACGGAAGGCGCCCTCATTACTCTGGCGGGCAAGCTGGGCATCAAGGAAGAAGAGCTGGAAGGGGAGTTCCCCCGCATCGGCGAAATTCCCTTCGATTCCGATCGCAAGATGATGTCCACTTTCCACGAAAATTTCTTCGAAAACAAGGTGTCCTCCTTTACCAAGGGCGCGCCGGACGTGGTTTTGAAAAACTGCAAGTACCTGTTTAAAGACGGGGACATTGTGGAGCTTACCGAAGCCGACAGAAAGGCCATACTGGAACAAAACAACGCCTTTGCTCAAGAGGCGCTGCGCGTGTTGGCCTTTGCCTTTAGAAATTACGACGCCATGCCCGAGGATCCTTCCACGGAAGAAAACGAACGGGACATGGTCTTCGTCGGCCTCACCGGCATGATCGACCCGGCCCGTCCGGAAGTAAAGGCCGCCATTAAAGAATGCCGAAACGCCGGCATCGTCCCCGTCATGATTACCGGGGACTACCTTCTCACCGCCAAGGCCATCGCCGAAGAGCTGGGCATTTTGCGGGAAGGCGATGCGGCCATGATGGGGGAAGAGCTAAACGACAAGACCCCGGAAGAAATTCGGGAAATCGTCAAGACCACCCGGGTCTTCGCCCGCGTGTCCCCTGAAAATAAAGTACAGATCGTCACGGCCCTGAAAGAAAACGGCGAGATCGCCGCCATGACCGGCGACGGCGTCAACGACGCTCCGGCCATTAAAAAGGCGGACATCGGCATCGCCATGGGTATTACCGGCACCGACGTAGCGAAAAACACGGCGGATGTCATCTTAACCGACGACAACTTCGCCACCATCGTCAATGCCGTGGAAGAAGGGCGAATTATCTACGCCAATATTAAAAAATTCGTCACCTTCCTCTTAAGCTGTAACATCGGGGAAGTGCTGGTGGTCTTCCTCTCCATCATCATGAACCTGCCCACGCCCTTTTTGCCCATTCAGCTCCTGTGGCTCAACTTAGTCACGGACTCCTTCCCGGCATTGGCTCTCGGCGTGGAAAAAGGCGAAGAGGAAACCATGTTTGAACCGCCGCGGGATCCCAAGGAACCGATTTTGGACAAGAACGTCACCATCACCTTGATCATTCAATCCCTTGCCATTACGGCGGCCACCCTGGGCGTGTACTACTACGCCCTCACCACCCACGGCATGGACGGCGACGGCCTCGTCTACTCCCGCACCATGGCCTTCTCCACCTTGGTCTTCAGCGAACTGTTCCGCTCCTTCTCCTCGAGAAGCATCGACGACACCCTCTTTAAAATGGGTTTCTTCACCAACAAGCGCCTGAACCAAGCCGTGCTCCTGTCATTGGCCATGGTCCTCGTGGTTCTCTACATTCCCTTCCTGGAAGAGCTGTTCCACATGACGGACCTGAACGTGATCGACTGGGCCATCGTCCTCGTCTCCGCCCTGATCCCCTTGGTCATCGGCGAAATTCAAAAAATGATTCGCTTCAAACAAACCCACGTGGGGGATTTAAAGAACAAATAAGAAAAGCCGCCTTCGGGCGGTTTTTTTAATGCTTATCTCCCGAACTTAAAAACCTTCTTTCATGCTACAAAGATAGAGTTATAAAATTTGGTATAATACTGTCGAAGGACTGTACATAGTAGATGCATTACTTGAGATGGATGAAGTCTTTCCAATGATAGATTATGGAAAAAATAAAAGATGAAGAAAGAATAAACCGGGCCTACAAAATGCCATAAATATAACTCTACATGTCATGACAAAGTAGGATGGGATGAGAGTATAGGCATAGAAGTACCGGGCAAAATTTGTAGGTAGTTTAAATCTGATGTACTGGAGATTTAGGAATATCAGTGCTGGATAATTAATTAAAGGAGATGTGAAATAGCAAAAAATAAAGATAAAACTAAGGAATTATCCTTAGAATCAGTTCTATGGAATTGCAGAGTATCATTAAGAGAATATGGAAGTACTGAAAAAAATAGAGACGCTGTAATAGGATTAGTTTTCTTAAAGTTTGCAGGAGATAAGTTTGAAACAAGAAGAAAACAAATTGAAGAAGAACATCCTGATTTATTCATGCTAAGAGAGATGCCGGCCACTTATCATGCTGACAGTGTTTATTATCTAAATGAAACATCCAGATGGAGTTACATAGTTAAAAATGCATCGGCAGATGATATAGCAATAAAAATAGATACAGCAATGAAAGACATATAGGAGGACAATCCTTCCCTAAAAGGAACTTTGCCTCAAAATTTGTACGCTACTTTAGGAGCTCCGGCAAGTAAAATTAAAAGTCTAATCGATGAGATAAATAAGATAAACGGAGATAGATTCCATGAAGAAGATTTGATCGGAAGAGTCTACGAATATTTTTTACAAATATATGCAGCATCAGGAACAAAGGAAGATGGTGAATTTTATACACCTTCAAGCGTTGTAAGACTATTGACTGAGCTAATCGAACCATATGACGGAGTTGTATATGAGAACAAAACACCATATTTGATACATTTTAACGGCATCGCCGCTTAGGGTACGAACCTAATACTAAGGGGTACGAAAATTGAGTATGTGGTACGAAAATCAATAAGCTCACAGCGATGTTCATCCTAAAATTAAACTAAGAAGCATTACGCGTTAAAAGAATCTTGTTCTATCTGGCAGGGTTCTTTTTTTATGCAACATTAGGTGAATTGCCATTACCGCATAAAATTCTTGACAAATAAGTTAGTCTATGGTAATTTCTCATTACCGAGATTAATCTCGGTAATGAGAGGAAGATAATGGTCAAGGAGAGGAAAATGATGGTCAGAGAACGATTAGATCCGGAAATGCGTAAAGAAGACATTCAAAAGGCTGCTATGGCACTCTTTTCTTCTAAGGGCTTTAACAATACGACGATGGATGATGTTCGTGAAAAATCCGGTTTATCAGCCGGCGGATTATACTACTACTACAAAAATACGGCAGAAATCCTCTACGACATTATGGACAGAGGAAGCAGGATGCGTGAAGCGACGGTAACAAACACGGTTCAACATATGGGGAACAAGCTTACACCACATATCTTGGCTGAAGTTGTCGTCGATAAAATGTTGGCGAATAATCCTTTTACGCCTATCTATGTCATGTTTCTTGGTGAGATTAAGAAAAATGAACAGCTTAACGCATTATATGAAAAACTCAAGAGGGATTCGATTACTTACTTTAAGCATTTTATGAATGGGTACGACTGCGGATTGCTTACTGATGATGACTATGAATTTGTAACGAATCTCATCAATGCAAGCTTGTTATCCTGTGAAATTTTAGATACGCGTGAAAATTTTCTAAAGAACAGACAGCACTTGGTATCCATGCTTGAAGGTTATTTTACTCGTTCGACTTCTCAGTAAGCGGAAGTTTCCGGACTCTAAAATCTTCCATCAATTTCCGCATTTCATTCATTTACTAAGGAGGTTTTTTGATATGAACTTATTGAAAAAGTACATCGCCAAAAATAAGACCGGCTACTTTTTCTCGGTTCTTTTTGCCGTTTTGGGTGTACTGGCAGGACTTTTTACCTATGTGCTCTTGAGCAAAATGATCATTGCCCTCATTGCAGGGAATACAGATTTTGCTTTTTATACTAAAGGAGTCCTCAGTATTCTCGCGCTGCTGTGCGCAAAAGAAGTTTTTATGGGTATTTCCACCACGATTTCTCATACGGCGACCTATGGTGCTTTGTGTGAAATCAGGCGAGATATCATGGACAAACTTTTCAAAATGCCGTTAGGAAACATTTTGAATTTAAGCACAGGAAAGCTAAAAGATGTCATCGTGAATCAAGTTGACAGCATGGAGACAACCCTGGCTCACCTGATTCCTGAAATGACCGCTAATATTGTTGGCCCGGTTTTACTTCTTGTTTACATGTTTGTACTCGATTGGCGCGTTTCGCTCTTGGCACTGGTTCCTCTTGTGATCGGCATGTTTTTTATGGCCGGCCCGATGAAGCGCATGCCTAAAATGTTTCCCAAAGCAGTCAAAATTGGTCAAGACATGAACAACTCAATTGTGGAATATATCAACGGCATCGAAGTCATTAAGTCTTTTAATCAAGGCGATACATCCTATAAAAAATACAGCGATAATGTTTATGCCAAAGCAGATTATTACTGCAAGTGGATGGGCTTGAACAACAACGATTATGCGGTGAGCATGTCGCTTGCACCGATGGGTATTTTAACCATCATTCCGTTTGGCCTTTTCTTCTGTATGCAAGGTAGCCTAAGCGGCGCTCATCTTTTGATGTTGATTATTTTATCGTTTGGCACAATCTCAAATATCATGCAGGTGATGTCTTATGAGGACGATATGGGTCGCATCAAAACCATTGCCGGTGAAATTGAAAAAGTTCTCAACTCAAAAGAGTTATCCCACGCAACCGGTACACAAAACATTTCACGCTGTGACATCACTTTCGATCACGTGAATTTCTCTTACGATGACAACAAACAGGTTATCAAGGATGTCAATCTGCACATCAATGAAGGTAGTGTCAATGCACTCGTCGGGTATTCTGGCTCAGGGAAATCGACCGTTGCAAAGCTCCTCGCCGGATTTTGGGATACCGATAGTGGCACCATAACAATTGGTGGCATAGCTCTCAAGGATATGCCTTTAGAACAGCTTTCGGATGCTATTTCTTATGTATCTCAAGACAATTATTTGTTTGATATTTCCATCAAAGATAATATTCGCATCGGCAAAAAAAATGCAACGGATGAGGAAATTATAGAAATCGCTAAAAAATCGGGCTGCCACGATTTCATTATGAAGCTCTCACAAGGCTATGAAACGGTTGCCGGAGAAGGTGGCGGGCATCTCTCCGGCGGTGAGCGCCAACGCATCTCTATTGCACGCGCCATGCTCAAAGATGCACCGATTGTCATTTTGGATGAAGCCACTTCCTATATCGATCCAGAAAATGAAGCTATTTTGCAAGATGCCATCGCCACATTGGTAAAAGGCAAAACGCTCATTATTATCGCCCATCGACTGAAAACCATTGCAGATGTGGATCAAATATTTGTAATCCATGATGGATATGTTGAAAATCACGGAACACACGATGAACTATTAAAAGATTCTCCGGTTTACCAAGAATTGTGGAGTGCGGCCATGCGAGGTGAAGAAAATGATTAATACATTTAAGAAGTTATGGAAATTTGCAGAGCGTGAGCAAGGAATGATTCGCTCCTCGGTGATCTGGAGTTTTTTGGGCGCGATTTTTAACGTTTTTCAATTTATGGCCATCTATTTGGTCATTGCGGCGATTATAAAGCAGGAAATTACGTGGCAGACGATTGGTATGTGCAGCGCATTCTTATTGCTTTCCTTACTGGGCATCATTATTTCTAAGAAAAATTCCATGCTTAAGCAAACGCATGCCGGCTATTTTACAGCCGCAAATAAACGTATCGCTATGGGAGAAAAAATCAAAAAAGTGCCAATGGGCTTTTTCAATGATTTTAGCTTAGGAAATTTAACGGCCATTGCGACGACAAAGTTGGACAGTCTCGAAACTTGGGTGCCCACACTTTTTATTATGGTATTCGGCGGTCTGCTTGTAACCGTGGTATTTATCCTGTCCCTTTTTATGCTGCATTGGAAAATTGCACTCATTGCTATCGCTGGGTCTTTGATTTTCTTGGCGGCGGCCGCTTTAATGCAGCAAAGATCTAAAAAGAGTTCGGATCGAGTTTCTGTTGTACAAAATGATCTCACGAAAGAAGTGCTGGCAACCTTGCAAGGTATGCAGATCATCAAGTCCTATAACTTGGGCGGACAAAATAACAACAAGTTGGATCAAAGTTTTGAAGAAACAAAAAAATCGACGTTGAGCCTTGAAAAGGCCGTTACACCTTACACGGTACTGCTGAAAATCATCATTGCGATCACGATTTCGGTTATGATTGCCACAGCACTTTCATGCTACTTTTCGGGAGAGCTTGCTTTGGACTATACCATCATGACGCTGGTTGCCAGTTTTGTGATTTTTAACAGTTTATTGGCTTCTGGTAGTGCTATGGCCATGCTTAGAACCATTGACAATGCGATGGATTCTTATGATTACGTCAATCAAATGCAAGATATGCCGGAAGGTCATATCAATGATGCACTTCAGCAACACGATATTGAATTTAAAAATGTTTCCTTTGCCTATGGCGAAAAGCCAATCTTAAATAATGTGTCTTGCTATATCCCCGAAAGATCAATGACGGCTATCGTAGGGCCGTCTGGTTCAGGGAAAACAACTTTTTGCAATTTGATCTCTCGCTTTTGGGATGTCAATTCAGGAGAGATTCGTCTTGGAGGAAAGAACATAAAAGATTACTCCCTCGAAAATCTCATGAATCATATTTCGATGGTCTTCCAAGATGTCTATCTTTTTGCCGATACGATTGAAAACAACATTAAATTCGGATGCCCAAATGCTACCCGCAATGATGTGATTGCGGCGGCAAAAAAGGCTCAGTGCCATGACTTTATTTCCGCCTTGCCCGATGGCTATCAGAGCATGATCGGAGAAGGTGGAATAAGTCTTTCCGGCGGAGAAAAACAGCGCATTTCCATTGCCAGGGCAATGCTGAAAGATGCACCGATTATCATCTTTGATGAAGCTACTGCAAATGTTGATCCGGAAAACGAAGACAAGCTGAAAGCAGCTATTGAAGCCCTTACTCAAAACAAAACCGTCATCATGATCGCGCACCGCTTGAAGACGATCCGTAATGCAAACCGGATTTTGGTACTGAACAAAGCAGGGATTGAGCAGTGCGGTACACATGATGAATTGATGCTGCAAGGAGGTCTTTATCGAGATCTTATCGAATCGAGAAGCAAGGCGGAAAGCTGGAGATTCGCAAATTAGAGTTTGGAACTAACAACAACATCTTCGACAAAAAAATGATTGTACCTGATGTTGTCGAAAATTAAATGTTCAGAAAGAAATTTTATGATGAAAAACTAAAAAATATTGTACAGATCGCCGTATTGGCAGTAATTGGCTGTGTTGTTTCCTTTGGAATCAGTATGCTGACGGGACTTTTAGGCATGGCTGCCCTCTACATTTCAGCCGGGTTTGCCGCTTTTATGATCGGACCGACCTTTGTGATTGCGGCTCGAAAAGTACAAAAGCGTGGCACAGCGCTTCTCTTTTGGGCTGTGCTTGGGTTGGTATATGCAATTTTAGGTTATGGGATCATGATTCCGATTACTCTGATTGCAGGGATTGTCTACGAGCTGATTATCGGAAAGTACGATAATAGCAGACGCATCGCCATTGCTTTTAGCGCTGCCATGTTTACCGATTCGATGCACAGCATTCTTTTAACAAAAATTTTAGGCGTCGAAGGTTTAGTAAAATATATGTCATCTACCTTTTCTCCAGAACAAGCAGCACAAATGGTTGCCGCCTATACAAATGAAGTGATTTTGATAGCTGCTGCCGTTAATGTTGTGCTGTGCTTGTTAGCCGGATTTTACGGAGTATTCATCAACAATAAGTTCTTTGAGAAAAGCACTCAGCAGAGCAAGCTCAAATAAGATGAGCCGATCATTTTCCCGCTTTATAAAAACGGATATCCTCCTCAATGGAGCGAAGAAATTTTTGATATGGTTTTAGAACAGACAGAAAATTATAAAAATTAAATAAAAGGCCATGAGCACTCAAACTCATAGCCTTTTTCATTGTCTAAAGATTTTCTGAATCAGTTTTTCTAAACCGCCAATCCAAAGCCGCCTTCGGGCGGTTTTTTTGCCTTGAATTGACAAGTCAAGAGATAAAACAATTAACAGTACATTGGCGTAAGTTAAATCACTCAATTCGCTCGCAACAAAAGCGACATCGACCTTATCAGATATGCCTAAGAGTCCTAGTAGAGATCATATAAACTTGAGGATACTATGATTAAGATTGTAGACGATCAAGGAGAAATCAATAAGAATACAGAAAGTTGGTGGATTTAAAGAAAGAGATCGTAAGAACAATAAAAAAGATTGAAGATAAAGAACTTCAAGCAGTATTAGAAAAAAGATATCTTTGTTTTGAATCTTGGGAGAAGATTGTCGTTGAGATGAATTACTCAATTCAGCCTATCTTTAGACTTCATAGTAGGGCTTTAAAAAATATAGAGATATAAAAAACGGGTGACGCATACATGCATCACCCGCAAAACTTTCGTTTTCAATTCGCGTTTTTAGTATAGTAATATTTTTAAAACTTGTCTAGGATATCATGGTGTCCAATATCTAAAAGAAACACTATTTCATTATTTTCATAGAACCAAATAATGCGAATATCCATATTCATGGAAGATTCCCATATGCCATCTGTACCTTGTATTTTCTTAGTTCTTAAAGATGGATGGGTGGGATTTTCTACGAAAAATTTAAGTTTCTTTTTCGTTTGCTTCTTTTCAGTATCGGATAGTTTTTTGTAATGTTTTTTAAAGGCTTTCGAATAAGTAATTTTATAGGACATTATTTATCTAACTCCTCGAATAGAGAGTCAATGGAATCAAAGATTGGCCTTTCTCCATTTTTTATAGATTTTTTAATTTCTTTTACTTCAGCTTTTAAATTTTTTATGACGTGTTCCGGATAGATTGCAACCGGAACAAGTACAATCCTACCGTTATCTTCTATGACTTCAAATTGATCGCCTTGATTTAATTCCATGGAATTTACGATGTCTTTTGGGATAGTAACTTGTGATTTAGCTTTTAGTTCAACTAACACAACAACACCTCCTTAGTTAGAAAATCATACTTTCTAACTAAATTATATTTTTTCTAAGAAAAAAGTCAAGTGGAGATTAAAGTTGATAGAATGAGCGTAAGCAGTTTTAGTACAATAAATTTTTAAGGGGAGTTTTAATCTCTACGACTGATTTCCCCACCAACGGTGCTGCCCTCTCACGGATAAAAAACGGGTTCAAGGGGGGTATCATTGACAATCTTTAAAAAGCTGAAATATTTATTCTAATGTATTGACAATAAAACTTGGCACGATATAATACAAATATCAAGTAAACTTGGCAAAAAGAATAAAGGAGAATGAATATGAAGAGAGAGGAAGTTTTAGAAAGAAGCCGCGAGGAGTATAAACATCACGATGAGATGATGGTTGATATTTTTAACAAAGCAGGTGAGGTTTCCAGCCAAATGGGATTGGCAGTTGCTGCAACCTTATTTGGAATTGAAGCTTTTTTCTTCAATTCTTTTAATTATGGAATACTAAGTATTTATTTTAGTATTGAAGCAACAAAAGAACTTGTAAAATATGCAAAATTAAAAGAAAGAAAGCAATTGTTAATGGGGACGCTTATGGCAATTATAGGAATCGCCTTATTTGTAGCTAACCTTATAACATTAAAGTAGTGATGGACAATGGATGATAAACTAATTCTCAAAAATCATTTAAAAGAAGTCAGGAAAGAAAAAGGTTATTCACAACAACAGTTAGCGGACGAGGTCGGTGTTTCAAGAAATACAATCAGCTCAATTGAAACTGGTCAATTTAACCCAACCGCGAAGTTAGCTTTGATACTTTGCATTGCTTTGGAAAAGAAATTTGAGGATCTTTTCTATTTTTAGACAAACATAGTTAAACTAAGAATCTCCCTACGGTAAACAATATAGTTTATTGAAGGGAGATTTTACATTTAAGTAATAGGAGGTTAGGGGAGAATTTCAGCTGATAAATACTATAAACTTCTTTAGGCGGAGGCCGTTTGATGGTATGATAGATCTATCATAGTAAGTAAAGGCTGGGATGCACATGAGAAAATATAGAAAAAGAGAGCATGTAGAAAATTATTTAAAGACGGATTACCGCGGCGATCCGCTGTTTAACGATATGTATCTGCCCCATATTTCTCTGCCGGAGCTTTCGGTAGATGAAATCGACACCTCCACCACCTATTTGGGCAGGGAGGTTCACTTCCCCCTGATGATCAACGCCATTACCGGGGGCACGGAGTTTGCGGAAAATATTAATTCCGACTTGGCGGAGCTGGCCAAGCGCTTCGATCTGCCCATGGCCGTGGGGAGCGAAACCATCGCCATGGAAGACGACGAGGCCATGGAAAGTTTTGAGGTGGTGCGGGAGATCGTCGGCGAGAATGGCATCGTCCTCGGGAATATGAACGGTAATTTAACCGTGGACGAGGCGAAGAAGGCCGTGGATATTATTCGTGCCGACGCCTTGCAGATTCATTTGAATCCGGCACAGGAGCTGGCCATGGAAGAGGGGGACCGTGATTTTCGCGGCACGGCGGAGCGGATCCGCGCCGTGAACGAGGCCCTGGACGTGCCCGTTTTGGTCAAGGAAGTGGGCTTCGGCATGGATGCTTCCGTGGTGGAAAAGCTTTACGACCTGGGCATTCGCCACGTGGACATTTCCGGCTACGGCGGCACGAATTTCTTCGAGGTGGAAAATCTTCGCTACTTTAATTCGGATATGACGGAGCTTTACGGCTGGGGGATTCCCACGGCCTACGCCCTTCACGAAGCCGTGGCATTGGGCAAGAAGGACCTGCACATTACGGCATCCGGCGGCATTCGCAGCGGCCTGGATCTGGTGAAGTGTTTGATCCTCGGTGCCGACATGTGTGCCATCAGCGGCGAAATTTTAAAATACATCGTTCACGGCGGCGTGGATTACGCCTCGGTCTATTTAAACGACCTGATGGAAAAGACGAGGATCGTCATGGTCCTCGTGGGAGCGAAAAATTTAGAGGAACTGAGACAGGTGAAGTGGAAGGCCACGGGCCGTCTCTTGGAATTATTGAAATAAGAGGGAATTATGTACGATCTGATGATTATCGGCGGCGGCCCGGCGGGGCTTACCGCCGCTATTTACGCGAGCCGCGCCCATTTAAGCACGGTGATCTTCGAGCCGGAGCTGGAAGGCGGGCAAATGGCCCTCACCATGTCTTTGGAAAATTTTCCCGGGGCACTTACTGAGGACACGGGCATGGCTATCGCCATGCGCATGGCGAAGCAGGCGGCATCATTCGGTGCGGTCACCATTCGGGAGCGTGTGCTTTCCGTGGAAGATATGGGCGACAAGAAAATCGTGAAGACGGAAGGCGGAAGCTACGAGGGCAAGTACGTCATCGCCGCCACGGGCTCCAAGCCCAATCGCCTGGGCGTGCCCGGTGAAGAGGAGTTCGTCTCTCGAGGCATCAGCTACTGCGCCACCTGCGACGGCGCCTTTTACCAAAACGGCGACGTCTATGTCATCGGCGGCGGCAATTCCGCCGTGGAAGAGGCCCTCTACCTTGCCAATTTAGGGGCGAAGGTGACCATCGTTCACCGCAGAGACAGCTTCCGCGCCGAAAGCTTCCTGGCGAAGAAAGCCTTGGCCCACGAAAATATTTCCGTGCTTTGGAACACGGAGCTGAAGGAAGTGGTGGGAGATGCCATGGCCGACGGCCTGGTCCTTTACAATAACAAGACCGGCGAAACCTTTACGGTGAAAAAAGGCGACCGGCCTCTGGGTATTTTTATCTACGTCGGCGTAAAGCCTCAGACGGAATTTTTGGAAGGCCTTTTGGAATTGGACAGGGGCTATGTGAAGGTGGACGAAAACCAAATGTCCGCCGTAGACGGCGTCTATGCCGCCGGGGACATTGTGGCGAAAAATTTCCGCCAGGTCATTAATGCCTGCGGGGAAGGTTGCGTCGCCGCCATGGACGTGGCGAAGCGCATCGTCCAATACGATTAAGTTTACGGCATAAAAAGAGCCGCTCTTTGCAAGTGCAAGGGGCGGCTTTTTTGTGTGCTATTGTTGTTCTTGAGGCGCCGGGGGATTTTGATTTGCCTGATCGCCATATTTCGTTAAGGTGTTCAAAAGCTCCGTGGCCGTAATGGGGGCGTGGATGACGTAGCCGCCCGGTTTAATGCTAGGCACGGCGCCGGCGTCGCGAATCATTTGAAGGAAGGTGGCGCGATCGGCGATTAAATCTTCTTTCAGAACGATGTCGCAGATGATTTCGTCGGTGGCACCTTGGGGGATTTCGATTTTCACGGTGCGGGTGGCCTTTTGCAGCCCATTTTCCGTGAGCATTTTCAAAATCGTTTCGGCGGTGGCGCCTTCGGGAATTTCGTAGCTGCCCGCCGTAATATAGCGTGCCATGCCCGAGCGCCTGGTCATATTGCTGAAGGCCGTGGTGTCGTTAATAAGGCCCGCTTCCTTTAAGTGCTTGGCTACGGAATCGGGATCCGTGGTTTCGATTTTAAGTAAGGTGGTTTTTTCCGAGGCGTCCTTGGCGGCGTCGGAAATTTTTCCGATTTGTTCTTTGGAAGTCTGAATTTCCTCTGTAATGGTGGTGTCTTTGCTCTCTTCCGGCGTCATCATGGAAAATAGATGGTTCATCCGCCACTTGATGACGAAAAGCAGGACGAGGACCACCAGTGTGACGACGACAAAGCGCAAAAAGTTGACGAAAACTTTCGAAGCTCTTCCGTTAAATTTCATTGTTTTCCCTTTCCTGTAGATTTCGATATAATCATTATAATGACATATTATATCACAGCCGAAGGAAAGAAAGAGGGGCTCTCGTGATCTCTAACAAAATTGACACAAACGACGCCGGCATGCGCCTGGATCGCTATTTAAAAAAACTGCTTCCCAATGCCAAGGCGTCTCTGCTTTATAAATCCATTCGAAAGAAAAACATTACGGTGAACGGAAAAAAGGCCAAGGAAGAAGATGTCCTGGCTCTCGGGGACACGGTGGAGATTTATTTTTCCGACGAGACCTTGGCGAAGTTTTCCAAGGAGCCGAAGTCGGCCAAGGGAAAGTTCCCCGCCATCGTCTTTGAATCGGCGGATTTCATCATTATGGACAAGCCCGTGGGTATATTGAGCCACGGCACGGGGAAGGCCTACGAGCGAAACATGGTGGACGATATGTTGGCCTATTTGATCCACACGAAGAGCTACAATCCTCGGGGCGAAAAGACTTTCGTGCCATCCATCTGCAATCGCCTGGACAGAAACACCAGCGGTTTGATCTTGGGGGCGAAGACCGCCGCCGGCCTGCGTGCG
Source organism: Peptoniphilus pacaensis (assembly GCF_900088125.1). Lineage (GTDB taxonomy): Bacteria > Bacillota > Clostridia > Tissierellales > Peptoniphilaceae > Aedoeadaptatus > Aedoeadaptatus pacaensis. Next base: position 246,392 of record NZ_FLQT01000003.1, on the reverse strand, counting down.
GCCAACGAGTGGATTCGCAATCGGGAAGTGGAAAAATATTACATGACCATTGTGGAAGGGGTCTTAGAGGGCGAGCGGAAGGTGGAGAATCGCCTGAAGAAAGAGGGAGACAAGAACCGTGTCGTGGAAGGCGACGAGGGCAAGGACGCCCTGGGGATCTACCGGCCCCTGAAGTCGGCGGGGAATTACACCTTGGTGGAGGCGGAGCTGATTACGGGCCGCACCCATCAGATTCGCCAGCAGCTGGCATCCATCGGCCATCCCGTCGTCGGCGACAGAAAGTACGGCCGTCCTTCCCGGGCCTTCGAAGATCTGCATCACCAACTACTTCACGCATACAAGCTGGTCTTTCCCGAAACAGACGAATTCCCCGACGTGTCGGGACAGGTATTTATTTCCGAGCCCAAGGGAAAGTTTCAGCGGATCAGGGAGCGCCTGCATCTGTGATTCAAAACGGATTGAGATAACAGGGAAGAAAGGAGGGACCGTGAAAATTATTTATAAACCTATGGGAAGCGGCGTGGAAGCTTTAAGAGATGATGTGGATTTAAACGCCGCCACCTTGATTATGCCCAATCGAAAGTGGATTGCAAGAAGCAAAGAGGCCCTTGCTGCCGGTGTGGGCTTTTTAGGCGTGAACTTTTTTACCTTCGACGACCTCATGGCGGAGCTTGCCATGGAGCGTCCCCGCAATCAGCGGCGGGCGGCCTACACCTTTCGCAAGGCATTGGGGGAAGGGGACACGGCCTTTGCCCCGGTGCGGGACATGGAAAAAATTCGCCGCCTCTTTCAGTGGTGTGATGAGGTGAATTATTTGGGCATCGAGGAAGAGGAGCTGCCCTATTCCTGGCGCAAGGACAAGGAAGCCCTTTTAACCGCCTATAAAGACGCCGTAAGGGATGCGGACTGCGTAACGAATGCCGCCGTCTTTGCCGAGGCCATGGCGGCGGAGGTGAGCCCGGAGCGGACGTACATCGTCGTGGGCTTTTCCCATTACAAGGAGCGGCACCGCCTGCTCCTGAAAAAATTAGATGTTGCCGCCCATGTGGTGGCGGTCATTCCCTTCGATGAAAAAGAGGAAGCGAACGATATTTCCCTCTTTCAAACCGTGGACGGGGAGCGTGCCCTGCGCCATATGGCCGATAAAATTGCCGCGGCTCTCGCCGAGAATCCCCTCTTGAAGATCGGCGTGGTTATGAATGAGGAAGGGGACCGGACGGCGATGAAGGCCCACCTGGCCTCAGCCGGCATTCCCGCGGCGGGCTACAGCTATGCCATGGGGGACGAAGCCCTATGTCATCTGCGGCTCATGTGGCGGCGGGGAGAAGATGTGGCGTCGGCCAGCGCCTTTTTGCGTGGCCCCTTGGCAAATATGGAGGACGGCAAGGCTTTGGCAGCGGCCCTGGAATTGCTGCCCGCAATGGATCTTTCGGAAATTTTCGAAAAGCCCCTGCCCTATTACTTAAGCGACGAGAAAAAGGCCTTGCTTTTGAAATATAAAGAGCTGCTCCGCGGATGGCGGCGGGAAAAGGAAGGCGGTTGGGATGATTTTGCCCGCCTGAGCACGGAGGCGGCGGAATTTTTCGGCGAAGAGGCGCAAAAATATTTAGCCGACGCACTTGCCGAGGCTGCCGGGGACTATGGCAGGATTTCCGGCAGGGAGTTTGAGTCCATTCTCTGCGCCCATTTGGAAAAGGAAGGGACCTACGGCGTGGATATTCTGTCCTTAGATGAGGCCTATGGCGGCGATTACGACCGCCTCTTCGTCTCATCCCTGGACGGGAATTTTATGCCGACGAAGATAGAGGACAGTTTGATGAATCGCTCCGTCGCAAGGGCCGCCATGGACGCGGGCCTCTATCCCGATTTCTTTCAGGGGGAAGAGGTGACGGATCGGCTCTCATACTTATTGGCTTCGTCGAAGAAATCTTATCTCTATAAAGTGGGAGACGGGGAAGAGGCAACTATCTTTTCCGCGTTGAATAAAGATTTTTCTGTAGAGGACTTGGATAAGACCGGGGAAGTCTACGAAGAGATGTGGGAGCTTTCCACGGAAGAGGACGATTTTTCCGCCGAAGCGGCGATGGTGCTCGCCGACAGACTCAGGGAAAAAGGCCTGTCCCCCTCGGCGGTGGACGCTTATTTGCGCTGCCCCTTCCGCTACTACGCCGAGCGAGTGCTGAAGACCGCACCGGAAGAAGAGGACGGCCGCCCGGTTATGGCCAAGGGCACCATTTATCACGAAGCCCTGGCCCGCTACTTCTCAGGCGGCCTGGAGGATCTGCCCGGCTTCGTCGCCGCAGCCTACGACGAGAAGATGAGCTATCTGCGGCCCGAGTACCTTTGGGCGTGGGAAAAGAAGGACATGGCCCGGGCCCTCCTCGCCGCCATTCAAGCGGAGGAAGAGCGGCTGGCCGATGAAAAGAGAAACGCAGGCTTTCGCCCCACGGCCTTCGAGACCGCCTTCACCTATCCCTTTAAGGACGTGGCCATTCACGGCGTCATCGATCGCATCGATCGAAACGAATCCGGCGATGAAATTTTAATCGACTACAAATCCGGCGGCGTGCCGAAATACGACAAGGTGGCTGCCTATGAAGTCATGCAGCTGAGCCTGTATGCCCTGGCACGAAGATCCATGGGCAATCGCCCGGCGTCTCTGGAGTACGTCTCCGTGGAAGGCGCCAAGGCCTCGGTCATGGTGCGGGATACGATACGGGCCGGCAATTACAGCCGCCTGGGCAAGGAGAAAAAGTACGACGGCGAGGCCTTCGACATCTTTTTAAACGAGGCGGAAAATGCCTTGGATCGCGTCATCGCGTCCATAAAGAAAGGGGCCTTCCCCGCGGAGCCTGCGGAGGAGGACGCGTGCAAATACTGTCCCTACGGCGACTTGTGCAGAAAGGAGGCGGCGGATGTTATTGGATAAACAACAACAGCGGGCAGTGGATTCCTACGACCGCTCCGTCTTTCTCACCGCCGGCGCCGGCGCGGGGAAGACCAAGGTGTTGACCGAGCGGGTAAAGGCGATTTTGTCCGAAACCGAGGGCAGTGTCCTTGCCATTACCTTTACCAATCGGGCCGCCGAGGAAATGGCCGCCCGCATGGCGGCGAGCTTGACGGAAGAGGAGACGGACCGGCTGGTGGTCAAGACCATCGACGGCTTTTGCCGCTACCTGCTCTCCATTTATGCCGTGGAGGGAGACACCCTCGGCGGCATGGAGCAGCTGGACGAAGGCGAGGCCCGGGCTCTTTTGGAAAAGAGCTACGAGAAAGTGGCGGGGGATATTTTTTCCGACGAGGATTTTATTTCCTTCCTTGAAACCGCCGGCACCACGGCCAATTACTTTAAGGACGAGCTCTTAACAAGTTACGAGGCCCTGCGCACACGAGGCGCCCTTGAAGACTTTCGCCCGCGAGAGGCATCGGAGGATGACGTATTAAGGGAGTACCTGGATTTTCTGCCTACGCTGAGGGGCACCATGAAGAGCAAGGCGTCGAAGCTGGCCAAGTATTTAGACGAGGCGGATCTCGAGAAGATAAAGATCGCGCCGGAAGAGGCGCAGCGGGCCTTTCTCTTGGACATGCCCGACGGGTCGTCGCTTAAAATAGACGAAGACATAAAAAAACAAAACGAAGCTTTGCGTTACCGCCTCTTTTTGCAGGAAGAGGAAAAGAACCGCCCCTTTATCGAGGCCGTCGGCCGCGCCTTTCATCTCCTCGACGAGGCCTACAGGCGTGAGAAGCGCGCCATAGGCGTCCTGGACTTCAGCGATCTCTTAGAGCGGGCCACGGCGCTTTTGGAATCGGGGAAGATCTCCTGCAGCTACGACCACATTCTCGTGGACGAATTTCAGGACACGAACCCCCTGCAGATTCGCATGCTGAAGGCCTTGAGGGGCGAGGGGAAACTTTTCGTCGTCGGCGACAGAAAGCAATCCATCTACGCCTTCCGCGGCGCCGACGTGGCCGTTGGCGACGCTTTTCGCGGCCACATGCTCACGGAGGGCACGGAGCCCATGGCTCTCGTGAACAATTACCGCTCCCACAAGGATTTGGTGGCGGCCATCGGCCATATGTTTTCGGAAAAAATTCCCGACTACGAGCCTATTACCGGCCACGGGGAAGGGGACTGGGCGTTGAAGGGCGTGGACCTTACCGGTGAGGCCGAGGCGGAGGCGGCCGTAAAAAAAGAAGCCCTCTGGATCGTGGAGGACATTCAAAAGCATCCCGCCGAATCCCGGGCCCTTTTGCTCTGGCGGAAGCAGTACATGAAAATTTACGAAGAGGTCTTTCGCGACTACGGCATCAGCTATGTGAACCGCAGTGCCGATGGTTTCTTCGCGGCGAGGGAAGTGCGGGATTTGATCCTTGCCATGGAGGCGAAGGCCACGGGCGAGCTGTCCCCGGCCTTTCTGCGCACGCCCTTTGTCGGGGCGAATCAGGAAGACGTCCTTCACATCGTGAAGGGGGAAGCCTGCAGAAAAGAAATCGTCGAGCGAATGGACGCTATGGAGAAATTTTTTGCCGAAAGGGCGGAACAATTCTCCGCCTACGAATTTCTGCTGGACCTCGTGGAGAAAAGCGGCTTTCGCGCCTACGCCTACAGGCAGGGCGGTGAGCAGGCCGCGGCCAATGTGGATCAGCTTCTCGCCATGGCCAAGGACTACGACTGCCGCGGCGCCCACATGGAGGGCTTTCTCTCTCGCCTTCGGGAGCTGGAGGAGCGGTCGGATCCGGGGGCGGCAACCCTGGGCGGCGATCACGCCGTGGAGATCCTCACCATGCACAAGGCCAAGGGTCTGGAGTACGAGCGGGTGTATCTTGGCCATCTCTTCGCCAAGGAGCGCGCAGAGCGGGGCCTGTGGAACTACAGTCCCGAGCGTGGCGTGGGCATAAAAAATCCCGAAGCCCCGGCGATTTTCGAAATGAACCGGAGTGCCGCGGCGGAAAAGGCGAAGGAAGAGAATCTGCGCCTGCTCTACGTGGCCATGACCCGGGCGAAGCGCTACGTTTATGTGTTGAAATCAAAAGAGGGCGAGGCGGGGCTTCAAGCCTACCTGCAAGAGATGGCCTTTGAAGAAGCCGTGCCCCGACCGGTGGAACCTTCTGCGGAAGAAAAGACCTTGCCGCAGAAAAAAGCTGTCGCAGAAATTATCCCGGCGCGTCCCAAGCCCGTGGTATCCGCGAGCCGCCTCTTAAAGGGGAGAGCCATTTTCGACGAGGGCAAAGAGGGTCCCAAGGGCGAGAAGGATTACCTGCAGCTGGGAATTTTATTTCATCACTACGCCCAGCGGGCGCGGAAGCCCGAGGCGGGCCTTCGCGAAAAACTTTTGGCGAGAGCAGAATCTTACGGCGTAGCCGATGAACTCTCCCGCGCCATCGAAAATTACGACATGACCTTTACCGGCGGAGAGGTCCTCGCAACGGAAGTGCCCTTCCGCGCGGAATTCGACGACGTCGTCCTGGAAGGTTTTTACGATCAGCTGCGGCAATTACCGGATGGCGTGGCCATTGTGGATTACAAGACCGGGGCGCGAGGCGTGCGCACCGGCACCATGGCCACCTATCGATTGCAGCTGGGCCTTTACGGCATGGCCTACGAAAAAATCACCGGCACCTTCCCGAAGCTCTATCTCTTTACGACGGCGGACGGAATTTGGACGGTGGTAAAGCTCACGGCGGAGGAAGAAAAAAACATCGACGAGCTTCTCCGATCCGTCACGAGTTGACATAGTCCGAGTATATTAGTAAGATATGAAGAGACGAACATGTTTTGACTTAGAAAAGAGGCTCTATGGAACGAAAATATCGCGTAGAAGGCATGACCTGCTCCGCCTGTTCCGCCGCAGTGGAACGAGAGGTGGCGAAGGTCGACGGCGTGACAAATGTCGCCGTGAACCTTCTCACCAACTCCATGAAAGTGACGGGGGAGGCGGGGGTCGAACCCGCGGTCCTTCACGCCGTTGAAGCGGCGGGCTACAAAGGCTTTTTGGAAGGCGAGGAGAAGAAGAGCGCGCCGAAAGAGGCGGATCCTTTTTCCGACGAATTGGAAATGAAGCGTAAGCGCCTCGTGGTCTCGGCGATCTTTCTCATCCCTCTCTTTTATATTTCCATGGGCGGCATGATGGGTGCGCCGGTGCCTTCTATTTTGGAAGGCCACGAAAATCTCCTCATCTTTGCCCTGGTACAGTTTATGCTCACCACGGTGATTCTGTTTTTGAATCGCCACTACTATATTAACGGCGGAAAATCCCTGTGGCGCAGACATCCCAATATGGACGCCCTCATCGCCATGGGATCCGGCGCCGCCTATGTCTACGGCATCTATGTCATCTTCCAATTGGCCTACGGCTTCGGCCATGGGGACATGGCGCGCATCGCCGCTTACGGCCACGAGCTCTATTTCGAGTCGGCGGCCACCATCGTCGTCTTAATCGACCTGGGGAAATTTTTGGAAGCCAAGGCCAAGCACAAGACCTCCGGCGCCATTCGATCCCTCATGGATCTCACGCCGGAAGTGGCCACGGTGATCAAAGACGGCGAAGAGAAAGAGATTCCCGTGGAAGCCATCGAAATCGGCGACAGAATTTTGCTGAAGCCCGGGGAAAATGTGCCCGTGGACGGCGTCGTCGTGGAAGGCATTTCTTCCGTGGACGAATCCGCCCTTAGCGGCGAGCCCATTCCCGTGGAAAAAACGGCGGGAAGCGAAGTCATGGCCGCCACGACCAACGGCCAGGGCCGGTTGATTATGGAAGCGAAGCGGGTGGGAGAAGACACCACCATTGCAAAGATCATCGCCCTGGTGGACGATGCCAACGCCACCAAGGCGCCTATATCGAAAATCGCCGACAAGGTGGCGGGCGTCTTCGTCCCCGTGGTGATTCTTATCGCCCTGGTGACGGGAGCGACGTGGCTCGCCCTCGGTGCGGAGCCCGCCTTCGCACTGAAGCTCGCCATATCCGTTCTGGTCATCAGCTGCCCCTGCGCCCTGGGTCTCGCGACCCCTGTGGCCATTATGGTGGGCACGGGGAAGGGCGCCAAGGCAGGCGTGCTCTATAAGAGCGCCGAAAGCCTGGAGGTCCTGCACCATGTGGAGACGGTGATCTTCGACAAGACCGGCACCATTACCCGGGGCAAGCCCTATGTCACCGACGTGATGGCGGCGGGGATGAAACCGGAGGAACTTTTCGCCACGGCCTACGCCCTTGAAAAATCGTCGGAACATCCTTTGGCGGAAGGCGTCATTCGCGCCTACGAAGAAAAATACGGTACGGAGAATAAATTTGACCTGGAGCACTTCGAAGCCATTCCCGGTCGCGGGATCAAGGCCACATTAAACGGCGAAATCTATTACGGCGGCAACGAAGCCCTTATGGAAAGCGTCGGCGCCGATCTGTCGGCTATAAGAGAGCCCTTGGACATGCTTCTCGCACAGGGCAAGACGCCATTGTTTTTCGCGCGGGAAAATGAGTTTATCGGCCTTATCGCCGCCAAGGATTTGGTGAAGGCCAATTCCGCGGCCGCCCTGAAGAGATTGCGCGCCGCCGGAATAAAACTGGTTATGCTTACCGGGGACAACGAAAAGACGGCGAAGGTCATCGCCGAGGACTTGGCCATCGACCGCGTCCACGCCGGCGTGCTTCCCGATGAAAAGGAAGCCTATGTGCGGCAGTATCAGGAATCGGGGAAAGTGGCCATGGTGGGCGACGGCATTAACGACGCTCCGGCCCTCGCACGAAGCGACGTGGGTATCGCCATCGGCGCCGGCACGGACATCGCCATGGAAAGCGCCGACGTGGTCTTAATGCACAGCGATCTGATGGACGTGGTCAGCGCCATGGATCTGTCCAAGGCCACGATCCGAAACATTAAGGAAAATTTATTCTGGGCCTTTTTCTACAATGTCATCTGTATTCCCGTGGCCGCCGGTCTCTTCTACAAGTCCTTCGGCCTGACCTTAAGCCCCATGATCGCGGCCCTGGCCATGAGCTTCAGCTCCGTCTTCGTGGTGACCAATGCCCTGCGCTTAAACTTCCTTAAGTTGGAGGGAGTGACGAGAGATGATGACGAGGCGATAGAAGAGTCCATTCAATTTGCGGAAATCCCTGCTGTTAAAACGAGCTCGCAGGGGTATAATAAAAAAGAGGAGGCACAAGATATGGATAAGATTATTTTGAAAATCGACGGCATGAGCTGCAACCATTGCGTCGGACGTGTCGACAAAGCGTTAAACGAACTGGACGGCGTGAAGGCGTCGGTGACCCTGGAACCCCAGGAAGCTGTCGTCGAAGGCAAAGACCTGGACGCCGATCTGTTAAAGAAGACAGTGGAAGATGCAGGCTATACAGTCACAGCGGTTGAGTAGATGAAAGCGCCTACGGCGCTTTTTTCTGTTAGGAGGTTTTATGGCCGAGTTTAAATTTGAAATCGTGGAGCACTTAGGCGTGCTGTCCACGTCCCCCAACGGTTGGACGAAGGAATTAAATCGCGTCTCCTATAACGGCGCCGAGCCGAAATTCGACTTGCGCTCCTGGAGCGAAGACCACGAAAAAAAGTCCAAGGGCATTACGCTGTCCGTGGACGAATTTGAAGCATTGCGAGAATTGATTAAATAAAGGAGATACTCATGGCAAAATTAGGTATTATCGGCGCAGGTCACGTAGGCGAAATCGTCGCCTACACGGCGGCACTGCGCGGCGGATTTTCACAAATTACTCTTTACGACATTAACGAAAAAAGATTAGACGGCGTAGTCAGCGACCTGGAAGACGCCACCCGCTTCTATCCCCACAACACCCGCTTCGTCGCCGGCGATGTGAAGGACGTGGCGGCAAGCGACATGATCGTCGTCTGCTCGGGACGTATTCCCGAGGACTGCCAACGTCGCAAGGAATACGACAACAACCAAGCCGACGTCAGCGACTACATTCCCAAAGTTATGGCGGCGGGCTTTAAAGGCATTTTCGTCGTGGTCACCAATCCCTGCGACGCCATCGCCTACCGCGTGTGGAAGCTTTCCGGCATGGACGCGTCCCGCACCATCGGCAGCGGCACGGCGCTGGATACGGAACGTAGCCGCACCATTATCGCCCGCATGCTGGACGTGAGCCCGGAAAATGTGGAAAGTATGATGCTGGGCGAACACGGGGACAGTCAGTTCCTGCCCTACTCCCAAGTGCGCATCAACCACATCCCCCTGGATCGCTATTTGAAGGATCACGACCTGACCATTGACGAAGCGGAAGTGGAAAAATCCGTGGTCTATCGCGGTCACCGCGCCTTCTTCGGCAAAGGCTCCACCCAATACGGCATCGCCAACACGGTGAACGCCATTTTGGACGCGGTCCTTTACGACGAAAAGAAGACCCTGCAAGTCTCCGCTCTGCATAAAGGGGAATACGGCGTGGACGATGTCTACGTCTCCACCCCCTGCGTCATCGGCAAGGACGGCATCGAAGAAGTGATCGAGCTGGACTTAACCGACGATGAGCGGAAGAAATACAAAGACAGCGCGGAAATTATTCGCAGCTACCAAAAATGAATGAAATAAAAAAAGCATTTGCGCGCTTCATGGCCAATCGCTACGGTTGGGACGAGCTGAACACCTTTCTCTTCGTCGCCTCCCTTCTCCTTCGCATGGCGGGACGCCATTACGGCAACAGCTATTGGTCCGGGGGAGCGCTTCTGCTTCTCTTTATGGTTATTTTTCGCGCCTACTCCCGGGAGCGAGGCAAGCGCCGCAAGGAAAACGGCAGCTTTTTAAACGCCATTCGCCCGGCGAAGCGAGGACTCAGGCGGCTGAAGGACGTGCGGCACTACCGTTACGTCCATTGCCCTTCCTGCAATCAAACCGCCCGCCTGCCCCGAGGCGCGGGAAAAGTAAAAGTCACATGTCCCACCTGCCATTTTGTCTATGAACGCAGAGTTTAGGGGGCAAAGGGCGGGAAATTCGGCGGATCACCCCGATTTTTTGCCCGTAACTGTAGATTTTAATGCCCTTATGGTATAATGCTTTAGATATAAATTATGGAGGGATAAGGATGACAGAGATTAAAAAGCAAGAAAAGAATAAAGTGTTTTTCGACTTAACGGTTCCCCACGAGGAAATCAAGGAAGCGGAGCTGAAGGTATATAAACGCAACAAAAGCTACTTCAACGTGCCCGGCTTCCGCAAGGGTCATGCGCCGAAGAAGATCGTCGAACAATTCTACGGCGACGGCATTTTCTTTGAGGACGCTTTAAACGACGTACTTCCCAAGATTTACCAAGACGCCCTGAAAGAATTGGAGCTGGACGTTATCGACCAACCGGAAATCGACATTGACGAAGAAAACTTCGACCGCAGCAAGGACTTGGTCGTCGCAGTCAGTGTAGAAGTCAAGCCGGAGGTTGTTTTAGGCGAATACAAGGGCCTGGAAATCGAAGCCGTCCCCACGGAAGTTTCCGACGAAATGATCGACAACGAAATCGACAAGCAACGCCACTTAAACGCCCGTCGAATTAATATCGACGACCGCGCCGCTAAAGAAGGCGACAAGGTCAACATCGACTTCGAAGGAAAAGTCGACGGCGTAGCATTTGACGGCGGCACCGCCGAAGATCAAGAGCTGGAGCTGGGAAGCGGCAGCTTCATCCCCGGCTTTGAAGAAGGCATCGTCGGTCACGAAGTGGGCGAAGCATTCGACATCGAAGTCAGCTTCCCGGAAGACTACCACAGCGAAGAATTAAAGGGCAAAGATGCCGTCTTCAGCATCACCTTAAATTCCATTGCCGTGGAAGAGCTGCCGGAAGTGGACGACGAATTCATTAAAGACATTTCCGAATTCGACACCGTAGACGAATACAAGGAAGACCTGAAGAAGCAAAAGACTGAAGAAGTGGAAGCCAATGCGAAAAACATTCGCATGGACCGCGTTCTCGAAGCCGCAGCTGCCAATGCCAAGGTGGACGTGCCGGATGTCATGGTTAGAAACGCCATCGACGAACAAATCCGCAACATGGACAACAATATGCGCAGCCAAGGCATCCAATTGGAACAATACCTGCAAATGCTGGGCCAAAGCCTGGACGACTTTAAAGACTCCATGCGTCCCGATGCTGAACGTGAAGTATTGAAATCTTTAGTCCTCGAAGCCATTGTGGCAGAGGAAAAATTCGAAGTCACCGACGACGAATTGGAAGCTTACGCCAGAGAAATGTCCGAACGCTACTTTAAAGGCGACGAAGACAAGCTGGAAGAAATGATCAAGACCATGATGGAAACCAACAAAGAAATCATGACCTCTGATCTGGAACGCAAAAAAGCCGTCGAGCTTCTCGTAGACAGTGCGAAAGAAGTGGAAGGCTTAAATAAAGAAGAGGAAGAAGCATAAGAGGCTGTCGAAGCCTCGAGAAGGAGGCATAAGTATGGCACTGATACCCATGGTCGTGGAACAAACCAATCGCGGCGAGAGAAGCTACGATATTTATTCCCGACTGTTAAAAGACCGGATTATCTTTTTAACCGGCGAGATCAACGATCAGGTGGCAGATTTAGTCGTCGCCCAACTGCTGTTTTTGGAATCGGAAGATCCGGACAAGGACATTCAAATCTATATTAATTCCCCCGGCGGATCGGTGAGCGCGGGCTTTGCAATTTACGACACCATGCAATACATCAAGCCCCACGTCTCCACCATTTGCGTGGGCCTCGCCGCATCCATGGGAGCCTTCCTGCTCCTGGCCGGCGAAAAGGGCAAGCGCTACGCCCTGCCCAATGCGGACATTATGATCCACCAACCTTTGGGCGGCGCCCAAGGTCAGGCATCGGATATTCAAATTCATGCGGAAAAAATTATCAAGACGCGCAAGCAATTAAACGCCATTATCGCCGAGCGAACGGGCCAAACCTTGAAGAAGATTCAAAAAGACACGGACCGTGACTTCTTTATGTCGGCGGAAGAGGCGAAAGCTTACGGCATCATCGACGATGTCATCGTCAAACGTAAATAGTTAGGAGCATCATGACAGACGAAAGAAAAGATCAGCGCTGCTCGTTTTGCGGCAAGTCCAAGGATCAGGTACAAAAACTGATCAAGGGGCCCGACGCCTATATTTGCGACGAATGCATTCACTTGTGCGAGGATATTTTACGCCAGGAAATGGCGCCGAAGGGTGCCCCCGCCATGGATCATCTGCCGACGCCGGCGGAGATCAAGGCATCTTTGGACGACTACGTCATTCGCCAGGAAGACGCCAAGCGCGCTCTGGCCGTAGCCGTTTACAATCACTACAAGCGCATTCGCACCCAGGAAGCCGGCGGGCGCGACGACAGTGTTGAAATTCAAAAGAGCAATATTTTAATGGTGGGTCCCACGGGAAGCGGCAAAACCCTTTTGGCGCAAACCATGGCCCGCATTTTAGACGTGCCCTTTGCCATCGCCGATGCCACCTCCTTAACCGAGGCGGGCTATGTGGGCGAAGACGTGGAAAATATTATTCTGAAGCTGATTCAGGCGGCGGATTACGATATTGAAGCGGCGGAAAAAGGCATTATCTACGTGGACGAAATCGACAAGATCGCCCGCAAATCGGAAAATGTCTCCATCACTCGGGACGTGAGCGGCGAAGGGGTGCAACAGGCCCTTCTGAAGCTCATCGAAGGCACGGAAGCCAATGTGCCGCCCCAAGGAGGCAGAAAGCATCCGAATCAGGAATTCATTCAAGTGGACACGTCCAACATCCTCTTTATCTTAGGCGGCGCCTTCGACTCTTTGGATAAGATTATCGAAGCCCGCCTGGGACAAGGGGGCATCGGCTTCGGCACGGAGATCAAACGGAGCAAGCACGAAAAGGTCAATCTTCTGGAAGAACTGGAAGGGGAAGACCTGCTGAAGTACGGCTTGATTCCGGAATTTATCGGCCGTTTGCCCGTCACCGTCACCTTGGAAGAGTTGGACAAGGACGCCCTGGTTCACATTTTGACGGAACCGAAAAACGCCATTGTGAAACAGTACAAAGCCCTCTTTGCCATGGACGGCGTGGAACTGGATTTCGAAGACGAGGCCTTGGACGCCATTGCGGAAAAGGCCATTAAGAAGAAATCCGGCGCCCGCGGTCTGCGCGGCACCATCGAAGAAATTATGATGGACACCATGTTTGAAATTCCTTCCATGGACGATGTGAAACGCGTCGTCGTGACCAAGGCCAGCGTCGAAGGCGACGAGGACCCGATCATGGAAAGAGACGAGCCCTTGAAAAAGATCTCGTCGGATCAATAAGCGAAAGGCTCACCCAGGTGGGCCTTTTTATATAAGGAGAAACTATGGCAATAAAAACGGAAAACGGAACTTTTCCCCTATTGGCCCTAAGGGATCTGGTGATCCTGCCCCACGTCATCACTCATTTCGACGCGGCGCGGAAGCAGTCCGTGGCGGCCATCGAGCGGGCGGACGGCGCAGACGGCTATCTCTTTGTGGTAACGCAGAGAGATCCCGAGCTGGAAGAGCCCGGTGCCGAGGATCTTTACGAGACCGGCACCATCTGCAAGATTAATCAGATCCTGCGCCTGCCCGGCGGCTTGGTGCGGGTCTTGGTCAAAGGCGTGGCCCGGGGCGTGATTCAATCCGTGGATACATCCGGCAAGTGGATGGAAGCGGAAGTGGAGCGCTACGAAGACGAGGAAGAGGACATCGAGGCGGAAATGGAAGCCCTCTTGCGCCTCACGGAAGACGATCTGGACGAGTACATCGAAAAGAACAACAAGATCTATCCCGGCCTCTTGGATTCCGTCATTAATTACGACACGCCGGCGGCCTTCGCCGACACCGTGGCGGGCTATGTGAATATGAAGGCGGAAGACGCCCAAAGCATTTTAGACGCCTTGGATTTAAAAGAGCGGCTCATGCGCCTGCACAGTATTTTGATGCGGGAGAACGAGCTCTTAAGCATATCCAACGCCATCGACGACAAGGTGAAGCACACCATTAACGAAAACCAAAAGGAATTTTTCCTTAAAGAGCAGATGAAGGCCATTCAAAGGGAGCTCACCGGCGAGGAAGAGGAAGAAGCGGCGGAGTATCGCCGCCGTTTGGAAGAAAAGGCCCTGCCCGAGCACGTGCGGGACAAGGCGGAAAAGGAGCTGCAAAAGCTGGAGCGCATGAACGTCGCGTCGCCGGAGTATGCGGGGCTGACCAATTATCTGGATTGGATTTTGGACCTGCCCTGGTGCGACGAGGCCGAGGAGGAGCACAGCTTAAAGGAAGCCCGCAAGATTTTAGATGAGGGCCACTACGGCTTAAAGGATATTAAAGAGCGAATTTTGGAATTTATCGCCCTGAGGAAAAAATCTCCCGACGCCAAGTCCCCCATCCTTTGCCTCGTGGGCCCGCCGGGAGTGGGCAAGACCAGCATCGCCGCCTCCGTGGCGGAAGCGCTGAACAAGCCCTATGTGCGCATGAGCTTAGGCGGCATGACTGACGAAAACGAAATTCGCGGCCACCGCAGAACCTATGTAGGCGCCATGCCCGGGCGAGTGATCACATTGATGAAAGAGGCGAAGAAGAACAATCCCCTCTTCCTCTTAGACGAGATCGACAAAGTGGGCAACGACTACCGCGGCGACCCGGCCTCCGGGCTCTTGGAAGTTTTGGATCCGGCGCAAAACAATACCTTTACCGACCGCTATATGGAAGTCCCCTTCGATCTGTCGAAGGTGTTCTTCATTACCACGGCCAACACCACCAAGACCATTCCCGCGCCTCTATTGGACCGCATGGAGATTATCACCATCGGCGGCTACACCCCCGAGGAGAAAAAAGAAATCGCCAAACGCCACTTGTGGCCCAAGCATTTAAAGGATGTGGGCTATAAGGCGGATGACATGACGATTTCAGATAATGCCATCGACACCATTATCGAAAACTACACCCAAGAGGCCGGCGTGCGCATGCTGGACAAGGAACTGGCGAAAATCGTGCGCAAGGTGAATCTGGAATTTTTGGAGACGAAAAAGGCCAAGGCCCACATTACCAATCGCAATCTGAATAAATATTTAGGCGAGAAAAAGGCATTGGGTCAGGTCGTGGAAGAGGAAGACCTCATCGGCTACGTCAACGGCCTGGCTTGGACGGCGGTAGGCGGCGTGATCTTGGGCATCGAGGTGAATATCGTGCCCGGGAAAGGCAAGATTCAACTCACCGGCCAACTGGGCAATGTGATGAAGGAATCGGCCCAGGCGGCTCTCACCTATATTTGGAGTATGGAAGAAGAGCTGGGCCTTCCCGAAGATTTCAAGGACAAACACGATATTCACATCCACGTCCCCGACGGCGCTACGCCGAAAGACGGCCCCTCGGCGGGCATCGCCATGACCACGGCCCTCTACTCCGCCATGGCGAAGGTGCCGGTCAGTCGCTTCGTCGCCATGACCGGCGAGGTGACCTTGAGGGGCAGGGTGCTTCCCATCGGCGGGCTCAAGGAAAAACTTTTGGCGGCTCAGCGGGGCGGCGTGAAGACCGTCCTCGTGCCCAAGGCCAATCTCAGAGATCTGAAGGACATGGACTCTCCCTCCATTAAAAAACTCCGCGTCGTCGGCGTGGAGCATATGGACGAAGTATTGAAAGAGGCGATGGTACGTGAAGATACGTCAGTGTGAATTAGAAAAAGTCGCCGTGAAAAAGGATCAGTATCCGGCGGCGGACTTGCCGGAGTTCGCCTTTTGCGGCCGCTCCAATGTGGGCAAGAGCAGCTTTACCAACGCCATGTTGGGAAGAAAAAATCTGGCCCGCACCAGCGGCAAGCCGGGGAAGACTCGCACCATTAACTTTTACCGCATCAACGACGATCTGCGCCTGGTGGATCTGCCGGGCTACGGCTATGCCGTGGCGTCAAAAAAAGATCAGGACGCCTGGGCGAAGACCATTAACGAATACTTGGAGAGCCGGGACAATTTGGCGGAGCTCATCCTTCTCGTGGATATGCGCCACGAGCCTTCGGCCAAGGACAAGGAAATGTACGCCTGGATTTTGGACAACGGCTTCGCCGGCCTCGTCGTCGCTACCAAGGCGGACAAGCTGTCGAAGAACCAAAGGCAGAAGGCTTTTTCTGTTATAAAAAAAGCCCTCCACGTCCCCTACGACGATCTCATCGTCCCCTACAGCGCCGTGACGAAAGAAAACGTGGACGAGCTGTGGGACATTATCGAGGACATGGCGGACTACTACAAGAAAAAAGCGTAAGAGAATCCATTGGGTGCGTCCAATGGATTTTTCTATGTAAAAATTCAAGCAATAAAAAAGGCGCGGCACAGGCCGCGTCTTTTGTGTTTAATTATTCTTCGACTTTTTCGAAGTCGTCCTTGCTTGCGCCGCAGAGGGGGCATTCCCAATCGGCGGGAAGGTCGTTAAAAGCGGTGCCGGGTTCTACACCGTTGTCCGGGTCGCCTTCGGCGGGATCATAGATATAACCACAAAGCGTGCATTCGTATTTGTCCATTATTTGAACTCCTTTCAAAAGTTAACTTGTCAACTTATATGTATTATACCCGGGACGAGGGAAAAGTAACAGATGAAAATGAAAATTTCACCTGTAAGAAAAAAGTGCCTCGGGAAGGGAGGACGGGCGGGAGAAAATTGCGGCCCCTTGTTTTTTCGCTCCGTTCTTGGGTAAAAAGAAGATACAGGGGTGAAAGAAATGAAGAACGTGCGCACCTTTCAGGGGTCTGTGGCAAGCGATATGGAATCCCTTCGCGGATTTATCGCCGAAGCCATGGGAGAGATCGCATCCTACATTCCCGATCGGGATTTACAATATGATATTCGCCTGATCATCGACGAGCTCATGGTCAACGGCGCCGATCACGGCAACGCTTGGGACGGAAACAAGCGGGTTCATTTGCGCGTCGACATGGAGCCGACGGTCATGCACATTTCCGTGCGGGACGAAGGCGAAGGCTTTTACTATTCGTCGAAAGATTTTTCATGTACCTCCGACAGTTGCTGCGGGCGGGGGTTATTTATCGTGGAATCCATTTGCCGTTCCGTGGAGTACAAGGGCAATGTGATCCGCTGTTTAATGGATCTTGCAAAATAACGACAAGACGCTTTCTTGAACGGAAGAAATGCTGTATAATAGATGAGTTGAAGGATTGGGCAACCGATCCTATTTTTGTGGCGGCTTTTGCCGAGAAAGGAAGTTTATGGAACAAAGAGATATTCGAAATATAGCCATTATTGCCCACGTCGACCACGGGAAGACCACCTTGGTCGATGTTATGCTCAGGCAATCCGGCGTGTTCCGTGACAATCAAGTGGTAGCGGATCGGATCATGGACTCCGGCGACATCGAAAAGGAACGGGGCATTACGATCCTTTCGAAAAATACCGCGATTCAATACGGGGACACGAAGATCAATATTATCGACACGCCGGGCCACGCCGATTTCGGCGGCGAAGTGGAACGGGTGCTGAAAATGGTCTCCGGCGTCGTCCTCTTGGTGGACGCCTTCGAAGGCCCCATGCCCCAAACGAAATTCGTCTTAAAGAAAGCCTTCGAGCTGGGTCTGGAGGTCATCGTCTGCATTAACAAGGTGGACCGCCCCGGCGCCCGCCCGGAAGAAGTGGAAAACGAAGTGTTGGATCTGTTTATCGAATTGGGCGCCGACGAAGACGTGTTGGATTCTCCCTTTATCTACGCCTCGGCCAAGGAAGGCTGGGCGTCGGAATCCGCCGACGTGAAGGGCGACAACATGAAGCCTCTCTTCGAAGCGATCTTAAAACACATCGATCCGCCGACGGGTGATGCGAATAAGCCCGCCCAACTCTTGATCTCCACCATCGACTACAACGAATACGTGGGCCGTATCGGCATCGGCCGCATCGAAAACGGCACCATTAAAAAGGGCGACAGCATGGTGCTTTTAAACGCCAACGACCCCGACAAGCGGGAGTCGGTGAAGATCAACAAAATGTTTGAATTCGAAGGCCTGGATCGGGAGGAAAAAGATATTTCCTACGCCGGCAATATCGTCGCCGTCACCGGCATCGAAGACATTAATATCGGCGACACCATCGCCGATCCCGACAAGGGCGAAGCCTTGGAATTTGTAAAAATCTCCGAGCCCACCTTGGCCATGACCTTCTCCGTCAACGACTCGCCCTTTGCGGGCAGAGAAGGGGACTACGTCACCTCCCGTCAACTGAGAACCCGCCTGTATCGGGAGCTTGAAACCGACGTGAGCTTAAAGGTGGAAGATACGGAAAGCACCGACGCCTTTAAGGTCAGCGGCCGCGGCGAGCTGCACCTTTCCGTCCTCATCGAAAATCTGCGCCGGGAAGGCTATGAATTCCAAGTCTCAAAGCCGGAAGTCCTCTACAAAACCGTGGACGGCAAGCGCTACGAGCCCATGGAAAAAGTCACCATCGACGTGAATCAGGAATTTATCGGCTCCATTATCGAAAAGCTGGGCCGCCGCAAGGGCGAGCTCTTAACCATGCAAGAGCCGGACGGCGGCTACTCCCGCCTGGTCTTCCGCATTCCCGCCCGGGGCCTCATCGGCTACCGCCAGGAATTTATTACGGACACCAAGGGCAACGGCATTATGAACTCCCAATTCGAAAACTACGCCCCCTATAAGGGCGACATTCCCCGCCGCAAAACCGGCTCCATTATTTCCTTCGACACGGGCACCGCATCGGCTTACGGCCTACACAACGCCCAAGACCGCGGGGATCTCTTCGTGGAACCGGGGGAAGAAGTCTACGCCGGCATGGTGGTGGGCTCCTCGCCCAAGGGCTTGGATCTGGAAGTCAGCGTCACCAAGACGAAAAAGCAAACCAATGTCCGCGCTTCCGGCAGCGACGACGCCCTGCGCCTGTCGCCGATTCGGGATTTAAGTTTGGAAGAAGCCATCGAATTTATCGAAGAAGACGAGCTTATCGAAATTACGCCTCAATCCTTCAGAATCAGAAAGACCATTTTAGATTCCAACAAGCGCTACAAAGCCAACAAGAACAAGTAAGAGGAGGGAAGCCATGTCCAAGGAAAAAGCCTACGCCTATTTAGAAAAAAAGGGCCTGACGGATCACTTTATCGAAACGGAAGAATCCACGGCCACGGTGCCTATGGCCGCCGCCGTCTTAGGCGTGACGGAAGGGGAGATCGCCAAGTCCCTTACCTTCCGCAATGCTGAGAAGGAACCGATTCTAATCGTCATGGCCGGGGACAAGCGGGTGGACAATAAAAAGTTTAAAGCCGCCTTCCACACCAAGGCCAAAATGCTTTCCGCCGAGGAAGTCGCCGAGGAAATCGGCCACGAAGTCGGCGGCGTCACCCCCTTCGGCGTGAATGCGGGAGTGAAGGTTTACTTGGACGAAAGCTTAAAGGCCTACGACGTGGTCTATCCCGCCTGCGGATCCGAATACGCCGTGGCGAAATTTGCCGTAGACGAATTAATCGACGCCGTAGACGGCGAAGGCTTCGTGGACGTGTGGAAATAGCCGAGGCTTACCCGCCTCTTTGCCATGCCTTGGATATTATCTGATATACTGGTGAAAAAGGAGGGAGTCTATGGAAATGACAAGTGTGGTTCAAGACGCCGTGGATCGAAAAAAAGAAAAGAAGCGCAGAAAACGCCGCCGTCGCCGGGTGCGCCGCTTGATTTTTCTCGTCATTCTCTTGGCCGTGCTCGCCAAGTTCGGCTTTCTCGACGGCTTTATCAACGACCCCCAAGGGCAGGGACAGGAGCTGGTGCGCCGCCTTTCGATTATGGGCACAACGATTGTAGAACACCTTCCCGACATTCGCCTGTGGATCGCAGATAAATTAAATTACATCGCTCAGTTTCTGTAAGGCTTCGGCTTCGGCCGGAGCTTTTTCCATGTCCGTTTGCTTTTGCGAAGAGGCTGTGGGAAAATAATTTTAGGAGGCGCTATGTTTGGATTAAAGAAAAAACCCAAGACCTTATACGAAAAAATCATCGCCGATCCCCGGGCGGACATCGGCGACGACGGCAGCTACGAATGGGCCGTACTCAATAAAGAAATCACGCCGACATCTGTCAACACCGAGGCGCTGGACGTGGGCATTATGGAATACTTCGGCAGAGAGGCCTTTGCCATGGAGCATATCGACCGCTTTTTTGAAACCCACCGGGCGCTTGAAGCCGTGGGTCATTTCGAGCAGTGGCTCTTCGCCTTGGATCAAATGGATCGGCCCTTTTTAGGCCTCGCCATTTTGCTTATGCGGGACAGCGAAGTCATCGAGGCGAAAAAATTCGGCATCTATCTCACCCGCTACACGGATCTCTCCCACAAGACTCAGGCGCGGGTCATGGTGGAAAATTTGGGACGCCACGACGCGTTCAGCTACTACGCCCTGAACGCCCTCTTAAAGAGCGAGGGAGGTAGCTACGCCTTTTACGAGCTGGGCTCCACCTTAGAGGGGCGGGGACACGACATTTACGATCACATGGCCAGAGGGCTATTGAAGAAAGGGAAAAAATGAAATTAGGAAAAGTACAAGAGTTAAAACTGGTTGAAAAGGGCAAATACCTTTGGGCCACCGACGGCGAAGAGGAAGTGCCCATTCACGGCGAGATGCGGGGCAAGGACGGCGAGATGCGTGACGTGTTTCTGTATCGTGAAAACAACGGACAGATCGTCGGCATGTTGGAGGCGCCCTTCATTCAAGTGGGGGAAGTGGCGAAGCTGAAAGTGGTGGCTAAGTCGAAAATCGGCTACTTCGTCGGCATTAACGCGCCGAAAGATATTTTGCTGCCCTTCTCCGAAGCTACGGAGCGCATCGCCGAAGGGGAAAGCTATCTCTTTACCATGTACGTGGACAAGTCCGAACGCCTGGCCGTGTCCATGGAAATTAAAGAAGCCCTGAAATCCGACAGCCCCTACAAGAAAGGGGATCGGGTCACGGGCACGGTCTACCACGTGGGCAAGAGCGGCATTCTCGTCGCCGTGGACGACATCTACGACGGTCGCATTCCCAAGCAGGAGATGAAGGGCATCTACCGCGCCGGGGACACGGTGGAAGTGCGGGTGGCCAATGTACTTGACGACGGCAAACTCACCCTCTCTCTGCGTGACTTCGCCCACGTGCAAATGCTCCAAGACTCCGACGTGCTTTTGGGCCTCATGGACGAAATGGGGGGCAAACTTCCCGTCGGCGATAAATCCGATCCCGAGGCGATCAAGCGGCTCACGGGCATGACGAAAAAAGCCTTTAAGCGAGCCGTGGGCAAGCTCTATAAAGAAGGGAAAGCCGTTCCCGGGCCCACGGAAACGAGACGAAAGTAATGGAAGTCTTCGACAAGGTGCGCCTCGCCGTCACGGACTACGACTATCGAGGTCGTGGCATGGGCAAGGCCGACGGCGCCGTGGTCTTTTTAGACGGCGGGGAAATCGGCGATGTGGTGGATGTGACCATCGTGAAAAAGAAGAAGCGCTTTTTCGAAGGAGAAATTACATCCTACGAGAAAAAATCGCCCTACCGCGTAAAAAATCCCTGCCCCTATACGAACTGCAACGGCTGCGCCTTTTTGTCTTTGGATCGCAAAGAGGAGCTGAATTGGAAACGGCGGCGAGTGGCCGATGCCGTCGCCCGTATCGGCGACGTAGATGTCACCGTGGATCCCGTCACTACCCGTGGGGAAAGTACGGGCTACCGGAACCACATGCAGTTTCACGTGAGAGACAGAAAGCTCACCCTCTACGGCAAAGGCGGCGAAGCCATTACCGTGAAGCGCTGTTTAATGCAGACGGATCGGGCCAATGAGATCCTCGCGGCCATGCAGGGGGAAAAGTGGCTGGATGAGGTGGCCCTCGTGGGCATACGCACCACCCGCCGGGGCGAGAGCATGGTGATCCTATCGGGACCCAAGGACATGAACGACAGCCTTCTTCACGGCGCCGTGGCCTTTGCCGTGGAAGCCGGTGTGGACAGCTTGTACTACACGAAAAACACCAATCCCCGCTTCCACTACGGCAAAAAGATGGAACACCTCTACGGAAAGAAAGAGATCATCGAGACCCTGGCCGGCTACGACTACGGCATCTTCGGCGCCAATTTCTTTCAGGTGAATCCCATGGGCGCCGAGGCCATTATCGAAAAAGTGGTGAGCGCTGCGGCGCCGGGGAAAAACGTGGTGGAACTTTACGCCGGCATCGGCACCATCACCCTGCCCTTAAGCGAAAAAGCCGAGGCCGTCGTGGCCAACGAATACGCCCAAGCCTCCGTGGATTACGCCAGAAAGACGGCGGAGGATAACGGTGTGACGAACGTGCGCTACATTGCCGGTGCGGCGGAAAAAATCATGCCCCGCATCGCAGAAGAAGAGAAGGTGGATGTCCTCGTCGTGGATCCACCCCGGGCAGGGCTCGATCCCGCCGTCATCGAAAGCGCCATTGAAGCGGAACCTGAAACCATGATCTACGTCAGCTGCAACCCATCCACCTTGGCGCGAGATTTGGCCCTGCTAAAAGAACAATTCCATATCCAATCCCTCATCCCCATCGACATGTTTCCCCATACGGCGGCGGTGGAGACGGTAGCTCTGTTGTCCAAACTAAATACAGAACATCATTTAGATATAGAAATAGGGGAAGATGAATTATCTGAAATTGACTTTTCAAAAGACGCAACTTATGGAGAAATTAAAAAGTATGTGTTAGATAAATACGGACTAAAAGTTTCAAGCCTATATATTGCACAAATAAAAAGGAAACATGGTCTAATAGAGAGAGAAAATTATAATTTTAGTAAGAAAGAAAATCAAAGAGTGCCAAATTGCCCAGAAGAAAAAGAAAAAGCAATCGAAGATGCTTTAGAGCATTTTGGAATGATTTAAATAATATCTAAGATTGAAAATTTTAAAATTAAGACTTAAAAACTTTAAGATTAAAAAGATATGTACTTCTTATATAACCTAAGAAGATTAATTGAAAATCAGGGGAACGATGATGGTAAAATAAAAAATTTTAACAACTAAAGAAGAATTAGGCATTATTGCCAAAGAGGTTTTTATGAAGTTAAAAATACTGAAAAAGACTTGTTAGAATTGAAAATTTTAGATCATTGTGCAGGGTTTCGTGTCATAATAGTGATAGAGGCAAATAGTTATGTAAATATAAAGAGTTCAAGACTTCTACCAAAGTTTAAAACTCAAAAAATAAATAGTTGGTGTGCTGCTTAGAGTAACCATTTTGATAATGTGGATGCGAAACAAAAAGAGATAATCAGACTTCGTAAAAAATTGAAACAGGTTGAAATGGAGAATGATATTTTAAAGCAAGCTGCACTACTGTTAGGCAAAAAATAGACCTCATTATCTCGAACCGAGATAAAGATAGCATTAGTGCAATGTGTAGACTACTTGGGGTCACAAGAAGTTTAGTCTATTATCATTTGAACAAAGAAAAAGATGTGAAATTAGATGAAGATGAAAAACTAATAGAAGAAATAAAAGAAATATTCAGAAGAAGTAGAAACAACTATGGAACACGCAAAATAAAAAAAACTAGGGAAAATTGGATATAAAATATCGAGAAGAAAAATAGGCCGAATAATGAAGAAAAATGGCCTAGTCTCAAACTATACAGTAGCACAATATAAAGTAATAAGATCCAAATGCAACGAAGAAGACATCCCTAACCTTTTAAATAGATAATTTGACAATAGAGACTATTTAGAAGCAATAGTAAGCGACCTAACATATGTAAGAGTAGGAAAAACATGGAATTATATATGTTTAATAATAGACTTAAACAGCCGTGAAATAATAGGATACTCATCAGGTAAAAACAAAGATGCAAATCTAGTAGCAGAAGCATTTTACTCAATAAGGCAGCCACTAAATCGTATAAAAATATTTCACACAGACAGAGGAAGAGAATTTAAAAATATAAAAATAGAAGAAATATTAAAGGTATTTGGGATAAAAAGATCGCTAAGTAAAAAAGGAAGCCCATATGATAACGCAGTAAGCGAAGCAGTCAATAAAGTAATGAAGACAGAATTCATATATCAGGAGAACTTTACTAATTTCCAAGAACTTAATCTAAAATTAGCAGAATACGTATATTGGTATAATATCCTAAGAATTCATGGATCTTTAGGATATAAAACACCAGTAGAATATAGAAAAGCAGAATAAAAAGCTCTGGAAGTTTCATAAATTAAATAAAATATATGAACAGACTGTCAAGGGCAAATTTCAACGAAATTTGGGCGAAGCCTTTACCCTTGATTGTCTGAGAATATATTTTATAATCTAAAGAAACTTTCAAGCTTGATAATGTTCGGTTATAAATTGTCTAAAAAAGTGTTGCCATTCCATGTATTTGGGTTCATTAGAAGAATGCCGAGCAATGGGTAACATGACGCTGATGTGTTTATACACAAAAAAGCTACACGTGCGTTGGCTGACAACAGGGAGCTAAGTAAATTAACACCAGCTAAAATGTTTGACGCTATTAATAAATGACAAGTATATGAAATTGGTTTTACCTAGTTTAAAAAAGAAATTATAATGAAAATATGGAGGCTAAGAATATGAAGATTAATAATGAATGTTGTTGTGGATGCAAAACAGAAAAGCCGGATCAAATTAAAGACAATTGTCCTGTATGTAATAATGAAGGGATTTCCGTTAGTAAAGTAACTGTTGAACATCTAGTGGTAGATGATTATCGTAATGCTGTTAACGGAGATCAATATAAGATTTGCATGAACGAGGACTGCGACGTTGTTTACTATAACTTAGATAATGAAATAAAATTCTTGAAAGACCAAGTTAGAGTTCCTATCTGGTTTAAGAAAGATGCAGATCCTAAGTATGCTTGTTATTGTAGCGAAGTCACAGAAAATCAGGTAATTGAAGCAGTTGTAAAGCATGGCGCGAAATCCGTAAAAGAAGTAAATGCCATCACTGGGGCAATGAAAAATTCTAATTGTAAAGAAAACAATCCGTTGGGAGTTTGTTGTCATAAGATTATTCAGGAAGCTATCGATAAAGGCTTGAAAATGAAATAATTACAGTCGATATGTTCCTACAAACGAGAGCCAATCTTTGATATGTTTTCATCTACGAGCGTGGATATGTTCCCCATAACCATAGGGGTGGAGACGGTAGCGCTTTTGTCCAAACTCGATGTCGATAAGCATATAAATATTGAAATTGGGCTGGATGAGCTTGATTTGACAAGTGCTGAAAGTGAGGCAACATATGCTCAAATCAAAGAATATGTTTGGAATAAATTTAAATTAAAAGTTCCGACATTATATATTGCACTTGACTTGACAATTCAAGATAAAAAAAGAAGCAGATCCCCAAGGGCTGCTTCGTCAATTTTCCGTAAGTGTCCGTACGCTTACTGTGCTTGTTATAAAAGAATAATTAGAGTAACAAGCGTTAAGCTTATATTTGATTGATTGAGAATATTATATCATAAATACATAAATAGTAAAAAAATCATATTTTGATTAAGTAGTCAGACATTTACTTTTTTCTAAAAGTGAAGTATACTTCGCACATGAAGCGTACTTCACTTTTTTATGATGAGGGAGTTTATGAAAAATATACTTAAACAATTAAGAGAAAATAAGCAGTGGACCCAAAAGGAATTGTCAACTAAATTAGGAGTTTCTACGAGAACAATAATTTCTTTAGAAAATGGGCATTTTAATCCATCAATAAAAGTTGCATATAAGTGCAGTTTAATATTTGGGTGTCCAATAGAAAAAATATTTTGTCTTGAAGAAAATTACGATGATGATAGGAAAGAGATTTTAAGGTAAATAATATGGATTATATGAACCATCTTTATGGAAGAAATAAGAAAAAAATAATAGAAAATTCAGGAAGCAGGATTTACGAGTGTTGTGATTTGGAAAATGGTAAATATGTGATTACAGAATATGAGATTTATAAGGGAGTGAAAGTATTTTATAACGATATACACACATCAAAAATTACAAGTAGTATTCCTAAGAATTCTCTTAATGAGAGACGATATGAAATCAATCATTGCAGAGAAGGAAGATTTGAATGCGTATTAAGAGATGGAACTGTAACATACATGGAAGCTGGAGACTTTGCGATTAACTTAATAAGCAACAGCTCTAAAGAATCATTTTTCCCCATTAGTCATTATCACGGCGTTACTTTTTGTATAACGCCATCTGAATTTGATGAAGAATTACATCTTTTGGAAAAAATGTTTGAAATTGATTATGAGGTTGTTTTAAATGAACTCTGCTATGAAAATAAACTTTTTATACAGAGAGCAACATCAGAGATTGAGCATATTTTTTTTGAAATGTATAAAGTCCCTGATGATATTGTAATCGGATATTTAAAGGTAAAATTCCAAGAATTATTCTTATATCTCACAGCAGTTAAAAATAATATGTCTTATAGCGATAGACAATATTTTGCCAAAAATAATATTGAAATTGCGAAAAAGATAAATGAATATGTATTGCAGAATTTCACTGAAACAATAACATATGAAAAACTGTCTGAAACATTCAATATAAAAATTACTACAATGAAAAACTGTTATAAGAGTATATATGGTGAAACGATCAATGACACGATAATAAAAAAGAGATTAGAAGAGGCAGCACTTTTGTTGAAAAACTCGGCGTTGTCTATAACAGGGATTGCAATTCAAGTTGGATATACGGATCATTCTAAATTTTCCAATGCGTTCAAAAAAAGGTATAATCTGACTCCTTCGGAATATAAAAAAATATCTAAAACAGCACATCTGGTCTGATTCAGCAAGCGATTTGAGTTAGATAGTGCTAACATAAATATTGCTTATAGAAAAGGAGGAATGTTTATGGAAAGCACAAAAAAATTATCCATAAAAGATTTAGCAACTATAGGAATCTTTTCTGCAATTATGATTGTGGTCTTTATAGCTTTTTCGATGATCACAGGAGCATCTCTATTTTTTAACATGATTTTTAATGCGGTGTTTACAGCGTTGATTTTGGGGCCTTTTTTCGTTTATATGGCGATGAAAGTCGGGAAACCCGGAGTTGCTCTAATTTATAATATCTTACAAGCGGTTTTGGCAACTGTATTTATGGGACCGTTTATGATTCCTTGGTTCGTAGGTGGCGGTATCATCGCAGAATTATCTATGATAGGCACTGATAGTTATAGGAATATAAAAAGAATTACGATTGCTTGGATTATTACATCTCTTACAAGAGCTGCGCATGGAATGAGTGAAATATGGTTTTTCAAAGATGCATTTCTTAAAACAGGAGTGTCTCCTGAACAAGTTCAAGTTCAAACACAATATTACACAGATACAAAGTGGGTTATTATTTCTTTAGCATTAACTGTGGTGGCGGCTGCAATTGGATGCTATTTAGGAAATAAAATGACAGAAAAGCACTTTAAAAAGACAGGTATAATAAAGTAATGCATTTGGACTTACGCTCCAAAGTTGCGGTATTTTTTAGTACAGTATTTTTGGCTTCGGTATTGTCCAAAGATACTGTATTTTTTTTGCTGACCGCCATCCTATTACTATATGTTGCCGTATTAGGGTATAGCAAATCTACCGTAAAAATTGTGTTTGCGATAGCAATCATTAGCATCATGAGATTGGTTTCAAAAGGAAACGGATTTGGAATTATGCTTCCTGAAATGTTTCTTTTTATAATTATCAGGACATTAGTTATTATTTTGTCTGTCATACCGATTATAAAAACACCTCCTGGAGAACTGATGGCTGTAATGAAAAAAATGAAAATCCATAGGAATATAGCATTGCCACTTATTTTTATGATGAGGTTTTTTCCGGTAGTAAGAAGTGAATTTTCGGAGATTATTGATTCATTAAAATTAAGAGGCTTAATTTCTTTTAGAAAGCCGTTTGTTACAATGGAATATTTGTTTGTACCTATGATGTTCTCTTCTTCTAAAATTGCCGAGGAATTGGCTGCGGCATCTGAAGTAAGAGGGATCTCTGCCAATGGAAAACATACATCAAGAAGAGAAATAAAATTTAGAAAAATTGATTCTATTGTAGTTATATTGACTGTTCTGCTTACGGTAGGTTTGTACTTTATGGAAGGAGTGATGATGAGATGATCAAACTTAAAAATGTAAGTTTTTCATATAATCAGGACTCCCGAAATATTATTGAAAATATCAATTTAGAAATTAAAAAGGGAGAAGTTGTAGCCTTCATTGGAGCCAGTGGATGTGGAAAGACAACGCTGACAAGGATTATCAATGGACTTGCGTATAAGTTTTATGGCGGGAAGCTAAATGGAAACATTACAATAGATGGCATGAATCCATGTGAAAAAGAATTGTACGAAATAGGAAGAAGAGTGGGTTCAATTTTTCAAAATCCTAAAAGTCAATTTTTTGCAGAAAATGTAGAAGATGAAATTGCATTTGGATTGGAAAATTATGGCGTAGACCGAGAAAAAATTTCGAGAAGAATTAGAGAAGCACTTTCCTCAATCAATGGAGAAAATTTAATTGATAAGAGCTTATTTCATCTTTCAAGTGGAGAAAGGCAAAAAATCGCAATTGCTTCTATAAATGCTCTTGATCCACCAATTTATGTTTTTGATGAGCCGTCAGCCAATCTTGATATGAAAAGTGTAGAAGCTTTAAGAAAATTGATGCTTTCATTGAAAACACAAGGAAAAACGATGGTGATTTCCGAACATAGAATTTACTATCTGAAAGATCTTGTTGATAAATATTACTACCTTGAAGATGGTGAGATTAGATATTCTTTTTCGGAAAATAAACTTCTGTCAAGCAGTAATGACTTTTTTAGAACAGCAGGGCTAAGGGCATATTCTTTAGAATGTGTTGTCCCAAAAGCAAAGAAAATAAAAGAAGCAAATTCTATGGAATTAGATAGAATAAGCTTTTCATACAAGAATGAGAAGATCATAAGTGAGCTAAGTTATTCTTTTAATAGTGGAAATGTTTATGGAATCATAGGAGATAACGGCATTGGTAAAAGCACTTTATTCAAAATTATGAGTGGTTTGCTTAAAGAACAGAAAGGCAATTTGTCTATAAATGGTGAAATAATTAAGAAGGCAAAAAGAAAGAGAAGAATATATTATCTGTCAAACAATCCTGACAGTAATTTATTTGAGGCTTCTCTTGAAGATGAGTTGAGACTAAATGATTCAAAGGCAGATATAGATTTAATCTTGCATCAATTTCATTTGGAAGAGGCTAAAGATTTGCATCCTCAAATTTTGTCAGGAGGTCAAAAGCAGAGATTGACTATCGCAGCAGCAGAACTTTTAGAAAGGGATGTATATTTGTTTGATGAGCCAACAAGTGGTTTAGATGGACATAATATGCAAATTATTTCAGAAAGAATGAAAGGGCTTCAAGAAAAACAGAAAATCATACTTATCATTTCTCATGATTATGAGTTTCTTATGACCTCTTGCAATAAAATTTTATATTTAGACGGACAATCTTTTAAAGAGTTTTCTGCGGAAAATGATAAAGAAAAAATATTGGAAATATTAAAAGGTGAGGTGAAGAACTATGTTTAATAGCGGATTATTAAAGTATTCCGGTAAATACAAATATCTGACTGTTTTGTCGTGTGTACTATCCATTTTGAGTGCTGCAATGTCAATCATTCCATTAGTTTGTATTTATCAAATTATAAGATTATATGTCGAAAATTCAAGCACGAAAAGCATAATGTATTATGGCGAAATCGCTGTAATTTCATCTGTTTTGGGTATTGCTTTGTATTTTGTGGCATTATCTTTAGCCCATATATCTGCTTTTAGAGTTGCTAAAAATTTAAAATCACAAGCAATCAATAAAGTGATAGATATGCCATTAGGATTTTTTGAAATGAAGTCTACAGGCGAGATTAGAAAAATTATTGATGAAAACACCATTTTAACAGAAGATTTTTTAGCACATAAATTACCTGATTTTGCGGCGACTGCAATTATGCCACTTATCTTTGTAATTAGTTTTTTCTTTTTTGATTGGAGATTAGGTGCTGCTTGCTTTATCCCGTTAATCATTTCTGTGATATGTATAAAGATGATGATGGGCGGAGAAAATAAATTTATGATGGGTAAAATCATGACATTGCAAGAGCAGATGAACAAAGAAGCTGTTGAGTATGTTCGTGGTATACCGATTATCAAAGTATTTCAGCAAACTGTATTTAGTTTCAAAAAATTTCATAATACGATTATGAGTTATAGAGATTTGGTGGCAGGCTACGCAAAAGCTTGTCGTATGCCTAAAACTATTTTCGGGGTTATGTTAAACAGTTTTTTTGTGTTTTTGATAGCTGTAGCTGTAGTTTTATTTAATTCAGCAAGCGATCCTATCGCAGTATTTTTGGATTTGATTTTTTTCATATTACTTAGCCCTTTAATTTCTACAACAATGATGAGGCTAATGATGACTGGAGAGAACTTAATTCAAGCAAAGGAAGCTTTAAATAGAATTGAAACAATTATCTGTGATGATTCATATATAGAAAATGGTAGTGATGGATTCCCTGAAAATACAGAAATTGTTTTTTCGGATGTTTGTTTTTCATACCCTGAGCAAGAAAAAAATGTTATAGAGCATGTATCGTTTGAAATTTCAAAAAATCAAAAGGTCGCTTTTGTTGGCTTATCAGGCTCCGGGAAAAGTACCATTCTTTCTTTGATAGGGAAATTTTTTAAGGTTAACTCAGGAACGATAACGATTGGTAGCAAGAATATAAATGAAATAAGAAATAGTGAACTTATGAAAAATATTTCCTTTGTTTTCCAAGACAGCAAACTATTTAACGGAACCTTACTTGAAAATATAAGAGTAGGAAATCCTAATGCATCTTTAGAAGAAGTAGATAAAGCTATTACAGTTGCGCAGTGTCAAAGTATTATTGATAAACTTCCGAACGGAATAAATAGTATTTATGGCAGTAAAGGGATTTTCCTTTCCGGTGGAGAAAGACAGAGAATTGCACTGGCAAGAGCTTTTGTTAAA
Source organism: Peptoniphilus pacaensis (assembly GCF_900088125.1). GTDB lineage: Bacteria > Bacillota > Clostridia > Tissierellales > Peptoniphilaceae > Aedoeadaptatus > Aedoeadaptatus pacaensis. The sequence goes on along the minus strand of NZ_FLQT01000003.1, from coordinate 215,380 downwards.
GATTCTCCAATTATTGTTTTTGATGAAGCAACATCAGGGTGTGATGCTGAAAATGAGTTTTATATCAATAAAGCAATTACAGAAATTTCAAAGAATAAAACTGTAATTTTGGTGGCTCATAGATTAAATACTGTAATTGATGCAGACAAAATAATTGTCATGGATAAAGGAAAAATCGTTGAGCAAGGTACTCATAATGATTTAGTTGAAAGTAATGGAGCATACGCAAATATGTGGAAACAATATCAAGGTGCTTCAGATTGGAGGCTATAAGATGTTTAATAAAATAAAAGAAAAATATCATTTGTCGGATGCTGAAGCAATACTGATTAAAAAAGGAATATTATTTAACACATTATCCAATATTTCTAAAATGTTACCTGTTGGAATATGTGCTTATGTATTATCGCAGATGTATTCAATCATCACAAATAAAAATTATAGTGTAGAATTGCCCATTTTAATGTATTTAGGTGTATCTACGACAGCTATTTTACTTATGATTTTGTTATCGTACATAGAATACACAAAAACATTCATTGATATTTACCAAGAGAGTGCAAATAGAAGAATTAGTATTTCGGAATTTTTAAGAAAACTTCCGTTGTCGTTTTTTGCGAAAAGAGATATTTCGGATCTTACTACCGTAGTAATGACAGATACATCAGGAATTGAACATGCGTTAGCTCATGTTATTCCTCAGTGTTATGGGACGGTTTTGTCCACTGTAGTAATCTTTTTGTCTATGTTAATATTTAACTTTAAAATGGCAATGTCATTATTTTGGGTGATTCCAATTGCTTTTGCGGTAGTTTTATTATCCCGAAAACTTCAAAAGAGTTACAGTGAAAAATTTAAAAATGAGAAGTTGGCATCATCTGATCAAATACAAACAACACTAGAAATGATTAAAGAGATAAAGTCATTTTCTTTGGAAGAAAAACAAAAAAAGTCTATAAAAGTTCAGTTGGATGCTTTTGAAAAGAAACAAAGAGAATCTGAATTGTTTTCTGCAACTATTTTAGCGTCAGCACAGATGATTCTCAAATTAGGTATAGCAACCGTAATTTTGGTAGGAGCTTATTTACTGTTGTATGGAGAAATTGATTTATTCACATATATTATTTTCTTGTTTTCTGCTGGTTTAATATATGATCCTATTCATGCGTTGATGAATTCTTTGACAGAGATTTTCTCCACAGATGTATTGGTTAAAAGAATGGATGATATAAAAAAAGAACATATCAATGTTGAGCCATTTTCTGCGAAAACTGATGATATGAGTATTAAGTTTGATAATGTAACATTCGGATATGATGATGAAGATGTTCTCAAAAATGTTACATTTACAGTAAAATCTGGATCTAAAACGGCATTAGTAGGTTCTTCTGGTTCGGGTAAATCGACTGTATTGAAGTTAGCTGCCGGATTTTATAAAGCAAGTTCAGGCAATATATTTTTAGGTGGAACCGATATTTCAAATGTGGATGATGAATCCTTGCTAAAATATTATTCTGTAGTTTTTCAGGATGTATTGCTTTTTGATGGAACAATTATGGATAACATTCGACTGGGAAATAAAAATGCAACGGATGATGAAGTAATAAAAGCGGCAAAATTAGCAAATTGCGATAGCTTTGTGTCAAATTTACCTAATGGATATATGACTACAATAGGTGAAAACGGCAAGCTGTTATCAGGGGGCGAAAAACAGAGAATATCAATAGCGAGAGCAATCATTAAAGATGCACCAATTGTTTTGCTTGATGAAGTTACCTCGGCGTTAGACATCCAAAATGAAAATCTAATACAGAAAGCGGTTAGCCATATAACAAAAAACAAAACTGTTATTGTGATTGCTCATAAGTTAAATACAATTAAAGATTGTGATAATATTTTGGTTTTTGACAAGGGGAAAATTGTTGAGCAAGGAACACATGAAGAATTATTAAAGAAAAATGGATATTACAAAAAATTATATGATATGAGTGCATGAATATTTTGAAATGGAAAAGAGAGGGAAATTTATGTAATTGTAAGCATAGATGGAGGAAGAACATGGAAAAGTTTATGTATCTATCCGTATTCAAACAATGGAAGGTCGCATTCAAAAAGCAAGGGAAGGAAAATGGAATGGTGGCTTTGCTCCGTATGGATATAAACTTGAAGATGGCAAGCTGTTTATAAATGAGGAAGAGGCAATTGCCATAAGAACGATTTTCGACCAGTAAGTAAATACTACGATAGGAGCCAATGGGCTATCTAAATACTTAGAGAATCATGGAATTAGAAAAATCCCAAGACAGAATGGTAAGAATCCTTTGTTTGATGCAGGTCTTATAAGAAAGATATTAAAGAATCCTGTATATAATGGGAAAATAGCATTTGGAAGAAGAACTTTAGAAAAAATTCATGGTACAAGAAATGAATATAAGCAGGTTGAACAAGATGAATATCTAATATCTGAAGGGATACATGAAGCTATAGTTTCCGATGAAGTTTGGCAAGCTGCTCAGGTTAAGCTAAAATCTCAAGCAAAGAAATATGAGCATGTGAATAAAGGAAAAGATTCACGCACGCACTTGCTTTCTGGAATTGTAAAATGCCTGATATGTGGAGTGGGAATGTTTGGAAACAAGTGTATCAAGAAAAAGAAAGATGGCACAAAATATAAAGATTTTTATTACTATGGTTGTAAACATAGGCAGATGATAAGAGGTCATAAGTGTACATTCAGTAAGCAAATTAGAGAAGAATTGTTAGATGATGCTGTTGCAGAGGTGATTGTCAAGATTGTAAGTAATCCGAAATTTGTTTCTATGATGCAAGAAAAAATCAACATGAAGGTGGATACCTCTGAAATAGAAAAAGAAATAGATAATTACCAAAAGGAATTGAGGAAGGGTCATTCTACAAAGTTTAAGCTAATTGAGGAAATAGATAATTTAGATATTGAAGATAAGCACTATAAGAGAAGGAAACAGGATTTAGACGACAGACTTTATCGCATGTATGACAAAATAGATGAATTAGAATCATCATTAATTGATACGAAAGCAAAGAAACAGACTATTGAAGCTGAAAAACTTACAGGAGATAACATATATAAGGTGCTGATCTATTTTGATAAACTCTATAAAGTCATGAATGATGTAGAGCGTAGGCGGTTAATTACAGCTTTGATTTCTGAAATTCAAGTTTATCAAGAAAAACAACCTAACGGACAATGGCTAAAATCAATTACTTTCAAGCTCCCAATTATAGACGATGACTTGAATATAAGTTTGGACAACGATGAACAAGTTGAGTACGTGGCGGTGTTGAGGAGAAAATAGAGGACACGAAGGCATCGGCTTTTGTGTCTTTTTTGTTGTCAATGATTAATGAATAGGGAAATCCAAATTCACAGATCAAAGAAAAAACGCCTCCGAAGAGGCGTTCAGACTGTACACAAATCCGAAAAATTTCGGGGCTGTCTCTTGTTTATTTTAAATTGATGGTCCGCGAGATTTCCACTTCCTGTGTCTCGGCGTTCCAGATAATTTCCTTACCGTCGACCAGGCCCAGGGCCCGTGCCACATTGGCGATGGGAAGATAGGTGCGGCCGTTTCGAATCATGGCCTTGGTGTCGCTTACATAGGTCTTGCCGTTGACGATGATTTTGTTCGTATCCACGGGGATTTCCACGCGATTGTTTTTATCCGACAAGATGACGGTGCGTGTCTTCTCGATCCACTGTACCTCCAGGCCCAGGCTTTCCGCCACGTGGCGAATGGGGAGCATGGTGCGGTTGTTGTGAATAAAGGGGGCGACGTCGACTTTGGAATTTGTCTTTGCGCCTCGTACACTTCGCTGAACATCTTTCGAACCGATTTTTAATTTAACGACGAATTGCACGGTATCGGCCGGTGTAGTTTTTTTCTCGGGGGTTTTTGCCTGTGCATGCCACCGCGCTTGAGGCGTGGAGGGAGCGGAAGGTTTGCTTGGATTGGGTTTCCCGGGATTGGGCTTTTCGGTCGTCGTCTTTTCCCATTTGGCGTAGAGGGTCATGTCCCCGACGACGGCGTCGGCGAAGTCGTAGGCCTTGGTGAGTTCAGCGTCCGTATACCATCCGGCGAATTTGTGATCCGCCTTGGCGGGGTCTTGGGGCCTTGTTAAGAGAAAGCCTTCATTGACCGTGGCCGGATCGATTTTGCTGCCGCCATTGGTTTCGTAGGTAATGGTGTAGGACTTATTGCTCTTCATGCGGAAGTAGCCGGGCTGATCCGCGCCTCTGTCGATTCGCGCGTACTCTTTGTTGACGTGGGCTTCGTTATATACGGTGCCTTTCCCGCCGACGAGGGAGGTGCAGCCGGCAAACATATTGCTCGCATTGGCCGAATCAGTAATTTTATCGGTGCGGAAGCCGTCGGTGGCGAAGATCGTGCGCAAGTTTCCGCAATGGTAGAACATAAGGGCTGTGTGCTCTAAATTGGGGGTGTTAAAGCTGGTGAGATCCAGGGTGCGGAGGGAGGAGCAGCCGTTAAACATGCCGATCATGCTGGTGACCGAGGTGACGTCGAAGCCATAGAGGTCGACGGCTTTCAGTGCGCTGCAGCCGTAGAATAGGTAGTCCGCGTTTTTCAGTCCGGTCGTGTCGAAGGAAGCGAGGCTGACGCTCTCCAGTTGGGTGCAGTCTTCGAAGAGATTGTTCAGATCTTTAACTTGGGAGGTATCCACGGCATCTGCAAAGTCGACATCCTTCAATTGCTCATAGTTTTGAAACAAGTAGCTGGATTTTGTCGGGAAGGCGATCTTGGTGTTGTCTTCGCTTAAGACGTAATAGCGTCCGTTTTTTTCATAGACTTTGATCTTGTCGCTGCCGTTAGCGCCTACGGGGGTGCCGTTCAGGCCTTGGATGTGGACTTCATTACCTACTTTCGTGCCGAAGATAATTTCTGTTGCTTTTTCTTTCGGTACGACGCGATGGAAGGCCTCTATATCCAGGGTCGTGTTTCCCTGAGCGAAGACCGCTCGGGGGCTGAAGATGGCGACGGCCAGGCTGAGGCACATTAAAAGGCCCAAGCCCTTGGCGAAAATATTTTTAATCATAAGTAGTTCTCCTGTTCTTTTGTGATTCTGAAAAATTTTATCATGCACAAAAAACCGCAAGCAAGAACAAAGGGCGCCGAATTTCGTCACATTTTCTAAGATCGATGTCGGATTACTTTACAAAACGGGGATATTTGAAGAAAATTAAATATTTTCGGCAATAAAAAAGCCGCCTTCGCGGCAGCTTGCTCTTTTCTTTTTGTATGCCTGCGGCGAATCCGCCCGTGACCCTAACGAAAGTGTCCGTCGATGGGGATGATGTCTCCCGTAATGTAGGCGGCTTCGTCGGAGATCAGGTATTTCACCAGGCTCGCAATTTCTTCGGGCTTGGCAAAGCGGCTGACGCCCACTTCTTTGCGAAGGGCGGCTAATTCTTCGTCGGAAAAATCTTTGCGCATCATGTCCGTGTCCACGATGCCGGGAGCCACGGCATTGACGCGAATGCCGCTGGGCGCCAGCTCTTTGGCCAGGGCCTTGGTCAGGGAATTGATGGCGCCTTTTGATGCGGAGTAGCAGGTTTCCATGGCGGCGCCGGCTTCGCCCCATATGGAGCTGATGTTTATGATGACGCCGCCCTTTTTGTGAAGCATATGGGGAAGGGCACGCTTGGAATTGAGGAAGACGGAGTTTAAATTGGTGCCTAGGATGTTCTGCCAGGTCTCAAAGGCCGTATCCTGCAGAAGCTCGTAGTGGGAGATGCCGGCGTTGTTAATGAGTATGTCCACGTGGCCGAGGTTTTTTTCCGCCGTGTTAAAGAGATAGTCCACGTCTTTTTCTTTGCTTACATCGGCTTTTACGGCGATGGTATAGGGATTGGTTTTGCGAAGTTCTTCGAGGAGTGCATGGGCAGATTTTTCACTGCGGAAGTAGTTGATGACGAGTTTGTACTCCGGATTTAATTTTCTCGCGATGGCCGCCCCGATGCCTCGAGACGCGCCGGTAATCAAAACTGTTTTCATAAGACTATTTTACACATGGGGCGCTGTTTCGCCAAATAAAAAAGCCGCCTGCGCGGCAGCTTTTGTTTAGAAGTATTGGACGGGATCGGCCAGGTTTTTCAACAGGGCCGCCACGCTCCATGCGGCGGTGACGCTGGATTTCGGATTTTTCGGATCGGGCTTGGAGGTGATTTCCACTACGGCTTTGGCTTTTTCGTTTTCCACGGTGACCCGGTGGGTGTTGCCGGGGCTGTTCGGGTCGCTTACGATGCGCACCCCGGTGGCATCGGCGCCGGCGGTGGTGAGACCCGTGGCCACGGCGACATTGGTGTTTTTCGGAAAGCCCTTAATGGCTTCCGTGGCGCTGCCTTCGAAGGCGACGACTTTTTCGTTTTCGGGCAACTCTTCGCCCTTCAGGTAGGGGGCGCCGTTTAAGCTTTTCGGCGCTTTCGTGCTTTGAATTTCCGATTGCACCCCGCCCATAAGAGTGAAGGTGCGCATCAAATCGAAGCCGCCGATGGCACCGGAGGTAATGTGAACTTTGCGTCCCGCCTTTCTTGCCGCCGATTCGATACTGTCGTATAAAGCGGTATCGGCCAAGGCGCCCACGGAGGTAATGACCACGTCTTTGCCCGCATCCAGCAGGGGCACCACGTATTCCTTTACGGCGCCGACGCCTGCGATTTCAACGACGATGTCCGTGTCATCTGTCAGAAGGGCGTCGAAGTTCTCGTAAAGGGGAATGGTCTCGCCCTTTGCTTCGATGCTCTTGCCCTCGAGGACTTGATCGAAAATCCCCTTGAGGCGATAGTCTTCCTTTAATTTTTCTAAAATAGCGTCCACGAGAATGTGGCCCAGGGCGCCGTAGCCGATGACGGCGATATTTTTCATGCTTCCTCCTTGATGGGTTCGTCGGGCACTAAAAAGCCCGCTTCGGCCAAAGCCGCCTCCACTTCGTCCAAGGTCTCTTCATCTCGGGCGAAAATCGTGTGGAAGTGGTAGCCGTCGGTAATGTTTTTTAAAGGCGTGCTCACGCTGTGGTAAATGTCGTCCATAAAGTGCTTCACGTCTTTTCGCGATTGGACATTAAGCGTGGCGGCGATTTTTCCGTAGTAGCGATGCTCCACAAAGACGTCCTCCACCGTGGCGCCCAGATCCACGATGAGGTTCAGCTCTTCGGTGATTTCGTCGTCCCGGTGCCGACACTTAAGGGTGCGGCGAAAGCCCGAGGGCGCATCCATGTAGTAGCCGCGATTGGTGGATTGAATGGGCACGTTTTTCGCTCGCAAAAGGCTGATGTCCTGGACGATGACCTGGCGGGAGACGGAAAAGCTTTTAGCCAGTGCGTCGCCGGAAACGGGCTCGGCGGATTTGCGCAGAGCCTGTTCGATTTCGTAGAGCCGCGTTTCTTTATCGAGGATCATCGGGCCTCAGTCCTTTCATGGAAAAATCCAACACCGGCGCCGAGTGGGTGAGGGCGCCGGAGGAGATAATGTCGGCGCCTAGGTCTTTGTAATTGGAAATGTTGTTTAAATCGACGTTGCCGGAAAGCTCTACCAGGGCGCGGCCGTCGATAAATTCCACGGCCTTTTTTATTTCCTCGGCATCCATATTGTCCAGCATAATAATATCCGCGCCGGCCTCCACGGCCTCTTTCACCATGGCCATGGTCTCCACCTCCACCTCGATCTTTCGCACGAAAGAGGCGTAGGCTTTGGCCCGCTTCACGGCCTCTGCGACGGAGCCCGCGGCGCCGATATGATTGTCCTTGAGCATGACGCCGTCGGTGAGATTGAAGCGGTGGTTTTCGCCGCCGCCGCAGCGGACGGCGTATTTGGCGAAGATACGAAAATTCGGCGTGGTCTTTCGCGTGTCCACGATTTTCGTCTTGCTCCCCGCCAGGGCGTCTACCATTTTTTTCGTGTAGGTGGCGATGCCGCTCATGCGCTGCAGAAAATTCAGCGCCACTCGCTCCGCCGTCAAGAGGGCGCGAATGGGGCCGGTGATGGTGGCGACTAAATCGCCCTTCGATACAGCGTCCCCGTCTTCGAAATACCATTGAACGGAGGTGTTTTCGTCGAAGAGGGCGAAGGTGCGCTCAAAAACCGGTGCGCCGGAAAGGATGCCGTCGGCCTTGGCGAAAAGCTTTACCGAGCCTCTTTGCTCAGCATCCACCACGGCGTTGGTTGAAATGTCTTCCTCGTTTACGTCCTCTTTTAAGGCGGCCAAAATGGCGTCGTCCATTAAAAAAGGCGCCATAGTTAATTTGCCCATAAAACTCCCTTCTTTACTTGCTTGCGATGGCCAACATGCGGTCCAAAGGCACCTTGGCCTTTTCGATTAATTCCGGATCCAGGATCACTTCGTTGTCGCCGGTTTCCAAGACGTGGATGATTTTGTCCACGGTGACCATTTTCATGCCGGCGCAGATCATGTCCGGGAAAATAAATTCCTTGTCGGGATAGAGCTTATTTAATTCCCAGCCGATGCCTTCTTCCGTGAGAATAATGTTTTCGTCCTTATTTAAATCTCCGACGGCACTCAAAATGCCCTTGGTGCTTCCCTTGTAATCGGCCAGTGCCAAAACCTCCGGCTTACATTCCGGGTGGCAGAACACGGCTGCATTGGGATGTTCCTTCTTCAGAGTATTTACGATATCCGCATTCAAGCTGTCGTGGACCGGGCAGCAGCCGGCGTTGTTAATGAAGTGCTTGTCGGGGAAGGCGCCTTCCGTATTTTGCCCCAGGTTTCCGTCGGGGATAAAGAAAATATTTTTGGCGTCGATGGCGCCCACCACCTTTGCCGCATTGGAGGAGGTGAGGCAGTAGTCGGAGTGGGCCTTCACTTCGGCGGTGGAGTTCACGTAAGAGACCACGGCGAGATCGTCGTACTTCGCTCTCATCTCTTTAATGGCATCCACGTCCACCATGTGGGCCATGGGGCAGTCGGCGGCGGGGGCGGGAAGGTAGACGGTTTTTTCGGGATTTAAAATCTTTACCGTCTCTCCCATAAATTCCACGCCGGCCATGACGATGACCTTGGCGTCGATGCCCGTGGCGATTTTCGCCAGGGTAAAGGAGTCGCCAACGTAATCGGCCGCGTCCTGTACGGCGCCGTCTACGTAGTAGTGGGCGAGGATCACGGCGTCTCTTTCTTTCTTTAAGCGTGCAAGGGTTTCATTTTTCAAAACAGATTTCCTTTCTTTCGGGTGCGTTAATAAATCTTTCATAGAATACCACAAGTAAAAGCATATGACAACACGACTGTCTTGTCAGTAAAGAAAATTGAGACTATTTTCGATTCAAGCTATAATGAAATTAGCATAAAGAGGAGGCGACCATGGTTTTACAAAAATTATTCAGAGACAAGGATCGGGTGCCGTCGGTGCCGGCCAAGGAATTGAAGGACACGGAATCGAAATTTATTTTAGACGTGCGGGAGCCCGATGAGATTGCGACGGGAAAAATCCCCGGTGCCCACACCATCCCCTTGGGCGAACTGAGTTCCCGAGAAGATGAGCTTCCCAAGGACGAGGCGATTTACGTCATCTGCCGATCGGGGAATCGCAGCAGAAAAGCCTGTAATTATTTAAGCGGCCGCGGCTTTCAGTGCGTCAATGTAGCCGGCGGCATGTTGGCCTACGAGGGCCCGACGGAATAACGGTAAGGAGGAGCTATGAAAAAACTTCACGAGACCCTTCGCGCGGGCGTGGACCTTCGCAGCAGATTAGTCATGCCGCCGATGGCATCGGAAGCGTCGGTAGGCGGCGAGATCGGGGAAAAATCCCTTGCCTATTACAAAAAAATGGCGGCGAATGAGCACTTCGGTCTCTTTATTTTGGAGCACAACTACGTCTCCGAAGACGGCAGGGCCAGCGAAAAGCAAATGAGCCTGTCGGATGACAGCAAAATCGAGGGCCACAAAAAATTGGTAGAGGCCATCAAAAGCGTGGGGCCGGATCTTGCCCTCTTTCTGCAATTAAACCACGCCGGCATGAAGACCCGAGGCGATTTGATCGGCGCAGACCCCATGGGCCCGTCGGTGCGGCCCTGGGATAAAATGTGCCGCGCCATGACTGCTGAGGATATGGAACGGGTCAAGGACAATTTTGTGCGGGCGGCTCTGCGGGCGAAGGAAGCGGGCTACGACGGCGTGGAACTTCACGCCGCCCACGGCTATCTGCTCAATCAATTCTTGTCTCCTCTGACCAATTTCCGCGACGACGAATACGGAGCCGATCGAATCAAGTATCCCTTGGAGGTTTTCCTGGCTATGAAAGAAGCCTTGGGCGATTATCCTCTCGCCGTGCGAATCGGCGGCGTGGAAACTATAGCGGGGGGCACTACCGTCGATAAAGGTGCATCCATTGCCAAAGCCTTCGACGATGCCGGAGCCTGCCTCCTGGACATGACCGGCGGCATGACCGGCTACAGTCGGCCGGGACATAAAGAAGCGGGCTGGTTTAAAGACCTGAGCCTGGCCGTGAAAAAAGAAACCGAAGCCCCGGTGCTCTTGACCGGCGGCATCAACACCCTGGCCGAGGCGGAAAAACTACTGGACGAAGGCGCCGCAGACCTTTTCGGCATCGGCCGCGCCTTTTTAAAAGACCCGAACTGGGAAACGGATAAGCTGTAAGAAGAGTCGCGGCAGAAGCTGCGGCTTTTTTTCGGTGACGGGACAGCGGAATTCCTCTAAGCTCCACGTGATTCTCTGTGATATAATAATCCCATTAAGGAGGGATAGGATGAAAGCTGTGGTCAGTGTCCTGGGGAAGGACCAGGTGGGGATCGTCTGTCGCGTCACGACGCTTTTGGCGCAACACGGTTTTAATATTTTAGACATCAGTCAAACCATTGTCAGTTCTTACTTCACCATGATCGTGGTGGTGGAACACGAGGATGAAGATTTCGCCTTGGAAAGTGTGGTCAAGGACTACGAAGCCTTGGGCGAATCCATGGGTTTGGACATTCGTATGCAGCATGAGGCGCTTTTCAGCCGCATGCACCGTATTTAGAAAGGACGAAGCTCTTGGATAATTCTTCGATTCTCGAAACGATTCACATGCTGGAGCATGAGAATTTGGATATACGGACGGCGACCATGGGGATTTCTCTCATGGATTGCATCTCAGACGACGTGGACGTGGTTTGCGAGCGGGTTTACGAAAAGATTACGACCTTGGGCAGGGATTTGGTGAAAGAGGCCGATGCCGTCGCCGCGAAGTACGGGGTGAGCGTGGTAAACAAGCGGATCTCCGTGACGCCGGCGTCTTTAGTTTTGCCTCGAGGCAGGAAAGATGATTTCGTGAAGCTCGCCAAGGCCTTGGACAAGGCGGCCATCGAAATCGGCGTGGACTTTATCGGCGGCTTTTCCGCATTGGTTCACAAGGGCATGACGGATAGTGAAAAGGCGTTGATCGACGCCATTCCCGAGGCCCTGGCTTCCACGGAAAAGGTCTGTTCCTCGGTGAATGTGGGCTCGTCGAAATCGGGCCTCAATATGGATGCCGTCACCACCATGGGCAAGGTGATTAAAGAGGCGGCTTACTTAAGTCGCGAGGCGGATTCCATCGGCTGTGCGAAGCTTGTGGTCTTTGCCAATGCCGTGGAGGACAATCCCTTTATGGCCGGCGCCTTTCACGGCACGGGGCTCGGGGATCACGTGCTCCACGTGGGCATTTCCGGGCCCGGCGTGGTGAAGACGGCCTTGGAAAAATTCCGCGGCGCGCCTTTCGACGAAGTGGCTCAGTGCATCAGCGAAATGACCTTTAAGATTACTCGCATGGGCGAGCTGGTGGGCAAAGAAATCGCCAAGCGATTGGACACGCCCTTCGGCTCCATCGACTTGTCTCTGGCACCGACCCCCGCCGTCGGCGACAGTGTGGCGCGGATTTTGGAAGAAATCGGCGTGGGCACCGTCGGCGGCCACGGCACCACGGCGGCCTTGGCCATGTTAAACGATGCGGTGAAAAAGGGCGGCATTAACGCCTCGGCCCATGTCGGCGGCTTGAGCGGCGCCTTTATTCCCGTCTCGGAAGACGAAGGCATGATTTCCGCTGCCGCATCGGGGGCTTTGTGTCTGGATAAATTGGAAGCCATGACCTGCGTCTGTTCCGTGGGTCTGGACATGATCGCCATTCCCGGGGACACCACGGCGGAAGCTTTGTCGGCTATGATCGCCGATGAGGCCATGATCGGTATCATCAACCACAAGACCACGGCGGTGCGCCTGATTCCCGTGTGGGGCAAGGGCGTGGGCGAAAACGCCACCTTCGGCGGCCTACTGGGAGAGGCGCCGATTCTGCCCGTTCACGGCAACGACTGCGCGGCCTTTGCGGCACGGGGCGGTTTTATTCCCGCGCCCATTCACAGTTTTAAAAATTAAAACGAAGGGATGCCATGACTGTTACCATACAAGAGTTCATCTCCATGATATCGACGAATCCCGCTATTTTTATTACGACCTTTCTGGTCTTGGCGGTAGTTTTCGTCAACGGCTGGACCGATGCGCCCAATGCCATTGCCACCGCCGTATCGACGCGGAGCATCGAACCGCAAAAAGCCATTTACATGGCGACGCTTTTTAATTTTCTCGGCGTCTTTATTATGACCGCCATTAACGCCAATGTGGCGGAGACCATTTACAATATGGTGGATTTTAACGGCAATACCCACGAAGCCATGATCGCCCTGGCGGCGGCCTTGGTGAGTATCGTCATATGGGCTACGGCGGCGTGGTACTTCGGCATTCCCACGTCGGAATCCCACGCATTGATCGCCGGCCTCTCGGGCTCGGCCATCGCCCTTCACGGGGGCCTGGCCGGGATCAACGGGGCGGAGTGGATGAAGAATATTTACGGCCTCCTCCTCTCCACGATTCTGGGCTTTGTCATGGGCTACGCCGTAGTGGAAGTAATTAAGCGCCTTTTTGCCGGGTCGGACCGACGGCAGTCCAAAAAATTTTTTAAGAACGGCCAGATTATTTCGGCGGCTGCCATGGCCTTTATGCACGGCGCCCAAGACGGGCAGAAGTTTATGGGGGTCTTTATGCTGGCCTTCAGCCTGGCTGCCGGCACCGGCGGTGGAGGCCATTTCGTGATCCCGGCCTGGCTCATGATTTTAGTTTCTTTGGTCATCGGCTTCGGCACCAGCTTAGGCGGCCTGCGCATTATTAAATCCGTGGGCATGAACATGGTGAAGCTGGAAACCTACGAGGGCTTTGCCGCCGACATCGGCGCCGTCGTCAGCTTGCTCGTGGCATCGGTGGCGGGGATTCCCGTCTCCACCACCCACACGAAGACCACGGCCATTATGGGCGTGGGGGCGTCGAAACATTTGAAAAACGTGAACTGGTCCGTGGTAAGCGACATGGGCCTGGCGTGGATATTGACCTTTCCCGGCTGCGGCATCATCGGCTTTGTCGTAACCTATTTGCTAATTAATGTACTTTAGGAGAAGGCATGAAAGACAAAAAGTTCGATTATTTTAAAAAATTCAGCGACATGGCGCAAAAAGCCTCCCAAGCGGCGGATCTTTTGCAGACCACTTTAGGCGCCTACGACGCATCCACTTTGAGGGAAAAGACCGACGCCATGAAGCGCATCGAAAACAGTTGCGACCAAATCATGCACGACATTATGAATCGTCTGGCCATCGAGTTTTTGCCGCCTATCGAGCGGGAAGACATTATCGAGATTACGGACAAGCTGGACACGGTGGTGGATTCCATCGAAGAGATTTTGCTGGGCCTGTATATGTATCGGGTCCACGAGCTCATTCCCGAGACCTTGGAATTTGTGGATCTCATCGTTCAAAGCACGAGTATGTTGGAGGAAGTGGTTCTGGAATTCAGCAACTTTAAGCGCTCCAACGACGTGAAGGAAAAAATTATCCGCATCAATTCTTTGGAAGGTCAGGGCGACACCTTGTACTTAAATTCCACCCGGGCCCTCTTCGACTACACCGGCGAATTCGATGCCCGCAAGACCATTATCTGGAAGGAAATGCTTCAGGTCATGGAAAATTGTTTGGACAGCATCGAAGAATGTGCCAATGAATTTGAATCGGCTATGCTGAAAAACGGTTAAATAAAAAAGGCCCTCTCTATTTTTTGAATACCTTTTTTAAATATAGAGATGCTAGAACCCCTATAAAAAAGAAAATTATGCTTATATAACTGGAAGGTTTACCATCGAAAAAATAATAAATAAAAAATAGATTCCATGCTAATGGAAATAATAGAACATACCACCAATATAATTTCTTATTATTATAAACCCATGGCATTAAAATTAGTGTGGGAAAGCAGAATGGACTAAGTATATAATAATTTAATTCCGCTAAAAATCCATATAATTGAGATGTGCCTACAAAAAGGATTGGGATACAAGCTATTATTGTTAATATAAGTGAAATCGTAAATATTTTATTTCTCATTTGGAATACCCTCCTGCTTTAACAATTTTTTTCATTCTTACAAGCGAAATGTTTACTCGATTAAGTCCAACTTTATGGGGTCACTCTACGTTTGCTAGAGGGCCTTTTTTAATGCTTTTTTCGCGCGCTTACGATGGCCTCTTTCGCCCATGTGAAAAACTCCGAGGGCGCGACGGCTTCCCGGTCCACGTGGCGGGGCCTGAGGAGATAGAGCCGCTCCTTGGCCCGGGTCATGCCCACGTAAAAGAGGCGCCGCTCTTCTTCCAAGAGGCGGGCTTCTTCGGCTGCGTCGGCGTTGGCGCCGGGTAGGGAGGGGATAGAGTCCGCGTTTAGGTCGATAAGAAAGACGGCGTCGAATTCCAAGCCCTTGGCGCCGTGTAAGGTGGAAAGGACCAGACCCTTTTCCCCGGCGCGGGATCCCTGCATAAGGCGGTCCAGCGTCTCGAGCCTGCCGATAAAGCGTTGGTAGTCGTCGGTTTTTTTGGCGATGTACTTGGCGTAGTAGAGGATGCGCATGGAGGTGGTCTTGGAGGAGCCGAAGGTGGCGGCGTGTCCCGCAATGTATTCCTCGTATTCCAAATCCTTTTGAATAAAGCGAAAGGCCTCGGCGGGAGCCAGGGTTTTTAAGTGCTGAAAATCCCGCTTCAGGGCTTTTACATTTCGCGCGGCGTAATCGGGAAGCTTTAGATCCAAGAGGGCGTCGAAGACCGATGCGCCCACGCCTTTTTTCTGCAATTCTTCGATCATTTTCTTCGACAGATAGCCGCGAATTTTGTAATAGAAGGTGGAGAAGGCCGCCAAGTCTCCGGGATTTCGGCTGAATTCGTAAATGGTCATTAAATCCTGCAGGACCCAGTGGTTGAAGAAGCGGCTCTTTCGTTCCTTCGAGGCGAAGGGCATGTTGTTGCGCTCCAAAAATTCCACGAGGCCGATGGAAGAGACGTGGTTTCGGTAGAGGACGGCCACGTCCTTTAGTTCGTGTTTTTCGATTTCCGATGCGATAAAGGCGTACTGCTTGTCCAAATCGTTGAGCTCCACCGCCCGCACCTCAGGCCCCGCACCTTTCACCGCCACCGGCGTCTTTTTGTAGCGGGCCTTGTTTTGCTCGATGAATTTTGCCGAGAGGGAAATAATACGTTCTTGAGAACGGAAATTTTTCGACAGGTAGTAGAACTGCAAATCGCCGTAGGAATCCTTCAGGTGAAGGAGCTCGCGAAAATCTGCGCCGCGAAAGCCGTAAATGGACTGGTCGTCGTCGGCGACGATAAAGAGATTGTTCTTCGGCTTTGCAATGGCTTCGATTATGGCCAGCTGGCCCTTGGATGTGTCCTGGCCCTCGTCCACCTGAATGTAATCGTAGGTGGCCCGCACGGCCCGGAGCAGCCCCGGATCCTGTTTAAAAATCTCCGGCACCAGAGTGATCATATCGTCGAAGTCGATCCACTGCCTTTCCCGCTTTAAATTTTCGTAGCGATTATAAAACTTCAAAAACAGGGGCGTCGTCGCCTCTTTATTGTACTCCGCCGGATCCAAGACCTTGTTCTTCACGTAGCTGATCTCCCGAAGGAGGGTCTCCACCTGCTCCTCATTGGGAGAGCGGTGCATAATTTCCCGCCACAGATCGGCGGCGATGCGCCACTTGCTCAAAGCGCGATTGGATTCGATTAAGGTGTAGCTCACGCCCCGGCGCCGCTCGTCGTTTTTAAGCACCGAGTAGCAGAAGCTGTGAATGGTGGAAAAAGCCGGGGGCGGACTGTTCGGGAAAAGTGTTTTGTAGCGCAGGGCCAAGTCTCGGGCCGAGGCCTTGGAAAAGGTAATGGTTAGTATCTTTTTTCTGTCCACGCCTTCGTCGATGAGCCGCTTCGTGCGGCTTAATAGCATGGTGGTCTTGCCGCTTCCCGGAACGGCGAGGACCAAGGCCGGCCCCTTGTCGTGGGCCACGGCTTGTTGTTGTTCGTCGGTTAATTTCATAGTCACCTCCGGTTGAGTATATCACGAGGCGGGGGGAATTGTCCTTTTCAAGACGAGGTGCTTGGTATATAATGAGGAAAGTAGGTATGTACAGGATGGTGAAGATGAAAAATCCGTTTAAAGCGTTTGACGATTATTTTCTGGATCGTATAAACAAGAAATTGAAAAACAAGTATTGCGATTTCTTTTTTTACAACTATACGAATATAGCGGGACCCGGATTTCTCGTAGCTCTGTCGGTCTTTATGCTGATATTCGGAAAACGTTGGATCGGAAGCGCCGCCACGGAAATGGTTGTGGCCCTGGTGATCTCCACAGGGGCCGCACAAATTTTAAAGCGCCTCATCAGCCGAAGTCGGCCCTATTGGGTGAGTAAGAATTTAAACACCTACGGTATCGACTTGAGGGATTATTCCTTTCCCTCGGGGCATACGACGGCGGCCTTTACGGTGGCGACGACATTTTCTCTGTATTTTCCGAAATTGGCTCCGCTTTTTGTTGTCATGGCGCTTTTGGTGGCTGTATCCAGAACCTATTTGGCCGTCCACTATCCCACCGATGTCTTGGCGGGAATGTTGATCGGTATCATCGTCGGTTACGTGGTACATATGTATGTTTACGACAACCTGGCAAACTGGTTGTAATATGAGGAGGAAGATAATATGGTAATGACAAATTTCCTGCAAAAGAGAAGAACGGTGCGCGAATTCCAAACGACAAAGCTGTCGGCGGAAGGTCTGGCATGGGTGAAAGATACCATCGCTAAACTGGAAAAACAAGCGGCGGACAGCCAAGTCAGCTTCGCCCTTTACGAAAACGGCAGCGAAATTGCCAAAGCGCTGCAAGGCAAAGCCGGCTACGGCGGCACCATGATCGAAGCGCCCCATTACATCGCCCTGCGCGCCAAAAGCCACGACAAGGCCGAATTGATTCGCACGGGTTACTATTTGGAAATGATGAATACGGAACTCATCGAAAAGAATTTCGGCACCTGCTGGATTACCACCATGCAAGTCAACAAAGAGTTAAAGCAATCCCTTTTCGGTGAAGGCGGCGAATTTGTCGACTACATTATCGGCTTCGGCAAGGCATTGAACCAAGACGTCTTCGACGAAGAGAGAGTCAGCCCCCGCCTCAGCGTAGACAAAATCGTCTTCAAAGATCATTTGGATACGCCGGCGCCCTTGACGGAACTGGAAAACTACGGCCTCTTCGACGTATTTTCCTCCATTCGCTTTGCACCCAGCCACATCAACGCCCAACCCTGGCGCTTCCTCTTAAAGGACGACGGCACCATTACCCTTTACATGGACAAGAGCAAGGGTCAAAAGAGCTATGTAGACATCGGCGTCGTCATGTATTACTACGAAGCCATGCTGAAAAACACGGGCACGGAAAAAACCTGGTCCTTAATCGAAGGCGCTGACGTAGCTGGCATGGAACCGGTGGCCACCATTTCCCTGTAAAAGTTTCAGAATAAGGAAGGAGCGTCGCAGGACGCTTCTTTTTTTTTGTTGACATCGTCTGCGCGAGGGCATACAATAAGTATGAGCAAACAATCATATGAGTGGAGGAAAATATATGCGTGTTTATGAGTTGAAAAATTTAAACTGTGCTAACTGCGCGGCGAAAATCGAAGCCCGCGTCGGCGAATTGCCCCAAGTCTCCGAGGCGAAACTGGATTTTATTTCCAAGCGCCTGGTGGTAGAAGGGGACGTATCTGCCGAAGAGATTCAGCAGGTGGCCGACAGCATCGAAGACGGCGTGGTGGTCGTGGAAAAAAATGCCGGCGAGAAAAAGGGTGAGGCGGAAGAAGAGGAAGGCTCCTTAAAAAACGAGCTCATTTCCATTGCCTGCGGCATTATGGCCGCCCTCTTGGTGCAGTTCGTCTATACCGGTCCCTATCAAACTCTGTTGTGGGCCGTGATTCTCGTCGTCGCCGGATTCGATATTTTCAAAAACGCCTTGAAGGGCATAAAAAACGGCGAAGTCTTCGACGAAAATCTTTTAATGAGCGTGGCATCCGTCGCCGCCTTTTACATCGGCGAACACGGGGAAGCCCTGGCCGTGCTCTTGTTCTACCGTCTCGGCGAAGCCTTGCAGGATTACGCCTTGGACCGCGCCACGGATTCCGTGGAAAGCCTGCTGGCGCGCGATGAAGACACGGCCCATGTAGAAAAAGACGGCGCCGTCATCGAAGTGGCGGCAGAAGACGTGGCGGTGGGCGACATCGTCCTCCTTCGCGCCGGAGACACCTTGGTCGCCGACGGTGAAATCATCGAAGGGGAAGGCCACATCTCCAATCAACACATGACCGGCGAATCCGTGCCCATTATGGCGAATGCGGGGGCGGATATGATGGCCGGGGCCATGGCTTTGGACGGCGCCTTTAAAGTGCGCGTCACGAAAGTGGCAGGAGAATCTACCATGGCGAAGATTCAGGGACTGGTTGCCGACGCCCGGTTGAACAAGGGCAAGACCGAAGCCTGGATCACCCGCTTCGCCGCCGTATATACCCCGGTGGTCGTAGGGCTTGCGGCTCTCGTGGCCGTCGTGCCGCCCCTGGCATTTTCCGGCGACTGGAACACGTGGATCTACAAAGCCTGTGCCTTTTTAATTATTTCCTGTCCCTGCGCCTTGGTGCTTTCCGTGCCCCTTTCCATGTTTGCCGGCGTGGGCCGCGCATCGAAAGACGGCATGTTTATTAAAGGCTCCACTTCATTGGAAGCCTTGGCCGAAGCCGACGCCATCGCCTTCGACAAAACAGGCACCCTTACCGACGGCAAATTCACCTTGGCAAAGGTGGATGTGTTAAAGGGAACGGAAGAGAATCTCCTTTCCCTGGCCGCCACGGCGGAACAATACTCCAATCACCCCATCGCACGCTCCATTTTGGAAAAAGCCGCGCCTCAGGGAACGCCGGAGAATTATAGGGAACTTTCCGGTAAAGGCATTACCTGTACCATCGATGGCAAGACCGTCGCCGCAGGTAACGACGCCATGCTGCAAACCATGGGCGTGGAAAACTCCCTCCAAAGTATTCCCATGACCTCCGTCTATGTCGTGGAAGAGGGCGAGCTCTTGGGCCGCATCGCCTTTGCCGACTCCGTTAAGCCCGGCGTGAAAGACGCGCTGAAAAAATTAAAGGGCTTCTTAAAGACCTATCTCTTCTCCGGTGACAAAAAGGAACTGGTAGAGGCCGTAGGCAAGGAGCTGGGCGTCGACGAAAGCGTCGGCGGCCTGCTTCCCGGCGAAAAAGTAGAGGCATTAAACCGCGCATTGGCACGAAATGAAAAAGTGGTTTACGTCGGCGACGGCATCAACGACGCCCCGGTTCTGGCGAAAAGCAATGTGGGCATCGCCATGGGCACCGGCGGATCGGACATGGCCATCGAAACCGCCGACGTGGTCATCTTAGGCGACGACATCGGCCGCATTCCCTTCCTATTCGATCTATCCAAGCAGACGCGAAAAATTTGCTACGGCAACATCGCCTTTGCTCTCCTTGTAAAAATCCTCGTCGTGGTTTTAAACATGTTCAATATAGTCGGTTTGTGGCTCGCCGTCTTTGCCGATGTAGGCGTGTCCTTAATCTGCGTCGTCATCGCCATGAGCCTTTTAAAATACAAGGGGCGCAGCTAACTGTGGTATAATACCATCGGGAGGCGACGATGACTGCAAAATGGAACAATTATCGGACTCTGGCGGAGGATTTCCTCAGCCGAGGCGAAAATACGGAGGCGCTGAAGGCCTATTTGAAGGCGGCGGATTTTGCCCCGGATAAGGAGAGCCTTGCCGACAGCTATTTTGCCATTGCCGATTTATACTGGCAGGAAGGCAAAGAAAAGACGGCGGCGACCTACTACCGGAAAATTCTGTCCCTGGGCAGATACGCCGGCGCCGAGTACGCCTTAGGCGTCTTGGCCCAAGACGGTGGAGACGATGTGGCGGCTGTCGAGTATTTCGAAGAAGCCATTAAAATCGATCCCGATTACGAAAGCGCCTGCTACGAACTGGCCCTGTTAAGCGACCGCATGGGCTACAAGGATCGCGCCCTGGAACTTTTCGAACGCTGCGCGCAATTGGTTCCCGATAACGGCGTGGTCTATTCCGACATCGCTTCCATTTACGAAGAGCGCAAGGAGTACAAAAAAGCCCTGGCCCTGGCGAAAAAAGCCGTGGCCCTGTCTCCGGCCTACAGCATCGGCTATTACAATCTGGGGGTCATTTACCAAAAGACCTTTAAAAATCAAGAGGCCCTGGCCGCCTACGAAGAGGCCCTGGCCCTGGACGAAAATTATGCGCCGACTTATTTAAATATGTCGGCCATTTACTTGCGCATGAAAGAGCCGGAAAAAGCCATCGCCATCTTATCCCGAGGAATCGACAAGCACCTGAACAGTGTGAATCTATACTACAATCGCTCCTGCAGCCACGTGCGCTTAGGGGAAAAAGACGAGGCCCTGAAGGATTTGAAGCGGGCCATCGCCATGAATCCCCACGCGAAATTGTGGGCATCGAGGGATGTGGATTTAAAAGAAATCGTCCGGGAGGTAGAGGATTGATTATTATAAAGACGGAAAAAGAAATTGAAAAAATGCAAACGGCGGCGGATCTTTTGATTCAAGTGCACCGGGCCCTCAGAAATGAAGTGAAGCCCGGGGTGAGCACCTTGGAACTGGATCGCTTCGTGGAAAAATTTATTACCGACCGGGGCGGTTACCCGGAACAAA
Source organism: Peptoniphilus pacaensis (assembly GCF_900088125.1). Lineage (GTDB taxonomy): Bacteria > Bacillota > Clostridia > Tissierellales > Peptoniphilaceae > Aedoeadaptatus > Aedoeadaptatus pacaensis. The sequence continues at coordinate 194,212 of NZ_FLQT01000003.1, read as the reverse complement.
AAGGCTATCAGGGCTTTCCCTACAGCATCTGCGCGTCGGTGAACGACGAAATTTGCCACGGCTTTCCTAGCGAGCGCAAGCTGGAAGACGGGGACCTTTTGACCATCGACATGGTGGTAAATGTGGACGGCTACCTGGCCGACTCCGCCTGGAGCTACGCCGTGGGCGAGTTATCTCCCGAAGCGCAAAAGCTCATGGACGTTACGAGAGAATGCCTGTACAAGGCCATCGATATCGTGAAGCCCGGCACGCGCCTGGGCGACATCGGACACGTGATTCAAACCCACGCCGAAGCCAACGGCTTTTCCGTGGTGCGGGATTTCGTGGGCCATGGCATCGGTACCAATATGCACGAAGATCCCCAAGTCCTTCACTACGGCCGGCCCAATCGGGGCGTGCGCCTGGAAGAGGGCATGGTCTTTACCATCGAGCCCATGATCAATGCCGGCGACTGGCCCATTGCCATGGATAAAAACGGCTGGACCGCCCGCACCCGCGACGGCTCTTTGTCCTGCCAATACGAACACACCTTGGCGGTGACCAAAGACGGCGTCATCGTCCTGACGGAACAAGGAGAATAACATGTTAAAACAATTGGAAGCGCCGAAGGTCGGCGACACCATGGTGAAACTCGCCACCACCCTCGGCGACATTCATTTGCGCCTCTTTCCCGAAGCGGCGCCGAAAGCCGTGGAAAATTTCACCACCCTCGTGGACCGAGGCTACTACGACGGCATTATTTTTCACCGCGTCATCGAAGACTTTATGATTCAAGGCGGCGATCCCACGGGCACCGGCCGCGGCGGCGAAAGCATTTGGGGCAAAGGCTTCGAAGACGAATGCACCCCCGAATACAGAAACCTCGTCGGCGCCCTCTCCATGGCCAACGCCGGTCCCCATACCAACGGCAGCCAATTCTTCATCGTGCAAGGAGCCCCGGTGGGCGACGACATCCTTCGCCAAATGGAAGATGCGGGAGAACAATACGGCTACACGGAAGACGTCATCGACGGTTACAAAAACTGCGGCGGCGCCTTTTGGCTCGACGGAAAGCACACGGTCTTCGGCCAAGTGGCGGAAGGCATGGACGTGGTTCACGCCATCGCCAAGGTGGAAAAAAACGCCATGGACAAGCCCCTGGAAGACGTGGTGATCCAACGGGCGAACACCTATACCTACGAATAAAGGGGCATGACCCTGAGAAGCAAACGGCTAAAGCTGTTTGCTTTTTTTATGACTTTTAAAAGGCATCGAAAAAAATTGCCGCCCATATGCGGTAAATAAGCCCGCCACGGGCGGAAGCAATCGTCTATAGAATTAAATGAATCGAATCTTTTATTGCCAATGGCCCTTCGATTCGGTAAGATAGTACGAGATAAAAAGAGGTGTTACATGAGAGTACTTAAAATCATCTTGGCGGCACTGATCATTGCCGTCCTGTCGGGGGCCTTGGTTTTGGGCTACCAAATAGCGGATCATCCGCTGTCCAAAAAAAGCAAGGAACCGACGCTGGAAGAAGCGAACAATAGCCTGGAAAAATTAAATACGACCAATCCCTTTACCGGAGACGACCCCCTGCACATACTGCTGTTCGGCATCGACAAGACGGCCACTACGGACATGAGCGAGGAGGGCAATCCTACAAGGAGCGACGTCATTATGCTCGTCACCATCGATCCCGTGACCAAGCGGGCGCAACTCTTGTCCCTGCCCCGAGATACCTATGTGGACATTGAAGGCCACCAAGGCAAGACCAAGCTGGGCCACGCCTATGCCTACGGAGGCGAAAAACTGGCGGAAGAAACCGTGGAAAATTTCCTCGACGTAAAAATCGACTACTACGCTACGGTAGACTACAACGCAGTGGAACGATTGGTGGATGCCGTCGGCGGCATCGACGTGGACATCCCCTTCGACTACAGCTACGAAGACACCTACGTCGTGCCCAATCTGCACATCGACTTTAAAAAAGGCAAGCAAAAGCTGGACGGTGCCGACGCCGTGCGCTACCTGCGCATACGAAAGATCTACGAAGATCAGGACATCGACCGGATCCAAGTCCAACAGCGCTTCCTTATGCAGTTGTTTGAAAAAGTCAAACGGCCCATGATGATACTGAAGATCCCCGAGCTCATCGACATTGCCCTGGACAATATAGAAACCAATCTGTCCTATGGGCAAATCGCCTACCTGGCAAAGATGGGCCTGGATATGGAACGGGACGACATCCAAACCGACACCTTGGTCGGCGACAATCAACGCATCGGAAACATCGAGTACTACGTCGTGGATCAGGCCTCGGCGAGAGAACAGGTACGCCGCTTCGCTCAAGGCAAGAAAGGCTACTACGAAGAGCTCAAAGAACAAAAGAAAGCAAATGAAAATGAGTCGAACGCCGCCGACGACGGCGACAATGAAACGACAGAGGAATAAAAGAAAGTTCTCGCTTTGGCGGGAACTTTTTTTCGTGGGCGGGTATAGAGTAAGTAGAACGTAAACAATAAGAAAGGAATGAATGATGGAAATTAAACACACAGACGGACGTTTTTATATCGGCGATTCGGAAAATCCCCAAGGCGTATTGGACTATCGTTTTATAGACGATGAGACGGTTGAAGCCTACCACACGGAAACATCGGAAGCAGTCCGCGGCCAAGGCGTCGCCGGCAAACTCTTTAACGAATTCATCGCCTATGTGGAAGAGCACGACCTGAAGGTGAAGGCTGACTGTTCCTATGTGGAAAAGAAAATGAAGGAAGACGAAGGCTACAGCCGCCGCCTGGCATAAGGAAGCCTGCTGACTTTACATGGTAGTAAAATAACGCAAATATCCCCTTGACAGAAAACGGAAAGAGTTAGTATAATAGCCTAGTCATCGAATCGAAAAGTCAATCGCCTTTTGAAATTTAAAAAAAGCGATTGACAAGAATCGGTCCTCGATGGTAAACTGAACAAGTTATCGCGCGAGGCGTGCGGAAAGAATTTTTACAAAATGTTAAAAAGTTCTTGACAAAGCATTCCCTGCGAGATATACTAAATAAGCTGTTTCGAAAGAAGCGGCACTGAACCAAGTTAATTAAATGGTATAAGAGATTAAACCATAACAATCTAAAAGCTTAAAGCGGAACACAGTCAGTGAATCCGAGCTAAGCAAACTCAAAGTTTTTATTGAGAGTTTGATCCTGGCTCAGGACGAACGCTGGCGGCGCGCCTAACACATGCAAGTCGAGCGATGAAAGTCGTTCTGATCCTTCGGGTGACGAACTTCTGGATTAGCGGCGAACGGGTGAGTAACGCGTGAGGAACCTGCCTCTTACAACGGGATAGCCTCGGGAAACCGGGATTAATACCGTATAAGACTCCGACACCTCCTGGTGATGAAGTCAAAGTGCTAGCGGTAAGAGATGGCCTCGCGTCTGATTAGTTAGTTGGTGGGGTAACGGCCTACCAAGACGACGATCAGTAACCGGCCTGAGAGGGTGAACGGTCACATTGGAACTGAGACACGGTCCAAACTCCTACGGGAGGCAGCAGTGGGGAATCTTGCACAATGGGGGAAACCCTGATGCAGCGACGCCGCGTGAGCGATGAAGGTTTTCGAATCGTAAAGCTCTGTCCTATGGGAAGATAATGACGGTACCATAGGAGGAAGCCCCGGCTAACTACGTGCCAGCAGCCGCGGTAATACGTAGGGGGCGAGCGTTGTCCGGAATTACTGGGCGTAAAGGGTTCGCAGGCGGCATGGCAAGTCCGATGTAAAAGGCGAAGGCTCAACCTTCGTAAGCATCGGAAACTGTCAAGCTTGAGTGAAGGAGAGGCAAGTGGAATTCCTAGTGTAGCGGTGGAATGCGTAGATATTAGGAGGAATACCGGTGGCGAAGGCGACTTGCTGGACTTCAACTGACGCTGAGGAACGAAAGCGTGGGTAGCAAACAGGATTAGATACCCTGGTAGTCCACGCCGTAAACGATGAGTGCTAGGTGTCGGGGGTCAAACCTCGGTGCCGCCGTTAACACAATAAGCACTCCGCCTGGGGAGTACGTGCGCAAGCATGAAACTCAAAGGAATTGACGGGGACCCGCACAAGCAGCGGAGCATGTGGTTTAATTCGAAGCAACGCGAAGAACCTTACCAGGACTTGAAATACTAGCGGCCGCTTTAGAGATAAAGCCTTTTCTTCGGAAACGCTAATACAGGTGGTGCATGGTTGTCGTCAGCTCGTGTCGTGAGATGTTGGGTTAAGTCCCGCAACGAGCGCAACCCTTACTTTTAGTTGCCAGCACGTAATGGTGGGAACTCTAAAGGGACTGCCGATGATAAATCGGAGGAAGGTGGGGATGACGTCAAATCATCATGCCCTTTATGTCCTGGGCTACACACGTGCTACAATGGTCGGTACAGAGGGCAGCGACAGAGCGATCTCAAGCGAATCTCAAAAAGCCGATCCCAGTTCGGATTGCAGGCTGCAACTCGCCTGCATGAAGTCGGAGTTGCTAGTAATCGCAGATCAGCATGCTGCGGTGAATGCGTTCCCGGGTCTTGTACACACCGCCCGTCACACCATGGGAGTTGGCAATACCCGAAGCCAGCGAGCTAACCGCAAGGAGGCAGCTGTCGAAGGTAGGGTTAATGACTGGGGTGAAGTCGTAACAAGGTAGCCGTATCGGAAGGTGCGGCTGGATCACCTCCTTTCTAAGGAAGAACGTCCTTCCCTGCGGGGAAGGGCGACAGATGGACAAATCTCTTATACCTTTAATTATATATGGGCCTGTAGCTCAGCTGGTTAGAGCGCACGCCTGATAAGCGTGAGGTCGGTGGTTCGAGTCCACCCAGGTCCACCATGCATCTTCGGATGCAAAACAATTTGAACCAAGAAAACTGCATATACAATCAAAAACGAGAACATCGTAAATCAAATCTTCAAATTTAAATTTAAGATTACAATTTCAACGAAATAGATCGTAAGGTCAAGTTAGAAAGAGCATCCGGTGGATGCCTTGGCACCAAGAGCCGATGAAGGACGCGATAAGCTGCGAAAAGCTGTGGGGAGTGGCAAATACACATCGATCCACAGATTTCCGAATGGGGAAACCCGCTGAGAGAACCTCTCAGCATTCATGCGTGAATCCATAGCGTATGAAAGGAATACCGGGGGAACTGAAACATCTAAGTACCCCGAGGAAAAGAAAGAAACCTCGATACCCTCAGTAGCGGCGAGCGAACGGGGTTCAGCCCAACTTGAGATACGGCGAGCGGATGTGAGCAGAATGATTTGGAAAGATCAACCATAGCGGGTAACAGTCCCGTATGCGAAGCAAAAGCGAGCCACTCTAAACGAGTACCACAGGGCACGTGAAACCCGGTGGGAATACAGGGGGACCACCCCCTAAGGCTAAATACTCCTTGGTGACCGATAGCGCATAAGTACCGTGAGGGAAAGGTGAAAAGAACCCCGGGAGGGGAGTGAAATAGAATCTGAAACCGGATGTTTACAAGCAGCGAAAGTGGTCTCGAACCACGATCGTGTACTTTTTGTAGAACGGGCCAGCGAGTTATGATTTCCGGCGAGGTTAAAATGTTTTGCATTGAAGCCGTAGCGAAAGCGAGTCTGAACAGGGCGAAGAGTCGGAGGTCATAGACCCGAAACCGCGTGATCTATCCATGGGCAGAGTGAAGTTGAAGTAAAATTCAATGGAGGCTCGAACCGGGTAACGTTTAAAAGTTATCGGATGACCTGTGGATAGGGGTGAAAAGCCAAACGAACGCGGAGATAGCTGGTTCTCCTCGAAATAGCTTTAGGGCTAGCCTGGAAGGGCGTGTCTCGGGGGTAGAGCACTGAATGGTCAAGGGACTTTACCAAGTTACCGCGACCTATCAAACTCCGAATACCGAAGACATGAGCCTCCGGAGTCAGACTATGTGGGATGAGCTTCATAGTCGAGAGGGAAACAACCCAGACCACCGGCTAAGGTCCCAAAATTCGTGTTAAGTGGAAAAGGATGTGGAGTTACTGAGACAACTAGGATGTTGGCTTAGAAGCAGCCATACATTGAAAGAGTGCGTAATAGCTCACTAGTCAAGTGACTCTGCGCCGAAGATAACCGGGGCTAAACACGATACCGAAGCCGTGGAATCCAACGGATTGGTAGAGGAGCATTGTGTAGGCGATGAAGCAGAAGCCGTAAGGCACTGTGGAGCATACAGAAGAGAGAATGCTGGCATGAGTAGCGAGAGGTGAGTGAGAATCTCACCCGTCGAAAACCCAAGGTTTCCTGAGGAAGGCTCGTCCACTCAGGGTAAGTCGGGACCTAAGGCAAGGCCGAAAGGCGTAGTCGATGGACAACAGGTGGAAATTCCTGTACCGGCAACCGCAATGAAGATGTGGGGACGCAGGAGGATACGCGTAGCGCCCGGTTGGTGAGGCGTGCAAGCACCAAGGATGAGAAGTAGGCAAATCCGCTTCTTATAAGTCTGACGTGTGATGCGGATCGAAAACAAGTAGAGAAGGAGCCGACTCCATACTGCCAAGAAAAGCCACTATTCGCGGACTGTCGCCCGTACCGTAAACCGACACAGGTAGGTGAGGAGAGAATCCTAAGACGAGCGGAAAAACCTTTGTTAAGGAACTCGGCAAAATGACCCCGTAACTTCGGGAGAAGGGGAGCCATGGAAACATGGCCGCAGTGAAAAGGCCCAAGCGACTGTTTACCAAAAACACAAGTCTCTGCGAAGTCGAAAGACGAAGTATAGGGGCTGACACCTGCCCGGTGCTGGAAGGTTAAGGGAAAAAGTTAGCGCAAGCGAAGCTTAGAACTGAAGCCCCAGTAAACGGCGGCCGTAACTATAACGGTCCTAAGGTAGCGAAATTCCTTGTCGGGTAAGTTCCGACCCGCACGAAAGGTGTAACGATTTGGGCACTGTCTCAACAAAGGATCCGGTGAAATTGTAGTAGCGGTAAAGATGCCGCTTACCCACGACAGGACGGAAAGACCCCATGGAGCTTTACTGCAGGCTGATATTGGATTTCGGAATGGACTGTACAGGATAGGTGGGAGACGAAGAACGAAGCACGCCAGTGTTTCGGGAGTCGCCCTTGGGATACCACTCTATTCATTCTGGAATTCTAACCTACTTCCGTGAATCCGGAAGAGGGACACTGTCAGTTGGGCAGTTTGACTGGGGCGGTCGCCTCCTAAAGAGTAACGGAGGCGTTCAAAGGTTTCCTCAGCACGGACGGAAATCGTGCGCAGAGTGCAAAGGCAAAAGGAAGCTTAACTGCGACACCGACAAGTGGAGCAGATGCGAAAGCAGGACTTAGTGATCCGGTGGTACCGAGTGGAAGGGCCATCGCTCAACGGATAAAAGCTACCCTGGGGATAACAGGCTTATCTCCCCCAAGAGTCCACATCGACGGGGAGGTTTGGCACCTCGATGTCGGCTCGTCTCATCCTGGGGCTGAAGCATGTCCCAAGGGTTGGGCTGTTCGCCCATTAAAGAGGCACGCGAGCTGGGTTCAGAACGTCGTGAGACAGTTCGGTCCCTATCCGTCGTGGGCGTAGGAAATTTGAGAGGATCTGTCCTTAGTACGAGAGGACCGGGATGGACAAACCGCTGGTGTATCAGTTGTCATGCCAATGGCATAGCTGAGTAGCTAAGTTTGGAAGGGATAAGCGCTGAAAGCATCTAAGCACGAAGCCCCCCTCGAGATGAGATTTCCCTCAGTAATGATAAGACCCCTTGTAGCCTACGAGGTAGATAGGTCTCAGGTGGAAGTGCAGCAATGTATGTAGCTAAGAGATACTAATCGGTCGAAGACTTGACCAAAAGAGATTGTATATGCAGCTTGGTTCGTCCGGTGACGATAGCAAGAGGGACACACCTGTACCCATACCGAACACAGAAGTTAAGCCTCTTAACGCCGATGGTACTTGGTTGGTAACGACCCGGGAGAGTAGGAAATTGCCGGACAGAAGATTTTCTTCTGCTTAATATTCATAGGATCCGCTTATCGGCCTTTGTCGGTAAGCTGTTCTCTATTCACTTGTGTATTCTTAGGTAGCTCAATGGTGGAGCAACCGGCTGTTAACCGGTAGGTTGTGGGTTCGAGTCCCACCCTGAGAGCCATAAGCCGGGGTGGCGGAACTGGCAGACGCACAGGACTTAAAATCCTGCGGTCGTTGAGATCGTACCGGTTCGATTCCGGTCCTCGGCACCATCATGGATGATGTATCCATCAGCAATGAATAGCGCGGGATGGAGCAGTCTGGTAGCTCGTCGGGCTCATAACCCGAAGGTCGTAGGTTCAAATCCTGCTCCCGCTACCACAAGGCCCCGTGGTCAAGCGGTTAAGACACCGCCCTTTCACGGCGGTTACCCGGGTTCGAATCCCGGCGGGGTCACCATATAAGGGCGCATAGCTCAGTTGGGAGAGCATCTGCCTTACAAGCAGGGGGTCATAGGTTCGAGCCCTATTGCGCCCACCAACCTGGCCTGGTAGTTCAGTTGGTTAGAATGCCAGCCTGTCACGCTGGAGGTCGTCGGTTCGAGTCCGATCCAGGTCGCCATTACATAAGTTACCTCTTATGTGTTTTTGAAAGCGAGCTCTTAATTTTGTCAATCTGTGCTGGTGTAGCTCAATTGGTAGAGCAACTGATTTGTAATCAGTAGGTTAGGGGTTCAAGTCCTCCCATCAGCTCCAGTGCGAAAGCACTTTTCGGAGGAGTTCCCGAGTTGGCCAAAGGGGACGGACTGTAAATCCGTTAGCTCAGCTTTCAGTGGTTCGAATCCACTCTCCTCCACCATTTAAATTTCCATTTAAGGAATAGAGGCGGTAGTTGGTTCTCCGTTTCGGCCATCTCTTGTACCGGGAGTTTTTTCGATATTCGCCTGCGGGTGTAGCTCAGTGGTAGAGCCCCAGCCTTCCAAGCTGGTTGCGAGGGTTCGATTCCCTTCACCCGCTCCACGAGCACCTATAGCTCAGTAGGATAGAGCAACGGACTTCTAATCCGTGTGTCGGGGGTTCGAATCCTCCTAGGTGCGCCATTAATTTTTTGTTGGGGCGTAGCCAAGTCGGTAAGGCACCAGACTTTGACTCTGGCATTCCACAGGTTCGAGTCCTGTCGCCCCAGCCATTACGATCCATTAGCTCAGTTGGCAGAGCACCTGACTTTTAATCAGGGTGTCCCGCGTTCGAGTCGCGGATGGATCACCATAAAATAGGAGAGGTATCGAAGCGGTCATAACGAGGCGGTCTTGAAAACCGTTAGGGTTCACGCCCACGTGGGTTCGAATCCCACCCTCTCCGCCAATAAGGAGAAGTACTCAAGTGGCTGAAGAGGCTCCCCTGCTAAGGGAGTAGGTCCTTCACGGGGCGCGAGGGTTCAAATCCCTCCTTCTCCGCCAATTTGTGAGGGCCTTTAGCTCAGTTGGTTAGAGCTCCCGGCTCATAACCGGTAGGTCCAGGGTTCGAGTCCCTGAGGGCCCACCAATAAGCCCAGATAGCTCAGTCGGTAGAGCAGCAGACTGAAAATCTGCGTGTCGCTGGTTCGATTCCGGCTCTGGGCACCAGTTGAGTAAAGACTCGAGGGCTGTAGCTGCGGGCTACAGTTTTTTTATACCGTGGTCCCTTTTGCTCCGCCGCACGGGGGATTGAAAAGGCCCGTCATATCTGTTACGATAGTAGCGTCACTTATAGGAGTATAGTTCAGTGGTAGAACGTTGGTCTCCAAAACCAAATGTCGTGGGTTCAAATCCTACTACTCCTGCCAAATTAGCCGAGTTCTGCTCGGCTTTTTTTGTGCCGAAAATAAAAAATGCCCGTCACGCGGGCATCGTATTATATGGATTACTGTCCTTTGTCTCGCAGCCATTGGATGAGAGAAAAGATGGTGTCGTAGTAGACGGTGTCTTCCAGGGCAAAAATCAAAAAGCCTTCCGGCGCCTCGACGATTTGCTCGATGGGCGCATCGGTTTCGAGAACCAGGGCCTTGCGCTTGTCGTCATAGGGGAGAAGGGTTGCCGGGCCGTCGAAGGTAAAGCGGCCCCTCTCTTCCGTGTAAAGGAGATCGTCGTATTGCACGTAGCGATCGACGGTCCCTTCGCTTTTTCCCACGATTTGAAAGGGGCGGAGGGTAAAGCCTTGGATCTCCAACTCTCCTCGGCGCAGATGCCGCCTCAGGCCCTCGTAATAGGCATGAACGGCGGCCATGGCACGGAGATTGCTTTCGATTTGTACGGCCACGTCTTCAGAACATGCGCCCCTGAAAAATTCCGAAAAGCCGTCGCCGACGATGACGTCCTTCAGGTAGCCGGTGTCCTTTGCCATGCTCGCCATTTTGTAGGACGAGAGGGGGGCGAGGGCGGTTCGCTTTTTGATCTCGTCGTAAAGATCCACCGCCTCTTCCAGTCGCGCCCGGGCTTTTTTTGTTAAAAAAGGCCAAAGGATGCGCGTTTCAAATTGCCCGTGAAAGAGATATAGGGTATTCTGTATAGGTAAAGATTCCAGTGCGCGGTTTAAGGAAAGGAACCAATCGACGAGGGGATCGGCCGATTCCGTGCCGATGACGATATCCTCTCCCAGAAGCCCGTAGGCCACGGGTCGCGCCTTGGGGCCGTAATGTGAACAATAAATTTGCAAGAAATAAGCCATGATTTCCTCCTGGGGCAAGTATACCACAGGACGAGGAGGTTCAAATGATTTACTTAGATAACTGCGCTACGACGCGGCCGAGGCAATCGGTGATCGACGCCATGACCGTGGCGTTAAGGGAAGATTTTTCCAATCCGTCCAGCCTGCATCAATTCGGCTACGACGTGAGCAAGAAAAAAGAAGCCATCCGCGAAAGCATTAAGGACTATTTTAATTGCCGAAGCGGCGAGCTGTACTTCACCTCCGGCGGTACGGAGTCCAATAACACGGCTTTGCGCTCCGCCGTTCAAAACAAGAGCGGGAAGAATGTGGTGACCACCAATATCGAACACCCGTCTATTTTAAATGTCTTAAAGGCGGCGGACATTGAGCTGCGCCAAGTGGCCATCGATGAGACGGGCCACATTCCCTTTGACGCACTCATGGATGCCGTGGACGAAGACACGGTGTTGGTGAGCCTCTTTCACGTGAACAACGAGCTGGGGAGCATCAATCCGGTGGAAGAGTGGGTGCCGAAGATAAAGGCCGCCTACCCGACGGCGAAGATCCACGTGGACGGCGTGCAGGCCGTGGGGAAACTTCCCGTGGACTTCGACACCATGGGCTGCGATTTTTATTCCTTCAGCGGTCACAAATTTCACGGCCCGAAGGGCATCGGCGGCCTGCTGGTGAAAAAATCCGTGAAGCCTTTTATTTACGGCGGCGGACAAGAAATGGGTATGCGCAGCGGCACGGAAAACATTCCGGGGATTTACGGCTTAGGCGCCGCCTTCGACGCCCTGAAGGAAGAAGGCATCGCTCTCGAGAATGCCGAGGCCCGCATGGCTCATTTACGGGCGGGGATCGAAACCATGGACGCCATTTCCATTAACAGCCACGCACCGGCGAGCCCTTATATATTAAACGTGAGTATTGCTGACACGCGGGGTGAGGTGCTTCTCCACATGTTGGAGGAAAAAGAGATCTATATTTCCACATCCAGTGCCTGCTCCAGTCATCGCACGGGAAAAAACCCCATTTTAACGGCACTGGGCTTATCGGACAATTTAGCCGAGGGGACCATACGCATCTGTCTCAGTCGCGAGACGACGACGGAAGAGATCGATATTTTTATTCGCGAGCTGAAGGACGCGGTGGACACGGTCCGCGCCATTATAAGGAGGTAGAATGAAGCGTATATTAAGTTTAAGTTTGGGAGAGGTGGTGCTGAAAGGCGCCAATCGCCGCTACTTTATTCGCAGAATCATCCAAAACATCGAGAGTAGCTTATCCGATGTCGGGTATATAGCCATTGAGTCGGAAATGGGGAAAATCCAGGTGGAAATCGATCCGGCAGTGGAAGAGACGGCCATTAACCGTCTGCGCTTCGTCTTCGGCATCGTGTATATTTCCCCGAGCTGGTGCTTTGAAAAGGACTGGGACCGACTGAAAGAAGAGACGGTAAATTACATCGACCGGCTCCTCGAAGAGCAGCCGGAGCTTAAAACATTTAAAGTCGTCGCCAAGCGGAGCGACAAGGCCTTTTTCAAAAACTCCCAAGAGATCAATATGGACCTCGGGGGCGTCATTCTGGATCACTTCGATAATCGCCTTAAGGTGGATGTCCACGAGCCGGATTTTTATCTCTATGTAGATGTCAAAAACGAAATGTATCTGTACCACGAAAAGATTCCCACTTACGGCGGCTTGCCCCTGGGAACCAATGGCAAGGGCCTGCTCCTTTTAAGCGGAGGCATCGATTCGCCGGTAGCGGGCTTTTTAATGGCGAAGCGGGGCGTGCAGGTGGACGCGCTGCATTTCCATTCCTATCCATTCACCTCGCCTCAAGCAGAGGAAAAGGTGATGAATCTGGCGAAGATTCTCGCCCGCTACGTAGTGAAGATGAATGTCTACAGCGTCAATCTCTTGCCCATTCAAAAGGAACTGAACAAGCACTGCCCGCCGGAGGAAATGACCGTGCTTTCTCGCCGCTTTATGATGCGCATCGCCAATCGCTTGGCGGACAAATACGGCTACAAGAGCGTCATCACCGGGGAAAACCTGGGTCAGGTGGCGAGCCAGACCATCGACGGCCTCACGGTCATGAACGACGTGGCGGAACGCATCGTCTTTCGGCCCCTCATCGGCATGGACAAGGTGGACATTATTCGCTGGGCGGAAAAAATCGAAACCTACGAAACATCGATCCAGCCCTATGAAGACTGCTGCACCGTCTTTTTGCCGAAGCACCCGAGCCTTCGCCCCACGGTGGAAGATATGGAAGCCTCGGAGGCGAACTTGGATATTGAAGCCATGGTGGATGCCTCCATGGAAACGTTGAAGATTACGACCATTCGAGCAAAGGAGAACCGATGAAAAAATTAATTCCCGTACTGGCCATTGTGCTGATTATTGCCGGCATTTTCGGATCCACGTACAACAAATTGCAAGTAAAAGATGAAGACGTGAACCAAGCTTGGGCCCAAGTGGAAAACACCATGCAGCGCCGGGCGGATCTCATTCCTAACTTAGTGGAAACGGTGAAGGGATACGCGAAACACGAAGAAGAAGTCTTTACGAAAGTTACCGAAGCGCGTAGCGCCGTCAAGGCCGCTTCCACGCCGAAGGAATACGCCGCGGCCAACGAGCAATTGGATCAAGCGGTGAAAAACATCAATGTGGTGGCCGAAGCCTATCCGGAGCTGCATGCTAACAGCAACTTCGCCAATTTGCAAGCGGAACTGGCAGGCACGGAAAACCGCATCGCCGTGGAACGCAAGCGCTACAACGAAGCTGTGGCGGACTTCAACAAATCCGTGAAGCGCTTCCCCACCAATCTCGTGGCAAAAATGCTGGGCTTCAGTCAAAGAGAGTACTTCCAAGCGGCCGCCGGCGCCGAGAAGGCCCCCGAGGTTAAATTTTAGGTCGGAGCCATGAAAAAGCGCCTGTTTCTACTGGCTCTGGCCCTGTGCTTTTTGTCCCTACCCGTCTTTGCCGCAGGCCTGCCCGAGGCGACGAAGGATTTTTACGTCTACGACGAGGCGGGGGTATTGAGCGATGAGGCGAAAAGCGACATCATCAGGACCAACGAGTCCCTCTTCGAGCAAACGGGAGCCCAGGTGGTGGTCTGTGTCCTGGATCACTTGCCCGAGGACGAAACCGTCGAAGAGGCGGCGGTGGATATTTTTGACAAATGGGACATCGGCACCAAGGGAAAGGACAACGGCGTCCTGCTCCTCATCGCCATGGAAGACAAGAAGTTTCGAATCGAAGTGGGCTACGGTTTGGAAGGCGCCATTCCCGATATGGTGGCGAAGAATATTTTAGACGACATGGTGCCCTATTTTAAAGACGGCAATTACGAGGCGGGCATCCGCGTGGCCTTCGGGGAAATTCTTTCGAAAGTGGAAGAAGAATACCAAATCGCCATCGAGGGTAAAGACGCCGTCACCGAAGGCGTAGCCTCTGAAAGCGAGGCAGCCGAACTGGCGGATGTGATTCGCCTGGCGATTATCATCATCCTCATCGTGCTGATTTTCGGTCGGCGAAATAATCGCCGCGGAGGTGGAGGAAGAGGCGGCTATCGCGGCCCGATCTTTATCCCCTTCGGGGGCGGATTCGGAGGCGGTTTCGGCGGCGGAGGCGGCTTCGGCGGAGGCAACTTCGGCGGCGGCGGATCATCCGGCGGCGGCGGCGCCAGCGGCGGATGGTAAAAACCAGAACAATCCAATAAGGGGGAGCCTGGGGGTTCCCTCTTTTTTTTATGGGATATAGGCAATTCTACTATATAATTCCCATGAAAAACTTGCCAAGAAGAGCCCTGTCCGATAGAATAAAAGAAGCAAAGTCCCCGCAAAAATTCCCGTTCGTGCAACAGATTTTTTTGAAAAGAATGGTCGGGGGCGGACACAATGAAAGTCAGCAAACAGGAACGGCAAACCCGTTCTTTTTCTATGTTTCGCCGGATTTTAAGCGGCGAGGGAGAAGGATACATGAAAAAATTACTGGCCCTATGGATGGCGGCCCTGGTTCTTTTATCGGGCTGCGGGCAAAATAAAGGCAACGATACCGCCGAGAGCGCGGACGACAATCAAGTGCAGGAGGCGGCGCAGGAGCGCTTCCAAACCACCTTTTACGACACCTTCGACACGGTGGTGAGTGCCATTGTCTACGCTCCCGATGAAGAGAGCGCCAATAAAACCTTTGAACAAATCCACAAGCGCTATCAGGAATTGGACCGCCTCTACAGCGGCTTTAAAAATTACGACGGCCTGGTCAATGTCAAGGCCGTGAACGATCAGGCGGGCAAGGGCAAGGTCGTCGTAGACGAAGAATTGTACGATCTGCTCCGCTTTTCCAAGGATCTTTACAAAAAATACGGCGAAACAAATATCGCCTTCGGCGCCGTCACTTCCATTTGGCAAGACTATCGGGACGCCTATGAAGTGGTGCCGGAAGTGGATCGCAGCCCCGACGATACGGTCTTGCAAAAAGGCCTTCCCGATGCGAAGCTTCCCCCCATGGAAGAGCTCAAGGAAGCCAATAAGCACACGAATATCGACGACATCGTCTTAAACGACGAAGATCATTCCGTAGAAATCAAAGATCCCAAACTGAAAATCGACGTGGGCGCCGTGGCCAAAGGCTATGCCACGGAGCTTATCGGCGAAGAGCTTCGCGCATCGGGCGTGAAGACGACCCTTATCAGCGCAGGCGGCAATGTGAAAATCATCGGCTCCGCGCCGGAAGCGGACCGGGATGCCTTCGGCATCGGCCTGCAAGATCCCGAAGCCATTACCGGCGACGGCACGGCGGACGACAACATGAAAGACATCATCTATATTAACGATATGTCCGTGGTGACCAGCGGCGACTATCAACGCTATTACATCGTCGACGGCAAGCACTATCACCACCTTATCGATCCCGACACCCTTATGCCGGCGGATTATGCCCGCTCCGTTACCATCGTGACCAAAGACAGCGGCTATGCGGATTTTCTTTCCACCACCGTCTTCTGTATGCCCTATGAAAAGGGGCGCGCCCTGGTGGACAGCCTGGACGGCGTAGAGGCCTATTGGATCTTCGAAGACGGCACCACCGCCTTTACCGACGGATTGAAAGGCATTCTGGACAGTCAGGGGGCGACCAATGCGCAATAATCTGCTCATTTTTACCCTGGGTCAGTTTTTGCTCATCCTGATTTTTTCCGTCTTTTTGATTTATCTGCACCTGTCATCCGCCGTGGAAGGCGTGGTGTACGACCACTTCGTCCTGCGGCTGATCCCCGTCATCTTTACGATTGCGGCCTATCTCTTCATAGGGAAATTCATGAATGTGCGGGGCTTTACCGACGGCCTTTTGACCCTGCTTTTGCCGGCTTTGATTTGGGGCGTCTTCCTCGCCATCGCCTATTTTGGCGGCGGCAACGAAGGCTTTGTGCGGGGGGCCTTTCGCTCCCTGTGGCGGTTTCCCGCCGACGTCACCATGTTGCCCCAAATGGCGGCAGTGAGTCTTATGCGTCTGAAGCAGACTCCGGCGGTCTATGGCGTCTGCGCCCTATTGCCTCAGGCGCTGGCCACCCTCGTGGCGGCTCTGGGCCCGGCGAAGTATCGCCGCAGACGGGACAACAGACGAAAATAGAAATTAGAAAGAGGTTAGAATGTATAATTACGATATGGAGCGCCTTCATGAAATTACCATCGAGGCGTTAAAGAAAAAAGGCGTAGAGATTTCCGACATTTCAGAAATCGTCTACCAATTACAGAGCGAGTATTCCCCTATTACCATGGAGATGTGTGAAGAAAACGTCCTGGCGGTGCTCAAAAAGAGAGAAACCATCCACGCCGTCTTGACGGCCCTGGCCATCGACAAGGCTGTGGATCAGGAGCTTTTCGAAGAGCCCATTCAATCCATTATCGCAAATGACGAAGGCCTTTACGGCATCGACGAGGTGTTGAGCCTTTCCATCGTCAATCTTTACGGATCCATCGGCCTGACGAGTTTCGGCTTTTTGGACAAGAAGAAAATCGGCATTATCGACAAACTGGACAAGATGAAGGGCAAAGAGGTCACCACCTTCAGCGACGACATTGTGGCAGCCATTGCCGCGGCGGCGGCATCCCGCCTTGCTCACAGCAATCGGATGATAGAAGAAGGAAAGAACTATGAAGAATAAATTAAGCACCCATTGGATCGCCACGACGGCGGTGTTGGCGGCGGTTTACTACGCCCTTACCGTGGTCTTCGCACCTATTTCATACGGCCCCGTTCAATTCCGCGTGTCGGAAATTATGAACCTCCTGGCCTTTTACAATCCCGCCTTTGCGCCGGGCATCGTCCTCGGCGTCTTCCTGTCGAATATAAGCTCGCCTTTGGGTCTGTACGATCTGTTTTTCGGCACATTCCACACGGCGATCAGCTTGTATTTTATGTGTAAGCTCCAGAAGAAGTGGGTGGCAAGTCTCATGCCTGCCCTATTCTCGTGGATCATCGGTTTTGAGTTAGTTCTCGCTTTCGGCGGCGGTTTCGTCGGATTTTTGACCATGAGCCTGTCCGTAGCGGCCAGCGAAGTGATCATCTGCACCCTGATCAGCTTGCCCGTCTACGAAGCCTTGGACAGAAATGCGGCCTTCCGCTCCATCGTTAACAAGAGCCCTCAGTAGGAATTCAGAAGGAGAGTCTATGATAGTCAAAGTCTGTGTCGGTTCCCGCTGTACCATGATGGGCTCGAGCGCCGTGCTCGACGCCTTGGAAAGTCTTCAAAAACGCTATTTTAAAGAGGGCGGCTTGGAGATCGTGCACATGAACTGTTCAAACGTCTGCAAGGAAAAGGGCCTGGATCACGTGCCCGTCGTGGAAATCGACGGCGAATTAATTACATCCGCCAAGCCCCAAGTCATTTCGGAAATGATTCTGTCCCGCGCAGGGAAATTGTCGGAAAAGTAGGAGGGGAAAAAGTGAAAGAAAGTTACGCCAGTATAATGAGTCTTCGCCGCAGAGTGTTTGCCGAAGTGGCGAAGATGGCTTATGCGGATACACCGCTGCATGAATTGGAAACCGTGGGCTACCGCCTCTATCCCGGTACGTCCCCGGAAGATCGGGAAGATTTATTCAGAAAGCGCGCCATCGTCGAGGAAATGATTCGTCTGGCCATGGGGATGAACTTGCGTGACTACGACGAGTACATAAAAGTGACGGAGGGCTTCGACGATGTGGACGTGGCCACCAGCATTTTTGAAACGCCCTTGGTGGATGTCATTAAATTCGCATGTGAATCCTGCCCCACCCGCGCCCTTTTCGTAACGAACAACTGCCGCAAGTGCATGGCCCATCCCTGCACCAATGTTTGCCCCGTCAACGCCGTGTCCATCGGCAAAAACGGCGCCGTCATCGATAACGATAAGTGCGTGAAGTGCGGCCGCTGCAAAAGGACCTGCCCCTACCACGCCATTGTGGAATACGACCGACCCTGCGCCTCGGTCTGCGGCGTCGATGCCATCGGCAGTGACGAAAGAGACCGGGCCATTATCGATCACGACAAATGCGTGGGTTGCGGCCGCTGCGTCGTGCAATGCCCCTGGGGCGCCATCGGGGACAAGACCATGATCTATCAGCTGGTCAAGGCCCTGAAGCAAAAGAACAAGCGCATCTACGCCATTCCTGCTCCCAGCTATATCGGCCAGTTTGGCGCCGGCACCACGCCGGAGCAAATCCGCGCCGCCATTAAAGAACTGGGCTTTGCCGATATGGTGGAGGTGGGACTCGGTGCCGACTACACCACCCTGCACGAAGCCAAGGAATACTTGGACCGCGTGCCGGCAGAAATTCCCTTTATGGGCACGAGCTGCTGCCACTCTTGGACCCTCTTGATTCAATACCGCTTCCCGGAACTGAAAGACTATGTATCCGACTCGGGCAGCCCCATGCGCTATACGGCGGAGCACATTAAGCGCAAGGATCCCGACGCCCTGGTTTGCTTCGTCGGCCCCTGCACGTCGAAAAAAGTGGAAGCCATTACCGGGGACGTGAAGGAGTATGTGGACTTTGTCATCACCTTTGAAGAGCTCATGGGCATGTTTGTCGCCAAAGACATCGAGCCTTCCGAAATCGAAGAGGTAAAAGAAGAGGAAGAGTCCTCCTCCTCGGCAAGAGGCTATGCCATGGCAGGCGGCGTCGCCGCGGCGGTAAAGGAAGTGGCCGAGCGCATCGAGCCCGAGCGCGATATTCAAATCGAAGGAGCCAACTCCCTGAAGGAATGTATTCGCATGCTGCAAATGGCTAAGGCCGGTAAAAAAGAGGGCTACCTTCTGGAAGGCATGGCCTGCGAAGGCGGCTGCATCGCCGGCATGGGCACCATCGCCTCCACCACCCGGGTGCGAAAAGCCTTGGGCAAGTACATGAGCGATTCCGAATACAAGACCCCCTTGGAAAATGTCCTGGTGGACGATTCCCTAAAGGACTTCAGCTAAGAGCAAGGTAGGCAAGAGAATAGAGAAATCAAAGAAAAGGTATTTTTCTTCTATGGAAAGATGCCTTTTCTTTTTTTGCGCAAAGACTATAATAGAAACCGAGACGAGAGTCTTTTTCACTAAATGAATTGAGCAATCGAGGCGCAGTATGAAGACGAGCGGATATCTTACAATGGCCGATGGGACGAAAATTTTCTACACCATTTTCGGCGAGGGCGAACCGGTTTTGTTTTTACACGGTAACGGTGGCAACAGCCGTTTCTTTCACTATCAGGTGGCGCCATTTAAAAAACATTTTCAACTGATCTTTCTCGACAGCCGCGCCCACGGCAAGAGCAACAATCGGGGCGAGCATTTAAGTTTCAGACTCATGGCCCGGGATACGAAAGAGGCATTGGACGCATTGAGCGTTTCAAGAGCCTCCATCGTCGGCTTTTCCGACGGTGCCAATTTGGCCATGACCTTCGCCGCCCTTTATCCGAGCTATGTGGACAAGCTGGTTTTAAATTCCGGCAATCTATCCTTTCGCGGGACGAAATTTTTCAGTCGGATCCTGTCTTATTTGCAATACGGGGCGGGTGCGATCTTAAGCATTCTTTCCGGACGATTCCAAGATGTAAAACTGAGGGCGAAGCTTTTGGTAAGAGACGTGGATCTTTCGGAAGAGGAGCTGATGCAGTTAAATTGCCCGGCCATGGTCATCGTCGGCGCCAAGGACGTTATAGAGACCTCTCACTCAAAACACATCGCCTCTCTGATCCCCGGCTGCCGCTACGTGGAAGTGGCGGATCAGGGGCACAAGCTGGCGAGAACCGATGCCGAATCCTTTAACGACATCGTCATCAACTTTTTAAAAGGAGCATCATGAAAAAACTCTTTGAAAAATTAAAAAAATACCTGGAACCCCTGTTTATACTAAGCGTCTTTATTCTCGTGGTGGTGGAATTTAAAAGCCTGTCCAAGGAAATTTCCTACGACCGAGTGGTAGATGCCCTGGGGAGCATTCCCTTTTATAATATTTTGCTCATGCTCATCGTGGGCATCCTAGCCGTAGTGCCCATGATCAATTACGACGTGGTCTTTAATCGCCTCATCGACAACAAAGAAAAGAAGCGCACCATTTACGAGACCAGCTACACCGTCAACACCATGAACAATCTCATCGGCTTCGGCGGCCTGATCAATATGGGGCTGAGAAATTACTTTTACGGAAGAAAAAAAGATAAAGTGGAAATGGTGAAGGTAATTTTGGAAACGTACCTCTATTACCTCATCGGCATATCCGTCTTGAGCCTGTTGGGCCTCGCTTATCTGTATTTTCATCGGGACTCCGCCGCCATGGTCTACATGCCCTGGCTCATCGGCGGCGTGGTCTATTCTCCTGCGGTGATTCTGTTTTCCAATCGAAAAAAAGACGAGAAAAAAAGAGTGCCCCATTGGGCACAGCGGCAGCTGCTGTTGACCTCTCTTTTCGAATGGATCGGCGCCATCGGCACCTTTTTAATCATCGGTCGGTGCATGGGACAGACCTTCCATGTGGGAGAAGTGTTTACCGTCGTCGTCGCCACCAATCTCATCGGCATGGTCTCCCTTATGCCCGGGGGTCTGGGCTCCTTCGACCTGATGACCCTCGTGGGGCTCGGAAATTTAGGCATCGGCTACGAAAACGTCCTGGCATGGCTCTTGCTGTACCGCCTCTTTTACTATGTGGTGCCCTTTTTCATCGGCCTGTACTTTTTCATCAAGCACTTCGGCCGCAGCTTTAATGAAGAAAACGACGGCTTGCCGGCGGAATTTGCCAAATCCATTGGCCACGACATCTGCTCCTTTATGATGTATCTCTTCGGCATCTTTATGATCCTATCGGCGACGATTCCCGACAAAGTCAACCACATCAAACTTTTGGCGAAGCTGAATCCCATTCACGCCAATATCTTGTATCAATCGCCGAGCATTCTTTTGGGGCTGGTCTTTATCTTCCTCGGGCGGATCCACGTGGAGCGGCAGAAAAAAGCCATGGCGCCCACCCTGCTCTTTCTGGCCCTCACCTTTGTCTATGCCATTATGACGGGCTTCGGCTTAATCACCTATATCTACTTGATTCTGCTCACGATCCTTACCGTGGCAAGCCGCAGAGATTTGTACCGCAAGCAATTTATCTACCGAAAAGAAAGCCTGTTTACTGACTTGGGCATCGCCCTGGTCTTTATCACCATGTACATCCTTTCCATCGCCAACAAGGCCAAGGGTATGCGGCTGTTGCTAAAGGCGCGGGAATTTATCGTCCTGCCCTTTGAGGCGAACTGGCTGCGCATCAGCGTAATGCTTCTCGTCATGGGCGGCATTCTCTATGCCATCTTCCGATACGTCCGCGGCGAAAGCGAAACCGTGGGGGAAGAGGCGGACTTGGACCGCGTAGAAGCCCTTTTGGAGGCCTACGGCGGCGATATGGACGCGGGACTGATCTTTTTAAGGGACAAGGACCTGTATTGGTATCAAGTGGAGGGAGAGGACATGTGCGCCCTTCAACTGAGGACCGCCGGCGACAAAGTCATCGTCATGGGCGGGCCCATGGGCAATGTTGAGTACATGGACGACTGCGTCAGCGCCTTTATTCGAGAAGCCGACGAGTTGGGCTACGACGTGGTCTTTTACGAAGTGTCCCGGGAGCTTATTATGAAGCTTCACGACTACGGCTTCCACTTTATGAAATTCGGCGAAAACGCCGTGGTGGATTTGGCCGATTTCAATCTGGAAGGAAAGAGCAAAAAAGTCTTTCGCCATCTGCTGAACAAATTCGAAAAAGAAAACATGGCCTTCGACGTCCTGCGTCCGCCCTACGACGAAAAGACAATGGCCGCATTCAAGGCCATTTCCGACAGATGGCTGGACAACCGCGGGGAGCGGGGCTTTTCCCTGGGATTTTTCGACGAAGACTATTTAAACCGCGGGCCTATGGCCGTGGTGAAAGACGAGGGCGGCGACATCCTCGCCTTCGCCAATCTCATGCCCGTGTACAAAGAGGGCTGGGCCACCATCGATCTTATGCGATACGATCCGGAAGAAGCCCCGGCCGGTACCATGGACTTTATGTTTTTAAATCTCTTCCTGCACAATAAGGAAGAAGGGAAGAAGTTTTTCGACCTGGGCATGGCGCCCTTGGCCAATGTAGGCATTAATGAACAAAGCTTTTTGCAGGAAAAGCTCGCCTACTTCGTTTACAAATTCGGAAGCTCCGTCTATTCCTTTGAAGGCCTGCGCAGCTACAAGAGCAAATTTACCGACGACTGGGAGCCGAAATACACCGGCTACAGCCATCGAAGCAGCCTGCTCTTTACGGTGCTGAGCTTGGTAAGGATCGATAAGAGGGGACCGAAGAAAGAAGCAGCGTAAGAAAAAAGGCTCCGACTGCCGAGTTTGTTCTCGGTGAGTCGAAGCCTTTTGTTTTTTCAGGCACTTCGTTGCACATTTGGAAGGTGGTAATTTTCTAAAAATGATATAATATGACAACAAAGTGTGAAAGGAGAGGTATTATGCAGATTTCAGATATAAAGAGAATGGCTCACAGCATTCTTGAAAATCAAAACATAGAAAATAGCTTTGTCGAATATAAAAAGTCGGCTAATTTTAAAAACAAGATCCTGAAAACTGCTTGTGCCTTTGCCAATAACTATTTGAATAATGAAATCGGCTTGTTGTTTATCGGGATTGAAGAAGTTGACGATAAAGAAACGGGAGAAAAGGCAATTCCGAAACGACCTATAGAGGGAGTGAAAGAGTCGAAGATTGAAGGAGTGGAAAATGAATTAAAATCGCTTCTGTCCAATATCCATCCTAAAATAAATTACCACATTCTTACGGATATGATTGACGATGAGTACTATATTGTCGTTGCGGTAGAATGCGGTAGTAAAGGACCGTTTCAGACCAGTGAAAAGGCGGAAAAAGACAAAAGCATCGGATTAAAAGCGGGAAGATATATAAGGATCGGTAGGGATTCGAAGCTCCCGAATCCAACTGAAGAATTTGAGCTTTTGAAAAAATTTGCAAACTTTTCGTTTAGCTCTAATTTAAACGAGGTTGCCACCATAGATGACCTAAGCTATGAGTACATGAAAGAATACTTACTCCAAACAGGAGCAAAAAAAGATATTAGAGAAATGTCCAAGCTTGATATGGCGAAAAGTATGGGGCTTATTAGTGAAAGCGAATATGGAGGTTACAGGGCGAAAAACTTTGCGGTACTCATGTTTGCGGAAACACCGAATAAATTTATTTCCAATGCCCATGTGGAAATCATACGAGAAATTGACGGAACGGATAAAATGGAATCGAAAAGATTTGACGGTCCGGTTTGGATGCAGGCAAAACAGGTCAGCAAATACTTTGAAGATTATATTATGGCTTCCTATACCATAAGAGAAGCTGATAAAATCGAGCACAAGATTATTTATAACTACCCGCTCACGGCATTTGAGGAGCTTGCGACCAATGCCATCCTTCACAAAGAGTATGATACGCCGGAGTATGTAGGGATCTATATTTACAGGGATAGAATCTCTTTTGTCAATCACAATAGGCCTCTGCCGCCAGTCACCATCGAAGCTCTCAATCGAGATAGAAGTTTTGACAGAAGACAGTATCTTAATAAAGAGCTTAAAGATATGTTCTTTTCATTGAATTTGATAGAGTCTTACGGATCGGGCATAAGGCGTGCAAAAGATGCACTTTCGGAAAACGAATCTCCCGAGCTGAAGTTCTATCCTGACAATGAAGAAGATAACTACACCAATGCTGTGATGGAGATAAATGCAGAGTTTTTAAAAGAGCTCGATGGTAAAACTACCCAAGAAACTACTCAAGAAACTACCCAAGAAACTACCCAAGAAACTACTCAAGAAATAGAAATTGAGAAGCCAATTCAGCATCAGATTGTTGAACTGATGGAAATAGAGCCGAGAATTACAGCAAGGCAAATTGCGAAACATTTAGGTATTTCCTTTGACGGCGTGCGTTATCATATAAAAAAATTAAAAGCGCAAAGTGTTATTAAAAGAGAAGGCTCCACGAAGTCGGGAAAGTGGATCGTACTGAAATAGGTAGACCGAAGAAAGAAGCTGCGTAAGAAAAAAGGCTCCGACTGCCGAGTGTGTTCTCGGTGAGTCGAAGCCTTTTGTTTTTTGCGAAAATTTTTCTGAAGGTCGATTTTAGTCGATGCGTTCAAAGACCATGGTGGCCTGAATTTTATCGCCGCCGAGGAAATCTTTGGATCCCGACGAGGCGGTGGTAATGGTGTGGAGCCGGTAGCCCAGGGCCGCTTGCTTGTTAATGGCCGCCTGCAGATTGGTCAGGCTGGCAGTTCCCGATCCGGTGCCTAAAAACTTTTCCGTCAGCACCACTTGCAAGACCACGTACTTATCTTTTTCGCCGCCGTCGGCGACGCCCGTTGCATCGTCAAATGCCATGATTCATTCCTCCTTGTAAACATGTTTTATTTGTCGGAATCATACCACGTTTTTTTACGGAAGAAAAGCAGACGGCTTGTGATTTGAATGAAGCGGTAAAAGATCCCTCATCGCATTTTTCTCTCGATGCGGCCTAAAATATCGTCGCCGGACATGAGGGATTTTAAATTGTCCCGGTCCAGTAGCAGGATTTTATTTTCCTGCAGGGATTTCTTCGCATCGGAATCCAAGACGGCGGAATCCATCAGCAGCACCTTCCGTTCCCGCACATTCTTCGGGAAGTGGGCGAGGATGCTGTCCAAGTGCTCTTTGTGGGCCACGCCTTCGATGGCGATGCGCTTGATTTCCACGGCATAGATTTTGCCGTCTTTTTCCATTTTAAAATCGTAAGGCAGCTCGGGATTGACGTAGTCGTTGTCCAAAATCTCGTAGCCGCAGCGGGAAAAGGCCACGGCCGCCAAGCGCTCGTGGGTCATCTCCTCTTCCAAAAGCTTCAGCGCCCGCACCAGGTGCAGGGGGTTCAGCTTTAAGACGGCGGTGCAGCCGTAGGAATCGTCTTTTTTCGGGAAGTGCTTCACGTCAAAGGCGATGATGCGTTCGTCCACCACGGTGAAATAGCCGTGGGCGATGGCATTGCGCATGTGGCGCACCAAGGCGGAAATTTTCGTCTCGTGCTCGCCGGTGGTGATGATGATCTTTTGGCAATGAGTGCAAATGGCGTCCATGTAGTAATCCACGATGTCGTCGTCGATGTAATCCAAAAACAAAATATCCTCGTCATCGAGGCGAAGGGCCTCGGAAATCAAACCGAAGCTGAAGTCCTCATACAAAGGCTCGGTGATCAGCACATTGGAGGGGGACTGAAAGGAATTAATATTGGGAACGTACCACAAAAGGTATTCCAGGGCCTGCATCAAATCATCCGAAAGGGGCAGAGGCCTGGGATCGTGGACGATGGAGTAATTTTTTCTCACGTGATTGTCGCAGTCGTAGGAGAAGTATTTAAAGCGGGGAAGGTGTCCGTTGTGATTGGCCATAAGTCACGTCCTTTCTGCCTCTATTATAGCCCGTAAGAAAAACTTCGCCAATAGAGAAAAACCCGCAGAAATCGGGCTTAACCCCTTGACATCGGGCCTTTCTTGCTCTATACTAATTGCTAGTGTTTTAAAGCCCCGGAAACTTTTGAACATTATTCCTTTCGATACAGCAGGAGGTTATCCATGAAGACAACCATGGCGAAAGCCAATGAAGTAGATAGAAAATGGTACGTCATCGATGCCGAAGATAAGGTCCTCGGCCGCTTGGCTACCGAAGTCGCAAATATTTTGCGCGGCAAGAACAAACCCATTTACACGCCCCACGTGGACACCGGCGATTTCGTTATCGTCATCAATGCCGAAAAGGTCAAGATGACCGGCACCAAATGGGACGACAAGATCCACGCTTCCCACACCGGTTATCCGGGCGGACGTCGCGAAGTCGTTTACAAAGAAATTCGCGAAAAGCATCCGGAACGCGTCATCGAATATGCGGTCAAGGGCATGCTTCCCAAGAGCCGTTTAGGTCGGTCCATGTTCGGTAAATTAAAAGTTTACGCAGGTCCGAACCATCCCCACGAAGCGCAAAAACCGGAAGTCTACGAAGTGTAAGGAAGGGTGAATCAGATGGCAGATCAAATTAGAGCAACAGGTAGAAGAAAAACGTCCGTAGCCCAAGTCAGACTCCTCTCCGGCAGCGGAAAATTCCTCGTCAACGGCAGAGAACTGGAAGACTTCTTCGGTTACGAAACTTTACGTACCGTGGCAAAAGAACCCTTAACCGTAACGGAAACCGAAGGCCAATACGACGTCCTCGTCAAGGTCAACGGCGGCGGCTACACCGGTCAAGCCGGTGCCATTCGCATGGGTCTTGCACGTGCATTGCAAGAAGCCAATCCCGATTTCCGTGCCGTTCTTAAAAAGGCAGGTTTCTTGACCCGCGACCCGAGAATGAAGGAAAGAAAGAAATACGGCTTGAAGAAAGCGCGTAAATCTCCCCAATTCTCCAAACGTTAAGCACATACAGACAAACACCGCAACCTGCGGTGTTTTTTTGTTGCGCAAAAAAACCGCCGGGGCGAACCGGCGGCGTATCAATTTATTTTAAGAGATGCAAGTCTTTCACCATGGCGATGAGATCGTCTTTGTCCGCGCCTTCGGCGGAGATGGAGACGAGGAGGCCGTCTCGTTCGAAGTCGGCATCACGGCCTTGAATGATGACTTTCACGCCGTTTACATTGACTTCGTAGATTTTGCCTTCGCCGCCTGTTTCATAAGCGTTTTCGGGGGAGGAGACCCGCTCGTCAATATAGATGGTCTTGCCGTCTTTTTCGTAGATGAAGGCGACGCAATCGGAAAGTGTCCCCGGCTCGGCGAAGATTTCCGATTCCACGTACTTGTATTTGTTCGAAAAGACCAGGGGATTAAAGTTTAATTTTTTGGCGATTTCTTCCACCGGGGCCTTGTCGCCCGTATCTTTTTTCACTTCGTCGGCGTATTCGAAGGTAACTTCGCCGGTGCGGGTGGCATCGTCGTAATTGCTTCCCACGATTTCCCGGCCGTCTTTGGAGTAGACGTGCTCTGCCTTTTTCAGGACTTCGAGGTCGGTGATTTCATTTCCCTCTTTGTCGAAGACCTTTCCCTTTAATTCCTCGGGGAAGGGGATGGCCACGGCCGGCTCGTCTTCGTTGACGACGATGCGGCCCGAGGGGCTGACGGCTTGTCTCACCGTATTCACGATGCCGCCGCCAAAGCTCGTAAAGGGGAGGGTAGCGATTAAAAGGGCGCATGCCGCGGCAATGGCGGGTTTTTTGTATTGCTTTCGTTGTTTCTTTTTCATTTTTACATAGACCTCCTGCTTGTCTTTTTCATCGGTAGCGTAGAGATTATTTAAATCTCGGCTTACGTTGTCGTGGGCATTTTTATTTTCATTCATAATAGGCCTCCATTTCTTTTCGCAATTGATTCAGCAAACGGTGGATCATGACGCCCACGTGATTGGGATTCGTGTCCATAAGCTCGGCGATGGTTTGATTGGAAAGCTCCGCGCCGAATTTGCAGCTGATCAACAGTCGGTCTCTCGGCTTCATCTTTTGCACCGCACGCCGTAGGGTGGCGATTTCTTCTTTGTTCTCCATAAGCTCTTCGGCACCGGGATCGTCTTCGACCACGTCTTTCGCCGCGGTGATGGGCAACCACTGAAAGCGGCTCTTTCGTCGGTAGTAATCCTTCACCTGATTGCTCGCTATTGTATAGAGCCACACCTCGAAGCTGCCTTTTTTTGAATCGTAGGCGGAAAATTTTTTGTAGACCTTGAAGAAAATATCCGCCGTCAGATCTTTGGCCACCTCACGATTGCCGGTGCGGTAGATGACGAACCGAAATACGGAATCGAAGTAGCGATCGTAGACGGCTTCAAATGTAACGGCATCGTCTATGACGGTCGGTACATGGGTCGTTTCATCCATTGGCTTCACCTCCTTGTTCCTTCACTTGTATATACGCGGGAGGGCTCCCTTTATTACAAAATGTTTCTCGTTTTATTTATTGTACATAGGATGGGCGCAAATTTTAAAGAGGGGGCCGGTATATTTTCTTTACAGGCTAGGATATAAGTGGTATCATAATTAAAGGAAAACATTTCCTGAACTTCATACATTCTTCGGGGCGAGGTGCAACTCCTCACCGGTGGTAAAGTCCACGAGTCACATGATTGAATCGGTGCAATTCCGATACCGACGGTATAGTCCGGATGAAAGAAGAGCTAAGGGCATTGATTGTCCTTCATTTGATTGTCACTCCGAAGCGTTGCGCTTCGGTTTTTTTAATGCAGGAGGCTTTATGGATGAGCAGTATATGAACCGGGCATTGACTCTTGCGAAAAAGGGCTTGGGCAAGACCAAGACCAATCCCATGGTAGGCGCCGTCTTGGTAAAGGACGGGCGAGTCATCGCCGAGGGCTACCATCACGGCTTCGGCCTGGACCACGCAGAGGTGGATTGCCTGAAGCAGGTGGAGGAATCGCCGAGGGGCGGCACCATGTATGTGACCTTGGAGCCTTGCTTCCACTACGGAAAGACGCCGCCCTGTGTCGTGGCCATCGAGCGGGCGGGGATCGCCCGGGTAGTGGTAGGCACCTTGGATCCCAATCCAAAGGTCGCCGGCCGCGGCGTGGGCGCGCTGAGAGCGGCGGGGATTCAGGTGGATGTAGGCGTCCTTGAGGAGGCCTGCCGGTCCCTGAACCGGGCCTTTTTCACGAGTATTTTGACGCAGACGCCCTATGTGATTTGTAAATTCGCCACTACATTGGACGGCAAGATTGCCACGGATACAGGCGAAAGCCAATGGATCACATCGGAGGCGGCGCGCAAGGACGGCCACAAGCTTCGCGGCGCAGTGGACGGAATTCTAGTTGGCACCAACACGGTGATCAAGGACAATCCCCGCCTCTCGAATCGCAGCGGCGAAGGAGAGGATCCCACGCGGATTATTTTGGACCGCCGCGGCGCCGTGGATTTGGATTTTCACGTATACGACGGCACTCTTCCTACCATCGTCTACACGACGCATATGGACGAGGCGAAGATCAAGACCCTGAGAGAGCGGGGCGTCGTCGTGGAGGTCATAAAGGAGAAGAAGGGCAAGCTGGATCTCCGTGCCGTTTTGAAGGACCTGTATGCCAAGGACATGGGCCGCATTCTCGTGGAAGGCGGCGGACGCCTGCACGGCAGCCTCATCGACGAGGATTTGGTGGATGAATTCGCCCTCTATCTCGCGCCTACCCTCTTCGGCGGCGGCAAAGATGCCGTCGCGGGACGTGCCATCGCTGCATTAAGCGAACGGCGGGATTTCATCTTTGACGAGGTGAAGATGCTGGGGCCGGATCTGTTTATAGGAGGCATCAGAGCATGTTTACGGGAATCGTAGAAGAAGTGGGCACCGTGGCTACGCTGGAAAAGCGGGGCGAGAAGATCGTCCTGCGGGTGATGGCGCAAACGGTGCTTGAAGACACGAAGATCGGCGATTCCATCGCCACAAACGGCGTCTGCCTCACGGTGACTTCCATGGCGGAGGGCACCTTTACGGCGGATATGATGACGGTGACGGCGAAAAAATCCGCTCTGGACCGCTTGCGGCCGGGAAGTGCCGTGAATTTGGAGCGGGCTCTTCTTCCCGCGAGCCGCATGGGCGGACACATCGTCCAGGGCCACGTGGACACGGTGGGGGAGGTGAAGAGCATCGAGCCACACGAAGGGGGCTATCTCCTTCACATCGCCGTGGAGCCGGACTGGGCGCCTTATTTCGTGGCCCAGGGCTCGGTGACCTTAAACGGCGTGAGCCTAACCATTGCCCGGGCGGGGCGGAATGATTTCTCCGTCTCCCTGATTCCGGAGACCTTGCGCTCCACCAATTTAGGTGAGCTGAAGCCCTCAGATCCCGTTACCGTGGAATTCGACATCGTGGGCAAGTATTTATTGAGACAAAATGAAGTGGCGGAAGAGCATTCCCCACTGGATATGAATTTTTTCAGAAATCATGGATTTTAGGAGGAAATTATGTGGAACACCATTGAAGAGGCCATTGAAGCGCTGAAAGCCGGCAAGATGATCATTGCCATGGATTCGGAAGATCGGGAAAACGAAGGGGACATGATCGTCGCCGCCGAAACCTGCTCCACAGAGCAGTTAAACGCCATGGCATGCTACGCTAAGGGTCTGATCTGTATGCCCATGAGCAAAAAAGAAGCGGATCGCCTGCGCTTAAAGCCCATGGTATCCGACAACACGGACAATCACGAAACAGCCTTTACCGTGTCCATCGACCACGTGGATACGAGCACGGGGATCAGTGCCGTGGAACGGGCTCTTACCGCCCGCATGACCACGGATCCTGACGCCAAGGCCGACGACTTCCGCCGCCCGGGCCACATGTTTCCTCTCATCGCCAAACCCGGCGGCGTCTTGGAGCGGGACGGCCACACGGAAGCCACGGTGGACTTGATGCGCCTCGCCGGTTTGACGGAAGTGGGCCTGTGCTGCGAAATCATGGAAGATAACGGGGAAATGATGCAGCGTGACCGCATTTACGAATTGGCCAAGGAATTGGATATTCCCTTCATCAATATCGAGCAATTAAAAGAGTATCGCAAGACCCACGACCGCTTAATCGAGCGGGTGGCGGAAGCGGACATGCCCACGAAGTACGGCCATTTTAAAGCCGTAGGCTATCGCAATACCTTAAACGGCGAACACCACGTGGCCCTGGTGAAAGGGGACATCGCAGACGGCGAAGACGTTCTGACCCGCGTCCACTCCGAATGCTTGACAGGCGACGCTTTCGGCTCCTTGCGCTGCGACTGCGGCGATCAGCTGGCACGGGCCATGATGCAAATCGAAAAAGAAGGTCGCGGCATCGTCCTCTACATGCGCCAGGAAGGTCGAGGCATCGGCCTCTTGAATAAATTAAAGGCCTACGCCCTGCAAGATCAGGGCATGGACACGGTGGAAGCCAATCTGGCCCTGGGCTTTCCGGAAGACGCCCGGGAATACTACATCGGCGCGCAAATCCTGCGGGATCTCGGCGTCAAAACCATGCGCCTGTTGACCAACAATCCCGATAAGGTGTACCATCTGGAACAATACGGCATGGAAATCGTCAAACGGGTGCCCATCGAAATTCAATCCCACGAAAACGACCACTTCTATTTGGAAACGAAAGCCAAAAAAATGAACCACTATTTGCACGAATTTGACTGCGATTGCCACGGACATAAGGAAAAACAAAACAAGGAGGCCAACCGATGAAAATTATGGAGGGAATGTTAAGAGGCGAGGGAAAATCTTTCGCCATTGTCGTCAGCCGTTTCAATGATTTTATTACGTCGAAACTTTTAGACGGCGCCCTGGACTGCTTGTACCGCCACGGCGTGAAGGACGAGGATTTAAGTTTGGTGCGTGTACCCGGAGCTTTTGAAATTCCCCTGGCGGCACAAAAGCTGGCTCAATCCGGCAAGTACGACGGCGTCATTTGCCTCGGCGCCGTGATCCGCGGAGCCACCACCCACTACGATTACGTCTGCAACGAAGTGTCCAAGGGTATCGCCAAAGTGTCTCTGGATACGAATATTCCCGTGGGCTTCGGCATTGTCACCACGGAAAACATCGAGCAAGCCGTAGAACGTGCCGGCACCAAGAGCGGCAACAAAGGCTACGACACCGCCATGAGCGTGTTGGAAATGGCGGATCTTTTCGACGCCATGTAATTTTAAAGAAGGAACGCTTCCGATTTGTCGGAGGCGTTTTTTTGTGCGGTTAAAAATAAATATGGGATTCACAGCAAAAAGCGGGTATAATAGGGAGTGACAATGTGTCACTTTTGCTGATCGAGCATTTTAAAATAAAAAGCGATTGAACCACGATGATGGGAGATGAAAATGTGGTAAAGAAGAGAACCTTATTGCTGTTGGCGGGACTGGTCTGGTCTCTTGCCGGAATCAATGTATTAAAAATCGGCGTTGAAGCCTATGCCCGCGCCTTGAGCCCTCTCCATGTCGCTCTGTCCGCCCTGGTTTTTTTCCTCTTTTGGACGAAGGTCTTTCACCCCTTGGTGGACAAACACGTGATTCGCATTCACGGCTACGAAGAGGAGTACAAGCGGCCGTGGCATTTCTTCGATAAGAAATCTTTTTTGATCATGGCGTTGATGATGACCTTCGGCATCACCATTCGCGCCTTGAATCTATTGCCCGAGCGCTTCATCGCCTTTTTCTATACGGGCCTGGGGACGGCACTGGCCATGGCGGGGATCTTGTTCTTAATCAATTACGCAAGCTATGAAAGAAAAGTCGTCGGCGAAGAGTAAGCATCTGCACGTGCAGGTGCTTTTTTTGCGGAAGAAAAATGAAAGGTAGTCGCAGAAATGCAGAAACAGTTAAATCTGCGAATCCATTGAACCCACGAAGGCCCCTGTGATACGATCTAAACAAGAATGCGCTTGCCATAAAAAGGAGGTTATGATGTTAAAAAAATACGGGAAGATGGCACACATCTTATTATTCCTCGCCTTATTTCTTGCGGTGCCCTTTCGGGCATATGCAGAAACATATGACGGCGTACACGTGTACATGATCGTCGACTGCATGAGTGCGCCGGGTTTCGGCGAGAGGGGAGAACCCGAGGCCCTTACGCGTTTTGCGCGGCAAATCAAGAGCGCCAATCCCAATAACAAAGTGTCCGCCATTCTTTACTATGATTACTTATACGACGACGGCATGGGATTTTTCGGCAATTTCGGCGGCTTCGACAAGGAGATTACCCTGAAGGCGGGTCCGACCATTGGCGTGGACGATGCCTTAAAGGTTTACGGCAATCTTAAGAGCAAAGAAGGTTGGCAGCCGAAGCGACTGAAAGACGTCTTGTTATTCGTCAATTCGGAATTGGTCCTTTCGGGACCTCACGAAAAATACGCCACGGGCACAGACCGCTTTCAGCGTATGCGCACTGGCTTACAAAACGGCTACGAGCAAATTTTAAATCAGTATGACAATCTGCCGGGGAAACGGGACAGCTACGTGATTATGTTTCCTGCCTACAACGGCGACGGCGGACCGGGGCCGGGCACGGAAGAAACGCGGTTTATTATGGAGTCCATGGATAAATCGGTACGCTTCGGCACGCTTTTGATGCATAAAATTCAAAACGGCGGCTACAGAAAATGTGCCGACTCCGAGGATTTGCCGGCGATCCTTTCGCAATTGCGGCCTAAAATTTTATCGAGGGGCGATTACATCAGCGATGTGGACGGGATTAAAAATCCGTACACCGTTGAAGCGAAGGCCATCAAAGATCCAAAGAGGGAAGGACGTTTTACCGTTCAGGCGACGGTGGTGAAAAATTCCCGCATCAAAG
The DNA here is from genome assembly GCF_900088125.1 of Peptoniphilus pacaensis. Classification (GTDB taxonomy): domain Bacteria; phylum Bacillota; class Clostridia; order Tissierellales; family Peptoniphilaceae; genus Aedoeadaptatus; species Aedoeadaptatus pacaensis. The sequence goes on along the minus strand of NZ_FLQT01000003.1, from coordinate 160,705 downwards.
AATTAAAGGATGTCAGTTTTCGTTTGAAAGCACCGCAGGATTGGAAGATTCGCGGTCCCAAGGGCGAAGAAGACGGGCGCCGCATCGACGTCGGCACAATGAAGGGCGATCGCTTAAGCCTTCAGTGGGAATTGACGACGGAGAATAAGAGCAAAAAGTTTTCCGAGACCATTGAGCTGGAAATGACCAATACTTCCCGTGCGCCCTATAAGAAGACCATGGTCTTCAATGTGGACTTAAATCCCAACAATCAACAACATGTGAAAGAAGATTGCTACTGGTCCTTTAAAAACTTTGAAACGGGCAGCTACGACGTGTCCCATCCCTATATGGTGGAAAAATTAAAGAAGATGAAGCCCGTGGATCGCGCCTTCACCAGACTGTATTTAAAAGGGAATATTAGGGGCCACTGTTTCGGCATGTCGGCGACGAGTATTTTAGACAATATCAATCGATTGAACAAAGAAGAATGGGGACTGCAAGACAGTAGCGGCAGACCGCTGAGCAATGATCGGGGGATTCGTTTCGCCACAAAAGAAAGTTCCGCACCTCTTCTGGCTTTCTATCAAATGAGTCAAGTTTCCACCGTTCGAGGATTTGTGAACACGGGCACGGCCGGCGTATCGGGCATTGGAAAAAGTGCGATGGGCTGGATCAAGTCCTCCAAGGGAGATACGGGCGTTCCGAAATTACTGCAAGCCATCAAAAACAACAACGGCGTACCCGTTTTGGTTTCGTATTCCTATGTGGACGGCAACGGGAAGAGATATTATCATGCCATTGTCGCTCACAGCATCATGTATCGTCCGGGAGAAACTTACGACTATCGCATCGGAATTTACGATTCCAATCGCCCCAATCGCTTGTATGACGATGCTATTTACGTCAATTCGAAGACCAACGAATGGTATGATCCCGACGATCCGGATGTGAACGTAAAGAAGAAAGCCTCCATTAACTATATTTGCACCGACGTCAGACGATTGGATCCATTCGCTCAACGCAGCGATTCCCATCCGTGGACGGTGTTCGGCCTGTTCGCATCGGGCGGAGAGCGCGCCTATCGCATCGAGGCCTTGGACGGCAGCGGCAAAGCGTGGACCGTCGACACGAGGGACATGGAAAACTCTCCCCTGCCCTTTATCCCCGTGACCGGGGATTCAGGCGGCGAGGCTCAGGCATTTTACGTCTTCGCGCCGAAAAACGACATTCCTTACAAGGTTTCATCGGCCAAAGGCGGTGAGGGGAAACTGAATGTGCAAATGGCCTACAGCGATCAGCTCGTGGCAGCACAGGTTGAGAGAGGCGCAAGCCTTATCTTCGAACCGAAAGGGCAATTAAAAGTAGAAAACGCCAGGGGCAAGCTCCATGCGACCCTCGTTCGGAATCGAACCATAGGTGACGAGTTCAACGAGTACGAATTGTCGGCAACGGCGTCGGGAGATGTGGTCTTGTCGCAAAACGGCATGGGACTCGAAGCCAAGGGCCGGCTGCGGTCATTGGCTCTTCAGGCGAGAGATGAATCCGACGCATTGACGAAATTCCCTCGGGGGGATGTAAGCGGCACGAAGCTCTTTGGGGGAAAGGCGGGCAGAGGAAGTTCCGATCTGCCTTTTACCGACGTTTCATCCGGCGATTGGTTCTATCCGGCGGTAAGCTATGTTTATCAACACAGCTTCATGAAAGGCATGGGCGAGAATCGCTTCAGCCCCTCTACGACCATTACCCGGGCGCAAATGGCACAGATTGTTTACAATATGGAAATGAAAAACAGCGGCGTCAAATCGGCAAAATTTTCCGCTCCCTTTACCGATGTAGAAGCGGGCAAGTGGTATGCCGAGGCGATCAATTGGGCGGCGGAAAATAAAATTGTCGCAGGCTACGGCAAGGGACGTTTCGGTCCGAACGATCCGGTCAAGCGAGAAGACGCCATTGTGATCCTGTATCGCTACAAGACGCAATCGAAAGGCGAAAAGCCCTCCCGGGCGAAGCTTTCGGCATTTAAGGATGAAAAGACGATCAGCCCTTATGCCTATGATGCCATGGCCTGGGCGACGGATCGCGGCTATGTCCAAGGGGACAACGAAAAGCGGTTAAATTCAAAGGCCCATACCAGAAGAAGTGAAATGGCACAGATGTTGATGAAAATAAACGCAGACTCAAAGTAGGATTTTTTTTAACAAGAGAGAATCAGAAAGATCGAGCAGGCGACGGCTTGCTCGATTTTTTAATTTGTCCGGAAGCAAATCTATTTGCACAAAAAAAGACCCCCGCTTTAGCGAGGGTCTTTTGATTTCGCCTTAAAGATTAATTGTCTTCAGACAGTTCTTTGTAGCGTTTGTAGGTTTGCCGTGCATCTTCTTCCGAAGCGTCGAGAAGTTCTTCGCCTTCTTCGGGGGAGCGACGGAGCAGGGATGCGTAGCGGTTTTCGCTCATAATGAATTCGCGATAGGACTTGGTCGGTTCCTTGGAATCCATCTTGAAGGGATTTTCGCCCTTGGCGATGAGCTCGGGATTGTAGTGGTAGAGTTGCCAGTAGTTGCTTTCCACCGCTTCTTTTTGTTGTTTCGTTGCATAAGCCATGCCCTTGGTAATCCCGTGGTTGATGCAGGGGGAGTAGGCGACGATTAAGGACGGGCCGTTGTAGGCTTCCGCTTCTTTAATGACCTTGATCAGGTGGTTCATATTGGCGCCCAGGGCAACCTTGGCGACGTAAATGTCGCGGTAGCTCATGGCCAAAAGACCCAAGTCTTTCTTTGCGGTCTTCTTACCTGCGGCGGCAAATTGTACCACTGCACCCTTCGGGGTGGCCTTCGAGGATTGTCCGCCGGTGTTGGCGTAAAGCTCGTTGTCGACGACGAGGACGTTTAGGTCGGCGCCGGTTGCCAGAACGTGATCCAGTCCGCCGTAGCCGATGTCGTATGCCCAGCCGTCGCCGCCGTACATCCAGAAGGATTTCTTGGTCAGCTGTTCTTTGTGGGCGAGGACGTAGTCTCTGGCCTTGAGGGCTTCACCGTCGAGATCCAGACGTTTCAATGCTTCGATGACGGCGTCGCTGCGTTGGCGGGTGCCTTCGCCTTCGTTATAATTGTCCAGCCAATCCTTAATAGCGGCTTTCGCTTCCTTATCGTCGATGGCCTCGTCGACCTTTTCCAGTTCCATGGTCACCTTTTCACGTTGTTGACCGTTGGCCAGGTACATACCTAAGCAGAATTCCGCATTGTTTTCAAACAACAGATTGGACCATGCGGGACCGAAGCCTTGGTGATTGGTGGTGTAAGGTGCGATGGGGAATGCGCAGCCCCAGGCTTGGGAACAGCCCGTGGCGTTGGCAATATACATTCTGTCGCCGAAAAGCTGGGTGAGCAGTTTCGCATAGGGGGATTCGGAACAGCCGGCACATGCCCCCGAGAATTCGAGTAGGGGTTGTTCGAATTGGCTGCCCTTGACGGTAAATTTGTTCATGGGATTTTCCTTGTGAGACAAGGTCATGGCGTAATCCCAATTTTCCTGTTCGGGAAGTTGCGTTTCGAAATCTTCAAAGACGAGGGCCTTTTCCTTTGCCGGGCAGGTTTGAACACAGTTGCCGCAGCCTGTGCAGTCCAGAGGATCCACTTGGATGGCAAATTCGTATTCCTTCAAGCCCTTGGCGGAAATGCTGCGGAAGCTTTCAGGTTTATTCTTCGCTTCGTCTTCATCTAAAAGGAAGGGGCGAATGGCTGCGTGAGGGCAGACGAAAGAACATTGATTACATTGAATGCAGTTGTCCGGTTGCCAACGGGGAACGTGTACGGCGATGCCGCGTTTTTCAAACTTCGATGTTCCCAAGGGAATGAAGCCGGATTCGTAGCCCTTAAATGCCGATACGGGAAGGTCGTCGCCGTGAAGCTCCGTAATGGGAAGCATCATGTTGCGGACGTAGTCGGACAGAGTGGGATCGACTTCGGGCTCTTCCACGGGAAGGTTCTTCCATTCGGCGGGAACGTCGAATTTGTGGAGGTTTTGATAGCCCACTTCGATGGCTTTGTAGTTCATGTTGACGACTTTGTCGCCTTTTTTGCCGTAAGATTTCTTGGCGAATTCTTTCATTAGGCGTTCCGCTTCATCCATGGGGATGATTTCGGCGAGCTTGAAGAATGCGGATTGCAAAATCGTATTGGTACGACGGCCCAAGCCGATTTCTTCCGCCAATTCCACGGCGTCGATGGTGTAGAATTGAATGTCGTTTTCAGCCAAATACTTTTTAACCTTGTTGGGCAAGTGTTCGGCGAGGGTTTCGTCGTCCCAAGTGGTGTTCATAAGGAACACGCCGCCCGGGCGGATTTCATTGACGATGTCGTAGCGGGTAATGTAGCTTTGGTTATGGCAGGCAATAAAGTCCCCGTAGGTAACGGCATTGCTGTTTCTGATCGGTTCGTGGCCGAAGCGCAGATTGGACTTGGTGATCCCGCCGGTCTTCTTGGCGTCGTATTCGAAGTAGGCTTGAACATACATATCCGTATTGTCGCCGATGATCTTAATGGAGTTTTTATTGGCACCGACGGTACCGTCGCCGCCGAGACCCCAGAACTTGCAGTTGATGATCTTGGGATTGCGAATGACGAAGCTCCGGTCCACAGGCAGGGAACGATAGGTGACATCGTCTACGATGCCCACGGTGAAATCGTCCTTCGGTTCGCTTTGCTTTAAGTTTTCGAAGATGGCGTTGATTTGTGCGTGGTCCACGTCCTTCGAAGACAGACCGTAGCGGCCGCCGTAAATTTCGGGAGCATCTTTCATATTGTTGTAGACGGCGGAGACGTCCAGGAACAGGGGTTCACGTCCGCCGGGTTCCTTGGTACGATCGATGACGGCGATCCGTTTTACCGTCTTGGGCATTTCAGCCAAGAAATGTTTCTTGGAGAAGGGACGGAACAGATGCACTTGCATATAGCCGGTCTTGCGACCTTCGGCGTTCAGGCGGTCTACCGTGTCTTTTACCAAGCCGCTGACCGAGCCCATGCCGACGATGACATCTTCCGCATCTTCCGCACCGTAGAAATTAAACAGGCGATAGTCCGTGCCCTTTAAGGCGTTGACTTTATTCATATAGCTTTCCACGATGCCGGGAAGGCGGTCGTAGAAGGTGTTAATGGATTCTCTGGATTGGAAATAGGTATCCGGGTTTTGAACGATCCCTCTTTGTTTCGGGCGTTCCGGATTCATGGCATTTTGTTTGTAATGCTCTACGGCCTCCCAATTCAAAAGCTTGCCGAGATCTTCGTAATCGAAGACTTCCACCTTTTGGATTTCGTGGGAGGTTCTGAAACCGTCAAAGAAGTGCATAAAGGGCAGGGTGCCTTCAATGGCGGAGAGGTGTGCCACGGCGGCCAGGTTCATGGTTTCCTGAACATCCCCCGATGCGATCATGGCCCAACCCGTTTGGCGGCAAGCCATGACGTCGGAGTGGTCCCCGTAAATGGATAAGACGTGGGAGCCCAGTGTACGGGCGGCGACGTGCATAACGCCGGGATAGAGAGAGCCCGCCGTACGGAACATACTGGGGATCATCAGGGCCAGACCTTGAGATGCGGTGTAGGTCGTGGTCAATGCGCCCGCTTCCAAAGAGCCGTGCAAAGCGGCTGCGGCACCGGCTTCGGCTTGCATTTCAACTAAACGTACTTCTTGTCCGAAAAGATTCTTCTTGCCGTCGGCGGCCCAAGCGTCAACTGTGGCTGCCATGGGAGAAGAAGGTGTAATCGGGAAAATGGCTGCTACTTCGGTAAAAGCGTACGAGACGTAAGCCGCCGCTTCGTTACCGTCCATAGACTTAAAAACTTTTTCGCTCATGAACACACTCCTTATACTCTTTCGAAGCAATAGCTATTGTCGGGAGGACCGACGATGTGCGTCTTGCAACCCTATGCGAAAACGTTATCAGGTCGATTCCCCTTGCTTACAAAATACATTATATCTAAGGCATCTTGAAAATGGTAGATGCTGAACGCAATCAGATAAAATCTAAAGAATTTTGTCGACAAACAACAATATTAGAGAAAGAGAACACAAAAAACGAAAAAATTAGCACGAACACGAGAACAAGTTAAATGAATAACGACAAGAAAATAAAAAATTACGGCGACGGGGATTTTCTCGAGAATCGAGAATCGGCGAGCAAATCAATGAAGAGATCTTTTTTAAATCGGCGGAACAAGAAAAACCGCTTCCACTTTATATGAAAAGAATCGGGGGAGCGGAATGCTTTTCATCGAAAGGTCAGACACCGGAAGGGCGATATCAAACATGGCGGTTCGGGAAAAAACTCGAAAAAGAAATAAAAAAGCAAAAAAAGAATCGGAGGCGAACAGAAAAATTTGCAGTTTGCCCTTTGAACTTATTTGACAGGGAGCAATTATTTTTCACGGAAAAATAGTATAATTTTTCAATAAAATACATAGATCGACCTATAAATAATTTCAATAGGTCGAGAGAGAACTCTATGCCAAGATGGGATAAACGCACTTATAGGAGATTTTTGTCGAAAAGGAAATGATTTCCGAGCAAAATAAATTTAATATAATGAAATAAATGTGAGCAAATTGTGAATATTAAATTTGTAACAAAAGGGCCCCGGAATCAAAAAATTTAGCGAATGGCTTAGGCGTGCCGTTATTTTTTGAAAGTTCAAAAATAAACGATCTACTGTTGAACTTATAGAGAATTTCGATTATAATATATTTAAAGATTGATCGTCTAAGCAAAAGGACAGTATCAAAATTTAGAAAAATAGAAGCACGACAAAACAGTGCATGGAGGTTTTTTATGGATGACACAAACGGTAGGAAAAAAGTAAAAGCGGTAGGGCTGGAGACTTTTGTATTCCTCGTTGTTTTCATCGGAGGATTTAGCCTGATCGGCAGAAAGATGGGCGCCGGCATGATGTTTAAGACCATGATGGCGACGGCACACGACTTATTACTGTCGACGGTATTTTTGATTATGGCTATGGCCGTTCTCGCAGGCGCCATCAGCGGCGTCTTATCTGAATTCGGTGCCATCGCTTTGATCAACAAAATCTTTGCTCCGTTGATGAAACCAATCTGGGGACTACCCGGTGCCAGTATTACCGGCGCAGTAGCCACTTACTTATCGGACAACCCGGCGATCATATCTTTTGCAAAGGACAAGACATTTACTCAGTATTTCAAGAAGTACCAAGTGCCCGCCCTGTGTAACTTAGGGACGGCATTCGGCATGGGCTTGATCGTAACCACCTTTATGATTGCCCAAGGGAAGGAATTTCTCGTTCCCGCCGTCGTAGGAAACTTGGGTGCCGTTATCGGCTCCATCGTCAGCGTGCGTTTAATGCTTATGCAAACGAAAAAGTATTACGGCGCCGATGCCGAAAAGCCTTACGACGAGACCATGGATGTTGACGATCTGGAATCCCAAGGCGAATTCCGCTACGTCCGCGAAGGCAACCTCTTCCAACGTACCCTTGACGCTCTTTTGGAAGGCGGCAAGAACGGCGTTGAAATGGGTATGTCTATTATCCCCGGCGTATTAATCGTCTGTACATTCGTTATGATGATTACCTTCGGTCCCGGCGAAAGCGGCCAATACACCGGTGCAGCCTATGAAGGCGTGGAATTTTTGCCCGTCGTCGGTCAAAAGCTTCAATTTATCTTTGAACCGATCTTCGGTTTCCAATCGCCGGAAGCCATCGCATTCCCCATTACGGCCTTAGGCGCCGTAGGTGCGGCAATTTCTTTGGTACCGAACTTTATCGAAACGGGCGTGGCCCTTCCCAACGACATCGCCGTCTTTACGGCCATGGGTATGTGCTGGTCCGGCTACCTGAGTACTCACATCGGTATGATGGACGCATTAAAGTCCAGAGAATTGGCAGGCAAGGCTATTTTAGCTCACACCATCGGCGGCATCCTCGCCGGTGTATCGGCTCACTTCATCTTTATGTTGGTGGGTTAGTTCCTGTAAAAAAAGCGCAGAGCGATCTGCGCTTTTTTTCTGCTATTGTCTTGAAAAACGGACGTGAATCCGTGAGAGAGCCCATGAACGGGCTCTCTTTTTTTGTCCGAAAAATGGAAATAAAAGAAGGGTGAGAAATAGCCGGGCTCTGTGTAGTACAATAACTGCAGGGTAAAAATAAAAGACATACAGCCTAAAAGGTATGAAGACAAATTCTTTACATAGAAAGATTCCTTATGAAACAAGCAAGAAAAATTTTACGGCGCGATTTTAAACGTATAGCAGGCAATGGGGCGGCTCTGGTGGTGCTTTTGGGCATTGCACTCCTTCCGTCTTTTTACGCATGGTTTAATATCGCTGCCAACAAAGACCCCTACGGGAATTTGAATCAGGTAAAAATCGCCGTCTCCAACGAAGACACTTCCGTGCCCTTTCAGGGAGAGGATTTAAACGCCGGCGATAAGATTATAGAGCAGCTGAGGAAAAACGATCAGTTGGGATGGACCTTTGTGGATAAAGAGGAGGCCATCGACGGAGTTAAGGCGGGCAGGTATTACGCCACCATCGTCATTCCCTCCGACTTTTCCGCGTCCTTTTTGTCTATTTTGGACGAAGGCGAACTCCGATTTCCGACTTTGGATTACTATGTCAATGAAAAACTCAACGCCATCGCCCCGAAAATCACCTCTACGGGCTTGGGGACTTTGGAATCGGAAATCGACAGTCGCTTCGTCGCCATGAGCTCGGAAATTTTAGGGGAAAAAATCGCCGAAGGCAGAGCGGATTTCAGCACGCAGGCGGAAGAAAACAGAGATAGAGCCATGGACAGTTTGGAAAATGTGGGTCGAAATCTTGAAGACTACGAAGCCGTTCTGCGAAATATGGATGAAGAGATGGGGCATTTGGGCTCCTTGAGCCGCAAGGCGAGGGGGGATGTGAAAAGCTTGAATGAGGCCGTGAAAAAAGGCGAGCTCACGCTGGATGAAGCGGCAGAGTTGCTGGCAGAGACCCGCAAAGAGAGCGAAGCCATTGCCAACGCCTACGAAGGCCTTATGGACGATATGAACCATGTGGCCCGCTTGGCCGAAAGTTATTCGGAAAAGAAATACCTGTCCCTGAACCGGGATTTGGCCTTCGAAAGACAGGGCATGGACAGAGGCCTTGCGGATCTCGAAGTGATTAACGACCTGAACGGCGCCGTGTTAGCCGATCTCGAAGGACTGTCGCCTATACCGAAGGAGATGAAGCCTTTGGATGTCCTCGGACGTTGGCGGGAAATCAATAAGAGAAACGGCGATCTTCTCGCGTCTGTACAGGAACAGCGGGAAGCCGTTATCGCGGCGGAAAAGGCCTTGGAAAAAAGCCATGAAACCATCGAAAATCGATTAAAGGAATCCGCAGGCAGCAAAAAAGCCCTGGGCGACGAATACCGAAGCACCGTCGTGCCCATGATGAACCAAAGTTTCGACCTGCTGAATCAGGTGGAAGGCCATTTGTCCGGAACCCTGAACTCCATTCCCTATGTGCTCGACGAATTGGACCGCCTGCTCGTGGACATGGAAGCCATGACCGTGCAGTCGTCGGAAACCATCAATACGAGTCTGAAGAGCATTGCCCGGGCACAAGACAGCATTCGCGGACTTAAAACAGATTTGGGGCAGCTGGCGCGAGGGCCCCTCTACGAAAAAATTCGCGACGCCACTTCCGTGGACGAGGACAGCTTTGCCACATTTATGGAAAATCCCGTGCGGGTCAACGAGCATGTGATTTACAAAAGCGACAATTACGGCAGCGCCATGACGCCCTTTTTTACCAATCTGGCCCTATGGGTCGGCGGCATGATCCTTATTTCCATTTTGAAAATCGATGTGGACTTAGACGAAACCTTGGGCCATGTGACCTTCTCCCAAGCCTATTGCGGGCGATGGATGCTCTTTGCCTCGGTGGGTCTGTTGCAGGCCCTCATCGTCTCTTTGGGGGACTTGTGGCTCTTAAAGGTGCAGTGCGCCCGACCGGTCCTCTTTGTCTTGACGGCGCTCTTGGCGTCGCTGGCCTATGTGTCCATTATTTTTTCGCTGGCATCCACCTTTAGGAACATCGGAAAGGCCATTGCCGTCATCGTGCTGATCCTGCAAATTCCCGGCGCATCGGGGACCTATCCCATCGAAATGATGGCGCCTTTTTTCCAATCCATTTATCCCGTGTTGCCCTTCCACTACGGCATCGACGCCATGCGGGAGGCCATGTTGGGACCCTATGAATACCACCTGCTAAAAGACTGGATCATACTCGCATCATTCCTGCCTATCTCGCTTTTGATCGGCCTGGTAGGCCCGCGGATTTTTGGCGGTCTGAACCATATTTTCGATTTGGAACTGGCTCAAAGCGAATTGATTCACGGCGATTTGCCGGGGAAAAAGGCGCTGATCGGCGGCAATCTGATTCCTTTGATTTTAAGCGGAGACAGAGACGCCCTGGCTCGCCTTCAACAAAAGCACGACGATTTCTTCAAAAGCTACGAAAAGAGAAAAGCTCGGGCCTTTATCGCCCTGGCCGTGGTGCCCGGCCTGTTCCTCTTTTTACTCCTTCGTATGGACAGTAAAATTCGCTATTTGGTCGTATTCGTAGTCTCCGTTATCGCTTTTGCCACCTACTTAATATGGCTCGAATTTTACCGCCATCGCTACGAAGAGGAAGAAGAGTGGATGAAGCTGACGGAAGAGGAAGTATTGAAACGGTTGAAAGGGAACGACGGCTATGAAGATGATTTTCAAGCATATTAAGGAGGACTTTTCCAGGATCAAAGGCAACAGCATCGTCCTGGTGGTCCTTTTAGGCATTTGTTTGGTCCCATGTCTTTACGCCTGGTTTAATATCGCCGCTTCGTGGGATCCCTACAAACACACGGAAGAATTACCCATGGCCGTGGTCAATGAAGACGAGGGCTACCATCCCACGCTGATCCCCAAAACATTTAATGTCGGCGAAAAAGTAAAGATGAACCTGGCCGTGGAGGCAAAGGTCGATTGGATTTTTACGGACAGGGAAGATGCCGTGGACGGCGTCAAAAGCGGAAAATACTACGCCGCCGTGGTCATCCCCAAAGATTTCAGCGAAAAGATGTTTTCCTTTCTTTCCCCCGACGGCCAAGCGCCGGCGATTGAGTATTACGTCAACGAAAAGAAAAACGCCATTGCGCCGAAAGTCGTGGGAAAGGAGGCGGGAAGCCTGACCGATTGGGTAAAAGAGACCTTTACGCGAACCCTTTATACCACGGCCTTCGACAGCCTCCTGACTTTTACCGAAGACGGACAGGAGCCTCATACCGATGCCCTTTGGCAAAGGCTTCAGGGTCAATTGACGGAAAGCGGCGATACCTTGCGCACACAGGCGTCGAGCCTGCGTTCCTTTCAACAGCTGGCTGAATCCTCCCGGGCAGTAATGAAGAACTCGGACCGCCTCATGGACGCATCCCTGCACACGGTGGACGAAGGCATGGCCCGCATGAAGGAGGACAAGAAGGATCTGGACGAATTAAAAACCACTCTGAAAGCCTTTCGGCAAAGCGTGGAAACGACCTTGGATAAAAACATCGCCTATATGGAAAAAATCGGAAGCGATGTGGACGATCTCTTTGCCGACGGCGAAAAGAATCGCGATCGCTTCGTCGCATCCAGGGCGGCGGCCATCGCCACTTTGGAGCAAGACATTGCCGATAAGGGGGCCATGGAGGAAAAGCTCGTCGGCTTTAATAGCGATCTGCCCATCCCTCTGACGGGCTTGGATCGGGCGGCGGAAAAAATCCACCGGAGCAAAGGCTATGAAGAGGCCATGGTGCGCAGCTTGAAAAGCGTGGCCGATGCCGAAGCCCGGGGCCACGACGATGTCAAGGCCCTGCGCCTGGAATTTATCGAGAACAAAAAGAAGAACGAAGACAATCTAAAGTCCCTGCGCCAAGATTTTCAAAACACCATGTTTACGAGACTGGGCGCCATTGAAAAGCAATTAGACGGCGTCGGCGGAGACACGGAAAAACTTTGGGCCGAAGGAAAGCAATCGGCGGAAGAGATGGCCCGCCTGTCGGGACGCGTGGAAGAAAATCTGGCGGATTTAAGCGATCACATGGACACTTCCATTCAGCTGATGGAGGGCGCGGCTTCGACCATGGACGAACTCTACGATCGAACGGTGGTTTTGGAAAACTCCGAAAGCACGAACCGGATCAAACAATTTCTTTCGGAAGACACGGACGAGCTGAGTCAGTTCCTGTCCAGACCGGTACAGACGCGCACCCACCATATCTATGCCGTGGAAAATTACGGATCGGCCATGGCGTCCTTTTATACGACCCTGGCCCTTTGGGTTGGCGCCGTCATTCAAGTGGCCCTCATCGACGTGGGGACGCCGAGCTCCTATGAAGAAAAGCACGGCGAGTTTAAACCCCATGAACAGTACTTCGGAAGGCTGGGCCTGTTTCTTATTATCGCCACGATCCAAAGCCTGCTCATCGCTCTGGGCGATCTGTATTTTTTGAGGATCCAATGCCTTCATCTCGCGGGCTTTCTCTTTGCTACCTGGGTGGCGAGCATGGTCTTTACCGTCCTCATCTACACACTGACCGTCTCCTTCGGCGACATCGGAAAAGCCGTTTGCGTCGTTCTCATGGTCATTCAAGTGGCCGGGAGCGGGGGCACCTTTCCCATCGACGTGGCGCCCGGCGTGTTTCGAGCCATGTATCCCTTCCTGCCCTTTGTGCACAGCATGAACGCCATGAAAGAAACCATCGGAGGCTTTTACGGCCATGTTTACGGAAAAGAACTGCTTCTTCTGCAGATCTACGTCCTAGCCTCCCTGGTCTTGGGCCTCGTCCTGCGCCGGCCGGTGATCAGGCTCAATGAACGCTTTGAGGAAAAGCTGGAAGAAACCAACCTAATGTAGCATTTATAAAACCTCTCTATGGATGGAGAGGTTTTTTCTATAGGGAAATAAAGATATCTTAGACAAAAAATAGAAGAAAACAATACATGGCTTGACTTTTTTGCTTTAGTGAACTAGAATGTTAGCAACTTAAGAAATCGCTTAAGGGAAGCCAAATTACATAGGAATATAGGAGAGATGACTATGAAACTAGGAAAAAGACGTTTTTTGTCCATGGCTCTCGTAGCCATGATGCTGTTGGTCTTCACCGCGGCTTGTACTAAAGTCGACACGGCCAACAACTCCGGAAACAGCGGCAATGCCGATGCACCGAAAGAACCGACCAAGGCAAAATTCGAAACCTTGAAAGACGACGACACGATCCATATTGGTATCGTCACCGGTACCGTTTCTCAAGCGGAAGACGAATTCCGTGCGGCTCAAGACGCCGTTAAGAAATACGGAAACGCCGACGAAGGCGGCATGATTCGCCACGACACCTATCCCGACCGTTTCGAAGCGGAACAAGAAACCACCATTTCCAAAATCGTCGCCATGGCAGACGACCCGGATATGCGTGCAGTTATCGTCAACCAATCGGTTCCCGGCACCTCGGCTGCATTCCAACAAATTCGCGCCAAACGTCCGGACATTATCTTAGTTAACCTGGTTGCACAAGAAGATACGGTTATGGCTGAAAACTCTGCAGACTTAGTTCTGGATGCCGACAACGTCAGCCGCGGCTACCGCATCATTAAAGCAGCAAAAGACATGGGCGCAACGAAGTTTGCTCACATCACCTTCCCTCGCCACATGTCCATCGAGCTCTTAGCTCTGCGTCGCGCCATTATGGAAGAAGCTTGCAAGGACTTAGGACTTGAATTTATTTCCTTAAACGCTCCCGACCCGACCACCGACATCGGAGTTCCCGGCGCACAACAATACGTTGCAGAAAACATTCAACCTTGGATCGACAAATACGGCAAGGACACAGCGTTCTTCTGTACCAATGACGCTCACACCGAACCCTTGTTAAGAGGGGTTGCAGCAGGCGGCGCCATCTTCGTCGAACAAGACTTACCTTCCCCCATCATGGGCTATCCGAAAGCATTCTCCGTCGATATCCAAGACAAGGCAGGGGACTGGAAGGCCATCAACGAAGAAGTTGAAAAAGCCGTCGTTGCAGCAGGCGGATCCGGCCGCATGGGTACCTGGGCTTACTCTTTAGGTTACTCCCTCACCTTAGGTGCCGTTGACTTAGTACAAGAAGTATTACACGGCAAGATGGAATTAACCAATATCGATAACGTCATCGACTGCATTGACAACTACACAGAAGGTGCAAAGTGGATGGGTACGAACTACATCGACCGCGCTTCCGGCGAAAAGAAAGAAAACCACATTCTTCTCGCACAAGACACCTACGTCTACGGTAAGGGCTACCTGGGCATGGACAAGGTCGAAGTACCTGAAAAATACATGACCATGAACATCGACTTAGACGCCATCAAGCAAGATCAAGAACAAGCTGAAGGCGAAACCGGCGAATAATCTTAACAACCAAATGCATCGGAAATAAACCAGCGATTTTCGTTGGTTTATTTCCTATTAGGAGGTAAATTTTGACAGAGAACATGATGGAGGTTCGACATGTCGAAAAGCGCTTCGGCGAAAACGTCGTTTTAAAAGACGTCAGCTTTGAGCTGAAGCCCGGGGAAATCCTCGGGCTCGTCGGCGAAAACGGCGCAGGCAAATCGACCCTAATGAATATTATCTTCGGCATGGAAGTCATCCGGGACACCGGCGGCTTCGACGGAGAAATTTTATTGAACGGCGAGCCCATCGATTTCAAATCACCCATCGACGCCCTGGATGCGGGCATCGGCATGGTGCACCAGGAATTTAACTTGATTCCGGGCTTTACGGCGGCGGAAAACACCACCTTTAATATGGAACGCACCAAGAAATCGGTCCTCTCTACTATTTTCGGAAAGAAATACAACACCATCGACACGGATGCGAATATCGCCCTGTCCGGCAACTCCCTGGATACCTTGGGCATCGCCATCGATCCGACGGGCATGGTTTCAGAAATGCCCGTAGGCCATAAACAATTTATCGAAATCGCCCGGGAAATCACCCGTGAGGATGTGAAGCTCATTATAATGGACGAGCCCACCGCCGTATTGACGGAAACCGAAGCGGATCAACTGATGAAAGCACTGAAGCGTCTGTCGGATATGGGGATCGCCATTATCTTTATCACTCACCGCTTGAGAGAAATTCTGGCTATTTGCGATTCCATCGTGGTACTGCGTGACGGCGAAATCGTCGAGCGCAGAAAGAACGAAGGCTTGAGCATCGATCAAATCGCCGCTTGGATGGTGGGCCGCGAAAACGGCATTCGCCCCGAAGCGAAAGACCCGAACCGCAAAATTTCCGACGAAGTGGCGTTAAGCATTCGCAATCTGGCCGTGGATATGCCCGGTGAACAGGTTTACGATGTGAATCTTGACGTCTACGAAGGGGAAATTTTAGGTATTGCCGGCCTTGCCGGTCAAGGCAAGCTGGGCATCGCCAACGGCATCTTGGGCACTTATCCGGCGACGGGCTCTGTGGAGTTTCAAGGAAAGCCCCTGCCCTTGGGCAATACCAAAAAAATATTGGGAAGCAAAATTGCTTTCGTGTCCGAAGACCGCCGCGGCGTGGGCCTTTTACTGGAAGAGCCTATTTACTGGAATATCTCCTTTAACGCCATGCAGGTTCAAGACAAATTTATTAAGCGAGTCCTCGGCATGCGCTTCCGCGACGAAGCGGAAATGAAACGTGTATCCGACGAGTACATCGAATCCTTGGCTATTCGCACCACGGGCAGCCACCAAAAGGCAGGCAACCTTTCCGGCGGCAACCAACAAAAAGTATGCTTAGCCAAGGCCCTGTGTATGGATCCCGAGCTTTTATTCGTTTCCGAACCGACTCGAGGCATCGACATCGGCGCCAAAGAATTGGTTTTGAACTCCCTTGAAAAAATCAACAGGGAAGAAGAAACGACCATCGTCATGATTTCATCGGAACTGGAAGAGTTGCGCAGCATTTGCGACCGCATCGCCGTTATTTGCGAAGGACGCATTGCGGGCATTCTGCCTGCCACGACGGATGCCAGCCAATTCGGCTTGTTAATGAGTGGTGAGAAAGTAGAGGTGGATACCCATGAATAAATCTTTTATTGAACGAATCGGGCTGCCTCGGCTGATTATCGCCCTCTTCCTTTTCGCATTATTTGCAGCGGCACCGGCCGCAGGCGTTTCCCTGGGCGACTCCATCGAAAACGTCTTAGCACGCTTCGGCATGTTTTCAATCTTGGTTCTCAGCCTGATTCCCATGGTACAATCGGGCTGCGGTTTGAACTTCGGCTTGCCCATCGGCGTCGTCGCCGGGATTTTAGGCGGCGTCACCAGTATCGAATTCGGCCTCACCGGATTCACCGGCATTTTTGTCGGTATGCTCCTGGGCGCCCTCGTGGCCGTCGTCTTCGGATGGGGCTACGGCGCACTCCTAAACAAAATTAAAGGCGACGAAATGTTAATCGCCACCTATGTCGGCTACTCCTTTACGGCTTTTATGTGCATGGCCTATTTGGTCTTGCCCTATAAAAACCCCGTATCCGTATTAAGCTACGGCGGCCACGGTTTGTCGCAACAAATCCCCGTCGCCGCATACTGGATGCGCAACACCGTCGACGCTACCGGGACCAAAATGTCTACCGGTATTTTGACGGACTTCTTAAGCTTCCGTATCGCCGGCGTTCGCATTCCCGTGGGCATGTATTTGATCTTCGCCATCCTGGCAGTGGCCGTGTGGGCATTCTTCCGCACGAAGACCGGTACCGCCATGACCGCCGTGGGATCCAATCCCGAATACGCCAAGGCGGGCGGCATTCACATTAATCGTATGCGCTTGCTCTCGGTTATTTTATCCACCGTCATCGCCGCCGTAGGGATTATCGTCTATCAACAATCCTACGGATTTATTCAGCTCTATCAATCGCCTTTGGCCTTTACCTTCCAAACGGTAGCTGCCCTCTTAATCGGCGGTGCCAGTATCAACAAGGCGACCATTCCCAACGTCATCATCGGAACCTTCTTGTTCCAAGGCATCATTACCTTGACCCCGACGGTCATTAACGGCGCCATTAACATTGACGTATCGGAAGTTCTCAGATTGATCGTCACCAACGGTATGATCGTCTACGCATTGACCAGGAGGAATCACAATGAATAAATCCTTGAAATCAAAGCTGTCGCGATCCGCAGTACCGATTCTGTTCATCATCATCATCGCTATCGGCTTATGGATCGCCAAACCGCCCTTGGGCTATGTTACGTCGGAAATCGGCAAGCGTATGGTGCGAAACACCTTCCTCGTCCTTTCCCTGATCATCCCCATTATTGCCGGCATGGGCATTAACTTCGGGATCCCCCTGGGCGCCATGAGTGGCCAAATCGGTTTGATCTTCGCCCAAGACTGGGGCATTACGGGACCGGCGGGCATTCTTGTCGCCGTCTTAATCGGCACGCCCATCGCCATTTTGCTCGGTAAATTTTCCGGTCACGTTCTGAATCGTGCTCGTGGCCGCGAAATGATTACATCCATGATGCTCGCCTTCTTTATGCTGGGTGTGTACATGCTGTTCTTGCTCTATCTGTGCGGGTCCGTGGTACCCATGCACAATGCGTCTATGATTCTGTCGAAGGGCTACGGCATTAAAAACTCCATCACCTTGGACACGGCCCACGCCATCGACAACATCCTGCTCTATAGAATCAACTTGCCCATTACGTCGAAGCACGCCATTAACTTCGACATTCCCGTGGTCACCATTATTATCATCGCCCTGCTCTGCGTCTTTATCGTCTGGTTCAAAAAGACCAAGCTGGGCCACGATATGAAGGCCGTCGGGATGGACCAAGTGATTTCCGGCAATGCCGGCATTTACTCCGACAAAGTGCGGGTAAAATCCATTGTCATCTCCACCGTTCTCGCATGCTACGGTCAGATTATCTATCTGCAAAACATCGGCACCCTGGCCACTTATGCCGGCCAAGACCAAGCGGCCCTTTACGCGGCGGCTTCTATTCTCGTCGGCGGCGCCAGCGTCATGCGGGCCACGATTCCCAACGCCATCCTCGGGACCATGTTGTTCCACTTAATGTTTATTATCCTGCCTCAAGCGGGCCGGATCTTAACGGGCGATGCCATGATGGGCGAATACTTCCGTACCTTCATCTCCTACGGCGTCGTCACCTTGGCATTGATTATGCACGCTTACAACCGCATTAAACAAGCGGAAGAAGCGCGTCACGAAACCAGGCGAGATCTCCCCACGCAGGGCGATAAGCCTGCCGGCGAATCGGCTCCATCGTAAAAAAAATTAATACTCGCTTCGGCGAGAGAAAAGGGCGCTATGTGCGCTCTTTTTTTACACAGAATGGGCGAATCTTGGTACAATAAGAGGAGTTTAAAGCGGATTACGAAAGGGCGGGAGGTGCCTATGTTTCATAAAGAAGTAGAGCAGGTGGCGCAAGCGGCAGCGGGGAAGGTGCGATTTTTAAAGACAAATCCCGGGGGCTATTTCATCGCCTCCATGATGGCGGGGGTATTTATCGGCTTTGGCGTTTTGTTTGCCTTTACCATCGCTTCCTTCAGCGATCTCTCCCTGACCAAGCTCGTGATGGGGATGTCCTTCGCCTGCGCGTTGAGCTTCGTGGTCATGGCGGGGGCGGAGCTTTTCACCGGGAATAATTTCGTCATGGCCATGGGCGTGATGAAAAAGACCGTATCGGCAGAGGAGATGCTGAAGCTTTGGCTCATTTGCTTCTTAGGCAATTGGGCGGGCGGCATTTTTCTCGCCTGGGTCTTTTCTCACACCGGCCTCGCAAACGACGCTTTTCTTCAGGCCATTGCCGCCGCGGCGGCTGCCAAGGTGAGCGTGCCCTTCGTCCCTTTGCTTTTGCGTGGCGCCCTGTGTAATATGCTGGTCTGCCTCGCCGTGTGGTGCTCCATGAAAATGAAGTCCGAGACGGGCAAGCTGATCATGATCTTCTGGGCCCTGTCTCTGTTCTTTACCGTAGGCTTCGAACACTCCGTCGCCAATATGACTTTGCTCACCTTGGATGCTCTCGCCCCGCACACGACCATGACCGCAGGGGCTTATATGTATAATCTCGCCACCGTCACCTTGGGAAATATGTTAGGCGGCGTGTTTCTCGTGGCACTGCCTTACGCTCTCATGGGCAAAAAAGAATAACATGTCTTCTTCAGATGAAAGATGACAGGAAAACAAAGCGGTTTTAGATCCTTTTAATGAAAGATTTAATCCTATAATATTTAATCGGCATGAAGGTGTTTATCTTCGTGTCGATTTTTTAAGAGTTCGATATAAAATTTATAATAATGGACGTGGAATACGGTGGTAAAAGGTATGAAAAAGATACTAATAATCGAGGATGATAAAAATTTAAATAAAGGTCTCTCAATCGCGTTGAATAAAGACTATGAGGTTTTCTCTGTAAGCACAATGAGTGAAGCCAAAACTTTTATTGATGATGCCGATTTGGTTTTACTTGATATGAATTTGCCGGATGGAGATGGACTTGAAATAATAAAATATACGAGACAAGGTTCATCAATTCCTATAATAGTTTTATCAGCCATAGATCTGGAAGCATATATAATTTCAGCCATAAATTTAGGGGCAGACGACTATCTAACAAAACCTTTTTCTTTAGGAATATTAGAAGCAAAGATAAAAAGAGCTTTTGAAAAAATAGTGTCTTGTGATTTAAATCTTTATAAGAACAAGGGTCTAGATTTTAATTTCAATGAAAATATTTTCTATGTAGATAATAAAAACATAGATTTTACAAGGACAGAGACAAAACTGTTGTACCATCTAATAAAAAATAAGTCTCAAGTTATAACTAAGGAATTGTTATTTGATTTTGTTTGGGGAATAGATGATGAATTTATTGATCAAAATACATTGAGTGTCAATATTTCCAGAATCAGAAATAAATTAAAACCCTATGATCCTATAGATACAGTCTTTGGAGTTGGATATAAATGGCAGTTTTAGTAGGTATTCTAGTAATTATAATTGGAATTCTTGTATTTAAATACATCGTCTTGAGAAATGAAATGCGTGAATTTTCAGCTTATATTGATAAGGCTTTAGATGGAGATTTAGAAATTACTGAATTTGATGAAAAGGAATTATCTAAAATAAAATCAAAGCTCATTAAGTTTTTGTATGCCAGCCAAGTAAAAGAAGCGAAAATAAATACAGAAAAAAGTAAAACAAGAGATTTAATAGCAGATATATCACACCAAACCAAGACACCCATTACCAACCTTTCTTTATACATTAGTCTTTTAGAAGATGATCCGAAAGATGAGTATCTTGAAATTATAAAGTATGAACTTAATAAACTAGAATTTTTAATTCAAAACCTAGTAAAATCTTCTAGGCTAGAATCCGATATTATTTCCTTACAAAAACATCAAGCAAATTTAAAAGAAATAGTAGAAGATGTTTTGGGAGAATTTAAAGTAATATTAGATGAAAAATGTATAAGCATAAATTTAAAAAACGAAGACTTAATTTTTAATTTGGACGAAAGATGGCTCAAATCCCCTAGGGGAAAGGTGTTTTACACAGAATTGAAGTAAAGAGCAATTTCTGAAGTAAAAGGGAAAAGTTAAAATAGGATTATAGTATTAATTTTTCTTGAACAAGGGATTCAAAGAATAAGTGATGTAGTATTTTCAATGACTAAAAATTATATAGCAAAGATAATAAAGAATATTCACAAAAGTTAGCTGAAACATCTTAGAAAAGCTCTTATAATTATATTGAAAGTAGGAGATATAATATCATTATATAGGATTCCTCATGAAATTATAGAAAGGAATGATCAAATGAGCGAATATATATTAGAAACTAAAAATTTAGTAAAAAATTTCGGAAATTTTACAGCGATAGATAATGTTAATTTAAAAGTAAAAAAACAATCTATTTATGGTTTAATAGGAGATAATGGAGCCGGAAAATCAACTATTATGAGGATGATATCTGGATTATCTAATAAGAGTAGTGGGAATATAGAGCTATTTGGTAACAATGTTAAAAAAAATTCTAGTTATTTTAGTAAAGTAGGCAACTTAATAGAAACGCCAGCATTATATATGCAGCTAACAGCTTATGACAATTTGAAATTAAAATGCTTATCTTATGATATAGAAAATGAAGTGTATATAAAAGAAATACTTAAAATAGTTGGGCTGGAAAATTGTTATGATAAACAAGTTAAGAGCTTCTCTTTAGGAATGAAACAAAGACTTGGTATTGCAATGGCACTTATAGGATCTCCTGAAATTATTATTTTAGACGAGCCAATTAATGGACTTGATCCCCAAGGAATAGTCGATATTAGAAATATGTTAAAAGAAATTAATAAAAAATATGGCATTACCATAATTATATCAAGCCATATATTAGAAGAGTTATCTAAAATCGCAACAGATTTTGGAGTAATTTCAAAAGGGAAGTTATTAGCTGAGTTTACAATAGAAGACTTGCATAAAAAATGTAGATCAAGGATAGAGATAATAACCAACAATACAAATGAAGTATCAAAAATTTTAAATAAACATGGATATGAAAACGAGATTATAAATAGTAGAAAAGTTATATTAAATGATTACTTTGATAAAATAAGTCTAATAAACTCTTTGTTAGTAAATTGTGGTATAGAAATAAGTTCAATTTCTGTAAAAGAAATGAGTTTTGAAGATTATTATATGGAGATATTAAGATGAGTAGAGCAATAAAATTAGAGTTATATAGACTACGAAAAAACAAATATCCATGGATAATTTTAATTCTTAGTAGTCTTATGATAATTGGATCTGTGTATATGACAAAAGTTGATTATCATTACTATATTAATGATAAAGCAGCACTAGAAAACTTGAAAATAAATTTCACACAGATAAATTGGGGGATTTATGTTGGAAGTGTGATTCCAGATTGGTTAGATTTAGGCTATATACCTATAACTGAATTATTTATGAGAAATATTCAAAGTAAAATTTTATTGATGTTTCAAACAGTTTTTATTGTGATGTATATAGGAGATGAACTTAAATCTAGTTTTCTAAAAAATATTAATCAAGTTTTTCCAAAAAAAATAGAGCTAACTTTAGGAAAAGTAGCAATAATATGTGTATACACATTAGCTATATTTATTACTAGTTTTATTATTATGTCATTATCATTTTACTTTATGGAAGGATATTTGAAATTCACAGAAATAGGAATATTCATAAAATATATACTCACAGAATACCTATTATATATAACCTATAGTATTATAATAATGTTTTTAGCGTATTTGATAAGAAATTCTGCCGTTACACTTATTATTGGTCTCCTTGAGTCAGCTGGAATATTACAAATAATTGATACAATATTTCATCAAATATCTGGAAATTTATCATTTTCAATTATGAATTATCTTATATCAGGAAACATAGTATTACTATCAATTGATAGCAGTGATTCTATTTATTTAAGAGTGACATTATTATCGATTATTTATTTGATTATTATGATAATATTGAATACCATGATTCTTAGCAAAAGAGATATTTATTAAAATGATTACTATTTTGGAAAATAAATTAGCTTATTAAACTAGGTATACTTGATAGATAGGATTCTAAGTTATTAAAATCTTTTGAAAATGAACCAGGATTTTCCTACGATTCAAGAGACCTTCAGATTAAATCTACAATGGAATTCAAAAACCTAATAGAATTTTCTGGCTACAGTTTATCTATAGTATTATTCTTAATATCTGTACTGAATTTTATTAACGTTATTGCTACTGAAATACTACGAAACATGGTGAACTTATCAATCCTTGAAGCAATTGGAATGACTAAGAAAAACATCAAAAAATATTTGGTGAAAAAGAATTTGATTTATTCTTTTTGTGGCTTATTATTTTCTTTCATCATTATGCTTCTTGTCGATCAATATATCTTGATAGATTTTATGGAACAGACGAAGTGGACATCCTTTAGATTCGTGATTAGACCTCTTATTCTTGTGAACTTTGCGAATATAATCATTGGAATAATATTTACTTGTAAGTTTTATGAAAAGCATAGTCAAAACACTCTTGTAAGTAGAATTAAAAGTTTAGAATAGAAACATTCATGTTGTGTTAGCAAGAAAAAAGGCTATGAGCATTCAAGTTCACAGCCTTTTCTCTTGCCATCTAAGGATTCTCTACACTGGTTCTTATAAGACTTGCATTTAGTGAGCCGCTCGGCCGCTTTTTTCAATCCTGCGGTGCTTTTCATGGTATAGTGAATGGAAGCACAGAATAGTTGAAACGGAAAGGAAAGTATCATGCACTATACGGGACAAACATTTCGTCCGCCCAGCGAGGCTTACAACCCTTTGCTGGAGGTGACGGTAGGATGTTCTCATAATCAATGCACCTATTGCGCCATGTACAAGGACGTGTCCTTCAGAAAGTCGCCGAAGGAACAAATTTTGGCGGATCTGCGGGAGCTTTCCGCCTATGCCGACCGCATCGACCGAATTTTTCTAGTAAACGGCGATCCCTTTGTTTTGGACGCGGGGTATCTGCTGGAAATCGCCGGCTGGATCCACGAGTATCTGCCTCATGTGGATACCATTACCTGTTACGCCTCTATCTATAATTTGAAAAACAAGTCCCTAGAGGACTTAAAGCGCTTGAGAGCGGCCGGCTACAATCAGCTTTACATCGGCATCGAAACCGCCCACGATCCCACCTTGAAGCGCATAAAAAAAGGCTGCACTCAAGAAGACGAGTATCGGGAGTTGGCCAAGCTGGAAGAGGCGGGGATGGACTGGATCTGCATGGTGATGGCGGGCATCGCCGGCAAGGAAGACAGCTTCACCCACGCCGAGGAGACGGCGGCTCTTTTAAACAAGCACCGGCCTCGAAGCGTGGCGCCGCTGACGACGACGGTCCACCCCAACACGGAGCTGGCCGAGGAAGTGCGGCGAGGGGAGTTCGTGCCCTTGACGGAGGGGGATATTTTGCTCGAGGAGATTCACCTTCTGGAGCATTTGGATTTACACCCTAAGGCTCTTTTCTTCGGCATTCACGCCTACAATGCGGCGCCGGTTATCGGTCGTTTTTCCGAAAAGGAAGAGATACTCGCAAAGCTTAGGGCGGCATACGAGGGAATGAGCGACGAGGAAAGGAATATGCGCCGTCAGCGCTACGGTTATTGATGATGCGTTATTTATACGAACGACTGAAGACTTTTCGCGGCGGCGCCAATTTCGCCATGCCGGGACACAAGGGGCGGGTGGCCTTCGATTTCGATTTGTCCGACGATTGGACGGAAGTCACCGGGGCGGACAATCTTTTAAATCCGGAAGATGTCATCGCCTCGACCCAAGAGGAAATCGCCGCAGCCTACGGCGTGGATAAAAGCGTCCTGATTCCCGCGGGCTCCACCACCGGCGTGAAGCTCGCCCTCTATCTCGCCGCCGAGCCCGGCGACAAAATTTTAATTCAGCGCAACTCCCATCTCTCCCTCTTCCACGCCGCCGTGGAATTGGGCCTGGAGTTGGTTTATCTGCCCGCGCCCGTGGACGAGGCGACGGGTCTGTTCGCAGGCGTGGATCCGGCTGATGTGGAAGATGCCTTGGCGGCGGATCCCGCCATCGCCGCCGTGTTTTTGACGAGCCCCGATTATTTCGGCGGCGGGCTGAAGCTGAAAGAAATCGCAGACATCGTCCACGAAAGAAAAAAGGCGCTGATCGTCGACGAAGCCCACGGCGCCCATTGGGCCTTTACGCCCCTCGCCCCTTACAGCGCCGTGACTTGTGCCGAATACACGGTGCAGTCTCTGCACAAGACCATGGCGGCACTGACGGGAGCGGCCCTCTTGCATATCAACGGCGATGTGGATGAGCGGAAGCTGTTAAAGGGCATGGGGCTTTTTCTCTCCACCTCGCCTTCCTATCTTCTCATGCTGTCGTCGGAATACGCCGTGGCGGCGGGGAAGGCCTTCGATTGGGAGAAGCTTCTTTCCTACAGAAAGCATTTGGAGGAAAGCTTGCCGAAGATCGACGTGGTGAAGGAGCGGGGGGATCTCATCTGCTGTGCCGATCCCATGAAGTTTCTCTTTCACCTGCCCGGCTACCGAGGCGACGAAGTGGTAACTCTTTTGGCCGAGAAGGGCATTTATTTGGAAATGGGCGACGCCTATTACGCCCTGGCCATACTCTCGCCCTACAATAGTGAAGAAGACGTGGAGCGCTTGATCCACACACTGAACGCTCTTCCGGTTAGAGAAGAAGACATGGCTCCCCCGAATGGCGCCTATCCGAAGACGGAGGCGGTCTTGAGCCTTCGAGAGGCCTTTTTTAAGGAGACGGAGCGGCTGCCCCTTCGTGATGCGAAGGATCGTGTGGCGGCGGAAAATTTAACGCCCTATCCGCCGGGAATTCCCATCGTCACCTACGGCGAAAGGATTACGGAAGAAGTGATTCGGGCCGTGGAAGAAAGCAAGAACGCCATGGGCTCGGATAAGGGCATGGTCTCGGTAATTAAAGAGAGCGACGTCCGAAGGTAGAATGCGCGATTAAAAAAGCATAAAAAGAAAGCGAGCAGAACGCTCGCTTCAGATTGCAGACAAATGCCGAAGTCCAAAGGGGCTTCGGCATTTTCATATAAAAAGGCTCATGTTCGTTGATGTGATTTATTTTTATACCTTCAAAGACGTTTATTTTACGAAAAGGCACGATTCATTTACTTGCAGTCAATTCAAAGGTAAATTCGTCGCCTATCGCCCGTTCCTCATCGGATTCTTTCCCGCTACGGTTTGGAAGTTCCGCTTTGTATAATTGACATTTCAATGATGTGATGTCGTTTAACAATTCATCGGCAGTGACTTCGCTGATAACCGGCGAGAAGTAGAGGGTCGACGTGTTTTCATTTGCTTCGATCGTTTCAAAATAAACCAAGCGACCTTTTGAATCTCTCGCCTTCACCGAAAAAATAGTGTCCTTCGCCGATGGCGGATAGGTGAGTATCATTTTTTGTGAAGCCGGGCTCATGGCGAATTCCTTAATCATAATCCCATTTGAATTCGGTACGGCAAAATCTTTTGCGATGATCCTTTTCTCCATTTTCATCTTCGCCATATCCACATGGGTGGTAATAGAAATTTTTTTGCTGTTGCCTAAAAGCGTGTCAAAGATAAACTCCAGCTGTGCCGTGCCTTCCTTCGGTAGGGGACTTTCCAAGGAATACATTAAAGAGGTGGCGGTTACATTGGGCTTGCCCGGCAAATTTCCTTCCTGGCCGCTTGAGCCGAGGACGCTGACTTTTTTTCCGTTTACTTTAAGCTCCGCTAAGTTGGCACCCTCCGACAGCTTTTCACCCGGACCATTGAAGCTCAAAAGCACGGCGTAGAGATTATTGTCCTCTGTCGTGATGGTATCCAAAACATATTTTTTGCCGTCGATTTCAAAGGGTTCATGTAATTTGACGCTATACTTGTCTACATCGGCTGAAAGACCCATTGCACTCGACAAACTCAGTGTGATGTTGTCCGTGATCTCTCTCGTCTTTGCCAAAACATAGCCGCCGGATGCATGGTTCGTAACGCCAAAGGCCAATAGCAATATGGCCGCGATCGCTCCTGTTTTTCTGACGAAAAGTTGCCTCTTGTTGTTGCGTTTCAATTTCTTCACCACCTTTTTGAGATTTTCTCTTTCAAAATCTTTGAGAGGAACCTCTTCGTATTCAATTTTCATATCGTTTAATCGATCATAAAGATTGTCTTTCATATATTTTCACCTCTCCATCTTCTTAAAAACTTCCTCGCCCGACTGACTTTTTGATAGGCGTTTTCCTTAGAAATATGTTGCTCCGATGCCGCCTCATCATAGGAAAGCCCGCGAATAAAAATATTTTCAAAGAGCTTTTTATCCTCATCGTCCAAGGCGGATAGAGCTTCTTCTATTTCTAAATTGGAATGGAAGTCGGGATCTTTTGTCGCGGAATTTTCGTCGAGAAGAATAGCTTTATATCTACTTTCTCTTCGGAGCAAATCGATGGCTTTATATTTTGAAACCGCAGCACACCAATTTTTAAAAGAAGACCGCTTCGGATCAAAATAGTCGATATTTTGCCAGATACTTAGAAGAGAATCATTCATCGCCTCATCCCAAAGGCTCGGGTATTTCCAAAGTGTTTTTGAAATAACGCCTTTTAACACTTTGCCATAGACTTCGATCACGACGTATAAAGCGTCTTCATCTCTGTTCTTCAGCCTTTGTATCAAATCTTTATTCTCCATATTTCCTCCTTTCACTAGTATATTCGTGTCGAGAGTCGTCGTTCTGACATTATTTTTGTAGGAGCTCCTTATCAAAAGTGACGAGGCCACTTATCCCGGGTTGCAGATAAATCCCAATCTTTCTTTTTTATTTTGGAGCGGAGCCGACAGACCGTTTTTAATATTTTACTACTTAGGGCTTAAAGAGGTTTGAAGACATAAAAAAGGAAGGGTGAATTCGGTGATTCTCCCTTCCATAGTCATTACTCTAAAGCGAGCGCGCCGGCTCGCTTTTTCTATGTCGAAATTTACTTATTTTTCAAAAAAGGATTCGGCAAAGCGCACGGAGGCCATGGCGTCTTTGCAATAGACGTGGGCGCCGATCTCTTCGGCGTAGTCTTTCGTCAAAACGGCGCCGCCCACCATGACTTTCGTCTCGGGGGCATCTTTTTTCAAGAGGCGAATAGTCTCTTCCATAAAGGGCACCGTGGTGGTCATCAGTGTCGACAGACCTACGATGGGTATGTTCTCTTCTCTTGCCGTCTCCGCGATTTTTTCCGGGGAGACGTCTTTTCCTAAATCCAAAATATCGAAGCCGTAGTTTTCTAACAGGGCCTTCACGATATTTTTTCCGATGTCGTGAATGTCGCCTTTCACCGTGGCCACGAGAATGCGTCCCTTGTTCTCCCCGGCGTGGCCGCTTTCGTCCATGCGGGCGCGGATCACCGTAAAGGCCGCGGCGGCGGCATCGGCGGCGCGAAGGAGCTGGGGCAAGAACAGTGTCTTTGCTTCGAAGCCTCGGCCCACCTTGTCCAAAGAGGGCACCAGGTACTCGTTAATAATGTCCAGAGGACTGTGGTCGGCGAGAAGGGCGACGGTCATGTCCTTCGCGTCCTTGCTCAGGCCTTTTTCAATGGCGTAGGAAAGATCCCGAGTGCCCCCTTGGGGAAGTTGCGACTCTTCTTCCGTAAAGGCGTCGATGAAGTCGGTAAAATCCGGGTCGAAGCCTAAAAGGGCCATGGAGGATTTATAGGCCTTTTGCATCAGGGCCGAGGAGGGATTGACGATTCCCGCGCTGAGTCCCGCGGCGAGGCACATGGCGTAAAAGTTGCTGTTAATGAGCTCCCGATTGGGCAGGCCGAAGGAAATATTGGACACCCCCAAGGTGGACCGGAGCCCGCGATCCTTTAATCGGCGCAAGGTCTCCAGGACGACGACGGCACCGTCTTTTTGGCTGGAGATGGTCATGGCCAAAGGATCGAAGAGAAAATCTTTATCGGTGAGGCCGTAGCGGGCCCCTTCTTTGAGGATGCTATCCACGATTTCCATGCGCTTTTCCACGGTTTTCGGAATGCCCTCGTCGTCCAGCAAGAGGGCGATGCACATGCCGCCGTATTTTTTTGCAATGGGAAAGACCTCGTCCATGACGGACTGTTTGCCACTGACGGAATTCAACAGAGGCCGGCCGTTGTAGATGCGGGCGCTGGCTTCCATGGCGCGGGCGTTGCTCGTGTCGATGGTAAGAGGCAGCTCGCACACCCCTTGCAGGGCGCGAATGATTTCGGGGAGCACCGCCACCTCGTCCAAGCCGGGCACGCCGACGTTGACATCGAGAATGTGGGCGCCGTCTTCCTCTTCATCCAAGGCGATGGCCAGCACCGCCGAGGTGTGGCCGTCTTTCAAAGCCTGTTGCAGGTATTTCTTCCCCGTGGGATTGAGTCGCTCGCCGATCATGTGGGGCTTGTCGTCGAGATCCACCAGCCGGGTGTAAGAGGTAATGGCCGAGCGCGGGCTGCCCTTCGGCGAAACTACGGGGATGGCCCGCGTTTTTGCCACGGTTTTTTCGATGTAGTTGGGAAGGGTGCCGCAACAGCCGCCGAGAATTTGCACGCCCATGTCGGCAAACTCAATCATGTAATCGGAAAAGACCTCGGCGTCGATGTCGTAGGCGGTCTTTCCGTCTGAGATGTGGGGCAGACCGGCGTTGGGGTTCACGATTAAAGGAAGAGTGGTTAGGGCGGCCATGTCCTTCATCAGGGGCAGAGTCTGCACCGGGCCGAAGCTGCAGTTCATGCCGATGGCATCGGCGCCCAGGGCCGTGGTGATTTCCACGAAAGTTTCCATATCGCAGCCGGTAAGCAAGCGGCCGTCTTCTTGAAAGGCGGCGGTGACGAAGACGGGCAGCTCGGAATTTTCCTTGGCGGCGAGAAGGGCGGCCTTGATTTCGTAGGTGTCGGACATGGTCTCGATGGTGATGAGATCCACGCCCGCCTCCACGCCCGCCTCCACGATTTCTTTAAAGGCGTCGTAGGCGTCTTCGAATGCCACATCCCCCAGAGGCGCCAAGATTTTTCCCAGAGGGCCGATGTCAAGAGACACATAGCCGTGGCCTTCTGCGCGAACGGCGGCCTTGGCATGGGCGACGGCGGCGGAGACCACCTCTTCTACGGAAGCGTCGGTGCCTGAAAATTTAAAGCGATTGGCGCCAAATGTATTGGTGAGGACGATGTCCGCGCCGCTTTTTAAATAGGCCCGGTGCATGTCCACGACCACATCCGGTGCGCTGATGTTCAGCATTTCGGGCAGGGCGCCGGCCTCCAAGCCCGTTGCCTGCAAAAAGGTGCCGCAGGCGCCGTCGTAGTAGAGGCGGTCGCTTTTTAATCGTTTAAGTAATGAGGTCATGATTCCTCCGATCCAATCCCATAAGGGCGGTCATGGTTTTTGTCGGGACGAGCATATTGCCTTCGGTGAGGGCGATGTGCATTTTTTTATCCGCGTGGAGACTGCGAATCAAGGGCCACTGAAATTCCAAACCGAAATCGGCGAAGCCCGGGGAAAAACGGGGATGGGCGCAGAAACCGTACTCCGCCGCCTCGTCCCGCACTTGGGCGCAGTAGTGATTGGCGCAGCTTTCCAAATACTCGGTGCAGCAGGCATCGGTAATAAAGGCGTCGGCCTTCGATGTCACGAGGAGGCGGTTGATGAGCCGGTCCACGGCGTCACCCAGGGTCATGGCAAAGATGACGGCGTATTCGCTGGTCTTCATGTTCTTCTGCAGCATAACACTCTCCGTGGAAAAATCGCCGAAGACGATGGCATCCCCCATCTTCGTCACCGGACGAAGAGATACGACGGCACGCACGTCCACCATGTCGTGAAGGCGCTTTAAATTGCGCTCCACATCGGCGGATGTGGCCTCGTCGGGGGCGTGGCCTTCCAGGCGCAGGTAGCGGTAAATTTCCCTGCGCCGCAATTCATTCGGATTGACGGAAGGCTTTTTGTAGATCGAATCCAGTTGCAACAGGGAAGGTGACGTTTCCTCAGTGACAGTGGAGTCGCATTTATTTCCTCGGTTATTTCTTTTCATAAGCACACCTCGCTACATTCCTGATTCAATCATAGCAAAAAAGCACGCGTCGGGCGTGCTTTTCTTTGAATCATTTTTTATTGGCGAAAATATAAAAGTGTTGAACCAGATAACTGATGATGAAGACCGTAATCTCCACGCAGAGCTTGGCGACGGTAGCCTGAAGACCAACGACATTGCCGTAAAAACTTAAAAACAAACTGTTGACCGCGAGAAGGACCAGTACCAGAGCGAAATACTGAACCACATCTTTAAATACGGAATCCTTGGATTCAAAGACGAAATTGCGATTTAAGTAGAAATTTAAATTGGCACTGATCAATCGCGCCGCTACATTGGGAATTGCCAAAGCATAACTGAGATGAAGCGGTTTTGTGAAATAGTAAAGTAAATTAAAAAGTAAAAAGTCCAGAGTGAAGCTGACGATGCCGCTCACTGTAAAGAGCAGGGCTTCGCCATTGTCCAACAGGCATTTGAAAATCCTTGCAGAATCTTTAACGGCGCTGTAGTGGGAGGTAGAATTTTCTGCGTCCCGATAAATGGTTTGGATGGGAACTTGCACAATGGAAAGGGAATGTTTCGTCCAATCCATAAGCTGGCGCATTTCGTATTCGTAACGCTCGCCTTCAATGCTTAAAAGCAAATCCAAGTGCTCGGTACTAAAGGCCCTTAGCCCGGTTTGGGTGTCTTCCAAATCCTTAATGCCTGTCAAGCGGCCGAAGACCTTTGCTGTCAGTCGATTGCCGATGCGGGAACGCAAAGGTGTGTTTTCGGGAAAGTCGCGCACGCCCAGTACCAAGGCGTCGGGATTGTCGTGGACCGCCTGTAATATTTTCAACGTATCTTCCGGGCTGTGCTGGCCGTCGGCATCGGCGGTGACGATAAATTTCACCTGAGGCATGGTCTCGGCCACGGCTTTCATGGCGTACTTCATGGCATAGCCCTTGCCTCGATTGCTTTCATAGGAAAGAAAAGTAACGGCCTCGGGAAGACGGGCAAACAGAGGCGCAAAGTCGCTGCCGCTGCCGTCGTCTACGACGAGGACGTTCAGTTCCCTCGCTAGAAGATCTTCGATGAAAGACAGCAGGCTCTCATCGGGCTCGAAGGCGGGGATGAGGACCAAGTCGTTTTCGCGTTTAGAAATGTGATTATTCATGGCGAGACTCGAGGGAAAGAAACTCGAAATCCCGCGCCAGGGTGCGGCGCAAAAAGGAAGCCGTGTCGTCTTTAACCTCGCCGGTAAATATTATTCGAAGGGACCCTTCGCCTTCCGCTTTAATCTTGCCGTCTAATTTCCGCATGAGCTGGCGAACTGTGGCGGCGTTTCCGTCTAAAATTTCCATATGGCTCGGCAAAAGCTCTTTGAACAGATCTCTGTACCAAATAAAATGGGTGCAGCCCAAAACCAGGGAGCCGTACTCTTCCAGAGGATAGGAGGCGAGGATGGTTTCCAAATCGTACCTGACGGCGTCGCTGTCGAATTCCAAACGCTCGGCGAAATCC
Source organism: Peptoniphilus pacaensis (assembly GCF_900088125.1). GTDB lineage: Bacteria > Bacillota > Clostridia > Tissierellales > Peptoniphilaceae > Aedoeadaptatus > Aedoeadaptatus pacaensis. The sequence goes on along the minus strand of NZ_FLQT01000003.1, from coordinate 128,532 downwards.
ACCAGATTGGGCAGGGGAAGAATGTCCACCAGGCGGTCGTCGTCGAACTTTTCCACCAGGCGGCGCAGGCGGGCGCTCTTGCCCGTGCCCTCCGTAGACAGGACCAAAATCCGCTTGCGGTCCACATCGTGTTCAATGGCGGGCTTAACGGCGGGCTCCATGCCCACGATGGGAATGGAATATTTTTTTCGCAGGTAGTCGGCGGATGTCACCGTAGCCGTATTGCAGGCGAGGAGCACGGCCTTGGGCGAAAAGATTTCCACCTCGTGCATCATCTCATCTAAATAGCCCCGTATGTCCTCGGCATCTTTCGGGCCGTAGGGCACGTGGGCCGTGTCGCCGTAGTAAATAAAATTTTCCGCCGGCATGGCCTTCATGGCTTCTTTCAGAGCCGTAATGCCGCCGAGGCCGGAGTCGAAAATCACAATCGAATCTGACATAGGTCACAACCTTTCTCGACCTATTATAACAGAAGAAAGGCGCCACTTCCTAATGCGACATCTATTCCGACACTGTAGATGGAACGGCGCAAAAACGAAAAAGGAAGACACAGTGGCGTGAGACTTTTCTCCGGCAAGATCTACTGCGGAGAATGCGGAACAAGGCTCGGTTCAAAAGTCTGGCATTCCAACGACAAATACAAGCAGGTTATCTAGCAATGCAACAGGCGCTGCAAGAAAAACTCCCTCTGCAAAAACGGCGTGCATCTTACCAATGAGGAGCTAAAAGCCGCCGTCCTTTCTGCGACCAACAATCTCATAGAGAATAAAGATGAGATTCTTAATAGCTTTCAAGAGATTGTCGGAGGCGTTTATGATACTCATACCTTGGAAGGCGAAAAAGCCAAGCTGGAAAGCGAGATGGAAGTCTGTGCCAAGATGATCGAAGACCTTATCCGCCAAAATGCTGCTATCCCGCAAGACCAGAGCGAGTATCAGAGAAAGTATGAAGATCTGAAACGCTTCTACGATGAAAAACAGGCGGCCTTAGCGAAGATCGAAGGAAAGCTTAAAAAGATGCAGGCGACCAACTGAAGCAGTTACAAAAACAAGACAGGCTTCTGCAAGCATTCGACGAACAGAACTTCTGTGCTCTTGTGGATCACATCACGGTGTATGGAAAAGACGATATCCGCGTGATATTTAGAAACGGCTCAGAAATCAAGGCTCTATAAAATGTCCGAATGGAGCTTTTTATTTTAATCAGGGTTGAATGAAATGCCCTTAAAGAGGTTTAATCAAATGTGCTAAGTCAGCTTATTCTAACTCAAAGGAGGTTAATCGTATGAAAAAATCATCTGGAATTAAAGCAAAAGATTTGATCACCACAGGTGTTTTTACTGCCATTATGTTTGCTCTTTGCATGGCAGTAGCAATGCTGGGTTACATGCCAATATTTATTCCGCTTTTAGGCATCATCGTGCCGCTTATTGACGGTATTCCGTATGTGTTGTTTGTGAGCAAAACGAAAAAGTTTGGGCTTATAACCATTATGGGATTTTTGCTTGGACTACTAATCGGGGTCATGGGAATGGGCGTATATGCACCCTTCACCGGACTTATCGCGGGCTTTTTAGCGGATTTGTTATTAAAATCCTCGGATTATTCCAGTGCAAAAAAAGTAATTCTCAGCAAAGGTATTTTTTCAATATGGCTGATCGGCAACTATATTCCTATTGTTATTAGCCGTGATGCTTATTATCAAAATTTAGCACAAGGCGGTTACGGAAAGGCCTATGCGGATGCACTTATGAAGCTTATTCCGGACTGGAGTTTGATCCCATTACTTGTAGGCATGTTTATCGCGGGCATCCTTGGTGCTTTGATTGGACGTTCCCTTCTAAAAAAGCAGTTCGAACGTGCCGGGATTGTCTAATTCATCATGCAACCTATTCAAACGCGATCAAAAAAAGAATTTCTTGATCCTCGAACAAAAATACTTCTTGTCTTTACCATCGCTGCTGTCGTTGTGGGAGGAGGACATGGATATTGGCTGGCTCCGATTCGAATACTCCTTATATCTGTTCCCTTTATACTGTTTCTTATTGAAAGCAAGAGGAAATATGCCGCCATATATGCCATTTTATTCATAGCGGCCTATGTAGGGCAGATATATCTTTTGCCGCTCGTTACAGGATTTTTAGGTTTTCTGTTGGTGGCTTTTTGCGGTATTTTTGTTCGCATGATGCCGGGGCTTGCCATGGGTACCTATTTGCTCAGCTCAACGAAAATCAGCGAGTTTATGGCAGCAATGGAACGCATGCGTGTTCCTGCCCAGATTACGATTCCACTTTCCGTTGTTTTTCGCTTTTTTCCTACCATCTTGGAAGAGTATCACGCTATAGCCGATGCAATGAAAATGAGAGGCATCTCTTTAGGTGGTTCAAAACCTTGGAAAACTCTGGAATATCGTCTGGTTCCGCTGATGGTGTCCTGCGTAAAAATCGGTGATGAACTTTCCGCATCTGCTTTAACACGTGGCTTAGGCGCGCCGATTAGGCGCACCAATGTCTGTAAAATTGGATTCCATTTGCAGGATATACTCTTTCTGATGCTTTGCCTGGTTAGCTTGTGTGTACTTATCTTTTATAAGATCGGAGGTTCGTCATGATAGAAATAAGAAATTTTTCTTTTTCCTATACATCCTCTGACCAAAGTACACTTAAAAATATCAATCTGAGAATCCCTGACGGTCAATGCGTTCTTTTGACGGGAATGTCCGGATGTGGTAAGACGACCATAATACGAGCTTTAAATGGACTTATTCCTCATTACTATGAAGGGAAAAGTTTGGGAAGTGTATCTGTTTTTGGTAAAAGTCCACATACGCTTGCTCTGTATGAACTCGCGCCGATTGTTGGCTGCGTATTTCAAAATCCCCGCAGCCAGTTTTTTAATGTAGATACGGATAGTGAACTGGTTTTTGCCTGTGAAAATTTAGGTATGTCAAAAGAAGATATTCGATTGCGTTTTAACAAAATCGTATCCTCTTTACATATTGAGAGATTGATGGGAAAGAGTTTGTTTCATCTTTCTTCCGGAGAAAAACAAAAAATTGCTTGTGCCTCTGTGGCTGTGCTTTCTCCCAATCTTGTTCTTATGGATGAGCCAAGTGCTAATCTTGATTTTTCCGCTATCGCAAATTTGCAAGGGATGATACAATTTTGGAAAGATGAGGGAAAAACAATCGTTATTGCCGAGCATCGCATCCATTATTTAAAAAATTTAGTGGATCGTGTGATATTGCTTGATGCCGGCGAGATGATCGGTGACTATCAAGGCGTTAACTTTTTCGAGTTACCGAGTTCGTTTTATGAAACGCATGGGATACGTATTCCGGACATAAAACAGCTTTCATTTGGAGCTTCTGATCCATTATCGCCGACGAAAGATTTTTTAGAGCTTTACGATGTGAATTTTTCCTACCACAATACGCAAAGCGTATTGAATATTCCGAAGTTTCAACTTCCTCTGGGAAGGGCAACAGCTCTCATAGGTTCAAACGGTGCCGGCAAGTCCACTTTTGCCAAACTTCTTTGCGGACTGGTGAAAAAAGATAAAAGCAAACTGATCTATAAAAACAAGACTTTTCCACCTAAAAAAAGACGTGATCTGACCTATCTTGTGCAACAGGAAGTGAATCATCAGTTGTTTACAGAAACGGTTATGGAAGAGCTTTTGATTTCTCAGGAAGAAGAAAATCATTCTGCAGCCGAGGCAATACTCCAAGAACTCCATCTGGATGGCTTTAAAGATGAACATCCCATGTCTCTTTCAGGAGGGCAAAAGCAGCGTGTTGCAGTAGCCTCCGCTCTGATGAGTAATCGAGATGTTTTAATCTTTGATGAGCCGACCAGTGGTCTTGATTTGGAAAACATGCAGCGTTTTGCACAAATTATAAAGAGGATAATTCTTTTAGGAAAAACATGCTTAATTATTACTCATGATCCGGAGTTTATCGCTCTTGCCTGTCAGCATATTGTTGAAATGAAAGATGGGCGAATTAAGGAGCAATATGATTTGAACCAGACGACAGTGCAGAAATTGCAGAATTTTTTTAGAGAGGAGGAGTCATGACAATGAACGCCCTAGGCAATATGGGAGATAATATCAAAATGCAGAAACGAGAAGATGGCAGTTCGATCTTTTTTTTGCATGATGAAACCGGCTCGGGGACGATGACTTGCTACTCCCTTTTCGAAGGCGTCTTTGTACTTTTTAATGACTTTCATCTCAAAACTTGTTACTCAGCTTTCAAGCCACATCAATCGATGTTCACCATTGATTACTGTAAAGAAGGAAGAATAGAAAATAGCATTCATCCGGAAAAGTACACTTATATTAGTGCTGGTGATTTGCAGATGGAAGTACGCACCCAGCATCGCGGAGAGTTTTACTTTCCACTTAAACACTATCACGGAATCACAATCAGCATTCTCTTTCCGCAGGGTTCTGAAACGATAAGGACATTATTAAACGGATTTCCGGTTGATGTGGAAAATTTGAAAAACAAATTCTGTAGAACATCAAAAGGCTATGAAACCTTTATTATGCGTTCCAATCCACAAACGAACCATATCTTAGCCGAAATTTATCAAATTCCTGAAAAAGATAGAGTTCCTTATCTGAAAATTAAGGTGTTAGAACTTCTTCTTAATTTGGATGGTATGGATATTTCTTTGGCAAAACAACAAAACGACTTTTTAAATTTCGCCCAAGTAACTAAGATCAAATCTTTGGAAAAAAGGTTGACTTCACATCTTGACCGATTTTATACGTTAACCGAATGCTCGAGTTTCATTGATATGCCACTCACGTCTATGAAAAAAGCGTTCAAAATTATTTATGGAAAATCGATTTATGCCTATATGAAAGAGTATCGCGTTAATGCAGCGGCTCTGCTCTTACAAGATTCATCGAAGAGCATACTTGAAATTGCGAATGATTTAGGCTACCAAAACCCATCCAAGTTTTCAGCTGCCTTCAAGTCCCTTCGTGGATTAACGCCACGAGATTATAGAAAAACTCTTGTCTGAACGGGGCTGTTTTCCCATTAGAGGGTGGAACGGACCACACCTTATTTCATAAACTATTTTAGAGAATACGTTGAATTCTCTAAAATAGTTTAGAAATGAGGTTTTTTTATTTTGAAAAGCAAAAAAAGAATATTTCCGATTGTTCTGTCTTTTGCAGACAGTGCGAAACCACAGTTTATACTATCTATTCTATTTGCCGTGCTAAGCGTTTTCTGTGGTTTTTTGCCTTATTTTGGGATCTATCAAGTCCTTCTCGTATTTTTTTCAAAAGTACAAGATAGCAGTCAAATTTCTGTGCATTTACTTGTCCCTTGGTTCCTTTTGTGCGTCGCAGGATATGGCCTTAAAGTCTTGTTTCACACAATCTCAACGAATCGGTCTCATCATGCCGCCTACCATATTCTTAAAAATATACGAAGCCGATTGACCGATAAATTAATGCGATTGCCGCTTGGAACTGTAACAGGAAAAACCGCCGGTGAACTCAAGAGCATTATTGTTGACCGTGTAGAAACGATTGAATTACCTTTGGCACACTTGATACCGGAAGGCTTATCGAATCTGATTTTTCCTGTTATCGTATTTATTTTCATGCTGGTATGGAATTGGAAAGTCGCATTGGCATCTGTTGCCTGCATTCCTTTTGGCGTGCTCGCCTATGCGATCGTCATGAAGACATTTAACAGCAAATATGACAGCTATATGAAAGCTTCTAAAAACGTGGACAGTGTGATTGTGGAATATGTGGAAGGCATTGAGGTTGTCAAGGCTTTTAATCAATCCAGTAAATCCTATAAAAAATATACGAATGCGATCACGTCCTTTAAAGATTTTACTTTAGATTGGTTTCGCTCCACTTGGCCGCTGATGAATTTTGCAGCGGCGATACTGCCGAGCACACTGTTAGGCATTCTTCCGGCAGGTATCTTGCTTTATGCTACAGGAAATCTAACACCTGCTGAACTAACGCTTACCATCATCCTTTCCTTAAGTCTGGTAGGCCCCGTTTCATACTTTACGACAGCTGTCAACAGCTATAAATCCATTGAATACGCTCTGCTGGATGTTCAGAAAATCTTAGACTTGCAAGAGCTTCCGGAAGAAAAAGAGTCGAAAGAACTGTCCGGTTATGACATTTCATATAAGGATGTCACATTTTCTTATGAAGAGGCTCAAGCACCTGTCATTAAAGATTTTTCCTTACAAATACCCGAGGAATCTTTCGTAGCTTTGGTAGGTCCTTCCGGCGGAGGAAAATCTACCTTATCTCGATTGCTTTTGCGTTTTTGGGATGTGAATCAGGGATGTATTTGTATCGGAGGAAAGGATATACGCTCTTTGCCACTTGAACAGCTCTCAGGACTCATCAGCTATGTTTCTCAGGATAATTTTCTTTTCAACATGTCCCTTTTTGAAAATATCCGCGTAGGCAATCCGGCCGCAACAAAAGAAGAGGTGTTTCAGGCTGCTCATATGGCACAATGCGAAGAGTTTATTTCACGTTTAGAACAAGGTTGGGACACGCCGGCTGGAGAAGCGGGGGATAAACTGTCGGGCGGTGAAAAACAGCGTATAGCGATTGCCAGGGCAATACTAAAAGATGCCCCTATCGTTGTTTTGGATGAAGCAACCGCATTTACTGATCCGGAAAATGAACTTCAACTCCAAAAATCGATTAATGAACTAACGCGTGGCAAGACGCTGTTAGTGATTGCCCATAGGCTTTCTACGATAAAAAATGCCGACAAAATCGTTGTTTTGCAGGAAGGCACAAAAGTGGCGGAAGGAACGCAGAATGAACTTCTGAAGGCTTGCTCCCTTTACCGCTCCATGTGGGAAGCACATGTTGGTGCCAAAGCATGGGCGACATCCAATCAAGAGAAAGGAGCGGATAAATAAATGTTTACCATGATCAAACGTATCGTTGATTGGACAGGTTCTTATAAAAAAAGATTTTACTGGGGCATCGTCTGGTCGTTATTAGAGAATTTCTTTATTGCTTTTCCCTTGATGGGAGCGGCTTATGTTCTGAACCTTATGTTGCAGGATACGGCAGGACTCAGGAGTTTGCACACAAAGGAAGCTTTATGGGCGCTTTTGTTTATGGTTTTCTGTGTTTTAGGTCGTTTCTTCTTCTCCTATCTGCGGGCTGTTTTTCAAGAAAGCATTGCTTATGAAAAAACAGCCGAGGAGCGCATCGAGATAGGCGATATATTAAAGCGAGTTTCCCTTGGCTTTTTTGATCGTCACAAGACCGGTGAAATTGCGGGAACAGTTACAACCGACTTATCTGTTTTGGAATTGTATGCCATGAAGATGACGGATACGGTTATCGGAGCTTATTTGCAGACTCTTGCCATGATTCTATGCATCCTTTTTTTCTCATGGAAAGTGGCAACTGTTGCTTTAGTGGGTGTATTATGCTCTGCATTTTTCCAGCGCCGACTGGTGAAAGATAGTCGGGCAAACACAGCGGTGCGCCAGAAAGCCAATGATAGCATGATTAACGCAACACTCCAATTTATCCGTGGAATAACGGTTATTAAATCGTATGGGAGAACAGGAAGCGCCGTTGCGGAACTACAAAAATCTTTTTCCGATCAACGTGACATCAACATCAAAATAGAAAATGATTACATGTGGACGAACGGTCTTTATCAGTTAAGCCTAAAATTGACCTCCGTAGCAATCGCTTTTATGGTATGCCTTCAAACCATTCACGGTGAAATTTCTCTGCCTATCATGCTCATGATAGTGATCTTTTCATTTGTTATGTTTGCTCGTTTGGAAACGGTAACCGATGCTTCTCACACCTTGGAAATGATGCGAGCAGCGCTGGACAAACTTCAAACAATTAAGACGGCAAACTATATCGACGAAGATTCAAAAGACATTGTTTTAAACAATTTTGACATTTCTTATCAGAACGTATCTTTCGCTTACGATCACAAAAATGTTATCGAGAATGTGAGCTTTTCTCTTCCCGAAAATTCAACTTTAGCCATCGTGGGACCCTCCGGTTCCGGTAAAACAACGCTCTGTAATTTGCTTGCCAGATTCTATGATGTCAATCATGGGTCTATTTCTATCGATGGACATGATATCAGGGAAATGACTTGTGATACTCTGCTGCGATATATTTCGATCGTTTTTCAGCATGTCTATCTGTTTCATGACACGATATTGAACAACATTCGTTTCGGCAGACCGGAAGCCAGCATCGAGGAGATTAAAGAAGCTGCCAAAAAGGCGGCATGTCATGAATTTATTGAGAATTTACCAAACGGCTATAACACGATGCTTGGCGAAGGCGGATCGACACTTTCAGGAGGAGAAAAACAACGCTTATCCATTGCTCGTGCCATACTAAAAGATGCGCCTATCGTTATATTAGATGAAGCAACTGCCAGTGTTGATCCTGAAAACGAGCATTTCATTCAACAAGCCATATCCGCCTTGGTCAAAGGAAAAACATTGATCGTTATTGCCCACAGGCTAAACACAATACAGTTCGCTGACAATATTTTAGTTATAGACCAAGGAAAGCTGGTACAGCAGGGAACGCATGAACAATTAATAGAAGAAGAAGGGATATATAAAGATTTCCAGAAAATACTCAATAAGACAAGTAACTGGCAACTCAGTTGAACAAGTTTATTTTAATTTAGCAACTCCAATTATTATGAAAAGGGGACTCCTGCATGCTTATGTTTGCAGTCAGTCCCTTTTGTTGTAGGGTTAGCGCATTAGTTTTCGTACCCTTTGCTCATTTTTGTACCCCTGAGTATGAGTTTCGTACCTTAAGCGGCTGTTCCGTTAAAATGTATCAAATATAGCGTTTTGTTCTCATAAATTTAACTATTTGTAAAAAGGCAATAAAAAAAGCCGCCCTAAGGCGACTTTGGTGGAGATGAGGAGGATCGAACTCCTTACCTCTTGAATGCCATTCAAGCGCTCTCCCAAGTGAGCTACACCCCCGCAATTGAGTTCTTGATTAGTATACGGGGATAGAAGAAAAATGTCAAGTCTTTTTTACACGAGAATGGCAAACAAAGCATTGCTCCCGTATTCCGGTGCGCTCAGGCGATAGGAATGGTAGCGGGGATCGGTGAAGGTGTCCGCGGGATCCACGGTAATATTTTCCGCGCGGACCCCGGCCTCTTCAAGCATTCCTGCGTTGGTTCTTTTCATGTCGATCAAGTCGTGGTCATCGTCGTCGGGGCGAATGACGTTCTCTGCGAAAGAGAAGGCCTCCCGCCACAGGGCGCTCACTTCCTTGCCCACCTGAAAGCTGTCGGGGCCGATGCAGGGGCCGATAAAGGCCAGCACGTCCTCGGGATCCGTGCCGTAATGTGCCTCCATGGCGGCCAGGGCCTTTGCGGGCAGCTTTTTCACCGTGGAGCGCCAGCCTGAGTGGATGCACGCCATGGCTTCTTTCGCGGGGTCGTAAAGAAGCACCGGCGTGCAGTCGGAGATGCGACTGACGAGGGCCACGTGCTTTTCATTCGTCACCATGGCGTCGGTGTCGGTCACGATGCGGTAGCCGAAGTAGTCGTCGCCTGATTGCTCGCCGTCGATGAAAGCCACGTGATCGGAATGGGTTTGATTCATAAAGTAAACGGCGCGAGCATGAACTTGCAATTCATTTAAGAAGCCTTCGGTGTCTTTTCGCAGGTGATCGCCGCCGAGGGAGGCGCGAAAATCATAGGGCTTTTGGGACACGGCGAAGCGTATCCCGCGGGAATCTCTTAATAACACGGTTTATCCGCCTTTCCAACTCTCTTTCCATTGGTTATAATGGTTCTGGAGGAATTTATGAGAAAATTTAAAAAGAGGATGCTCCTCTTTCTTATTATTATAAGCGTCGCCCTCTTGGGAATCAAAGGCAAGACGCTCCTTCCCTACAAGGCCGAAACTTTATTTCAAACGAAGACCAATCAGGAAATCACCGCCATGGGCATTTTAAAAGGCGGCGTCCTCGCCACCTTCGACGGCGACCGTTTGATTTTTTACGACAAGCAACAGCGAAAGAAAGTAGTGGACCGTTTAGGGGAAGGGCAGAAGGCGTTTTTCGGCGAGTCCGATGCCATGCTCTACGACAAAGACGTGGACAAGGTGGCGGTCTTCGGCGAAGACGGCAAGGAAAAGCAGTCCTACCATTTGGACGGCGATCTGTTTAACGCCTGTGTCCAAAACGGCACGCGCATATTCCATTGCCGCTACGACGACGGCGAAAAACTTTACGTGGCTTCCGACGGGGGCAGTTTGTCCGAAGTCTTTCAAACGAAAAATTACATTTTGGATTACAGATTCGATTCGCGGAAATCTTTCGTGGTCACGGAACTTTCCAATGCGGCCAACGGCTACAAGACCACGGTCTACAGGCAGTCGGGTAAAGCCGATCCCGGCGCCATGGAGAGCGCGGAGTTTCCCATGGAAGTGGCCATGCGCATCGTCATGGGCAAGTATCCCGTGGTGCTGACGGAAAAGCATTTGTATGGTCTGGACAAGGAAATGATAACGGAAAAGACGCCGATCCTTTCCGACGTGGCCATGTACAACAATCGCCTCTATTCCCTTCACAGCGGTCTGCTCAGCGTCTACGACTCCAAGCTCAGGGAAAAGAAGCACTATCTTATGGAAGCCAATGTGGATCGTTTGGCGGTGATGAAAGAGGGGCTCTTTGCCTACGGCAATCGGGAAATTTTATCCCGGCCCACTTCCGCCGCGCCCTATCACATTCGCTTCGACGACAATCAGGAAAAGCTCATTTTAAAAGACGGCTATGTGGCGGCTTACGAGCACAAGCACTTGGCTTTTTATCGCTTAAAGCCCCATCTGTCTTTGAGCAAAAACAAAATTCAGGAATTAAAACACACGGAGTAATTAGACTGGAGTTTCTATGGCTGAAGTGAAAGCCTTTTTATTTTCATCGCCGGGGAAATTAAGCATACCCGGCATTATTATCGCGGGGATTCTGCTCTTTTTTGCCGCGCGCATCGCGGTGAGCCTCATCGGCAGGGCCCTCGCGAAATACATCGCTAATCGCGAGAAAAAAGCGGTGCGAAACAAGCGCCGTATCATTACCTTGACCCGCCTGGCGGGCAATGCATCGAAATACGCCATCTACGGCGTGTGCCTGGTGATCTTTTTAAATCTGTGCCGCATCAACACATCGGCCCTCCTTGCCACGGCGGGGATCGGTTCCCTGGCTCTGGCCATGGGGGCGCAGGAAATTATTAAAGATTTCCTCAATGGCTTCTTTATTATTTTCGACGATCAATTCGCCGTGGGGGAATACGTGGAGTGTGCCGACACGAAGGGCTATGTGGAATCCCTGGGCTTTCGCGCCACGGTGATTCGCGATTTCGGCGGCGCCCTGCACACCATTCCCAATTCCGCCATTCGCATCGTCACCAACGAGGGGCGGGGGCGCAAGCGAGCCAAGGTCGTGGTGCCCATCGACCGGTCGGAAGATCCCGACCGCGCCATCACCGTGATCGACGGGGCGGCAAAGAGCCTGCGTGAAAAATACCCCAAGTCCGAATCCGATGTGTGGGGCGTGACGAATTTTATTCCCAACGGCTACGAAATTACCGTCGTCGCTTGGGACGATGCCCACAATCAATTTGAACTGGAGTACGATCTAAGGAAGGCCATCGCCAAGGCCATGAACGAGGCGGATGTAAATATTCCCATCGCCCGTTACGAGGGAGTCCCCTCTAAAGGAGAGTTGCAATGAACCGACTGTATTACGAAGAAGGCGACGTGGTGACCCTGAAGAAGGGCCATCCCTGCGGCGAAAATCTGTGGAAGATTTTGCGGACCGGGGTGGATATTAAACTGGCCTGCATGGGATGCGACCGCACCATATGGATGGCCCGCATGGATTTCGAAAAGCGGGTCAGGAAAATAAAAGAAGGCGAAAAAATGGTGGCCATCGTCCATCACCAACCGACGGAAGAGATCGGGGAGGATGAAAGTGTATAAACGATGAAATATCTCCCATTTATTGCGAGAATGAGCCGAATTTGTTAAAATAAAAAGTTAGTGAAAGGAACGTGTATAAATGTCTCTACTAGATAAAGTTTTCGGCACCTACTCCGATCGGGAGATTAAAAAAATCCGCCCGATCATGGAAAAAGTCCTCTCCCTGGACAGTGCCATGCAAAAATTAACCGACGAAGAATTAAGAGCGAAGACCGACGAATTTAAAGGCCGCGTCGCAGGCGGCGAATCCCTGGACGACATCCTGCCCGAGGCCTTTGCCGTGGTGCGGGAAGCCGCCGATCGCGTCTTGGGGATGAAACACTTCCCCGTGCAAATCCTCGGTGGGATTGTTCTCCACCAAGGCCGTATCGCCGAAATGAAGACCGGTGAAGGGAAGACCTTGGTCGCCACCCTGCCCGCTTATTTAAACGCCTTGGCAGGCAAGGGCACCCACGTGGTCACGGTCAACGACTACCTGGCGGAACGTGACAAGCAATGGATGGGCAAGGTCTATACCTTCTTAGGCATGACCGTAGGCTGTATTCTCCACGACATGACCCCCGAAGAACGTCAAGTGGCCTATGGCGCGGACATTACTTACGGGACCAACAACGAATTCGGTTTCGACTACCTTCGTGACAACATGGTGGTCTATCAGGAAAATCAAGTTCAACGGGAACTGTTCTACTGTATCGTCGACGAAGTGGACTCCATCTTAATCGACGAAGCCCGTACTCCGTTAATCATCTCCGGTCAAGGGGACGAATCCACGGAGCTTTACACCCAAGCCAAGAATTTCGTCGACACCTTAAGTTTCAGAATCAAGGACCAAGCGGAAGAAGCGGAAGATCGCTTTAACCGCGAATTCCGCGAAGAAACCGTGGATTACGTCATCGACGAAAAACAAAAGACCGCGACCCTCACTGAAATCGGTCAAGGCAAGGCGGAAAAATATTTCGGTATCGACAATTTAACCGATCCCGACAATACGGAGCTGCTCCACCACATTCACCAAGCCTTAAAGGCCAAGGGCACCATGCACCGCGACATCGACTACGTGGTGGACGAAGGCGAAATCATTATCGTCGACGAATTCACCGGCCGTCTCATGTACGGTCGTCGCTACTCTGAAGGCTTACACCAAGCCATTGAAGCCAAGGAAGGCATCGAAGTCCGTGCCGAATCGAAAACCCTGGCCACGGTTACCTTCCAAAACTTCTTCCGTATGTATAAAAAGCTCGCCGGTATGACCGGGACGGCCATGACGGAAGAATCGGAGTTCAGAGAAATCTACAACATCGACGTAGTGGAAATCCCCACCAATAAAGAAGTCATCCGTGACGACCAGGACGACGCCATTTACCGCTCGGAAGATGCAAAATTCCGCGCCGTCGCCGACGAAATCGCCCGCCGTCACGCCACGGGTCAACCGATTCTGGTCGGTACCGTGTCCATTGAAAAATCGGAAAAACTTTCTTCTTATCTGAAAAAGCGTGGCATTCCCCACAAGGTATTGAATGCGAAGCGCCATAAACAGGAATCGGAAATCGTCGCCCAAGCCGGTCGCTACGGCGCCGTCACCATCGCCACCAACATGGCCGGCCGTGGTACCGACATCGTCCTCGGGGGCAATCCCGAGTACATGGCCAAGGAAAAAATGGCCAGAGAAGGCTACGAACCGGAAATGATCGAAGCGGCGGACAGCTATTTCGAAACCGACGACAAAGAAATCCTGGAAGCCAGAAAGCGCTTCAACGATCTGCGCAACGAGATCAAAGTGGAAACCGACGCCGAAAAAGAAAAGGTCATCGCCGACGGCGGCCTGCACATTATCGGTACGGAACGCCACGAATCCCGTCGTATCGACAATCAATTGCGGGGCCGTTCCGGTCGTCAAGGGGACAAGGGTAGCACGAAGTTCTACATTTCCGCCGAAGACGATTTGATCCGCCTCTTTGCCGGCGACCGCTTCAAGAAGGTCATGGACGGCATCGATGCGCCTGAAGACGAGCCCATCGAAGCGAAAATCTTGACTCGCCTCATTGAATCGGCGCAACGAAAAGTCGAAGGCAACAACTTCAGTATTCGTAAAAACGTCTTGCAATACGACGACGTCATGAACAAGCAACGGGAAGTTATTTATTCCGAACGTGAAAAAGTATTGAAGGGCGACGACCTTTCCGGCGACATCGCCTCCATGACGGAAGATTTAATCGACGATACCGTGGACTTCAATGTGAAAGTCAACGACAAACACGAAAAATACATCGACTACGAAGGCATTTACCGCTTCGGCCGCGCCGCTTTCGACTTCGACGAACATTTCCTCGACGGCCACAAAGATGCGAGTGCCGATGAAGTCAAGCGCTTCATGAAGGAAGAAGCCAAGGAAGCCTATGCCGACAAGGTAAAGGAATTCGGCGAAGAAGCCTTCCGCGAAGTGGAACGGGTCGTTCTTCTCCGCGTCGTGGACCAACGCTGGATGGACCACATCGACGCCATGGATCAATTGCGTCAAGGGATCGGCCTCAGAGCCGTGGGCCAAATCGATCCGGTCCGCGCCTATGCGGAAGAAGGCTTCGATATGTTTGAAGCCATGAACGAAAGCATTCGGGAAGAAACCGTGCGCATTATGTACCACGTTCAAAACCCGGAAAAGATGGAACGGAAGCAAGTGGCCAAGGAAGTGAAGACCGTGAACCCCGACAGCGGCGTACAAGAACCCATTCGCCGCACGGAGAAAAAAATCGGCCGCAACGATCCCTGTCCCTGTGGCAGCGGCAAGAAGTACAAACACTGCTGCGGCAAAAACGCCTAAGACCGGAAAGGATCTCTATGGAGCAAAATTTATTTTTGGATCGGGATCGCCTGGAATCCGTAGAGGAGCTGGTCGAGCGACTGGCCAACAGCATCGACATCGAAGGTTTGAAACAACAGAACCGTGAGCTGACGGAAAAAACCATGGAGCCGGGCTTTTGGGACGACACGGAGGCGGCGCAAAGAATTATCCGCCAACAAAACGCCATTAAGTCCCGCACCGACGTTTACGACGAATTGGAAGAAGCCATGGAAGAAGCGGCGGTCACCTTGGAACTCATGGAAGAGGAAGAGGATTACAGCCTTTACGATCAGCTGAAAAAAAGTCTGGACGCTATCGAAAAACAGGCCCACGAATTTAAAATTCAAACCCTTTTAAACGGCGAATACGACATGAACAACGCCATTCTCTCCATTCACGCCGGTGCCGGCGGCACCGAAGCCCAAGACTGGGCGGGCATGCTTTTGAGAATGTACATGCGATATGCCGAAGACAAGGGCTATTCCGTGGAAGTGCTGGATATGTTGGAAGAGGACACGGCGGGGATTAAATCGGCGACGCTCTTGATCTCCGGGCCCCACGCCTACGGTTATTTAAAATCGGAAAAAGGCGTGCATCGTTTGGTGCGCATTTCGCCCTTCGACGCGGCGAAAAAACGCCACACATCCTTTACGTCCATCGACGTCTATCCGGAACTGGACGACAACATCGTCGTGGAGATCAATCAGGAAGACATTAAAGTGGACACCTACCGAGCTTCCGGTGCCGGCGGCCAACACGTCAACACCACGGATTCCGCCGTGCGTATCACCCACATTCCCACGGGGATCGTGGTGCAGTGCCAAAACGAACGGAGTCAAATACAAAACCGCGAACAGGCCATGAAAATGTTGCAGGCCAAGTTGGTGGCGCTGAAAGAGGAAGAGCAGAAGGAAAAAATCGAGGACCTGGCGGGGAACTACTCCCAAATCGCCTGGGGCTCGCAGATTCGTTCCTACGTCTTCCATCCCTACACCATGGTGAAGGACCATCGCACCGGCGCCGAGGTGGGGGATGTGAGTCGCGTCATGGACGGCGACTTGGAACCCTTCATCAACGCCTACTTGGAAGACAAGGCGGAAGCCTGATTGGAATAAAGATATAAGAATAGAAAGAGAGGCTCGCCCTCTCTTTTTAAATGGAGGAAGCATGACCATTGGAATGATTCTTGCCGGGGAATTCGACATCGCCCCCGCGTTTATGGACGCCACATTAAAACTTTTAGACGAAGGCAACACCGTGCCCTTTATCGCCCGCTACCGAAAAGAAGTCACCGGCGGCATCGAAGACGAAGCCCTACGCAAAATCGAAAGCCGAAAGCAGGAGCTGGAAAAGGTGGCGGACCGTCGGGAGACGGTGCTGAACACCATCGAGGGCCTGGGAAAGCTCACCGATGAATTAAAAAAGACCATCGACAACACCTGGGATATGCAGACCTTAGAAGATCTGTACCGCCCCTACAAACCCAAGCGCAGAACCCGTGCTACGGCGGCGGAAGAAAAGGGCTTGGGGCCCTTGGCGGAAAATTTCATGTCCGATGAAAGCATGGAGGCCTTTAATGCCATGGTAGACGGTTTCGAAGGCCTTGAAAGAGAAGAGATATTGGCCGGCGTCAGCGACATCGTGGCGGAATCAATTTCCAACGACCCGGCGGTGCGCCGCCTCTTGAAAAGTTATCTGTGGCGGCGGGGCGAAATCGTCACGGAAAGCGGCAAGGAAGCCGACGCCGCCTACGCCATGTACGAGGATTTCCACGCGCCCTTAAAAGAGGTGAAGAATCACAATATCCTCGCCATGAATCGGGGCGAAGGGGAAGGAGCGGTGAAGGTCAAAATTCTTTGCAGCGAAGACACTCTGATTTCCATGATTACCCAAATCAGACGGCCCGCCGAAGACAAGCTCGACGCCTTCGCCCCCATGGCGGAAGATGCCTTTAAGCGTCTGCTCTTTCCGTCCCTGGAGCGGGAAATCCGCCGGGATTTAAAGGAGCGTGCGGAGGCCGATGCCATCGAGGTCTTTGCGCAAAATCTAAAGCCCCTGCTCCTCAGTCCGCCCTTGGGCCACTACGTGGTTCTGGGACTGGACCCGGGTTATCGCACGGGCTGCAAGGTGGCGGTGGTGGATGAAAACGGAAAATTTTTAGACAATGCCGTCATCTATCCCGCGCCGCCGGTGCAAAAGCCGGCGGAGGCGAAGCGAATCATCGAGGGCTTGGTGAAAAAATACGACGTGAAATTTATCGCCATCGGCAGCGGCACGGCCAGTTATGAAACGGAGCAATTCGTCTCGGGCCTTATCGAAGAGAAAAATTTAGACGTAGCCTATGCCGTGGTCAGCGAAGACGGCGCCAGCGTCTATTCCGCATCGGAGCTGGGCATCGAAGAATTTCCCGATTTGGACGTCACCGTGCGGGGCGCCATCTCCATCGCGAGACGCCTCCAGGATCCTTTGGCGGAGCTGGTGAAGATCGAGCCGCGTCACATCGGCGTGGGCCAATACCAACACGACCTGGACAAAAAGGCTCTGGACGATCGCCTGCAGGGCGTGGTGGAAGGAGCGGTCAACGAAGTGGGCGTGGACATTAACTCCGCCTCCGCCTCTCTCTTGTCTTTTGTGGCGGGCATCGGCCCGAATCTGGCGAAAAACATCGTCGCCTATCGGGAGAATGACGGCGCCTTTCGAAATCGCCGGGACTTTAAAAAGGTCAAGGGCCTGGGGGAAAAGGCCTTTAAACAATCGGCGGGCTTTTTGCGCATTCAGGACGCGGAAAATATTTTGGACCGCACCGGCGTTCACCCGGAATCCTACGCCTTGGCGGAGTTGATTTTGCGGGAAGGAGATCTCACTGAAAGCGAGGAGAAAATCCTTCGGGAAGCCGGCGCCTTTACCGTGGAAGACATTCGCAAGGAGCTTGAAAAGCCGGGGCGCGACCCCCGGGGCGATACGGAAGACGTGGGTCTTCGCCGATCGGCCCTCACTATGGAAGAATTGATCCCCGGCCTGGAGCTGGAAGGGGTCGTAAAAAATGTGGTGGACTTCGGCGCCTTTATCGACATTGGCGTCAAAAAAGAAGGCCTGCTCCACATTTCCAAAATGAAAGGCAAGGGGAATAAGGCCATTTATAATCTGCTGAAAGTCGGCGACCGCCTAAATGTGGTCATTGAAAAAGTAGACAAAGAACGGGGACGCATTTCTCTGGACATAAAAAATTAATCGAAGCGGGGTTTGCCCCGCTTTATTTTTTTTGCCGCCGAAATGGCGAAGCTGTGCTATAGTAGACTTAAGAGGCAGAAGGAGGACGAGATGAAAAAATTTGTCATCGCATTCGACAATCAAGACGAAGTTTACGACGCACTGGATGTCACGGAAGATTTGGGCACGCGGGTGATTCCTCTCTTGCCGGAAATAAGAGAGTCCTGCGGTCTGTCCCTTATGGGGGACATCGAAAAGGTGGACACCGTGGTGGGAATACTAAAGGAAAAGCAACTGCCCTACAACGGCGTCTATTCCTATGAAAGAGAACACGGCGAGCGAAAGGTGGAGGAACTATGATTTACTTAGACAACGGCGCCACGACGGCGATCAAGCCCGAAGCCGTAGCAAAGGCCATCTATGCGGGCCTCACGGAAGGCTACGGAAATCCGGGCAGAGGCAGCCACGAATGGGCGCAACGCTCCTACCACGCCCTGAGAAAGGCGCGGAAAAATATGGCGGCCCTTCTGCATTCGGAGCCGACCATCGCTCTGAACAGCGGCGTGACGGAAAGTTTGAACATCGCCATTCACGGCCTCATCGACAAAGGAGATCACGTGATCACCTCGGTGATGGAACACAATTCCGTCTTAAGACCCCTTTACGCCACGGGTTGCGATTTGGATTTTCTTCCCTTAAACGATGATTACGCTCCGGATTTAAATTACCTGGATGAATTTTTAAAACCCAACACCAAGGCCATCGTCATCTCCCACGCCTCCAATGTGGTGGGCAGCGTCACGGATTTCGACGGCGTCTTGGACTTCGCCAAGGCCCACGATCTCTTCGTGGTCATCGACGGGGCACAGGCACTGGGACAGATTAAGGTGGATCTGTCGGACAAGTGGACGGACAAATTAGTCTACTGTTTCGCCGGCCATAAATCCCTTTACGGGCCCATGGGCACCGGCGGCTTCTTCTACGGCAAGGACATCGACATGCCGCCTTTGAGCCAAGGGGGCAGCGGCATCGAAAGCTTTAATCACGAAATGCCCCACGAAAAGCCCGTCTGTTGGGAAGCGGGCACGGCCAATGTCCACGGCTTTTGCGGCCTGGCGGAAGGCGCCGCCTTCGTGTCCGAGGACAGCTATTACGAAAAGAAAAATAAAATCTTCAAGCGCCTCTTAGACGGCCTCTATGAGTTGGAGGGCTACAGGATCTTCTATCCCTCGCACTTGGGCACCGCCTGCGTGAGCATTTTAAAAGACGGTATGAGCAGTCAAGAGCTGGCCATGCTCCTTCAGGAAGAAGACATCGCCACGCGGCCGGGCTACCACTGCGCGCCCTTGCTCCACGAATACCTTCACACGAAGGAATCGGGGCTGTGTCGTCTGTCGCCTTCCTACTTCAATACAGAGGAAGAGATCGATCGGGTACTCGAGGTGTTAAAAGTGATTGAATAGTCGATTGAACTGTGGTATAATCTTTTCGATAGTACTGTTTGATTACGGTGGTTACCGATTTTAGTCGGTAGTTTTTATCTGATGCAGGGTGTGCGATGGGTGTTCGAGGAGTGCCTGATGTGGGACATTTCGAGCCGTTAAGCACACCCCCGCTCAGAGTTTTTATAAGAAAAAATCAGCAAAACAAAAAGCATCGACACCATCCGAAGATTGCGAATTTAGGAGAACCTAAGACGGCAGTCTTTTTTTGGTTCTCTTAATCGCTGAATTAGGAGTGACAATTTATGCTCAGTCATTTGCTGAGACCCCTCGAATTAAAGAAAAAAGATTTTTTCAAAATCCTGCTAGGTTGTGCCATTATGGCTTTCGGCGTGGTCAATGTCCACGAGCCCTCCCAAATCACCGAAGGCGGTGTCTTGGGTATGGGTCTGTTTTTAAAGAAAGTCGTCGGCTTAAACCTGGCCTATGTATCTCCGGTGTTAGACGGAATTTGCTACGCCTTGGGCTTTTCTATGTTGGGATCCCGTTTCCTGAAGAAATCCGGCGTGGCCACCGTGGCCTTTTCCATATTTTATTGGATCTTTAACTTTATCGGCCCGGTGCTTCCCAGTCTGTATCACCTGCCCTTTCTCGCAGCCATTGCCGGCGGGATCTTTATCGGCTGCGGCTGCGGCATTGCCGTCACGGCCGGGGGCTGTGCCGGCGGCGACGACGCCCTGGCCATGGTGATCTCGAAAAAAATGAAGTGGCCCATTTCCCGTGCCTACTTCCTCACCGACGCCGTGGTTCTGGCTCTGTCCTTGAGCTACATCGCACCGAGCCGACTGATTTTCTCTTTTATGACGACCCTCGTATCGTCGTACTTAATCGGTCAATTCGAATTAAAGATGAAAGCTCCTGCATGGCAAGTGAGCCAGGGAACGGTAGAAAAGAATGCATAAGAAAGAAACGACGGAACCGAAAGGTCCGTCGTTTTTTCGTGGAAAAATTTAATTGTCAGTAGGCAAAGGCCTCTTCTTTCGTCAACCAGAAATGGATGCCGCCGGTGGATTCCCGCCAGCGGTCGGGATTGAAATTGCCGGCATACATCATGGTGCGGGGTTTATAAATAAAATCATCGTCGATTAAACTGACGGCGTCGCTGAAATGTTCCTTGCCGGCGAAATCCGTAACGGACACCACATAGGCCTTGTCGCAGCGGCACGAGTTCATGGTGGCGGAGGTGCGGGCCGCGTCGGCGGGGATGTAGAGCGTGACGAGTCGATGGTTATAGCATCTCTTGTAGCCGATAAAGGCACCCTCTTCCGGGCAGTGGAGGCGGAAAAACTGCGTGTTCTCGTCGGTAATCACATCGTCCAAGAGGGCATCTTCCAAAACGGATCCGAAGAGATAGGCACCGCTCAGGTTCGCACCCCTCAGATCGGCGTTTCTGAAATTCACTTCCTGTAATTTGCAGTGGGAGAAATCGGCGCCCTTTAAGATGGCGTGGTCGAACCAGGCGTGGGATAAATCGCTTCCGGAAAAGTCCGTGCCGGACAAATCCTGATTGCTGAAATCTTTTCCCGTGAGGTTTTGATTTTTATAGTTCGTATTCTTTTCTTCCATAGCCATCCCTCCTGTCAAAAGTATAGCACGAATGGGGCTACATTGCGAAGAACTTGCCTTGATAGTATAATCAGAACCACCGGCTTAGCCGGCAGCACTCTCATGCTCTGAATTTCTTCCTCTTGCAACAATTCCCCGGTTTGTGCTAAAGCGCCAATTCTCATATTTTATTTGACATGCTGATTGCATTTGGTTTTTTAGATTCAACCTATCCGTTTAGTAATATAAAAAAAGAGAAGGCGGAAAGTGATGAACTTTTAATAAGAGAAAAACGTGCCTTCTTCGTGAATAAAAAATTGAAGATGAAAAAACGCCTGAAGAACAAATGCCGAAGATATGTGAAGAAATTGCGGAGTATGAGAGCGAGAATCAGCATACGACGTATGGAGTAACATATGGTGGATTCGGTATTTAGATGGGAATATATTAATTACCGATAAAAAGACATCGACATATTATACCGGGCATGCCGGGATTGTTGTTGGGGGGTAAGGTTCCATGTTGCTTATGAGAAAACTAGGTAATCCATTTGTATTTCGAATTCTTCCTTGGGCATTGTTTCCAAATGCTGTCGCATTTCTTTTCGACTTTATGTTCGGGGATGATATTGTGGTCTGTCGAGTGGGTCAGATTCTTACTTTCTTTCTGTGGCTTTTGCTCTTGCGCGGACTCAGAAAAAGATCGCAAATTACGGAGCGGGATTTTTTAAAGTCGCAGATTGTATCCCTTGTTATCGCATTGCTCGTTAATGAACTATTGGTTTATATGCCATTAGAAATCATCAGTGCCGGACGGAGCGTTTCGTGGGATTTTCCTTTTGCTAAGCTTGCACCAATTGCGGGGTCGAAGCTCCCTCTCATTGTCGTATGGTTTGCCACGTTCATCGTTGATCTGTTTTCTATTGATTCTCATGTGAAGTCATTGCAATAGGTAGGCGTATAGGTAGTGGTGCGGCGTTAAAAGGTAAGATTAAATTCAGAAAAAGTCATCATCATGAAACGACAAAGAAGGGGCATAAGCCGGTCATCGGCGAAGGCCCCTTCTTTTTTAATTGTAAGCGGATGCCGCCGTTAAATCGCCGCAGACAAGCGGAAGGTTTTATTGATTTTCCACTTTTCTTTGCCATAGCCATCAAAGTATAGCACTTTCTGGGCTACATTGCGAAGAACTTGCCTTGATAGTATAATTAAAACAAGAAATTTTTATCGACCATCCTCTATGGTCGAGCATATCATCTATATGCGAGGAGGCATACATGTCAAAGAACTTTTACGTAACAACACCCATTTATTACCCCAGCGACAACTTGCACATCGGCCACACCTACTGTACCGTAGCGGCCGATGCCATTAAGCGCTATAAAACCCTTCAAGGCTACAATGTCTTGTTTACCACCGGCACCGACGAACACGGTCAAAAGATCGAGGAGAAGGCCAAGGAAGCCGGCAAGGAACCCTTGGAATACATCGACGCCATTGTAGCCGATACGAAAAAGCTGTGGAAGACCATGGACATCGACTACGATTCCTTTGTCCGCTCCACGGATCCCGAGCACGAAAAAAACGTGCAAATGTTGTTTCAAAAGCTCTATGACAAAGGCGAAATCTATAAGGGCGAATACGAAGGCTATTACTGCACGCCCTGCGAATCCTTCTGGGCGGAATCCCAATTAGGAGAAGACCATCTTTGCCCGGACTGCGGACGGCCCACCCATCTACAACACGAAGAAAGCTACTTCTTCCGCCTGTCCGCCTATCGCGACAAGCTGATCCAATACTACGAAGACCATCCCGAATTCATTCAACCGGGCTATCGCAAGAGCGAAATGGTGAACTCTTTCTTAAAAGACGGCCTGGACGACCTTTCCGTCACCCGCTCCACCTTTAATTGGGGCGTGCCCGTTCCCTTCGACGACAAACACGTCATCTACGTCTGGATCGACGCCCTGTCCTGCTACTTAACGGGTTGCGGCCTGGGCACCGACGAAGAACAGTTCAAAAACTTTTGGCCGGCGGATGTGCACTTGGTAGGCAAGGAAATTATGCGTTTCCACACCATTATTTGGCCCGCCATGCTTATGGCATTGGATCTGCCCCTGCCGAAACAAGTCTTCGGTCACGGCTGGATCCTCTTTGACGACGACAAGATGAGCAAGTCCAAGGGCAATATTATCTATCCCGAGCCCATTATCGACCTCTACGGTGTGGATGCGCTGAAATACTTCCTCTTGCGGGAATTTTCCTTCGGCCACGACGGCAGCTTTAATGTACAAAGTTTTATGAAGCGCCTCAATTCCGACTTGGCCAACGACTTGGGGAACTTGGTGTCTCGCACCGTCTCCATGATCGAAAAATACAACGACGGCATCGTCCCTACGCCTCACGACGAAACGGCACTGGATAAAGAATTAAAAGAACTGGCCGTCGGCGTATGGGCTGAACTTGAAAAAGAAATGGAAACCTACCAATTCTCCACGGCTCTGGAAGCCGTTTGGAAATTGGTTCGCCGCAGCAATAAATACGTTGACGAAAACGAACCCTGGATCCTGGCCAAGGGCGGCGACGACGAAAAGAAACGTCTCGACACCGTACTATACAATCTGGCGGAATCTTTGCGTATCGTCTCCATCCTTCTGTCCTTCTTTATGAACAACACGGCCAATTCCATCGCCGAACAAATTACGGCGACCAAGGAATTTAAGGCGGAAGACGCCACTCGCTGGGGCATGCTCGAGCCGGGCAAACACGTAGGCGAAAAGAAGATTATCTTCCCGCGCCTGGACATCGAAGAAGAAACGAAGCGCCTTTGGGCCGCCAATCACGAGCTTATCGAAAGAAGAAAGGCTGAAAAGATCGCCAAGGGCGAAGCGGCGGAAGAAGATGAAGAATTGGATCTGAAGCCGGAGATCACTATCGACGATTTTGCGAAGCTTGACATTCGCGTGGCCACCGTGGACTCCGTGGAAGATCACCCCAATGCCGATCGCCTCTACGTATTAAACCTTACCGTGGGCGGCGAAAAGCGCGTGATCTGCTCCAGCATCAAAGACTTTTACACGAAAGAAGAGCTGACGGGCAAGCAAATTTTGCTTCTGGCCAATTTAAAGCCCACGAAGCTTCGCGGCGTCCTGTCCCAAGGCATGCTCCTTGCGGCGGAAGATAAGGACGGTAAACTGTCCCTGGCAACCACCATGGAAGAGTTAAAGTCCGGCGCTAAGCTTGGTTAGGAGGAAGTATGATAGACGCCCATTCCCATTTGGAAAATGAGGCATTTGACGACGATCGAGAAGAAATCATCGCCCGCATGGACGCAGACGGCCTTGACGCCGTGGTCAATGTGGGCAGCGATATAGAAACATCCCGCGCCGTGGTGGACTTGGCGCGAAAACACGACAAGCTTTACGCCGTGGTGGGGATCCATCCCCAGGAAGCGGACGGATACAATCCCGAGGTGCGGAAGGAGCTCATGGAGCTCGCAAAAGAGGAAAAGGTCCTCGCCATCGGCGAATGCGGCCTGGATTACTATTACGAAAATTCGCCCCGGGAAGTGCAGCGGGAAGTCTTTCGCGCCATGTGCGACTTGGCGGCGGAAGTGGATCTGCCCCTGGTGATCCACTCCAGAGATGCGGCGGAAGAGACCTACGACATCGTCCGCGAATTTCTGGAGGTCCATCCCGGCCACCACGTGCTCATTCATTGCTACAGCTATTCCGTGGAAATGATGGAGCGCTTTATGGCCCTGGGCTGCTACCTGTCTCTCGGCGGCGTCACCACTTTTAAAAACGCCAAGGTGCCGAAGAAAGTGGCGGCGGCGGTTCCAATCGACCGCCTGCTTCTTGAAACGGACTGCCCCTACATGACCCCCGAGCCCAATCGGGGCAAGCGCAACGAGCCGAAATACGTGGCGGATGTGGCGAAAAACATCGCCGCCCTCAGGGGCATGGACGTGGCGGAATTGGTGGCCCGCACCGACGAAAATACGAAACGGTTTTACCAATGGAAGAAATAATTCAGGAAATCATCGTCGTCGAAGGAAAAGACGACATCGCCCGGGTAAAGAGCGCCTTAAATTGCGACGTTATGGCCACGGGGGGCTACGCCTTCGGCGAAAAATTCCTTCGTGAGCTGAGGAAGGTCGAAGACCGGCGGGGCATCATCATCCTGACAGACCCGGACTACATGGGCAAGCAGATCCGTAAGCGGCTCACCGAGGCATTGTCTTCGCCGAAGCAGGCCTATCTGCCACAGGACAAGGCCCTGTGTAAGGACGACATCGGCATCGAGAACGCCAAGCCCGAAGACATTCGCGAGGCGATTTTCCGCGCCAAGCCCATGAAAAAATCCTTCGAGGAGACCTTTACCAAGGCCGATATGATTCGCTACGGCATGACGGGCGCATCGGATGCCACGGAGCGGCGAAACAAAATGGCCGAAGCCCTGGGCATCGGTCACGGCAACGGCAAGCAATTTTTGCGCAGACTCAACAGCTTCGGCATTACCGTGGAAGAATTTGAACGCATTTACGAGGAGGTGTTCCGTGGATAAACGACTATACAGCCCGGCGCGGATTCGCGAGATCCAAGAGAAATGGGGCTTTCGCTTTCAAAAATCCCTGGGACAAAACTTTCTCATCGACGGAAACATCGTCCGCGCCATCGCCGACAGCGCCCATGTAAAAGAAGGGGACGTGATTCTGGAAATCGGCGCCGGCATCGGCACCTTGACGGAAGAGCTGGCCCTAAGAGGCGCCAAGGTCTTTTGCGTGGAAATCGACGAACACTTAAAGCCGATTTTAGACGGGACCTTGGGCGACTATAGCGGCGTGGAAATCTTTTACCGAGACGTCTTAAAGACGGATCTGAAAAAAGAAATCGAAGCCCGCTTCGGCGATCACAAGATCAAAGTGGTGGCGAATCTGCCCTACTACGTCACGACACCGATACTGGTTCATCTCTTTGATTCGGGCCTCAATTTGGAATCGGTGCATGTCATGGTACAAAAAGAAATGGCGAACCGCATGGCGGCGTCCTCGGGGACGAAGGCCTATGGCTCCATCTCCGTCTTTTTGCAAATGCGTACGGATGTGGCCGTAGCCCTTACCGTGCCCAGAACCTGTTTCATGCCCCAGCCCAATGTGGACAGCGCCGTCTTGAGCCTGACGAATTTTAAAACCGATCACGGCGAAAATCTAAAGCGGGCGGAGGCCGTGGTGCGGGCGGCGTTTTCCAAGCGGCGTAAGACCGTGTTAAACGCCCTGTCCACCTACGGATTCGACGTGGAGAAGGAACAGATTCTGCAGGCTCTGGAGGACACGGGCATCAAGCCCACGCGGCGGGCCGAAGCCATTACCGTGGAAGAGTATCGCATCCTTGCGAAGAATTTTCCGAAAGTAGAAAAGGAGAGGGATTGACATGGACGAAAAATTTCGCACCTTTGCCGAAAACGATGAATTAATCGACAGCTTAAGCGGCATTTTCAAAGTCATGGCCGATCCCACGCGTTTAAAAATTTTATACGCCCTCATGCTGGGCACCTGCAATGTGTCGAAACTGGTGGAGCTTTTAGGCATGAGCCAGTCGTCCATTTCCCATCAGCTCATCCTATTGAAGCAAGAAGGGTTGATCCGATCGAAAAAAGAAGGGCGCAAGGTATTCTATTCCCTGGACGACGATCACGTGGAGACCCTCTTTTCCATGGGCTACACCCACGCCATGCATAAAATCGGAGAAAATGATTAAGACCATACCTCGCGGGTATAAATGACGGCAGTGAATTGAATTTATTTTTTGGGAGGAACAAAATGTCTAAAGTAGTAGTTTATACGAGCAACACCTGTCCTTACTGCACCATGGCAAAGGATTATTTAAACGAAAAAGGCGTCGAATTTGAAGAAAAGAACGTGCAAAACGACGCAGCCGCAAGAGATGAATTGATCTCCATGGGCTACACCGGCGTTCCCGTTCTCGTCATCGGCGAAGAAGAAATCGTCGGCTTCGACCGCGCACGTATCGACGGCGCATTGGACAAGTAATCGGAAGGGAAAAGAGGCTTCGGCCTCTTTTTTTGTGTTAGAAATGCAAAAGTTTTCTAAAATCCGTCGAAGACTTTCGCGGAAGCCCTTTCCGAAAATGTCCCTATGATATAATGGCAACAAGTAAAAGAAGTGGAGGAGATTATGAAATTTTTTAAAAGATTCACGGCCATGGCCTTGGCTCTGGTCATGCTCGCATCGATCCAGGCGCCGGTATTCGCCGATTCCCTGGAAGGGGATGTGATTTTATCTTTCGGACAGGACTTGACACCTGCCCAACGAGACGAGCTGATGAAGCGATTCAATGGCTCGGAAGACGATCAAATCATCGAAGTCACCAATGCGGAAGAACATAAATACCTGGGGGATTTCGTTCCCGAATCGAAGATCGGTCGCAAGGCCATTTCCAGCGCCAAGGTGGAATACACGGCGGAAGGCAGCGGCATCGAAGTGGAAACCTCGCCGAGGATTCGCTACATTACCCACGATATGTATCGCCAAGCTTTGGAAACGGCAGGGGTAAAGGATGCGAAGATCACTGTGGACGCCCCGGTCAATGTCAGCGGTACGGCGGCCCTCACCGGCATTATGAAGGCCTACGAAACGTCCACGGGCAAAAAAATCAGCGACAAGGTAAAAAAGGCTGCCAATGAAGAAATGGTGGTCACATCGAATTTGGCCCAAGACGTGGGCGCGGACAATGCCACGGGCTTGGTCAAAGACATTAAGGAAAAGATCGCTACGGAAGCGCCTAAGAGCCGGGAAGAAGTGCAAGCCATCGTCGTCAATATTATCAACGAGTACAATATCAACATCACGCCGGAACAAACGGAGCAGCTGACGGACTTTTTCGATCATCTGAGAAAGACCGACATCGACTGGAGCGGCTTGGCAGACAAGGCCAAGGGCGCCGCCGATCAGGCGAAGGATTATCTTAACAGTGAAGAAGGCCAAAGCCTGATTCAAAAGATCAAAGCCTTTTTCGCCGATCTCTTCGGTTCCATTTTCGACAAATAAAAGAACCCGGCATGCCGGGTTCTTCAAACAAAAAGGCCTCCCACATGGGGAGGCTCTTTTTTACGCTTCGACGACTTTGTTTAAAGCCTTCATTAATTCATCTACATCGAAACCGTGTACGTAAGCGGCTTCTTCCAAAGATTCCATTTGACTGGAAGGGCAACCGACGCAGCCCATGCCGAATTGCATGAGAATGCGAATGGCTTCCGGGTATTGGCGAACCAAATCGCCGATCAACATATCTTTTGTAATCATCCTAGCCTCCTTCAAGCTTCGTTACTTCATTCATTCTATCCTATGAGAAAAAAATTGGCAAGTTAAAGGAAATTTTCCTTCATGTAGTCGATAATGTCGTTGCTTTCCAGCATCCATGTATCGCCGAAGTGCAAACAAGGCACTTGCTTGCCGCCGCTGCCTTCGATTAAGGCTTCCTTGGCCGCTTCATCTTCGTCGATGTAGAGAACTTCCACATTGTCGATATTATTCTTCTTCATAAAACCCTGCACCTTTTGGCAGAAGGGACAGTAGGTCATGGCGTATAATTTGTAATCCATAGTCATCCTCCTTTAGTTTCGATTCATCTATACCCAAGTGCCGCAGTTTCACACATGGCGGGAAACACCTGAAAAAAGTCTAATCCTTTTCTAATTCGGTTTTTTAATGACAGGCATGTGATATGCTTAATTCGAGGTGAAAGTATGGATATTTTTAACAGCATCGGCAAAGGCTTTGAAGATTTGTCCAATCAGGTCAAGGACTTGGGCTTGAAAGGCTTTTATAACGCAAAGGAAGCGTCCAATGTGGCGAAACTGCGCATGCAGATCCGCGAATTGGAAAGTAAGATTTTAGATGAATACACCCATTTAGGGGAAGTTTATTATATGGAAATGCGGGAGCAGTCCCACATGGCGGATACGACCAGCTCCGAGCTTTTGTTTGCCATCGACGAATTGCAGAAGGAGAAGGCGAGCCTGCAAAATCGCATGGAGGCCAAGGAGCTGGAGGGGGACGTCTTTCGCTACGAATGTCCCGATTGCCACACGGAAATTTCCGAGTCGACGAATTTCTGTCCCCACTGCGGCAGAAAGATCGAGAAGGTGGAGCTTATCGCCGAAGATCCGGAGTTCATCGAATGTAGAAATTGCCACTTTCAGGCGGAAGCCGGGGCCACCTATTGCCCCCGCTGCGGCACGCCTTTGGTCTAGGAGGTTGTTATGGACAAGAAACATATGGACGAAGAAGAGCTGCGCGCGTCTTTAGGCGACGGAGCCTATCACGTGGCGCGGGAAAAGGGCACGGAGCCGCCCTTTTCTCATCCCTACGATAAATTATTCGATGAAGGCATTTACGTGGATGTGATTACGAAAGAGGTCTTGTTTTTATCGAAGGATAAATTCGATTCCGGCTGCGGCTGGCCCGCCTTTTCCAAGGCGGCGCCGGACGCGCCGATTAAAGAGACCACGGACACGCGCTACGGCATGATTCGCACGGAAGTGGCGACGGACACCACTCACCTGGGCCACGTCTTTAACGACGGGCCGAAAGAGGCGGGCGGCATGCGCTACTGCATCAACGGTGCCAGCATCGAATTCATTCCCAAGGCGGATATGGAAAAAAGAGGGTACGGTTCTTGGCTAAATTGTTTCTAAATTGAAAAGAATACTCCCGCGCCGTAGGGGTATAATATAAACAGACTTTAGGAAAATAAAGGAGGCATGTATGAAAAGAAAATTCTTATCCTTGGCACTGGCAACGGCAATGGTTCTCGGCATCGTCGCCGGACCGGCAAGCGTCTTTGCAGCGCCTGAAGACACGCAAACGAAGACCATCACTTTGCTACATACCAACGACGTTCACGGTCATGTAGCAGCGGAATACGGTAAGGACAACAAACTCACCAATATCGGTTATGCGAGAGTAAAGACCTATGCGGATAGCATTAAAAATTCGGTCCTTCTCGACGCAGGGGACACGACCCACGGAACCGCCATCGCCGGCATTGAAAACGGCAAGGGCGTCATCGACTTGATGAAGGCCATGGGCTACAAGGCCATGGTGCCCGGAAACCACGACTTCAACTACGGCTACAAGGCATTGGTTGACTTTAAAAATCAAGCGGCTCCCGCCAATGGCTCCGCCGAAGGTTTCGACATCTTGGCTGCCAATATCATTAAAAACACGGGCACCAACGACTTTAAAGGCCAAACCATTATCGATGTGGACGGCGTGAAAGTCGGCGTCTTCGGCATCGCCACGGAAGAAACGAAAGTTAAATCCAATCCGAAAAACACCGAAGGCATTACCTTCTTAAATCCGGTGGAAGTGGCCCGTGCCCAAGTGAAATCCTTAAAAGATCAAGGCGTTGACGTGGTCGTCATGTTGGCTCACGTGGGCATCGACGATGCTACCGTGGTCAAGACCTCGGACATCGCCAAGGCCGTGGACGGCATCGACGTCATTATCGACGGTCACTCCCACACGACTCTGAAAGAAGGCCAATTGGTCAACAACACCTTGATCGTTCAAACGGGCAATTACCTGAAGAACTTAGGCGAAGTAAACATTACTTTGCGCGGCAAGACCATTATTTCCAAAACCGCCGTGCTTCGCGACGCCGCTTTCTTTGAAAAGATCGAAGAAAACAAAGACATCGCCAAGAAAATCGCCGACATTTACACAGCCAATAAGGACAAATTGGAACGCGTCGTCGGCACCACGGCAGTGGACTTAGACGGCAAGAGAGAACACGTACGTGCTCAGGAAACCAATTTCGGTAACCTGGTCGCAGACGCTATGCGCCATGCGGCGAAATCCGACATCGCCATTACCAACGGCGGCGGCATTCGAGAATCCATTCCCACGGGGAAAATCGCCATGACCCAAATTTGGACCAGCTTCCCCTTCGGCAACACCATTATGAAGATCGAAGTAAAGGGCGCCGATTTACTGGCCGCATTGGAATACGGCGTGGCCGATGCACCGGCACCCCAAGGGAAGTTCCCCCAAATCTCCGGATTTACCTTTAAATACGATCCGAAGCAAGAAGCCGGCAAGCGCGTCTTTGACGTGAAGGTTGCAGGCAAGGATTTGGATCTCGAAAAAACCTACACCTTAGCTACCAACGACTTTATGGCCGGCGGCGGCGACGGTTACACCATGTTTGCCAAGGGCAAGAAGCTCGGCGACTTCGGTATGTATACGGAAGTTCTGGAAAAATACCTGACTGAACACAAAGACGTGAACCCGAAAGTGGAAGGCCGCATCGTGGCTCAAGCCAAGGCTGGCGAAGCACCGGCAACGGGAGGCTTTACCGACATTAAGGGCCACTGGGCAGAAAAATACATTCTTTCCGCTACTCAAAAAGGCCTTTTCGCCGGCGTCACCAAAGACAAATTTGCTCCGAACGATTCCATTACGAGAGGCATGCTCGTCTCCGTCTTGGCCCGCTTAGAAGGACAAGATAAGAAACAAACCGCCGCCAATCCCTTTACCGACGTAAAGGAAGGCGAATGGTATGCCAATGCCGTCGTTTGGGCAGCAAAGAACAAGATCGTTATGGGCTATGAAGACAATACCTTCAAACCCAATCAAAAGGTCACCCGCGAAGAAATGGCAGCCATTTTAGGCCGCTACATCGAAGGTAAGAAAGTTCCCTACACCTTGGATCTGAAAGAGCCCTTCGCCGATCAAAAAATGATCTCCAAATGGGCCCTCGAACCCATCGACATCGTTCGCCACGCCAACTTAATGCAAGGCCGCGAAAACAACAATTTCGCTCCCAAGGCATCGGCTACCCGTGCCGAACTGGCCAAGGTGATGGACGATTTGGAAGAAATCGTCAGCAGCATGAAGAAAGTTGACGACAAGGGCAAAGCAGCTGACAAGGACAAAAAAGCGGCAGATAAGAAAGCCGTGGAAACGAAGAAATCCGAAACGGAAAAGAAAGCTGCATAAACAAAAGAGAGCCGGCAACGGCTCTTTTTTGTGGGAGGAAACGGGTTGGGTAAATAGAAAGTAAAAAGGCCGTGAAAATCATTTTAGATTCACGAAGATTTCACTTGACCCCGATGATTTTATGAGATATCATATACCGTTATTTAGCTTGACATTAGCCCTGAAATTTTGTATAATGTTAACACTTAGGATTGTGTGGATAGAAGGGCGGTCCCAATGACACAAATGGATATGATTAAAAACGAATTGTCGGAACATATTGGCAAAGAAGTAATCGTGAAGGCAAATCGGGGACGCAAGCGCATCGTCACGCGAAAGGGCGTGCTTACGGCGGTTTACCCGTCCCTGTTCGTTATCTCCATCGCTTCCGACGATCGCACGGATCGAAACATTTCCTTTACCTACGCCGACGTCCTGACGTCGACGGTAAAGATTATGATTTTGGAAGAAGATGTGAACTCGGCCGATTTAAAAATATCGTAAGAAAAAGCTCCTCGGGGAGCTTTTTTTATGGGAGGATACTTTGCGCGCTTACGGAAAAATCAATGTGGGCCTTTGGGTTTTAGGGAAACGAGCCGACGGCTACCACGAAATCAAAACACTGTTTCTGCCCATCGGGCTATACGACGACATTGCCGTTTCCAAGGCGACGGCCTTTTCTATGGAAGGTCCCCATTACGGCGACAAGGATTTAATGGCCGTGGCTCACCGCTTTTTGGAAGAGAAGTTCGGTCCCTTGCCCGTACATATTCGCATAGATAAAAACATTCCGGCGGGAGCGGGCCTCGCCGGGGGCACGGCAGACGGCGCCACGGTGCTAAAGGCCGTGAGAGACCTTTACAGCCTGCCCGTAAGCGACGGGGAACTGATCCCTCAGTCGGCGGTTTTAGGGGCGGATTTTCCCTACTGCCTTTACGGAAAGGCCGCCGTGGGGGAAGGGATCGGCGATGTGCTTCGCCCCGTGTCCGTTCCCTCGTACCCGGTGCTTTTATTAAATCCGGGTTTCGCCGTGTCCACAAAGGATGCCTACGAAGCCGTGGCCATGAATCAATCCGCCGGCTCCCCGGAAGAGGCTGTGGATTGCCTTGTAAGCGGTCGCTTGGAAGAGCTCAAGGATGTGGTGGCCAATGATCTCTATCACGGCGTGGCGAAAAAACATCCCATCATCGACGAGATGATTGCCGATCTATACGATGCCGGCTGCGCCTTTTCCCATATGTCCGGCTCGGGGCCCACGGTTTACGGTTTATTTAAAAAAGTTGAGGATCGGGACGCCGCCTATGCTATACTAAGAGAAAAGTATGCCGTCGTCATAAAAACGAAGATTTTGGGAGAGGATCATGGAAAGATTAGGGATTGCCATAAGGGATAAAGCCGGCGTCTATGCTGCAGCCGCTTTGATTCGGCGCAGGCCGGACCTTTCTTTTACCGTGCTCTATGATCCCGAGGGTGAGGCCTGTGATTTTTACGAAAGCAATCGGGCCCGCTTTCAGTCCATGAACTTGGGCCCCTGTATCTATCTCGGCGAAGATTACAGGGGAGATGAGAGCTTTTACGCCTTGCTTCACGAAGGAAGCGGCGAGGGCTTTACTGTCGGCCTAAAGGATTCGGATTTCAACACGGAATTTTTATACCATACTCTGGGCGACGGTCTCTTTCACCACAGCTACGTCTTGCACATGATGGACGACTACGCCGCTCGGCTTTCCAAGGAGGGCACGGCGGTCCTCGCCCTTCTCGGCTACAGTTATAGGGCCTGCGACTTTGCCCGCGCCTTTCAGGTGAAGGGCGTCAAGGTCGTGGATCCTCTGGATTCATGGCATAGGACGATTCCCGAAAGGGAGGAAAAGGGCGAGCTGCGCCTGTATTGGACGGTGCGGGATTATGACCTGGAGCGGCTTGTGTGTGAGCTCTTGGGCAAGGCCGTTCGCTTCAGAAAATATTATTCCCACCCCTGGCTTCGAGGCGAGGTCTCGAAAAGACAATAATACGAAATGGTGCCTTCTGCATGATGCACTGACCCCCAAAAGTTGGACCGAGACATCCACTCGAGGGGGTCTTTTATAGAAAAAACAATGACGAATAGAAGAAAGAGAAGATTAAATCATTTACAGCAGATAGAGAAAAGGTAACTGCCGCGATAACACGCTCATTAAAAATTCTTCAGTTCATTGAAAAGAGAAGTGACGTCTATCGAAGCTGGCAAGGATGCATGGGACAATCAAACACTTAAATGCGTCAACTCTAACGATCGATTCAAAAAAAGTAAAAAGGCGAGATTCCGAAGTAAAATCGTGAACAAATGAATACAACCTAGATCAAATGCAATATAAACAAAATGCTGCAAGCGAAACGTTGAGAATTATGACCAAATTAACAGGAGTACTCTATATGTAGTTTGTCTAGGCTTCGCTCTTGACAAAAACAAATGAGAATGATAGCCTATATTAAGAGAACGAGTGTCGGTCGATTGGCGGTGAGGTTTTGACAAAAAGAAATATAAAGGATCCGGAAGAAAGAAAACAGGAGCTTATAAACATAGCATCCAGACTTTTTGAAAAGTATGGGTATGAGAAAGTTTCTGTTAGAGACATTCTTGCAGAAGTTAATGGTGCACCTGGAATGTTTTATTACTACTTCAAATCAAAAGAAGATATTTTCTTGGCGTGTATGGAAACATACTTTGATGAAAAATTAAAAAATAAGTTAGGTATCCTCCAAAACAAGGAAATAGATTACGAAGAAAGAATAAAAACTTTAAGGGAACTTATAGTAAAAGATATCGGTCAGTTTACGACAAGATATAATTTTTCAAAAGAGAATTCAATTACAGATAACTCGTACAGGCTATGGGAATTGATTCATTACATTGGAAAATTTATAGATGTCTATTCAGAGTTTATAATTGAAGGAATTGAAAATAAAAAAATAGAAAATAATATGGGAATAAACAGAGAAAATGTGAGAAGTTTTGCAGCTTTTATTTTATACGGAGCTGTTGGGACCATATATAACGACTATATTATTAAGGGAGAAAACAAAACAAATTCAAGTGAAGCCTTTGGAATAATAAGCGAACTATTTCAAAGACCTCATTAGAGAAAAATAAAATATAAGTATTTTACAAGGGAAACATCAATGGTGTTTTCCTTGTATTAGTTTTAAGGCAAATGAACGAACTCGTTCGGTAAGGAGGCATGTTTTAGATGAAAAAGAAGAAATCAATCAAAGATATTATTTCCTATAGTGAAATAAAAAAAGGACAACTTGTAGGAGGGATATTATTTGTTAGTCTTGGTATGCTATTAAGTATTTGTCCAATTTTGGTAATATTCAAAGTCATAAAATCTCTATTTTTATATGGAAAATTAGAACAGAGTACAATGCAGTTCTGTATGTATGGACTTGCAGCAGTGGTATTGGCATATTGCTTAACTTACATTGGCGGTATTTTATGCCATAAGTTTTCATATGTTTTAATAGCTAACTTAAAAAAGAAGATATTATTTCATATTGGGAATCTTCCTTTAGGGTTTTTTACCGGAGACAACAAGTCAAAAATAAGGCAAGTATTAGGATCGGACATGAATCAAATTGAGGGATATTTTTCTCATCAATTACCAAATTTAATTTCAACTTTAGCACTAATTTTAGCAATGATAATTGTTATGTTGAAGATAAATTTAATATTAGGTCTTACGACTTTGTTAATTATATTTGTTGGTTTACGAATTCAGATTGCAATCATGGCAAAGATTATAAAGTCGGGTGGACTTGAGAAGAACTTTGCTATTTTGGATCAAATTAATTCAGCAACTACTGAATATGTTAAAGGTATGCCGGAAGTTAAAATATTTGGAACAGGCGCAAAATCATTTAAAACCTTTTCAAAGGCAGTAGGAGAATATAGAGATTTTACAAGCTCGATGACATCAATGATAAGACCGGGATTTGTCTCATTTAGAATGTTTATTTTATCTGTTGCTACATTCATAGTTCCAGTAGGAATACTTTTAATGACACGAAATAATAATTTGGACTTTGCAACAGTCTTTATTTTCTATTTAATTCTTGCACCTGCCATTAGCGTACCTGCGTTAAAGCTTAGAGATTTTGCAGAAGGAATGAATTTACTAAATGAAGTTATTTTGAGAGTCTATGAAATTATAGATCAAAAAGAATTGGCAATTGAAAATACTGAGGAAGCGATAAAAGGTCATGATCTTGAATTTAATAATGTAAGCTTTTCTTATGGAAATGAAGAGGTTTTAAAGAATATAAGCTTCTGTGCTAAACAAGGAGAAGTTACAGCATTAGTTGGTTATTCGGGAGCAGGTAAATCTACCATTGGAACGCTAATACCGAGATTTTACGATCCTTCAGAAGGCTCTATTAAAATTGGTGGGGTTAATATAAAAAGTATTCCGATAAACGCCTTAATGGACAAGATAGCATTTGTTTTTCAAGACAGTGATCTTATCACAGATACAGTCTTCAATAATGTTGCTATGGCAAAGACCGGTTCTATAAAAGAAGATGTCATAAA
Source organism: Peptoniphilus pacaensis (assembly GCF_900088125.1). GTDB lineage: Bacteria > Bacillota > Clostridia > Tissierellales > Peptoniphilaceae > Aedoeadaptatus > Aedoeadaptatus pacaensis. The sequence goes on along the minus strand of NZ_FLQT01000003.1, from coordinate 91,843 downwards.
AGCTTGTAAAAAAGCAAGATGTCATGATTTTATTGAAAAACTTCCTAATGGATACAATACTGTTTTGGGTAAAGGAACTTACTTATCTGGAGGAGAGAAACAACGTATTGCAGTAGCAAGAGCGATTTTGAAGGATGCACCAATATTAGTGTTAGACGAGGCAACAAGTTTTGCAGACTCTGAAAATGAATATCTTATGCAGGAAGCTTTATCTGAATTGGTTAAAGATAAGACAGTTATTATGATTGCTCATAGGTTAAATACCATAGAATATGCAAATCAAATCTTAGTAATATCTGATGGAAAAATTGCAGAAAGAGGTAAGCATGAAGATTTAATCCTTGCAAATGGAATATATAAGAGACTCTTTGATATTTACAAGAAGACAAATATTTGGCAAATGGATATAGAAGGGAGTGAGAATGAATGATAAGAAATATTACTTTAGGAAAGATGAATAATATAAGAAAATCAATTATTTTAAATGTTTTGGCATCTATTTCCAACCTTATACCATTTATTGCTTTGGCGAAAATTGTAGAAACACTATTTTTAAACAGTGGTGCAGATAATATAGATACGAGCCTTTTATGGAAGTATTTTGGGATAATGGCAATATTTTTCTTAATAACATTCTTATTGGAAAACTTAGCCACAAAATATACCTATGAACTTGGATACAAGACAAGTGCAGATGGAAGAATAGAGCTTGCAGACCACATAAGAAAACTGCCGATAGGTTATATTTCAGGGAAAAGTTCAGCAGAGATCCTAGATACATTAATGAATGATTTTTTCAAAGTTGAAACGGCAGTAACGCATCAATTACCTCAATTTTTCAGTGGTATATGTGTAGCGGTTCTTTGCTCGATATTATTTTTGATAATCAATGTAAAAATGGGAATAGCAACACTTATTGGACTACCTATTTCTGTTCTACTTCTTACACTCATGCAAAACTTTCAGAAAAAAATTTATTTAAAAACAAAGGAAATGAGGATAAAAGAGGAAGAAGATATAAATGAATATTTGGATGCCATTAAGACTCTAAAAGCTTATAACAGCTTAGATGATACATTAACAAAACTCGAAGAAGATATAGACAACTCAAGAGATGCAAATATTAAGAGTGAGAAAGGAGTTGGTTCATTAACTACTATAGCAAGTATAATTTTAAGAATAGGACTTCCTTTGATGAGTTTAGCCGGTTCCTATTTATTTATAAATGGATCTTTGGAAATTGATACATTTTTAATGTTCTTATTTGTAGGCACAAGGATTTTTGATCCCTTGGAGCTTGCTCTTGTAAATTATACAGGTCTACAAATGGCATCCGTTTCAGGAGAGAGAATCATTAAATTACTTAAGGCTAAACCTATGTCAGGAAATTTCGATGTAAATGAAAGCAACAAAATTGAAATATCTGATGTTTCATTTTCTTACAAGGAGTCCAAGGTTATCGATAATGTTTCATTAGACATTAATGAAAACGAATTAACTGCTTTTGTTGGTTACTCCGGCTCTGGAAAATCTACACTAATTAAATTAATTTCCAGATTTTATGATCCTAATGAAGGGACAATTAAAATTGGTGGAGTAGATTTGCTAACAGCCGATCCTGATAAATTAATGGATAAATATGCTGTTGTTTTTCAAGATGTGTATCTTTTTAAAGACACGATTTATAACAACATAAAATTTGGAAATGAAGATGCAAGTAAAGATGAAATCATGAATGCGGCAAAAATGGCAGGAGCTTATGACTTTATAGTCAAAAAAGATGATGGATTTGACACTATGATTGGACAAGGAGGAGCGACTCTTTCTGGAGGTGAGAAACAAAGAATATCAATAGCAAGAGCAATATTAAAAAATGCCCCAATAATATTACTTGATGAAGCAACATCTTCGCTTGATCCTGAAAATGAACTTATTATACAAGAAGCAATATCAAATTTAATTAAAAATAAAACAGTTGTGGTTGTAGCCCATAAATTAAGAAACGTAATGGGAGCCGATAAAATTGTTGTTTTAAACAAAGGGAAGGTAGAAGAAGTTGGGAAGCATGAAGAACTTATTAAAAATGAAGGACTATATAAAGACTTATGGAATTATCAAGAAAAGTCTAAAGAATGGAAGATTGTACAGTAACAATCAATTTTAAAGGAGGAAATTTATGAAAGCACAAAAGAAATCATCAAAAAATGCAGTTACAGCTGGTGTTTTAATTGCACTTTACTTTGTAACATATTTAGTAGTTGGGGCAATATCTATGCCTGTCCCTGTTTTATTTTTACTAATGCCCATGCTTGTAGCACTACTTGCTGCACCAACCTATCATATGCTTCTTGCAAAAACAAAGTCAGCCACCGCTATTGTAATCGCAGCTATCTTACCAAGTATTTTATTAGTTGCAACTGGACATATTCCAATTGCACCATTAGTGGCAGTGCCTGCCGGAATAATTGCTATGTTCATAGCAAGAGGTGGAAATTATACAGACTTTAAGAAAAATACAATTAGTCATATGTTTTTTTCTCTAAACTTATTTGGAGGATTCTTACCAATTTGGCTTATGAGAGAAGCATTTTTTGAAAGTGTTATAAAAGGTGGCTTAGATCAAAACTTTTGTAATACAGTAAGAGCATGGACACCAATATGGATGCTACCAGTTATGATTATTGGAACATTTATATTCTCTTTGATTGGTTCTTATTTTACAAAGAAAATACTAAATAAAAAGTTGGAATCAGCAGGAGTTTTATAATGGAAAATTCAAAGTTTGTTCTGGGGTCAAAATATGACCTCAGAACAAAACTTATCTTGCTTATAGGTGCAAATATTTTAATTTTTTTAGGTTATGGTTTGATATATCAAAGCCTTATTAGCTTATTTTTTCTTGCCATCATTATTAGTGATGGTTATAAGAAATCCGCTATAAGGTACATTCTATTCTTTGTAACAAGTGTTGTATTAGAAAAAACTTTAGCCTATTTCAATATAAACTTCCTTTTGAATTTAATTTTATTCCTCTTGGCAATTGGGAGAAAATTTTTGCCATGTATTATTGTGGGTAAATGGATTTTAAATTCCACATCTGTTTCCAGTGCAGTAGCAACTTTACAAAAATTAAAACTTTCAAAAGACTCGCTCATAATGATTTCTGTAATATTTCGATGTTTGCCTACGATTAAAGATGAATGGAGTCATATAAATATGGCGATGAAAACAAGAGGGATTAATTTTAACTTAATCAATTTAACAAGAAAACCAACATTAATTATGGAATATTTTTTTGTACCATTATTCGTAAGTGTCATAGAAATTGGAGATGAGCTATCCCAATCAGCCATTATAAGGGGGCTTGATGCTCCTGTTCAAAAAACAAGTAGATACCTGATTAAGTTTAGAAAAAATGACATTGGTGTTCTAATTCTTGTGATTTTAATTTCATCAATAGTAATATTTATGAAAGTGTCAGGGTGGGATTTATGATTGAAATTAGAGAATTAAGTTTTAAGTACAAGGGAGGATCTGATTACTCATTAAAAGATATAAACTTGAAAATAAAAAAAGGGGAATGCATTCTTCTATGTGGCAGGAGCGGTTGTGGAAAGTCGACCCTATTAAAGCTTATGAACGGTATAATACCTGAGTTTTATGATGGGGACATTTCTGGCAGGGTTCTTATCAATGGTATGAATACATTTACTACACCAATTTATAAATTATCTAAGGATGTAGGTTCAGTTTTTCAAAATCCTAAAACACAATTTTATACAACAAACACTACAGATGAGATTGCTTTTGGTTTAGAAAATTACGGAATAGAAAGAGAAGTAATTAACAAAAGGATTAAAGAGGTCGAAAAAGAGCTTCATCTTGAAAACTTGATGAATAAAAATATATTCAATCTTTCCGGTGGAGAAAAGCAGAAGATTGCTATAGCAAGTATTTACGCATTAAACCCTGAGATATTTATTCTTGATGAACCGTCTTCAAGCTTAGACATAAAGTCAATGATAGATCTATCACTTACAATGAAAAAGCTTAAATCTTTAGGAAAAACTATTATTATTGCAGAACATAGGCTGTGGTATTTAAAAGACATTGTTGATAGAGCACTATATTTAGAGGGTGGGAAAATCATCAGAGAATATAGTATGGATGAAATTGAAAATCTAAGTGAGGATGAACGAATGAGAACTGGACTTAGACATTCTGATTATAAAGCTATTGAAGGATTTGAAGATTTTGAAGCTTCAAATAAAGGGGCTTTATTAGAGTTAAAAAATCTGATGTTTAAAAGAAAGACCAGAACAATTTTGTCCATCAAGGATTTCAAATTTTGCTATGGAAATATTATTGGAATAGTTGGCGAAAATGGAATTGGGAAGTCTACATTAGCAAAAATTATGTGTGGTTTATACAAAGAAAATAAAGGGAAAATTTTAAAAGAGGATGAGAATTTCAAAACAAAAAGCAGGTTAAATGAGAGTTTGCTTATTATGCAGGAAGTGAACTGTCAGTTATTCACAGATAGTGTTAAAGATGAAATAGTGTTAACATCAAATATTAAAGATGATAATGCTTTAGATCCTTGGCTAAAAGATATGGAGTTAAAAAATATCAGTGATAGAAATCCTCACACCTTGTCAGGAGGACAAAAGCAGAGAGTAATTATCTTATCCGCCTTACTGTCCGACAAGAAAATTCTATTTTTCGATGAGCCAACCAGTGGATTGGACTATAGAAATATGAAAATAGTAGCTAAAAACATAAAGAAAGTAAAGGAAGAAGATAAGTTGATTTTAATAATATCCCATGATGTTGAGTTTTTAGAGTCAGTTTGCGATAGACTTGTAAAGCTTTAGAAGCATAACGTGTCTTCTCGATGAGAAGAAGCACATGCTTGCGCCGCATCGGTGCGCCCCGAAGCACTTGCTCCCGGTGATCATGGACCCAGGCATGGGTCGAGCCACAATGAGGACAAATCCGATCATGAACGGGCTTACAATCAATGCTAATCAGGCGCCTTTCTTCTGAAGCTCCGGTGACCTCGACATCTTGGATTCCTAAAAGTAATGTGGTAATATTGGTTTGCACTTGTTTGCCCCCTTTATTATTTTGTGGTGATTTAATTTTAGGTGATAGGGAAAACAAGTGCTATCTTTTTGTACAAAAATATTCATTAAGGAGGTTACTCCCCAACGGATATTATAGAGTCTTTTTTGTGTGGGGTTTTTCGCAATGAAAAAGCGGCTCCGAAGAGCCGCTCTTTATATGTAGCCATGCACCCGACTTTGCACAATTTTTCCACGCGTTACCGAAAGAGTTAACTCAGAGTAGGCGAGTCTACGTCACATAAGCGGACTTGCTTAGTGCTGCTTCCGTCAAGATCTGACACGGTTCACAAGGGCTTATTGCGTAGGACCCACTCATCAACATCACTTTTTCCGGGCAGGCCGCAAAAAAAATGCGCTGGATCGGGGATTCAATCTTGTTGTAGCGGATGACAAGTTACAGGGTGCCGCTAACTCCCCATCTAGCATGGCAAACTTTTCCTGGCGGAGAGAGGGGGATTCGAACCCCCGATACGCTATAAACGTATACCCGCTTTCCAGGCGAGCGCCTTAAACCAACTCAACCATCTCTCCATTGGATTACAGTATATAATTATACGGCCGAATCCGATTTTTGTCAAGAGAAAGTATGAACTTTGTAAGATCACCACTCGCCTTCGATGGAAATGGCGCCAGCGGAGAGGGCCACGGTATCGCCACCTACCTCCACGATGAGGGAACCATCGTCGCCGATGGCCGTGGCCCGGCCGGTGTACTCGATATCGCCCTTGGCGAAGCGAACGGTCTTTCCTATGGTGAGATTATATTTTCGGTAAGCGTCCACGATGGCGTGGGCGGGGCCGTGGAGCAGGGCGTAGAGGCGGTTCATAATGTCCGCCGCCAGTTGATTTCTTGAAACGGTTTCGTGCAGGGAGCCTGCGGCGGGAAGAGCCTGCTTCTTAAAGGCGTCATCCGCCGTGGCGATATTGATGCCCATACCGATGACGTAGCGGGCGTATCCCCGGGAAAAGTCCGCTTCCGTCAATATGCCGGCGATTTTTTTGTGATCCAAATACAAATCGTTGACCCATTTAATCTTCACGTCCTCGTCGGTCTGCATCAAAAGGGCTTCTTTGCACGCCACGGCGGCGGCCATGGTGAGGACGGCGGGATCGGCTACGTCTTCGCCGTGAAGGATGGTGGAAAAGTAAAGGCCCGTGCCGAAGGGGGAGTGGAAGGACTTGCCCACCCGCCCCTTGCCGGCGGTCTGTTCTTCCGCCGCCATAAAGGAGAAAGAGGGCAGGGCAGCTCTTGCGTCTTCGCGGAAAATGGAATCGTTGGTGGAATCGACGCTGTCTTTAATTAAAACGGGTACTCGATTTAATTCGTCATTGAGGCGATTTTTAATGGCCTCTTCGTCCAATGCCTCGTAGCCTTCGTTTAATCGGTAGCCGCGATTGGTAATTGCGTCGATGTGGTGGCCTTCTTTTCTCAAAGCCTTTATGGCCTGCCACACGGCGGCGCGGGAAATGTTTAATTCTCCCGCCAGCTCTTCGCCGGAAAGGTAGTCATCGGCTTCTTTCAGCGCGTTTAAAATATAGTCTTTGGTTTTCATTATGCCATCCCCGGATAATCCAGCTGCCGCAAGGCTTCGAAGAGAATGATGTTGACGGAGACGGAAAGATTTAAGCTGCGGCCGAAATCTTTCAGCATGGGAATGCGAATGGCCGTATCGTCGTGGGCTTCCAGTAGCGGCTCCGGCAGCCCCTTGGTTTCCTTGCCGAAGACCAAGAAGTCTCCGTCTTGAAATTCAATGTCGCTGTAGCGCTTGTGGGCCTTGGTCGAGGCAAAGAAGAAGCGATGGTCTTTGTATTCTTCCATGACTTCCTCGATACTATCGTGGTAGCGAATGTCCACCAGGTGCCAATAATCGAGACCGCAGCGCTTCAAATGCTTGTCGTCTACGGAAAAGCCCAGGGGACGCACCAGGTGAAGGACGCTTTTCGTCAAACCGCAGCTGCGGGCGACGGCGCCGGTGTTGTGGGGAATTTCAGGTTCTACTAAACAGATGTGCAAGGTCATTTTTACCTCCAAAATGATTTTATTTTTTCTTTCATGTCTTCAATCGAGATCACGGTTTCCACGCGCCATTGGGCGGGAAGCAAGGCGCGAATATCGGGGCGCAGGTAGCGGTCGTCTAAGAGAAGGAGCTGGCCCCGATCCTCATGGGAACGAATGATGCGCCCGGCGGCCTGTACCACTTTCGTGAGCCCCGGATAGGTGTAGGCATAGGCGTAGCCGTCTTTACCCAATCGATTAAAACGGTCCTTGATCAGCTCCCGCTCCCGGGAAAGGCCGGGGAGGGAGAGAGTCAGAATGCTGACCCCCATGAGGGCGTCGCCGGAAAGATCCACGCCCTCGGAAAAGGCGCCGCCCATGACTGCGTAGCCGTGAACGGGTTTTTCTTTGCGGAAGCGTTCGATGTAGGCGGCCCGGTCCCTTTCCGTCATAAAGCGAATTTGGTCGTGGCCCTCGACTTCCCAATCCTCGCAGGCATCGTATACCTGCTCCTTGTAGGCGTAGGAGGGGAAGAAGTGGATGAAATTGCCTTCTTTCGTCGTAGAAAAAGCCTGTAAGTAGCGGCTGATCTCATTCAGGGTGCGGGCTCGGTCCTTATACCGGGTGGACAGGCCGGGCGGGTGAAGGACCAAGAGATGAGCGGGATCGAAGGGGCTTTCCAGCGCCATGGTCTTTTTCTCCTCGCCGGCGCCCAGGCAGTAGGCGTGGTAGTCCATGGGAGACAGGGTGGCGGAAAAATACACCGCCGACTGAAATAAGCCCCGCCGCGCGGCAAGCACCTTGGAAGGATCCAGACACATGATGGTCAAGGTGTTTTCCTCGGGAACGAAAAAGGTAAAGCGCTCTTCGTCGTAATAGAGATTTAAGTTCTGCCAATCCAAAAGTCGGAAGTAAAGCTCGAGAAAGTCCTCCTCGGGCTCCACGTGAAGCCGGCCCAGGTAGTTGGCCATGGCATCGATTAAATCCTCTACGGCATCCGTTAAGGCGTCGGGCAGGGCGTCATAGGTTTGATTTTCCACCGCCGTGAGCTCGCGAATCTTTTCCGCCAAGTCCCGGGCCAAGGCCTCCGTTTTTTTCGAAGGATAGTCCGCAGATTCTAAAGCCTGAACGGAAAGGCTGCCCGAATACATATCCCGACCCCGGTCGATGAGATTGTGGGCCTCGTCCATGAGAAGACAGGTGCGCTTCAAGCGGTCCCGATCCTCCATGAGCCGCTCCAAATAACTTTTCGGATGAAAGACGTAATTGTAATCGCCGATTAAAACCGAGGACAGATTACTCAGATCCAGGGCAAATTCAAAGGGACAGAGCTTGTGCTTCTCGGCGTAGCGAGCCACGGTAGGCCCGTCGAACAAATCCTCTGCGTCGTAAATGGCCACGATGCCGTCGATGAGGCGGTCGTAGTGGCCCTTGGCATAGGGGCAGCTCTCGGGGGTGCAAGCCACCTCGTCGTTGAGGCAGGCCTTCTCCTTGGCCACGAGCTCCGTGCTCTTTATCCGAAGCCCCTTCTCCCTTAAGAGAGCAAGGGTTTCTACGGCCACGGTCTTCTGCGTGGAGCGGCCTGTAGCGTAAAAGACACCGTCGATCAATCCTTCGCCAATGGCTTTAATGGATGAAAACAAAGTGGCGATGGTCTTGCCGATCCCCGTCGGCGCCTGCACGAGGAGGGTACCTTCGCTCTGAATCATATTATAAACCGCCACCGCCATGTCCCGCTGGCCTTTACGAAAATCCTCGTAGGGAAATTTTAAATCCCGAGCCGATTGAAGGGAGAGGGCTTCGAAATCCTTCAGCCGCTTCTGTATGCGCTGAAACCGCGCCATGACCCCTTTCATAAAGGCGTCCAGTTCGGCGAAGGACATGGTTTTGTCGTAGCGAAAGACCTCTTCGTCTTCGATGCGAATGTAGGTGAGGCGCAGATGCACCTCATCCAACTCATTGGCTTTGGCATAGAGATAGCCGTAGCATTTGAGCTGAGCCCAGTGGAGCTCGTCGGGGCGCGCGTCGATGGCTTCCTTGGAGTAGACCGTGGATTTTATTTCATCGAGAAGGCGAGCGTCTCTATCCAGTCCATCGATGCGGCCCTGTAAATAAATCTCGCCGCCCTCGTAGGCCACGGGGCCTTCGATTTCCACTTCGGTCTCGAAAGTGGGCGGATAGTTTTTCTGTAGTTTTTGATGAAGGCGAATGCCTTCCTGTGCCCGCTTATGGGACAGAAAGCCGGAATCGATGTCGCCGCTACGCAAGGTAAAGGCCACCAGCTTTCGTACGGACCAATGGTTTTTCATACTATCACCAATAGTATTATACACGCTTTTATCCCTTGCAAGGCAATCTCTCGTCAGAGTATAATGTGCCAAGGAGGAATGGAAATTATGGAAACGAAGGATAGAAACGATCTGATTCAATACGGCTTGGCCCTGGTGAATGAAGGGCTGACGTCGGGCAGCGGCGGAAATTTATCCGTCAGGAGCGACGACAGCAAAAGCTTCTTCATCACGCCGTCCGGCATGGCCTATGACGTCCTGAAAAAGAGTGACCTGGTGCATATGGACCCGGAGGGCAATGTCTTGGGCGGGACGCGGAAGCCTTCGTCGGAATGGCACATGCACGCCGCCATCTATCGGGCACGTCCCGACATTCGCGCCTTGATCCATTGCCACAGCCCCTACATCAGCGCCTTCTCCGTTTTAGGGGAAGACTTGGGGCCCGTCAGCTATTTAATCGCATCTTCAGGCGCCGGCTCCGTGCCTCTCGCACCCTACGAAACTTTCGGCACCGAAGCGCTGGCTGAGTCCGCGGTAAAGGCCTTGGGGAAGGATGTCAAGGCGGTGATCCTCGCCAATCACGGCCTTATCGCCGGAGGAAAAAATTTAAAGGAAGCCCTGAGCTTGACGCGGGATTTGGAATTTTGTGCCTTTATGTACATGACCGCCCTTGCCACGAACAAGCCCATTCAATTGATTCCGGAAGAGAAAATAAAAGAAGTCATCGAACAGATGAAGACCTACGGGCAATAAAACAATCGACGAGCAATCGTCGATTTTTAATTGTGCGCTTTAGCATGAATAAACCACCAGCTATGCTGGTGGTAGGCATAAAAAGCTTTAGCTTCAAGTAAAAAAAGAACCTCCTATGATAAAATTATTGTGTTATCGGCAATAAAATATCAAGGAGGTATCCATATGGATAAGAACAGCTTAGCACATACAAGTTGGAATTGTAAGTATCATATTGTGTTTGCGCCAAAATATAGGCGGCAGGTTATATACGGGAAATTGAAACAAGACATAGGAAAAACATTAAGAGACCTATGCGAGAGAAAAGGAATAAATATAATCGAAGCGGAATGTTGTCCGGATCATATACATATGCTGCTGGAAATTCCACCGAAATATAGTGTATCTCAAATCATGGGATACTTAAAAGGGAAAAGTAGCTTAATCATTTTTGATAGACACGCAAATCTGAAGTACAAATATGGAAATAGGCATTTCTGGTGTAGAGGGTACTACGTCGATACTGCGGGAAAAAATGCGAAAAAAATTCAAGAATACATCAAAAACCAATTGGAAGAAGATTATATGGCGGATCAGATAAGCATGAAGGAATTCATCGATCCGTTTACGGGTCAGCAGGTCAAATAAAGTATGAGAACAGGCGCTTTAGCGCCAACTGAGGAATTGTTGCAAGAGGAAGAAATTCAGAGCACGAGAGTGCTGCCGGTAACAGCCCCTTATAGGGGCATGACAAACCACCGGCTAAGCCGGTGGTTCTGATTGGTAGAATGATTTCGTTTATCATTTGTAAAATTCAAAATAAAGAAAAAGGGGCGACGGCGAAATAAAAGGCGCCGACGATAAAAAAGAAAAGCCTCACGAAAAGGGATAAATGATGGGGATTATCCTTTACGCTCGGGTTTCGAAAAGAAGCATATAAAGTAAACTGAAGAATAGTGAGGAGAAAAGAAGTAATTAAACGGAAAGCACACAGGAATATGTTTATCAATATCAATTAAATATTCGTAAGTAGCAACCATTCATAAATAAGCGGAGAAAAAAGGCGTATAAAGACCTGAATATAAGGGAATTACATGTATATATCTCTAAAAAGTAAAAAATAAAAGAAGAGAACGTAAATTATGTATTGATAAATGATAATGAAGATGGTATGATGTCAATCAAAGAGGTGATTATTTATGAACAAAAAATTATTAAGCGTTGGCGCCGGTGTTTTACTCGGCGTCGTAGGAGACAAAATCGTGAAGTCCAACGCAGTCAAGAATCTGGCGGTAAACACCGTCAGCGAAAGCATGAAGGTGAAAGAGTGCATCGATAAGACCATCGAAAAAGCGAAAGAAAACACCGAAGACATCGTAGCTGAAGCGAAGATTAAAAAGGCAGAAGACGAAAGAGCGAAGAAAGAAGCCGAAGAAGCCAAGGAAACGGCGGAAGATTTAGCCGAAGCTTGTGAAGAATTAGCGGAAGCCGCTGAATAAAATGAAAGTTTCCATTGCCCATCGCGTACCCGGGCGGACACGTTTTTCCACCGAGTACCCATTAAGCTATTCCCGGGCCAATAAGGTGAAATACCTTTTGGAAGAATTGCCCGGTGTTTCCTGTGCAAAGGTCTCTACCGTATCCGGCAGCATTATCGTGAACCACGACGAAGCCGGATTAAAAAGAGCCTGTCGCATGTTGTTGGATTTAGACGTGACGAGTTTAGATGATTTCGAAATCGACGACACGTCTTATATTCCCCTGGAAGAAAAAGAGCTCTTCCACATCGTTCGCGACGCCTTTGAAGTGCGCTTCGTGATGAAAAACTTTTTGCCCATGCCCATTCGGACCGTGGTCACTTTGGTGCGGGCATCTCGGTTTATGAAACGCGGCGTCATCGCCCTGTATAACCGGAAATTAAATGTAGAAGTGTTGGATGCGACCGCCATCGGCGTTTCGTTGGCCACCAACGACTTTGCCGCGGCCTCTTCCATTATGTTCCTGTTGAATCTGGGCGAAAAATTGGAAGAGTGGACCTTTAAGAAATCTCAAAGCGATTTGGTTCGCACCCTGGAATTAAAAGTCGACAAAGTTTTCGTCGTGGAAGGCGAAGAAAAATACGTCAAAAATCTGCGTGATGTCGCCGTCGGAGATGTGGTGGAAGTGACCATGGGTACCGTCGTTCCCGTGGACGGCACCGTCATCAAAGGCGTCGGCATGGTGAATCAATCGTCCTTTACCGGCGAAAGCGTGCCCGTGAAAAAAGAAGAGGGCAAAAGCGTCTTCGCAGGCACCGTTTTGGAAGAAGGCATGCTCCACGTCAAGACGGAGAAACTTTACAACGAAAGCCGCATGAACAATATTATTAAGTTGATCGGCGAAAGTGAAAAGAACAAGTCCATGGCGCAGAAAAAAGCGGAAAGCATGGCGGATTCTCTGGTGAAGTATTCCTTCTTGGGAGCCGTTGGCTCTTATGCGCTGACACGTTCCGTCAACAAGGCCAAGGCCTTTTTAATGGTGGACTATTCCTGTGCATTGAAGCTCACCATTCCCATTGCCGTCATGAAGGCCATGAGCCAATCCGGCCAAATGGATGTATTGGTAAAAGGCGGCAAGTATTTGGAAAGCTTGGCTCAAGCGGATACCATCGTCTTCGACAAGACGGGCACCTTGACGAAATCCACGCCTACCGTGGAAAAAGTCATCGCCTTCGACGGGCATACGGAAGACGGCTGCTTGCGTATCGCAGCTTGCCTGGAAGAACACTTCCCCCATTCCATTGCCAATGCCGTCGTGAATGCGGCCATTAAACGAAATCTGCATCACGATGAAATGCATTCGGAGACGGAATACATCGTCGCTCACGGAATTTCATCCAAGATCGACGGCAAGGCGGCCTTAATCGGCTCGGCCCATTTTATTTTCGACGACGAAAAGGTGCGCCTGACGCCGGAAAAAGAAGCCACGATCGAAGAACTCAAAGAAAATTACTCTCTCCTTTACTTGGCTTACGACGGCGAGCTCATCGCCGTATTGTGTATCGCCGATCCCATTCGGGAAGATGCGAAAGAAACCGTAGATACCCTAAGGGAATTGGGCTTTACCAATATTGCCATGCTCACCGGCGATGCGGAAAACTCCGCCCGCTATGTGGCGGAAAGCTTGGGCCTGGATTACTACCGTTCCCAAGTGCTCCCGGAAGCCAAGGCGGAGTATATCCACAGGCAAAAAGAAATGGGAAGAAAAGTCGTCATGATCGGCGATGGAATCAACGATTCCGTGGCCCTTTCCGGCGCCGATGTGGGCATCGCCATGCACAAGGGCGCAGACATTGCCCGGGAAATTGCGGATATCGCCATCGGCAGCGACGACCTGGCTTCCATTGTGGAAGTGGTAAAGATCGCCAAGGAACTGGAAGCTCGCATTCATAGGGATTACAACAAGATTATCTCTTTCAATACCCTCTTGATTGCCTTGGGTTACTTCGGCGTCCTTTCCAACACGGCGTCGTCCTTCCTGCACAACTCATCTACCGTGGCCATTGCCATGGAAAACATGAGGGACTATACCGTAGCTTAAAAACGAACGATTACAACAAAAAAACAATGAACAAGAATCCTCGAGGGACGCTACGCCTCTCGAGGATTTTTTTATGGAGCAAACGAAAAAATACAATAATTAATTATTCTTTTAAAGAGAAGTATCCCCGGGTATTCATAGATTAACCGGAAGGGGGAAAGCTATGATTGAATTTATTGACGTAGCGAAAATTTACAAAACTCAAACGGCTGTGGAAGACATTAGTTTCAAAATAGACGACGGCGAGTTCGTCTGCCTCATCGGCACCTCGGGATCGGGGAAGACGACGATTATGCGGATGATCAATCGGATGACGGAACCGTCTAAAGGAAAGATCCTCATCGACGGCGAAGACATTATGACGAAAAACCCGGTGCAATTGCGCCGAGAAATCGGCTATGTCATCCAGCAGATCGGCCTCTTGCCCCATATGACCATTTACGAAAACATCACCTTGGTTCCGGCCCTTCTTAAGTGGGAGGAAGAGAGAAAGAGAAAAATTGCGGAAGAGCTCATTAAAAAGGTCGATCTTCCCGTAGAGTACTTAGAAAAATATCCGAGCCAGCTAAGCGGCGGTCAACAACAGCGGATCGGCGTGATTCGGGCGTTGGCGGCGGAGCAGAATATTATTTTAATGGACGAGCCTTTCGGTGCCCTGGACCCGATTACAAGGGAATCGCTTCAAAGTTTAATTAAGAACATACAAAAAGAACTGGGGAAGACAGTGGTCTTTGTTACCCACGACATGAATGAGGCCATCGGCCTGGCCGACAAGATCCTCATTATGGACATGGGTCACATGGTGCAGTACGACACGCCGGAAAATATTTTAAAGAATCCGGCCAATGATTACGTATGCGGCCTCTTGGGCGAAGACAATTTAAACAAGGCCAAGACGTCTTATAACTCGGTGGAAACCATTATGATTAAAAACCCCGTCTTCATTAACGAAGGGAAGACCACGAGAGACGCCATTAAATTAATGCGGAAAAAAAGAGTCGACACTCTCTTTGTCACGGACGCAAAAAACAATTTGAAGGGCGTCGTGGGCATTTTCGAGTTGGGAAAATTGGGCAGATTGGATACCTACGTTTCGGAAATCATGAACGAGCCCGCTTCCATTACCAACTCGACGAAAATCATCGAAGCCATCCACCTGATCGTGGAACTGGGCTATCGAAATCTTCCCGTCGTAGACGAAAAGGGGAAGCTGGTGGGCATCGTAACGAGAGCGTCCATCGTGGACAGCATCTACAACAATATTATTGGCGGTGAGGCGGATGATTGATTTTTTCGCGGAAAATTATTCTCTTATCGGCGAAAAGCTGCTGGAGCACCTCTTTATTGCCCTCGTGTCCCTGGGACTGGGGATTCTCGTGGCGCTGCCTCTGGGCATTTTGCTGTCGAAGCATGAAAAGATTTCAAACGGCGTTATGCGCGTCGCCTCCGTGCTTCAGACCGTGCCGTCCTTTGCTCTTCTCGCCCTCATGATTCCCGTCTTCGGCGTAGGGAAGCTGACGGCCATTTCCGCCCTGTTCATCTATTCCTTGCTGCCCATATTGCGAAACACATTTTTGGGCCTGACCTCCGTCACGCCTTCCATCGTCGATGCGGCTAAGGGCATGGGAATGGAAGAGCGGCAGATTCTTTTGAAAGTCAAGATTCCCCTGGCCCTTCCGGTGATTATGGCGGGGATTCGCCTGTCGGCGGTCTACGTCCTGGCCTGGACGACCTTAGCGGCCTATGTCGGGGCGGGGGGATTAGGCGACTTTATTTTTAACGGGCTGAATAATTACGTCCCGCCGATGATTATTTGGGGCACCATCCCCATTACCCTGTTGGCTCTGGCCACGGATCATCTGCTCAGAAAATTGGAAGAACGCCTCTCTCCCTATAAGGTAGGTGAGTAAATTGAAAAAATTAAAAGGCGCGGTGCCGCTACTGTTGGCATTCGTCCTCGTCTCCTGTTCCTTTCCCGGCGTGTCTTCGTCTGTGGAAAATGACATTATCGTCGCATCGGGGACCTACACGGAAAGGCAAATTTTAGCGGAAATCGTCGCGCAAATGGTGGAACACGACACAGATCTGTCCGTGACTCAGATAAAAAATTTAGGATCCACCACCATGACTCACATCGCCATGGAGAAAAAATCCCTGAATGTGGTGGGCGGTATGTACACCGGCACGTCCCTCACCGGGGAATTGGCCATGGCGCCCGAAACGGATCCGGAAAAAGCCATGGAGCTGGTGCGGACAAACTACTTAAAAAAATTCCATCGCATATGGTTCCCTTCCTACGGATTTGACAACACCTACGCCTTTATGGTGCGAAAGGACTTTGCGCAGAAGCATGGTCTGAGCAAAGTGTCTCAGCTGGAAGCCTTGAAAGACACGGCCAAGGTAGGCGTGGATTCGTCCTGGGTGGAACGGCCCGGCGACGGTTACGAAGCCTTTAAGGCGAAGTACGGATTTGAATTTTCAAATTTCTATTCCATGGACATCGGCCTCGTCTATTCGGCCTTGGCAAGCGGCAATATGGACGTGGTCCTCGGCTACTCCACCGACGGGCGCATCAATTCCTACGATTTGGTGCTGCTGGAAGACGATCTGAAGCTCTTTCCCGCCTACGACTGCTCGCCTGTGGCCACGGTGGAAATACTGAAGAAGTATCCGGAGCTCATCGAAATTTTATTGAAGCTGGAAGGCTCCATCTCCTCGGAAAAGATGCAGGAGCTTAACAAACAGGCCTCGGAAGATCGAATCGAGCCGCAAATCGTGGCGAAGGAATTTTTGGAAGAGAACCATTACTTCGATGACGTTCAGGTGAACGAGAAAGAGCTGGAGAGAATAAGGGGTGAGGTCAATGTTCAATGAGCTGATCAATTACTACGCCACGAACTTTAGCTATATTGCGGAACAATTCACCAGACACTTTCTTATCGCCGTCTACGGCGTGCTCTTTGCCTGTATCGTGGGAATCCCCGTAGGATTTTTCGTCTACGAAAGGGAAAAGGCGCGAAACGCGGTGATCGGTTTGGTCAATATTATTCAGACGATTCCCGGCCTCGCCATGCTCGCCATACTCATGATGCTTTTGGGGATCGGCGCAAACACCGTGGTTCTGTCCGTCTTTTTATACGCCCTCTTGCCTATTATTAAAAACACGATCACCGGCATCGACTCCATCCATCCCGGGATTATCGATGCGGCGAAGGGAATGGGCATGACCCGCTTTCAACAGGTGGTAAAAGTGGAATTTCCCCTAAGCGTGTCGGTGATTATGGGCGGCATCAGAAACGCCCTGGTGGTCGGCATCGGCGTGGCTGCTATCGGCACTTTTATCGGCGCCGGCGGCCTGGGAGACATTATCACCCGGGGAACCACCGTGGCCAACGGATCCGCCATAATTTTGGCCGGTGCCATTCCCACGGCGCTCATGGCCGTGGTGTCGGATCTGATCCTAGAGTTCATCGAGAAAAAGCTAAAGAAAGAAACCGTCGACCTCAATTAACGGCGGAGAAAGCAATAAGACGAGTCGAAAATATTTAACGTGACAAATCCCCGAGGGATGTATGCGAACATCCTCGGGGATTTTTTGCGGCATGAAAGGGAGGACATAAAAAAGCCCCCGTACAAACGAGGGCTTGGGATCAAATAATTGATCTTCGATTAGAGTTCCACGACATTTTCCCAAAGGCCGTGAATATTGCACATGCTCAATGCGTAAACAGTGCCTTTCTTTTCGCTCTTGAAGCAAGTATCGACACAGGGAACGGTGAAGACGTCGCTTTCGCCGTGGCTATTGAATTCATAGCTTCCGACTTCCACAGGTGCTGCAGCGCCTTCGGCCTTGAAGAAGACCTTGATCCAAGAGATGTGGTGTTCTAAAGTGTTGGGGTGTTCAATTTCCTTGCCGACCGCTACGGAAACCTTAACTAAGCCGCCTTCGAAGGATGCTTCGATTTCGGGTACGTGCTTTTCGTTTTTAAAGTCGCCGCTCTTGACGGTTTCGGTTAATTTTGTCATGAATAAATACCTCCCAGTAATTCCAAACTTTTGCTTTACGCTATCTATATACCCACTGCGAAAGAAAAACCACAGGGATTTCATTTTTCTATGGCGAAGTCGCGGGACGGTCATGTTCATTCCGTGGTTAATTTAGTATAATAAAGAAGAGGTGGACTATGATTTATTTGGAAGCGACAGCGAATGTGGGCATGGAAGCCGTCTTAAAGCGGGAAGCACAGGCCCTGGGCATGGAAAATATTCAGGTGCAGGACGGCCTCGTGTCCATGAAAGGAAACATGGCGGACATTAGCCGCTTGAATTTACATTTGAGAACGGCGGAGCGGGTGCACTGGGTGCTGGCCCGCTTCGAAGCGCGAAGCTTTACGGAACTTTTCGACGGCGTCTACGATTTGCCCTGGCCGGACATCATGCCGAAGACCGCGAATTTCGTCACGGAAGCCAAGAGCAAAAAGTCCCAACTTTTTTCCCTTTCCGATATTCAGCGGATCACGGAAAAGGCCGTGGTCAATAAAATGCAGACTCGATACAAAACAGAATGGTTTGAAAAAAACGGGGCCCGCTTTCGTATCGGCGTGCGCATCGTAAACGACTTGGCCACGGTTTATCTGGACACTTCCGGCGACGGCCTCCACGACCGTGGTTACCGAAAGCGCTCGGTGAAGGCGCCTTTAACGGAGACCCTGGCCTCGGGCCTGGTGCAACTCAGTTACTGGAACAAAAATCGCATGCTCGTGGATCCCTTTTGCGGCAGCGGCACGATTTTAATCGAAGCCATTTTGCTGGGCCGAAACATCGCCCCCGGCTTGAACCGGCGTTTCGATTTCGAATATTGGAATCTGAAGGGCGTCGATGACAAGGCCATGCGAAAAGAAGCCTTTGAAATGATCGACTACGACAGCAAGCTGGAGCTTTACGGTTTCGACGTGGACCCCAAGGCCCTGGAGGCGGCGCGAATCAATTTGGATTCCCTGGGCTTTTTAGACGATGTGACCTTGCGGGAAAAGGACATCGCCCAGCTGGACCTGGCCGGGGAGTACGGCGTCATCATCACCAATCCGCCCTACGGCAAGCGAATCGAAGACCGGGAGTCGGTCATGGCGCTGAACCGGGAGCTGGGGGATTTGGCAAAGACTCTCCCCACCTGGAGCCACTACATTATTACGGCGGACGAAGGCTTTGAAAAGGGCTTCGGCAAGCGGGCGGACAGAAAGCGAAAGCTTTACAACGGCACGATAAAGACGGACTACTATCAATACTACGGTCCCAGACCCTGAGTTTTCGAAAGAGGCGGGCATGAAAGATAGAGAGATTTTAAACAGAGAAATCGAGATCAGGCTTTTGGACACCATGACCGATTTAATTCGCGTCGTGGACAAGGACAATCGCGTGGTCTACTATAATCATGCCATGGAACAGGCATTGGATAAACTTGAAGGAGCGGAGGAAGGCGGGGAGCAGGGCGACGGCCACGCCGATTTTCGCATGACCGCCCGCGCTCTGGGCAGCGGAGAAAATATTCAGCGGGAGACCTATATCGGCGAAACCTATTACTCCGTCAAGACCAATCCCATCCGTTCGAATACCGGGGAAGTGATCGGGGCCATCGAAGTTTTTCGGGACAAAAGTTTGGAGAAGCGGCTGCAAATCGAATTGATCGAAAAAAACCGCGCCCTCATGGACGAGCAGATGAATGCCGCCTCCATTCAACGGGCCCTCTTGCCTCAAAGAGGCTACGACCGTTTCTTCTTTATGGATTATTTCTATATTCCGGCGGAACTTTTAAGCGGCGATTTCTTCGATATCATCGAAATCGACGAGGACCGCACCGCCATCTACATTGCCGATGCCGTGGGCCACGGCTTCGCATCCTCCATGGCCACACTGTTTATCTCTCAGACGATGCGGAACATGGATCCCGATATTTTGGCGGACCCCACGGTGGCCATGATGGAGCTGGTGCATCGCTTTCGGGATTTGAACCTGCCGGCGGAGATGTACTTCACCATGTTTTTAGGCGTGTTTTCGAAAAAACAGCGGAAATTTACCTACGCCAATGCGGGCCACGACTGCCCGCCTCTGCTGAAGCGGAAGAACCATGTGCGTCTTTTGATGAATTCGGGCTTTCCCGTCACCCCCTTGGTGGAGGCGAGCTTCTACGAATGCCGCACCGCCTATTTGCAAAAAGGGGACGAGCTGCTCTTTTACACCGACGGCATAACGGAGTGCCGCAACAAACGCGGGGAGCAGTACGGGGTAGGCGCCCTGCGCGCCCTGTTCAGCGAGATTGGCGAAGAGCCCCTGGCGGAGATTCGTGGGGCCCTTCGGGACTTCATGTACGAAGACCCTGCCGACGACATGACCTGCGTCTACGTCAAGATGGTTTGAAAGGCGACAAAAGCATCCTATGGAAAACGAAGGGGCTCCGGCTCCTTTTTTTGTTTTGGCATAGGGAAGACTTTTTATACAAATACCTTGCAACCCTTTCTTGAATGTGATACTATAATTCATTTTGTAATTATGCTATAATTAAATAGAGATTGTATGGACAGGAGGGAGCTATGTTTAAAATAGGAGATAAAATTGTTTATCCCGTACACGGTGCCGGCGTCATCGTCGACATCGAGTCCAAGGTTATTTTGGGCGAAAAGAAAGAATATTACGTCATGAAGATTCCCGTCAACGAAATGAAAGTGCTCGTCCCTTTGGGAAGCATGGCCGATGTGGGCATTCGCGACATTAAGTCGCCGGAGGAAATGGACAAGGTCCTGGATGTGTTAAAGGATCCCGCCAAGGAAAAAATGCCCGCCAACTGGAATCGCCGCTATCGCTTCCACCAAGACAAGATCAAGACCGGAGATTTGGAAGAAATCGCCAAGGTCATTAAGAATCTGGAAAGCTTGGACAGAGAAAAAGCCCTTTCCACCGGGGAACGAAAGATTTTAAACACGGCCCGGCAAATCATCTTGTCTGAAATGGTCTTGGTCTATGATAAAAGCTTCGACGAAGTGGTAGAACTCGTGGACAAAACCATGGCGGAAGGTTGCCTGAAGGACGTGGAGGAAAGAAGGTAGGAAGGATTATGGGAATTCGATCGAACCGCATCTTCCATATGGTGTTCCGGCTGCTGTTTACCCTGTTGGGCCTAGCGGTGGGACGCCTGGTTTTGGGACTGTTGCGCGATTTAAATGCCATGAAAGCCATCGGTCGTCTCATTCCCCAAGGAGCTATTCCCGTCGTCGTATATTTTTTATTTGCCATTTTATTTTTTATTCTCGGGAAATATGCTTACTGGGCTTTGTGGCGATTCGTGGATCGCGTGGAATCGGAAATGAAAGATCTTCCCGCCGGGGACATCCTATGGGGCGTCCTGGGCTTGATTATCGGCATTTTAATCGCCTTTCTCGTGTCCCTGCCCATTTACCGGCTGAACATTGATTACGTCAGCAGTTTTATATCGTTGATTATTTACGTCGTCCTCGGCGTCTTGGGCATACGAATCATGCTCTATAAGCGCGAGGAATTGGCCGCATCCATGCGGGGGCTTTTTGCTCAGGGCTCCGCCGTTCGCTTAAAAGGCGGCGACAAGCGGCAGGCGGCGCCGAAGCTTTTGGATACCTCGGTCATTATCGACGGCCGCATCGTGGACATTATCGAGCTGGGCTTTATCGAAGGGCCCATTATCGTGCCGAGCTTCGTCTTAAGTGAGCTGCAAGGCATCGCCGATTCGTCTAACGGCATGAGCCGGGCCAAGGGAAGAAAAGGCCTGGACGCTCTGAAAGAGCTTCAGGAAGACAGCCGCTACAAAATTAAAATCGTGGAAAAAACCTACGGCGACTTAACCGAGGTGGACACCATGCTTTTGCGCATGGCAAAAGAAGTGAAGGGCGTGGTCGTAACCAACGACTACAATTTAAACAAGGTGGCCGAAGTGCAGGGCATGACCGTTCTGAATATTAACGCCTTGGCCAATGCCATGAAACCCGTCTTCGTGACCGGGGAGGTCATCGACGTCTTCGTCGTCAAGCCGGGCAGCCAGGAGAAACAGGGCTTGGGCTATTTAGACGACGGCACCATGATCGTCGTGGAAAACGGCATCGACTACTTAGGCAAAAGCGTCCATTGCATCGTGACCAGCATGTTGCAAACGGCGGCGGGGAAAATGATCTTCGCCAAACCGGTGGATTAAAAATAAAAGCGACCGATGGGTTCTCTCGAACCGCCGGTCGCTTTTTTGTGTGGGAAATTATTTTAATTTAAACAGGTGGTGTACCTTCTTGCCCTTTCTGACGTGGACGCCCTCTTTTAAGTCTTCCTTCGTGATCATTTGATCGTGGGAAGCGACTTTTTCGTCGTTCATGGAGACGCCGCCTTGCTTAATCAGTCGGCGGCCTTCGCTGGTGGAGGCGATGAGCTCGCCTTTTTGCATGAGTTCGACGATGGTGATGCCGTCATTCACTTCATCTTCGGAAAGCTCCGTGGTGGGCATGTCTTCCGTATTGCCGCTGCCGCCGAAGAGGACGCGGGATGCCTGAAGGGCCTTGTCCGCTTCTTCCTTGCCGTGAACTTCATTGGTGATTTCCCAAGCCAAACGTTCTTTGGCCGCGTTCAGTTCCTGGCCTTCCAGCTTTTCGTAATCGGCGATTTCTTCGTCGCTGACGTCGGTTAACAGCTTTAAGAACTTAATGACGTCGCGGTCGTCGCAGTTGCGCAGGTATTGGAACATTTCGTGGGGCGGCGTCTTGTTCGGATCCAAGAATATGGCGCCCTTCATGGACTTGCCCATCTTTTGGCCGTCGGCGGTGGAGAGGAGCTTGAAGGTCATGGAGTAGACTTTGCCGTCGTCCAGCTTGCGAACCAAATCGTAGCCGCCGAGCATATTGCTCCATTGGTCCGATCCGCCTAATTGCAATTGGCAATTGTATTTTCTGTAGAGAACCAAAAAGTCGTAGGACTGCATGAGCATGTAGCCCATTTCAAAGAAGGTGAGGCCTTGTTCCAGACGGTTGGCATAGGCGTCCAGCTTCAGCATGTGGTTTACGGAGAAATGCACGCCGATGTTGCGCATAAAATCCAGATAGCCCAGATCCAAGAGCCAATCGGCATTGTTGGCTGCGATGGCCTTGCCGTCGTCGTAGTCGATAAAGTGAGACAGTTGCCGCTTAAAGCAGTCGATATTGTGGTCGATGTCTTCCCGCGTGAGCATCTTGCGCATATCGGTTCGACCGGAAGGGTCGCCGATGAGGGTGGTGCCGCCGCCAAAGAGGGTAATGGGCACGTGACCGGCTCGTTGGAAATGTTGAATAACTTTCACTTGAAGGTAGTGACCTAAGGTAAGGGAATCCGCCGTGGCGTCGAAGCCGATATAAAAAGTAACGGGTCCTTCGCCTAAGCGTTCCCGTAATTCCTCGGGGAATGTGGCTTGGTCGATGTAACCTCTGCGTTCAAGTAAATCAAATACGTTCTCAGTCATAATGCCTCCTTTTAAGCACAAAAAAAGCTCTTGCCGAAAGGGCGTCTTCCAACGCGGTACCACCTTTCTTCGCAAAAAGCCTCGAAATAATATCATACTCCGGCGTTGTAATTTTGGGGACGCCATCGTCGTATCTATTGAATTTGGTCACCATTATACGAGGGCCGAGAATTTTTGTCAAGAGCAAAAACAGTGATATATTTTCAGGGAAATTGTGCTATGATACACAAAGAGGTGGCATATGATCGGCATAGATTTGGTTTACATACCGCGGGTACAAAATATATTGGAGCGGCGGGGCGAGGCTTTTTTGGAAAAAGTTTTTTCCCGAGAGGAACGCCGCGCTCTTCGAATGGACGCCGCCCACATCGCCGGGCGCTTCGCCGCAAAAGAAGCCATGGCGAAGGCCTTGGGCGACGGCGTTTTTAAGGCGGGGTTTAAGAACTTAATCGTGGAGGTCGACGACAGGGGAAGGCCCTACGGTCGCTACAACGACCGCATCTTCCGACTGTCTGTTTCCCATGAAAAAGATTATGCCGTGGCTGTGGCTCGCCTCGAAGATCCCCGGGTCTTTCGCCTGTCGAAAGAGGTAGCGAATCTGCTTCCCGTGATTCAAAAGGCGGATCACAAGGGCAGCAGGGGACGGGCGGCCCTCGTCGGCGGAAGCGAGGGCATGTACGGTTCCGTGGATCTTTCCTCCTCGGCGGCGCTGAGGGCCGGTTGCGGTCTGAGCTACGCCTTCGTGCCCGATGAAATCTTCAGAGACTTTTCTCTGCGCATGCGTGAAGTCATCGTAAAGAAACAGAGCGATCTCTCGGAGCTTTATGCCATGGACGCCATCGGCCTGGGCCCGGGCATGGGGCGAGGGGACGAGGTGCGAGATGTTTTTTTACATGTCTATGGTCTCACCACGCCCATGGTGGTGGATGCCGACGGCCTGTACCATTTGGCACAGGAAAAACCGACCGCAGGCGGCGAAAAAATTTACACGCCCCACGAAGGGGAAATGGCCCGGCTATTGGGTCGTGACATCTCTTGGGTACGTGATCACCGAGACGAAGCCGTGGACGAATTTCTCGCCCGCTACGGCGGCGTGGTGGTGTTGAAGGGTCACGAGAGCATTGTGGCGTCCAAAGAGCAGAGGGCGATCAACGAAACGGGCAATGCCGGCATGGCTACGGCGGGCTCCGGCGACGTGCTTACGGGCATAATCACCGCTTGTTTAGCTCAGGGCATGAATTGTTTTCAAGCGGCCCGCCTCGGGGTATATATCCACGGACTGGCAGGGGATCTCGGCGCCTTACATAAGAGCGAGCGGGGGCTGATCGCTTCGGATTTAATCACTTACTTACCCGAAGCATTCCTTCGCTTAGAGGCGGAAAGGGACTCCGTGCCGGAGAAATAGAAAGGTTGTGATTCATGGTTATTAAGAGAGGCGATGTGTTTTACGCCGATCTGAGCCCGGTCATCGGCTCGGAACAGGGGGGCGTCAGACCCGTGGTCATTATTCAAAATGACGTGGGTAACAAGTATTCGCCTACGACGATCGTGGCGGCGATCACATCGCAAATGAACAAGACGAAGCTGCCCACCCACGTGAAGGTCAAGGCGGCGAACAACGATTTGCCGAAAAATTCCGTCATCCTTTTGGAACAGGTACGCACCATCGACAAGAAGCGGCTGCGGGAAAAGATCGGGAAATTCGGCTCGAAGGTCATGGACGATGTAGACGAAGCATTAAGAATCAGTGTCGGTCTGTAATACATAATAGAAAGCGCGGGGTGATTCCCGCGCTTTTGTCGTTTTCATTGGTCTGGAAGGGGGATTGTTGTATAATAGAAAGGATGAATGAATCACAGAAAGGATGAGATTGTGAAACGCAATTGGAAAAAAATCGTCGCCGCCTGTGGGCTCAGCTTGATGCTTATCGGTGCGGCCATACCCGCCTTTGCTAACGATGACGATCCCTTGGTATCTTTAAGTTATTTAAACCAACGACTCGAAGCCATAGAAAAGAAAATATCTCAAAGTCCGGCACCGGGCGGTGCGCCCGCCCAAGCTTCCGCCACATTGGAAGTGGTGAACTTAAATAAGGGCGACCGCTTGATCGTGGCTCAGGGAACGGAAATGATCCCGAGAAGCGGCCGGGTTGACACCATCGCGCAGGATTTAGGCGGATTAAGTGACGTCACCGGCGGTTCGGATTTGAAACAGGGCCAACGGGCTCCGATGAACCACCTGTTAATTGCGCCGAGAAGCGACGGCAGAGGCCTGTCCGCCGCCACCGACGCCATCGTTTTGGTGCGGGGAAGTTACCACGTGGTACAGAATAATTAGTGGGAGATGACGATGAAAGTTCTTCATCTTATCAGCGGGGGCGACACGGGGGGAGCCAAGACCCATATTTACACCTTGTTGAAAGGCCTCGAAGCCTATCACGATGTAAGTATGGTTTGTTTCTGCCCGGGACCCTTCTTAGACGGCGCCTTAGCCTTGGGCATCGACGCCCGTCTGGTGGAACAGAAAAACCGCTTCGACATGGGAACTTTGAAAAAAGTAGTTCACATGATCGAAGTGGAAGGTTTCGATCTGGTGCATTGCCACGGCGCGCGGGCCAATTTTAACGCCCTGTATTTAAGAAAGCGCGTGGACGTGCCCATGGTCACCACTTTGCACAGCGACTATCTGCTGGATTTTAAAGACAATTTCATTAAGGATAAAGTGTTTACGGCACTGAACCAATACGCCCTGAAGCGATTCAATAATTACATCGCCATTACGGAGCGGTTCAAGGCCATGCTAGTGGAGCGGGGCTTTTCGGAAGACGATATCTTTGTCACCTACAATGGGATCGATATGAAAAAGCCCGAACCCGCCGTGGACAAAGAGGCCTTCCTGGCGCGCTACGGTCTGGAAAAATATTCGGACCGCATGCTCTTTGTCATCGCCGCCCGCTTGGATCTGGTGAAAGATCACATGAGCCTCTTGAAGGCCCTGGCATTAAACAAAGATGCTCTGTCCCGGGCCCACGTTTTAATCGCCGGCCGGGGACCGGAGCGCGAAAAGCTCATGGCCTATGTGGAGGAAGAGGGCATGGAGGACCTGGTGAGCTTTTTAGGTCAGGTCTCCGATCCCTTCAGCCTCTACGAAGCGGGGGATGTGAATATGCTCACGTCCATTTCCGAATCTTTCCCCTACGCCCTTTTAGAAGGGGCCAAGGCAAAGCTCCCCTTTATCGCCACGGACGTCGGCGGCATTCGGGAGATGGCCGGGCCTTACGGCATGGTCTTTCAAGCGAAAGACGCCGAGGGCTTAGGCGAGAAAATGGTCTATGCCCTCAATCATCCGGAAGAGATGAAGGAGCGGGGCGAAGGCCTTTACGATTACGTCAACGAGCACTTCAGCCAAGAAGCCATGGCCGAGAGCCATGTGGAAATATACGAAAAAATACTTCAAAGGAGCCAAAATGATCGATAAAGAAGGAAAACTCTTCGGCAAGATCAATATCATCGACTTGCTGTTCTTGATTATTCTCGTCGTCGCCGTCGTAGGTGGCGCATCCCGTTTTAAGGAATCCCCTATAACCGCGGAGAGCACGTCGAAAGGAAAAATGACGCTTCTAGTAGACAACGTGCGCATGGCCTCGGCAGAGAGTATCACCGAGGGCCAAGAACTCTACAGTAACGACAAGGGAACCTATTTAGGTAAAATCGTGGCCAAGACCGTGAAGCCCTATGAAGATGTGGTGGAATACAAAGGCCAATGGGTGAATGCGCCGGTGCCGGATAGGTATTCCATCTACCTGGATGTGGATGTGGACATTAAGGATTCGGACACGTCCTATGTGGTGGGCAGCGAAGAAATTCGCATCGGCACCGAATACCGCGTCAAGACGAAAACCTCTAATTTTACGAGTGTTTGTATAGGCATCAAAAAAGACGGGGAGTAATTTATGATTCAATCCAGTGTACTGATTCAAATTTTACTTTCCATCATAAGGGCATTGGAGAATTGGTATAAACAGAGTTTGCTTCACGGTTTTTTCGCTGCCGTAGGCGGCGCCGTGAGCAGGCAGTGGAAGGCATCGGCATTACGCAGAGCCCTCGACGGGGCGGAGGGCGTCTTCGCCCAAAGCGTGTTCTTTCGCATCCTCCGTTTTTTCTATCGGCTGATCAACACGATTTGCCATTGGGTGCGTATTAGAATCACAGGCGCCGTGGAAGGCTCCGTGGGTTTCGACATTGCGGACAGCTACGCTTCCTTGGATTCCGCCCTGAAAGTAACGGGCATGGCCTCCATGGGCTTCGGCCTGAGCATTATTATTCTGGGCCTGTTTCATCGCAGCATATACGGCATTTTAGGCGTCGTCTTTCTTTTCGGTGGCCTTCTCGCCAACTTTCTGGGGACGGGAACGGAAGAGAAGCTTAACAGCTCCCTTGTGGTGTGCGCGGTGAAAAGCCTGTGGCGTCTCTTTCTACACGATAAGGAGGCCGAGTCATGGAAACGCGCGTAAAGATCAATCCCCTTCTTTTGTTCGCCCTGGGCTTTTTCATCGGCGGCGTGGGACTGAGCGCGAAGATCCCTCTTGCCATCTTGCTTTTTCTGGGACTCATCGGGCTTATGGTCTTTTTCGAAAATCCCATGATCAGCCTCATCGCCACCACTTTCGGCTATATTTTCCTGCCGGATGTCCTGGTGCTCGTGCTCCTGTACGGCACCTTCGGATTGTTTCTCATTAGAAAATTGATCAAAAAAGACGATCCCCTTATCGTGGCCGGCCACGAGATCGTGCCCTATATCTATTTTCTCCTGATGATGATTCAAACGGCTACGTCGATCATTCCCATGGGCTCGATACGGGATTTAGCCATCCACACCGGCGGCTTTATGTATTTAATCTTTATGATTAACGAGGTCAAGACCGAAGAGCAGCTCCACGGCGTGATCGTCGCCGTCAGCGTCGCCGCCACCATTGTCGCCGTCTACGGCATTTACCAATACTTCGGAGCGGTGGACGTGAAGGAGGGGTGGGTGGATTCTTATTCCAACAGCCCCATTCGCGCCAGGGCCTATTCGCTTTTCGGCAATCCCAATATTTTCGCCGAGTATTTGGTCATGGCCATCCCTCTCACCGTGGGCATCTTTTGGTCCACGAAGCGGGACGGTGTGCGCCTCTTGTTTTTGGCCATGTTCCTTTTTCAAATGGCGGCCCTCGTTATGACCATGTCCCGCGGCGGCTGGCTGGGCATCGCCGTAGCGGCCTTCGTCTTTATCTGTCTCGTCAGAAAAGAGCTCCTGCTCTTGGCCATTCCCCTTATGGGAGCTTCCGTGTTTGTCGTGCCCACGAGCATCGTCAATCGCTTTATGACGATTTTCAACTTCGCCGACTCGTCCACCTCCTATCGATTTAAGATTTGGGAGATTACGGAAACCATCATCCGCAACAACTTTCTCGTGGGACTGGGTCTCGGGTATCGGCCCTTTAAGATTGTTTACGAACAGTATATGCGCGGCATGGGTGTGTTCCACGCCCACAACGCATTTTTGCAAATCTTTGCGGAAATGGGCCTGATCGGCTTCGTGCTCTTTGTGATTTTTATGGTCAGCATCTTCGTCAATCTGGCGCGCTATCCTCTGAAGAGCAAAAACCGCTATATCAAAATTATGGGCGCGGCGGTGGCATCGTCGGTTGCCGGCATGCTTTTTCACGGCATATTCGAAAATATCTTCTACATGACCAAGATCACCACTACCTTCTGGCTGCTTTTGGCCGTGACCTTTGCCCTCGTACGAATTTGTAAAAAAGATCTCGCAAGCCCCCTTGCGGAGAAAAGGATGGATTGTTATGGGAAAGAAAGTTTTATTTAGCGGCTATTACGGCTTCGACAATAGCGGCGACGATGCGATCTTACACGCCATCGTCAACGATATTCGCGCCTGTGATCCCACCGTACAATTAAATGTCCTCTCCTACGATCCGCCGAGAACCCGCAGGCTCTACGGCGTGAACGCCACCCAGCGCTTCCACTATAAATCCGTGAAGAAGGCGCTGTCGAACACGGATCTGTTGATTAGCGGCGGGGGCTCCCTTTTACAAGACGAAACCTCGTCGAGAAGCCTGTACTACTACTTGGGCGTCATGGCTCTGGCCAAGCGTATGGGCAAAAAAATCTACGTCTATGCCAACGGCGTCGGCCCCATTCACAAGGCACTGAACCGCAGGTTGACGGCGCGGATTTTAAACAAGGCGGATTACATTACCTTGCGGGATGAGGACAGCGCGCAGGTGCTGAAAGACATCGGCGTCAGCGGACCGCCCATGGAGGTGACCGCCGATCCCGTTTACGGCATCGACGGCATCAGTCCCGAGGCGGCGAAGGCCCTTCTTCGGGAAGAAGGGATCGACAGCGATAAGCACTTCCTGGGTATCGCCGTGCGCCAGTGGAAGAAGGCGCCGGCTCTGGCGTCGAAAATCGCCTACGTCGCTGACCGAGTCTATGAAGAATTGGGCATCGATATTTTATTTACGCCTCTCCACTATCCCGAGGACAAACATTTCGCCGAGAGCATTAAGGCGAAGATGGTACACAGGGACCATTGCCACGTCCTAAGCGGTAATTACGCCGTGGAGGAAATGGAAGGCATCATCGGCCTCTGCGACCTCATTATCGGCATGCGTCTTCACGCGTTGATTTACGCCGTCACGTCGAAGACGCCGGCGGTGGGCATCGTCTACGATCCCAAGGTCAAGGCCCAGTTGGATTCCTTGGCCATCCCATCGGATATTTGCGCCGAGGGCATGGACGAGAAAAAGCTTTTAAACGCCGTGGTGGCCATGTACCGCAAAAAGGACGAGGAGCGCCTGCGTTTGCGGACCCGGCACGGGGAGCTTTTGGAAAAAAGTAGGAGGAATGTGCAACATGTCTTCGAACTTTTGCAATCCTAAGGACAAGATCAAAATCTTTAACACCGCCGTGGACGACGTCAGCGAAGAGGAGAGCCGGAAGATTCTTTCCGACTTCATAGACGAGGGCGGCTTCCACTGGGTCTTTACTCCCAATACGGAAATCGTCATGGCATTAAAAGGCGATAGGGAGAAAGCACGCATCATGAACGGGGCGGATCTCGTGGTGCCCGACGGCATCGGCCTGGTCATCGGCTCGAAAATGGGAGGCCATCCCCTGGAGGAGCGGGTCACCGGCTACGATTTGTCCCTGTACCTTTTGGAACTGGCGAAAGAAAAAGGCGAGAAGATTTTCTTTTTAGGCGGCGAGCCCGGCATCGCCCGGGAAGCGAAGCGGCGGGTGGAAGAGACATACGGCCCCATTGTGGCCGGGGAGCATCACGGCTACTTTAAAGGCGCCCACCGCGGCTTCGAAAATTCCGAAGAAGAGGCGGCGGTGATCAGGGCCGTTAACGAAAGCGGCGCATCCATTCTCTTCGTGGGTCTGGGCTTTCCCAAGCAGGAAGACTTTATTTTAAACAACAGAGACAAACTGGAGCATATCACTTTGGCCATCGGCAACGGCGGCGTACTGGATGTGCTGGCGGGAAAGGCCAAGCGGGCGCCGGACATTTTCATTCGTCTGCACCTGGAATGGTTTTACCGCTTGCTCAAAAATCCGTCCCGCATCGGGAGGCAGGTGGCCATTCCGAAATTTTTGTGGGCCATTGCACGAAATAAAAAGGCGGTCACCGTCGTGAAAGAAAACAGAGGAGGATCTCATGAATCATAACGAACAGTTCGCGGTCAACACCTTGCGGGCTCTGTCCATCGATCAGATCGATTCGGCCAATTCCGGTCACCCGGGGCTTCCCCTGGGCGCGGCGCCCATGGCCTGGGCATTGTGGGCCAATACATTAAACTTCGATCCCGAGGATCATCTGTGGCCCAACCGCGATCGATTTATTTTAAGCGCCGGTCACGGCAGCGCTCTCTTGTATTCCCTGTTCCATCTCTTTGGCATGGGACTCACGGCGGAGGATTTAAAAGATTTCCGTCAATTGGATTCCAAGACGCCGGGCCATCCGGAATACGGCCACACCCCCGGCGTGGAAACCACCACGGGCCCCTTAGGCGCCGGGATTTCCACGGCCGTGGGCTTCGCCATGGTGGAAACACGCCTGGCGGCCAAGTACAACGAGCCGGGCTATGATTTCGTCGACCACTATACTTACGTCCTTTGCGGCGATGGCGACCTAATGGAAGGCATCAGCAACGAAGCCTCATCCATCGCCGGCACTTTGGAGCTGGGCAAACTCATCGTCCTTTACGACTCCAACAACATTACCATCGAAGGCAATACGGAGCTGTCCTTTAAAGAAGACATCGCCGCACGCTACCGCGCCCTGGGCTGGCAAGTCCTCATCGTGGAAGACGGTACGGATATCGAAGCTATTACCCGTGCGGTGGAAGCGGGGAAACAGGAAAAGGTCAAGCCCACCCTCATCGAAATTAAAACCGCCATCGGCTACGGCTCGCCCTTGGAAGGCTCCGCCGGCGTTCACGGCTCGCCCCTGGGCGAAGAAAAGAATAAAGCAACCAGGGAAAAATTAGGCTACGACGTGGCGCCCTTTGAAGTGGCCGGTGAAGTCAAGGCATTGGTTGCCGAAAAGATGGAAGAAAAGCGCAAGGTCTACGAAGCTTGGAAGGCCATGGAAGCAGAGTATAAGGAAGCCTTCCCGCAAAAGTATGAAGACTTCCTCGCCACCTACGACACGAAGAAGCAGGACCTTTCCTTTATGGACGAGGACGCCTATTGGGCGCCGGTGGAAAAAGACATGGCTACTCGGGCCAGCTCCCACGAAATGCTGCAGCGCGTCGCCGCCGGTATGGGCAATCTCTTCGGCGGAAGCGCCGACCTGGGCCCCTCCAACAAGAGCGATATGAAGGGCGAAGGCCAATACAGCGTGGACAATCGTCCCGGAGGCAATATTAATTTCGGCGTTAGAGAACACGCCATGGGCGCCATCGTCAACGGCATCTACCTCCACGGCGGCTTCCGCTCCTACGGCGCCACCTTCCTGGTCTTCAGCGACTACATGAAACCGCAGCTACGTCTGGCGGCCCTTATGGGCATACCCACGTCCTACATCTTCACCCACGACAGCATCGGCGTCGGCGAAGACGGGCCCACCCACCAGCCCATCGAGCATCTGCCCATGTTGCGCTCCATTCCGAATATGATCACCTTCCGCCCGGCGGATTCCACGGAAGTGGCCGCCGCCTGGTACGTGGCCATGCACAGCGAAGATAAACCCGTGAGCATGATCTTTACGCGGCAAACCTTGCCGGAGCTTGAGGGCTCCTCCAAGGATGCCTTAAAGGGCGGCTATATCATAAAGAAAGAATCAGGAAATTTGGATCTGATCTTTATCGCCACGGGCAGCGAGGTACATCTGGCCCTTGAAAGCGCCGAAGCTTTAGAAAAAGACGGCTACGGCGTGCGTGTTGTCAGTATGCCCTCGCAGGAACTCTTCGAAGAACAATCGGCGGAATACAAAGAAGAAGTACTTCCCGCCGATGTCCGCAACAGAATTTCTGTGGAAGCCGCATCCACCATGGGCTGGCACAAGTACGTGGGTCTGGACGGCTTGGCCCTGGGCATGGAATCCTTCGGCGCATCGGGCAATGCCAACCACGTCTTTAAGCGCTTCGGCTTAACGACGGAGGGCGTCTACGAACATGCCGCGGCCTATTTAAAGAGTCGCAAGTAATGAAATCTGTGAGGAAGAATCTCCTCGTCCTTTGCCTGCTCGTCGCCCTCTTCCTCAGCGGCTGTGGGAAGGACCGACCGTACAAAGACGGCACCTACGAAGGCAGGGGAGAGGGGTACAATCAATCCGAGCCCATTGTGGTGAGCGTCACCGTTCAAGACGGGCGGATCGCCGAGATCGTCGTGAAGAGCCACGGCGAATCGCCGCAGCAAGTGCCTCAGGTAGAGAGCGCGCTGGAAAAAATTCCCGGCGCAATGACGAAGAAAAATTCCACGGCGGTAGACGGCATTGCCGGCGCCACGGAAACTTCCGAGGGTCTGAAGGCGGCGGTGGAAGACGCCATGGAAAAATCACAGGATTAGCACGAAAAAAGGACCTCTTTCGCGAGGTCCTTTTCTAATGGGAAAAATTATTCTTCTTCCAAGAGCTTTTTCAAAATAGAGATGGAAGATTCGATGCAGCGAGGGCAGTGGCTTTGGACACTTCCGTCGGCATAAGCCGCTTCCAATTCGCCGGGACGAGAAAAGTCGTGGCCCAAAATATCTTTGCAGACGATGTGGCCGTTTGCTTCGGCAAAGGCCTCGTCGAAGGCCTTGACCTTTTGAAAAAGGTCGGCGCCGTCGTAGGCCAGGCCCAGGACCATGGTGGCGGCGGTGACACAGCCGCAGGTCTCGCCGGCGTAGCGACCGCCGCCGAAGGGGGCGGCCAAGGCTTCCGCCTTTTCCTTGTCTAAGCCGAATCTTTCGCTGAAACTTCCCAGCACCACTTGGGCGCAATTTTTTTCTTCGTTACTTTGCATGGGGATATCCTTTAAAAGAAATGACATTTTTCATGTAAGAGGTGGAGGGCGCTTCGTAAATGCCTAAAAAGGCGGAGAGGAAGTTAACGGCGTGATCCAATCCGTATTCGTTGAATCGAATGGAGCAGCTGGCGCAGTAGGTCCAAATGCTCTTTTCCTTCTCGTAGATTTCCTTGAAGCGATCTTTAATCGTCCCGTCCACGTCGGCATTGTGCTTTCCGCCGCCGCCCAGACCGCAGCAGTGAATGGATTCGTAGGGCATGCGGTAGCTCTTTAAATAGGGCTCGATGGCGCGGAAGAAATCCAAATTTTCACGATCGCCGCAGGGTATGTAGACGGGAATGTCTTCTTCGGGCAAGGTGTGTAAAAGCCCTTCTTCCTCTAAATAATCGTAGACGGAAATGACCTCCATGTCCCCGCGATTTTTCATGGTGCGGTAACAATTGGGGCAGCAGCAAACTAGGCGTTCGATGCCCCGATCTTTCACCGAATCGAAAATCTTGTCGGCGGAGAGGGGGATGCCCTTTTGCTCGATGGGCTTCTTGCAGCAATCCACGGAAAAATCCACGCCCCGCTCGGCGCAGAGGGCGATTAAGGCCTTGCAGGTTTCCGGATATTGGCCCGGATAATTGCAGCCCAGGAAGAGGAGGGTCTTCGTGTTTTTTTTCTGCAAATTGCGAAGCAGATAGGGATCTTTTTGAAAGCGCACCTTTCGCGCAGGCAAGGGATCGTCGATCCGCATTTCCATGGCGATCTCGCGGCCGGAAATAGTCTTCGGGCAGACTCGCTTGCAGTTATCGCAAAGGTAGCACTCGCTGCGCAGATCCGGACGATGGGAAAAGCCCTCCAGATCCATGGCGTAGTGCTCCAGAAAGGGACAGATGCGGGTGCAGCGGCCGCAGTGGATGCAGTTGTCCCTGGCGTAAGAAATCATAATGGCTCCTTTCAGTAGCGCTTGGCGAGTTCCGCCGGGTCCACACCGCGGCGAAAAGCTCGTTGTAGGCGCTGCATATGCAGAATCGTCTTCCAAATGCCGTTTTCTTCGAAGCGGCAGGCGTCGGTGGTGAGCTTTAAAGGCAGCAGCTCGGGCACGTAGCCGGCGCTTTTCAGGCGAATGGACAGATCGTAATCTTCCATCAGGGGAATGGGTTGAAAGCCGCCGATTTTTTCGTAAAGTTCCCGGTTTAAAAACATGCCCTGATCGCCGAAGACGATGCGACGAAAGCGAATGCGGTTGTTGGAATTAAAGGCCACTACCTTCATCATAGGCGACTTCGACGAAAAGCGAAGCTTGAAGGCGCCCCAGGGGGCTTTGCAGGCTTCCACGGCATCCAGGGCTTCTTTCGGAAAAAAGGTGTCGGCGTGTAGAAACCAGAGCACGTCCCCCGTGGCTTTTGCGGCACCGGCCGCAAGTTGCGCGCCGCGGCCCTTCGCTTCTCGAATCTTCGGATAGCGAATGGCATCATAGGTGCCGTCGGTGCTGCCGCCGTCGGAAAACAAAATTTCCGCCCGGCCGTCGAAAGCGTCCAGGGCCTCTTGAAAGGCGTGGATGTGCTCTATTTCGTTATAAGTGGGAATGACGATACTAATCACGGTTCTGCCTTTTATTGTAGATTTTCAAGAGGATGAGAGAGACCACGGTCAAAAGGACGAGAAAGAGAATGGCCAGCTTAAATTCCGGGGACGAGGGATCGTGGATCTGCTCGCCAAGATAAATAAAGGCGAAGATCCCCGGGGTAATGCCGATTAAGCTTAGAATAAAATAGGGAAGGAAGCGAATGCGCAAAACTCCCGCCATGTAGTTGATCAGATTGTAAGAGATCAAAGGGATTAGGCGAAAGATAAAAAACACGCCCTGACTCGTGCCCGTGGGACTCAGGAAGACTTTTTTGATCTTGTCGTTGCTCTTTTCTTCCACTAAATGCAAAATCTTGTCCCGAGCCACGGAGGCGGCGAGAAAATACATGATGGTAATATTCACGGCACAGCCCGCCAGGGTATAGACGACGCCCAGGGCCGAGCCGAAAATGTATCCGCTTGGCACCACCAAAAGGGGGACGGGGAAGAAAAAGATGGGCAGCACCGCCCACAGGCCGATGTAGATCACCGGCGCCCAAAATCCCGCCGTCTCCAACATGGAGCGGATGCGCGTTTCCGTAAAGTAGTCCTTGGTTTCTCGAAAAATAAGGATGAATAGGGCTGCCGCCAAGATGATCTTGACGTAGCCCCACCATTTAGTCGTTTGATTTGGATTTTTGTTTGTCATTGTATAATTTTTTGCCAACAAAGATCGCGATGGATACGGCGAACAAAATCAAGAGGCCGGTCATTAACTTTTGTGCGCCGCCGGTTAAGGTGCCGCCTACATAGGAGTAGACGATGGTGGCGGGAAGTTGGCCGATGCCCGTGGCGATGAAGAAGGCCCAAAAGCTCATGCCCGTAAGGCCGGCAGCGTAACTGACCAAGTCGAAGGACATAAAGGGCAAGAGACGGGCGATTAAGATGGCGTACTTTCCGTAATCGTGGAAAAAATTATCCACGGTTTCCAACATGCCCTTGCCCGTGAACTTTTCAGCCACGTCGCGGCCCAGGACCCTGGAAATATAAAAGCAGAGAGCGGCTCCCGCCATGGCCGACGACCAGGAGAGGATGGCGCCGTTGACCCAGCCGAAAATGGCGGAGTTGGCGAGGGTAATAAAGAATGCCGGGATCGGCGAAATCAGCGATTGCAAAATCATCAGCGCAAAGGACACGATGACGGCATAGACGCCGAAGCTGCGGATGTAAGCGGCAATGCCTTCGATGCCTTCCGTGGTTAAAATGCGAACGGCTCGGTTAATGCCTTGATTGACCGAGGGGACAAACAGATATACGAGGACGCAGGCCGCGATAACGGCCAGCATCACGATTTTTTTATTGACTTTCATTTGACCTCCTTCGTTTGTATGGAATGGTAAAAGGGGAGCATAATTTGCGGCTCGCAGAAGAGAGAATGTTCGGGAACACGGTTTCTATCCTTTAAAATCCAAAGGCGGCTACCCGTTTCGGAGAGGTAGACCGTGCCGTAAGCATCCTCTCCTTTTGATACGACGGGGCTGTTCAAGGCCTCGCGCACCAAATCCTCGAAGTAGTCGATGTCGCGAATCGTGGGAAGAAGAGCCACCGTGGCGCCGGCGGTCTCCGCCTTTTTTACGGTCTTTTCCAATACGTCGGGTCGGCTATAGGTGATGGAGGAAAACAGGTCTACAAATCGCCTCATGCCCACGATGCCGTAGCCGCCGTCTTCCGCCGGAGCGAGAACCACGTCCCGTTCTTTTAAAAGGCGAAAGCCTTCCTCGATTAAATCGCAGTCCACGCCTAAAAGATCGCAGCCCAAGAGAATCACCGGGCCATTTTGGATTTCGGAGCGGATGGACGATGCCATCCTCTCGCCGAGATCGGCTTCCTTTTGAGGGATGCAGGGTAGGGACAGGGAAGGTTCCTTGCCGTCGTAATAGACCACGACGCGGTGGCCGGTAGCCGTCAGCGTCTCTAAAAGATCGTCGTAGAGCTTTCGAGTAATATGAAAAATCTGTTCCTCGCTGAGGGTGGTCCTGAGGCGAGTCTTCCCGTGACCGACCTCCGGCGTGCGAGCAAAAAATAAAATGGTTTCCATAAACAACTACATAAGAAAAAAGGCCCTGTCTTTCGACAAGGCACTTTTTTGATTTACTTCAATCCGAAGCCGTCAAATTCTTTCGTACCGTCGTTGGAGTTAATTGCTTTGTGGCCTTTTTCAGCTAATTTGTTAGCAATTTCCCAGGAACGGTTGCCGGAATAGCAGTGAACCAAGAAGGGCTTGTCGGTGGGGAGTTCGGGATATTTTGCATCGAATTCGTCGACAAGAACGTTGATGGCGCCGTCTAAGTGACCTGCTTCGAAGTCTTTAGCGTCGCGTGCGTCGATAATGGTGTAGTCGCCGCTCTTAGCGAGTTCCAAAAATTCGGGACCGCGAACGTTGGCAGCCTTGGTCATGGTGGTGTATTCGAAGTCTTTTACACCTTGAGCGTTTTTAACATTGGTGAAGCCGTTTTTAACGAGAATGTCGGCAGCTTCGCCGCTCTTCTTGCCGGTGTTGCAAATGGTGATAACTTCGGCATCTTTCAAGTCTTCGATCTTGCTGAGATTTTCTTCGAAGGTATCGATAGGCATGTTGATGGCATATTTAACGTGGCCTGCGTCGTAATCTTCAGCGGGACGAACGTCGATAACCGTAACTTTTTCCTTCGCGTCCTTATCTTCCATGATCTTGTCTAATTCTTCGCCGGAAATTTCACCGACTTCGGCTACATCAGCCGCTTTGTCTTCGGCTTGGTTGTTTTCGGCAGCAGCCGTGTTGTTAGCGGCGGCATTGTTTGCAGCAGCGTTGTTGCCGCTGTTATCGCCGGAACCGCAAGCGGTCAGTCCGAATGCCAGAACGGCAGCCAGAGCCAATACATTCAATTTTTTCATCGTTTTCTTCCTCCTCTAGATATGCAATAACTATGTATATATCTTACCAAATAAAAAGGGTGGAAAGGATGACAATTCGGAAAATCTCCATTGTGATTTTCTATAAAAAAACAGAAGCCCATAGATAAAAACAATGGACTTCCGTTTTGCTGAATAGAATCATTTTAATCGCTGCGAATGGCATCCAGTGCCGAAAGATTCATGGCGCGCTTGGCGGGGAAGTAGCCGGCGGCGACGCCCACCAAGGTGGAAAAGATGAGGGCCACGAAGATGAGCCACAGGGGAATATGGGAGATCTTCACTGCCTCTTCGGCTCCCTGGGCCATGGCAAAGCGATTGCCGATAAGATTAAAGCCCGCGCTGAGAAGAAGGCTCAAGAGGACGCCGATGATCCCGCCGATGAGGCCGATAAGGGCGGCTTCCGTGAGAAAGAGCTTCTGTATGTCTTGAATCGATGCGCCGATAACTTTCATCACGCCGATTTCCCGGGTGCGCTCGTAAATGGACATGATCATGGTGTTGGCGATGCCGATGGCGGCGACGATAAAGGAAATGGAGCCGATGCCTGCGAAGATGGCATTGACGATGGTCATGGCCTTGTTCATGCTCTTGATCATCTCCAGCATGCCCATGGCTTCGTAGTCCAGGGCTTTAATGCCGTCGCTGACCTCTTCGGCATTTTTCATATCGTCCACCCGCACCTGAATCCGTTCGTAATTGTGGGTGTTGGGCCGCTCCATTTTCAAACGGTCCATTAAATCCATAAAGCCGTCCACGGTCATAAAGACATTGTTGTCGTAATCCATTTTTTTCGTCTTGGCGATAAGCCCCGTGACTTTCATTTCCGTGGAAAGCCCGGTGCCGGACCCGGTTTCTCCCATCATCGGGCCGTCGGAAGAGGTGATGGTCATGGTCTTACCCATCGCGTCAAACATGGGAGGCGGATCTTCGCCATCGTCCATGGCGGGCATGGTCGTGGAGCCAGTGGGATCGTAAAACATATCCACGACGCCGCTACCGAAAAGCATTTGGCCCTTGCCGTCGCCGTGAAAGAAGCTGCCCTTGTCCATTTCCCAACCTAAAGAATCGTAGGTGTGCTTTTCCATGGCGGTGATGCCCACGAAATCCGCTTGGTACTTGCGAAGCTTCATGCCGACGCTGGCACTGTAAACCGGCGTCACGTCCACCACGTGGGGAAGTTCCTTTAATTCCGAAATGGTTTTTCGCGTCAGGGCCTTGCCCTTGCCGCCTTCTTCCTTTTGTGTCACATTGATATTTTTTACGTCGCCGAAGTCTTCGATCATGCGCCGATTGTTTTCCGTCATGCCGTAGCCGAAGCTGAGCATGATAATAATGGAGACGCAGCCGATGACCACGCCGAGGAGGGTGAGGCCCGTGCGGAGTTTTCTGGCGAGGAGATTTTTCTTCGCCATATCGAATAGATCGCGGTAACTCATCAGATCGTCAAATCCTCGTCGTCTACGCCGCCGTCTTTTTTGCGCTTCTTATAGACGTAGAAGCCGATGCCGCCGGAAATGGCCGCGATAAGGAAAATGCCCAGGGGAACGGCCCATGCGGGGCGGGTATTTTCTTCGCCATCATCCTCCGCGGGCATGTCGTCTTCCACATTGATGACGAATGGCTTCACCAGCTCCTGTTTTCGTCCCGTGGAGTCGTCGTAAGTGATGACGACCTCACCCTTCTGTTCGCCCTTTTTCGTCGGCGTAATATTCACGTCGTAGGTTTGGGAGCTGCCCGGCGCCACATTGCCGGCGAAGTAGGTATTGGTATCCGCATCGAAATTGCCCCGCAGCTTCACCATAACATTGGAGAGCACGGATTTGCCCGTGTTAAAAAATTCCAGGGAGAGGGGCATTTCGCCGCCGACAAAGCCTTCCTTATCGACTTTTAAATCGCCCAGTTCGATTTCCGAACTTTGGATCACGGGAATGCCGATGACTTCCGATGAGGTGTAGGGATTGCCTTCGGCGTCTTCGTATTCGAAAGTGGCCGTAATGGTATAGGTGCGCGGTGCCGTGTCGGGGGCCGTGGTCAAGGTGATTTCCTTCTCCGCGTGGTTTTTCGGTTTGATCTTATCCACGAAAAAGGTATTGCTGCTGCCGATGGGAATAAAGGCGCTGCCGCCACCGCCGCCGGAAGGTGCGGCCGCCGCCGACGGATCCGCTCCTTGGCCGCCTGAGGTGGGTACGTCCACCGCCTCCGCCGCATCGGCGGAAAGGGCGACGCGCAGATTTTGCACGGTCTTTTTGCTATTGGTATTTAAAATGCGGAAGTAGAGCGTGAAGGGTACACCGGCCTTTACGTCCACGGGATCGTAGGAGTAGTGGTCGATGACCAGCTTCGGCGTATTGTTGCCCGTAGGCGCCTGTCCGGAAGGAGCCCCTTCGGAGCCGGTGACGGGGAGAGGCGATCCCATGTCGCCGCCGGAGAAGCCGCCCATATCGCCGCCGGAAAAGCCGCCGCCTGCCGAGGCATCGCCGCCGCCTTGGGGTGCGGAGGCGCTGCCGCCTGCGGAGCGCACGGTGACGATCTGCCTGCTCTCGAGGACTTCGTTGGTGTCTGCGTCCACATAGGCTACCGTTAATTTCACCGGGTAGTTTTTCTTTTCGGCACCCGGCGTCATTTGAAAGACGAAGGTATAGCTTTCCTTTTGATTCGGCGCAAAGTACTTGGCGTTTACGGTGGTCACGGATTTCGGCACCAGGCCGTTTAAATCCTGGGACTCCGCCTCAATGCGTATGTTTTTTGCGCCGCCCTTGCCGTTGTTTTTAATGGAAAAGCGAATGGGAATGTCGGCTCCCTTGCCGTTGTCTTGGGGCCAGGTGATATCGGTAAATTCCAATATGGACATAGGTGCCTGACTGGACGATTCCACCTTGGACGGGGGAATGGTGCCCGCACCGTTTGTAGCCGCGGCGTGAAAGGGCGCGACGCTTGTAAGAACCAGACAACCGGCTAAAAGCCATGCTTGTTTTTTCATAGTGACTCCTCGTTGTTTTCTTGGGGGAGAAGTTCCAGCTCCCGTGCTTTTTCCTTCACCTGCTGCGTTTCGTCCCGCACGATTTTTCCGTCTCGCAATTCGACGATGCGATTGGCATAGACGGCGGTTTCCAAATCGTGGGTGACGATGATCAGGGTTTGTTTATGTTCCCTGGCGAGATCGCACATCATCTCCATAATCTCCACCGAGGTATTCGTATCCAAATTGCCCGTGGGCTCGTCGGCGAAGAGTATGGGCGGTGCGTCTACAAAGGCCCTCGCGATGGACACCCGCTGTTGCTGGCCGCCGCTCATCTCGCTGGGCTTGTGATCCAGGCGATTGCCCAGGCCCACTCGCTCTAAGATGGCGCGGGCTTTTTCTTCCCGCTCCTTCTTCTTGACGCCCTTAAAAATAAGTCCCAGACTGACATTTTCCGTCGCCGTCAATGTGGGAATTAAATTATAGGACTGAAAGACGAAGCCCACGTTTAATTGGCGAAACTTCGTGAGCTTTTCCTCGGAAAGTTTCTCCATATGGATTTTGTCGTTAATAATAATTTCGCCTTTGCTCGGACGGTCCAGGCCGGCCATCATGTTTAGCAGGGTCGATTTGCCGCTGCCCGACGTGCCCAGAAGACAAAGGATTTCTTCTTTCTGTATATCTAAATTCACACCGCGCAGGGCGTAGACTTTTTCTTCGCCCATGTGGTAGACTCGGTACAAATTCCGTATGCGAATCAATGGAACCAAAGCATCACATCCTTCAATTCATTATAACATCGGGAAAAGTTGATTGCACATTTCAATCGAGTGACGTAATTAAAGACTTGTCAAAGGTGGATAAGGGCATGGAGAGAGACGACAGACAATTTTATCATTTAGACGCAAATCGAAAGGCCCGGCGGCTCTTCGGCGAAGTGGTTTTCGCAGAAGGAAAGGCGACGGACCACTTACAAGCTTGCATCCGAGGGCTGCTGGAAGCGAACGGGGAAGTCCTCGTTACGCGGCTGGCGCCCGAGGCTTACGAAGGCTTGGATGATTTGAAGGAGCAGCTGGACTACGACCCCCTTTCGAAAACCGCTACGGCGGGCACAAAAAAAGAGCCCGTAGGCTCTGTGGCCGTGGTGACGGCGGGCACCTCCGATGTAGCGGTGGCGGAGGAGTGCGTGCGAAGTCTTTCTTATTTCGGCGTAAAGGCGACGCGCTTTTACGACGTGGGCGTGGCGGGGATCCACCGCCTCTTTGAACACATGGACGCCATCGCCGCCTGTGACGTCATCGTCGTCATCGCCGGCATGGACGGCGCATTGCCCTCCGTGGTGGCGGGGCTCGTCACATCGCCGGTCATCGCCGTGCCCACCTCCGTGGGCTACGGCGCATCCTTCGAGGGCGTGGCGGCTCTTTTAAGTATGCTCAACGCCTGTGCCGAGGGCGTGGCCGTGGTGAATATCGACAACGGCTACGGCGCCGCTTACATGGCGGCGGAAATCGTCTACGCCATTCGTCAAAAGACGAGATAATCCGCGTCGGATACGAAGGCGTGAACGGGCAGATCGTATTCGTTGCGGGGAAGATTATCCACCAGTTGTTCGTGAAAGCCCACGCCTAATCGAAAGCCCTCGTGGCTCGAGAAGAAGCGGTCGTAAAAGCCGCCGCCGTAGCCAAGCCGGTAGCCCTGCCGGTCGAAGGCGAGACCCGGGGTAATGATCAAGTCGCAGGCATTTTCTTCCCGCTCCGGCACCAAGTCTTCCGGCAATTCCAAAATCCCCCAATAGTTTTCAACGAGCTCGTCTTTCGAAAGAAGGCGGGC
Organism: Peptoniphilus pacaensis; assembly: GCF_900088125.1. Lineage (GTDB taxonomy): Bacteria > Bacillota > Clostridia > Tissierellales > Peptoniphilaceae > Aedoeadaptatus > Aedoeadaptatus pacaensis. The sequence continues at coordinate 48,807 of NZ_FLQT01000003.1, read as the reverse complement.
CATTTTCATTTCCGGATCGCCTTTTTTCGTGGCAGGGATCAAGACCTCTTTGTTCTCGAGCAGCTCATCGAGCCAGCCAATGGTTTCTACTTCGCTGCCCATAGAGACGAAAATAAAAACTCGCCGCGCTTTTTTGTACTCATCCAGGGATTTGAGACGAGAAAAAATAGCCCGGGACTTTTCTTTTCGCGCCGATTCGGGCATTTCGTCTCGACGGGCGATGTAATTATTACGTAAACATTTCTTTTTCATGGCAAATGACCTGCCGCCTTTCATATTTTTGTAACTTATACTATAATAAATGAGATAAATTGTATGGAATGAGGTGCATTGTTGATTACGTTTCAAAATGTCTATAAAGAGTACAAAAACGGCGTACAGGCTTTAATGGACATTAATCTGGAAATCCCATACGGTCAATTTGCTTTTATCGTCGGCGCATCGGGCGCGGGGAAAAGCTCTTTGATTAAACTGTTGATCTGTGAAGAAAAAGTTTCCCGCGGGAACATTTACGTGAACAACACGGACATTACCGAATTGTCTCCCTGGTATATACCCAAGTTGCGGCGCCAAGTCAGCGTCGTCTTTCAAGACTTTCGACTGCTTCAAAAAAAGACCGCCTACGAAAACGTGGCATACGCCCTTGAGATCATCGGCGAAAGCGGCCGCACCATTAAAAAGCGGGTGCCGGAAGTTTTGGAACTGGTCGGTCTCAGTGATAAACTAAACAGCTATCCCGGCGAATTGTCCGGCGGGGAAGGGCAGCGGCTCGCCATTGCCCGCGCCATTGTGAACAAGCCGCCGGTATTGGTTTGCGACGAGCCCACGGGCAACTTGGACTTTGAAACAGCCATGACCGTCATGCAAACCTTAAAGCGCATTAACGACGACGGCGCCACGGTGATTATGGCGACCCACGCCAGAAACATCGTCAACCACATGCAGCGCCGGGTCATTACCCTCGACAACGGTCGAATCATCAGCGATGTGAACGTGGGAGGTTACGATGCGTTGGTTTAGACAATTTGCAAATAACATAAAAGAAGCCTTTCAAGGTATTGCGAGAAATAAAGGCATGAGCCTCTTGTCCGTCATTTCCATTATGGCCGTGTTGGTCCTTTTCGGCGTGGTGGTGCTATTGGTCTTAAACATGACCGGCATCGTCAACGAAACGGAAAAGAAAGTGGACAAAGTGGTCGTTTACTTAACGGACGACGCGAGCGAAGAGGCGATTCAGGATATTATTTCCAAGGCGGAAAGCACGGGCTACGTCAAGGACGTAAGCTTCACCTCCAAGGACCAGGCGTGGGAAGATTTCTCCAAAAACATGGAACTTTCCAACGACGCGTACTTCCTCGAAGGCATGGAAGAAAATCCCCTGCCCGCCTCACTGACCCTGCAGCTCTCCAATATTAAGCAGGCGAAAGCCGTGGCCAATACATTGCAGAACATGCCCGGGGTCTATCAGGTGGATTATTTAAACGAGCTCATCGGAAAGATTGTTCAGGTGAACGATTGGGTGCGCATACTGGGCGTGGTCATCGTGGCGATTCTTCTTATTATCGCCATCGTCCTGATTCACAACACCATTAAATCCACCATCGCCAATCGCAGTCAGGAAATTCAAATCATGAAATACATCGGCGCCAGCAACGGCTACATTCGCAGGCCCTTGCTTATCGAAGGATTGGTCTTCGGCGTCGTCGCCGGAGCATTGGCACTGGTACTCGTGTATTTAGGTTATAAAGGCATGTTCGGCATGTTCGACGAAAGGCTTAATGTGCTCATGGGGCTGAAGCTCATTCGTCCCGAAGATATGCTGCAAGACATGGCCATTATGTTTCTATGTATCGGCGTCGGCGTCGGCTTAATCGGAAGCTCATTGTCGCTGAAGCGATTCTTAAATGTGTAAGTTAAACTGAAGGAGGTTCACTTTGGACGCGAATAACAGAAAGAAACTTTCCGCGGCACTGGCGCTTTTAATGTTAAGCTCCCAACCGGTTTTGGCTTCCGGTTTAGAAGCCGAGCGGTCGAAAGCGGTGCAAAAGAAGAATTCAATCGAATCCAATATGGCCGGGACCCAATCCATGATCAATCAGACGAAAGGTCAGGTGGCCACGGTTCAAGCGGAAATTCGCGCCTTGGATGCGCAAATCACTCAGGTGAATTTAAAGCTCGATCAATTAAACGGCGAGATGCAAAAGCTTCAAGCAGAAATCGCTCAAACCAAGGCGGAACTTGAAGCCGCCAAGGAGGAGCTATTAGAGAAAAAAGATCTCTATGCCAAGCGCCTCCGCGCCATGTATATCGCCAATGATCGCGGTTACCTAGATATTCTCCTCGATTCCGCCGATGCGGCGTCCTTAATCGGCAACGCCCGCATGATTCGCTCCATCGCCACCAGCGATCGGAAGCTTATCGATGAAATCAATGCCAAGGTGAAGGAAATCGAAGAGAAGCAAGCCCTCCTGGCCGAGCAGGAAAAACAACTGGCTAAAAAGCAGGAACAAGCGCGCATCGAAAAGAGCAATCTCGAAGCGGCCAACGCACAAAAGACGAGCTTCATGAACAATTTAGTCAACGACTTAAGCTGTTACGAAGCTCAATACGACGCAATGCTCCGCGAATCCGATGCCATTCAATCGCAAATCGCGAACTTGGATATCTCCATTCAAAAAGCGAAGGATGAAGAAGCGGCTCGCCTGGCCAAGCAAAGAGCGGCTGAAGCCGAAGCCCGTCGACAAAAACAAGCGGCGGCAGGTCGGGCAAACAGCGCATCGAAGCGCTCCGGCAATGCCTCTTATAGCGGGAGCAAGAGCACGTCTTCGGATGTGGTGCAATACGGCGTTCAAGCTCAGCCTGAAGCGAGAACCGGCGAGCTCTACTGGCCCGTACCCGGCCATCACCGGATCACCTCGCCCTTCGGCTATCGTATTCACCCGATTTTAAAATACCGCAAGCTCCACACCGGCGTGGACATCGGTGCGCCTAACGGCACGCCTGTCGTAAGCGCGGCGGCGGGGACGGTCATCGCCTCTCGCTTTATGGGCGGTTACGGTAACTGCATCATGATCGACCACGGCGGCAAGGTCACGGTATACGGTCACTTGTCTTCCAGAGCGGTGAGTGCGGGACAGTCGGTCTCCGCGGGACAAACCATCGGTTACGTGGGCAGCACCGGCATGAGTACCGGCGCACACTTGCACTTTGAAGTGCGCGTAAACGGTGCCGTGCAAAACCCTCTTAACTATTTATAATTCAAAGACAAAGAACCTTTCTTCGGGAAGGTTCTTTCTTCCATTTAAAAACAGGAGTTCCAATGAAAAAGAAACACATTGCGGGCATTCTCGCTCTGTTGCTCGTCACCAATATCATCACCGCCTTCGCCTCCGTGCAATTCGCCACGGGCAGCGTAAAGGAAGTGGCACAGACCAAAGTCCTGGAGCGATTTTTAAAGAAATACTATTTGCGCAGCGACGAAATCACGGAAAAAGACTTTATCGAAGGCAGAAAGAAAGGTACGGTGGCGGCATTAAACGACCCCTACAGCCAGTACTTCGACGAAGAAGAGTACGAGAAGTTTATGGAGTCCACTACCGGCGAATTTTTCGGAATCGGCGTTCAAATCGGCCCCGTGGAGGGCTCCAAGCTGATCACCGTCATTGCGCCCATTAAGGGCTCGCCGGCGGAAGCGGCGGGCTTGAAGTCCGGGGACAAGATCGTCTCCGTGGACGGCGTGGAATACACCGTGGACGAAATGGACGAAGCGGTGAAACACATAAAAGGGGACAAAGGCACCACCGTCACCTTGGGCATTATGTCCGAAGGGGAGGGCAGTGTGCGGGACGTGAAGGTGACCCGGGACGAGATCCATATGGAATCGGTAATCACGGGATCCATCGGCGACATCGCCTACATCGGCCTCACCCAATTTGAAGACGACACCGTGGAAGAATTTACACAAGCCATGAAGGCCGCGGCGGGGAAGAAGGGTTTGATCCTGGATCTTCGCGGCAATCCCGGCGGCATTTTGGAAGCGGCGGTCGGCGTCAGCGACCAATTGCTTCCCGAGGCGGACATCGTCAGCGCCAAGGACAATCGGGGCAAGGAAGTCTTTCACTACAAATCCGACGAAGCCGCCTGGGGCAAGCCCATTGTGGTTTTGGTCAACGGAGGCAGCGCATCGGCATCGGAAATCGTGGCGGGGGCTTTAAAGGACAACAAGGCCGCAACATTGGTAGGGGAAAAGACCTACGGCAAAGGCGTGGTACAAACTTTGGTTCCTCTGCCCGGCGGAGGCGGCATTAAGCTTACCACCAGTGAATACTTCACGCCTTCCGGGGTAAATATCCAAGACAAGGGCATCGAGCCCGACGTCGAGGTCAGCTTGCCGGAAGACGTCAAAGCCATCGGACTCGAGCATCGAGATCAAGATACACAATTGCAAAAGGCAATTTCCATTATAGAAAAGAGCGGTCGTTAGATCGCTTTTTTTTCAGGAGGAATCATGGATTTTAAAATTCATTCGAAATTTAAGCCCACCGGCGATCAGCCTCAGGCCATCGACCGATTGGCCGAGGGCATCGAAGGGGGCATGAAGCACCAAACCCTTTTGGGGGTCACGGGAAGCGGCAAGACCTTTACCATGGCCAATTTAATCGAGCGGGTGCAAAAGCCCACTTTGGTCATCGCTCACAACAAGACCTTGGCCTACCAATTGGCCTCGGAGTTTCGCGAATTTTTTCCGGAAAACGCCGTGGAATACTTCGTCAGCTACTACGACTACTATCAGCCCGAAGCCTACGTTCCCGGGACGGATACCTTTATCGCAAAAGACGCCAGCATTAACGACGAAATCGACAAGCTGCGCCATTCCGCCACCATGGCCCTCTTCGAGCGGCGGGACGTGATTATCGTGGCGTCGGTGAGCTGCATCTACGGCTTGGGCGACCCCATCGACTACAAGAATTTGGTAGTAAGCCTGCGCCCGGGCATGGAATGGGACAGAAATGCCCTCATGAGCAAGCTGGTAGACATTCAATACGTGAGAAACGACGTGGATTTTTCCCGAGGCACCTTCCGCGTTCGCGGCGACGTGCTGGAAATTTTTCCCGCCGGCAATTCCGAAAAGACCATTCGCGTGGAATTCTTCGGCGACGAAATCGACGAGATCGCCGAAGTGGACGCGGTTACCGGACGCATCGAAAGCTATCGCAACCACGTGTCCATCTTCCCGGCCTCTCACTTTGCCACGCGTCCGGAAAAAATTGAGCGGGGCGTCAAAACCATTCGCAAGGAATTGGAAGAGCGGCTCTTCACTTTGCGTGATCAAGAAAAACTTTTAGAAGCCCAGCGGTTGGAGCAGCGCACCAATTACGATGTGGAAATGTTGGAGGAAATGGGTTTTTGTTCCGGCATCGAAAACTACACCCGCCACTTAAGCGGCAGGGAAGCGGGGAGCCGACCCTACACCCTTATCGACTACTTTCCGAAGGATTTTATGACCATTATCGACGAGTCCCATGCCACGGTGCCGCAAATTCGCGGCATGTTTAACGGCGACCGGGCGAGAAAAGAGACCCTGGTGGAATACGGCTTTCGTCTGCCCTCGGCCTTGGATAACCGTCCCTTGCGCTTCGAGGAATTCGAATCCATGCAAAACCAAGTGGTCTTTGTCTCCGCCACGCCGGGCCCCTACGAAACGGAGCACGAAGAGCAGCGAGTGGAACAGATCATTCGTCCCACGGGCCTGGTGGATCCGAAAATCGACGTGGTGCCGACGAAAAATCAAATCGATCACTTGACGGAACAGATCAACGACATGACGTCAAAAAATATGCGGACCTTCGTCACCACCCTGACCAAGCGCATGGCGGAAGATTTGAGCAAGTATTTCAAAGACATGGGCATGAAGGTGGCCTATCTCCACTCCGATGTCAAGACTATCGAGCGCATGGAGATCATTCGGGATCTGCGCCTCGGCGTCTACGACGTCCTCGTGGGCATCAACCTCTTGCGGGAGGGCCTGGACATTCCCGAGGTGGGCCTCGTGGCCATTCTCGATGCGGACAAAGAGGGCTTTTTGCGCTCGGAGACCTCTCTCATCCAAACGGCGGGCCGTGCCGCGAGAAATGTGGACGGCCGGGTCATTATGTATGCCGACACCATCACCGGCTCCATGGCCCGCACCATCGAGGAGACGGAGCGGCGCCGCGCCATTCAAATGGACTATAATAAGAAACATGGCATCGTGCCGAAATCCATCGTCAAAGGCATTCGCGACACCATCGAAAACACCATTGCGGCGGAAGAAGAGGAAGAATTCGGCGAAGAATTTGCCAAAGAAGACATCGTGGCCATGCTGAAAAATCTCGAAACGGAAATGTTTAAAGCCGCCGAGCAATTGGACTTCGAGCGGGCGGCGAGTATTCGGGATCAAATAAGAGAAATAAAAGAACGTTACGGATTAAATGAATAATCGATCAGAAAGGAAATAGATGAATCCATCCATTGAACAGGCGATCCACATTCACGGGGCGCGCCAGCACAATTTAAAAAATCTCGACGTCTATATTCCGAGAAATAAAATGACCGTCATCACGGGCCTTTCCGGCTCCGGCAAGAGCTCCCTGGCCTTCGACACCATCTATGCCGAAGGGCAGCGGCGCTACGTGGAAAGCCTGTCTTCCTACGCGCGGCAATTTTTGGGCCAAATGGACAAGCCCGAGGTGGACTACATCGAGGGCATGAGCCCGGCCATCGCCATCGACCAGAAGACCACGTCGAAAAATCCCCGCTCCACCGTGGGGACGGTGACGGAAATTTACGATTACATTCGTCTGCTCTACGCCCGGGTGGCAAAGCCCTATTGCCCGGTGTGCGGCAAGCCCATCGAGGCCTTTGCGGAAGATCAGATCGTGGATAAGATTATGGAGATGGAAGAGGGCACCCGCTTCCAACTCTTGGCGCCGGTGGTGCGCCAGAAAAAAGGGCAGCACAAGAAAGTCTTAAACCGCATTCGCAAGGAAGGCTTTTTGCGCATGATCATCGACGGGGAAATGCACCGCACGGAAGAGGACATCGAGCTGGACAAAAACAAGATCCACGATATTCTCATCGTGGTGGACCGAATCATCATTCGCGAGGGCATCGAGACCCGTCTCACGGACAGCATCGAGACGGCCCTTGAGATCTCCGGCTCCACGGTGATCGTGGACACCTTGGACGGCAACGAAAAGCTTTACTCCACCAGCTACTCCTGCCCGGAACACGACATCGCCATCGAGCCCGCCACGCCCCGATCCTTTTCCTTTAACACGCCCATGGGGGCATGCCCCACCTGCAAGGGCTTGGGGAGCAGTCGCCGGGCGGATCCGGAGCTGATCATTCCCAATAAGGAGCTCTCCATCGACGAGGGAGCCATCGCCTGCTACGGCACCACGGAAGGCACCTATTACAAGGAAATCATCGACCAAATCGCGGCACGCTACGATTTTTCCACGAAGGCGCTCATTAAAGACGCACCGAAAGCCATGATCGACGAATTAATGTACGGTACGAAGAAGCCACTGCATTTCGTCTTTAACTCTTACTTTAGCGGTGACAAGGAATACCGCGGCCAATTCGAGGGGATCTTGAAAAATCTGGATCGCCGCTACAGGGAAACCGCCAGCGACCGAGCCATCGAAAAAATCGAGCCCTTCCTCTCCGACATCCCTTGTCCCGATTGCCACGGGGCGCGGCTGAAGATGGAGTCTTTGGTCTTTAAGCTGGGTGGAAAAAACATTTACGAGTCCACCTTGCTTTCCGTCGTCGACGCCATGGATTTCTTCGATTCTTTGGATCTCAGCGACATGGACCGCAACATCGCCGATCAGATTTTAAAGGAAATTCACGAGCGGCTTTCCTTCTTAAAGGAAGTGGGCCTGGGCTATCTCACCTTGGCGCGCATGGCCGGCACCCTTTCCGGTGGCGAAGCCCAGCGGATTCGCCTGGCCACGCAAATCGGCTCGGCCCTCGTGGGGGTCACCTACGTTCTCGACGAGCCTTCCATCGGCCTTCATCAAAAAGACAATGCCATGCTCTTAAAATCCCTTCGGAATTTGACGGACATCGGCAACACCCTCATCGTCGTGGAACACGACGAGGATACCATGCGGGAGGCCGACGAGATCTTGGACATCGGCCCCGGCGCCGGCGTCCACGGCGGCCACATCGTGGCCCAGGGCACTTTTGAAGAGATCGTCAAAGTGGAAGAGTCCCTTACGGGGCAATACCTTTCCGGCAAGAAAAAAATCGCCGTGCCCGAGGAGCGCCGTCCCTACACGGGAGATGAGATCGTGGTCTACGGCGCGGCGCAAAACAATCTAAAGGACATCGACGTTCACTTCCCCTTGGGGCAATTTATCTGCGTCACCGGCGTCTCCGGTTCGGGGAAGAGCTCCCTCATTAACGAAATTTTGAAAAAAGCCGTGGCGCAGAAGGTCAACAAAAACAAAGTGCGCCCGGGCAAGTACAAAAAGATCGAAGGTTTGGAGCACGTGGACAAAATCGTCTCCATCGACCAGAGCCCCATCGGCCGCACACCCCGTTCCAATCCCGCCACCTACACCGGCGTCTTCGATTCCATTCGCGACGTCTTCGCCCAAACCAACGAGGCGAAGATCCGAGGCTATGCCAAGGGCCGTTTCTCCTTTAACGTGAAGGGCGGCCGCTGCGAAGCCTGTAAGGGCGACGGGATTTTGAAAGTGGAAATGCACTTTCTACCCGACGTCTACGTGCCCTGCGAGGTCTGCGGCGGTAAGCGCTACAATCGGGAGACATTGCAGGTTAAGTTTAAGGGCAAAAACATCGCCGACGTCTTGGACATGACCGTGGATCAGGCGGCGGAATTTTTCGAAAACCATCCGCGTATCTTGCGAAAGATCAACACCCTGCAGGAAGTGGGCCTGGGCTATATTAAGCTGGGTCAACCATCCACTCAACTTTCCGGCGGCGAAGCCCAGCGGATCAAGCTGGCCACGGAGCTTTCCAAGCGGGGGACGGGCAACACCCTCTATATTTTAGATGAGCCCACCACCGGCCTTCATGCGGAAGACATTCGAAAGCTTTTAAGCGTGCTGTCGAAGCTGGTGGACATGGGCAACACCGTGGTGGTCATCGAGCACAATCTGGATGTCATTAAGGTGGCGGATCACATTATCGACCTGGGCCCGGATGGCGGCGACGGCGGCGGGGAAGTAGTGGCCACGGGACGGCCCGAGGACGTGGCGAAAAACGATACGTCCTACACCGGCATTTATTTAAAACCCCTGCTGAAAAAATAAGGAAGACAAAGAGAGAATGAGAAACGCCGTTTCTCGTTTTCTTTTTGATTATCTTGTAGATTTTAGTACACTATAGTATAATCTCAAAAAAGAAAAACACAGAAGGAGGCCTTAATCTTGAATACAGCAAAATATTTCGAGAGCCGTCGGATTTGTTGCAAGCACGACGCAAAGATCACTTGCACATCCGGCTCCATGAGACATCGTGTATAATAGAGAACGCCTGTGTATTTAAGATTGAAGGGAGAACATCATGAAAAAATTCGGTTTACTTAGTATTTTAGCCATGGTCATGGCATTTGCATTGGTCGGCTGCGGATCCGGCGCAAACAACGCAAACAACGCAGCCAACAACGAAGGCAACAAGGAAGCGGCTCAAGTGAGTCAGGAAGATATGGATGCCGCCGTCAAGGCCATCAAGGACAAGGGCAAATTGGTCCTGGCTACCAGCGCCGATTACCCGCCCTACGAATGGCATCTTTTAAAAGACGGTAAAGACGAAATCGTCGGTTTCGATATTGAAATCGCCAAAGCCATTGCCGATGAAATGGGCGTGGAACTTGAAGTCAAAGACTTGGATTTCGACGGCATTATCCCCAGCATCGCCTCCGGTCAAGCGGACATCGGCATTGCCGGTCTCTCCGCTACTCCCGAGCGTGAAGAAGCCGTGAACTTCTCGGCACCCTACTTCACCAACGAACAAGTGGTCCTCGTTCGCAAGGAAGATGCGGATAAATACAAGAAGATGGAAGACTTTGCCGGCAAAGTCGTCGGCGCACAAACGGGATCCATTCAAGAAGAAACCGTACGCGAAAACTTCCCGAAGGATGTAGAATTAAAGAGCCTCGCTAAATTAAACAATTTGGCATTGGAAGTAAAGAATAAAACCGCCGACGCCCTGGTTATTTCCAAGAGCTCCGGCGAACAATACGCCAAGCAATTCCCCGAACTCGTCGTCATCGACGCCGGCGTTCCCGAAGAACCGGGCGTATGCGTCGCATCGAAAAAAGGCAACGATGCACTGACCGCATACATTAACCAAGTGGTTCAAAAATTAATCGACGAAGGCAAGATCGAAAGCTGGATCGCGGAATACGAAAAATTAGCCGACGAATCCACAGGCGATGAAGGCGCTGAAGAAGCGGCAGCCGGTAACGCGGAAAACAACATGGCGAACAACGCGGCCAACGAAAACAACGGCAAATAAAATTGCCCGAACCATAGAGTTAAAACTGTTTCTTCGTGAAACAGTTTTTTCTATCGAGGAGGAAAAATGGAATTAATGAAATCTTGGATGGCCTTTTTGAATAAATACGGCTCATCCTATTTAGATGGAACCTTGATGACCCTAAAGCTTTCCTTTTTAGGGGTGTTCTTCGGTTTTATCCTGGGCATTTTAATCGTGCTGCTTCGTCGGTCGAAGTTAAAGCCACTGCAAACTATCGCAAAAATTTACGTGCAAATGTTTCGGGGCACGCCACTATTGGTTCAAGTTGTGATATTCTACTACGGTTTTTCCAGCGTTCTCCCCGATCAATACGCGTCCTTAAAAAATCCCTTTGCTCTTTCATTGGCCGCAGTGTGTATGAACTCCTCGGCCTATGTGTCCGAGATTATCCGCGGCGGGATCAATGCCGTGGATCGCGGCCAAGGGGAAGCGGCGGCGTCCTTGGGTATGAAGAAGGGCCAAATTATGCGCTACATTATCTTGCCCCAAGCCATTAAAACCGTGCTTCCGGCTCTGTGCAATGAGTTCGTTACATTGATTAAAGAAACCGCCATCGTCTCCATTGTCGGCGTAAGCGACTTAATGTATCAGGCAAAAGTTGCCCAAGGGGCGAGCTACAAGCCATTTATGCCCAATGTAACGGCGGCACTTATCTACTTGATTCTCGTAACCGGCCTTTCCAAGGTCATCGGTGTATTTGAAAAGAGGTTGGCTAACAGTGATTCGCATTCATAATCTGACAAAAAGTTTCGGCGACAACCAAGTCCTGAAAGGCATTTCCACGGAAATCGCAGACGGGGAAGTGGTGGTCGTCATCGGGCCCTCAGGCTCCGGCAAATCCACCTTCCTTCGCTGTTTAAATCGGCTGGAGGAAGCCGACGGCGGCGAAATTATCTTCGAAGGCGTGGACATCAACGACAAGAAGACGGAAATCGAAAAAGTGCGCGAGGACATGGGCATGGTTTTTCAGTCCTTTAATCTCTTTCCCCACAAGACCGTCATGGAGAACATCACCATGGCGCCGGTGCTGGTCAAGGGCATGGATCAAAAGGCGGCTCAGGCCAAGGCGGAAAAGCTCCTGGACCGCGTCGGTCTCTTGGACAAAAAAGACAGCTACCCCAATCAACTCTCCGGGGGACAAAAGCAGCGGATCGCCATTGTGCGCGCCCTGGCTATGGAGCCCCAGGTCATGCTCTTCGACGAGCCTACCTCGGCTCTGGACCCGGAAATGGTGGGCGAAGTTCTTGACGTTATGCAACAGCTCGCCAAAGAAGGCATGACCATGGTCGTGGTCACCCACGAAATGGGCTTTGCCAGAGAAGTGGGGGACCGCATCCTCTTCCTGGACGAAGGCTATTTGCTGGAAGAGGGTACGCCGGAAGAAGTTTTCGGCCATCCGAAGGAAGCCCGGACGAAAGAATTTTTAGATAAAGTGCTGTAATTGCAGTACCGTATTATTTTAATTATGTAACCAGTCAAGATCGAGTAGGCTATGAGCTTACTCGATTTTTTAAAGGTTCGCTATGAAAAGGTCGTTTTAGGTTTCAAACCTCGTATGGGTATAAATCAAAGACGAAAGGAGTCTTATGAACAAAAAAGTTTTCATGGCCTTGCGCCTTGTTTTAATCGCCATTTTGATTTTTTCCCTCGGAAAGATCGGACTCTATTACAAAGATCAATACGCCTACGATCACAAGAAAAAAGAAGTGGAGGCCGTATACGAACAAAGCGAGAAAATAAATTCGGGCGGGGAAGATGCCGATGCCGCGGCGAGGAATCGAATCCGCTCCATGCAAGAGACCTATCCCAATCTCGTGGCGTGGATCGAAATCCCCGGGACGCCCCTTTCCCTGCCGGTGGTGCAGGGCAAGGACAACGACTATTATCTGAATCACGACATTGAGGGCAGCTACAATGCCTTGGGCGTGCCCTTTATGGACTACAGAAACAAGAAGGATTTTTCCGACGGCAACACCATCATCTATGGCCACCGGGTGAAAAACGGGAAGGTCTTTCATCCCTTGACCGCTTACGAAGACCCGGCCTTTGTAGAAAAGGCGCCGCAGATTATATTGGACACGGCCGAGGGGCGAAAGGTGTATCAAATTTTCGCCGCCTACGAGGCGAGCCCCTACGAAGATTTCCGCTCTCCCAATTACGAGGGAGAAAAGCTGGCGGCTTTCCGCACCCGAGTGGAAGCAAAAAACATTATAAAGGGGCCTATGGACTGGCAGGGAGAAAAAATCATCACCTTGCAGACCTGCACGGAGAAAGATCGACGAATGGTCGTCCACGGCAAGCTTGTCGAGGAAAAGTAAGCACAAAAAAAGCGTCTCATCGAGAATGATGAGGCGCTATTTGTTTACGCTTGTTTTGCATCTTCCAAGAAGCGTTCGCCGACGCGATAGATATCGCCGGCGCCCATGGTAAGGATGACGTCGCCGGGGCGGGACTTTTCCTTAATGTAGTCCAGGATTTCGTCCTGCTCGCCGATGTAAATGGCCTGATCGTGATTGGCCTTGACCGCTTCCACTAAAGTCTTGGAATGGATGTCGCCGTAATCTTTTTCTCTCGCCGCGTAAATGTCGGCGATAATGGTTATATCCGATTCCTTGAAGCTGTGGCTGAAGCTGTCCAAGAGAAGCTTCGTGCGCGTGTAGGTGTGGGGCTGGAAGATACAGATCAGCCGATTTTGCACCGTGGGCTTCAAGGCGTGAAGGGTCGATGCGATTTCCGTCGGGTGGTGGGCATAGTCGTCGATGACGCGAATGCCGTCCACTTCGCCTTTATATTCCAAGCGGCGACCGACGCCGTGGTAGCTTAAGACGCCTTTAATGGCATCTTCCACGGGGATGTTGTTTTCCACACAGGCGCTGATGGCGGCCAGAGAATTGGACACATTGTGCAGGCCCATGACTTGCAGTTGAATGGGGGCGATTTTTTCGCCGCGAATGTACAGGTCGTAATGGGGGCGCCCGGTGTGGGGGTCGATGACCAGATTCCGCGCTTCGTAATCGGCCTCACCCTTGTGGCTGAAGGTGACGATGCGGCCCTTGGTGGCTTCTTTCATGCTATAGGCGTAGTCGTCGTCTTTGTTTAAAATCAAGAGGTCGTCTTCGCCCAAATTGCCGGCGTAGGCGCGGAAGGTTTCGAGGATGTGGTCGATATTATCGAAGAAGTCCAGATGGTCTTCGTCGATGTTTAAAATAATCGCCGTGGAGGGGAAGTATTTCAGCACATTGGCCCGATACTCGCAGGCTTCCGTGAGGAAAAAATCCCCGGTGCCGATGCGCACATTGCCGCTGATTTCGCCGAGATTGCCGCCCACCATAATGGTAGGGGAGATGGGCTCGTCTTTAATGGCCGTGGCGATCATGGAGGTGGTGGTCGTCTTGCCGTGGGTGCCGGAGACGGCGATGGAGACGTGGAAATTTCTCATGACGGCACCCAAGAAGGTGGCACGGTCGATGACGTCGATTTTTTTCGCCACCGCCGCCCGATACTCGGGATTGTCCATTTGAATGGCGTCGGTATAGACGACGAGATCCGCATCTTCGATTTGCGCGGGGTCGTGATCTTCGTAGACGGTGATGCCCAATTCTTCCAGGTGCTTCGTAATGGGCGATGCCTTTCGATCGCTGCCGGAGATGGTGTAACCTTTTGAAAGCATTAATGCCGCGAGGCCGGACATACTGATGCCGCCGATGCCGATAAAGTGGATATGGTGATAATCCTTTGTTCCAAATTGGAATTGAAACATGCTTACCTCACTTCCTGGTAGTTATTTATGAAACGACAATAAAAAAATTGCGGAAGAACCGCAATTTCTTATTTTCCGGAATAGAATTCGACGATCAATTGGTCTTCGATTTCAATCGGGATATCTTCACGAGCGGGTTCGGAGCTTAAGGTAGCCCGATTGTTTTTTTCCTTCGTGATGTAGGGATAAGAGTTGACGAAATTGGTTTCAAAGTTTTCTTTGAACATGTCAACTTTGCGGCCGCGGTCACTTAAGGAAATCACGTCGCCGACTTGGACTTGGTAAGAAGGAATGTTGATCTTCTTGCCGTTGACGTGAATGTGACCGTGGGTAACCATTTGTCTTGCTTGACGAATGGAGGATGCAAAACCCATACGATACGTTAAATTATCTAAGCGGACTTCTAAGCGCTTAACCAATGCAGGACCGGTTTCTTCGCCTGCTTTTTGGGCGTCGAGGACGTAGCGATAGAATTGTTTTTCCATCACGCCGTAGTACGCTCTCAGTCTTTGTTTTTCCAACAATTGCTTCCCGTATTCGGTTAACTTCTTGTCGGAACGAGCCGTGCCTCTGCCGGCGCGGTTCATCGCCTTCGGATGTCCACATACGTTAAGACCTAATCTTCTGGATTGTTTAAATCTAGGTCCCATCATTTTTGCCATTGTCTTCACTCCTAAATTATAATTTGCCGCGATAATTTAGAACCTCTAGCATTATACAAGATAATAGGCGCCTTGTAAAGGAAAAAAAGGGCATATACCGCTTTTTTATCCCTTGTGCTATACTGAAACAAGACTGAAGAGGAGGGCTTATGCATTTCATTTTTCAAGACACGCAATATATCGACGTGGTGGCCGGAAAGGTCATGGAACACAAAGATATTGAAATTAAAGACGGAAAGATCGCGACCATCGCCGAAAGCGGCAGCCTAACAAGCGGGGAGATCATCGACGGCCGGGATCTGTTGCTCGTGCCGGGCTTTATTAACGCCCACACCCACTTGGGCATGAGCTATTTCAGAAATTATGCCGACGACATGGACCTAAACACCTGGCTCACCACGGCTATTTGGCCTCTGGAGGCTCATTTGACCCGCGACGATATTTACTGGGCCAGCATGCTTTCCATGGCGGAAGGCATTATGTCCGGAACCACGACGTTCTGCGACATGTATTACGAGCTGGATCGGGTGGCCGATGCGGCGGTGGCCATCGGCATGCGCGGCCTTTTGACCCGCGGCCTCACGGACATCGACGGCGGCGGGGATGAGAAGTTGGAAGAAGCCCGCATGCTTTATGTCAGCAGCCACGGCAAGGGCGACGGCCTTATGGAAGTAGCGCCGGCACCCCACGCGATTTATACCTGCAGCGGCGATTACATTAAGCAGATTATCGAACTGGCCGGCGAAATGGACGGCGTGCTCCACACCCACCTGTCCGAATCGAAAAAGGAAATGGAAGATGCCGAGGCCCTCTACGGCACCACGCCCATTCAATACATGTGGGGCCTGGGTCTGGACAAGGTCCACACCATCGCCGCCCACTGCGTCCACATGACGGAAGAGGATATGGATTTGGTGGATCCCGAGAAATTTTTCCCGGTACACAATCCCTCCAGCAATTTAAAATTGGCAAGCGGCATCGCCCCCATACAAAAAATGATGGACAAGGGCCTTACCGTGGCCTTGGGCACCGACGGGGACAGCTCCAACAACAATCAAAACATGTTGGAAGAAATGCACATAGCCAGCCTCTTAGCCAAGGGCGTCAGCTACGATCCCGAGGTATTAAAGGCGGAAGACGTGCTGCGCATGGCCACCATTAACGGGGCGAAGGCATTGGCGAAGGAAGATGAGATCGGCTCCATCGAAGAAGGAAAGCTCGCAGACATTACCTGCTTTAATTTAAATTCTCCGAGCTTTACGCCGAAAAATAATTTAATCAGCGCCCTGTGCTATTCGGCTCAGGCGGAAGATGTGAAACACGTCTTAATCGGCGGCGAATTTGTCTTAAAAGACCGTCGATTGACGAAAGTGGATCTGGACGAGATTCGCGAGACCGTCGAGAAGAAATTTAAAGAGCTCTTGGACCGAAAAGCCCTGAGCGACGAAATGAAAGGCGACCGTTAGGCCGCGGAAAGTGAGGAAATTTTGGATAAAAAAGTCGTTTACTCCGCCATACAACCTTCCGGTAGTTTAACCATCGGCAATTACCTGGGTGCCCTCAGCAATTTTTCCGATTTGCAGGAAGAGTACCAATGCATCTATTGCGTCGCCAATATGCACGCCATTACCGTGCCTCAAAAGCCCGCCGATTTAAGAAAGCGCACCTTGGACTTAATCGCCCTCTACGTGGCTTGCGGCGTGGATCCCGATGAATCCATTTTATATATTCAATCCCAAGTGCCCGAGCACACGGAGCTGGCTTGGGTATTAAACACCATTACTTCCATCGGCCAGTTAAACCGCATGACGCAGTTTAAGGACAAGTCCCAAAAACAAAAGGAAGTCTATGCCGGCCTCTTAAACTATCCCGTGCTTATGGTGGCGGATATCCTTCTCTATCAATCGGCATTCGTGCCAGTGGGGGAAGACCAAAGGCAACACATCGAGCTCACTCGTGACATCGCCGAGCGGTTCAACACCCGTTACTCGCCGACCTTCACCATTCCCGATATTATGGCGCCGAAGGTGGGTGCGCGGATCATGAGCTTGCAGGACCCCACGTCAAAGATGAGCAAGTCCGATCCCGATGAAAACGCCTTTATTTTAATTCTCGACGAGCCCGATGTGATTCGCAGAAAAATCAAGCGGGCGGTCACCGACTCCAAGGCCACCATCGCCTACACCGACGAGCAGCCGGGGGTCAAGAACCTGTTGGACATTTACTCGTCCTTTAAACACATCAGCCCCGAAGATGCGGAGCGGGAATTTAAATCCGCAGGCTACGGCGAATTGAAAGAGTGCGTAGCGGAAGCGGTAGTGGAAGGTTTGGCACCGGTGCAAGAGCGCTTCCACGCCATTCGCGGCGACAAGGATGAGCTGGAGGCCATTTGCAGAGAGGGAGCGGAAAAAGCATCCTACTTGGCACAGAAGACCCTGAGAAAAGTCTATCGGAAAGTGGGATTGGTTCAGTTTTAAACAAGACTTGACTTATGACAGAAAACTTTCTATAATTAAGCCAACTTTATCGAGTGAAGGAAGAGTAGATTGTCCCTGGTCTTTAGAGAGGTCGCGTGTGGTGGAAGCGATCGGCGAAGCAATCGAAGGTCGCCTTCATTTTCTTTCGCGAGAGCGAAACGGCGTCCCGTCGTTATGGGGAAGAAGTGCCGTAGCAATACGGAATAAAGGTGGTACCGCGGAATCTCGTCCTTTTCAGGACGAGATTTTTTTGTTTCAGGAGGAATTATGAACAGTATGCAGAAGACTTATGATCCCAAGGATTTTGAATCGCGCATCTATGCCGATTGGATGGACAAAGGCGAATTTACGCCGGATCGCGACAAAGACAAGGCGCAGGGCAAGAAACCTTTCACCATCGTTATGCCGCCGCCGAATGTCACGGGGAATTTACACATGGGTCACGCCATGAACAATACCTTGCAGGATATTTTGATTCGTTTTAAACGCATGAGGGGCTACAGTGCCCTGTGGATTCCCGGCACGGACCACGCCTCCATTTCCACGGAAGTGAAGGTCGTGGAGAAGCTTCGCAACGAAGGCAAGTCCAAAGACAGCCTGGGCCGCGAAAAATTCCTGGA
This sequence comes from Peptoniphilus pacaensis, assembly GCF_900088125.1. GTDB lineage: Bacteria > Bacillota > Clostridia > Tissierellales > Peptoniphilaceae > Aedoeadaptatus > Aedoeadaptatus pacaensis. The sequence continues at coordinate 30,734 of NZ_FLQT01000003.1, read as the reverse complement.
AGCCGCTTGGGCATGGACGGAAGAATATGGCGGCAATATTAACAATCAATTAAAGAAGCTGGGCGTCTCCTGCGACTGGTCCAGAGAGCGCTTTACATTAGATGAAGGCCTTTCCCATGCCGTGGAAGAAATGTTTATCCGCCTCTATAACAAAGGCCTGGTCTATCAAGGAGACCGCATCATCAACTGGTGCCCCCACGACAAGACCGCCCTTTCCGATGCGGAAGTGGAACACAAGGAGCAGGAAGGCCATATGTGGACTTTCCGCTATCCCATCGACGGTGAAGACGACGCCATTATGATTTCCACGACCCGTCCGGAAACCATTCCCGGCGACTTGGCCATTGCCGTCAATCCGGAAGATGAACGATACAAAGACTACATCGGCAAGCACGCCGTGATCCCCGTCATCGAACGGAAGATCCCCATTCTCGCCGACAGCTATGTGGATTCGGAATTCGGTACCGGCGCCGTAAAGATCACGCCCTCCCACGACCCTAACGACTTTGAAGTAGGGGCACGCCATGATCTTGGCCAACTTTTAATTATGGACGAAGAAGCCCGCCTCAACGAAAACGCAGGTAAGTATGCTGGATTAATGCGCGAAGAAGCGCGCAAAGCCATCGTCAAGGACTTCGACGAAGGCGGCTATTTGGTGCAGATCGACGATCACCACAATGCCGTAGGCCACTGCGAGCGATGCAAGACCGTTATCGAGCCCATGCTGTCCAAGCAATGGTTCGTCGCCATGGAAGAGCTTGCCAAGCCCGCCTTGGAAGCTTATGAAAAGGGCGATCTGCACTTCGTGCCGGAACGCTTCGGCAAGATCTACACTCACTGGCTCGAAAACATTCGCGACTGGTGCATCTCCAGACAATTGTGGTGGGGCCATCGCCTGCCCGTTTACTACTGCGACGATTGCGGCGAAGTCATGGTTTCCAAGGAAGCCGTTCATACCTGCAGCGCCTGCGGAGGCAAAAACATCCGTCAAGACGAAGACACCCTGGACACCTGGTTCAGCTCCGCCCTGTGGCCCTTCTCCACCATGGGCTGGCCGGATTCTACGCCGGATTTGGATTACTACTATCCCACCGATGTCCTGATCACGGGCTATGATATTATTTTCTTCTGGGTCATCCGCATGGTCTTTTCCGCTTTGGAAATTACCGAGGAACTGCCCTTTACCGACGTCTACCTCACCGGCCTCATTCGCGACGAGCAGGGACGGAAAATGTCCAAGAGCTTGGGCAATGGCATCGATCCCTTGGAAGTCATCGACCAATACGGCGCCGACGCCCTGCGCCTCACCTTGGTCACGGGCAACAGCCCCGGCAACGACATGCGCTTCAGCTACAAGCGGGTGGAAAGCAATCGCAACTTCTGCAATAAATTGTGGAACGCATCCCGCTTCGTGCTCATGAACCTGCCGGAGGATTTCTACGGCGCCAAGGTCATGGAAGATAAATTGCACACGGAAGATCGCTGGATCTTGACCCGCGTGGATGAAACCATTGCCGAGGTTCAGGAAAAAATCGAAAAATACGATATCGGCATGGCGGCGGAAGTGGTACACGACTTTATTTGGGACGAGTACTGCGACTGGTACATCGAAATGGTCAAACCCCGCCTCTATGGCGACGACGTGGAAGACAGAGAAGTGGTTTACGGCGTGCTCCTCGACGTGCTGGAAAAGATTTTGAAGATGCTTCATCCCTTTATGCCCTTTATCACGGAAGAAATTTATGCCTTCCTGCCCTCTACGGAAGGGGATCTTATCGTCAGCGACTGGCCGGAATGCGGCGTCTATAAATATCATGATGATGTGGAAAAAATTTCCGTCCTTCGGGAAGCTATTCGCGGCATTCGCAACGCCAAGGCGGAAATGGACATCGAGCCCTTCAGAAAGAGCAAGCTCTATCTCTTAACCGAGGACGACGCCCGTGCGGACGTCTACGACGAATTAAAAGATCACTTCGCCAATTTGGCCAACTGCACATCCATCGAGCGAATTGGCAATCGCGACGCTGTATCCGACGACGTCATCTCCGTGGTCGTAGAAAAAGCGGAACTCTTCCTGCCCATGAAAGATTTGGTGGATTACGACAAGGAAGCCCAACGGTTGAAAAAAGACATGGAAAAGACGCAGTCTGAAATCGAACGGGCGGAAAAGAAGCTCGCCAACGAAAGCTTCGTCAGTAAGGCCAAGCCCGAAGTCGTAGAAAAAGAACGGGAAAAACTGGCCATGTACAAGGAAAATCTGAAGAACCTAAAAGAACGTGCCGCCTTCGTGGAAAAACAATTAGGCGAATAAGTTTTTCAGAAGGACAATTTAGAGAGAGTTTGTGCATAATCAGCATCCCTTTCGGGTAGAAATGTAAGGAAAGATGAATCATGGGATTCAACAGCGTGTAAGGGAGGCGTATTTGTGAGAAAAAGCAAAAAGGCCATGGATATTGTCGTGGCCCTGGTACTTCTCGTCTTTTCCTGCGTCTGCTTCTTTTCTTTCTACGGAAACACCGTGGGGCTCCGCACCTGGCAAGAGGCCTTGCTGCCGATTTTAAATCAGGAATGGGGATTTTATGTCTTTGCCGTTTTGGCGGCACTGACCGCCGTTTACGGCTTGTTCCTTTTCCTGCGCTCTTTAATCGTCAAGACCCGGGAAAGAAGTATTCGCTTGAAGCGTGACGACGGCGAGGTCTATTTGACGGAATCTTCCGTGCGATCCGTTGTGGACTGCACGGTGAGAGGCTTTCATCAATTGTCTCGTCCGGAAGTCGCCGTGTACATTCGCGGCGGCAAGGAGCCGACGATTAAATCGAAAATTGCCTGCGGCGTCAAGGACTTGGAGGATTTACAGGTCCTGGCCGATGCCATTCAAAAGAATGTGCGGGACAATTTAGAAAACTACGTGGGCTTCCCCGTGGGGGATGTAGAAGTCACCTTCACCGAACCCGGTGAGGCAAAGGCAGAACAGATAGCGGGGTGAGGCTATGCAACTATTTACACAGGATGAACAGCAACAATTTCATTACCTGGGCGAATACGACATTGTCCCGAAACAGGTGCCTCAAGTGACCGGCGGGCCTTCCGTGGACCGGCCGAGAAGAAATATTTTTGCATCGCCTCTTTTGAAGCGTTACAAAAAAACCGCCATAGGCATGGCGGCGGGTTTGATTCTCGGAGTGTTGTTTATTACCCTGGGTTTTTTCAAAACCCTGCTTCTCGCTATTTTAATCGCCGCGGGTTTCGTGGTCGGAGGCTTCTTCGACGGCAATCCCGTGGTGCTTAAGTTTTTAGATTCCATCGGCTAAGAGAAAGGATCGGATTATGACAAACGAAAATATGAACGCAAAAGAAATGAACGAAGCTTTAAAGTCTACGCCGGAAATTCCCGGTGAAGAAGCCAAAGAAGTAGAACACAAGGACTCCTTGATCTTTAACAATTCCGTCGTAGAAAAAATCGTCTCCCTGGCCGCCCGTGAAATTAAGGGCGTCTTGGATTTAAAGGGCGGGATTATATCGGGCATTACGGAAAGCTTCGGCGCATCCAACGATACTAAAGGTGTGGACGCCACCATCAACGGAAAAGAAGTGGTGCTGGACGTCAAAATGCTTTTGGAATTCGGTCAATCGGCTCCCCGTATCTTTGAAGAATTAAAAGAGTACACGGAAAAACAACTGAAGCTCATGACCGGCTTGGATGTCGTCGAATTAAATGTAGAAATCGTCGACGTCATGACGCGAAAAGATTTCGAAGAAAAGAAACAAAAGAGCCTGACCAATCAAGTCGCCGGTCAAGTCACCGGAAACAAACAAGATTACAATCGCCAATGGTAATGACCGATTTGGTTGAAGATAATTTTTAATGGATGCCGAGTTTTTCGGCATCTATTTTTGTGCGCTTTAGCATGAATAAACCACCAGCTATGCTGGTGGTAGGCATAAAAAGCTTTAGCTTCAAGTAAAAAAAGAACCTCCTATGATAAAATTATTGTGTTATCGGCAATAAAATATCAAGGAGGTATCCATATGGATAAGAACAGCTTAGCACATACAAGTTGGAATTGTAAGTATCATATTGTGTTTGCGCCAAAATATAGGCGGCAGGTTATATACGGGAAATTGAAACAAGACATAGGAAAAACATTAAGAGACCTATGCGAGAGAAAAGGAATAAATATAATCGAAGCGGAATGTTGTCCGGATCATATACATATGCTGCTGGAAATTCCACCGAAATATAGTGTATCTCAAATCATGGGATACTTAAAAGGGAAAAGTAGCTTAATCATTTTTGATAGACACGCAAATCTGAAGTACAAATATGGAAATAGGCATTTCTGGTGTAGAGGGTACTACGTCGATACTGCGGGAAAAAATGCGAAAAAAATTCAAGAATACATCAAAAACCAATTGGAAGAAGATTATATGGCGGATCAGATAAGCATGAAGGAATTCATCGATCCGTTTACGGGTCAGCAGGTCAAATAAAGTATGAGAACAGGCGCTTTAGCGCCAACTGAGGAATTGTTGCAAGAGGAAGAAATTCAGAGCACGAGAGTGCTGCCGGTAACAGCCCCTTATAGGGGCATGACAAACCACCGGCTAAGCCGGTGGTTCTGATTGCATTAGAAAACCCCCGGTTAGACCGGGGGTTCCGTTTAGCTTTAGCGATAATTACCCGTTATTTCCAGCGTGATATGATGAGAGAGGTCTGCCAACCAATCACAATCAGGAGGAAATAATGACATCACTAAATCACACCCATAGTTTATCACACACAAAATGGAATTGTAAGTATCATGTAGTGTTTGCTCCGAAATATAGGCGAAAAGTATTTTATGGATCGAAGCGCTTAGAAATAGGCGCGATTTTACGCGAGTTATGTAGTTGGAAAGGTGTAAACATAATCGAGGCGGAAGTATGTCCGGATCACGTTCATATGTTACTAGAGATCCCACCCAAACTATCTGTATCTTCATTCATGGGCTTTCTAAAAGGGAAGAGCAGTATCATGATCTATGAACGATGGGGAGATATGAAATTTAAATATAGGGGAAGGCAGTTTTGGTGCCGAGGCTATTACGTTGATACAGCGGGGAAAAACGCTAAAAAGATTCAAGAGTATATACAAAACCAGTTGAAAGAGGATCAAATAAGCGAACAACTAACCTTCGACACGACGAACCCCTTCAAGGGGTAGCCGAGTAACGTCAGCACGGGCAGACCACCGACGCCCTTCAGGCGCAGCTAGTAATGCAGGCCCTTTGGGCCGAAAAAGTAAAACCCCCGGCTACGCCGGGGGATGTTTATTTTATGCTTCTTCGGAAATTTTCATATATAATGGTTCTGATAAAAAGTATCATAAAAGCATATGCCATTTGCGCAAGTTTTCGGAGGAGATAATGAGAGAAAAGGATTTTAAAATGCCTACCTTCGGCGTCGGTCCGATTTATGTTTTCATCTGTTTCTGCCTTACCGTGGCGGGAATATTATTAAATCATCATGGGTTTTTAAGCGTGGGACTCTGCACGCGGGGAAAAGTTTTTTCAAAGTCGCCGGAATCCTCTCTGTCCTTTTCGGTGCGAGGCTGTGGATCGCGGCGGTGCTCGTGGAGAAAATCAATCTTAAAGTGCGGGAGACGAAGCTAATTACCACCGGCATCTACGGGGTGGTGCGAAATCCCGTCTACTCCGCTTTTCTTTTTGTATTCACCGGCGCCTTGCTCTTTGAAGCCAATTTTCTCTTGCTCCTTTTGCCAATCGTCTATTGGGGCTTTTTAACGCTGCTGATGAAAAAAACGGAAGAGAAATGGTTGCTGCGCGAGTTCGGCGAGGAGTATGCCGTCTACTGCAGGGAAGTGAATCGGGTGATTCCGTGGTTTCCGAAAAGAAAGTCATGATATTGAAAAAATAATCCCCGGTCGAACCGGAGGCTTAACAATGGAAAGAAAAAACATTTAATGAATCGTTTATTCGCGTAAGCAAATGTCATGGTAAGGCCCAGTAAAGATAGAGTAATACGGATGAGCAGAGTAAGAAAAACGGAGGTTGAAAAATTCGGCATCCGTTTTTTCTAAGTCCATCAATTCGACGAAGTTTGCTTTAAGTGGGGATAGTATTTACAGGAAAGGAAGTTTGTGGTACTATTTATAGTACAAACATTGTACTATAAATAGTACAGCGACACCGATTCGAAGAGGATGAGGTATGGAAGTAGAAATAGAAAACAGAATACGCGAATTTAGGAAAGAAAAGCATCTTTCGCAGCAGAAATTGGCCCAAGCTGTGGGGTTAAAGCGTCGCTCTATTATGGCCTATGAAAATAACACCATCAGCCCCACCCTGGAGACCGCCTATAAAATCGCGAAAGTACTGGAGAAAGAGCTCACTGATGTATTCATTTTTAAATAGGAGGGACGATGGGCTTATTATTTAATGACAATGAGGCAATAAAAAAAGAAGTCGAAGAAAAATTCGGCGCTCAGGCGAAGTATCTTTTTGCAATGAAACATAATGGGCCGGTGAAATCGACACTAAAGCTTTTTTTACTCGATGGACTTTATGCGTACGAAGCAAATAGAACCTTTGTCCTCGTCTTCGATAAAAAGGGCATTTTTGAAAAGGAAATTTCGAACTCAGACAAAACGGAATTTTACCTTTACCCGGAAAGTGAAATAGAAAAATTCGAGGTCCATCGCGAGGCGAAAAAAGCTACGATTGATTTTCTTCATATCGGAAAGTCGATTGCTTATGAAATACCATTTCGTGGACGCTTTTTTTCGGAGAACGAAGATCGATTCAATGGACTGGAGAAGGCAAACTGGCAGCAAATTTAAAAGGCAGGAATTTATTAATTGAAAATAATAAAAAAGACGAGAGGAGCATTAGAGTGCCCAAACGATGGATCATGAAATCCAACTTTATGGGATCACTCAAATATCCCTTCGTCTTTTTAAATGAACACAAAGGCATTAACTATTTAAACGTCGAATTAATTCCTCCACCAGCTCGCCGTCATCTTCATTTTCAAAGCTTATTTTGAAGGCATCCTTCGACAGAGCCAAAGAGAAAACCAGCTCGTCGTCTAACCGTTTTTGGTAGACGGTAAAATTCCCTTCGTTGTAGACGGCATAGGTGGCCAAGCCCTCTTTCTCTTCGTGAGGAACGGAAGGGACCTCGTCGCCGAACATGGCGAGGACATCTTTTCCTTCGTCGGTTAATGTAAGCGTGTCTTCTGATTCGTCGATGAGAGCGGCATCGGCCAGTTCGCTCATGTATTGGCACAGAAAGAAGTAATTCATGCGCCCTTCTTGTAACACGGCGTCGTAAAAATCTTTTCGCGCCACTGCGCCGCCCATGGCCTTCATGGAAGAGAGCAGGTAAAGTTTATCCGCCGCCAATGTGTGTAATGTTTCTTTTTTCATCCTATCACCTATAAGAATTATAACACCGAAGGAGAAAAGATGGGTCGTATAATGATATAATGGTGAGACAATATAAAGGAGGATCCCATGGAAAAGAAAGAATTGGTTTTGTATTCGAGAGAGGCCATCGCCCGTCGCGTAGAAGAATTGGCGAAAGAAGTGGATGCCGCATACGGCGGGAAAGAGATCGTGGTCATCGGTTTGTTGCGGGGAAGCTTTGTCTTTTGCTCGGACCTGGTTCGCGAGATGAAAAGCAAAATGGAAATCGACTTTATGACCACGTCCAGTTACGAAAACAACGAATCCTCTTCCGGGGACGTGAAGGTCTTCGGCGATCTGCGCTGTGACGTCAAGGGGAGAGACGTGTTGATCGTCGACGATATTATCGACACGGGCCACACCTTGCAGACGGTGACGGAGGCGATTAAGAAAATGGAACCGGCGTCGGTGAAATCCGTGGTCATGTTGGACAAGCCGTCCCGCAGAGAAGTGGATTTTTCCGCGGACTTTACGGGCTTTACCATCGACGACGTCTTTATTGTGGGCTATGGATTGAATTATGGGCCGTACTACAGAAACAAACCCTATATCTACACCTACGAAGATTAATTCCATCGGCCTGCTCTGGTGGTGTGTCCTGGCGGGCATTCTGTTTCTTTTGCTGGGGCCGATTTTTTCCCGCTCCGATCCGTTGCTCGGCATCGTGTTGACGGAGGCCGTGGCGATTTTCGCGCCTGCTCTTTTCTTCAGAAGAAATTTTCCGTCGAAAACGAATAAGGGAATGGGGTTAGGCGAGGCGGCGCTCTTAACCGTGGCCGTTTTTCCCATTATCCTCGTGATCAACGGTATTTTTTTAGATGCCCTGAGCCGCATTACCCTTTTGGAAAATCAGAATTTGGATCTCCTCCGTGGCGACGTGGGGCTCTTTAAACAGATTCTCACCATGGCATTGGCACCGGCGATTATGGAAGAATTCTTTTTTCGCGGCGTGTTGTGCGAGCGATTTTCCCGTCGCAGTCCGCGAGGCGCCGTGGTTTTGTCGGCGGCACTTTTCGCCCTCTTCCACTTCGAGGCGCAAAACAGCCTGGCGCCTTTTCTCTTCGGATTGGTTCTGGGATACATCTACCTTTACGGCGGCTTAAAGGCCTGTATTTTTTCCCACTTTCTCTATAATTTTTCGTCCATTCTGTTTATTCACTTCTTTAACGAACGATGGATCGCTTCCTTTTCAAAGACCGGGTTCGTGTTGGGATTGGGGGGCATCAAAAACGCCACCACTGTACTCCTTCTTTTGGTTAGTGCCTTGGGTGTGGCGTTGATTTTGCGCGCCTCCATGAAGCGACCCCTGCCTCGGGGCAGAAACGTGTTGCGACGAAAAGAATGGATTCCCGTGGCCGTGCTGGCAATTATTTACGTGATTCAATTAATGGTATAGGAGGTCGATGATGGATAAATTAACAAAAGCCACAGAGATATTAAAAAAAGCAAATTACGCCGTCTGTTTGACCGGCGCCGGTATTTCGACGGAGTCGGGAATTCCCGATTTCAGAAGCGACCGGGGCTACTACACCAATTTTGTCCCGGAAGACGCCCTGTCCGTCGGCGTGCTGGAAAGCGATCCGGAACGCTTCTACAAAGAAGGCTACACGATTTTAAAGGACCTGGAGGGCAAAAAGCCCAATCCCGGTCACGTGGCTCTGGCGAAAATGCAGGAAAAAGGCTTCATTCGCGAAATCATTACGCAAAACATCGACGATCTTCATCAGGCGGCGGGGGCGAAGCGTGTGCTTCAAGTTCACGGCGACGCGTCTACGGCACAGTGCGTGCGTTGCAGCTATATGGAAGACTTCAAGGCCTTCGACGAGCGGGTGCAATCGGGAGAAATTCCGCCCATTTGCCCGAGATGCGGCGGCGTCTTGCGAACCAATGTGGTGCTTTTCGGCGATGCCATGCCCCAAGCCTTTGACGATGCCATAAAGGCCACGGAAAAAGCCGACACCATGATCGTCGTGGGCAGCTCCCTCAAGGTCATGCCCGTGGCTCATCTGCCCCGAATGGTGGAGCATCTCATCATCATCAACAAGGGATCCACGCCCTACGATCACATGGCGGATGTGGTCTTCGACGGGGAAGCTTCCTCGATTTTAACGGAACTGGAGAAGCGGCTCAGTGAATGAATACGAAGCCTTCAGCCTGATCTATGACGCCGTCATGGCCAATTACGACTATGACGAGGCCTTTCGCTGGGTAAAAGAAATTGTAGGCGAAGGGGACCGCTTTGAAATTTTGGAAATGGCCATGGGCACGGGAAAGCTCGCCGAAAAACTGACGGCGCTGGGTAATGTCACCGGCTTCGACCGCTCCGAAGAGATGTTGATGCAGGCCTATCAGCGGCTTTACAAGAATCCCCGGGCCAAGTGGACGAAGATGGACCTGAGAGATTTTTCCTTCAGCAAGCCCTTCGACCTGATCCTCTGCCTTTGCGACGGGCTCAATTATCTGCCGTGCGAGGCGGATCTTTTAGCATGCTTTAAACGGGTGCGTGCCCATTTAAAAGACGGGGGACGGTTTCTCTTTGACTTAAACACCGCCGCCCGCTTTCGGGAATATGGCGATCTGAAGGAAATTCGCGACGAAGAGGGCTACTTCTTAACTTGGGAAAATCACTTCGACGGCCGGGTGAATCGCTACGCCATTACCGCCTTTTTGGAAGAAGAGGACGGGGCATACGAGCGCTTCGACGAGGTCCACGAAGAATATGTCTACGAGGAAGAAACCGTGAGACGATGTTTAAAAGAAGCGGGCATGAAGGTGCTCGCCATCTACGACGGCTATAGTTTTTCTCCCGCCACGCCGCAATCGAAGCGGATCAGTTATGTGGCGGGAATCGATGAATAAAGGAGTGTTATGACCGATACATGTATCCGTGCAATCAATGAAAAGGGAACGATCAAAGTAAGCGTGGCCACGGCTACGGCCCTGGTGGAAACCGCACGCATTACCCATCAAACCTCGGCCACGGCTACGGCGGCTTTGGGCAGAAGCTTAATCGCCGGGCTCTTGATCCGGAACAAATTAAAGGGCGAAGACGAGTCCATGACCATGATCGTGGACGGCTCTGGCCCCTTGGGACGAATCGTCGTTACCGGACAAAACAATGGCCACATTAAAGGCTATGTGGATCACCCTCGTGCGGATCTTCCCACCAGGGAAAGCGACGGCAAGCTGGACGTCGGCGCCGCCGTGGGCCTGCCCGGCACCTTGACCGTCACCATGGACCTGGGGATGCGCGAGCCCTATACGGGAAAAGTCGCCCTCGTTAGCGGCGAAATCGGCGAAGACGTGGCGCAGTATTTGTATCAATCCGAGCAGATTCCCTCGGCGGTAGGCCTGGGCGTCTCCGTGGATACGGATTTAAGCGTCAAGCACGCCGGCGGTTTTATCATCGAAGTCATGCCCGGCGCCGACAGCGACGAGATCGATCACCTGGAAAAAACATTGAGAGGCGTCAAGTCCGTGACGGAGCTTTTGGAACAGGGGCTGGATACGGAAGGGCTTTTACACGCCCTCTTGCCTGGTTACGAATTGAAAATTTTAAGGGAGACGCCCATCGCCTATGTTTGCGAATGCTCCAAGGAGAAAGTGGCGGATTCCATCGCTGCCCTGCCTGATTTCGAGATTCGCGAAATGATCGAAGAAGATCACGGCTGCGAAGCCAGCTGCCATTTCTGCAATCGCCGGTATCACTTCGACGAGGCGGAACTGGAGGCCATGCTTTCGGCTCACGAGGCGGAATAGGGAATGAATTTTTGATTCACGCGTAAAAATTCTTGACAGAACCGTAAAGTTTCTGTAAGATAGAAAAAGGTTGTCGCTGACGACCTTGCCCAGATAGCTCAGTCGGTAGAGCAGCAGACTGAAAATCTGCGTGTCGCTGGTTCGATTCCGGCTCTGGGCACCACTTGCGGAAGTGGCTCAGTGGTAGAGCATCGCCTTGCCAAGGCGAGGGTCGCGAGTTCGAATCTCGTCTTCCGCTCCAAGCTCGGTTTATACCGGGCTTTTTTCTTGCTCAAATTTGTGATAAGGAGGCCCTCAATGAAAATCATCAGAATCCTTTTGCCGCTCATACTAATCGGCATAACGGTTATTTACACGATTCAAAGAAGTAAGAAGTTGCAGGATTCGGAGGATAAAAGTGAAGAGGAGAGAGCCGAGGATCATATGGCCGAGGGCATGGCCATCGGCATGGGCCTGGGTACGGCGGTGGGAGTCGCCTTGGGCGCGGAAAACCTGGCCATCGGAACGTCCATCGGCATGTTGTTAGGCATGATCGTCGGGATGAATGTGAAAGGTGAATAGCTCCGGGCCGTAAAATTACTCCAGATTCAACACCTGCCGGAAACGGATCCTCGAAGCTTGAGAAAATTGACTTTTGTTTTCTCGATTGCTAAAATCATTTTTGAAACATTGGATAAAAACGAGTGCGTAACGAAGGATGAAAGATGATCATATGAAAGTTTTACATATTTTAAACTATGTCGGCAGAGGCGGCAGTGAAAGTTACATCAAGAACCTCGTTAATACAAAGAATCCTTCCATTACCCATGAACTCGTCTATAATATCGACGGAAACGGCCTGAGCGAGTTTAAGGAAATCGGAATGAAAGCCACTCAGATTTCCATGAACTCCTCTTTAGATTTAAGGGCCGCCATTAAAATTAAACATTATGTAAAAGAAAATCATGTCGATCTCGTGCATACGCACTTTATGCGTGAAAACGGCATTGCTTTTTTAAGTTCACTTTTAGGTATGAAGGCTCCGATCATCAATACGCGGCATATGGTGTCGGTGATTAATAAAAATGCGGCTGTACTCAACCGTTTGTTTTTTACGAGAAACCATTCTATTTTTGCCGTCAGCTCCATCGTCAGAGAAAAGCTTATTGAAGAAGGCGTTCATCCTGAAAAGATCATTACGCTTCCCCCGCCTTTTCCCCTCATAGAATCCGACGAAGCCGTCGAAAAGCCCGAAGGGGAAAAGTGGATTCTTTCTGTGGGAAGATTATCGGAAGAAAAGGGACCTCTATTTTTTATCGATGCATTAGAGGTTCTTTTTCACGAAGTGGACAATGTCAAGGCGCTTATTATAGGTAACGGCCGCCTGGAAGAAGAAACTCGAAAGAGAATCGAAAAATACCACTTGGAAGATAAAATCGTGATGCTGGGTTACAATCCCAAACCCTATCATTATTTGAAATCTGCGGATCTTTACGTCAATCATTCTCGAGAAGAGGCATTCGGCCTTTCCGTCGTCGAGGCGGCTCAATGTAAGGCGCCTTTATTAATTACGCAAAATTGCGGGGCGTCGGATTATTTTAATGAGGAGAACGAAAGCGCTCTAACCTATCCTTTTGGCGACAAGAGAGCCTTAGCGAAAAAAGCATCGGCAATTTTGGAAGATCCCGATTTGCGGGAGACGCTCGTCAACAATGCGGAGCACATCGTCACCGATGTCATCAATCGAGAGGCGATTATAGCAAAGATCGAAAAAACATATGAAGGAGCAATTCATGGCAACAAAAAAGCTTAAACTGTTAGATATTTTATTTATTCTTCTCCTTGTCGCCTTCCTCGTCATTATCGTGCGTCATAAAACCATGGTCCAAGGCGGTGCAACCGGGAGCAACGGCATCATAACTATCGAATCTGATGAAATTGAAACCGCAAGTACGGAAGCCATTAAAGAAGGCGATGTATGTATCGACAAACGGCGCAACAACACCATTGGTACCGTGGCGTCTTATTCCGTAGGCAAACCCATCGATAATCCCTCATCGGAATACAAAGGAACGGAAGATGGGCGAGGGGAAGGAAATAATTTCAGATCCCTTCGAATAAACGTAGCTACGCGGGCGAAGGTCGGTAACGACGGAATCTATATCAACGGCACAAAGTGCCTTCTCGGCGAAGAACTGACTTTTACCGTGGGAGACTTGCAAGTTCACGGAAAAATAAAAAACATTGAGGTAGAAAATGAAGAATAAGATAAGACTATTTGATATTCTCATCGTCGTCGCGTGCATCGCTTCGGTCGTTCTCTTTGCAAACAAGATAAACATCGCGGAAGGGCGTACTTCGGCAAAAGGAGGCGAAAAGGAGGCGGATCTTACGATTGTCGTGCCTTTTTTGGAAAAAGAAATAGCTGATAAGATAGAAGTCGGCACCCCCTTTAATGATGTTCAACAGTCCATAACTCTGGGCACGATCGAATCGGTAGATAGAGCGCCCTTAGACGACGAGGACTTCACCTTTAACGGCAAGACCCTTTCCGTGGATAAGGATCTTTATGACAAAGTGACCATTCATGTAAAAGCGAAAGGCACGCCGACAGAAAAAGGTATCCTCATCGGCGAGACGAATTACTTTGTAGGTCAGTCCAATGCATACAGCGCCGGCATCGTTATGCTGGATCAAATCAGAATCTCTAAAATCCAATACTCGGGTGATTAAATGGAGCATATCATTCAACGGTTTAGGAGTAATTTAGGATACAATCCATGGGAAGACTCGATGATTCGAAAGGGACTCGCGACTCTTTACGGACAATTAGAGGGCAAAATTCAAAAGCTTTTGCAGTGGCTTGCAAACCATAGTTTACTTTTCAGTCTGCTGGCCCTGCTTTCAAAACACATCCCTATTGTCATGGGCGTGGGCCTTGTCTTATGTAGCGTGATCCCCGATAATTTGTGGTCCAATCTATACCTTATTCCCATGGCCTTCGGCCTTTGGATTCTCGGACTGATGAACGGAGAGGGGAAGGCGAAGCGATCTTTCGAAGATTTCTTCGTCTTATTTATGATCACCATCGCCCTGGCGACGGTATTTTCAATTCACCCCGCCCTGAGCTTGCCTTATGGGTTATTGTACGGCGCAGTTTTCGTAATTTTTTCCGTATTCATCAATCGGATCAGATCCGGGGAGGATCTTTTAAAAGTGGTGATCGCCTTAGCTTTTGCAGCGCTAATGGTGAGCATTTACGGAATTTTACAAAAACACGTCATCGGCGTATCGGTTAATTTATCCCAGACGGATATCAGCATTAGTCAGGAATTAAGCGGCAGAGTTTACAGCACCCTCGGAAATCCCAATATATTAGGCGAGTTCTATCTTCTCGTCCTTCCCTTAGTCGTGGGACTTTTCCTGGTTCACGATAAAAAAGGCGTCAAGGCGTTGGCGGCCATGACGCTTTTGCTCTCATTGTATGTCTTATTGGCCACGGGTTCCCGCTCGGCTTGGGGCTCCTTTGCCTTCGGCATGGCGGTGTTTATCGCGCTGTATAAACCGCGATGGCTGCCGATCTTTTTGATGATGGGGCTGATTTCGTTTTTCTTTATGCCCCAAACGATTCAAGTGCGTGTCATGTCGATTTTTAACAAAAACGACTCTTCCCTCGGATACCGCCGCATGATTTACGAGGCGGCGTCGTTGATGAAAGGGGACTACCAATGGGTAGGCGGCGTGGGACTTGGCGGCGACATTTTTCAGAAGGTCTTCGAAAGCTACAAAGTAGAAGAACTGACGACTGTCGCTCATAGCCATAATCTATATCTGCAGCTGGCCATCGAGGCGGGCATGTTTTCCGTTATCTTTTTATTATCGTATATGGCAAAAACCGTTTTAAAGGCAATTTCGAGCTTTGCCCAAATCAAAAGCGGGGAAGAGGGCAAGATAAAGATTCTTCAGATCGCCTGCATCTCTTCTTTCGCCGGTTTCTTTTTAATGAGTTTTGTAGATTATACTTGGTTCTACTTCAGGATTATCGTCTTGTTTTTTGCCGTCGTGGGAATCTTATCGAATCTCAATGATATCATCGCGCAAACAGATAAAGCTGAATAACAAACAGCCCCGGCATCGCTGCGGGCTGTTATTTATTTTAAAGGGAAAAATCTCTTTCGCCAAAAAAGAAGAAGGGATTTTCTTAAAACCGGCAATAAAAAAACCGCCGAGCTTTCTCGACGGTTTTGGAGGCGACACCCGGACTTGAACCGGGGATAAGGGTGTTGCAGACCCGCGCCTTACCACTTGGCTATGTCGCCTTACGTATTGACTATGTCAGTATAACATAGACTTTAATGAATGGCAAGGCGGATATTTTCGCCATAGAAATTGCCTCGGAAAGCCTTATAGATCAATATTCTATGGTATAATGAACCATTAGATCAGAGCACATACCGAAGGGGGTACTTATGAAAGAGCTGCTTGAAAAATTACAATCCGACGCCATGTCGGCCATCGACGACTCGGCGGTCATCGACGATTTGGAAAAAATTCGTCTGCAATATTTAGGTAAAAAAGGCGAGTTGACGCAAATCTTAAAAGGCCTGGGTAAATTGCCTAAAGAAGAACGCCCCGTCGTGGGAAGTTATGCCAACGAGGTCAGGGAAATTCTGCAGGCAAAGCTCGATGAAAAAATCGTCAGCTTAAAAGAAAGCGTCTACGAAGCGCGCATGGAAGATGAATACTTAGACGTGACCTTGGATGCGGGAAAACTGCGCGTCGGTCACCGCCATCCTCTCTTAAAGACCAAGGAGGAATTGGAAGATCTCTTTGTGGAAATGGGCTTTACCGTCGTGGACGGTCCGGAAATCGAAAGTGTCGAAAACAATTTCGACGCATTGAATTCGCCGAAGAACCACCCGTCTCGCGATAAGAGCGACACTTTCTACATCGACGACAAGACCTTGCTGCGCACCCATACATCGCCTATGCAAATCCGCGCCATGAAAGAGTACGGCGCGCCCCTTCGCATCGTCAGCAGCGGTCGAGTCTTCCGCTTCGACGACGTGGACGACACCCACTCGCCCATGTTCCATCAATTTGAAGGTTTGGTCGTGGACAAGGGCGTGAGCTTGGCCAATTTAATCGACACATTGAATGTCTTCGTCAAGGAAATGTTCGGCGACGATATGCAAATCAGATACCGTCCCCATAACTTCCCCTTTACGGAACCTTCCACGGAAGTCGACGTCACCTGCCTCGTTTGCCACGGGGAAGGCTGCCCCGCCTGCAATCACACGGGTTGGAGCATGGAATTGTTGGGCGCCGGCGTCGTTCACCCCAACGTCCTCAGAAACTGCGGCATCGATCCGGACGTTTACAGCGGCTTCGCATTCGGCATGGGCATCGACCGTATCGCCATGGTGAAATACGGCATTACGGACATTCGCCTCATGTTTGAAAACGACGACCGTTTCTTGTCTCAATTCTAGGAGGTGCTGAAGGATGTTTTTACCTAAATCATGGCTTGAAAAATACGTAGAGCTCCCCGGCGACACGCGGAGCATGTGCGACGAAATTACCGCCACGGGCAATCACGTGGAATCCATTATCGATCGCAGTGCAGGTCTCGAAGGCGTGGTCGTGGGAAAAATTTTAAAAATCGAACCCCATCCCGATGCGGATAAATTAGTGGTCTGCCAAATCGACGTAGGCGGCGAAGTGAAACAAATTTTAACCGCCGCTAAGAATGTCTTTGAAGGGGCCGTGGTCCCCGTAGCCTTGGACGGCGCAAAGTTGGCAGGCGGTTTGGAAATTAAAAAGACGAAGATGCGCGGCCTTCCCAGTGAGGGCATGATGTGCTCTTTGGAAGAAGTGGGCTTGGACACCTCCGTCATTCCCAAGGACGCTCGCGACGGCATTCATATTTTGCCGGAAGACACCCCTTTGGGCAGCGACTACACCAAGGTGCTGGAGCTGGACAAGGAAGTCATCGAGCTTGAAATCACGCCGAATCGCCCGGACTGCTTAAGCGTTCGCGGCATGGCTATCGAAACGGCGGCTTCCACGGGCAGTGCCCTGAAACAACAGAGTGTCACCGTCACGGAAGACAGCGACGTGTCCATGAAAGACGCCTTTAACGGCCTCAATGTGGAAACGGAACATGCGCCGCGCTTTTATCTGCGCATGCTCACGGATGTAGAGGTTAAACCTTCGCCTCAATGGATGCAAAACGACTTAATGGCCGCCGGCGTGCGCCCCATTAACAATATCGTCGACTTAACCAACTACGTCATGTTGGAATTCGGTCAACCCCTTCACGCCTACGACCTGGAGCACTTGAACGGCAAGGAAATCCACGTGCGCATGGCGAAGGACAATGAAAAGATGCACACCTTGGACGGCAACGAACATATTTTGTGCGAAGACGACATCGTCATCGCAGACAGAGACGGCATTATCGGTCTCGCCGGCGTCATGGGCGGCGACATTTCAGGCGTGAGCGAAAAGACTACGACGGTTATCTTGGAAGGCGCCAATTTTGAAGCCGATCACATTCGCAAGACCTCCAAGCGCCAAAGCTTGCGCTCGGAAGCGTCCAGCCGCTTTGAAAAAGGCTTGGATCCCAACACGGCGAAAGAAGCCGTGGACCGCGTCTGCGAGCTGGCCGTGGAAATCGGCGCGGCAAAAGTGGCCAAGGGCTGCTTCGATCACTACCCGAAGGAAGTCACGCCCTGGACTGTCGATGCCAAAGTGAGCCGCATTAACGCCCTCCTGGGCACGGATATTTCCGGCGAAGGCATGGTTAAGATTTTGGAATCTCTTTTGATTCCCACCACCATCGACGGCGACGATCTGCGCGCCACGATCCCCACCTTCAGAGGCGACCTGCATATTTGGGAAGACTTGGCGGAAGAAGTGGGACGGATTTACGGCTTCGGCAACATTACGCCTCAACCCTTAAAGGGCACTTTGACCCGCGGGGGCAAGAGCTTGTTCCGCCGGGTACAAAAGAGCGCAGAACAAGTGCTTCTTGCCGCCGGCTTCGACGAATTTATGACCTATTCCTTCATGGGTCCCTCCGCTTTCGACCGGATTCAATTGGCGGCAGACGATCCTTTGAGAGAAGCGGTAAAAATTTCCAATCCCCTGGGCGAAGAGTACTCCATTATGCGGACCACCCTTCTTCCCAATATGTTGGATATTTTCGTGAAGAACATGAGCTACAAAAACCCTTCGGCTTACGGCTTTGAATTCGGCAATGTGTTCTCCGTGGACAAAGACGCCGACGGCCTACCTAAGGAATACATGAAGCTCGCCGTCGGTTTCTACGGCGAAGAAGATTTCTACTACCTGAAGAAGACCGTGGCTACCGTTTTGAAACGCTTAGGTATCGAAGGGGTGCGCTTCGTGCAAGTACAAGACTTCCCTCTGTTCCACAAGGGACGCCAAGCGGAAGTTTATATCGAAGAGGAATGCATCGGTCGATTCGGCTGCATTCACCCGAAGGCTCAAGCAGACCTGGGCATGAAACAGCCCGTCTACATGGCCGAGCTGGACTTCTCGAAAATCGTGCCCATGGCGAAGGACATCATTACCTACAAGCCCATCGCCCGCTTCCCCTCCATCGAACGGGATCTGGCCTTTATCGTGGACAAGAAGCTTCCGGCACAGGATTTGCTGGACTATGTGGAAAGAGAAGGAGGCGAACTTTTGGAATCCGTAGCTGTCTTTGATGTCTACTTCGGCAAGGGCATCGAAGATGGAAAGAAGAGTATTGCGCTGAAGCTGGCTTTCCGCCACGCCGAGCGCACGCTTAAGGAATCGGAAATCGCCCATATTGTGGACGGCATTATCGAAGGAATCGAAGAGAAGTTTGACGCCAAATTACGATCTTAATAAGAGGTGTGAAATGACAAAGAAGCGCGTACAGGTTGAAATTGCAGGCATGACCTTTCATGTTATCGGAGAAGACGACGACGCTTACGTCAAGTCCTTGGCCGATGAGGCCAATGAGCGCATTCGGGATGTGGAAAGCCACAACTATCGCTTAAACGACGTACAGGTTTATATTTTAAGTCTTTTAAATGCTCTGGATGAAAAGAACAAGGAAGCTCGAGCCCAAGAAGCGGCCGATGCTTTGGCGGGAGATGCCCAAGGCGTGAAGGAAAAGCTTGAAGAAATCGACGCGCTGAACAAACGGCTGAAGGAAGCGAACGATGCCTTGACGGCGAAGGATAATCGCCTCGAGGAATTGGAATCTCGCCTGAAAGAGCTGGACGACGAAAAGAAAAAGCTGGAGCGGGAAAACGCCGCCTTGGCCGAAGAAAAAGCCGGCTCCGAAGATCGCCTGAAAGAAAAGGATGACAAGCTTCGCGAACTGGAGGAGAAGAATTACGAAACGCAAATGCGTCTCGTGGACTTGAATAAAGAAATTTACGTCCTGCGCGGTGACCATGAACAGGAATAATGTAGAGCTGTTGGCACCGGCGGGAGGCATGGCGTCTTTTTACGCGGCCATTAACAGCGGCGCCGACGCCGTTTATCTGGGCGGGAAGGAATTTTCCGCCAGAGCAAGTGCACAGAATTTCACGGCAGAGGAGATGGCGAAAGCTGTCTCCTATGCCCATGTCAGGGGCAAGCGCGTCTTCGTTACCTTAAACATTTTGCTTTCCGACGAAGAGTGCGAGCGGGCCTTGGATTACGCGGCGGATCTCTACGAAATCGGCGTGGACGCCTTGATCGTGCAGGACATCGGCTTTGCGGAACTGGTGGCGAAGTATTTGCCCGATTTCGAACTCCACGCCTCCACTCAAATGAGCGTCATGGATCTGGAAGGCGCTCGCTATCTGGAAAAGATGGGCTTCAGTCGCGTAGTAATGGGAAGAGAAATCTCTCTCGACGAAATTCGCCGCATTAAAGAAGGCACGGATCTCGACATCGAAGCCTTTTGTCACGGCGCCCTCTGCGTTTCCATCAGCGGCCAATGCGAAATGAGCTCATACATCGGCGGTCGAAGCGGCAATCGCGGCAACTGCGCCCAGCCCTGCAGAAAGCAGTACACCATCGAGGACGAGGCGGGACATGCCGTTTACGACAAAGGATACGTCATCAGCCCCAGGGATTTAAACACCATCGAATTCGTGGACCGCTTGGCGGAAGCCGGCGTCTATTCCTTTAAGCTGGAAGGGCGCATGAAAAGCCCGGAATACGTGGCGGTGGTGACGTCCAATTACAACAAGGCCTTGGGCGGCGAAGATTTTCGCGTGGAAGACATGGCCCAAATGTTTAACCGCTCCTACACCAAGGGCGTGGGCTTCGGCGATTTCGGCGATGCCTTTATTACCGAGACGCGGCCCAATCACCGCGGCGTAAAAATCGGCGTGGTGGCGGCCAACGACCCCGCCCGAGGTACTCACGTGGATTGGAAGACAGAGCCCGATGAAGGAGACCTCTTAGAATTTACCGTGGGCGGCGAAAAGAAGCGGCACACTTTTGCCGGCAAAGCGGAACATATTATTAAGCTCCCCTTTGAACCGGACGTGGGAACGACGATTCTGCGCCTCTCTTCCGTGAAACTTAACGAAGAGGCGGGGAGAGAAGCGGAAGAGATTGCGGGTACGCAGAACGTGGACGGCCATTTTTATGCCCACATCGGAGAAGTGCCTCGCTTCACCTTAACCGGCGACCACCGAGTCGAAGTTTCCGGGGAGGGTCCTTTGGAGCGGGCGAAAAAGGCGAAGGCGAACGAGGACCGTATTCGCGAAAATCTCGGAAAGTTCGACGGCTCGGTCTATGCTTTGAACCACGTGACCCTGGACATGGACGAGGACGTCTTTCTTCCCATCTCCACGGTCAACGATCTGCGCCGGCGGGCCCTGGCAAGCTACGAAAAAAATGAGGGGCGAAAGCGGCCGACATATACTTTCGCCGAAAGTTTCAGAAAGAAAAGACCGGATAAGACCCTGCTTACTGTCGAAGTTGCAGAGGAAGAAGCCATTTACGACTTGCCCTACGAGCTTATCGATCGGCTGGAATTATATTTTCTGCCGTCACCGGAAGCCATGGCCTTTTTAAAGGGCGTGGACGTGCCGGTTTACTACAGCTTCCCCTACGAAACGCCTGCGGGCTACGAGAAAGTAAAGGACTTTTTCCACGGCGGCATCGTTCAAAGCTTAGGCCAATTCGAAAAAGTCCCCGGTCACATTGTGGCGGGGGAAGGGCTCAATATCTTTAACGCCTACAGCTTCCGCCACTTCAAAGAGGCCGAGAGCATCATTCCCTCTTTCGAGTGCAAGAAGCAGCAGTTGGAAGCCCTCTACCGACGCTTCGGCACCTGCGGCGAAATCCTTTACTACGGCTATCCCCGCTCCATGACCATGCGCCATTGCCCCATGAGTTTGGTGAAGGGCTGCGGTGTGGAGCGGAAATGTGCGAGCTGCGCCTTCAGAAAAAATTATCACCTGAGGGACGAGCGCAACGCCACTTTCCCCTTCCGCCGCGTCGGGGACATGACGGAGATCTACAACAGCGTCCCCATTTACCTGGGAGACAGGGCCAAGGCCATTATGGCCATGAAGCCCGCGGCCTTAAAAATTCGCGGACGCATCGGTGAGGACTTAAATAAAATTATTGCAGAGGCCCATCGGGTCATCGAAGGGAAAGCCATTAAGAAGCCTGCGGTGACCAATTTCACGCGGGGCCATTACAATCGAGGCATTATTTAGAACAGGAGGAGACATGGCGCCTAAAATCGAAGCCATTCTTGAATTTCACGACATCGTGGAGCAATTAAAGAATTTGACGACGTCGAGTATCGGCAAAGCGCGCTGTGAATCCATGGCCTTTTCCGCCGACCCCGACGTCATCGAACAATGGCAGCAGGAGACCCAAGAGGCCTTTCGCCTGTTGGTGGAAAGGTCGGCGCCGCCCTTATCCGGCGCCCGCCCCGTGGCGAAAAGCGCCCACTATGCTTCTCGCGGCGGCGTGCTTCACATCAGCGAGCTTTTGGAAATCGGCGACTCCTTGCGCGGCGTCTCCCGCATGCGCAAATACATGACCGATGTAGACGAATCTGCGGAAGACCCCTATCCTTCCATTCGCGCCATGGTTTCCGCCCTATGGACTCAGGGAGATTTGCGTGAGCGCATCGAAGCCACCATCGAATCGGAAGATTCCATTTACGACGACGCCTCGCCGAAGCTGAAAAGCATACGGCGAAACCTGGCGCGAAAAAAAGATCAGGTACGAGACAAGCTGCAGTCCATTTTAAATGCAAAGGATCTGCAGGAATCTCTGCAGGATTCCATCGTCACCATGCGGGAAGGCCGCTACGTGGTGCCCGTGCGCCACGACGCCAGAAACAAAGTCAAGGGCCTGGTACACGACATGAGCGCTTCGGGCCAAACGGTTTATATCGAGCCCATGGCCATTGTGGAAGCCAACAACGACATTCGTCAGCTGGAGTTGGAAGAGCGGGAAGAGATTCAGCGAATCTTGGAGGAGCTTTCCGAGGAAGTGGGGCAGTACCCCGAGGCTTTTGCTGAAAATGAGCGGCTCTTCGGCCGGTTGGATTTTATTTTCGCCAAGGCGAAACTGGCGTCGGATCAAAACGCCGTTCGCCCCAAGCTTTCCAAGGCGCGTGAGACGAAACTGATCAACGCCCGTCATCCCCTTATCGATCGCCACAAGGTGGTGCCCTTAAGCTTGGAGCTGGGTGGCGAGAATCGGGGCCTTATCATCACCGGGCCCAATACCGGGGGCAAGACTGTGAGCCTGAAGACCTTGGGGCTCATGGTGCTTATGACCCAGTGCGGTCTGCACATCCCGGCGGATCTCGGCACGGTCATCGGCGTCTACGACGGCGTCTATGCCGATATCGGCGACGAGCAGAGCATCGAGCAGTCCCTGTCCACCTTCAGCGGCCACATGGTTCACATCGTGGACATTCTAAAAGTCGTAAACGAAAACAGTCTGGTGCTCTTCGACGAGCTGGGTGCCGGCACCGACCCGACGGAAGGGGCGGCCTTGGCCGTGAGCATCATCGAGCACCTTATGGCCAAGGGCGTGAGCTTTATGGCTACCACCCACTACACCCAGCTTAAGCTCTACGCCTTAACGCGGGAGGGCGTGCAAAACGCCTCCATGGAATTTGACGTGGAAACTCTGACGCCCACCTATCGCCTTCACGTCGGCGTGCCCGGCAAGAGCAACGCCTTTGAAATTTCATCCCGCCTCGGCTTGCCACAGGAAATTTTAGACGGCGCAGAAGAATTTTTAGAAAGCGAAGACATCGCCTTTGAAGACGTGCTTACCACATTGGAAGCGGAGCGAAGTCGACTGGAAAAGCGGGAAGCGGAACTGGTCCAATTGACCGGCGAGTACCGCAGGGAAATGGCCGAGGCAAAAAAATCGGCGGACCGCTTAAATTCCGAGAAGGATCAGATTTTACAAAAGGCGAGGGACGAGGCGCGGCGCATTGTAAAATCCGCCAAGGAAGATGCGGATCTGGCCGTGTCTGAAATTCGCGACATTCGCGAGCAGCTGCGTAAAGAAGACGCCCAAACCCTGCAACAGGCTCAGGACCTTTTGCGGGAAGGGCGAGACAAATATCGTGACAAGGATGAAGGCATCGTACTGAAGCGGGCGGCAAAACCCGCCAAGGCGTTGAAGCCGGGAGACGAAGTCTTTGCGGAATCCTTGGGCGTATCCGCCACGGTGCTGGAAGGCCCCGATTCGAAAGGCGAGGTGCTGGTACAGGCGGGGCTCATGAAAATGGCTTTGCCCGCCGATTCCTTGATTCGTAGCGAGCCGGCGGCCACGACGGAGAAAAAAGTCAACGCGTCGAAGGTGCGCCAAAAGAAACAGAAGCACGCCAAAACGGAAATCGACATTCGTGGCAAGACCTTCGAAGAGGCGGAACCCGTTTTGGAAAAAGCCTTGGACGACGGCTACCTGGCGTCCTTGGACCGCATACGAATTATTCACGGAAAAGGCACGGGGATGCTGCGCAAGAAAGTAAAAGAATACCTGCGCCATCACCCGTCGGTTAAAAAGCAGGAAGATGCCGAGCCGGCAGAAGGCGGCAGTGGCGTGACCATTGCATACTTAAGATAGGAGAGACTATGATCGATTTTAAAGAACAAATAGCAGAGGGCCTGGCTCGGGAAACGGGGCTGGATAAAAAAGATTTACTTTTCAAAATTGAAACGCCGCCGGACAGAAAAATGGGGGACTACGCCTTCCCCACCTTTACTCTGGCAAAGACCATGCGGAAAAACCCCGCCCTTATCGCCCAAGAGCTGAAAGAAAAACTGGAAGGCATGGAAGGCATTGCCGACATCGTCGTCGCCGGCCCTTATCTGAACTTTTTCATCGACACGAAGACCCTGGCCGATCACGTGCTGAAGGCCGTGGTGGAAGAGGGCGACCGCTTTGGGACGTCGAATTTAGGCGAAGGCAAGACCGTCATCGTGGAATATTCCTCGCCCAACATCGCCAAGCCCTTTCACATCGGCCACATTCGCACCACAATTATCGGCGACTCCATTAAGCGCATTTACAAACACTTGGGCTACAAGGTAGAGGCCATTAACCATTTAGGCGACTACGGCACCCAATTCGGTATGATGATCGAAGCCTACAAGCGCTGGGGCGACGACGAAGTCATCGAGAAAAATCCCATTCCCGAGTTGGTGAAACTCTACGTGCGCATCAACAAGGAAGCGGAAGAAGACAAGGAGCTTTTGGACAATTCCAGAGAGTGGTTCAGAAAGCTGGAAAGCGGCGACGAAGAGGCCGTTTCCCTTTGGCAATGGTTCCGCGATTTAAGCTTGGAAGAATTTAAGCGGGTCTACGACATGCTGGACGTGGACTTCGATTCCTTCCGCGGCGAATCCTATTATTCCGATTTAATGGTCAAAGCCGTGGATGAAATCAAGGCGAAGGGCCTTCTGGTTGAAGACCAAGGGGCGCAGATCATTAATCTGGACAAATACAATTTGCCGCCCTCTATTATTATTAAGAGCGACGGCTCCACCATCTACCTGACTCGCGACATCGCCACGGCTATTTTCAGAAAAGATCATTACGATTTTTACAAAAACATCTACGTGGTCGGCAGTCAGCAAAATCTCCACTTCCAACAATTAAAAGCCATTTTAAAAGAAATGGGCTACGATTGGGCCGACGACTGCATCCACGTGCCCTTCGGCATGGTTTCTCTGCCTGAAGGCACTCTGTCCACGCGTAAGGGCAAGGTCGTCTATCTGGAAGACGTATTGAACCGCGCCGTGGACAAAGTGGAAGACATTTTGAAGGAGCGCGAAGAAGAAAGCGGACATAAAATGGAAAATCGCGACGAGCTGGCTCATCAAGTGGGCATCGGCGCCGTGAAATTCCAAGAGCTCTTTAACCAACGAATCAAGGACTACGTCTTCGATTGGGACCGCACCTTAAGCTTCGACGGCGAAACCGGGCCTTACGTGCAATACACCCACGCCCGCATGAATTCTCTGTTGGAAAAAGGCGGCTTCGATCCGAAGAATGAAGTTGACGCATCTCTGCTTTCCTCGGAAGAAGAAAAAGAGCTGTTGCAAAAGCTTTACGGCTTCAATCAAGTGATCGTCGACAGCCACGAAAAGTACGAACCCTATTTCGTGACCCGCTACATCACCGACTGCGCGAAGACATTTAACAAGTACTACACCAATACGCCCATTCTCGTCGACGACGAAGCACTGAAACAGGCTCGCCTGCTTTTGGTTTACGGCGTCAAAAATATGATCCGCATCGGCTTAGATCTTTTGGGTATCGAAGCCCCGGACAAAATGTAAGAGAGAGGCGAAAGCCTCTTTTTTTATGGAGGAAGTATGAAAGTTTTACTGGTGGCCATGAACGCCAGCTACGTCCATACGAATTTGGCCGTGCGCCTGCTCCGCGCATCGACGAAACGGCCCGTGGCTCTTCTCGAAATGACCATTAACGAATCGAGAGACGTCATGCTGCAAAAAATCCTGCGGGAAAAGCCCGACGCCATTCTCTACTCCGCCTATATCTGGAACTGGTCTCAGATACAAGTGCTGGGCCGCTATATACGCAAGGCCTTCCCTCGTGTAAAGCAATACGTCGGCGGTCCGGAGGTCACTTACGACAGCGCCGAACGCATGAAGACGGAAGCCTGGATAGACGGCATTTTGCGAGGCGAAGGGGAGAGAAGCTTCGACGACTTTCTCGACTGCTTGGAAGGAGAGGCGGATTGGAACGAGGTGCCGGGCTTGGTCTATCGAAAGGACGGGGAGATTTTTTCCGTGCCTTTAAAAGATACCTTTGCCATCAGCGAGCTGCCAGCCGGCTACGAGGAGGAAGCCTTAGACCACCGCATCGTCTATTACGAATCCATGCGGGGCTGCCCCTACCATTGCAGCTATTGTTTGTCTTCCGAAGACGACGACGTGCGCCACCGCAGCGTGGACGAGATTAAAGAGCATATGAGACGGATTTTTCAGACGGGCTCGAAACTGGTGAAATTTGTAGACCGCAGCTTCCACATTCGCCCCGAGCGCACCAAAGAAATCCTGCGCTTTTTTATCGCCGAAGCGCCACGGGACATGTGCATTCACTTCGAAATGAATCTGGAGCACATGACCCCCGATGTGGCGGAGGTCATAAACGAGGCGCCGGCGGGACTCTTTCAGATCGAGGCGGGAATCCAATCGGTGAACCCCGAGGTGAACCGCAGCATTCATCGAAGCACGAATCTGGAGAAGATGAAAAAAGCCATGGATCTCATCGATCGGGACAAGGTGCACATCCACGTGGATTTAATCGTGGGCCTTCCCGGGGAAGACATGGAAAGCTTTTTAAACGGCTTCGACCGGGTGGTGCCCCTTCGCGCGAAAAAAATTCAAATCGGCTTTCTAAAGCTGCTGCGAGGTACGGAGCTGCGCCGCAGGGCCGAAGAATTTCACATCATCTACGACGACGAGCCGCCCTACGAAGTCATTCGCACCGACGTCCTTCGTGGTGAAGAGGTGCTGTTGTTAAAAAACTTCGCCGCAGTCGTGGAAAATTACTACGACGAAGACGCCTTTCTCGCCGTAAGAAGCGAGCTGAAGGAGCGAGGCGTAAAGCCGTCGGATTTCTACATGGGCATGGCCCGTTACCTCATGGAAAACATTCATGAGCAGCCATTAAAAAATCGGCAGGGAAAGTACCTCTTCCTCTACAGCTTCTTAAATGAGAAGCATTGGATGGATGATGCCATGTACCTTGCCCTGAAAGAAGACTTCTACTTCGCGGAAAATAAATACATCGGCGGAACTTTGCCGGTGGATGATCCCGAGCTGGGCCGCCAAGCCGTGGTGGACTTTTTAAAAAGCCATCCGGACTTTGTGCCCGTAGACGATCCCCTGAAAGCATCGAAACAGGTGCGGGGAATCATCTTAGGCGACACCGTCCGCTACATCTATTACGAAAAAGGAAAATACAAAAAACACTTAGACGAAAGGAAGGACCATGGACAGTAAAAAGTATTTGAGCGATTGGTACGACGCCATCGGTTTTCTGGAACAAATTCCCGGACGAAAACATATTTTAAGCGGCGTCCCCCTTCCCATTCTGCAAAAGGATTTGATCGAAGAGATTAAGATGCAGGATGACACCATGGACTACCGCCATATCTTCACCGCCATGTGCATCGTCGTGGCTTTGGACGAGCAATTTCCCTTTGCCGACGCCTATTTGAAATTTCTGAAAGAAAACGCCGACGACGCATTAAAGGCCATCGACGGGCAGATAGCCGCGGCTTGGCAGAAAGAGGGCTCGGAAGAAATCTATCTCATGAGCATGGCCAAGGAAAGAATACGGGGAAGCGTAGAAGATCGCCTGGAAACCACCGCCGCCATGGAAGGCATCTATAATCAAAACTGGAGCGAAGGGGCGGACCTTGCCGATCTCTTAAAGGAAATAACCGATCGCTACGAGGCTATAATAGAAGAAGATGAAAATTGTGCGGTCGCTTATGCCGCACTGAGTCGCATATACGAAGCCCAGGCCATGTATATTAAGGCGAAATTTTACGGCGAGAAGGCGCTGAACTTGGCGGAAGACGAACTGTTAAAGGATCAAATGCGCCGCGCATTGGAGCGGGTGCAAGAGCCGGCCGCCATCGACGGGGCCAGAACCTATCTCCACTACGGAAAGTATGAAGAAGCCATCGCCGCCATTCAGTCCATCGACTCCCGCTACTCGGAGCCCGCTGCCTGTGCCCATATTCTCGGCATGGCCCACTACGGCCTGCAGGATATGGGAACCGCCATTCATTATTTGGAAGAAGCGGCCTCCTGCGGTGAAGATGGAGAGATCGAAAACGACCTGGCCATCGCCCTCGCCGCAGCCGGTCGAGAGAAAGACGCGGTGGAAACTCTCACGAGAGTCATCAAAAGAGAAGAGGACAATCGCACGGCCCATATGAATCGCGGCATACTCAATTACCGGGCGGGGAGATTTTCCGAAGCGCTGAAGGATTTTGAACAGGCCTACCGTCTGGCATCGGATCCCGATCTGTGGAGCCTGATCGAACGGACGAAAGAACTCGCCGATAAGGCGTAAAGGAGAAAACAAAAGGACGTAAAATTCGTGTTGACAAGAAATAAGTCAGTGCGTATAATAATACTTGCCCACTAAATCGGGCCCTATTTTTTAGGAAACAGTCCTTAAAAATAGGTTGACAAAAGTTTGCCTCCAATGGTAAACTAAACAAGTTATCGCGCGAGGCGTGCGGAAAGAATTTTTACAAAGTGTTAAAAAGTTCTTGACAAAGCATTCCCTGCGAGATATACTAAATAAGCTGTTTCGAAAGAAGCGGCACTGAACCAAGTTAATTAAATGGTATAAGAGATTAAACCATAACAAATCTAAAAGCTTAAAGCGGAACACAGTCAGTGAATCCGAGCTAAGCAAACTCAAAGTTTTTATTGAGAGTTTGATCCTGGCTCAGGACGAACGCTGGCGGCGCGCCTAACACATGCAAGTCGAGCGATGAACATTCATTGATCCCTTCGGGGTGATTTGATTGGGATTAGCGGCGAACGGGTGAGTAACGCGTGAGGAACCTGCCTCTTACAACGGGATAGCCTCGGGAAACCGGGATTAATACCGTATAAGACTCCGACACCTCCTGGTGATGAAGTCAAAGTGCTAGCGGTAAGAGATGGCCTCGCGTCTGATTAGTTAGTTGGTGGGGTAACGGCCTACCAAGACGACGATCAGTAACCGGCCTGAGAGGGTGAACGGTCACATTGGAACTGAGACACGGTCCAAACTCCTACGGGAGGCAGCAGTGGGGAATCTTGCACAATGGGGGAAACCCTGATGCAGCGACGCCGCGTGAGCGATGAAGGTTTTCGAATCGTAAAGCTCTGTCCTATGGGAAGATAATGACGGTACCATAGGAGGAAGCCCCGGCTAACTACGTGCCAGCAGCCGCGGTAATACGTAGGGGGCGAGCGTTGTCCGGAATTACTGGGCGTAAAGGGTTCGCAGGCGGCATGGCAAGTCCGATGTAAAAGGCGAAGGCTCAACCTTCGTAAGCATCGGAAACTGTCAAGCTTGAGTGAAGGAGAGGCAAGTGGAATTCCTAGTGTAGCGGTGGAATGCGTAGATATTAGGAGGAATACCGGTGGCGAAGGCGACTTGCTGGACTTCAACTGACGCTGAGGAACGAAAGCGTGGGTAGCAAACAGGATTAGATACCCTGGTAGTCCACGCCGTAAACGATGAGTGCTAGGTGTCGGGGGTCAAACCTCGGTGCCGCCGTTAACACAATAAGCACTCCGCCTGGGGAGTACGTGCGCAAGCATGAAACTCAAAGGAATTGACGGGGACCCGCACAAGCAGCGGAGCATGTGGTTTAATTCGAAGCAACGCGAAGAACCTTACCAGGACTTGAAATACTAGCGCCCGCTTTAGAGATAAAGCCTTTTCTTCGGAAACGCTAATACAGGTGGTGCATGGTTGTCGTCAGCTCGTGTCGTGAGATGTTGGGTTAAGTCCCGCAACGAGCGCAACCCTTACTTTTAGTTGCCAGCACGTAATGGTGGGAACTCTAAAGGGACTGCCGATGATAAATCGGAGGAAGGTGGGGATGACGTCAAATCATCATGCCCTTTATGTCCTGGGCTACACACGTGCTACAATGGTCGGTACAGAGGGCAGCGACAGAGCGATCTCAAGCGAATCTCAAAAAGCCGATCCCAGTTCGGATTGCAGGCTGCAACTCGCCTGCATGAAGTCGGAGTTGCTAGTAATCGCAGATCAGCATGCTGCGGTGAATGCGTTCCCGGGTCTTGTACACACCGCCCGTCACACCATGGGAGTTGGCAATACCCGAAGCCAGCGAGCTAACCGCAAGGAGGCAGCTGTCGAAGGTAGGGTTAATGACTGGGGTGAAGTCGTAACAAGGTAGCCGTATCGGAAGGTGCGGCTGGATCACCTCCTTTCTAAGGAAGAACGTCCTTCCCTGCGGGGAAGG